>DASXVP010000017.1:0-82471 GCA_036504135.1 Paludibaculum sp.
CGGTATTTTGGACAGCAGACCGATTCACCCGACGAAGGTGTACTGGCCAACCCGAATCACCGATGAGGCCGGAAGGGCTTCCTATGTCGTTTCTTTGCAGCACTGGTCAAGCCGCGTTTCGCGGGTCTTGGACAGCAGTGACCGATGGCGGAAGCTTAACCACGACATGCCGAGCGTCAGCCGAAAAAACCGCCCCGTTTATTTGGCCCAAACTAGCGGAACTCAGTATTCCGCCACCTGCCTTTGCAGAGATAGCCAGTAGACGGTTGTCGCGAGTAACAGCAAACAGATATCGGCCATCCTTCGCAAAGGCAAGTGCGAAGGTGCCGCCACAGGCGAGTTGGTAGACCTGTCGTCCGCTGCTCGCGCTGAACAGCCTTATGTAGTTGTCTTTGCTGCTGGTGGCCAAGTACTTTCCATCTGGGCTAAATGTCGCTCGCTCAATTGCTCCGTGATGCCGAAAAACCGTGGTGGCACGCATGAGCCGAGCGGACTCGCGCACCGCGATGTCGTTTTGAAGCAAGGGCTGTCTGAGCATCGATTCTGCAGCAAGCAATGCTGCAGTCGTCGAGTCAGATCCGGATGACCGCAAGAGGTCTGATTGGGCGGCCAATTGGAGGGCGAGGGATCGATTCCTCTGCTTCTGAGCCTCTCGCGTCTGGCCTTCCGCAATGACCCTCTGTTTACGGGCGTTGTCAGCTTCCGTAACCGCCCGAGCCTCACCGTTTTTTGCCCGGGTTTCGCCGACGGTAGCCCGGATATACAGGCTGAAAAACATTGCAGTCAATAGTATAGGAAGGAGGACCCACACACCCAATCTGACCGGTTCAGCATTGTTCGCTAGGAAAGAGAGAAACATCGAACACCGGTGCGCACTGGATATTGGAGGTCCTTCGGTGGTGAGCAGAGGCAGCCAGTGCTCTGCCATGAATTCATTCGAGGCCCTTCGATTTTTTTTGAAGTACCCGGAATGGCCGAACCTGTGGTAGCGATTCACCATGACACCGTTGGCGATGAGCCCATTGAACCCCACGTTGCCAGCCATCCCAGTCCCAAGTACGACGATCTGAGTAGCGATTAAGACGAAGTCACTAGTTCCACAGTCGTTGACAACACGCATTCTGGCGTTTTGGGCTTGCTGGAGTTCATACCAAGGGAAGGTAACGGGCAAGACGCTCCCCGCGAGAATCAGGGTGTGAATTCGGGGGCAGTTCGACGCCAACAGCTTCAGGGCCTTAGCCGCGATTTCTGTGCCAAAACTATGTGCGACGATATCTATTCGTGCGCCGGGATGTTCAGCCGCGAAGGCCTCCAGGTAGCGAGCAAACCGCCGCGTCTCCGTGCCGCGCAAAAATGGGACGATAAAGGCGAGGGCAGAGAACACGCCGTACTTGTAGTGCAAGAAGGTAATGTCACTCTCGGCCAGTGCAACAATCGTCTCCAGGCGCTCCTGCCATTCCCCGAATGTGCGAATCCCGTGCGCGGTTATTACGAAGTGCGGTTGCACCTGTATAACTCCGGAAGCCATAAGTCCTCCCCGACCAACAGAGAGAAGCGTACCAAAACTGGGGCGAGGGCCGAACGACTTCGGTGTCTTGGCGAGACTCCAAGCGGATCCCGTTCATCAATAAGTGTATCGAATTCCTGATCCGGCAGTCGCCGCAAACAGCACTCCTAGGCAGTCCGATGAAGCTGTTCAGCAACCGTTCGTTTTCTCACTCTGCGGCAACCGCACAAGCTCTCCGATCGGCAGCCCGGCGGCGAAGGGCACCTTTCGTACATGCAAGAAAAATCACTGAAATCATTGGCGTTTTGGCATATCAGTTATACTCTGAGCATAGCGGTTGAAGAAATCCCGGAGGGCAGCAAAATGACCACTCGACGTTCCGTGTTAATGGCGTTGGCGGGCGCCGCCGCGCCGGCCGCACCGGCAAGAATGGATTGGCCGCAATGGCGCGGGCCGAGGCGGGACGGGCTCTCCACGGAGACCGGGCTATTGAAGCAGTGGCCGTCCGGTGGACCGAAGCTGCTATGGAACGTGGAGGGGCTGGGTTCGGGCTACGGCACGGTGGCGATCGCCGGCGATCGGATCTACGTGCAGGGCGGATTGAAGCGGCGCAGTGGCGTGCAGGCGCTGGACCGCGCTTCCGGTAAGATTCTGTGGTCCGTGGCGATCGGGCCGGAGGGCGACAACGACCGTGGCGACGGGCCGCGTTCCACGCCGACAGTGGACGGCGCGCGGCTTTGGGTAATGACGGAAATGGGCGATCTGGTGTGCCTGGAGGCGTCCGGGGGCAGGGAAGTGTGGCGGAAGAACGCGTTGAGGGATTTCAAGGGCCGCAATCCCGGGTGGCTGCTCAGCGAATCGCCGCTGCTGGATGGAGGCAAACTGATCATCACGCCAGGCGGGCCGGGCGCGTGCATTGTGGCGCTGGATGCGCAGACGGGCAAGTGGATCTGGTCCAGCCAGGAGTTGAGCGATACGGCGGGCTACGCCTCGTGCATCGTCTGCGAGGTGGGGGGCGTGCGCTGTTACACCACGTTGACCTCGGAAGCAGGGGTGGGCGTGCGGGCCTCCGACGGCAAGCTGATGTGGCGCTATCAGAAGCCGGCGAACGATACCGCCAACTGTGCGACGCCGGTCTTCGGGCAGGATAAAGTCTTCTATTCCTCGGCATACGGAACCGGCGGCGGGGTGCTCGCGTTGACGGCGTCGGGCGGTGTCGTGAAGGCGTCCGAGCTATGGTTCAACCGCGACATGATGAATCACCACGGCGGGGTGGTCCTGGTGAACGGCTATCTGTACGGCTTTTCCAACTCCATCCTGACCTGCCTGAATTTCGAGACCGGCAAGGTGATGTGGAAGGATCGCAGCGTGGGCAAGGGGTCTCTAACGTATGCGGACGGGCGGCTGTACCTCCTCGGTGAGGGTCAGACGGCGGGCATGGCGGACGCCACTCCAAACGGCTACCGCGAGCGCGGCCGGTTCAGCATACCGGATCATGGCAAGCCGAGCTGGGCGTATCCAGTGATTTGCGATGGACGGTTGTATATCCGGAATCAGGGACAGTTGCAGTGCTTTGACGTGAAGGGCTGAGGCTTAGAATTTCAAGCCGATGCGCCAGAGAAGAAAGCCGCAGGCCTGGCGGAAGTAGTGCCACTGCTCGCGCCAGTCGCCTTTGGGGGCGTCGGGACGAGGCGAGCCGTAGACTTTCATGCCCTGATGTTGCAGGATCCGTTTGGAGCGGAAGATATGGTAGCCGTCGCTGACGAGGATGGCCGAGGTCAGGCCCATGCGGCGCATGATTTCGCTGACGGCCAGCACGGTGGAGACGGTGGTGTCGCCTTCGCCCTCCACTACGATCCGTTCGGAGGGAATGCCGCGGCGCACCAGATAATCGCGGCCCACCTGCCCTTCGGTATATTGTTGGTCGCCGCCGGCGCCGCCCGTGGTGAGGATGAGTTGGGCGAGCCCTTTGGCGTAGAGATCGAAGGCGTGATCGAGCCGCGCGCGGAGGACGGGTGAGGGCCGGCCATTGTATTCGGCCGCGCCAAGGACGACGATAATATCAGCCTTCTGCGATTCGTCGATGGCCGACTGACGCTCGATCTGCTTCGCCAGCATGACGAGATAGGTGGTCACTGGGAGACCGGTAACCAGCAAGGCGATAGCAACGAGCCGCTTCATCGTACGATATTGATTCTACCCATATGGCCAGAGCTGAAGTGATAACCAGTGCGAAGAACCCGTTACTGAAAGACATCCGGCGGGCGCTGTCCCGCGGAACGCTGACGGAAGACGGGCTGTGCGTCGCCGAGACCTTCCACCTGTTGGAGGAGGCATTGCGGTCCGGGTTGCAGACTCCGGTGGTGCTGGCGGCGGAAAACGTGCGGCGCGTCGTGGAGCGCCACATCGGGAGTCTGCCGGGGGTGCGGCTGCTCACCGTGCCGGAGGAGATGTTCCAGGAACTGTCGGCCACTGAGGCGGCGCAGGGCGTGATGACGCTGGTGAGGCCGCCGCATTGGACCCTGGAGCATGTGCTGCGCGGCATCTCGATGGTGGTGGTGCTGGACGGTGTGCAGGATCCTGGCAACGCCGGTGCGATGGTTCGCGCGGCCGAGGCGTTTGGCGCCACCGGTGTCGTTTTCCTGAAGGGCACGGTGAGTCCGTGGAATCCCAAGACCTTGCGCGCCAGCGCGGGCTCTCTCTTCCGGGTTCCGATGCTGGACGGGATCGACTCCACTGTACTGCGCTCCGCGCTCCACCAGGGCCGCACGGATGTCTACATTGCGGTGCCGCGGGGCGGAGTGGCTGTGCGGGACGCCGATTTGAGGCGGCGATGCGCCATCGTGATCGGCAGCGAGGGCCACGGCGTCAGTGAGGAGATGCGCGGCGCCGGCGTGGACCTGCACATTCCCACGAAAGGCGTGGAGAGCCTGAATGCGGGCGTGGCGGCGGGCATACTGCTATACGAGTCCTGGCGGCAAAGGGCGGTGCTATGAGTTTGTTTGAGGCGGCGCCGGGATTAGCCGGCGACGACGCGCCGCGGCCGCTGGCGGAGCGGATGCGGCCCGACTCGCTGGATGGCTATGTGGGGCAGGAGCACATCCTGGGCGCAGGCAAGCCGCTGCGTGTGCAGATCGAAAAAGACCGGCTCACCTCGCTGATCCTCTGGGGGCCGCCGGGGGTAGGGAAGACCACTCTGGCGTCCTTGGTCGCGCGGCATACGCGCTGCGCATTCATTCCGTTCAGCGCTGTGCTGAGCGGCATCAAAGAGATTAAGGAAGTGATGGCCCAGGCGGAGCGCAACCGGCGGCAGGGCATGCGCACGGTACTGTTTGTCGATGAAATTCACCGGTTCAACAAGGCGCAACAGGACGCCTTTCTCCCCTACGTGGAGCGAGGCGACATCATCCTGATCGGGGCGACGACGGAGAATCCATCGTTCGAGGTGATCTCGGCGCTGCTGTCGCGATCCAAGGTTTATGCGCTGCGGGCGTTGACCACCGAGGAGACCGTCACGCTGCTGCGGAGGGCGCTGCCGGTGGTGGGCGTAACCTGCACTGACGAACTGCTGGAGCAGATCGCCGTCTATGCCAGCGGCGACGCGCGCACGGCGTACAACATTCTGGAGATCGCGGCGGCGGCCAGCGAGGACGGCGTTGTGCCCACGTCCGCCGTCGAAGCCGCCGTGGAGCGCAAGATGCTGCTCTACGACAAGGGCGGCGAGGAGCACTACAATCTGGTCTCAGCGCTGCACAAGAGCGTCCGGTCGTCCGATCCCGACGCCGTGCTCTACTGGCTGGCGCGCATGCTGGAATCCGGTGAGGACCGGATGTACATTGCCCGGCGGCTGGTGCGCATGGCGGTGGAGGATATCGGATTGGCCGACCCGCGCGCCGTGGAGCAGGCGATTGCGTGCATGAAGACGGTGCATTTTCTGGGCGTGCCGGAGGGCGATCAGGCGCTGGCGCAGGTGGCGATCTATCTGGCGGTGGCGCCGAAATCCGATGCCGCCTACCGGGCGTTGAACGCCGCCCGGGACGTGGTGCGGTCTCGTCCGGCCGAGCCGGTGCCCATGCAACTCCGCAACGCGTCCACCAAGGCGATGAAGCAGTGGGGCTATGGGGCAGGGTACGAGCACGCGCATCAGAACCAGGCGGGCCTGACCGGTATGGAGTGCCTGCCGGAGTCTCTGGCGGGCACTCGTTTTTACGAGCCGTCCACGCGCGGGACGGAGGCGCGGATTAAGGAGCGGTTGGAGGAGATCCGCCGCTGGGTGGCGGAGCAGCGGGCTAGTTCTTCGGCTTCTTCCAAGCCGTGACGCTGATCTCGATGCGGGCCGTGCTGACGAGCTTGGCCACGCCCACCGTGGCGCGTGCCGGGCGCGGCTCCGGGAAGTACTTCACGTAAACGGCATTCATGCGCTGGAAGAGCTCCATATCGGTGAGGTACACCTGTACGGAAACGGCGTCGATGAAATCGTAGCCGGCGGCCTTGAGTGTGACGCCGATATTGTCGAGGGCGGCCGCCACTTCCAATTCGAAATCCTCCGGGATCTTGCCCAGTTTGGCGTCGCGGCCCACCTGGCCGGAGACGTAGAGGGTGCCGCCAGCGAGAATGGCCGGGGCGAAGTTTCCGCCCTTGGCGGCGCCTTCGGGATAGATGGCTTTCTTATCCTGTGCGGACACCGTAAGTCCGGTGGCCAGGCAGAGTGACAGTACGAGAGTAAGGCTGCGCATAGGCTTGATGATAGCCGAGTTGGCCCCATTGCCGTGGTACGCCCGTACCAAAACAAACTGAACCAAATAACTATTGAATCGCCGGCACTTTCCCGCCATCCTGCTTGTGTGGGCAAAACTATGAATCAATTCGGAATCGAGCCAGGCACCCCCGGCAAGAGGGGCAAAATCGACCGCCGTACATCAGACCGCTTCCCGATGGAGCGCGAAATTCGTTTCAAGATGCTGAGCAAGCGTCTGGGCGACGAATCGGGTGGCGGGACCACGGTGAACATGAGCAGCGGCGGAATCTATTTTCAGTGCGACAAGCCCCTGATACCGGGCAAGCGGCTGGAGATGGCCATCAGTTGGCCGGCGCAACTGGACAACCGGTGTGCGTTGAAATTGATCGCCCGCGGGAAAGTGATCCGATACGAGGACGGTTGCGCGGCCGTCGAGATCCAGCAATATGAGTTCCGCACAGTGGGCGCTCACGGTCTCACTGTCTAGCCGCCGGGGTCCGCGTGTTACAGTGATGGGTCGATGGCGGAAAAACTGCTCATTCTGACCTTGGTGGCTGTTTCGGCGTACGCGTTCTGGCGGCGATTCGGCACGGTCTTTCACACGATCATGGCGTCCCGCAAGGACGCTTCGTTTCACTTGGCGCCACTCGGCCCGCGCGTCTGGGATTTCTTCCGGGAAGTGATCTGCCAGGCCAAGGTGATCCGCGAGCGGCCGCTGCCCGGACTGGCGCACGCCTTTGTCTTCTGGGGCTTCTGCGCCTTCGCGCTGGTGACGCTGAATCACTTTGCGCTGGGGCTGGGCATTCCGTTTCTCCATCGGGATCAGGGGTTTCTTGGACCTTTCTATTTCGGTCTGGCATTCGCTTTCTCGTTGGTCGTGGCGGTTTCGATCACCGGCCTCGCCGTCCGCCGCCTAGTGGTGCGGCCCAAATGGCTGGGCGCCAAAGTTTCGTGGGAATCCGGCCTGATCGCGCTGCTGATCCTCACGCTGATGGTGACCTATGCCGCCGATTACTGGCAGCGGCCGGACGCGGTGAGCGCCTCTGCCAAGGCCCTCTGGTGGCTGCATACGCTGGCGCTGCTGGTCTTTCTCCCTCTCGTTCCCCACACCAAACACCTGCACCTTTTGTTGAGCCCGGTCACCGTATTCCTATCGCGCGGCGGATTCAGCCGTATTCCACTGCTGGAGGGCGATGAGGACTTCGGCCTCGATACCGGCAAGGATGTGACGCAGTTGGCCGCCTTACAGGCATACTCCTGCGTGGAGTGCGGGCGCTGCCAGGAGCACTGCCCGGCTCACAATACGGGCAAACTACTGAACCCGAAAGAGATTGCTCTGGGCTTTCGCGGCTACCTGAACGAACACGGCGCTGGCGCGGAGCAGCCGCTGATTGGCGTGCATCTCAGCGAAGAGGCCATTTTCCAATGCACCACCTGCGGGGCGTGCGAGTATCAGTGCCCGGTGGGGATTGAGCACGTGCCGCTGATCGTCGGCCTGCGGCGCGGCGCGGTGAATACCGGAAGGTGGGAGGACGAGTACGGCGGGCAGTTGTTCCTGAAACTGGAGCGGAACGGCAACCCGCTGGGCATGGCCGCGCTGGAGCGCGACAGGTTTCTTCAGAAGCACGCCTTGCCGCTGTTCGACGGCACGCAGGAATACTGCCTTTGGCTGGGCTGCATGGGCTCCTACGACCCCAAGGGCCGCGAGATTGTCCTTGCCCTGGTGGAGGTGCTGCGGCATCTGGGCGTGACCTACGGCGTGCTGAAGAAGGAGAAATGCACCGGGGATTCGGCGCGGCGTTTGGGCAACGATCTGGCGTTTCAGCAATTGGCGGAGTTCAACATCGGCCAGATGAAAACGGCCAAGGTCAGAAAGCTCCTGTCGATCTGCCCGCACTGCGTACGGACCATCGGCGAGGACTGGAAGGAACTGGGCGCCGAGTTTGAAATCGAGCACCACTCGGTCTTCCTGGCGCGGCGCCAGGCGGAGTTGCCGGCGGCGGGCGGGTCCATCGGAAGGGTGGTCTACCACGACCCCTGCTACCTGGGCCGCTATCAGGACGTCTACGACCAGCCGCGGGCTGTCATTTCCGCCGGCGGAACGCTGATGGAGCCCGGCCGCTCCCGGGAGCGGAGTTTCTGCTGCGGCGCCGGAGGCGGCCTGGTGTTTCTGGGCGAAGAGACCGGCAGCCGCGTGAGTCACGAGCGCGCGCGGGAGTTGGCCGATACCGGCGCGGACGTGGTTGCTGCTGCTTGTCCGTTCTGCAATACGATGTTCCAGGACGCGCTCGCCGCCGTGCGGCCGGAGGGGGCGCCGCAATTGTTGGATGTGGCGCAGATTGCGGCGGCCCGCCTGCCTCGCAGCCTAAGTTGACGAGTTTAGGAGATTTCGATACGCTTGTCGCAGCCCCATGACCAGCGCAGCCGCCAGTAGCAGGCAACGAGTCCTCGATGCTTTGAACCACCGGCAGCCGGATCGCGTCCCCGTGGATTTTGGCAGTACCTCCGTGACCGGTATTCACGTCTCGGTCGTGGCTGGATTGCGCCGGCACTACGGCCTGGAGCAGCGGCCGGTGAAGGTGCATGAGCCGGGCCAGATGCTGGGTCTGGTGGACGACGATCTGCGGGACGCGATGGGCATCGATACGGTCTCCATCATGCCGGCCAGGACGTCTTACGGTTTCCTCAACGAGAACTGGAAGCCGTGGGTGCTGAATGGTCTGGAGGTCCTCGTGGCGGACGGTTTCCGCACCACCACGGACACCAACGGCGACACGCTGCTCTATCCGCAAGGCGACCTCACCGCCGCCCCCAGTGGCCGCATGCCGGCCGGCGGATTCTTCTTCGATGTGATTGTCCGCCAAAACGATTTCGATCCCGAGCGCCTCGATCCCTCCGACAATTGCGAAGAGTTTCGGCCGATGAGTGAGGCCGATCTTGACGTGCTGGAACGTAGTGTGGCCGGTGTGCAGAATTCCGGCCGCGCCATCGTGGCCGGCTTCGGCGGCACGGGCTTTGGCGACATCGCGCGCGTGCCCGGGCCGGGGCTGAAGGCGCCGCGCGGCATCCGCGACGTCACTGAGTGGTATGTTTCGACTCGCTCACGCCGCGACTATATTCATCAGGTTTTCCAGCGGCAGTGTGAGGTGGCACTCGGCAACCTGGAGCGGATCCGGCAACGCGTGGGCAACGGCGTGGATGCGGCCTACATCTGCGGGACCGACTTTGGCACGCAGAGCTCGGCCTTCTGCTCGGTGGCCACGCTGCGCGAACTGTGGGTGCCCTACTACCGCGAAATCAACAACTGGGTCCACGCCAATACAACCTGGAAATGTTTCAAACACTCTTGCGGCAGTGTGGAACGGTTCTTTGAGACGTTCATCGACGCCGGCTTCGACATCATCAACCCCGTGCAGTGTTCGGCCGCGGGCATGGAGCCCGCCATGCTGAAATCTAAGTACGGCAGCCGGCTCGTGTTCTGGGGCGGCGGCATCGATACGCAGCAGACTCTGCCGTTTGGCTCCCCCGCCGAGGTGCGCGAACAGGCGCTGCGGCGGCTGGAGATCTTCGCCCCCGGCGGCGGATTCGTGTTCAATACCGTGCATAATATCCAGGCCGGTACGCCGGTCGAAAACGTCGTGGCCATGCTCGACGCCGTGAAGGAGTTCCATCATGCCTGACCTGCAGAAGCTCTATGATGCCGTGCTGAACGGCGACCAGAAGACGTCTGTCGCGATCACACGCGAGGCGCTCGACGCCGGCACCGACCCCATGGTGCTGATCACCGAATACATGGTTCCGGCCATGGATGAGGTCGGCCGGCTCTTTGAATGCGAAGACTACTTCGTGCCGGAACTGCTGCTGTCGGCCCGCGCCATGAAGGGGTCCCTGGAGTTGATCCGCCCGCTGCTGGCCGCGCGCGGCGACGAGCCCGTGGGGCGTGTCGTGATCGGCACAGTGAAGGGCGACCTCCACGACATCGGCAAGAATCTGGTGGGTTCCATGCTGGAGGGCGGAGGCTTTGAGGTGATCGATCTCGGCGCCGACGTTTCCGCCGAGCGCTTCATCGACGCCGTACAGGCGAAGAACGCCAACATCGTTTGCCTCTCGGCGCTGCTCACTGTGACCATGCCTTCGATGCGCACGACCATCGAGGCGATGAAGGCGGCGGGCGTGCGGGAGAAGGTAAAGATCATGGTGGGCGGCGCCCCCGTGACGTCGCAGTTTGCTGAAGAGATCGGCGCCGATGGCTACAGCGACAATGCGAGCTCCGCGGTGGCCCTGGCGCGGCGCTTGCGGGCGGAGGCCACGGCATGAGCACACTCGCCCAGTGGCTCGGCAATGGTCCACTGATCACCGATGGCGCGTGGGGCACGCAGTTGCAAGCGCTGGGCCTGCCGCTCGGTGCGATGCCCGATGCGTGGAATCTGGAGCAGCCGGAGAAGGTGGAATCGGTCGCACGGATGTATGCCGACGCGGGCAGCCAGGTGGTGCTCACCAATACATTCAGGGCCAACGGCATCACACTGGCAGAGGCCGGGCTCGGCGCGCAATTGGCGGAGATCAACCGGGCCGGCGTCGAGATATCGCGGCGCGGCGCGGCCGGTCGGGCGCTGGTGTTTGCGTCGATCGGGCCGACGGGCAAGATGCTGATGGAGGGCGAGTTTACACCGGAGCAGTTCACCGAGGCCTTTTCGGTTCAGGCGCACGCGCTGGCGGCGGCCGGTGCGGACGCGCTGCTGATCGAAACGATGAGCGATATCGAAGAGGCGAAACTGGCGCTGGCCGCGGCCAAGCCGGCGGGCCTGCCGGTGATTGTCTCCTTCGCCTTTGACACCGGCAAGAACAAAGACCGGACGATGATGGGCAGCACGCCGGAGATGGTGGCGCGCGAGATGGAGGCAGCGGGCGCCGACGCCGTGGGCGCCAACTGCGGCGCGGGCGTGGAGCGCTTTGTCCCGGTCTGCCAGCGCCTGAGGGCGTCCTGCTCGCTGCCGGTGTGGATCAAGGCCAACGCCGGGTTGCCCGAGATGAAGGATGGTGCGGTGACCTATGGGACATCGGCCGAATTCTTCGCCTCGCACTATGCGGCGCTGATGGAGGCCGGCGCGTCGTTCCTGGGCGGCTGCTGTGGTACGAGTCCCGAATTCATTCGCGCCCTCTGCGCAGCCCGGAGCCAGGCATGAGATTAATGTTGATCAGTTGTGAGGTGCTGTTCCGCGAGATGTGCGACGTGGTGGCGCGTTCGCCCCATCAGATCGATGTGCAATTCCTGCCCAAGGGCTTGCACGACCTCGGCGGCAAGCCGATGGCCGATGAGATCCAGCGAATTATCGATGCCGTCCCGGCGGGCAGTTGCGACGCTATCCTGCTGGGCTACGGTCTCTGCGGCAACGGATTGCAGGGCATCACGGCGCGCCACACGCTGCTGGTGCTGCCGCGCGCGCACGATTGCATTGCTCTGCTGATGGGCAGCCGCGAGCGCTATCTCGAATATTTCAACGAGCACCCAGGCACGTATTACCGCTCCACCGGCTGGCTGGAGCGCGGCAAGGGCCTCAAGCAGCTCACGCACAACACCGTGGGCATGGACGTCTCGCTGCAAGACATGGTCGCTAAATACGGCGATGACAACGGCCGCTATCTCTACGAGGAGCTCACCCGCTACCGCAATACCTATCAGCGCCTCACCTTCATTGCTACCGGGCTGGAGCCGGACAACCGCTTTGAGGAAGAGGCGCGCTGGGAGGCGGCCGAAGCCGGCTGGAAGTTTGAGAAGCTCGCCGGAGATCTGGTTCTCCTGCGGCGCCTGGTCAACGGGGATTGGAAGGGCGGCGATTATCTGCTGGTGCAGCCGGGCGAGCGCATCACTGCCACCTACGACGGATCCATCGTGCGCGTGGAGGATATCGGCAAACCCGCGGGGGCGGTATGACCGGCAAGGAACGCATCCTCACCCGTTTACGCGGTGAGGCCACCGATTCGCTGCCGTTGATGCCCATCACGATGATGTACGCCGGCGATCTCATCGGGCGGCCGTATCGCGCCTACGCCACCGATTACCGCGTGCTCGCGGAAGGGCAACTGCGCACCGCCGAGCGATTCGATTTCGACTACGTCTCGGCCATCTCGGACCCGGCCCGCGAAGCGTCAGATCTCGGCGCGGCCGTGGAATGGTTCGACAATCAGCCGCCGGCTATCATCGAGAGCCGCGCGCTGATCGGCGACAAGGCGAAGCTCGATACGCTCGCTCTGCCGGATCCGGAGACACCCGGCCGCATGCAGGACCGCGTACAGGCCGTGCGGCTGCTGGCCGAGCGCGCCGGCTCGGACAGGATCGTGCAGGGTTGGGTGGAAGGCCCGTGCGCGATGGCGTCAGACCTGCGCGGCTTGAACACTTTGATGTTCGACCTCTCGGACGACCCCGCCTTCGTGGAGGCGCTCTTCGATTACGCCGTGCGCATGGAGGTGAATTTCGCGAAGGCTCAGGTGGCCATGGGCGCCACTCTCATCGGCGTGGGCGACGCGGCGGCCTCGCTGGTGGGCCCGCGGCTCTACAACCAGTATGTGCAGCCGTTTGAAAAACGGCTGATCTCCGAGATTCACGCACTGGGTGTGCTCGTCGAGCTGCACATCTGCGGCAACACGCGGCGCATCGTGAAGGGCATGGGCGAAACGGGGGCCGACATTATCGATCTCGACTTCCTCACGCCGCTGAGTGAGGCGCGCGCCGCCATGTCGCCGCAACAGGTGCTGCTCGGCAATATCGATCCGGTGCGCGCGCTGCGTGACGGCACGCCGGAATCCGTGGAGGCAGCGCTGGCGGCGTGTTACGCGCAGGCCGGGCCTGCCTACATCGTGGGCGCCGGCTGCGAAATTCCGCGCGGCACGCCGCCCGAAAACGTCGACGCAATGACGCGCTTTGCGCGCAGCCGGCAGTGAAGCTCCAACTCAACCCCAAGCCCGGCGAGACCCTGGCCGATCAGCTCTTTGAGGCCGGCGTCGAATTTCCGTGCGGCGGCGAGACGGCCTGCGGCGGCTGCAAGATCCGCGTGCTCTCCGGCGACGTGCCCGTGACGCCGATGATGCGGGACGCGCTGACGGCGGAAGAGCTCGCCGCAGGGTGGCGTCTGGCTTGTTGCGCGGACTCCGCCGCCATGGTCACCGTCGAGGTGGAGCAGTGGTCGCTGCGAATTCTCAGCGACGACGCGGGCGTGCCCATCGAGCCGCGCCAGGGGCTTGGCGTGGTCGTCGATCTCGGCACCACAACGCTGGTGGCGCAATTGGTGGACCTCGGCTCGGGCGAGGTGCTGGCCGTGGAGACGGCGCTCAACCCGCAAGCGCGGTTTGGCGCCGACGTGATGACGCGCATCCAGCACGACCTCCAGCATCCGGGTGAACTGACCGCGGTGATCCGCCAGTCGCTGGGCGCGATGATCGAGCGCATGGCCGCGGGGCGCGTGCTGGAAGAGGTCCTGCTGGCCGGCAACACTGCCATGCACCATCTGTTCCGCGGCCTGAGTGTGGAGCCGCTGTCGCGCGTACCGTTCGAGTCGCCGGACTTGGGTGCCTGCATCCTGACGGCGCAGGATCTGGGGTGGCGCTGCCCGGTGCGAGGGCACGTTTTGTTCCTCCCGTGTCTGGGCGGCTTCGTGGGTAGCGATTTGCTCACCGGCATTGTGGCAACCGGGCTGGACCTCCAGGACGAGCCGCACGCGCTGTTCGACATCGGCACTAACGGTGAGATCGTCGTGGGCTCGCGGCGCCGGATTCAATGCGCCTCCACCGCCGCCGGGCCCGCCTTTGAGGGCGGCCGCATCAGTTGCGGAATGCGCGCCGGGCACGGTGCCATCGATTCCGTCGATCACGAGCTCAACATTCACGTTATCGGCGGCGGCCAGGCGCGCGGACTGTGTGGCAGCGGCCTGGTGGACGCCGTGGCCGCCGGGCTCATTGGCGGCCTCATTCTGCCCACGGGACGCATCGCCCATTCGTCACGCCGGCTCCCACTGGCTGAGGCTGTGCACCTCACCCAGGCCGACATCCGGGAATTGCAGCTCGCCAAGGGCGCCATGGCCTCCGGCCTGCGCATGCTTGCTTCCGGACCCGTCGCGACCCTCTGGCTGGCCGGCGCGTTCGGCAATTACATCCGCCTAGGCAGCGCCCGCGCCATCGGCCTGCTGCCCGAGGATCTGGTGGTGGAGCCTGTGGGCAACACGGCCCTGCGCGGCGCGCGCATGCTGCTGCTGGCCCCTTCTCAGCGCCTGGAGCGCCTGCGCCGGATCTGCGCACTGGCTGAGCACGTCGAGTTGGCGGCGGATCCGCAGTTCCAGGATATCTATGCGGAGTCCATGGCTCTGCGCCCGTTCACCCTGCGCTGACCGGCGTGCGCAACATAGAAGTGGACTTCGCGCAGGATGCTTTCCGAGCTACGAAAGTCAGCGAGCTTACGCGTATCCTCAGCAAGTTACCGAGCCGCGACCGTTAGGGAGCGGACGTGGATTTGAGGAGCGTCAGCAGTCTAGTCTGTACACCGCTTCCTGACGGTCGCGGCTCGGCCAAGCGTAACTGGTACGCGCAGATTTCGCCATTTGGACAGGATCTTCTCAACGTCGCGCGCCCACTAACCGATTCCGGGAACAACCGCCGCACCGCTACCGTATACTCAGAAGACACGGAGAGTCAATATGTCCCTGGGTGATTCACTCAAGAGCTTCGTCAAGAAACAATTCATCGACGTTATCCAATGGACCGACCAGCAGGATGGCGTCCTCACCTCCCGCTTCCCCATGCAGGATATGGAGATCCAGAATGGTGGCAAGCTAACCGTTCGAGAATCGCAGGCGGCGATGTTTGTGAATGAGGGCCGCTGCGCCGACGTCTACGGACCCGGCCTCTACACCCTCACTACCCAGAACATGCCGGTTTTGACGAACCTCATGAACTGGGACAAGATGTTCGAGTCGCCGTTCAAGAGCGATGTATTCTTCTTCTCCACCAGGCAGCAGATCGGCCAGCGCTGGGGCACCACCCAGCCCGTCACCATCCGCGACAAGGATTTCGGCGCCGTGCGCGTCCGCGGCTACGGCGTCTATTCCTGGCACATCGAGAACCCCAAGCTCTTCCTGACCAAGGTCAGCGGCTTCGGCGAGGTCTATCGTGTCAGCGAAATTGAGCCGCAACTGCGCCAGACCATCGTGGGCCGCATGTCCGATGCCTTCGCCGAGAGCCAGATTCCGTTCCTCGACATGGCCGCCAACCTGATTGAGGTGGGCGAGCGTATCAAGGCGTCCGTCGCGCCCGTCTTCGCGGAAATGGGCGTCGCCCTCGATCAGTTCGTCGTCGAGAATCTCTCGCTGCCGGAAGAGTTGCAGAAATTCCTCGACACCCGTGTCGGCATGAACATGATCGGCAACATGCAGCAGTACACGCAGTTCCAGGCCGCCAATTCGTTGCCCATCGCTGCCGCCAACGAAGGCGGGGGCATCGCCGCCATGGGCGTCGGCCTCGGCGCCGGCCTGGGCCTCGGCCAGGTCTTTGCCGGTGCGCTGAACCCCAACGCCCAGCCCCAGGCGCCCCAGGCGCCGCCTCCGGCCGCACCGCCCGCCGCGCCCGTTGCGCCGGTTGTCGCCGCGGCGGGTGTCGTGGCAGCCGCCACGCCCGCAGGCGAGACCAAGTTCTGCATGAACTGTGGCGCCAAAATTCCGCGCCCCGCGAAATTCTGCGCGGAGTGCGGTACACCGCAGCAGTAATCGCGTTACTATAACTGCGATGACTTCCGGCTGTGAATGGGTGGTCGATGCCGCCGGCTGCGACCCGGCCACTCTCGCCTCTCTTCCGGTCCTTCAGCATCTTTTCGACGATCTCGTCGCGGAGCTCTCGCTGCATCCCGTCGCGCCCACACACTGGCATCAGTTTCCGGGGCCGGGCGGGATCACTGGATTGACGCTGCTCGCCGAGTCCCACCTCGCCGTCCACACGTTTCCCGAGCACGGCACGCTGTCGCTGAATCTCTTCTGTTGCAAGCCCCGCGCGCCGTGGGCGTTCGAGGACGAGCTCACGCGCCGCTTCGGCGCGCGCTCCGTTGATCTGCGCCTGCTCGAAAGGTCGCTCTCATGAGACGCTCCTCCGATTGCCCCGGCTGCGGCGCCCCCGTTCAATTCACGTGGTCCAGCGCGGTGCAGACTTCCTGCCCGTTCTGCAAAGCCGTGATCGTGCGAAAGGACGTGGACCTGGAGAAAGTGGGCGAAGTGGCGGACCTGCCGCCCGACGCCTCGCCAATTCAGATTGGCTCGTCCGGTACGTTTGACAACAAGAATTTCACCGTCATCGGGCGCATTCGTTACGAGTGGGCCCAGGGCGCATGGAACGAATGGCATCTGATGTTCAGCGATTCCAGCAGCGGTTGGCTCTCTGACGCCCAGGCCGAGTACGCAGTCAGCTTTCTCTACTCGGCGCCGGAGGCGTATCCCCCGGCCGCCGAACTGCCGCGCGGACGAGTGTTCCAGATCAGCGGCGCGCAGTTCATGGTGACCCACCTCACGCCAGTGAGATACGTCGGATTCCAGGGCGAACTGCCCTTCACCACGACGGACCGCTCGGAGTTCATGACCGCCGATCTTCGCACCACCGATGCGCGCTTTGGCACCATCGACTATTCGGAGGAGCCGCCCGTGCTGTTCCTGGGCCGCTTCGTCGATTTCGAGTCCCTCAAAATGCAGGGCCTCCGGGAGTATGAAGGATGGTAGAGGGAAACCGCGTACCCGCTCCCGCCGGCCTCCACTGCCCCAATTGCGGCGGCAATATTGAGCTGCGCGGCTTCGCTCACTCCAAATCCGCCGTCTGCCTGCAGTGCTGCACCATCATTGATCCATCGACTCCGCAGCTCACCATCCTCCAGCAGTTCGACGAGAAGATGCGCGTGCGGCCCGTGCTGCCACTCGGCTCGCGCGGCAAGTGGGACGGCACGCTCTGGGAAATCATCGGATTTCAGCAGCGCACCATCCACTCCGACGGCATAGCCTACTCGTGGCACGAGTATCTGCTCTTCAATCCCTACCGCGGCTTCCGCTACCTCACGCTCTATAACGGCCATTGGAACGATGTCCAGTCCGTACACGGCCTGCCCACATTTACCACTTCCCGCGGGAAGAAGGCCGTCACCTACAACGGGGCGACCTGCCTGCACTTTCAGCACGCCGAGGCCGAAACCACGTTCGTGATGGGCGAGTTTCCATGGGCTGTCCGCGTCGGTGAGCGCAACACGGTGGACGACTATGTGGCTGCGCCACTGATGCTGTCGTCCGAACAGACCGAGGGCGAGATCAATTGGTCCCAGGGGACCTACGTCGATGGCAAGGCCATCTGGCAGGCATTCCAGCAGCCGGGCGCGCCGCCCCAGGTCACAGGAGTCTACGCCAATCAGCCATCACCCTACGCCGGGAAAGTGCGCAGTGCCTGGAACACGTTCCTGGCGCTCACTATCGCGTGGGCCGCGCTTCTGGCCTTTTTCGTGTTCACAGCCAGTGACAGACAGGTCTTTCGCAAATCGTTCCACTACGCCGAGGCCACGCCCGGCGAGCACTCTTTTGTGACCGAGACGTTTGACATCCCCGGCCGCGGCAACGTCGAGGTGCTCATTCGCACCGATCTCGAAAACAACTGGGCCTATTTCAACCTGGCGCTGCTTCGCGAGGATGGCGCCAAGGGGTACGACTTCGGCCGCGAGGTCAGCTACTACTCCGGCCGCGACAGCGACGGCTCCTGGAGCGAGGGCGGCAAGCGCGAAAGCGTCATCCTCCCATCGGTGGATCCCGGCAAGTACTATCTCCGCATCGAGCCCGACATGGACCAGCAGGCCTCCGCGCAAGCCGCCTCGGGTATGTCCATGAACTATGAAGTGGAGGTCCGGCGCGACGTGCCGCGCAGCCTGCTCTTCTGGTTGGTTTTCCCGCTGCTGATCATCCCTCCCATCTGGGCCAGCATTACCGCCGCCGCCTTTGAGGGCAAGCGCTGGGCCGAGAGCGACTACGCACCCACTGCCAGCGAGGGCAGCGACGAATGAAGAATCCCATCTACACTCTCTATGGCGCCGTGATGCTCGGCGGGCTCTCCGTCGCGCAGTGGCTCGGCATCGGCACCGGTCCCGTGACCGAGGTCAAGAACGTCCCCAAATCAGTTCGCGAAAACCCCGGCGTCTACAGATCCCACTATGCGTTCCTGCCAAGATGGTTCGGCGGGAAGTAACTACGAAAGGAACCCCATGCCCATTGAATTCCATCTCGGCTCCATCCTCAACGCAGCGATCTACGCCGTTCTCGGCGTCTTCATCCTCATCATGTCCTTCATCGTGATGGACAAGATCACGCCCTACGATCTCTGGGCCGAAATCGTTGAGAAACAGAATATGGCCCTGGCCATCCTGGCCGGCCTGATGGCGCTCGGCACCGCGATCATCATCGCCGCCGCCGTCCACTAAGCGTCTGCCATGAAACAACCACTCCAACCGCTCCCTCACGGTCGCGGCTCGGAAGCCGTTACTGAGCCGCGCGCGTCAGCAAGCGGTCCCGATCCGCTGGCAACGCTGTTCCGTCACAGCCACTAAATGGCAGTTGTCCTTTTTCTTTCTGTCTTTCTCATCGCCGCCTGCGGGCTGATCTACGAGCTCATTGCCGGCACGCTTGCCAGCTATCTGCTCGGTGACAGCGTCCTGCAGTTCAGCACCGTCATCGGCAGCTATCTCTTCGCCATGGGCATCGGCAGCTGGTTGTCGCGCTTCCTGGACAAGGCGCTGGTGTCGCGCTTCATCACTATCGAACTGATGGTGGGGCTGCTGGGCGGGTTTTCGTCCACCATCCTGTTCATGGCGTTCACCTACACGCACGCCTTCCAGTTTCTGCTGTACGGGATGGTGATTGCCATCGGCATCCTGGTGGGCCTGGAAATCCCGCTGCTGATGCGCATCCTGCGCGAGCGCTTCAATTTCAAAGAGCTCGTCGCCAACGTGCTCACGTTCGATTACCTCGGCGCGCTCGGCGCCTCTCTCCTGTTCCCTTTGATCCTCGTGCCGAAGCTGGGCCTGGTGCGCAGCGCTATCCTGTTCGGATTGATCAATGCGGGTGTGGCGCTGTGGTCCACGTTTCTGTTCCGGGCCCATCTGCCGTCGCCAATTATCCAACGCGCCGCCAGCATCGCCGTGGTGCTTGTCCTCTGTGGAGGCTTGGCCACTGCCGACTACATCACCGATACCGCCGACGCCGCGCTCTACTCCGACGAAGTGATCTTCGCCAAGACCACGCCTTACCAGCGCATGGTGGTCACCAAGTGGAAGCAGGACTACCGCCTCTATTTGAACTCCCATTTGCAGTTCAGTTCGCGCGACGAGTACCGCTATCACGAGTCACTGGTCCATCCCGGCCTGGCCTCGGTGGCCGGCGCCCGCCACGCTCTGGTGCTGGGCGGCGGCGACGGCCTGGCAGTGCGCGAGATGCTGAAGTATCCGGGCCTACAGACGATTACGATGGTCGATCTCGATCCCGAGATGACCAGGCAGTTCTCTACCCATCCACTGCTGGTGGAGCTCAACTCCGGTTCGCTGAAGACCTCCAAGCTGAAGATCATCAACGCCGATGCCTTCCCCTGGCTGGAGAAGGACAACAGCCTCTTCGATTTCGTTGTTGTGGATTTCCCGGACCCCAATAACTACTCGCTCGGCAAGCTCTACACCACGGCGTTCTATCGCCTGCTCCGCCATCACGTGGCGCAGCGCGGCGTCGTCGTCGTGCAATCCACCTCGCCGATGTTCGCGCGCAAATCTTTCTGGTGCATCAACGAGACGATGAAGCAGGCCGGCTTCAAGACGTATCCGTTTCACGTCTACGTGCCTTCGTTCGGCGAGTGGGGCTATGTGCTCGGCGCCCTGGAAGACTGGAAGCCGCCCACCACCCTCCCCGCCGGTCTCAAGTTTCTGACCCCCGCCAACGTGGCGTCGCTGTTCGAGTTCCCGCCCGACCTGGCGCCTGTGGCCGTGGAGGCCAACCGCCTCAACGATCAAACGCTGGTCCGCTACTACGAGCACGAGTGGCGCGAAATCGTGCGATGAAGCCCACGCGGCGCGAGTTTGGCGCCTCGGCGCTGGTCGGCCTGGGCGCAAAGTCCGATCGCAAAATCACCGGCGGCTTCGTCTATGAATCGCAGGAGCGCGGCCACCGGTTGCGCGACAAAGCGCGCTTCGCCACTCCAACCGAGCGCGTGAAGATCCCCGTCGTGATTGTTGGCGGCGGCGTCGCCGGCCTCTCCGCGGCCTGGCGCTTTCAGAAGCGCGGCTTCCACGACTTCGTCATTCTCGAGATGGAAGACGCTGCCGGCGGCAACGCGCGCTCCGGCGAGAATACCGTCTCGGCGTATCCCTGGGCGGCGCACTACCTGCCCGTGCCGGATCACAACGAAGTGCTGGTGCGCGAGCTCTGTCAGGAGTTGGGCCTGCTGCTGCCCGACGGCACTTGGAACGAACGCTGGCTCTGTCACTCGCCGCAGGAGCGGCTCTTCCTGCATGGCCGCTGGCAGGAGGGCATCGAGCCCTCCATCGGGCTCACCAAGAACGATGCCGGGCAGTACCGCCACTTCGAGGAGCGCATCGCGGAATGGCACGCCAGCGGTGCGTTCCGCATTCCCATGGACCACGGCCTGGATCAGGCGGCCGCAAAAGCACGCGCCCTGGATCAGATCACCATGGGAGAGTGGATGCGGCGCGAGGGCCTCTACAGCCCGTATCTGAAGTGGTTCATCGATTACTCCACCCGTGACGACTACGGCACCCACATGGAGGATATCTCAGCCTGGGCCGGCCTCCACTACTTCGCCGCACGCGCGCCGGAAGACAAAGGACCGCTCACCTGGCCAGACGGCAACGGCTGGATCGTCAAGCGGCTGCTCGCCAAACTCGCTCCATTCGTCCGGACGCAGTCCATGGTGTACCGCATTCAACAGCAGCGTAAGACGTGGCGAATTTTGACAGAAAAGACGCTTTACGACGCAGATTTCGTCGTTTTTGCAGCACCTACGCATTTCGCTTCTTGGCTGGTGGATCCGGCCCCGCCGCGCTGGCCCATCGACTCCGCGCCGTGGATGACGGCCAATCTGACGCTCGATCGCTGGCCCGCCAATCACGGCGTCGAATACGCCTGGGACAACGTCATCTACAACTCGCCATCGCTCGGCTACGTTGTGGCAACGCATCAGAACGTCGCCATGCACCAGGACCGCACCGTGTGGACCTACTACTGGGCGCTGGCCGATGGCTCACCCACCGATCAACGGCGCATCCTGCTGGGCGGCGACTGGGCGTGGTGGAAGGAAAAGATCCTCACCGATCTCGAGCGGGCCCACCCCGACATCCGCCAGTGCGTGAGCCACATCGACATCTTCCGCATCGGCCATGCCATGCCGCGCCCCGTACCCGGCACGATCTTTCATCCCGAGCGTCTGCGCCGCGCGCGTCTGCAAGGCTCGCTGGTGTATGCCAACTGCGACCTCAGCGCGCTCTCGCTGTTTGAAGAGGCGCAATCGCGCGGCGTCAGTGCCGCGGACTACGTGTTGCGGAACATCTCGTCCACGGGGACGCGGTAGCCGTTCGCCAGCCGGTTCGTCTTGTTGGCCAGCGCCGTTACGGCCAGCAACTCGCCCAGCATCTCCTCGGTCATGCCCTTGGCGCGCGCTCCGGCGGTGTGCGAGTGCGTGCAGCACTCGCAGCCGTTGGTGGCGCTGACCGCGACATAGATCATCTCTTTGGTGAGGGCATCCAGAGCGCCCGGCGCCATCACTGCCTTCACCTCCGCCCACACCTGCCGCAGCGTGGGCGGGTGGTTGGCCAGCACCTTCCAGAAATTGTTGACGCGATCCACCTGGCGTGTGGCCATGATGTCGTCGTAAACGGCGCGCACTTCGGGCGAGGCAGCGTCGTATTCGATCAATCCGCTGACGCCGTTCATACAATCAGCGCGAACGCCTTCTTCATCGCGGCGGCAGTGGTTTTCAGAGCGTCCTCCGGCGCCATCGCGCGCAGGGGTGCATTGAAGGGTTCGCAGCGCACGGGCGCGTCGCAACCGATCTTGTTCAGCGCGTTCAGGAACTCGCCCACCGGGATCACTCCCGTGGCGCAGGGCAAGTCTCGCATGTTGTCCTTCTGCTGCTCCACCGGGAGGCCGGCGGGCGCATCGTTCAGATCCACGGAGACCACGTCCCTGGGGGTCAGTGTCATCAGATCCGCCACTGTCTCCTGTGCCGTGAACCAGTGCCAGCTGTCAATGAGGAAGCCGACATTGGGCTTGTTGATCTCGGTGATCAGTTCGCGCATCTCGCGCATGTTGTGGACGAAAACAAATCGGCGCGTGCTCCAACTGGTCCGCGGTCCGACGTATTCCAGGCCCAGCCGGCAGCCGTGATCGCCCAGCACCGCGGCTACCTCGCGCAGGCGGCGGCCATGCCACTTCATGTTCTCCAGAAACGTCATCGTGTCGCTGGCCGGCGTAATCCAGGTGCTGACACGAGAGACGCCCGCGCGCTGCAACGCTGCGGCCCGTGCCGGCAGGGCCTTCAAGCCGGTTTGAAACTCCTCGTCCGACTTGCGGAATTCCACTGAGAGGCCGGAGTTGGCCCACACCACGCCCTTGGATTTCATGTCGTCCAGGAATCGCTTGAGATCGCTCTCACTCAAGCCGGCGAGCCAGCCGGAATCGGCGGTGATGGAGTCAAAGCCGTGCCGCTGCGCGTGCGCGAGCGCCTCGGGCATCGTGGCTTTGACGCCGATGGATCCGCAATCGAGTTGAATGGTCATCCTGGTTCGCGGTGCTGCGTAGAGGGTGGACGCCGCGGTGGTGGCGAGCATTTGTCTTCTAGTCATGGCAGAATCCAGAGTCTATCGCATATTCTAGTAGACACCGCGCACCGTCATGGGCCTCACCCTGGATCAGATCGTCGCAAGACTGGAAGACCCGGAAGTTCCGGTGGTCTGGCTTGATCCGATCACACCCGACGAGATCTGGAATGACCTGCCCGCCGCGCTGGCCGAGCGCGGCCTGGCCGTCCTCAGTCTCGACGGCGGGCAGGCGATCGTGGATCACGACACTTTGCTGGCGCGATTCTCAGAGGTGCTGCCGGAGCTGCGCGAAGTTCCCGCCAACCTGACTCAGCTCAAGGAGTGCCTGCTGCGACTCCCACACCAGACCTCGCGTGGCTGGGTTGTGATGTTCCATAAGCCGGAATCTCTGCGCCAGAACGACGAGGCGACATTTGAGGATTTCCTGGAGGTCCTCGAAGCCGTGCATGGATCGGAGTGCGCGGGCCGCGCGCGCAGCTTCAAGCTGGTGGTGCGCGACTGAGCCCGTGCCGGGCCCGCGCTACTCCGGCCTTTGGTCCGCGCGCGCTTTAATGTCGGCGATCATCGCCTGCCAGTGTGCCCGCAGGAAGGGCGGGCTGGCGAGCGAGTCGAGCACATAGGAGCGGTCAGCGCGTTCCAGGTCCAGCACCGCGGTGATCATCTCCTCCTGGTAGTAGCCGGCCTCGGCCAGCGGAATGCCATTGGGCTCGCGGATGAAAGACCAGCCGCTGGAGGTCTGCCTGCCATCCGGCGACTGCCCGATGGTGTTGGCGACGCAGTGGAACATCTTCGTATTCGGACCCACCGGCTGCTGCGCCCGGCCGGAGAGCCGTTTCCACGCCACCGCCTCAATTTCATCGGAGCTGCAGGAGGGATGAAAC
The DNA here is from genome assembly GCA_036504135.1 of Paludibaculum sp. Taxonomy (GTDB): domain Bacteria; phylum Acidobacteriota; class Terriglobia; order Bryobacterales; family Bryobacteraceae; genus Paludibaculum. The sequence continues at coordinate 24,003 of DASXVP010000017.1, forward strand.
AGGATCTGCGCGCCCGCCATGGCGGGTAGCCGGTATAGCTCCGGGTGGCGGCCATCGCGGCAGATCACCAGAGTGCATAGCACGCCGTCGATCTCGAACAGCGAGAGCTTGTCGCCGCCACGGCAGTATCGCTTCTCATCGCGGCCGGCCATCTGCACCTTGGCATACTCGTGGACGATCTCACCGGCGGGCGAGATGACGTGCGCCAGGTTCAGACAGCGGTCGGCCGTGGGGCGAATGGTCCCGGCGATCACCCACAGGCCGGCGCGCCGCGCCTCCCGCGCCGTCTCGTCGAGGGCCTGCGCCACGTCGTCCGGCCGTAGTTCCACCGCGTAGGGCAGGTAGTATCCGGTGATGCTGGTTTCCGGAAACAGCACCACCCGGCTGCCGGCCGCCGCGGCCAGCTCGATGTACTTCTTCGTCGCCGCCAGGTTGTATTGCAGGTCACGGGCCCAGTGCATTTGCACACAGGATACGGTCAGTGTTTTGATCATAGGATTCGATTGTGGTGGCAGTGCGCCACCACCGCCTATACTAAAAGATTCTGTGTTAGTCAGCATCCTAATCCCCGTCTACAACGAACGAACCGTGGTCGAGCGCAGTCTCGCTCAAGTCCTGCAGGCGCCTCTCCCGGAGGGGCTGGAACGCGAGCTTGTCATCGTCGATGACCGCTCCAAGGACGGCACATGGGAGATCCTCCAACGCCTCGCCTCCGAGCACGCCTGCATCCGCCTCTTTCGCCACGAAGTGAACATGGGCAAGGGCGCGGCGGTTCGCACGGCCATCGGGCACGCCGAGGGCGATTTTTGCCTGGTCCAGGACGCCGATCTCGAATACGATCCCAACGAATATCCCATCCTTCTTAAGCCGCTGCTCTCCGGCCATGCCGACGCCGTCTTCGGCTCCCGCTATCTGGCCGGCGAGGCGCGCCGTGTGCTGCCCTTCTGGCACACCGTCATCAACCAATTCCTCACCTACACCTCCAACGTCTTCTCCAACATCCATGTCACCGACATGGAGACCTGCTACAAGGTCTTCCGCACCGATCTGTTGAAGTCGATCCCCATCCGCTCCAACCGGTTCGGCTTCGAACCGGAGATTACGATGAAATGCGCCAAGCGCCGCCTGCGCATCTACGAGGTGCCCATCAGCTATCACGGGCGCACGTTTGAGGAAGGGAAGAAGATTGGCTGGAAAGACGGGCTGCAGGCGCTGGGCGTCATTCTCAAGTTCTGGCTCATCGACGATCTCTACGTCGCCGATCACAGCCGTGGAGCGCTCATCAACCAGACCCGCACGCCCGCCTATATCGACTGGGTTTGCTCGCTGATGCGGCCTCTCCTTGGCGATCACATAGTCGAGATCGGCGCCGGCATCGGCACGTTCTCCGGCCGGCTCATGGGCCGCCGCGTGCGCTACCTGGCCGTGGAATCCGATCCCATCCACCTGCACGCCCTGCGCAACCGGTTCCTGCGCACGCCCAACGTCAGCGTGGCCGAACGCTGCGACGAGGTGGAGGCATTCGATTCGGCGCTCGCCATCAACGTGCTGGAGGGCGCGCCGGAGCCAGGCGCCGTGCTGGCTCAACTCCACACCGCGCTCAAGCCCGGCGGAGCCGTCGTGCTGATAGCGCCCCAGGGCCGCGGCAACTTCGGCAGCGTCGACCGGGCCATGGGCCAACTGCGCCGGTTTGATCGTGCCGATCTTCAGTCTCTGCTGACCGGCGCCGGCCTCACAGTGGAGTCCATGACCGATATGAACCGCGCCGCGCATCCCTTCTGGTGGCTGGCGGGCAAGGTCTTCCACCGGCGCAGCCTCTCGAAGGTGACTCTCAAGATTTTCGACAAGACCCTCTGGTTGTGGCGCGCGCTCGATCACGTGCTGCCATGGAAGGGTCTCTCTCTCTTGGTGGTAGCGCGGAAGGCGCGCTGATTTTCTATGCGTGCACTCTGTTTGGACTACGAATTGCGGACCCTGGTGGAACGCGAGGTGTCTCCCGCCCAGCCGCCGGCGAGCGGTGAGGTGCTGCTGAGGATCGAAGAGATCGGTGTCTGCGCGACGGACCGTGAACTGGCCCGCTTTCGCTTTGGGGTGCCGCCGGACGGGGACTCGTACCTGATCCTCGGCCATGAAGCGCTCGCGCAAGTGGAGTGGGTGGGCGCCGATGTCACCACACTGCACCGCGGCGACTGGGTGACGCCGTTGATCCGCCGCAACTGTGCGCCGCAGTGCGGTTCCTGCGTGTCGGGCCGCCGGGACCTCTGCGAGACGGGCCAATACTTTGAGCGCGGCATCAATCGCGCGCACGGGTACTTTACGGAGTGCGTGACGGACCCCGAGGCGGACCTGCTGACCGTGCCCGAAGCTCTGCTCGACGTGGCCGTTCTGGCCGAGCCGCTCAGCGTCGTGGAGAAGGCCATCGAGACCGCTTTTCGATGCCATCCGGTGACCCCACGTTCGGCCATTATCACTGGCGCCGGACCTGTGGGGTTGCTGGCGGCCTTCGCGCTCCAAGTGCGCGGGTTGGCCGTGACGGTAGTGTCGAAGGAGCCCGAAGATCACCCCCGCCTGGCCCTGTTGCGGCGCGCTGGCGTGGCCTATTTGCGATCGCAGGCGCCTGCCCCCGCCGACATCGTCATGGAGGCGTCAGGCGCGGCTGAGGCCACGCTGGCGGCATTGGAATGGATCGCTCCGCATGGCGTCTTCATTCTCATCGGGGCGCCGGATCTCGACCTGCCGGTGCCGGCGCTACGCATGATACTGGAGAATCTGACCGTAGCCGGTGTCGTCAATGCGGCGCGCCAACACTTCGACGCGGCGCTCTACGATCTGGCCAATATTCCACGGCCGTGGCTGGAAGCGCTAATTGAGCGGCGCCCCTTTGACGCCTGGCGCGACTCTCTGGCCGCGCCGGCGATCACGCCCAAGACCGTGCACCGCGTTCGCTGACCTCAGGCCAGCTCGCAGACGATCCGCGCCGAGCGGGCCGCAGCGCCCCCCGCCAAGAAATGACGGCGTTGCATGCTACATACTGGATCGAGGGCTCTACCCCTTTTGAAACCCTTTTCATGGCAAAGAAACTGACGGCCCACGTCAAAGCAGCCGGTTGAGCATCCAAGCTTAGTCCAAAGGTTTTGGACTCCGTGCTGCCCGGCGTGCCGCGCCTGGCAAACTCGAACGTAATGGTCGGTTTCGACACCTCCGACGATGCCGGTGTCTACCGTCTGAGCCCGGAGTGTGCCCTCGTGCAGACCGTCGATTTCTTTACCCCCATCGTCGACGATCCCTTCACGTTTGGCGCCATCGCCGCGGCCAATTCGCTCAGCGATGTCTTCGCCATGGGCGGTACGCCACTCACCGCGCTTTCGATTCTCTGCTACCCCGGCCAGGGCGATCTGGACGATCTCTCGGCCATTCTGAAAGGCGGCGCGGAAAAGATGATCGAGGCCGGCTGTGTGGTGCTGGGCGGGCACAGCGTGAACGACGACGAGATCAAGTTCGGCTATGCCGTTACCGGTACCGTGCATCCCGAGCGGGTCTGGACCAACGCCGGCGCGCGGCCCGGCGACGTGCTGGTGCTGACCAAGCCGCTCGGCACCGGAGTCATTGCCACTGCCCTCAAGCGCGGCCTCGCCAGCGAGTCTCATGTCGAGGCGGCCATCGCCTCCATGCTGCGGCTCAACCGCACGGACGCCGTCGCGCACGGCTGCACCGACATCACAGGCTTCGGCCTGATGGGCCACGCGCGCGAGATGGCTCTTGCCAGCAACGTCACGCTCGAAATCAACAGCGCTGCGCTGGAGTTCCTGCCCGGTGCGCTGGAATATGCCGCGCAGGGCGCAGTCCCCGGCGGCCTGAAGAACAATCGCGAGTTCGCGTCCTGCGCCGTTCGCATCTCCGGCGGTCTGTCCCCGGAAGTCGAAGCGCTGCTCTACGATCCGCAGACCTCCGGAGGCCTGCTGCTGGCGCAGGATCCAGCCCATGCCACCGGTGTCATCATCGGCCGTGTGCTGGAGCGCGGCGAGAGCCCCATCGTCGTCCTATGAAACACAACCCCATCATTGTCGCCCTCGATGTGCCGGACGCCACCGAGGCCCTTGGTTTAGTCGACCGCCTCGATACTTCCGTCGGCTTCTACAAGGTCGGCCTTGAGCTCTTCACGGCCGAAGGCCCGCCGGTTGTCACCGAACTGGTGGCTCGCGGCAAGCAGGTCTTCGTCGATCTGAAGATGTACGACATCGGCGAAACGGTGAAGCGCGCCGCCGCCCGCGTGGCCGCCCTCGGCGCCAGCCTGCTCACCGTGCACGCCAGCCCGCAGGTGATCCGCGCGGCGAAGCAAGGCGCGGCCGACTCCAAGCTGAAGATCATCGCTGTCACTGTACTGACCAGCTTCGATCAGGCGGATCTCGACGACCTGGGCGTGACGGGGCGAACGGTGGCCCAGCAGGTGGAATGGCTGGCCCAGCGCGCCATCGACGCCGGAGTGGACGGCCTGGTCTGCTCCCCGCTGGAAGTCGCCCGGCTCCGCCACATCGCCGGGCCCGGCGCTATCCTGGTCACCCCGGGAGTCCGCTCGGCAGGCGCCGATTCCGGCGATCAGAAGCGCGTGGCGACTCCGGCCCAGGCGATGACGGATGGCTCCACCTACCTCGTCGTGGGCCGCGAGATCACCCGCTCCACGGACCCCGCCGCCGCGGCCCTACGGATCCTCGCAGACATCTCCTAACCAAGACCTCTCCAGACGCACGTAGGGCAGGACCGTTGGATCCCGCCCTTCGTGAATAGAACTGCGCCGGAAGTTTAGAAATCCAGCCGGAGAGCGAACTGGAATACGCGGGGGCTGCCCTGAATGCCAGTGAACTTTCCGAACGTGGAAGGCGGCGCCGGGGCGGCTCCGCCCGGAGTCTGCGACGTCCAGGGGTCCCGCACCAAACCGAGCGTGTTGATGCCGGTGAAGTGCTGTGTGTTGCTGGCGTTGAACGCTTCCGCGCGCAAGGTGGCTTTGAGTTTCTCAACGATCTGGAAGCTCTTGTAGACTCCGAGATCGAGGCTGATTGCGCTAGGTAGGCGAAGGACATTGCGGTCTCCGTATTCGCCAGGCATCGCGTTGCGGTAGCTCTGGTAGGCGTACGTGGGATCGCTAAACAGATTCGGATCGCCGGTGCGGGTCGGATTGGACGACAGTTGGCGGAGGGCCACGCCATTGGACTGGGAGTTCCAGTTGGTGGCCCACTGGCTGGAGTCGAAAGGCTGGCCGGAGGGCAGACCGGAGGCCCAGCGGAAGATGCCTGTCGTGGTCCAGCCGCCAACCACAGCGTCACCCAGGCGGTTCATGCCGCCCATAAACCGCTTACCCTTGCCCACCGGCAGTGTGTAGAGCCCGTTCATGTTGATGTTGTGGCGAATGTCAAAATTCGAATTCCCGCGGTTGGCGTTCAGGTCGTAGGGGTTGTAAATCAGCGGGGAGCCGTAGTTGCCTGTGGAGCTTGTGTTCTGAGCGCCGGAGGCGATGTCGAGAGAGTGGCTCCAGGTGTAGTTCAGGTCGAAAGAGAAACCGCTCGACATCTGCTTTCGCAGCGTGAACTGGCCGGAGTGGTAATCAGAGTTGCCGATGGTGGAAAACGCCGTAAGAGCGCCGTATTGGGGCTGGTAGAACACCGGGGCGTCGGTGGGGCCGGCACTGTCCCACAGGTCTTGAACCGTGGTGTAGTCGGTCGTGTTTCTACCACCGACTACGGCACGGGCGATGCGGCGGTAGGCAGCCTGGGTAGCGGTCAGGTTCATGCTCGTACCCAGGACCGAGTACGTGCCTGCCAGGGCCGGCACCACGTTCTCGAAGAACGGTATCTTGCCCACCGAGGCGATGGGGGTGACGCCGTCGCGAAGGCCGATGAGGGTACGCATGGCGGTGTACCAGTCGACGCCGGACTTGGGGTCCTTGATGTTGTTCGGCGTGGCCACGTCACGGCTCACCAATAGCTTCCGCGCGACGCGCCCGACGTAGGCGGCTTCGATGGAGAAGCCGTGGCCCAGATCGCGGCCGAGTGTGACGTTGAAGGCATGATTGTACGGGGTGCTCAATCTGCTGTCGAGCGACGACTCGATGCGCCGGTCGAAGTCGGCCGGTTGGCCCGCCGGGAATTTCAGGCTGGGGTTAATGACGAGTTTCGGCAGGGTTCGCACATCTTGGCCAAGGCCCGTGAACTGCGGCCCGAGGTGATTGGTCACGTTGAACGTGTTGGCCGAGATAGCCGCGGACGACGTGAACCCGATGGAGTTGATGGCGTCGAAGTTGGTGGCCAGGGCGCTGCCGATGCGGTCGTAGACGATGCGGTAGCCGCCGCGCAGGACCATGTTCTTGGAGAACTGCCAGGCCGCCGACAGCGAGGGCGCGAAGTTCTTCCACTGCTGGGAATAGAAGTCCGGCTTGCCGTTGACCTTGCCGGCGTAGTCGAGCGTGATCAGTTCGTTGTACGGAGTGCCGGCGGCCGAACCTGCGACGCGCTTGTCGAAGAAGTCACCGAGGCTCATCGTCGGGGCCACCTGGTAACCGTTCCCCTCATAGACCGGGGTGCCTGTGGACCAACGTACACCGGCGTTGACGGTCAGGCTTGGCCGGACGCGCCACGAATCCTGGATGTAGCCCTCGTACTCTTCTGTCTTGAAGTTACGCAGGACGCCGGTACCCGCTGGCTGCACTTTGCCCGACCGGTCGTAGACCAGGTTGGCGTTGTACTGGCTCAGACGTCCGATCATCGCCGCCACCGCGTCGCGTGTGTTCACCGACGAATTCGAGGCCAGGTTGGGGAAGATGTTCTTGCCCGCGGCGTCGAGAATCAGGACATCGCCCGAATTCTCGTAATAGGACGGATTCGTGGTCAGCGAGTCATAGGAAGAGCTGAAGGAGTTGCGTGTGTTGGAGATCAGCCGGATGTTCACGCCGGCCTGGATGGTGTGCTTGCCCTTGTTCCACGAGAGGTCGTCCACGAAGTTGTGCACCGGTGTGGTGCGGACACGCGCCCTGGAGAAGTTCAAGGGCTGATAGATGAAGCGGAAGCTCGTGGAGTTCTGATTGGAATCGCCGCCCGTCGTGATGGCGTCGCGCGTGATGCCATAGCGGAAGGAGTTTACGATGCTGGGAGAGATAGTCCAGGTTTCGCTGATCACCAGGCCGCGCGGATGCGCCCATGTCTGGGTCTGCGGCGAATCGGGGAAGCGGGACGTGCCGGTGGATACGTCGTTCTGGTAGTTGGCGCGAACATACAGGCTGTTCTTCGCGTTCAGCACGTAGTCGATTTTCGCCGTCGCCGTGGTCTGGCGCACGGGGGTGGACGAGTTGAACCGAAGCCCGCTGGTGTTGAGTCCGTCGCCCGTGGTGGTGTCGTTGGCCGTATACTTGGCGGCCGCTGCGGCGAGAAGCGAAATTGCCGTCGAATTGGTGCCGGGGTCCACGCCGTTCGCGGCCGAATAATAGCTGCTGATCTGCGTGCGGTTCATGCACGTCACGCCGGAGGGGGTGCCCGCCGGGCAACTCGCATCGCTGGCGCCGTTGGCCGAGTTGTAGCGCACGATGCCCTGTCCCAGGGAGGGTAACGGAACCTGACTGACCACCGTGGAGCCTTTCGCTTCGCGGAAGCCTTCATAGTTGCCGAAGAAGAAGAGCTTGTCCTTCTTGATGGGTCCACCGATGGAGCCGCCAAAGTTGTTGCGCAGCAGTTTCGGGCGCTCGACGCCCGCCTTGTTGCTGAACCAATCGTTGGCGGTGGTGTTGGTGTTGCGATGATACTCGTACAACGAACCGTGGAACTCGTTGCTGCCGGACTTCGTGAGCAGCGCGATCTGCGCGCCGGAAGAGCGGCCCTGATCGGCGTTGGCGTTCGTGGTGGTGACCCGGAACTCCTGCAGTGAATCCGGCGTCACGCGCAGCACGCTGAAGAAGGTGTTGCCGGAGCGCGCGTCGCCGCCATACTGATCCTGGTCGTTGACGTCGACGCCGTCGAGTGTGACGTTGGCCTGATCGAAGCGTCCTCCGTTCACCGAGCCGCCGGCCGTTACGCCGGGTTGCAGCGAGAGCAACCCCACCACGTTGCGTGCGCTCAGCGGCAGATCGCGCACCTGGTTGGAGTTGAAGGCGTGGCCGAGCGTGGCATCGGTGGTGTTGACCGCTGTAGCCTCGGCGCTGACCTCTACCGTTTCACTGATCGAGCCAACCTCGGCAAATTTCATCGTGATGCGGGGCGAGGTGTTCACCAGGATTTCGATCCCCTGCCGGACCGCCACCTTGAAGCCCGTCATCTCCACACGGAGGTCATAGAGGCCGGGTTGAATCTGAGGGAATGAAAACGCGCCATTCGCCTCTGAGGTGTCGGTGCGGGTTGCGCCGGTGGCTCTATTCGTGAGAGTGACCGTCGCTCCCGGGACGACCGCGTCCGATGGATCGGTAACCTGTCCTGAAAGCGATGTGCTCGTCTGCGCAAAACTCAGCGCCGAGGAGGCCAGCAGGAGCGCGATAAGCGTCGCGCTGGTGAAAAGAGTCTTATTCATTCGTTCTCCCTCAAATGACCTAACCGCAACGGTTTGAAACTCTGAAGCACACGGAAACTTTCGTTCCGCAGCCAGCCGAGACGGTCCCACTGTCAATATGCAATGTTTAACCACTACTGCCTCGTCTGTCAATCAGTTTCGTTTATATAACCGATCAGCTCCATCGATGCCTCTAATCTTGACCTAAGTTGCTGAGATCGCATCTCTTACCTTCGAACGAGGACCCGCCATCCTTGTGACTACAATTCGGATTCCTGCGTCCGGTATGCCGGCCGGCGCCGCCAGGCTGCCTCGTACTCTGGCCCAGTGGGGCTCTGTGGGCCTCAATGCCGGCTCAGGCGTTGGGCGGCCTCGTAAGAATATGGCGTCAACTCCGCACCTTCATCCGTAGGAATTTATCAGCCCCTGCGCCTCGGCCCGGCCGCGGCCAGACCCGCGGGGACTCCCTCCTGCAACGTCATCAGGTGGAAGTTCTCGATGAACCGCGCGGCCAGCGTGTCGTACTTGCGGTCGTACTCTTCGCGGCTGGGCCAGGTGTTGGCGGGGTCCAGGATCGAATCCGGCACTCCGGCGCATTGTCGGGGGACCTCAACTCCGAACACGGGATCCGTCCAGAACTCCACGCCGTCCAGCTTGCCCTCCAGGGCGGCGTTGAGCAGGGCGCGCGTGTGCTGGATGGAGATGCGCTTGCCCACGCCGAACGGGCCGCCAGTCCAGCCCGTATTCACCATCCACACTCGCGCGCCTTGCTTCAGGATCTTGGCCTTCAGCATCTGGGCGTACTTGTGGGGGTGATGCACCATGAAAGGCGCGCCAAAGCACGCGCTGAAGGTGATCTCCGGCTCCTTGCCCAGCCCGATCTCGGTGCCGGCGATCTTGCTGGTATAGCCGCTCATGAAGTGATACACAGCCTGGTCCGGCGTGAGCCGCGCGATGGGCGGTAGCACGCCCGAGGCGTCGCAGGTCAGGAAGACCACGTTCTTGGGCTGGCCGGCGCGCTTCTCCGGCAGGGCGTTGTCGATGTAGCTCAGCGGATAGGCGGCGCGCGTGTTTTCGGTGAGGCTCTCGTCGTTAAGATCCAGCTTGCGGGTGCGCGGATCGAAAACCACGTTCTCCAGAATTGTCCCGAAACGGCGCGTACAGGCGTAGATCTGCGGTTCCGCGGTGGGCGAGAGCCGGATCACTTTGGCGTAGCAGCCGTCCTCGAAGTTGAAGACGCCGTTGTCGGACCAGCCGTGTTCATCGTCGCCGATGAGGTGGCGCGACGGGTCGGCCGAAAGCGTCGTTTTGCCGGTGCCGGAAAGGCCGAAGAAGATGGCGGAGTCGCCGTCCGCGCCGACATTGGCCGAACAGTGCATCGGCAGCACGCCGTCAAACGGCAACAGCGCGTTGAGCACCGTGAAGACGGTCTTCTTGATCTCGCCGCCATAGCAGGTGCCGCCGATGATGGCCAGGCGCTCGGCCATGTGCAGGATGATGAACGTCTCGGTGCGGGTGGAATCGATCAGCGGACTGGCGTTGAAGCCGGGGGCGGCGATGACGGTGAACTCCGGCACGTGTTTGCGGTAGTCGTCCAGCGTGGCCGGCTTGAGGAACATCGTGCGGGCGAAGAGGCTGTGCCAGGCCGTCTCCGTGATGACACGCACGGGCAGGCGGTATTCCGGATCGGCGCCGCCAAAGCAATCCTGCACGAAGACGTCGCGGCCTTGAAGATACGCCTGAAGACGGCTCAGCAACGTGTTGAAGTTCTGAGGCGAGAACGGCCGGTTCTGCTGGCCCCACCAGATGTAATCCGCCGACGAGGCCTCGTGGACGACGAACTTATCGGCGGCGGCCCGCGCCGTGTGTTTGCCGGTATGCACGACAAACGGACCTTCGCTGCACAGCCGTCCTTCGCCGCGGAAGATCGCCTCTTCATACAGCGCCGGCTCCGGCAGGTTCCAGTACACCCGGCGGAGGTTCTGCAGGCCATGATTCTGGAGTCCGTACACGCTGGCCGCCTGGCCGGCTTCCTTAATGGCGGGCGAGGGGATATCGGTGTAGATGTTCATCGGGAAGCTCCCTTACAGCCAGTCGCGGACCAGGCGGCGGTCGCCCAGGTAGAGTTCGTTCGGCGCGGTGGGATCCACGGCCCAACGGATCCGTTCAATGCCCTCCGTGATCTCCCGCGCCGTCCCGCAGAAGCTGATCCGCAGGTGGCCCTCCATGCCAAACTCCTTGCCGGGCACCGTCACCACGCGGACCTTCTCCAGCAGGAACTCGGCCAGCTTCTGCGAGCTCTTCTCGTAGCTGCTGAAGTCCGGGAAGCAGTAGAACGCGCCATCGGGCCGCGTGGCGCGGATGCCCGGGAACGCGCTCAGCCGGTCCATCAGAATATTGCGATTGTTTTCGAGCGTCAGGCGCAGCGCCTCGATGGAGTTCTGCACTCCGTTCAGCGCGCCCACCGCAGCCCACTGTGACGGCGTCGCCGGCCCCGATGTCTGTTGCGATTGGATGGTGGCCATGGCGCCGATCACTTCGCGATTGCCCACCGCCCAGCCGATCCGGAAGCCGGTCATGGCATACATCTTCGAGACGCAATTGATGACGATCAGCTTCGATTGCTCCAGCTCTTCCGTGGAGAAGTCGTAGCAGTTGATGGGCGCGCGGCCGTCGAACACCAGCCGGTTGTAGGTATCGTCCATGATCAGCCACAGCGACTTCTTCGCGGCCAGTTCCACCAGGCCGCCGATGAACTCGCGCGAGTACATCACGCCGGAAGGATTGTTGGGGCTGTTGAGGATGATGGCTTTCGTGTAGCTGCCCACCGCGGCGGCGATCTCCTGCACGGTGGGGTGGAAACTGCCGTCCTCCGGCTTCACCACCACCGGCACGCCGCCCGCCAGTTTCACCATTTCCGGATAGCTCACCCAGTATGGGGCGGGGAAGATCACCTCGTCCTTGGGGTCCAGAATCGCGATCAGCGCCGCCATGATGGATTGCTTGGCACCGCATGAGGCCACTACGTTCTCCGGCCTCACCTGCCGCCCGTAGTGCTCTTCCGTATAGCGGATAATCGCCTTCTTGAGGGCCGGGATGCCGTCCGGCGGCGTGTACTTGATGTCGCCCGAGTTCAGCACCGCGGTGCAGCTCACGATGGCGTCGATGGGAGTCTTGGATTTGGGCTCGCCGCCACCCAGGTGAATCACCGGCTCGCCCTTTTCGCGTAACAGGGCAGCCGTCTGATTCAGTTTCAGCGTGACGGATTCATGGATCGATCGGGCCATCTGGCTCAGACTCATCGTGGCGACCTCCAGCAGGAGTGTTTCAGACGGAACCGTCTGAATTAGAACTATCATGCATGGATTGCGTTGCCCGATCAAGGGCGCAGGCCAGGAAATCAGCTGATCTGAATCCGAACTCTTTTGTAGCATCTGCCGCGGCGGAGTCATAGAATAGATCAGAATGTCATTGCAACCGCCGCAAGACCTGGGAGTCTGGCGCAGATCTGGCCGTGTGGCCGGCGTTATGTTTCTCGCTGCCACGGCCTTGGCCGCGACCGATGCCACCGCCACGTTCCGTCAATACTGCTATCAGTGCCACGGCAGTGGCGCCCAGATGGCCGGCTTGAGCCTGGAGCGGCTCGCCGCGCAGGGTGCGCTGGGCGACAACTTCCGCCACTGGGAAAAGGTCGCCTCCGCGCTCTCGGAAAAGAAGATGCCGCCCAAGGGCATGCCGCAACCCAGCGACGACCTGCGCGCTCAGGCCGTCTCGTGGATCAAGGCCGAACTGGCGGCTTACGCCAAGGCGCACGCCGGCGATCCCGGCAAAGTCACGGTCCGGCGGCTCACCAGCGGCGAGTATGCCTACGCCATCGAGGACCTCATCGGCCTGCCCCTCGACACCGGGATCGATGCCTCCAGCGATTCGGTCGGTGGCGAAGGCTTCGGCAACTTCGGCGACGTGCAGTTCATGCAGGACGCCGGTCTGGAGCGCTACCTGCAATCGGCCCGGCGCATCGCCGACCACTCCATCACCGGTGCCGGCCCTCTTCAGTTTTTCGCCGATCCCGGCAAGACCGGTTTCGAAAGCTCCGCCATCACGCGTATCCGCGATATCTACGCGGCCAACGGTTTCCGCACCGTCTCCGGCGAGGGTGGCACGCCCTTTGGCCTCGATCTTTACGGGAAGGCGTTCTACGTGGCATGGCGATTCCAGCACCGCGCCGCGCTAGACGAAGGCACGGCCACAGTGGCGGATCTGGCGCACCGCGAGGGCATCAGCCCGCGCTTTGCCCAGCACATCTGGGACACCATGAATCGCGCCGCGCTGGGCTATCCCTCCTCCGAGGTGGCCGCCCGCTGGCATAAACTGCCTGCGCCCGGAGCGGACCCCCAGGCAGGCAGCGCGGCCGTCCGTGCCGCCTGCACCGAGCTCCAGAAGTTCCTGACCACCTGGCCCAGTTGGCTCTTCGCCCGCGGCGATGTGGCCGCCGGTGGCGCCGGCGACGAGAGCCCGCTGGAGTTTAGCAGCCGGACCCTCAAGGCCGAGCCGGTCCGCCGCCTCGCCTTCATCCGCCGTGGCCGCGGACCTCGCGAAGCGCCGCCCACCGGCGCCGTCACCCTCTACATCAATGTCGTGCCCGTGAACCCGCACGCGACGGCCAAGCCGATGGTCATCTGGCGCAATCCCACGGTGGGCATCCGGCCGCTGCCGCCGCCTCGCGCCCCCAATGAGCCCGCGCCGCTGGTCACCGCTGCTGAGGCTCAGGAGGCTCTGGCGTCACTCCGCAAAGGCGCCGTTCCCTTCGGGCCGCGCCAGCCCCTGGCGATGGCAGTCAGCCCGGAGACGGCCAAAAAACTCAATTTTGGCATCGGTCCCATTGGCGTACCCATCGGGCCGAACGACTTCGCCGCGCCCGCCTCGGTGTCCTTTGAGGTGATCATGCCGCCGGGCCGTTTCACGATGGATTTCCAGGTGGACGCCGAAATCGCCGGCGACCGCGACCAGGTGCTGCGCGTCACCATCTCCGATCGTCCCGAGGGCGGCGCCGCCCGGGGCACCCCGGTCCATGCCTTCCTCGGCGACATGAACAGCGCCGGATACCGCGCCTTCCATCAGGGCGTCATGGAGCTGGCCACGGTGCTGCCGCCGAATTCCAACTCCGAGCCAACGCCCGCCGACAAGGATCCGGTGCCCGAGCCTTTTGACAGCACCTACAACGTGCCAGAACACGACGATTTCGTCACCACCGTGAAGTACATCCGCGAGGATCGCTTCATCTACGAGCACATTCTCGACGATGCGACGCGCCGGCGCCTCGATCTGGCGTGGTCTGACCTCTACGCGTCCTTCGCCTACCACGACAACTACCTGATGCTGCTGGCAAAGAAGTACGACGTCAATCTCAAAGGCAAGGGCATCGCCCAACTCACGCCGGCAGATTTCGAGGCCATGCCGTCCGATCTCCGCAAGTACGCCAAGCCGCTACGCGCGAAATACGATGCCGTGATGACAGCACAGGCTGCTGCGCGCCGCGGTCACCTCCAGGACTGTCTCCAGTTCGCCAGCCGCGCCTGGCGCCGCCCCCTCGCCGAGCAGGAGAAGTCGAATCTCCGCGGGTTCTACGATCAGGCGATCACGGCGGAAGGCAGCCACCACAAAGCCATCGAGGCCCTGCTGGCCCGCATCCTCGTCTCGCCTTCGTTCCTCTACCGCGTGGAGCAGGTCCCGGAATCGGCAGGCGTCCGGCCGCTCTCGGGCTTCGAGCTCGCCAGCCGTCTGAGCTTCTTCCTCTGGTCCTCCATCCCTGATGACGAACTGCTCCGCGCCGCCGCCGCCGGCGAGCTCAGCAACCCACAGCGCCTGCAACTCCAGGTCCAGCGCATGCTGGCCGACGCCAAGGCCCGCCGCTTCGCCACCGAGTTCTTCGGCCAGTGGCTCGGCTTCTACCACTTCGATCAACACCGTGGCGTCGATACCGGCCGCTTTCCCGAATTCACCAGCGAACTGAAATCTGCCATGTACGACGAGGCAGTGTCATTCTTCGAGCACATCGTTCGCCGCCAACGGCCCGTCAACGAACTGCTCTTCGCGGACTATGCGTTTCTCAACCAGAGCCTCGCCAAGCACTACGGCGCGCCCAGGGAAGTCAAATCCGCCGATCGCGTCGAGCTCGTCACAGGCGCCAACGCCTTTGATCGCGGCGGCCTGCTACGCCTCGGCGCCATCCTCACCGCCACATCCGCGCCCCTCCGCACCAGCCCCGTCAAACGCGGCGATTGGGTTCTGCGCCGCATTCTCGGCACGCCAGTGCCCCCGCCGCCTGCCGACGCCGGATCGCTGCCCGCCGACGACAAGAACTTCGGCGGTCTCTCCGTTCGTGCCAAGCTCGAATCGCACAAACGCAACGCCACCTGCGCCGGCTGCCACACCCGCATCGATCCGCTCGGTTTCCCCCTGGAACGCTACGATTCCATCGGCCGCCTCCGCCAGGCCTATCCGGACGGCAAGCCCATTGAGGACTTCGGGACGCTTTCCGATAAGACCGAAGTCTCCGGCGTGAACGGGCTGCTGGATTATCTCCGGACCAAGGACGCCCAGGTGCGCCGCACTCTTTCCGATAAGCTCGTCGGCTATGCGCTGGGCCGCACGGTGATGGCGTCGGATCAGGAGTTGATCGATCGCATGGTGGCTGCCGGCCCCAGCGCAACCTTCTCGCAACTGGCTGCCGAGATCGTCACCAGCCGCCAGTTCCTCAACCACCGCGGACGCGAATCGGCGCCGCGCCTCACTGCGAACACCACCCAAAGGCAGGGCCCCAAATGAGCAAGACGCCAGTGAATCTCAACCGCCGCCACTTTCTGCGGGGCGCCGGCGTCGCCATGGCACTGCCTTGGATGGAGTCTCTGCCTCTGATTGCGCAGAGCCCGGCCAAGCCGCCCCAGCGCTTCGCCTGCATCTATTTTTCCAACGGCGTGGAGCCCATCCACTGGTGGGCCAAGGGCCAGGGCGCAGCCATGGAGCTCGGCCCCGTGCTTCAGCCCATGCTGCCCCACCGCGAGGACATGGTCTTCATCCGCGGGCTCTTCAATCAGCAGGCCTTCGCCTCAACCAGCCCCCACCTCGGCCGCATGCCCAACCTACTCTCGGGCGCGAAAGTCAGCCTCGATCCCTCCGACATTCGCGTCGGCACGACGATGGATCAGGTTCTCGCCCGCGAGCTGGGACCGCGCACCGCAGTACCCTCACTGGTCCTCGGCATCGAGCCCAACGAGCTGCGTCTCGAAGACGGCCTTTCCATGCTCTACGGCTCCTCGCTCTCGTGGGTCACGCCCACCAAGCCCGCCAGCAAGGAGATTTACCCCGCCCGCGCCTTCGATCAACTCGTCGGTGACGGCACTGGCCGCCGGCTGGACCGCTCCATCCTCGATGCCGTTCTCGCCGAAGCCCGCTCCCTCAAACCCAAGGTCAGCGCCGGTGATGGCACCAAACTCGACGAGTATCTGGAATCCATTCGCGACATCGAAAAACGCATCGCCCACGCAGCCAAAGAAGAACGCATCGAAGGCTGGCGGCCCACCCTCGCCAAGCCCGACATGCCACGTCCCGCCGATGTGATCCCGCAGGACATCCCCGCCCACATGAAGCTCATGCTGGATCTCGTCGTGCTCGCCTTCCAGATGGACAGAACCCGCCTGGCCACGCTGATGCTCAACAACGATCTCTCCCAGATGAACTTTAAGTTCCTGGAAGGCGTCAGCGGCGCGCTCCACCTGGACCTCACCCACAACGGCCGCGCCCCCAAGGCCGAGGCAATGTACCTCAAGACCAACCAGTACCATCTCCAGCAATTCGCCTATCTCGTGAACCGCCTGAAAAGCATTGACGAGGGCGGCCAGTCCATCCTCGACAACTCCCTGCTGATGCTCTGCTCCAATCTCTTCGACGGCGACACCCATGGCGCCGATCAGCTCCCCATCCTCCTCGCCGGCCGCGCCGGCGGCACGCTCAAGACCGGCCGCAACCTCGATTATCTCGACCAGGGCAACGACAACCGCCGCGCCTGCAGCCTCTACCTCTCGATGATGGATCGCATGGGCGTCACGCTCGATCGCTTCGGCGATACCAGCCAGAGGCTGCGAGACCTGTAGGGCCGCGCCGCCATCCGCACAACTACGTCAACGCCATCCCTCGCTCGCCGGTGCGCTGGCTGCTGCTCATCATGGCGAAGCCCTGCGGCCCGGTCTGGGCTGGCACCGCCAATGGCACTTGCGCAAGACTACCAACGGCAGAACAGCCGCGCTCTCCCCCGTGCCTGGCTTAGCCGGCCCCATGCGACTCTCCTCCGGGATCGCGGTGGCGCGCCTCGGGCCCGCACATGCGGCAAGGCATCTGACGGATTTCGGAACGGGCGCCGATTCGCTCATACTTGGAAAGATCGCACCAGAGGAGACCCCGATGTCCTTATCTCGCAGAGCCCTAATCTCATCCATTCTCGGCGGCGCCGGCGCCGCAACGGCCCAGTCGCTCACGCAAGGATCGGTCAATCTCGGTTTCAAAGCCGACACCCTGCCGGAGCGTTCCGAGTGCGGCATCGGCGCCCTGATGCCGTGGGCCGATTCCCTCTGGGCCGTCACCTACAACAGCCACATGCAGGGCACCGGTTACGGCCTCGGCCTCTACCGCATCGACGAGAATCTCAAGTCGGAGCGCGTCCACGTCCACAACGGCACCCACGCCAACCGCATGATTCACAAGGAATCCAATCAGTGCTTCATCGGCCCCTATGTCATCGACGGCAAGGGCAACTGGAAGCACATCCCAGAGTTTGACAAGCATCGCCTCACATCCACGATGCGCCACCTCACCGATCCCGCCAACAAGGTCTATTACCAAACCATGGAAGGCGTCTTCATGGAGATGGATGTCCACGACCTCAAGCCCCGCCCGCTCTTCGATCTCGTCAAGCAGATGAAGCTCGCCGCCCGGCCCCATTTCAAAGGCGGCTTCACCGCGCAAGGCCGCGTCGTGGTAGCTAACAACGGCTACTACGAATACGGCGACGATCAGGCCGGCCTCTTCGAGTTCGATGGCAAGAGCTGGAACAAGCTCTCCGGCAAGCCCCACATGGATGTTGCCGCCCGCCAGGACATGGGCTCCGTGCTCTTTGCCACCGGCTGGGACGAAGCCTCCGTGCTCTTTTGGGCCCTCGTCAAAGGCCAGTGGCAGCGCTTCCGCCTGCCCAAGGCCAGCCAGGCGTTCAGCCAGGCATGGCAGACCGAGTGGATGCGCATTCGCGAGGTGGAGACAGAGCACTACCTGATGGACATCCAGGGCATGTTCTATGAGTTGCAGCCCATTGCCTTCCAGGATCACATCTGGGGCGTGAAGCCCATCTGCCAGCACCTGCGCATCATCCCCGATTACACCGCCTTCCGCGGCCTCTTTGCCGTCGGCGGCAACCAGACAACGGCGAACCGCGATAACAACGCCGTCGCTGGCCAGCCCCAGGCCGGTCTTTGGTTCGGCAAGACCGACGATCTCTGGAGCTGGGGCAAACCCGCCGGCTGGGGCGGACCGTGGTGGAATTCTTCCGTCTCCAAGGATGCTCCGTCGGACCCCTATCTCATGACCGGCTTCGACAAGAAGATGCTGCACATCAGCACCGACAAGGCCGCTGCGTTCCGCGTGGAGATCGACTTCATGGGTACCGGCGATTGGAAGCCATACGAACGCATCAATACCGGCGCGGAAGGCTACGCCCGCCACATCTTCCCCTCGGGCTTCAGCGCCCACTGGGTGCGCCTGACGCCGGAAACCGATTGCCGCGCCACGGCGGCGTTCTTCTACACGTAAACCCTGGCTGCCCGCGTCCGTTCATCCCACTGGAAATCCCGTTTGAGGTGACTCCATGTTTCGATTCGGTTTGGCTTTACTGCTCGCATTCGTTCTCCCTGCCGCAACGCAACAGGGGCGCGGCAGCATCCTCGGCAGCGTGACCGACGGCACCGGCGCCGCCGTCCCCGCTGCCTCCGTTCGCATCCTCAACACCGCCACCAACGAGGAGGGCTTCTTCAACGCACCTTCGCTGCCCGTCGGCGCCTACAGCGTCACGGTGGAGCGCGCCGGCTTCAAGAAGGCCGTCCGCAGCGGCATCACCCTGCAGGTGGATGAGCTCGGCCCGGGACCCCGTTCCGCATCCGCACTCCCGATCTCCGTTCGTCGTACAATTACACACAATCCGTCCCAAGTCTGCGGTCCTGGGAGACTCAGCCATGACCACCATCACGATGCCTGTCGGCACCGGCGCGAAGAGCCGGAATCTGCCCGATGACGTCAAAGCGGTACAGGAAATCCTCAACCGCATCTCCATCGCCAACGGCGGCCCGCCCGTCCCGCTGAAAGTGGATGGCATCTTCGGTCCGAAAACCAACAGCGCCATCGAAAGGTTCCAGGCCAAGCAGTTTGGCCCGACGATCGCCGATGGCCGCGTGGACCCCACCGGTCAAACCCTCGTCAGGTTGAACCAACTGGCGACGCCCACTGCGCCCACGGTGATCCCCGGGCCCTCCATGGTGACGGCCGTCGAAACGGCTCAGAGCACCATCAAGACCTTTGTGGACAACGACTATACCGATTTCTTCTTCCGTTTCGCCGGTAAGGCCGGCACTCAGGCGGCGCTCTACTGCTTTCGACCCGAACCCGGAGGCCTGCCCCTCGACGTGCCCAAAAAGTTCAGCCCCAGAGGAGACCTCTTTGCCCTCTTCTCCCCCGTCGATATCCGGCAACTCGGCGGCGATGCGTCGTACTCCACCTACTACAACGGCGACTCGGCGGCATCTTCCTCCCTCGAACTCCAGGGCTCCTACGGCTTCCGTTTCGTCAAGCTGTACACCCACCTGTCGCGCGGCATTGCCGGCAAATATCACGGATGGGACCCCGTCTTCCCGCGTAACACGGATCCCAACATCGAGCGCATCCGCGGCAGGCTCGTCTTCCACAGCATGGAGGGCGACCCTTCGCCGTTCTAGCGAATCGCCGCGATTACCATCTCCAACGTCCGCCTCGTGCCCGCGTCCCCATCGATCGGCCCGTCATGGAACTGATCCGCAGGGGCCGGCGTCCAGTTCTCCCTCGCCTCATCCGCCTTGGCGCTGTATCCCCCGAAGCCCAGGTCGTACCGCGTCTCGCCGCGCCGGCGCACCGACGCCATCTTGTAAACCACCAGATCCAGCGACGGTACGGCATATAAGCAGAATCCGCCCGCGCCCGACTTGAAAAACGCGTCCCGCGGCGCGCCAAAGACGTGCCCGTCCGCATTCACTTCAAACTGCAGGCTGTATGGCGAATGTGGATTGTAGGACGAGGGCTGCCGGCACTGGCGCACATACTCCGCCGGTACCAGTTGCTGCCGCCCCCAGCGGCCGTCCCGCAGCACCAGATAGCCCAGGCGCAACGCATCCGTCGCCCGCAACGCTACGCCAGATCCGCCCGGCGTATGCGCCAGCCTGCCGCCCGCCGTCTCCAGAGCGTAACCCCACCCGCCAAATCCCATTGGCCGCGCCAGCTTCTGCTCCGCATAGGCCTGCAACTCCATTCCGGACACACGGCGCAGCACCATCGAAGCCACGTGGACCCCCTGCGACGTATAGCTGTACCCGCCGCCCGGCGCAGTCCACATCGGCATCCGCAATGCGCTCTGGTCCTGATCGAGCCGCGCACCCTGCGCCATCGGCTCCAGCTTCATCAACTCTCCCCGCACCATGCCGCTGTTGCCCTCGCGCAGGCCGGAAGTCATCGTCAGCAGATGCCCCAGCTTGATCCCCGCCTGCCGCGCGTCGCCCAGTGGAAACGCCTCCGGTAGATAGGCCTCGGTGAACACCTCCTGATCCAAGCCTTTCGGAATCCGGCCGCGCTGCTCGTTCAGCATAATCCCGCAGCACAGGCTGGTCACCGCCTTGCCGACGGAATACATGTTGGGCGTCACGTCACGCGCCGCACGGCCGAAATACCGCTCATACACCAGCCAGCCGTTCCGCACCACCGCCAGCCCGCCGTGCTGGCTCGTCGTCGCGGTGTAGCGGAACGCCTGATCCAGCCGCTCCACGTCCATCCCTGCCACCTTCCGCACCTGCGCGGCATCGGCAGCTGCGCGCCAGCCGCCCGCCGCGTCCGGCGGCGGAAAGTAACTCTCCCGGCCGGTGAGATTCATCAGGAACGGCCCGCTCCCGCACCGCAGAAACTGCCTTCGGTTCGATTCCATGCCCGCCATTTCATCACAGGCAACGCGGCTACACTCAAGAGATGTTCTCCGCCGCCCTCGTCCTGCTGCTGATGCTGCAACCCGCTCCCGCCCCAGCCCCAGCGTGGGTGTCCCTCTTCGACGGCGTGTCTCCCGCGGGCTGGCAGGAGGTCACCGGCCGCGCCTTCCCTACCAACTGCTGGAAGGTGGAGGAGGGATGCCTCCGCGCCATCGTCGTGAAGGAAGGCGGCTTCCAGGACATCCGCACCATCCGCACCTTCCGCGAGTTCGAGCTCGAGTTCGAATGGAGAATCGAGCCCGGCGGCAATTCCGGCGTCAAATACCTCATCGAGAAGGTGGACGAATGGCAGCGCAAGGACGGCCGCATGGCTCGCGGCCGCGGCCCGGAATACCAGTTGATCGACGACGATGTGAATCCCGATTCCAAAGGCAATCCCGCCAAACAGACCGCTTCCCTCTACGGCAAACTCGCCCCGTCCCAGCGCCTCGCCAAGCCCGCCGGCGAGTTTAACCTCTCCCGCATCGTCGTCCGCGACGGCCATGTGGAACACTGGCTCAACGGCGTCAAAGTCCTGCAATATGACCGCCAAATGGTGGAGAGTCCCATCGTTTTGCAGAACCATTCCAGCGCCGTCTGGTTCCGGAAGATCAGAGTATTGGATCTGATAAGGTAGTAACGTCCGGATAACGTCATGATTGCCCACCAACCCTTCCACTACAAGACTCTTGAAGACCTGCGTGCGGACATTGCGCGCGTCGCCGTTGATGTGCCGGTCAGCGCTGATTCCAGCGTGCTCGCCCAGCCTTTGCAGTGCGGCTCGCTCACTCTGCCAAACCGTCTCGTGGTTCTGCCGATGGAAGGTTGCGATGGCCTGCCCGATGGCTCACCCGACGAGTTGACCTACCGCCGCTACCGCCGATTCGCCGCCGGCGGCTCCGGCCTGCTCTGGGTGGAAGCCTGCGCTGTGGTCGAGGAGGCCCGCGCCAATCCCCGCCAGTTGTGGATTCACGCCGGCAACGCGGACAACTACGCCCGTATGGTGGGACAGGCCCACGCCGCCGCCCGCGAGACCATGGGCGCCAACCACCGGCCCGCCCTCGTGCTCCAGTTGACCCACTCCGGCCGTTACTCCAAGCCCGGACGCGCCGCCGCCCCCATCATCGCCCACCACTCCCGCTTTCTCGATCCCATCCACAAGCTGCCTGCTGACTATCCCCTGATCACCGATGCCGAGCTCGAACGCCTGGAAGATGTCTACGTCGAGGCGGCCCGTCTCGCGCTCCAGGCCGGCTTCGACGCCGTCGACGTCAAGGCCTGCCACCGCTACCTGATCAGCGAACTCCACGCCTCCCACACCCGCGTTAACTCCCGCTACGGCGGCGAAGCCTGGGAAGACCGCACGCGCTTCTTCCGCAACATTGTCCTAAAAATCCGGGACCGCGTCCCCGGCATTGCCGTCACTTCGCGCATGAACGCTTACGACGCCATGGCCTACCCCTACGGCTGGGGCATGAGCCGCGATGGTGGCGAGGCGCCCGACTTGTCTGACCCCCTCCGGCTCGTAGCCTTTCTCAAAGAAAACGGCGCGCCGCTGGTCAACATCACCATCGGCAATCCCTACTTCAACCCCTACGTCAACCGCCCCTTCGATCTGCCCATCTCCGGCGCGCCCGTGCCGCCTGAGCACCCGCTGGAGGGCGTCGCCCGGTTCCTCGACATCGTGCGTCAGGTCCAGCAGGCCCATCCCGATCTCCCCGTCGTGGGCGGCGGTTACTCCTGGCTCCGTCAGTTCCTGCCCAACGTCGGCGCTGCAGCCATCCAGAAGGGCTGGGTCTCGCTCGTCGGCGGCGGGCGCATGTCCTTCGCCTATCCGGAATTCGCACGCGCCGTTGTCCGTGGCGAGGCGCTCGATCCGGAAAAGGTCTGCGTAGCCTGCTCGGCCTGCACCCAGATCATGCGCGACGGAGGCAAGAGCGGCTGCGTGCCCCGCGACGCCGCCGTCTACGAGCCCATCTACAAGGCGGGCCGCGCCGAAGCGCTCGATACCATCCTCACCATGGCTGGCACCTGCCGCCAGTGCAGTGATCCCACCTGCATCCCGAAATGCCCGGCCCACGTCAATGTCCCGCAGTTTATCCAGGAGATCATCGACGGCCGCTTCCGCGATGCCTACGAGACCATCCGCGCCTCCAACGTCCTGGCCACCGTTTGCGGCTACGTCTGCCCCTCTGAGACGCTCTGCGAAAGCGGTTGCATCAACGAGCACTACACCGAAACCGTGCCCATTCGCCACCTCCAGCGCTGGGTCTCCCGCAAGGCCGTGGAAGAGGGCTGGGCGCGGGAATCGCGCGCCGTCCTGCCCGATACCGGCAAGCGCATCGCCGTCATCGGCGCCGGTCCGGCCGGCGTGGCCGCCTCCATCTCCCTCGCATCCATGGGACACCGCGTCTCTCTCTTTGAGCGCGCCGCCACGCCCGGTGGCATGGCCAAGGAGACCATCCCCGCTGAGCGCCTGCCGGATTCGGTCATCGATCGCGAGCTCGAAGACGTGCTCGTCAGCGTCGGCGCTATCGAGCGCCGGTCTTATTCGCTCGGGCCCGCCGGCACGCTCGACGACGTGATGGACGAGGGGTTTGACGCCGCGCTGCTTGCCTTTGGCCTCAGCCGTTCCAGCGCGCTCCCCGGCGCCGCCAGACCCGCCGCCGGCGTCTATGGCGCGCTCGATTTCCTGCGCTCCGTCAAGCATGGCGGCCTGGCTGTCACCGGCTCCGTGCTCGTCCTTGGCGGAGGCAACACGGCCATTGACGCCGCCCTCTCCGCCAAGCGCGCCGGCGCGGAAGACGTCGCAATCGTCTACCGCCGCTCCTTCGTCGAGATGCCCGCCTGGCCGGAGGAGCGCGACATCGCCGTCAAGGCCGGCGTCAACTTCCTGATCCTTACGCAGCCGCTCGATTTCGTCGCCGATAACGCCGGCCGCCTTACCGGCCTCCGCGTGGCTCGCACAAAGCTCGGCGCGCCCGATGCCGGTGGACGCCGCCGCCCCGAAAACGTCGCAGGCTCCGAACACGTCATGCCCTGCGATCTGGTGGTCGAGGCCATCGGTCAGGGACTGGAGGACAAACTCCGCGCCGCCCTGCCCGGCGTGGAACTGACGCGCGGCGGTCTGGTGCTCACCATCCCCGGATCCCAGCAGACCACGCGCGCCAACGTCTATGCCGCCGGGGACTTGGTCAACGGCGGCTCCACCGTCGTGCAGGCCGTCGCCGAGGGAACACGCGCCGCCCGCGAGATCAACGACGCGCTCACCAGCGCTGTGCTGGTCTCCATCGGATAGCGCATGACAAGGCTGTGCCTGCTGCTTCTGCTGGCGGCGGGCTATATCTGCGGCCAGTCGCTCACCATCCCGCGCGTCCAGCGCGCGCCCAAGTTCACTGACTTCCTCAACGGCATCCCGCGTGAGGCCGAACTCGTCGTCACCAACTTCGTCCAAATGGATCCCGGCGACGGCGTCCCCGGTTCGCAGGCCACCACAGCCTACCTGTCCTACGACGACAAGAACATCTATGTCGGCTGGATCTGCAAGGACGATCCCGCCAAAATCCGCGCCCGCGTCGCCAAACGCAAGGCAATCCTCATGGACGATCGTGTCACCATCAACATCGACACCTTCCACGATCATCGCCGCTCCTACTTTTTCGACGTCAACCCCTACGCCATCCAGATGGACGGCATCACCACCGATGGCCTCGGCGACGACTTCAGCTTCGAGACGCTCTGGTACTCCGAGGCCAAGATCGTCTCCGATGGCTACGTCGTCTTTCAGTCCATCCCCTTCAAGAGCATGCGCTTCCCCGATACGCCCAAGCAGACCTGGGGCCTCGCGCTCGGCCGCTTCATCCAGCGCAACAACGAGTCCGTCTGGTGGCCCCACATCTCGCGCAAACGCCTGCCCTCGTGGGTGGCGCAACTCGGTGATCTGGAGGGTCTCGAAAACATCTCGCCCGGCCGCAATTTCCAGTTGATCCCCTACGGGCTCGGCTCGGCCGGCCGCATCCTCGAAGGCCCTGCCTACCAGACCCAACGCGAGTTCCGCGGCGGCCTCGATGCCAAGGCTGTTATCAACGACGCGCTAACACTCGATCTCACCGTTAATCCCGATTTCTCCCAGGTGGAGTCCGACGAGCCCCAGGTCACAGTCAACAAGCGCTTCGAGGTCTTCTTCCCGGAGCGCCGCCCTTTCTTCATGGAGAACGCCCAGTTCTTCACCACTCCCGAGCAGATCTTCCATTCCCGGCGCATCGTCGATCCCACCTACGGCGTGCGCCTCACCGGCAAGATCAAGCGCTGGGCTATCGGCGTCCTCACCACCGACGACCGCGCCCCGAAGGACCGCGCCTACGACTCCGTCCTCAGCCTCCAGCGCGAGTTCCTCAAAGACTCCCACGTCCGCCTCATGGCCACTGATCGCGAGCAGCCGGAGGGCTACAACCGCGTGGCCTCCCTTGACACCCGCATCCGGCTCAACAAAACGTGGTTCCTCACCGCCCAGGCCATTCACAGCGATTCCAAAACGGGGCAGGGCAATGCTCTCGCCAGCGCGCTCACCTACATGGACCGCCACTGGCAGTTCTCCTCGAAATACACAGACCGCAGCGCCGGCTTCCGCAGCGATCTTGGCTTTATCCCCCGCGTCGATATCCGCGAGGTGAAAGACCTGGTCAGCTACCGTTGGAGGCCCAACCGGCGCGGCATCGTCGCCTGGGGACCCCAGATGTTGGTGTCCCGCAATTGGAATCACTCCGGCACGATGCAGGATTGGAGCGCCGAGCCGGCCTTCCAGGTGGAACTGCCGCGCATGACGTCCATCATGCTGGGACGCGTGGAAAGCTACGAGCTCTATCGCGGCCTCGGCTTTCGCAAGAGCCACAACTTCATGACCGCCACCAGCGAGTGGCTGAAGTGGCTGGCCTTCAACTCCCTCGTCTCAAGCGGAGACGGCGTGAACTATTATCCGGCCACCGGTGTGCTCCCTTTCTCTTCGAAATCACTGGATGCGCAGGTGGGTGTCACGCTGCGGCCCACGCCGCGCATGCGGCTCGACGAAGCCTATCTCTACTCGCGCCTCGATGGCGTATTCCAGAATCACATCGCCCGCTCCAAGGTGAACTACCAGTTCACCCGCGAGTTCTCCCTTCGCCTCATCGTCGATTACAACGGCGTGCGGCCCAACCTCACCGTGGCTCGCATGACCCAGCAGCGGCGCATAGCCGCCGACGTCCTCTTCACCTGGCTGCTCCACCCCGGTACCGCTCTCTACGTCGGCTACTCCGATATTCACGAAGGCCAGCAATGGGCGCCGGTCGTGAGTACCGGCCGCCAGGCCTTCGCCAAACTGAGCTACCTCTTCCGCTTCTAGCCGCCGGTTCCGGACGAGAGGGTGATAAAATCCTCGCGTGACACGCACACTCGTTTGCCTGCTCTTCCTAGCCTTGGCGGCCTCCGCTCAGAAGATGCCCACCGTCCTCTACGGCGCCTCCTATTACCACGAGTACATGCCCGCCGAACGTCTCGATCAGGACGTCGCCCTGATGAAACAGGCCGGCCTCACCGTCGTGCGCGTCGGCGAATCCACATGGTCCAGTTGGGAGCCCAAGGACGGCCAGTTCGAGTTCGTCTGGATGGACCGCGTCATCGCCAAAATGCACGAGGCCGGCATCAAGGTCATCCTCGGCACGCCCACGTATTCCATCCCGCCGTGGCTCTTCCGCAAACACCCCGAAATCCTCGCCACCCGCATCGATGGCAAACGCGCCCAGTACGGCATCCGCCAGAACATGGACACCAGCCATCCCGCTTACCGCTTCTATTCCGAGCGTGTCATCCGGCAGATTCTCGCCCGCTACAAGGACCATCCTGCCGTCATCGGCTACCAGATCGATAACGAAACCTCCAACTACGGCGCCGCCGGCCCGCTCGTCCAGGCCAGCTTCGTCGATTATCTGAAGAAACGCTTCGGCGTCACCCAGGAGCTCAACAAGGTGTGGGGCCTCGCCTACTGGGGTCAGTTGGTACAGGATTGGGACGAGTTGCCGCCGCGTGACGGCATTCTCAATCCCGGCTACAAGTTGGAATGGGAGCGCTATCAGCAATTCCGCGTGATCGATTTCCTCGCCTGGCAGGCCCGCATCGTCAACGAGTACAAACGCAAAGACCAGTTCGTGATGCAGGACTTCAGCGGTGGCGTCCACACCGATATCGATCAGTGGGCCATCGCGCGCTCTCTCGATATCGTCGGCACAAACCCCTACTACCCCGTGCAGGACGAGCTCGACGGCCAGCCCGCCACGTTCACGGACGACGTCGCCCGCTCGCTCAAGATGGCCAATTTCCTCGTCACCGAGACCAACGCCCAAACCATCGGCTGGGATTCCAAAGGCCAGTTCCCGCCCTACGACGGCCAGCTCCGCATGAACGTCTACAGCCATATCGCCGACGGCGCCAACATGGTGGGCTACTGGCACTGGCACTCGCTCCACTACGGCCAGGAGACCTATTGGAAGGGCGTCCTCTCTCACGACCTCACGCCCAATCGGATCTACGCGGAGTTCTCCAAAGTCGCCGCCGAGCTCAAGCAGCACGGCCCCCGCCTCGTCAACTTCCAGCGCCGCAACGACGTGGCGATCCTCTATTCCATTGATTCCTTCCACGGCATCGAGTTCATGCCCTTCGACAACAAGGTGAACTACATGACCGTCCTCCGCCAGATGCACAAGACCCTCTACGGCCTCAACATCGGCGTCGATTTCGTCACCCCCGATACACCGGATCTGACCCGCTACAAAGTGCTGCTCGTGCCGCCGCTCTACGTCGCCTCAGACCGCACCCTTACCCGCCTGGCCGAGTACGCGCGCGGCGGCGGCCAACTCCTGCTCACCTTTAAGAGCGGCTTCACCAACGAGTACGACACCGTGCGGGCCGAGCTGGCCCCCGGCCCGCTCCGCGCCGCCGCCGGCTTCCACTATCAGGAGTTCTCGTCGCTGAAAACACCCCTCGCCCTGAAGGGCGATCCCTTCAACGCCGGGGTAGGGAACCACGTCTCCAATTGGGCGGAGATGGTCCAGCTCGACACCGCCAAAGCGCTTGCCTACTACGATCATCCCTTCTTCGGCCGCTACCCCGCCATCACCCGCAATCAGTTCGGCACCGGCGCCGTGACGTTTGAGGGCACCGTCCTCTCCGACGCCCTGCAGCGCGCCGTCGTCCTCGACGTGCTCAAGACCGCGGGCCTCGCCGGGCCGGACCAGACTCTGCCCGCGCCAGTCCGCGTCAAGCACGGCACGGCCAACAACGGACGCCGCATGCACTACTACCTGAACTACTCGGCATCGCCGCAAAACGTCGCCTATTCCTATGGCGCCGGCGCCGATGTCCTGACGGGCCGCCCCGTCGCCGCGGGCGCCACCGCCACACTCGCGCCGTGGGATGTATTGATCGTGGAGGAGAAGTAACTCATGGTCACCAGACGTGACGCAATGAAATCCGTGGCAGCCGCCGGCGCCGCCGCCACCCTTGCCGCCTCGCCCCTCAAAAAGATCCGCACCCTGGATCTCATCCATCACTCGCACACCGACGTGGGCTTCACCGATATGCCCTCCGTCTGCCGCGAGCTCCAGGTCCGCTTCCTCGACGCCGCCCTGGAGGCTTGCCTCCGCAATCCCACTTTCCGCTGGACCATGGAGGCGATGGTCACCGTCGACGACTGGTGGAAATCCGCGGCGCCGGCTCGCCGCGCCCAGTTGCTCAAAATGGTCCAGGCCGGCCAGATGGACGCCATGGCCATGCCCTTCAACCAAGCCCCCTTCATGGATGCCCGCCAGTGGCAGCAGGCCTTTGCCTGGCTGCCCGCTGACGTGCAAAAAGCGCTCAACCCCCGCGTCGCCATGCAGAACGACGTCAACGGCTTCCCACGCGCCGGCGCCGTCGGCCTGCTCGATCGCGGCATCCGCCACCTCATGATGGGCATCAACGTCGATTCCGGCGGCGTCCCCTTCCGCCGCCCCTCCGCCTTCTGGTGGAAGATGCCCGACGGCCGTAAGCTCTTCGTCTGGCTCGGCGATCACTACGGCACCGCCTACGCCTTCTTTGAAGAGAAGGGGTGGCAGAAGGGCCAGCCCAAGGGCGGCACCGCCAATCTCCGCGCGCCCTATGAAGGCGATCACCTCAAATCCGACGAAGCCTCCCTCCGCCGCATGCAGGCCCACCTCTGGAAACGCCTCGCCAAGCTGGAAGAGGAGGGCTACGCCCACGATCGCCTGATCCTGTCCTACACCAATCAGTGGCGCTACGATAACGATCCGCCTTTCCCCCCACTAGCCCCGTTCGTCGTCGCCTGGAACAAGCTCGGCCTCGAGCCCGCCCTCCGCCTCACCACCGCCGCCGACGCCGTCATGCAGATGGAGAAATCCGCCGGCCCCACCGTGCCCACCCACGAAGGCGAGTGGACCGATTGGTGGGCCAATGGAGACGCCTCCGGCCCGCGCGAGGTCAACGCCAGCCGTGTCGCCAAACGGTTCATCGCCGCCGCCTGGTCCCCGGTCTGGGGCGCGCCCAATGACTCCATGAAGCGCAAGACCTCTGACATGCTCAAGGATCTCTGCCTCTTCGACGAGCACACCTGGGGCGCCAACATCTCCATCTCCAACCCCGATTCACTCGACACCATCGCCCAGTACAACGAGAAGAGCCTACTCGCCTACAAGCCAATGGGCCACGCCGAGTGGATGCTCGGCCAGCGCGCCCGCCTGAAGTTCTCCAGCCAGCCCGAGGGTACCTACGTCGTCAACACCGCACCCTTGCCCGTCTCCGGCTGGGCCCAGTACCAGGGCATCACCAAGCCCGCCGTGTGGGTGGAGGCCGTCCAGCCCCACTCTTTCATCCGGATCGACAAACCCGCCGAGGGTACCGCCTCCGCGCCCACTGTCGAGACCGGCCCCGGCGGCTGGCCCATTGCCGCCACCTGGCCCGGCATGGTCAAGCCGCTCTTCCAGGGCGCACCCGGCGGCCTCATCGTCGTCAGCCGAGAGACCCCCGCCACGCGCACCAGGCTCAAGGCCGAAGAACTCGTCCACGTCCGCGCCGAATACGGCGATACCGTGGTCAGAGAGACGCCTCACACCCTCGTCTACACCCAGACTTTTCGCCACAAACGTCTTGGCTCCGCATCCCGCCAGTTGGAGCTTTGGCGCCGCGAGCCCCGCGCCCGCGTCACGGTCCGCATGGACCGCCTCTCCTCCCCCGCACCCGAATGCCTCTACCTCGAGTTCGCCCTGCCCGTCGAGGGCCGCCTGCCCCGCTTCTCCAATGGTGGCATGCCCTTCACGCCCTACACCGATCAACTCCCCGGCGTGTGCCGCGACTACTACGCCATCGATTCCTGGGCCCACTACGACACACCCCAGGGCCATTGGCTCTGGGTCACCCGTGACGCGCCCCTCGTGACCGTTGGCGGTCCCCACACCCTGCGCCGCATCAAAGACGCGCCACAGGACTCCCACCGCCTCTGCGCCATGGTCTTCGATAACTTCTGGCACACCAACTTCGTCGCCAACAGCCACGGCCTCTTCGAATTCCAGTTCGAGCTCGCTTGGAAAAAAGATCGCCCCGACGCCGCTGCCCTCGCCGCCACCCTCATGAGCGAGCCCCTCGTCGTCGAGACCCCCGCCCTCGCCGCCACGCCCGAGCTGTTGAAGAGCCTCTTTACGCCCTAGTCTCAGTCAGTTAGAACCGCTGCTTGCGCTTTGCGTTAACGTTAACTAGAATGGGCAGATCATGAACCGTGCAGTCCTCGTCTGCCTACTCGCCCTCTCCTCCGCCTTCGCCCAGCAAACCGACAATAAACCCGATCGCCTGGAATGGTTCCGCGACCAGGGTTTCGGCCTCTTCATCCACTGGTCATTCGATTCCCAGCTCGGCGTCGTCATCTCCCACTCCATGGCCGGCGCCTCGGACGACTACAACCAGCGCTTCCTCACCGAGCTCCCCAAGACCTTCAACCCCCGCAAGTTCGCGCCCGACGACTGGGCCTCGCTTGCCCGCCTCGCAGGCATCAAGTACGTAGTCTTCACCACCAAACACCACTCCGGCTTCGCCATGTGGGATACCAAAACCACGCCCTTCTCCATCATGAACACGCCCTTCAAGCGTGACATCAACCGCGAGATCCTCGACGCCTTCCGCCGCCAGGGCATCGCCCCCGGCATCTACTTCTCGCCCGACGATTTCTCCTGGCTCCATCAGAACAAGATCGACATCCAGCGCAACACGCCCCAGGTCGCCCCGGCCAACAACCCCGGCCTCATGAAGCTCGATCTCGCCCAGGTCCGCGAGCTCATGACCAATTACGGCCCCATCGACGTAGTCTTCTTCGACGGCCCCCCCGAACAGCTCAAAGAGCTCGCCTGGAAGCTCCAGCCCAACACCGTCGTCACTCGCGGCGCCATCCAGACCCCGGAGCTCTACGTTCCCGGCGTGCCCCTTCCGGGCGCCTGGGAGGCCAACTTTACCATGGGCACCGCCTGGCAATATCAGCCCCAGAATGACGCCTACAAGTCCGGCGGCACCGTCATCGATCTTCTGGTCGAGACCCGCGCCAAGGGCGGCAACCTTCTCCTGAACATCGGCCCCAAGCCCGACGGCGAGCTCCCCATCGAGCAGGAAGAGCGGCTCCGCGAGGTCGCCCTCTGGATGTTCGTCAATCAGGAGGCCATCTACGCCACCCGCCCCTGGGTCATCACCAACGAGCAGAACATCTGGTTCACCAAGGCCAAGAACGCCGACACTCTCTACGCCGTCGTCAAGCAGGAGCCCCGCTGGGTGCGCTCGCAATGGCGCGACTTTATCCTCAAGAGCGTGCAGGCCACTGACAAGACTCAGGTGTCAGTGCTCGGCCAGAACGGCAGCGTGCTGGAATACCGCCCCGAGGTCAACCCCGCCCCGACGTTCCATCAGGAAGCCGACGGCCTCCACGTCCGGGCCATGTTCACCCACCGCCTCCAGGACAACAGCAAGTGGCCCAACCCCATCGTCCTCAAGCTCACCAACGTCAAGCCAGCATTCGTCCCGCCGCACGTGGAGACCACCCGCGCCACGCTCGATAAAGCCACAGGCACAGCCACCCTGGAGGGCCGCCTCGCCGACCTGGGCAAATCCAGCTCTCTCGAGGTCGGCTTCCAGTACCGCAGCATCGTCGGCCTCGACGCCAGCGACCGCTCTATCCCCTGGCTGCCCGCCGGCTCGCTCACCCTCTCCGCCCCCGGACCGTTTACCCTCAAGCTCCCCGGTCTCCAGGCCAATGGCATCTACGAATTCCGCGCCTTCGTGAAGCACCCCCTCCTCACTCTCTACGGCGCCGACCAGCGCATCCGCTAAAAACAATCTGGGCCGTTCACCATATTTCCCCAATATGGTGAGCGGCCCCGGTTTTTCCGATTTCGTATCGCCTAGTTCGCCTTCTTCACCACCGGCGCGCCATCTCTCGGCACCACCAGCGTCTCCCGGTTGCGAAGCTCCACCTTGATCTCCCGCAGGATCGTCCCGTCCATGCTTGTCAGCTTCAGCATGAATTTCCCGGGCTTCACCCGCAACTCCCGCCCCGCGTGCCCGAAATACTCGTTGTCCAAATAAATCGCAGCCTCGCCGAAGCCCTCGGTGACAATCGCACTCACCTTGTTTTTCGGCTCCTTGCCATTGGCCTTCAGTTCCTTCGCGATTTCGTTGTACTGCCCTTCCGTCACTTGGAAATCCGTCACCAGTGTCTCGTGGTACGGCTCCAACACCTCCACCCGGTGATTCCCCACAGCCACCCGAATCGCCTTCTCTTTCGTGGCGAACAGCGTCGAGGGCCCCATGTACTTCCCGTCCACAAACACCCCGGCGTGCGGCGGCGTCACCTTGATCTGCACAAATCCCGATTTGTCCGGAATCTGCGCCACCACGGCCATCGCCCCAGCCATCGCCATCAGCATCAACCTGCTCTTCATGACAACCCTCTCCTCCACTCAATCACCAAAATTCCGGACCGAGCCCAGACGGTTCACCCCGTCGAAAGCCGCCGTTTTATAGCACTCCGCCAGCGTCGGGTAGTTGAACACCGTGTTGACGAAGTAATCCACCTTGCCCCCAAACGCCATCACCGCCTGCCCGATGTGAATCAGCTCGCTCGCGCCTTCGCCGATAATATGCACGCCCAGCAGTTGGCGCGTCTCCATGTGGAACAGCAGTTTTAGCAAACCCGTCGTGTCCCCCACAATCTGCCCGCGTGCAATCTCCCGGTACCGCGCCTTGCCCACCTCATACGGAATCCCCGCCAGCGTCAGTTCTTCCTCATTGCGGCCCACCATTGAGATCTCCGGGATCGTGTAGATCCCATACGGAAACAGCTCCGGCACGCTCGTTGTCGTCACGCCAAATGCATGGCACGCCGCCAGCCGCCCTTGCTCCATCGAGGTCGAGGCCAGGCTCGGAAACCCGATCACGTCGCCCACCGCGTAGATCGTCTCCACCTTCGTCTGGTAGTGCTCGTTCACCGGAATCCGCCCGCGCTCATCGGTGACCAGACCGGCCGATTCCAGATTCAGCTTCGCCGTATTGCCCGTCCGTCCGATCGAATACAGCACCATGTCCGTGACAATCTGCTTGCCGCTGTCCAACATGATCCGCACACGCTCGCCGGAGTCGTCTTCAATCAGCTCCACCGCTGCCACGCTCTCGTTCAGCCGCAGTGTCACACGGTTCTCGCGCAGATGATACGCCAGCGTGTCGATAATCTCGCCGTCCACAAACGGCAGCAGCCGCGATCGCTTGTCCACCAGCGTCACGCGCACACCCAGAGCCGCAAACATCGACGCATACTCGCCGCCAATCACGCCCGCGCCCACCACTGTCAAAGTCCGCGGCAACTCGTCCAGCACCAGAATGTCATCCGACGTCAGCACCCTTTTGCCGTCAAATGGAATGTGTTCGTCCCGCGTCGCCTCGGTGCCCGTCCCGATGATGATCTGCCGCGCCGTCGCCTGCCGCTGCCCTCCGCCCTCGGCGTAGTCCAGCCGCAGCGTGTGCGCGTCCACAAAGCTCGCCTCCGCCGAAATCACCTCCACCCGGTTGCGCAACAACTGCGCCCGAGTCACGTCGATTTCATGCTTGATCACCGTGTCCACGCGGTGCAGCAGATCCTGCATCGTGATGCGCTGCTTCACCGAGTAAGAAAGCCCGTAGAATTCCTTCTCCCGGTAACCTGAAAGATCGAGCACCGCTTCCCGCAGCGTCTTCGATGGGATCGTGCCCGTGTTGACCGATACCCCGCCCAGCACCGTCTTCTTCTCGATCAGCGCGACTTTCTTTTCCAG
The DNA here is from genome assembly GCA_036504135.1 of Paludibaculum sp. Taxonomy (GTDB): domain Bacteria; phylum Acidobacteriota; class Terriglobia; order Bryobacterales; family Bryobacteraceae; genus Paludibaculum. The sequence goes on from DASXVP010000017.1 coordinate 58,195, forward strand.
CTTTGCGCCCTGGATCGCCGCGCGTTGGCCCGCGGGGCCGGATCCAATCACCAGCAGGTCGTAGTCGTAGGGGTTATTGCAGTGAGACATGGAGACAGATCGATAAGCCGGATCAGCTCCAGCTCATTCGATCTTATCAGTTGGGACGCTTCCGCTACGCCGTTACTCTTCTACTTCGAAGCGTACCGGTTGCTCAATCAGCTTCGGCTCTTTGCCCTTCGTCAGGATCATCAGTTTGTAGCGCTCTCCCACCTTGGCCGAGGCCGGGATCTTCGACTTCAGCGTCGTGTCCGTCTGCTCACTGATCACCAGCTTGATGTCATTCTTTCCGTCGGTCAGGTACAACTCGGCCACTAACGCCTTTCCCAGATTCTCGCCGGTCACTACGATATCCGTCCCGACTTTGCCGCTCAACGGCTCCACCGTCGTGCAGCGCGGGATCGTTTCTTGGGCCATCAGGGGGGCAGGGGCAGCAATGGCTGCCAGCAGGAGCGGGATGAAAAGAGCTATAGAGAACCGCATCTTAAATTCCTTCTGTAACGATCCTAGTTCCCCCCGCCGTGGAATGCAAGAGGACTCAGTCAGGATTTGGGGAAGAATTCTACATCTGCCCCGCCGGCGGCGCTTCGGATGGTTTAGTGCCCAGCCCTATCCAATCACCAGGCGCCATTCCACCATCGCAGCAGCTCTCGGTGGTGGGGCTGTACGGCCCCTGCGGCGCATGATGGAAACAGGGTGGGCGAGGGGGCAAGCACATCGCCCCATTTCACTGGAGCCCCGCCAGGGCGTTGTCGTGGGGCTGCATAGCGATGAAGGCGGCGGAAACGACCGAACACAGCGCAGCGCCGGCGCCCACACCAATTAACCGCGCAATCTACTTCTCCGCCTGCCCCAGGTGCAATCCCTTGTGGATCGCATACAACGCCAGTTCCAGGCGGTCCGATACCCCCAGCTTGTCGAAGATGTTGTGCAGATGGTTCTTTACCGTCTGCTCGCTGATGAACATCTTCTCGGCCATTTCTTTGTTCTTGTAGCCCTGAGCCACCAGCGCGACAATCTCCCGTTCGCGCGTACTCAGCGGACTCCGCTCCCGCACCTTCGATGACGAGCCCGACGACATCCCTAATTCGCCCGGAGCCGCAAACTGCCGCATCACCGCTGCCGTCGTGTGCGAATCCAGCCAGATCTCGCCCGAGTCCACCTTGCGGATGCTCTTCACAATCAGATCCGCCGAAGTCTGCTTCAACACGATCCCGGAGCAGCCCAGCTTCATCGCCTGCACAAACTCGTTCTTGTCTTCCGACGCCGTCAGGATGATCACCTTCGCCTTGCATTTGGTGTGCTGCAGCGTTTGCAGCGCGCCCAGCCCGTCCAGGTTCGGCATCCGCAGATCCAGCAGAATCACGTCCGGCATCAGCACATCGACCTTCTCAATCAGCTCGCGTCCATCGGCCGCTTCGCCCACTACGTCGATGTCGTCTTCCAGGCTCAACAGTTTGCGCAGACCATCCCGCACAATCGGATGATCGTCTGCGATCATCACCTTGATCTTTCGGACTTCCGGTTCCGGCATTCCGTCCATGACCGTGTTCATTTCGTCTCCACTCGGCAACGGCGCTGATACGTTCATCGTCCGGCCCCCCTCTCCCATCTCATACCACGTACTCGATTTTAAGGAGGACCAGTACTTTATCCAATCCTGGTACTAACCTAGCTTCTTTATCAGTATCACCTTAGAGAGCCCTACGGTGGGCGTACTACGGATTTGTGCGCTTGCACCCTCCTCCGCCAAGGTTGCTAAACTCAGGTTTGATCCCGCCATTGATTCAGTATTCGATGCGTTCTCTTCTGTTCCTGGCGCTATTCCAGCACACCGCTTCCGCGCAGCAGTCTCTCACGCTCGAGTCCGCTGTTTCCACCGCGCTGGCATCCCATCCCCTTCTCGCCGCCGGGCAACAACGCATCGCCTCCGCCACCGGACAGCGCCGTCAGGCCGGCCTCACCTTCAATCCCCGCCTCGTGCTCCAGGCCGAAAACCTCCGCTTTCCCGGCAACACCCCCTACGCCTTCAATCGCGACAACGACTACTTCGCCTACCTCCAGCACACACTCGAATCCTCCGGCAAGCGCGGCAAGCGCGTCGAACTCGCCTCCCAAGGTCTCCGCACCGCCGAGCTCGAGCTCGAAATTCTCCGCCGCCAGGTTGCCTTCCGCGTGCGCCACGCCTACTGGGCCGCCGCCGGCGCGCAACGCTCCCATGCCCTCCTAACCGAGAGCCAGAAGAACTTCCAGCAGGTTGTCGAGTACCACGAGATCCGCGTTCGCGAAGGAGCCATGGCCGAAACCGACCTTCTGCGCGTACGCCTCGAATCTGAGCGCATCATGCTCTCCGCCAACAATGCCCGGCTCGATGCGGAGCGCGCCCGCATTCTCCTCTTTCGCGAAATGGGAGCTTCTCAGTTTCCGGACGCCATCCTTACCGATCCTCTCGAGCTCAAAGACGATCGCCTCCTCCTCGCCGATCTCGATCAGGCCGTTCAGCGCCGTGCCGAGGTCCAGCTCGCCCGCGCACAACTCCAGCACGCCCGCGTCGCCCTTACCCTCCAACAGGCCAACGCCCGTCCCAACTACGAAATCCTCTTCGGCTACAAACGCACAGCCGGCCTCGAAACCGCCCTCGCCGGATTCCAGACAGACCTCCCCTTTCTGAACCGAAACCAGGGCAATATCGAATCCGCCACCGCCGACATAAAAACCGCCGAGGCCAACCTCGCCGCCGCCGAGGCCATCGTGCGCGCCGAGGCCGCCGCCGCCCAGGTCGAGTACGAATTGCGCCGCCGCCAGATCACCGAGTTCCTCGGCCGCTTCCGCCAGCAGGCCGCCGAAACCGCCCGCATCGCCCAGGCCGCCTATCGCCTCGGCGGCGCCGACCTTCTCCGCCTGCTCGACGCCGAACGTCTCCGCATCGAAATCGAACTCATCAACGATCGCGCCCTGATGGAATACCGCCAAAGCATCGTCGCGCTCGAAACCGCGATGGGGAATCAACCATGAAATACCTGGCCGCCGCCATCATCACGCTCCTGCTCGCTGCCTGCAGCAAGCCGCCCGCCGCCACCGAAGCGCCCAAGGCTGTCGGCAAGCCGCAGGGCAAGGAAGACGTCAAGCTCGTCGAGCTGGACTCCGCCTCGCTCAAAGAAACCTCCCTCGCCGTCGCCTCAGTCCTGGAACGCAGCATTCCGCTCACCGTTCGCGCCAGCGGCCGCCTTACCACCAACGAAAACACCACCTGGCGCGTCGGCGCAGTCACCGACGGCCGCATCATTCTCGCCGATGCTAAAGTCGGCGACCGCGTAAAAAAGGGCCAGGTGCTCGCCCGAATGCACAGCCACGACATCCACGAATCGCGCGCTCTCTACCGCAAGGCCGTCTCCGATCTCAACCGCCTCAAGTCTGGCGTCGAGTTCGCCACCCGCCAGCGCGATCGCCTCACCCGCCTCTACGCCTTGAAGGCAGCCAGCCAGGAGCAACTCGACTCTTCCGAAAACGAGCTCAAAATCGCCAAGGCCGCCGTCGTCAATGCCGAAATCGAAGTCGGCCGCACCCGGCAGCACCTCGTCGAGTTTCTCGAGGTCTCCGTCGATGGCGTTGAGGAACACGAGCACGATGCCAGCCCAGAGATGCACGTCGAGGATCTCATCCCCATCCGCGCCCCCGCCGCCGGCATTATCCTCACCCGCGCCATCACGCCCGGCGCGGTCGTCACCGCCTCCAACGACCTCTACACCATCTGTGACCTCTCCACCATCTGGGCCATCGCCGCGGTCCAGGAAGAGCACCTCGCCAAGCTGCGCACAGGCATGGCCGCCACCATTACCGTTCAGGCCTACCCAACCCACACCTTCAACGGACGCGTCGTTAAAATCGAAGACAAGCTCGACGCCGCCACCCGCACCATCGCTGTCCGCATCGAAATCGACAACCGAAACTCGCTCCTCAAGCCCGAAATGTACGCTACAGTCGAGCTCGCCGCCGGCGGCAGCGCCTCCGCCCTCTTCGTCCCTCAGGAAGCGGTTCAGGACGTCAACGGCCAGGCCACCATCTTCATCGAGAAGAAACCCGGCCAGTACGAGCCGCGCGCTGTCGAGACCGGCCGCCCCCTCGAGGGCCTGCTGCAAGTCGTGCGCGGCCTCCAGGGCGGGGAACGCGTCGTCGCTGCCGGCAGCTTCATCCTCAAGTCGCAACTCCTCAAGTCGTCTCTCTCCGAGGAATAGCGCGCCATGCTGCAACGCATCATTGACTTCCACCTCCAGCAGCGCTGGGTTGTCCTCCTCGGCGTCATCGTCATTGTCGTCGTCGGCATCACCACCATGCTGAGCCTGCCTGTCGATGCCTTCCCCGATCTCACCAATAACCAGGTCGTCATCGTCACCGAGTGCCCCTCCATGGCGCCCAGCGAAGTGGAGCAGCTCGTCACGTTTCCCATTGAAAGCGCCCTGATGGGCATCCCCCGCACAGAGGGTATCCGCTCCATCTCCAAGCTCGGCCTCTCCATGGTCACCCTCATCTTCGAGGACAGCGTCAATACGTGGTTCGCCCGGCAGTTGGTCAATGAGCGCCTTCAGGAAGTGCGCGGCCGCCTACCCCAGGGACTCGATCCGACGCTCGGCCCCATGGCCACCGCTTTCGGTGAAGTCTATCAGTACACCATCGAGGGAAAGGGCTACTCCGCAATGGATCTGAAGACCATCCACGATTGGCAGATCCGCTACGCCCTCCGCACCGTGCGCGGCGTCAATGAGGTCAACAGTTGGGGCGGCGAGACCAAGCAATACACCATTGAAGTGGACCCCGCCAAGCTCCAACGCTATGGCCTCCAGCTCCGCACCGTCTTCGATCGAGTCCGCGAAAACAACTCCAATTTCGGCGGCGGCTTCATCGAGCACGCCATGGAGCAGTACACCGTCCGCGGCCTCGGCCGCACGCAGGACATCGCCGATCTGGCCCGCATCGTCGTCGTCGCCCATGCCGGCACGCCCGTCCTCCTGCGCGACATCGCCGAGATCAAGCTCATGGCCATGCCCCGCCAGGGCGCCACCCTCCGCGACGGCAAGGGCGAAACTGTCTCCGGCATGGCCATCATGCTCAAAGGCGAAAACGGCAAGCAGGTCATCGAGCGCGTCAAAGCCAAGTTCGCCACTCTCCGCTTGCCCGAAGGTGTCCGTGTCAATCCCTTCTACGATCAGAGCACCGTCATCGACGGCACCATCCACACCGTCCGCAACGCCCTGCTCGAGGGCGGTCTGCTCATCCTTGTCGTGCTCTTTCTCTTCCTCCGCGATATCCGCGCCGCTCTCATCGTCGCCGCCGTCATCCCGCTCTCCATGCTCTTCGGCTTCATGGGCATGGCCATCTTCGGAGTCTCCGCCAACCTCATGAGTCTCGGCGCCATCGACTTCGGCATGATCGTCGATGGCTCCGTCGTCATGATGGAAAACTCCGTCCGCCGCCTCCAGCGCAAAGAGGGCGACACGCGCGAGTTCCACGCCATCGAGCGTGTCCGTGTCGCCGCCCACGAGGTCTCCCGCCCTATCGTCTTCGCCGTCGCCATCATCATCGCCGTCTACATGCCCGTCTTCTTCCTTGAAGGGCTGGAGGGCCGCATGTTCCGCCCCATGGCCATCTCGGTCTGCTCCGCGCTGCTCGGCTCCCTCATTCTCGCGCTCACCGTCGTGCCCGCCGCCACGGCCGTGCATCTTAACAAAGGGCTCAAGGAACACAAAGAGGCATGGTTTTCCTGGCTGCAAGGCCACTACGTCCGTTTGCTCTCATGGGCGCTCGCCCATCGCCCGCTCATGGTCGGCGCCAGCGTTGTCATCCTCATCGTCTCCATCGGCTCCATGCATTTCCTCGGCAGCGAATTCATGGCCCGCCTCGATGAAGGCTCCATCCTGGTCGAGACCCGCAAGCTCCCCGGCATCTCGCTGACAGACTCCGTCCTCATCAGCAACCGCATCGAAAAGGTGATCGCCTCCTTCCCCGAGGTCACCGGCGTCGTCACCCGCATCGGCCGCCCCGACGTCGCCACCGAGGCCATGGGCATCAATCAGGGCGACGTCTACGTCCTGCTCAGGCCCCGCGACCAGTGGAACCGCTTCCACACCAAAGAGCAGCTTATCGATTCGCTCGCTAAATCCCTCCAGGTCATCCCCGGCGTCAGCTACAACTTTACCCAGCCCATGGCGATGCGCCTCGATGAGACTATCTCCGGCATCAAGGCCGATGTCGCCGTCAAAATCTACGGCGAGGATGCGCGCGTCCTCTCCCAACTCGCCGAGAAAGCCCTGCGCATCGTCGGCAGCGTCCAGGGCGCGGCCGATTCGCAAATGGAGATCGTCTCCGGCGTGGCCGAGCTCCGCATCGAAGTCGATCGCGATGCCCTCGCCCGCTACGGCCTCAATGTCAGCGATGTCAGCGACCTCATGGACGCCGCCATCGGTGGCCGCACCGTCTCCGAGCAGATCGAAGTCCAGCGCCGCTTTGCCATCGTCGTACGCCTCCCCGGCCGCTACCGCCAGGATGACGAGGCCATCCGCAACCTCTTCCTCTTCGCCCCCGGCGGCGAGCGCGTCACCCTCGGCCAGGTCGCCCGCGTCACCATGGCCCGCGGCCCCGAGATCATTTCCCGCGAAGACGGCCAGCGCCGCATCGTCGTCCAGTGCAACGTCCGCGGTCGCGATCAGGGCAGCTTCGTCGCCGAGGCCCAACGCCGCGTGGAATCCGACCTCCGTCTTCCCGTCGGCTACTCCATCGATTGGGGCGGCCAGTTCGAAAACCAGGCCCGCGCTACAAAGCGCCTGATGGTCGTTGTCCCCGCCTCCATCCTCATCATCTTTGGGCTGCTCTTCTTCACCTTCGGCTCCTCCCGTCACGCACTCCTGATCCTCCTCAACGTCCCCTTCGCCATGGTCGGAGGCATCGGCGCCCTCTGGGCCCGCCAGCTCAATCTCAATATCTCTGCAGCCATCGGCTTCATCGCCCTCTTCGGCGTCGCCGTCCTCAACGGCATCGTCCTCGTTGCCTCCATCAACCGCCTCCGAGAGCGCGGCCTCCCCATGGAACAGGCCCTCCTCACCGGAGCCAGCCTTCGCCTCCGCCCCGTCCTCATGACCGCGCTCGTCGCCAGCCTCGGCTTCATCCCCATGGCCGTTTCTACCTCCACCGGAGCCGAGGTCCAGCGCCCGCTCGCCACCGTCGTCATCGGCGGCCTCATCACCTCCACCGCCCTCACGCTCTTTCTGCTGCCCCTGCTCTATCCTTGGTTTGTCCCCAGCCACGCCGAAACCCTGGCCGCCGAACTCGAGGAGAATTGGGACGAATGAGACTCATCGCCCTTTTAGCGCTGGCCCTGACAGCCGCCGCCGCCGATCGCACCGTGCTCGCCATAGGCGCCCACGCCGGCGACATGGAGCTCACCACTGGCGCGCTCCTGGCCCGCTATGCCAAGGCCGGCGATCGCGTCGTCATCCTCCATCTCACACTTGGCGAGCGCGGCAAGTCCACTCCGAACTACGCCCAGCAGAAACGCACCGAAGCCGAGTCTGCCGCCAAGATCCTCGGCGCCGAAGTCCGCTTTGGCCCCTGGAAAGACAGCCAGCTCCCATCCACCGAAGACGCCGCCCGCTGGATCGCCGCCCAAATCGCGGACGTTCGGCCCACCGCGATCCTTACCCACTGGAAACACTCCATCCACAAGGACCACAGCGCCACCTACCGCATCGTAAACGACGCCATACTCTTCGCCGCCATCAGTGGAACCCGCACAGTACGTGCCACGTACTACGCCGAAAACTGGGAGGACGCCGAATCCTTCCACCCCTACGTCTACATCCCCGTCTCCGCCGAGGATATCGCCGCCTGGCACAGAGCGGCCATGGCCTACGAATTCACGCACGCCGCGTTCTCAGGTTTCGACTACCTTCGCTACTACGAAGGCCTTCAGAAAGTGAGAGGCGCAGAAGCCCGCAAGCCCTACGCCATCGCCTTCGACATCGATGAGTACGGCAAGCGTCGAATCCTCGATACGCTCCCGTAGACTACAGGCGCCGGCGGATGGCCAAGGCCAGAAGGGCTACACCGGCCAGGGCATAGGTCGCAGGTTCCGGGACTTCCTGCAGAAAGCCCCGAATCTCGCCGCCGGGGTAGATCGAAGTGTGGATGTTCAGGTAGCTAGTGCCGTTGGCGAGGCCGGCAAAAAGGGCGGCCTCAGCTCCAGCAGCCGTACCGCCGTTGGCAGCAAGGAAGCTCGCACGGTACGTTTGGAAGTCGGTGGTGTCGAATGTCCGGTCATACGCGCCCTCCGTGGCGCCAGTCGGAAAGCCCAAGAACGTCGGGGTCATGGTGGCTACGCCAGCCGTGCCGGTTCCCGGCACACTGGTGCAGCAATGAATGTGCGATGCAGTATTCAGAGCGAGCAACCCGCTGAAGACGACCCGGACTCTCATTGTGTGACTTACATTGTCAACAGTAACCCAGGCTGTTCCAACACCCGGCGAGGCGGCGGCTGGACTTTCGTTGGCTCCGTTGAGGTCGGCGACATAGCTGATGGTCGCGGCCGGCAGGCTGGGCGACATGGCGGCTAAAGCATAGAGCAGGCAGGCTAGTCTTTTCATTTGGTCCCCAGTCGTGTCAGTTTAACCTGATCGCCGTAATCTATCAAGGACTAATTCGACCAATTCGACCGTGGCCGTCGGGATACGCCTGAGCAGACTGTGTGCTGGATCTGCATCGCCATTCGCAGATCCTTGCCCGCACTCAATTGGCCTGGCGCAACTGCAGCACCCTCACGTCTCGGCCGTCCAGCTCAAAGCTCAGACCGCCAGCCGCTTCGCTTACCAGGTCCGTCACCGTGCCCCACTTCGATCCATCGGCCCATTCCAACTTCACCTGTTGCGCCGATGTCCGGTGGTTGAAAACGAAGACGATCCTCTCCGCGCCAGAATCCAGCCACCGCACCTCGACCTCCCCGGTCACCCGCACCGCCGCCACAACCCCGGCCCAATCCAGCAGCCCGCTAAACCAGGCGGCCCCCTCCGCCGTCGGGGTCGTCTGATACGCCGCGCTCACATAGGACCCCACCAGCAGAGTCTTCCCCTTGCCCCAGCGCGACTCCACCACCGCCACCGCGCCATTCTCAAACCGCCCCACCACCTTCGATTCAGCCCGCGTCACCTCCAGCGTCTCGGCGAACCAGCGCGCCGGCACCGTCCGCCCGCCCTCGAATACGATCCGCGTCCGCCCCTGCGGAGCCGTCTCCACAGCCGTCTCCCGCGCCCCAAATACCTCCGCCAGCCCCATCCCCGGAATCGTCTCCGACGCCCGCCCGCGCTCGTCGTTCCAGCCCGGCCGCGCCTCCGCCACCAACCGCCCGCCCTTCTCCACATACGCACGTAGCACCGCTGCCGTAGATGCCGGCAGCATCAGCGGATACGGCAGATACACCAGCTTGTATGGCCGCAGCGATTCCGTCGTCACGCGCGCCGCATGCACGAAATCCACCGGCACATGGCGTGGAAACAGCGCCTTGTACACCCCCAGCAGCGAGTCCCTCTCAATCCCCGCCACCTCCCCTTGCGGCCCGCCGTACGCCGCCTGCCTCTGCCGCCCGCCGACGAAGTGCGACAGCGGATTGTAGACAATCGCTACCTCTGCCTGCGGGGGCCGCGCCTCGGCCAGCAGCCTCTCATTCGCCGCCACCACCTTCGCAATTCGCCCCGCCTCCCGCGCCCGCTCGGTTACCGTCCCATCCAACTGAATCATCCCGAATCCGCCCGATTCATACCCCGTGCTCATCGGATACCAAGCGTAATAATGCACCCCCTTCGCACCTCGCGCTAGAGCCGACCACGTCCACACCCGCAGATCCGCCGCCGTCACCGCCGGGCTCACATTCACCGCAATCGTCCCGAACCCCGCCTGCAACTCCCCCACCACGAATCCCCTCCGCCCCTCCGCAAATCCGAAGCTCCGTGTGAAATCCAGTAGCGCCGCCCGCCACATCGGATCGCGATCCACAAACGCCGAGTGCTTCGGATAGAACGACGTCCCGTATAGGTCCACCTGTGCCGCCATCGTCCAGTCGTCCGATTGCCCCTCCCAATAGTGCGGAGACGCAAACAGCCCCACCCCCGCTGCATGGCTCGTCGCCACCAGCCCCGGCGCCCCGGTCTTCACCGCCACATACCGTTCCCGCAGATCCTCGCCCAGCTTCTCGCTGAGAAACGCCTTCCAGTCGATGTAGTCTGTATACGAGAGAATCGTCGAGAGCCGGTTCGGCTGCACTTCGTCCCACGTAGCGAACCGCCGGTACCAGGCCTCGTTCAACGCATCCAGCGTCCCGTACTTCCCCTTCAACCATGCTCGAAACCGCGCCACCGTATTCGAGCAGAAACAGAACTCCGGATTCGAAAGATACGTCGGGTTAGCCCAGTTGATCACATGGGGCTCGCTCCACAGATCCCACCCCAGCATCGCCTTGCTCCGCGCACCCCGGCGCGCCAGCGCCTGATAAAAACCGTTGTCCGCACCGCGCACGCCCGAATGGTCCCGGCAATACCCCGGTGACGACTCCGGTTCGATCACCGCCCCGTTTGCCGATACAAACCGCGCCTCCGGCCACTTCCGCCCCACCCAAGCCGGAGCCGAGTCCATATAGATCTGCACGAACACGCGCAGCCCTTCCTCCTCTGCCAACTCCAGCAGCACGTCCAAAGTCTCGAAGTGGTACTCCCCCTCCACCGGCTCGCCCGACGCCCAATCCACCCAGCACCGGATCGCGCCGAAACCCAACGCCTTGATCTGCCGCACGTCCTTGCGCCAGATCTCCTTCTTCGCCCGAGGATTGGACTCCAGCATCGGCGCCCGCGCCTTGCCGCCGCCGTACCACACCGATACCGGCAACTGCCCCCACGCCGCCACTGCGCACACCAATCCCAAAACGACGCACTTCATACCACCCAGTTTAATTCGGGGACGGTCTACTCAATTCCCAATTAATTCGCCTACCGCACCCGCAACTCGTACAACGCCACCCCCAACGCCGGCGCCTTCAACTCCCCAGTTCCTCCCCGCACCGGCTCCGACACGATATCCACCGTACGCCGCCGCCCCGGATCATTGTGCGCCATCCTGTCCCGACCCGCTATCACCCAGCTCATCCCCTCGCCCGTCAACGCCGCACCCTTCAGATCCAACGACACCGTCTGCGCCGTCGTCGTCGGATTCACAATCGCCACAGTTAACGCCGATTTGTCCGCCGTCCACGCCGCCACCACATCCAGCGGCGCAGCCACTCCCGTCACGGCCACCGGAGTCACGCCAAACCGCTCCCTGTACAGCTTCAACACCAGCCCCGTCGTCTCCATCTCCGCCGCTGTCGGCGTCGTCTTGATCGCCCCGATCACGTTCACCGTCTGCGCGTAGTTCGCCATGAAGAAGATGTCCGAGTTCCGGAAAAACTCATGCAGCCCGGCCGCGATCCCCAGCCCGTCCTGCACAAAATACCGCGTCCCCAACTCGCCGAAATCGTTCGGCCCATACCAGAAATTCCACTCATCCATCGCGATCCGGATGTCTTTGCCCTGCAACGCCGGAATCTTCTGCCGGTACGCCCGGTGCGCCTCCGCCACCTTGCGCAGAGAATCCACCGTCTGCGCCACGTGCTCCTCCACAGTCTGCTTATTCTGCCAGTACACATGCTCGCTGATCAGCGTCATCGCGTCCGCGCACTGCGTCAGCATCTGTTCGCTCCATTGCCCCACCGCACCCACGCCGATCGGTGCAATCGCCGGATCCACCTGCCGCATCGCCGCCACCACGCGGTTGTGCTTCTTCACATACTCACTCAGAGGCATGTGCCCCAACTGCCAGTCGCCGTACATCTCATTGCCCACCGCGAACCACTTCACGCCGTACGGAGCCGGATGCCCGTTCTCCCCACGCAGCTTGCCCAGCTTCGTCGCCGCCGAGCCATTCAGATACTCCACCTCTTCCGACGCCGCCTTATCGTCCGCCAGCCCCGTATTCACCGCCACAAACGGCTCGGCCCCGATCTCCCGCATCAGCGTCATGTACTCGTGGATCCCCACGTCGTTGTGCTCGATCCCCTTCCACGCCGGATTCTTCCGCGGCGGCCGCCGGTCCATGTCCCCGATCCCGTCCCGCCAGTTGTATCCGCTGACGAAGTTCCCGCCCGGCCACCGGTACACTGGCGCATTCAATTCCTTCAATAACGCCACAGTGTCCGCCCGCCATCCGTAAATGTTGTCCGCCGGCATCAGAGAAGCCGTCCCTATCCGCACAGCGCCCGCCGCCACAATCTCCAGCCGCCCGTTGTCCGTCGCCCCCCCGGCGCGGAACCGCACCGGATACTTCGCATATTCTCCCGTCACCGCCGGGATCACCACCGTCTGCCGCATCGTCGCCCCGCCACCCCACACCAGGCTCACCGACACCGCGCCGCTCCCCGCCAGCACCACGCGCCCCACATACTCCCGGCCCGCTCTCAGCGCCAGCCGCTCCTGCATCAGCCCCGCCTTCGTCACCTCCGGCGTGTGCTCGCCCACATACGCCCCCGCCTTCACCATCTTCACGCCGCTCTTCGGTCCGATCACCATCCACGGCGACCGCGTCAGCAACTCATACGGATGCCCCTCGCCGTCAAAGGACCGCTTGCCCGGCGTATACATCTCCCACGCAGGCGCTTCGCCGTTCACCGGAAAAAAGAACTTCCGGTCTTCCAGCATCTCCGCCCAGATTCCGCCATAGATGCACCGGCCCAGGTGCTCAATGAACTGCCCGTAGATGTACTTCGAAATCGGAGCGCCGCTCTTGGTGGTGTCCACCGTGACGGGCGCGGCAAACGCCGGAATCAATGCCAGGAGCGCGCAAGCGATGTGTTTCATCGCTCCGAATTATATCCCTTATCTCTTCACCCGGAACAACGCGCATGCCCCCGGCGCCAACTTCTCCGCAAACCCGCCATGCACCACTCCCCATGGCTTCTGCCCCCACACCCGCACCCGCACCGGCAACCCGATCTCCGTCCACACCACGTCCAGCGAGATCGTCACCGCCCCGCGGTTTACCAGCGCCACCCGCCACTCCGCCCCGCTCACAGTCTCCAACCAGATCTCCCCAGCCCCGTCCACTACCGCGCGCCTCGCCCCGTCCCCTATGCCGCACGGCCCAGCCGCCCACAAGAGCATCGCCAGCCAGAATCCCATCGCCTACCCCCGCGCCAGCTTGTCCGCCACCAACAGTGCCAGCTCCAAAGACTGCTCGTAGTTCAGCCGCGGGTCCACTTCGCTCTCATACGCCCGGTGCAGATCCGCCTCGCTCAACCCCCGCGCCCCGCCTGTGCACTCCGTCACGTTCTCTCCCGTCAGCTCGATATGCACCCCGCCCAAGATCGATCCGCACGACCCATGGATCTCAAATGCCTGCTCCAGCTCCGACTCGATCTCGGCAAACGACCGCGTCTTGTACCCGTCCGCCGTAGTCCGCGTGTTGCCGTGCATCGGATCGCACATCCAAAGCACCTGCAACCCCTCGCCTTTCACCGTCTCCACCAGACGCCCCAGACCCTCGCGGATTCGCTCTGCTCCAAACCGGTGGATCAGCGTCAGTCGCCCCGGCTCATTCGCCGGATTTAGGATCTTCGCCAGGCGCAACACGTCCTCCGGCTTGGTCGCCAGCCCCACTTTCACCCCAATCGGGTTGTCGATCCCCCTCATATATTCCACGTGCGCCCCATCCGGCGACGCCGTCCGGATACCCACCCAAGGAAAATGCGTCGACAGATTAAACCACCCCGGCCGGTGTGGCACCCGCCGCGTCTGCGCTTCCTCATACCCCAGATGCAGCGCCTCGTGCGATGTGTAGAAATCGATCCGGTCGCTCCCCCCGGCCGGCGCGCCAAGAATGTTTTCCATGAACTTCAGGCTGTCCGTGATCGAGCGCAGCAACCGGTGATACTCGTCCGCCTGCGGCGAATGTTGCGTCCAGTCCAGATCCCAGTACTCCGGATGGTGCAGATCGGCAAACCCGCCCTTCACCAAGGCCCGGATGAAGTTCAATGTCAGCGCCGCCCGCTCGTACCCCCGCAGCAGCAATTGCGGGTCCGGTGTCCGCGCCTCCACCGTCGGCTCGTTCCGGTTGATCAGATCCCCGCGATACGACGCCAACTCCACCCCGTCCACCATCTCGAAGTCGGCCGAACGCGGCTTCGCATACTGCCCCGCAAACCGCCCGATCCGTACCACCGGCTTCTTCGAGCCCTGCACCAGCACCAGGCTCATCTGTAGCAGAATCTTGATCTGATTCGTGATCCGCTTCGACGAACAGTCCGCAAACCGCTCCGCGCAATCTCCGGCCTGCAATACGAAGCACTTACCAGCCGCCGCGCACGCCAGTTGCGACTTCAACGCCGCCACTTCCCAGCTCGTCACCAGCGGAGGCAATTCCGACAAATCCTGTAATGCCGTCCGCAACGCTCCTACATCCGGATAAGCCGGCTGCTGCAATGCGGGCAAACCCCGCCACGACCCCGGCGACCATTCAAATGCCATAGAAAAAATGTAGCATCATGGGAGAGCGAGCTACCATTACGATGCGATCTTTCTGCTCTCTTCTCCTCCTGTCCGCCCTCGCCGGGGCCCAGACTCAAGAGCAGCCTAAGGCGCAGGAATCGCCCAAGCCGCCCGCCCGCCGCCTCAAGATCGGTGTCGCTCTTTCCGGTGGCAGCGCCCTCGGCCTCGCCCACATCGGGGTCCTCAAGTGGTTCGAAGACAACCGCATCCCCATCGATTACATCGCCGGCACCAGCATGGGCAGCCTCGTCGGCGGCCTCTACGCCACCGGCCACAGCCCCGACGAAATTCGTACTTTCGTATCCAAAATTGACTGGGGCGCTGTCCTTGCCCCTTCCGTCCCTTTTCGCCAGCTCGGCTACCGGCGCAAAGAGGATTCCCGCGAATACCCCTCCACCATTGAACTGGGCTACAAGAAAAAGGGTATCCGGCTGCCCTCCGGCCTCAATTCCGGACACGGCGTCGGCCTCGTTCTCAGCCGCTTTACCGCCCCCTACGGCAACCTCGCGAGCTTTGACGAACTCTCCACTCCCTTCCGCTGTGTCGCCACCGACCTCAATTCCGGCAGCGAAGTCGACTTCGACAAAGGCGCCCTGTTCGACGCCCTCCGCTCCTCCATGTCTCTCCCCGGTCTCTTCGCCCCCGTCCACCTCGGCGGCAAGCTCCTGGTCGATGGCGCACTGCTCAACAACATCCCCGTCGATCAGGTCAAGAAAATGGGTGCCGATATCGTCATCGCTGTCGCCTTCGTCTTGCCTCCGCCCGAATCCAAGAATGTCTCCCTACTCGGCATCGCCGGCCGCAGCCTCAGTGTCATGATCGCCGCCAATGAGCTCCGCAGCATCGCCATGGCCGACCTCGTCCTGACGCCCGAGCTCAAGGGCCTCAACGGTACCGACTACGCCAAATACGACGAATTCAGCATTCGCGGGTACGATGCCAGCGCCAAGAAAGTAAACATGATGGAGCGCTTCGCCCTCTCGCCCGCCGACTATCACGCCTACCTCGATAATCGCCGCGCCAAACGCCGCACCGATGTCATCAAGCCCGATGTCATTGAGGTCGAGGGCGAACTCGCGCCCCGCCGCAAAGAGGCCCTCGTCGCTGCCATCGCCCCGCCTGCCGGCGAGCCCATCAATGTCGAACGCCTGGAAGCCGAGCTCACCAAGGTCACCGGCATGGGCCGCTTCGATTCCGTCAACTACTCCTTTATCCGTCGCGGCGGTAAGGAGCGTCTCCTCATTAAGGTCAACGAGAAAGACTATGGCCCGCCCTTTTTCCGCCTCTCCATGCTCCTCGACGCCTCCCGCCAGGAGGGCTTCCGCTTCGGCATCGGCGGCCGCTTCACCTTCCTCGATATCGGAGGCCCCGCCTCCGAATGGCGCACGGACCTCAGCATCGGCCAGATCAACCGCCTCAGCACGGAATACTACTACCGTCTCAAAGGCGGCAAGTGGTTCATCGCGCCCCGCCTCTACTTTCTGGAAGACACTCTGCCCCTCTACGTCGCCGGCGAACGCACCTCCGATTTTCTCACCCGCCAGACCGGCGGCGCCGTCGATGCCGGCTACGCCTTCGGACGCTTTCAGGAGTTCCGCGCCGGCTACACCGTCAGCCACAACCGGATCGCCATCACCAAGGGCGCGAACGCCTTTGACCCGCTCACCGGGCGTTACAGCGATTTCCATTTCCGCTGGGCGTATGAGGGCCAGGATAGCGCCCTGGTTCCGCGGAACGGCATTCGCATCACAACCTCCGCCGCATTGGTCGTCGATCATCCCGGTGTGGACAAGAAGTTCGTTACCGCCGAGTCCACCTTCTCCTACGCCCGGCCCTTCAACGCCAAGTATTCGCTCCTCACCCATCTCGGCGGCGGCTACTCACCCATGGAAACCGCGCTCTCTTCCCAGTTCTGGATCGGCGGTGTAGGCCGCATGGACGCGCTCGGCCGCGGCCAGCTCATCGGCAACAACTACTATCACTCTAGCGCCCGCGTCCTCCGCTCACTCTCCAGCGACTCTCTCGCCATCTTCGGCCGCTTCTACCTCTTCACTGGCGCCGAAGTCGGCAAGGCATGGTATGAATCCATCTCGCCCAAGCCCCGCTTCAGCGGCTCTCTCGGCCTCATGGGAGAAACTGCTGTCGGTGTCGTCTATTTCGGGGCCGGCATCGGCGACCATGGCGACCGCCGCCTCTTTTTCCGCCTCGGACGGGTCTTTTGATTCCAATTCGTACCGAATCTTAACCTGATCCTCGAACCGGAAAAGTACTAGCCGCCAGTACTTCACGCTGCCTCGGAGCCCCCGCGTACCAATAAATCGTACTGCTCCCTGCCGCTCTTGCCCCGTCCCCCACGCACAACTCCACTTCGGATCTGGAAGTCCTAAATCCCTGGTACCTTCCAACTTCCGCGCCTCGCCTCTAACCTCGGCTCATGCGCACCAGAAACATCGTCATCAATGCAGCGCTCGTCGCCCTCTCCCTCGGCGCCTCCGCCCTCGCGGCTCCACTCACCCCTCTCCCTCAGTCCTACACCGGCCTGGCTTTGAACGTCGCCGTAACCGGCCACCCCTATAACGTCGGCAACGGCGGAGCCTTCGACGCTGCCGTCGCTCATGACACCGGCTTCACCGATGCCTTCTTCACTCAGTTCTGGTGTGTGGATAACGAGAATTCCATCTCACCCGGCGCCAACACCAAGTTCCTGGCCAACGTCACCCCCCTCGGCAATTGGGCCGGCGGCATCAACGCCGATGTCCGCAAGGGTACTCTTCCCGCTGCCAGTTGGGAAAATGGCGGAGCCCTTACCCCGCTCCAGCGCTACCAGGCCGCCGCCTGGCTCCTCTCCCAAACCAGCTTCTATCTGGGCTTGTCTCTCCCCGGCGCCAACGACGTTGCCATCCAACAGGCCATCTGGGCCCTCACCGATGTCAAAGGCGTCAGCCCCAATAACTCAGCCTGGACGAACGCGTTCTTTACCAATGCCGTCAACTTCATCTCCTTGGGCGCCAACGTCAACTACGGCAAGGGCGAGTGGGCAGTTGTCAGCGGCGTCGTCAACAGTAGCGGCGTAGTCAGCGCAACCGACCGCCGCCAGACGTTCCTCGTTCAGTTGCAGCAGCGGGAAATCGAGCACAACCCAGTTCCCGAGCCAGCCACCTACGCCATGATGGGTCTTGGCCTACTCGCCATCGCCGGCCTCCGCCGCCGCAAGAGTTAACCGCCAATCTGCCCTGCGCACGTCTCTCACTCCAATGCGCTGGCCCTATTCAGGGCCCGGCGCATTCTTCCATTTACACCACCACCTCGTTCACCGGATCCCACTTCACCTTCCGCTCCTTGAAGTAGGATTCCACGCTCATCACTATCGTCACCGCCTCCTCCCACGCCCGGTCCATCCCGCATCGCGGCTTGTCCTGACCCCGGATCGAGTCAATCCAGTTCCGCTGGTGGCCCGTCACCTCCATCTCCCCCTTCTTCCACTCATACACCGGCGCCGTCGCCTTCGATTTCCATTCCGCGTCGTACACCCGGCAGTAGTTCGACGCTACGTCGATTGACGCGTCCCTGCCCAGGATCAGCGTCTTCGTCCCCTCATGCCGGTTGTGGAACGTACACGCGAACGTTACGTTCAGCTCCTGCTTCGGATACTCGAACATCACATGCCACTGGTCCGGCACCTCCCGGTCTTTCTTCCAGAAGTAAAGCCCGCCCATCGTCTGCACCGCCTGCGGAATGCCCATCCCCACAATCAGGTTCACTCCGTCCCACTGGTGGCTCATCAGGTCGCCCGCGATCCCCGTCCCGTACTCCCACCAGCATCGCCACCGGAAAAACCGCTCCGGATCAAACGCCGTCTTCACGCTGGTGTTTTCCTGAAACTTCTCCCAGTCCACCGTTTGCGTCGTTGCATCCGCCGGGACAATCTGGTTGTCGTACTGCCGGTAAAACTGCCACTCCGGCCACGGATTCGTCCGGTCGATATAGGTCCGTGCCAGACACGTCTTGCCCAGCTTGCCCGATTGGTAGATCTCCCTCGCCTTCAGAAACGGGCTCTCGGAGTTCTGGTGATGCCCCAGTTGCAGCGTCACCTTGTTGTCCCGCACCGCCTTGCGAATCGCCTTCGCCTCCTCCAGCGTCCGGCACATCCCTTTCTCCACATAGACGTGCTTGCCCGCCTGCGCCGCACGCACTGCCATCGCCGCGTGCCAGAAGTCCGGCGTGGCGATCATCACCGCGTCGATGTCCTTCCGCGCCATCACCTTCTCCCAGTCCTTCGACACCTCCGCCTGTTTGTTGAAAGCCGTCTTCTGCGCCCGTGCCAGGTTGGCGTCATAGAGATCGCAGATCACCGCGATCTCCGTGTTCGGTGACTCCTGCACCTGCTCCAGCAGGTAGATGCCGCGCGTCCCCACGCCCACCATCGCCACCCGCATCTTATCGTTCACATTGCGCTGGGAGAGAATCGCCGGCGCCGCGCCCATCATCGGCGCACTCTTCAGAAAATTCCTGCGACCTACTGTGCTGTCACTCATGGCAGCCATTCTATACCGCCGCCTTCGGCAATTCACCCCAAGGCACCACGTTCCGCGGCTTCGCCCACGCCTCATATTGCGCCACCATCTCCGCCACCCTCGCCGCATTCGACCCGCTCAAATCGTGCAGCTCCGTCCGGTCCGCCTCCAGATCAAACAACTCCCAACCTCCCGGATACCGCGATACCAGCTTCCACCGCCCTTGACGCACCGCCCGATTTCCCTCGTGCTCCCAATACAACGCCCGGTCCCCGCGCCCCTTCAGCAAACTCCTCCCCTCCAGCGGAGTAATCTTCTCGCCCCCCACCTCCGCCGGATACCGCGCCCCGCTCACGTCCAGGCACGTCGCCATTACATCCACCAGATGCCCCGGCTCATGCGTCACCCCGCCAGCTCGCCCCGTCAACCCCTTCGGCCAGTGCGCGATCAGAGGCGACGAGATCCCGCCCTCATGCACCCAGTGCTTGTACAACCGGAACGGCGTGTTGCTCGCGTTTGCCCAGCCCACCCCGTAGCTCGCCCACGTATCCGCCCCCCCAGGTGCAATGGCCGGAGAGTTCCCGGCACGCACCGGCCGCCCATCCCGCGTCTTATCCCGGTACACGGGACCCGCCTTCCGCGCGCCCAATACCTCCGCGCACCCCCCGTTGTCCGCCATGAACAGGATCAGCGTATTGTCCAGCTCCCCCGCCTCTTCCAAAGTCCGCACCACCAGTCCCACTCCCCGGTCCATCGCTTCGATCTGCGCCGCATACACCTCCATCCGCCGCTGCTCCCACCCTTTGTTAGGAGCATCCACCCACGCCGGCACCGCCGCATCCCGCGCCGTCAACGCCCACCGCTTGTCCACCAAGCCCATCCCCACCTGCCGCTTGTGCCGCTCCGCCCGTAGCGCGTCCCACCCCATCGCATACCGCCCCTTGCACCGCGCAATATCCGCCTCCGGAGCCTGCAACGGCCAGTGTGGCGAAGTAAACGCCAGATACAAGAGGAACGGATCCGTCTTCTTCGCCGCCTCCCCCACATACCGCGCCGCCTGCTCCGCCAGCGCGTCAGTCAGATAGTACCCGTCGCCCTCCGCCCCCACCACCGTGTTGTCGCGCACCAGAGTGACCGGGTCAAAGTAGTTCGTTGCTCCCGTGATGATCCCGTAGTATTTGTTGAACCCCCGCTGCAAAGGCCAGTTCCCCGGCCGGTGCACGTCCTTCGCCACGTGCCACTTGCCGCACATCATCGTCTGATAGCCCGCAGGCTTCAGAGCTTCCGCCATCGTCACGCAATTCCGGTTCAGATCCCCCTGATACCCCGGCAACGGCCGCGGGTTGATCATGTGCCCCACGCCCGCCTGATGCGGATACAGCCCCGTCAAGAGCGAGGCCCGCGTCGGGCAGCACCGAGCCGTATTGTAGAACTGCGTGAACCGCACCCCGCGCCCCGCCAGCCGGTCCAGGTTCGGCGTCCGGATCTCAGACCCATAGCACCCCAGGTCCGCCCACCCCATATCATCGGCCAGCATCACCACGATATTGGGCCGCTTCCGCGCCGGCGCCATCAGCGCTCCTGCCGCACTGCCAAGGAAGGTTCGACGGTTCATGCCCACAAACCCTATCAGACTCAAAACCCATTCACAACCATTTTCAAGATGAAATCCCCAATGTTTTTGCGTTTCCGTCCGCCAAAACGCCAAAAACGCTTGACACGCCGGGCTATCGTCATTTCAGGAGCGAAACCATGAGCAAAAAGCACCACTACCACCATCCGCACGTGCACACGCCGCCCCAGCCGCCGCCGACTGTCATCCAGCTCGAACGCGCCTTTCACGGCCACACCATCGAGGTCGCCGAACCCGATCAGCCTGCCTTCCAAAAACTCCGCGACGAGCTCTTTTGCTCCATCCGCCCCCAATCCGCCCTGGAAGACGAAATCTTCTCCCATCTCCTAGCCGCTGCCTGGCAGCTCCGCCGCTTCACCCAGTGGGAAGACGAGCTCCTCCGCACCGGCGACAACCCCTTCCTCACCCCTGAATCCGAAGCCCGCCTCCAGCGCTTCTATCGCCTCAAGGCCGCCCAGACCCGAGCCTTCCAAACCGCCCTCACCGAGCTCCGCCGCCTCCAAACCGGACGCCTAGCCGCCTCCCAATCCACCGACCTCATCCAAGCCCGCCTCGCCGCCCACGCCCCCGTAGCCACTATCACCAACATCGCCATCCCCACCCCCAACAAACTCGCCACCAACTTCTTCCGCCCCCCGGCCCCTGCCCCCGCCGCCCCACCCGAGCCGCTTATCCAAACCGCCGCCGGCTAGCAAACACCAAATCCGATCTCAACCCCAAGACACCAAACCCCAGACCCCTAAACCCCAAGCTCAAGACAGCAAACCCCTTCGGGGGGCGGACCCCCTGGTCCGCAACCGGCCCCCTGGCCGGTTCCATTTTCAGGAGAATTCCCACCGATCTAACCCACTACCTCAATGTGACCATCTACCGCCGCCGACTACCCCACGTCTACGAAACGCAAAACCCGGTCTTCCTGACCTGGCGTCTCCACGGCAGCCTCCCGGCGAACCGACCATTCCACGGTGGCTCCATAACCTCAGGAAAAGCCTTCGTCACCTTGGATCGCCTGTTGGACGAGCAGTCAATCGGACCTCTCCACCTCCGCCATCCCGCGATAGCGGACCTGGTAGTAGAAGCCATCCACCACAACGGGGAGGCACTGCATCACTATCAACTGCATGCCTACGCAATCATGCCAAACCACGTTCACCTCTTATTAACCCCAGCGATCCCGCTTCCAAGACTAACCAGATCACTGAAAGGAATCACCGCCAAGCGCGCCAACGAAATCCTAGCCCTAACCGGAACACCCTTCTGGCAGGAAGAGACCTACGACCGCGAAGTGCGTGACCAGCCAGAGCTGGATCGCATCAGATCCTACATAGAAACCAATCCGGTCCATGCGGGGCTCGTCCTCGACGCAGCCCAATACCGCTGGTCGAGCGCCGGACAGGACCAGTCCCGTCAAGCGTCGCGCGCCGCTTGATAGATTGTGGAAGCAGTTCTTCCAATGGCCTCCGCAACCATCAAACTCTTCCTCCCCCGCGGAGACGCCAAAAGCCTCCGCACCGCCGAAATTTCCAATTGGACCGGAAAGGCCATTGCCGCCCCGCGTACCGAGTTGGACGGACTCCTCGCTCGCGAAGAACTCGGCAGTGCCGGCGTATACATCCTGATCGGACCTGATCCGAAGACTGACGAGCCCCGCGCCTACGTGGGCGAGTCCGATTCCATCCGCAAACGCCTCGCTACCCAAAAGTCCCAGGAATTCTGGGTGACGGCGATGGCCTTCATCGCCACTGACGACAGCCTCACCAAAGCTCATGTCCGCTATCTGGAAAAGGAAATATGGAGCCACGCGACCAAGATCGGCCGCTTCAAACTCATCCAGAACGAGCCTACCGGCTCCAACCTGCCGGAGTCCGATCGGGCCGACATGGAGGTCTTCTTCTCCCGCATCCGCCAGATCCTCCCGGTCCTCGGCTCAGACATCCTGGTCCCGGTCGCCCCACACACCAACAATCCTCTCCTCTTCTGTCGCGTCAAAGGCGCCGAGGCCCGAGGCCAACGCACTCCTGGAGGCTTCGTTGTGTTCGCAGGATCCACGGCGGTCGTGTCTGAAGTCCGGTCGTTGCTTCCTCGTGTCGTCGCCCTTCGTAACGAGCTTGTGACAAAGGGAGTACTCGTGAAGCAGGAGGCCTCTTTGGTCTTTACCGAAGACACCGAGTTCTCTGGTCCCAGCCTCGCCGCCTCTGTCGTCCGCGGAGTCGGGGGCGGGGGTAGAGGGAACTGGACGAACGCCGCCGGCATCACCCTCAAGCAACTCGACGAGCAACCCTAGCCCCCCACCCCCATCCGTGATACAACCATCACCATGGATCCCCAGCCGCCCCTCATGAACGGCATGACCGAACTCGAGCCCGTCGACGACCCCGGCCTCGATCGCCGCGATCTCTTCCGCGGAGCCGGCACCCTTGCCGCCTGGCTCACCGCCGCCAACGCCTCCGCCGCCCAGCCCGATCCCCCCGACCGCCAGGTCCCCCCAGCCCACCCCGGCCCCCTCCTCCCCACCGTCCCCTTCGGCAAACACAAGCTCACCCGCCTCCTCGCCGGAGCCAACCCCATCTACGGCTACTCCCACTTCAACTACGTCTTCTCCGCCCACATGGGCGAGTACCACTCCACCCCCCGCGTCCTCGCCTTCCTCCGCGAGCTCGAACGCGCCGGCCTCAACACCTGGCAGGCCAGTTGGAGCGAACGCCTCGAAATCGACTGGCTCAAGTACAAGGAGCAGGGCGGCAAGCTCCAACTCCTCCTCCTCTCCCGCCCCAACTTCAACGACCAGCCCGAAATGCTCAATCGCGCCATCAAGCTCAAGCCCCTCGGCATCGCCCAGCACGGCGCCTCCACCAACCGCTTCTGGGACCTCGGCCAGATGGACAAGTCCCTCGATTACCTCAAGCGCATCCGAGATCTCGGCGTCATGGTCGGCCTCTCCTGCCACAACCCCCTCGAAGTCGAATACGCCGAGGACAAAGGCTGGGACCTCGATTACTTCATGACCGTCCTCTACTACATGAACCGCCCCCGCCAGGAGTTCGAGAAGATCCTCGGCCAGGTCCCCCTCGGCGAAATCTATCTCCCCACCGATCCGCCCCGCATGATGCAGACCATCCGCAAAACCCGCCGCCCGTGCCTCACGTATAAGGTTCTCGCCGCCGGCCGCTCCGTCAACTCCCCCAAGGAGGTCCGCGAGCGCATGGCCGTCGCCCTCAACGGCATCAAGCCCACAGACCCCGTCATCATCGGCCTCTACCAGCGCTTCAACGACCAAATCGGCCAAACCGCCGATTTCGTTCGCGACATTTCGCGCGAAGCTCCTCAGTGACTCGGTGCCGCCTCACTGCTGTCCAAGACCCGCGAAACGCGGCTTGACCAGTGCTGCAAAGAAACGACATAGGAAGCCCTTCCGGCCTCATCGGTGATTCGGGTTGGCCAGTACACCTTCGTCGGGTGAATCGGTCTGCTGTCCAAAATAC
>DASXVP010000018.1:0-203591 GCA_036504135.1 Paludibaculum sp.
GGCTCCGGCGGGAACACTTCACGATTTGTGGAGGCAACATGAAAACGAAAAGGCCGGCTGGCCTCCTTGCGGAGGCGAGCCGGCCTGAGTTCAAACCCGCCAAACCCGGTGGGGCTTGACAGGGTCGCTCCATATCAGAACAGGTATTTTAGCCCAAACTGAATCAGGCGCGGCGCCACGGATGTCTGGGTGATGACGCCGAAACTGGCCGTGCCCAGGGTGGCACCTGGATTGGCGAACTGGGCCATGTTGAGGGCGTTGTAGAATTCCACACGGAACGCCAACTCGGCGTCTTCCCGCAAGCCGCCCACGCGGCTGCGCCTGCCGAGTGAAAAATCGGTATTCACCTGCCCGGGGCCGTTCATGATGCTGACACCGGAATTGCCGTAGCCGGTGGCGCCATCGGCGCCGATGGCCGGCGCGTTGCAGATGGCTGCCGAATTGATCCAGTGTCCCAGCCGCTCGGAGACCCCGCCCGCCGTCGCCAGATCCTGGTAGGCCGCACCCGGGCACATTGTGATTGTCGACGTCCCGGCGCGCCCGAAGACCGCGCCGCCGGTGGGGTCTGTCAGCGTCATGGGTAGCCCGCTCTGGATGATGACGATGCCGGCAGTGGACCAACCCCGCAGCAGTCCGCTTGCCCATCCCTTTCGCGCGGCGACGGAAGGCAGTTGATAGTCGAAATTCGCAATGACGCGGTGGGTCCTGTCGAAACCCGTTCGCCCGTTGGCAAGATCCAGACGGTTCTGGTCGTTGTAGACGACGGCATTGCTCATCGCCTTGGAATACGTGTAAGCCGCCTGAAAGGTAAGCGCCCGTGCCAACTTGCTGCGGAACGTGGTCTGCATGCTGTGGTAGCCAGAGCGGCCAGAGAAGTCGCTGGCCAGTAGCGCGGTGGGCGTCTCGCCGAGAATAGGCACACGCTGCTTCGCGTTTTTCGAAGTGTTGATGGTGATGCAGCTCCCCGCCACTCCATCGAAGCCGCAGTTCACGGGACCGGCGGCACTGGCCAGAAGCGGCTGATTGAGCCCGTGCGCCATCAGCAGGCGACTCCCTTTGGAGCCCACGTAGCCGAGGTCCAGCGACGACGCGCGCAGCAGTTTCCACTTCACTGTCAGGTTCCACTGCTGGAGCCGCGGGATTTGGTAGAGCGGACCAGCAATGCGGTCAGACAACTGCGACGTGAGGGTGCGCGGCACAAATCCCAAGGTAGTTGCCGGGAAGGGTTGCTGCCAGTTGGAGCCGCCGTTGCTGGCGTCCGTGTTGGTGAAACTCTGCGCGAACGGCGCTGAGGTAAACAGGGGCGCGGAGCCCGCATTCCCGCTGAACAGCGGAGTCTGGTAAAACCAACCATATCCGCCGCCGATCACCATCCGGCCGGAAGTGCCGAATGGCTGCCAGGCGAAGCCCGCGCGCGGAGCGAACGAATCGCGCGGCGTTCCGTTCTCATAGAAGCTGTTGCGCTCGCGGATCAGCACTCCGCTGGGCGCGGGTCCGAACGGCTTGCCGGTGTAGGGATTGACCAGATTGGCGTCGTAGTTCGCCGCCACGGTGTTGCCCAACAGTGTTCCCCCGGCGGGAGGAATGGCCGCCTGCTTCAGCAGCGACGGCCAGACGTTACCGATGGTGCCGGCCGTGTCGGAGGAGGGTTCGATGTACTCCCAGCGCATGCCCAGGTTGAGGGTGAGATGCGCGTTGAGCTTGATGTCGTCCTGCACGTAGGCCGAGCCATAATAGCGCCGGTAGCGGTACTCCACTTCGCCGAATGGCCCTACCCCCTCGCTGGCCTGCACAGTCTGGATGTTGCTGCGGCCGGCCGGGCTGAGGTTATCCGCGGCGCTCTGTCCAATCAGGAAGTCCGCAAAGGTCTGGAACGCGATCTTTCCGCGCGCGCCGCCGGTGTCGGCGCGTCCGTTGTACTGGGTGAGAAACGAGCCGCCGGTGCGGAGCCGCTGCTTGCCGCGCACCCAAGAGAGATTGTCGGCCCACGTATAGGTTACTGTCTGGAAATGGTTGTCATTCGGATTTGTTCCGAACAGGCGGAAGGTGCCCAGCGGCCCCAGTACGGTGACCTCGGGCGGATGGGGGAACAGCGGATCCACCGCGGTCATGCCGAAGTCCGCCGCCATTGGGAAGCCCACGCCTACGGCATTTGTGTTGTTGCGCGTGAAGGCCATGGTTGCTTCATTCACGACGTTGGCGGTCAACGTTGAGGTCAGTTTTAGACTTGTTGCCACGTCCGTAGCCTGCAACGCCTGCGGCGCGCCCCAACCCGGCACCACCGGCGCCCCCGGGTAGCCGCCGGGCGACCCGAACGACCGCAACTGATCCACGGTTGCCGCGAACAGCCGACCCGAAAGGGTGTGCCTGGCGTCTACCACGTAATCGCTATTGGCGATCCAGTGGTTCTCGTTGTATTTCGAGGGCATGCTGTAGGAAGAGAAGCCGAGGCCGGCGTTGCTTCCCGACGTAATGAGCGTCTGTGGTGACGGAACTAGATACGTGCCGTCGGCGGCCTTGGCCTGCAGCATCCGAAGCGCCACCGGGCTGATGGCAGCCGTTGTGGCGGTGTTCCGGTTTCCGCAGTCCAACTGCCGCCCGCCGGCAAAGGTCAGATAGCGCGCCTCCGCGCCGGGATGGTTGCCCGGGCAGAACTGCGAAGCCAGCGCGGTGGCGGAGCGGTCTGCCCCCAGTGGAGGGAGGATCGGGTTTGCCACCGAAGTGGGATCCAAGCCGTTCACCTGCCGGGTGCCCTGATACGATCCGAAGTAAAACCACTTGTTTCGCCGAACGGCTCCACCTACCGTCGCTCCAAACTGGTTTTGCTTCAGGTTCGGCTTGGGCTGGCCGGTTGCGTTGCGGAAGAAAGCGTTGGCGTTGAGCACATCGTTCCTCAGGAACTCCCACAGGTTGCCGTGCACGTCGTTCTGCCCGTGGCGGGTCATGAGATTGGTGCTGGGCACCATCGCGCCGAACCCGGCGTCATATTGCGATGTCTGTATTTTGAACTCTGAGATCGTGTCCGGATTCGGCACCGTGCTGGGCGAATACGCTCCGTCGATGGTATACGCGCCGGCTGTCGTATTCCCATTGACGTTAACGCTGGAGGTGCCCCGGCCCAGCGTTCCCGCATTATTGACGTCCGCGGCCGAACCCGACGACATGGAAAGCACCTGGGTAAAGTTCCGCGTGTTCAGAGGAACGGCGGTGATCGTCTTCTGGTCCACGAGTGTGCCGGTGGAGGGCGCGGAGGTGTTGACCTTGCACTGGCAGGCCACCGTCTCGGCGGGGTCGCCCGGTTCCAGCACCGCGTCCAGGACCGGAACCTCGGAGATACTCACGGTCAACTGATCCAGCCGGGCCGTTTTGAACCCAGCCGCCCCGATCTTCACGGTGTATGTGGCCGGCGTGAGCATCGAATAGCGGTATCCGCCGCGTTCATCGGATACTGCGCGCTGTGTCTGGTCCGTCGCCGGATTCACCAGCGTTACCAACGCCCCTGCCACCGCTATGCCGGCCGCGTCCCGCACGGCGCCCTCCAACGCTCCCGTCGTCGCCGATTGTCCCCACAATGCCACGCCACAACTCAGCATCGCCGCACAAATTTTCACCGCCACAGATCGCCGCACGCTGATACCTCGTTGCTGCCCTAGACTGCCTACCGCCATGCCGGAGAGTCGCCACTCCACCGCTAATCAGGCCGGAATCTCCCGGAAACGGGAATTCTATCACGTCGTTCGGCTCTACCCTCAATTTCACGGGGCGCAGGACGGGCCGGACAGGACATTGGAATTTGTGGATGGGCGCCGGAGTTACCGGTTCAGAAGCGCGGTTCTGCGGTCACACTCGGCCCGTTCGTCCAGGGCAGCGGACCGGCTGGCCATGTACTCCTCGTGGCTGATCCGCTTGGCAATCCGGTTGTTCACCAGTTCGATCATGCACCGCCGGATCTCTCTGCTCCACGCGCGGGTCTCGATCCGCAGCCCGATGACCTCGGCCTCGCTCAACATCGACACTTGGTCCGCGCTTATCATCATCACTTTACCTATCGTCGGAACTTTGCCAAAACATCAGGGCTGTGTATGCAGGCGGCCGTCAGGCCTTTTGCACCGACGCCTTCCGCTCCAGCTTGCCCCATCCCACGAGCCGGCCCTGCGCCGCATAAAGCACTGATTTAATGAGGACATAGTGCATTAGCTGCCGGTAGAACACTCGCTGGAAGAACAGCAGAGTCAGGTCTCGCCGGCTATCCCCTTCCAGTCCGTACGCCAGGACACCAGCCAGTAATTCCACCAGAAAGAACGCGAAATAGTAGGCCAGTACTACGTGCCAGTTGCCGGAGACCAGCGTAGCCACCATGGCGATATCGGCGAAAGGCGAAAGAGCGGCCAGCATTACCTGAAAGATCCAGATGCTCGGCAGGGCCACGAAACCGAGCGTGCCGTATTTCGGGTTAAACGTTGCGTCACGATGCTTCCAGGCGGCCTGCAATGTCCCGAACGCCCAACGGAATCTCTGTTTCGCCAGACTCCCCAGGTCCTCCGGCGCTTCCGTATAGGCGACGGCCGCCGCTTCATAGCGGATCTCGTAGCCGGCCCGCCGAATGGCCAGGGTCAGATCCGTATCCTCGGCCAGCGTATCGTGCGAGAGGCCGCCCATTTCCACCACCAGCGATTTGCGCCACGCCCCCACGGCGCCCGGCACCACTGTAATGGCGTTCACCAGCTCCAGCGCGCGCCGGTCCAGGTTGAAGCCGTAGATATACTCAATGCTCTGGAACCGGGTCAACCAGTTGTGCCGATTGCCCACCTTGGCGTTGCCCGAGACGGCGCCAACGCGCGGGTCGTGGAAGTGGCGGACCAGGCTGCCGATGGTGTGCTCCGCGAAAAGGGTATCGGCATCCACGGTCACCAGAATCTCGTGGGACGCCGCCGCGATGGCGCGATTCAGTGCGGCCGATTTGCCGCCGTTCACCTGCGTCAGTACAGTCACGCGCGGGTCGTCCGCGAACGCGTTCCGAAGAACAGCGAGGGTCGCATCCGTCGAGCCGTCATCCACAACTACGACGTTCAGAGCCGGGTAGTTGCTCGACAAGACAGAATGGACCGTGCGGTGGATCACCTTCTCTTCGTTAAAGGCCGCGATCAACACACTCACTGGAGGCTGGAAATCGGCGTCGAAGACGCGCCGTGCCGCCATCCTCTTCTGGAGCACCGCCATCACCGCGAAGATCAGGCTGCGAGCCGCCGTCAACAGGATCGCGGAAATAAAAACGACCCCCATTAGCCACACCGCCAGGCCCTTCAAGTCCAGCGCGCCGCCCTCGATCAGCGCCCAGTGCCGCTCGTTCGCATCCGGCAGGGGCATGGTCTCATCACGCGACTTCCCCAGCAGTTCACCAACCGTGAAGAAGCGGTAGCCCTCGGCCTGGAAGTGATCGATGATGCGCGGTAGCGCCTTCACCGTCGCAGTGCGATCCCCGCCCGCGTCGTGGAGCAGGATGATGTTGCCGCCGTCCTTCTCCTCGATGACGTCGGCCAGAATCTCATCGTCCGTTGTGCCCTCGCGCCAGTCCTGCGGGTCAATACGTTCGCCCACGGTCAGGTAGCCCATCTCCTGGGCCCGCCGAACCGGCTCGATCTCTTCCGGAGTCTGCGGTTCGCTGTCTGCGTTGTAGGGCGGGCGGAACAGGATCGTGGAGCGGTGGATCGCGTTTTCAATGATTCGCTGGGTGGCGTCCAATTCCAGACGCGTGCGCTCGGGCGAGGTGAGCGCGATGTTCGGATGGGAGTATGTGTGGTTGCCGATCTCACTGCCTTCCGCGTAGATGCGGCGCAACAGCTCCGGCTGGCTCTCAGCGTTGGCGCCCACGACGAAGAACGTCGCCTTCACGCGTTTCTCTTTCAGCACGTCGAGGATGCGCGGTGTGTATTCGGGGTCCGGGCCGTCGTCGAACGTGATGGCCAGGTGTTTCTTCCTCGACTTGCCGTAACTCTCCACCACGTAATACGTCGGCAGGCTCACGTACTCTTCCGCGAAGAGCCCGGCGTTGTCTCTCCACACGCGCCGGCTGCCTTCCCTGGGCGTGTCGGCAATGCGGATCACTTCACCTTCGCCGTACTGGTTCACTGTCCGGTTCGCCCGTAGCGTAAGGAGTTCCTTGACGTCGAAATCGGCGCCCGGCCATTCCGCATTGCGAACCACTCGCCATAGCTCCGGGTCCTCACCGCCTAAGCGCCACACGCCGATCCCGCGGAAGCCGCGATCCTTCACTGCGCGGACGTGGTTCAGCCCGGTGACGGCGTCCAGATACCAAACCTCATGCTTACGGCCCCGGTTCGTGTAGCGCAGCACGGTGTTCTGCGTCTCCACGTCCCACTGTGGCATCGCCTTGTTGGCCACCGCCGCTGCCATCACGTCATTGAAGGAGACCTCCTCGCCGCCCTTGGCTCCGATGATCCAGTCGTAACCGTAGTTGCCGACGCCGATCAACATCTTTTCCGACGGCGCCTGCCCGGCGAGGGCATCCAACTGCCGCGCGAACCACTCCTGCGAGGCCACCGGACCCGGCTTGCCGGACTGGTAGTGCTCGTCATACACCATCGGCACAATGAGATCGTTCAACTCCGCCAGTCGATTCAGGTCGTAGGCCTCATCCTCCGTGGGCACGCTCTGCGTCATCATCAAGCCCGCCGGCTTCAGCCTGGAGCGCAGATCGGTCATGAACTGGACCAACCTCGGCCGGTCATCCTTGCGGGTCTGTTCGAGGTCGATCATCACCCCAGCGAAATGATGCTCCGCAATGTTGCTGTAGATGTTGTCGATCAGGTTATCCCGCGCCTGTTTGTTGTTGAGCAACTTGTGCAGGTCGTCGCCGCGCCAGCCGTTGCGGAAGTTCGTCACCATCACCAGAATGGGGAGCTTCGCCTCGTGCGCTACATCCACCACGGCGTTGTCGGTTTCGTCGGTCAGATCGCCTTTGGCGTTAGCGAGCACCAGCCACTCGGGCGCCAGATGCGTGATGTGCCGCAGGTTCAGGCGCAGCGAGACCATGCTGGCGCGGTCCCAGTTCACATAGAAGCCGAGCACCACGGGCTTCTCGGGCGTAGCGACGGGCGCAGACACCGGGCGCAGCAGCACCGAGCCGCCGCGAACGTACTTCATCTGCCTGGCAGCCGTCTTCATCGCCTTGTAAGGCACGTTGACGTCGGCCTGCTCGCCGCGAATGATGCTGGGTACTTCGTTGGTAGCCGAGACGCGCTGCACCTCCGGCAGCCCCATTCGAGGCAGGTGAGGGCTCGATAATGCGGCCAGCGCCACTAACGAGATCAGCGTCAACAGGATGATCCCGCCCGTTCCGAGCGCCCGGCGAACGCGCACCCAGCGCCGCCCGGTGGGATCGTGAAAGACAAATCGACTCTGCATACCTACCTCTTGAGACGCGGCCAGCCCCAATTGCGTCTAAGCCTAGGACTCCATGGTCCCATCTCGGGCGGCCGGATGGGAGAGAGTAGGCCGCGCAACTGAACGTGCGCTGCTAAGAACGTTCGGGCCGCCGGCCCCGACTAGGCTGAAGATCGACATTGGCATCACGGCGAACTCCTGAAGTGGTGTGGTCGCGTATTCTGAAGTCCATGGTGATTCGACTTGGTATCTGCTTCGGTCTGGCCGCCGGGCTGTATGGGCAAAGCGCGCCGCGGATTGAGGACATCAAGAGCAAGGTGGTGTTGTTGTTCACACCGCACCCGGATGACGATGCGTTTTGTTGCGGCGGCACTCTGGCCCGGTTGGTGCAGCAGGGCAACACGGTGCGAGTGGTGATTTACACCAACGACGACAAAGGATCGTACGACCCGGAGATGACCAGCGAGCGCCTGGCGCGTGTCCGGAAAGCCGAGGAAGAAGAGGGCAACCGCATCCTCGGTATTCCCAAGGAGAATTTGATCTGGCTGGGCCACCACGACGGCATGCTGGAATATGTAGACAGCCGGAGGCTGGTGGAACAGGCCACGGAGATCATTCGCCGATACCGCCCCGACATCGTAATGACCGTGGATCCGGGCGCAGATTCGGTCCGGTGGCACAAATCCGACCATCGGATGGCGGCGATGAACACTCTGGATGCGATCCGCGCGGCGGAGTGGCACCTGTACTTTCCAAATCACAAGCTGCAACTCGGTCTGGAGCCGTGGCGCGTGCCGGCGTATCTGTTTTTCTACGTGCTGGAGAAGGATGCCAATTTTCTTGTGGACATCGAGCCTGTGCTAGAGAAAAAGATAGAAGCCGGGCTCGCGCACGTGTCGCAATTTGAGCCCGCGGTCCACAAATACCGTCCTGCATGGGCGGCCGCAGACAAGACGAAGGCGCGCGCGGAGTTGGAAGGTATGATCCTGAAGCGGAATGGCCGGCATGTGGAAGCGTTCCGCTGGGCCACCGACTTCAACCAGTATTGAGAGGGACCATGCAACTGACACGGCGGAGCCTATTGGGTGCGGCGGCGACGGCGGGTATTGCGCAGGAGATTAGGCAGGGTTCATCGACGCAGACGGGGATCCGGGTTCCGCGTGTGCCCCTCGTTCCACTTCTATGGACTCAAGGACAGCCTGAGGAAGTGATCCGCAAGGCGGTTCGCGAGGTCTCGGACTCCGGGAATACCGGATTCGTCTGGGAGTCGCGTCCTCATCCCGATTACTTAGGGCCCAGGTGGTGGTCTGATCTGCGTGCGGCGCTGGACGAGGCCCGGCGACTGGGGCTTGCGGTGTGGATCTTCGACGAGTGGATGTACCCGAGCGGGGTGGCCGGCGGGAAGGTGGTCCAGAACCATCCCGAATTCGCTTTGCATACGGTGGAGGGCCGGTCCATCCTGTTGGAAGGTCCAGCAGTCGCCGGTGAGTGGGAGATACCCGTCCCGCTGCAACCCGGCGAGCGGTTGCTGGCGGCCGCAGCCGTTGGCCGGCGGCAGGACCCGGTGGACGTCACCCCAAAGGACGGCTCGACCAATGTGCGATGGACGAAGCCGGAAGGTGAATGGCGGATCGTTTGGAGCATCGTCCGGGTTCATGAACCTGCAGCGGGCTGGACGATGAAAAACATGATCGACGTGATGAACCCGGCGGCCACTGCCGAGTTTCTCCGCTTGACGCACGACGAGACGTTCCGGCACTTCGAGGCGCACTTCGGCAAGACGATTCAGGGCTTCTTCAGCGACGAGACGGGCTTTCGGAATGTCACGTCGTACGAGAGCCTGCCTGGCACGCCCGGCATGCCCATGCCGTGGTCGCCCGTACTGGCCGCTACGTTCCGACAGTGGAAGCAGTACGATCTCGTCCCGTGGCTCCCGGCGCTCTGGCACGACCTGGGGCCACGTGGGCGCCAGGTCCGATTTGATTTCATGGACGTCTGTTCGCGTGCTTTCGCTGAGAACTTCTTCCAGCCGCAGCAGGATTGGTGCCGGCGCCACGGAGTCCGCTTCATCGGCCATCTGGTGGAGGACAATCACGCCGATCACAATCTCGGCTACGGGCCGGGCCACTGGTTCCGCAGCATGCGCTACTTCGATATGCCCGGCATCGACATAGTGGGCTATCAGGTGACGCCCGGCGTAGACTCCGGCAGTGTGGCATGGCAGCCTCGCGGCGGCACGAAGTGGGATCAGGAGCATTTCCAGTTTGGCCTGCCGGCGATGGCGCGTGGCGCGGCGCTGCTCCAGGGTACGCGTGAGATCTTCTCAGAGGCCTTTGGCGCATACGGGTGGAGCCAGGGAATGCGCATGCTCAAGTGGGTGGGCGATTGGCATATCGTCAACGGCATCGCCGTGCTATCGCCGCACGCCTTCACGATGAAGTACAACGATCCGGACTGTCCGGCGCACTTCAACCGCATGAGCGGCAACCCGCAGTGGCGGCATTACGGGGAGTGGGCCCGACAATTTGCCGTGATGCAGCAAGTGGTGGCGAGTACAGACGCCGTTTACGACGCCGCCGTTCTCTACACCGCGGAGTCGGCGTGGGTGGGCCAGGCGCAGAGCGCGGGTCCGGTGGTGCGGACGCTGGAGACGAATCAGGTCTCGTCCGTGGTGCTGCCCTATGAGGCGCTGCAGACGAAGCTGGACGTGCGCGGCGGCGCATGGCGGGTCAACGGCCAAGCCTTGCGTTCCGTCATTCTGCCATCCGTGCAATATGTGCCGGCAGACGTGGCCGAACGCCTTGTGGAACTGGCCAGTGGAGGGGTGCGCGTCATCGTGCTGGAAGCGTGGCCGGTTGCTTCCGTGGACGGGCGCGACGATGAGGCGGTGCGGCTGGCTGTCAGCCGGCTCAAGGCTGCGAAGAACGTGGTGCTGACGACGACTGCGGAAATGCCCGCCCACCTCGGCCAGCGCAATATCCAGCTCGGCCGGACCGATAGCGCTCTGATGGCCGCGCTCCGCAAGGGTAAGGATGGAGACTGGCTGCTGCTGCACAATCGCTCGCTGCAGGGCGAGGCAGCGGCGCGAGTGAAACTACGGGAGTCGCCGCCTCATGCGGCGTTGCTCGACGTATCCACCGGGCAGCGATTCAAAGTCGCCTATGAGCGGGTGGGCAGCGGGTTGGCGATTGATGTCCGGATCCCCGCTTACGGGCTGTGGGCACTACACCTGACCGCCACACCGCAAAAGGTTGACCGCATGCCGGCCTATCGCCGGTCTGAGCTGGTGGCGGCGGAATGGGAGATCAGCAAAGCGGTGGACGATACGGGCGAGAGGTTCGAACGGATCGGGCCGCGCGCAGCCTTGGAGGATTGGCGGACCTGGCCGGGGATGAGTTCCTACGCGGGCACCGTTCGCTATCGGGGCACGTTTGAGCTGAAGGCATTGGGCGGCGCCATCGGCCTTGACGCCGGCAGAGTGGAGGAGGTGGCGGAACTTTTCGTGAACGGGCAGCGCATCGGGACGCGGATCAACCCGCCGTATCTGTGGGACATCACGTTTGCGGCGAAGGCTGGGAAGAATGATATCTGGATCGACGTCACCAATACGGCGTACGCCCGACGGCCGGATTCGTTCTCGCACGGAGACGCGGTGAGCGGTTTGTTTGGGCCGGTGCGGATCGTCCGGGAGATAGGTTAATGATCAGGCCCGAAAGTCTGGTTAGCTGTTACAATGTCGCCATCATGCGACTTCTCACAGCCCTATCGTGCGTGTCGTTCGTCCTCGGGATTGCGATCGCCCAAACCGCGAAACCTGGTGCTGGCCCCTGCGCTCTGATCACCAAGGCGGAAGTGCAGGAAGCAGTTGGTTCGCCGGTGGCAGAGGGCGTCGTCAACAGGACGAACCCGAACGTCTGCGATTTCAAGATCGGCGCTACCGGGTCTGCTGTCAGCATCATGCTCACCCGCAAGTCTCCGGTGGATAGCGCAGAGAAGACCGTGGACGCGCTGAAGAAATCGAAGATCAATGCCGAGGTGGTTGCCGGTTTTGGCGATAGCGCCTATGCGTCGAGCCCTGGTTACGGGATGCAGCAACTGGGTGTCTACCAGGGCTCCAGCCATGTCATCGCTACGGTGCTCATTCTGGGCTCGCCGGAAGCCAAGGCGAAGGCTGTCGCGCAGGCTGTCATGCGTAAGGCGCTCGCGAGAGTGCCGTAATCAGAGCTGCATCCGGACTCTCCAGCGAGTCAGCAGCGCCGCCGCGCTCAGCATCACGGCCGTGAACGCCAAGGACCGAGCCACGCCCGGCAAGCCGGAGTTGAGCCACACAGGCGCGTACGACAGGCCGAAAGCCGCGTAGAAGATATCTGGCAGAAGATACGTGAGTAGCGTGTTCGCTCCGGCGGGCCGTGCGAACCTCGCCCACGCCGCCCTGCCCTTCACATCCACCACCCAGTACAACCCGAGAAACAACACGACGCTGATGGCGGAACTCCACAGGCACCAGGACGGGGTCCCGGCGTTTTTCGCGACGCCGAACCCGACAAAGAGCCACCCGGCGCCAGCCAGCGCCGCCGCGTAGCCCGTCGCCCACGCGGCCCGCTGCCGAAACGTCTTCGCGAACGAGGTGGTTAGAAATATCTGCGAAGCCACGATTCCTGCCATCGTGATGGACGCGGTGTCACCGCGGCCGAACGGCCAGACCCAATAGGGTAACGGCCTGAGCAACGGCGCCAGGCCGAGGCGCGACGCTACATTCAGCGCGCATAGCAGGGTCAGCAGCGCCAACGGCGCCCAGCGCCACTTCCGCAGTGGCATGTATAAGATGCAGACTGCCAGATACGCCCGCGCGATCAGGCCCAGAATCTCCCAGTAGGAGAAGTCCAGCCACGCAGCCTGCCCGCCGGTTGCCGTTCGCCGGAAGATGGCGAGCATCGTAAACAGCATCGCGAAGCCAGTGCACTTGAGGAGCACTGTCCTCGTGCCCGAGTCCTTGGCGTAAACGTTCCACAGCAGGATTGCGCCGACGAAGCCAATCAGGCTCCACGCGTGTGCGCTGACGCCGGTTAATATCGGATCCACCTTGCTGCCGTTGGCGATAAAGATGCCCAGAATCGCCAGGGCGGCAAAGCGCAGAAGGATGTGGCGCCAAAGCTTCCATTGCGAGCCATCCTGCTGCAGTCGCCGCTCCACCGAGAGTGGGATGGTCATGCCCAAGATGAAGAGAAATGCGGGGAACACCACGTCCACATAGGTCATGCCACTCACGCCGCGCGGCATGTGATACGTCCACCAAGGCAGCCCCTCCACGCCGGCAAGATCGTTTACGAAGATCATCACCAGCATCGTGAGGCCGCGAAAGATGTCGATGGAGAGGATTCGTGGTGTGGGCGCCGTCACGGCTTTTCTCGCATCCATGCCAGGACGGCCGTCCTCACCGCCGCCTCCGCATCGGGCGTGAACGGCGTAACCGTGGTTTCATAGCCTCCCTCGGGAAGCGCCTTCCTCGTCGGCAGATACCCTAGCCAGCCGTTTGTGTAGC
The DNA here is from genome assembly GCA_036504135.1 of Paludibaculum sp. Taxonomy (GTDB): domain Bacteria; phylum Acidobacteriota; class Terriglobia; order Bryobacterales; family Bryobacteraceae; genus Paludibaculum. The sequence goes on from DASXVP010000018.1 coordinate 12,947, forward strand.
CAAAGTAGAACGTGTTCGCGGCGGGTGACTGCCGGCGCACATCCATCGCGATTTCGCAGAAGAGCTCCAGCGGCGCCGCCCACACTTCCGTCTCCGCGTTGATACGCAGGAACCGGACCGGCAGCCGCACTTGCGATTGCGGCGTGAGATAGGCGGCCAACTCCTCCGGCCACCGCAGCCCGGTCCGGAGAGGCGTCTCGACAATCACCTCGCCCGCCTTCAGATTCACCGGCGAGGACGCCGGCGCCAGAGCCCGGCTCGCCTGTACAATCCGGTCGCCCAGCAGCACGTTGAACTCCGTGATCCGGACTCGCTTGAAGTCGTCGTACACGCTGTAGATGGGAGCGATGTCGCCCGTGGCGCCGTTTAGAAAGAGTACCGGCGCGCCCAGTTTCTGCTCCACATAGGCAGCCACGATGCCTGGCGCATCGCCGCTGATGAGCTGGTTTTTCCCGCCCAGCACCGTGCCGTGCATGGCGTAGTTGGCGACCAGCGCGATGGGCGTGCCGTCCAACCGTTCCAGCCGGATCAGCCCTACCTGCCGGTCCACCGGACCGTCCGGATTCAATCCAAGAGAGATCCGCCCATCCATGTCCCGCGCCCGCCTGTTGATATTGGCGTTGGACGTCGTCACACCCACGCTGAGGCGCGCCGGTGCGAGCTTTGACCGTGCCTCCACAATGCCCGCGATCAGCTTGCGCTTTACTTCGCGCGCGTACTCCCAATCGGGCTCGTGCTCGTAGCGGCCCGCCAGGAACGCCCGCGCCAGGCCCGGAGGCCCCAACTCCGGCGCTGAGTGCGTGTGCGTCGCGGACCACCAGACGTTTACGCGCTCGATGCCTGTCTGCTGCTTCAACTCCGCGCAGAACTCGTCGTAAAACGCCGGCGAGAAAAGCGCGATGTCGGTGGACACCAGGAAGAACTGAGTCCGGCCGTCGTCCAACGCGACGATCTTGTGGAACAACGGATCGTGCACGCCGGTGGACTGCCGGGCTGCGTAGCCCAGCAGCCACTGCGGCCGATCCGGCGTGATGTCGATCTTCACAGCCGCCGCACGAAACTCGCCCCAAGCGGCCAGTTGCACCAGGAACGCCAGCACAATCCGCAATGGCATGAAAGCGGCTCCTTAGGCCCGTAGTGCGGCGGGAAAAGCCTTCCGCACCGCCGCCACGATATCGCGCGTGTCTTGCGCGCTGTACTTCGGACCCACGGCCACACCAGCGAAGCGCGACAGGATGTCAATCGTTCGAGGGCACGATGCCGCGCCATACCGGATCGCCTTTCCGCGCGGCGTCGTCCATGTAGGCCACGCGGCGTGCACCGTGATCTTGTTCTCGATATAGGGTTGCACCGGGAGGATTACGGAGCCACCCGGGCCGCCGGCCGGCACGTTTTCCGCCTTCATCAACTCCAGGAAACGCTCCCGCTGGGCCTTCGAATCGAAACGGATGAATACGGGCGAGGCCAAATCGCCCGACGGGTCCGGCCGCAGCCGGAAGCGCAGTCCGGGGATCTCTCGCAAACTGCCGTACACTTGTGCCGAGTTGGCGCGCACGGCGCCGATGATCATGTCCAGTTTTCGCAACTGCGCCAACATCACGCCACCCGCGAATTCGCTCATGCGGTAGTTCGTGCCCACGAACGGCGCCAGCCGGACCTCGCCCAGCATGTCCTTATGCGGCGCGAAAATGTTGCCGACATCGTGGAAACGCACGGCCCGCTCAAAGAGCTCCGGATCGGACGAGACCAAAGTGCCGCCCTCGCCAGAAGTGATGGTCTTGCTCTCCTGGTGGCTATAGGTGCCAATGTCACCCATCGAGCCCAGTCGCCGCCCCTTGTACGAGGCGCCGACCGCCTGCGAGCAATCCTCAATCACGCGCAGCTTGTGCTTTCGCGCAATGGCAAGGATCGGGTTGAGGTCTGCCGGATTCCCTTGCAGATGCACCGCGATGATCGCTTTCGTCTGCGGCGTAATGCGCGCCTCAATATCAGACGGATCCAGGTTGAAGCTCTCGTCGATCTCGGCGAACACCGGCAGTGCGCCGGCGCGCACCACTGCCGTGCAGTCCGAGTGCCAGGTCCAGGCGGGCATGATCACCTCGTCGCCCGGTCCGATCTGCAGCGCCGAGATGGCACACTCCAACGCCGCCGTTCCCGAACTCAGCGCCAGCGCGAATTTGGTCCCGATCTTCGCAGCGAACTCCTTCTCGTACGTGGCCACCTTCACTGGCGCCACGCCGCGGCGACCGGTAAACCGGAATGGGACGCCGGTGTCCACCACTTCGTCCACCTGCGCTTTCTCGGCCGCATCGTAGTATAGCGGCCCCCAGTGGTCGCCTCCCAGGGGTTTGTCTCGCACCGGAGTTCCGCCTTGGGCGGCGAGTGTGTTCTGGTTGCCCGTGGTTGTGACAGCGGCCGCAGTGGCGGCAACGAAGTTTCTGCGATTCATCCTGGCCTCCTTCGGGTCATCGAAGCGACTCTCATTATTCCGCGCGCGCAGTCGGAAGGCAAAGGACGAACTGGATGGAGCGGTCCACCGTCCGTCCATGGCAAAGCCGTCCCGGCGCTTCCCCGGTTGTGCCGCAGCCACCTCGTTCGCGGCCGCTGCCGCCGCCGCTTGAACTGTGTCCGTGGTGAGGATTGTCAAAAATCTCAAGCTCACGCCGATTCCGCCGATGAGCCAAAGGTGGCCGACATAGCTACCCAAATCCGTCACGCGGTTGAGGCGCTCTCCACCAACTCGCAGAACCAGGGCCGCCGGCTCCGGGAGTTGCTCGATGAGTCACCGGTTGTCTTCCAGCAGGTGGTGGCCGCCATGCTCAGCAGTGCACGTGATACACCGGAGCTCCGCTACGTCATCGCCCTGCTCAGCGCCCGAGGGATGCTGGTGCCGATGCTGCGTGATCTGTCCAGTTCAGATCGTGGCGCAGCCGGTGTCGTGGCGCAGCTCGCGCAGCGGATGGACCCGCGATTTGACCGCAGTTTGGCCCGTCAGGCGCCCGAGGCGAAAGCGCCACTGGATCGCGCCCGGCCCAATCCGGAGTTTCTTCTTGGATTGCTGGACGCCCTCAGCGGAGGGCTGTGTCTGCTGCCCTTGCTTGCTCCCCTGCGCGAAAGTGAAGACCCAAAGATCCGCGCCCGCATGGCCCTTCTGCTGGGCCGCATTACCCGCGGCCAGGATTGGTTTCAAGCCTTGGAGCAGGACCCCGATCCTCGCGTGCGCGCCAACGTCGTAGAGTCGCTCTGGTCCGTGGAGGGCGCGTCATCGCTCGCCTGCTTCGAACGCAGCCTGCAAGACCGGCATCACCGCGTTGTTGCCAACGCCCTCGTCGGGCTCTACCTCCAGGGTGTCACTTCCGGCGTCAGCGGATTGGTCCGCCTCGCCCAGCATCACGAGTCTCTCTTCCGCGCCGCCGCCACCTGGGCCATGGGCCGCACCGGCGATACGCGGTTCCTCCCGGTGCTGCGCCAAATGCGTCGAGGCCCGGATCAGAACTCAATGGTGGTCCGCAACGCTCTGCACGCCATCGCACGAATTAACCAGGCCACCGTCGCTGCTACGCGCCGGGAAACTCGCGTGATCTGCCTGAGGCGCACAGCCGGGTCGAACTGCGGCCTCGATGCGGTGTTTGTCGCGCTCGATGCGGAATCCGGCCCGCTGCCCATTCTAAAACCCACAGACTGGCAGATCCGCGCCAATAGCCAGCCAGTCTGGAGTTACCAGGCAGACTTCGTGCCGCCGTCTGCGCGCCTGGCTGTCGGTCTGGTATTGCCCACAGCACCGGCAGAAGACACCAACCGCCTGCCCCTGTGCGACGCCGCCCTCCGCGCTGCCGCCTACTGGCGCCGCCCCGAGGATCAGTTCGCCGCGTCTCTCTATTCCGAATCGGCGGGGTCCCACTTCCAAGGCGCTGCACTCGAACCCCTCTCTTTCGGCACGCCACCCAAGCTCAACAACACGACGCCATTTCAAAACGATCCAACTACCGTCCTTGCCGCCGCCCACCACTCCGCGGATCCTGTCGATAGCCTCAAACACCTCGCCTCGCTTCTCGATCCATTGACCGGCGATCCACACCTGATCCTTGTCCTCGACGCCATCCCCGAATCACGCTGCGATTCCGCCGGGCTTGCTAGCCTCCTAACCACATTGAGCGAGCGCAGCATCCGGCTCCACACTCTAATCACCGGACGGGCCACCCAATCTCTGGCCTCGGCCTTCCATCGGCTCTCGCTCGATACCGGCGGCTTCTCGCTGCGCTGCCCGGAGATCGAGGATCTCGCCTCTACATTGCAGACCCTCATCGCCTCCACATTCGGCCACTACCAGCTCAAATGTCCGCTTCCCAAGGTGGTTGAGCAGATTGAGGTGGAACTCCAGGCTGAGGGTCACCAGGGTAAGCTCCCACTCGCCACTGATAACTTGTCACAATCTTCCCGCGTCGCTGCCTGAAGCCACGCTGAACCCTTACACTAGGGGCGTGGCTACCCGCGGATTGCTCCTTATCCTGTTGACGTTGCCTCTGATCGCCGCCGATTCAGCCGCCGCGCTCGGCTCGCAACTTCGCCAACTGACGCTTGATCCCGAGGCCTGCTTCCGTGTCAGGGATCTCGAAATTCCACGGGAAGACGCCAATATTCACCTCACTGACGGATTCCTGATCTTTGCCAAGACTGTCGACGGACGCCGCATCGCCGCCGTCTTCAGCGGCAACGAGGCTGGCGACGATGCCGAGATTCTCCTCCGTCCCCCCAACCGCAGCGAGCGCGCCGCCCTTGCCGCCTCCACTGGTTCGCCCAACCTGAACGAGCATTTCCGCTCGGCTGTCTTCATCTTTGCCGATGGCTCTGGAGATGCTTTGCTCAAACAGATCCTCGCCGGAGTTCCCAAACCGAACCCCGAAATGGGCGCGCTCCTGGCCGGGCTTACCAGCGACACAGTCCGCAACCTCTGCGAGAGTTTTCAGGTGCGGCTCGTGCTCGATCTCCTGGCCAACGATCCGTCTGACGGCGTTTTTTACGCCGCGTTCTCCGGCGCGACCCTCGGCAATTTCGACCTCCTCCACGACCCCACGTTGCCCGAGCAGATGATCCTGGGCCAAGTCTCCGATCAACATGTGGGCGGCTTCAATGTCTGGGCCAGTTTCCCCTCGCGCAGTTTCCGGCGGAGCGGCCGCGCCGCCGCGGCCGAGGACGCCACCATGGAGAACTACCGCATCCAGGCCGAACTCCAGCCCGATCTCACCCTCACGGTCACTACTCGCATTACGGCCAAGGTGCGCGAACGCCTCTCGGGCGCGCTCGCCTTTGAATTGGCGCCTCAGATGGAAGTGACCGCCGCCCGAGTCGATGGTCAGCCCGTCGAGGTCTTTCGCCGGGAATCCATGCGCTCCAAACTCATCGGCAATCGCGCCAATGACCCTTTTCTCATCGTTCTGCCTCAGCCCTTTCTCCCTGGCAGCTCCCATGAAATTGAGTTCGAACACAGCGGCAAGGTGATCCGGCCTGCCGGCAACAACGTCTACTTTGTGGCTGCCCGCACGAACTGGTACCCCACGCGCGGCGTCCATTTCTCCAACTTCGATCTCACCTTCCGCGTCCCAAAAGACCTCAGCGTCGTAGCCACCGGTGATATCGCCGAGGAGTCCATCGAGGGTGAATGGCGTGTCTCCCGCCGCCGCACGTCCACACCGGTGCGCATGGCCGGCTTCAATGTCGGCGTCTATGAGCATGTGGACACCACGCGCGCCGGTTTCCTGGTTCAAGTCTATGCAAACCGCTCGGTGGAGCCTGGGCTGCAGGCCCGCCCCCAGCAAGTCCTGATGCCCCAACCCGGAGCGGCCACGCGAGCATCTGGAGTACGCCGCGTCGGCGATATTGTCTCGCTCACCCCGGCCGTTTCGGATCCCCGCATCCGTTTGGCCGCCCTCGCCGCCGAAATCACCTCTTCTCTGGAATGGATGAGCTCTCAATTCGGCCCGCCTCCGCTGCGGACTCTCACGGCCTCGCCCATTCCCGGCAACTTCGGGCAAGGCTTCCCCGGCCTCCTCTACCTCTCCACAATCACCTTTCTCAGCGAAAAGGAACGGCCGGCCTCGCTACAAACTCCGACCAACTCGACGTTCTACTCCGAGATCCTCTACGCCCACGAGACCGCTCATCAATGGTGGGGCAACCTTGTGACGTCGGGCACCTATCACGACGACTGGCTCCAGGAAGCGCTCGCTAACTACTCCGCACTGATGATCCTGGAGCGGAAGAAAGGCGCGCGCGCCCTGGAGACCACGCTCGACGAGTATCGCAACGAACTCCGGCGCACCTTGCCGGAATCGAAAACCAAAACAGCCGAGTCCGCCGGGCCCATAACCTGGGGCATGCGCCTGCATACGCTCACTGGCGTCGACCCGTGGCGTCTCATTACCTACGGCAAAGGCTCCTGGATCATGCATATGTTGCGCCGGCGCATGGGGGATACCGCCTTCCTCTCCATGCTCGGCGAGATCCGCAAACGCTACGCCTACGCGCCCATCAACACCGAACAGTTTCGCGAAATCGTCGCCGAGTTCTCACCCAAGGGGTTGCCCGACGACGATCTCGAAAACTTCTTCGATAACTGGGTGTATGGCACCGGAGTTCCAACACTCGAACTCTCCTCCCGCATCAAAGGGAAGGCACCCAGTTTCGATCTGGAGGTGACCGTCCGCCAGACTAACGCTACCGACGAATTCAGTATCGACGTTCCGGTTGAGATCCGAGTACCGGGCCAGGCCAAGCCGCTGGTCCAATGGCTCCGAACTGGACCCGAACCCGCGTCCTTTCACGTAGAACTACGCGTCCCTCCCACCAAGGTTGAACTCGCACCCGGCGCCGGCGTCCTCGCCCAGCGCAAATAGAATGCCCACGGGTCTGATCCAACTCGAGCGCGACATCACTGGCTGCGAGCGCTGCCCGCGCCTGCGCGATCATTGCCATCACATCGCGCAGGTCAAGCGCCGCGCCTACCTCGATCACGAGTACTGGGGCCGGCCCGTCCCAGGTTTCGGTGATCCGCGCGCCCGCCTTTTCCTCCTCGGTCTGGCGCCGGGCGCCCATGGCGCCAATCGCACAGGCCGCGTCTTCACGGGCGATCGCTCCGGCGACTGGCTCTACCGCGCTCTCCACCAGACCGGTTTTGCCAATCAGCCATCCTCCACGCACCGTGGTGACGGCCTCACCCTTAACGATTGCTGGGTCAGCGCCTCGGTCCGCTGCGCGCCCCCCGATAACAAGCCGACGCCGGAGGAGGTGCTCTCCTGCCGGCCGTGGCTGCAACGGGAACTCCAACTGATGCCGCAAGTGCGCGTCGTCGTCGCCCTTGGCCGCCTCGCCTTCGACAACTATCTAAGCCTCAAAGGTCTCCCCCGCGGCGGCTTCCATTTCGCACACAACCAGATGCACGAGACTGGCCTTACGCTGATCAGCTCCTATCACCCCAGCCAGCAAAATACGTCCACCGGCAAGCTTACCGAGGCCATGCTGCGCGCAGTCTTCGAACGTGCCCGCGAGGTCCTTGGCCAATGAGACTCCTCGTTGCGTTTTGCCTGCTGCTGCCGCTGACCGCGCAGGAGTTCACGCGGCAACTCTGGGAGCCCATTCAGCCCATCTATGCCAGGACGCTTCAGCACCCCTTCCTCACCGGTCTCACCGATGGCACGCTGCCTCGCGAAAATTTCGAGTTCTATCTCATTCAGGACACACTCTATCTCCGCACTTTCGCGCAAGCCCTGAACATCCTTGCCTCCCGCTCACCCCGCAAAGACTGGGCCCTGACGCTTTCCCGCCATGCCGCGGACGCACTCCAAGAGGAGCGCGAGCTCCACGTCAAAATTCTCTCCTCCTACGGCATCACGCCCGCCCGCATCGCCGCCTCGGAAAAGGCCCCCACCACCCTCGCCTACACCAACCATCTCCTCGCCAGCGTCCAGCTCAACAGCTTCACGGAGGGATTGGCCGCCATGCTGCCCTGCTACTGGATCTATCTCGAGGTAGGCAAAGACCTCGTCCGCCGCGGCTCGAAGAACAAGGATTACCAGCGCTGGATCGACCAATACTCCGGCGATGCCTACGCCGCCACCGTGCGCCAGATGCTTGCCATCGTCGATGAATCCGCCCGCACCGCGTCGCCCCGGGCCCGCCGTTCGGCGCAGCACCTCTTCACCCTCAGCGCCCGCTACGAGTACCTTTTCTGGGAGATGGCCTGGCAGCGGGAAGCATGGAAGCCGTGAAGGGCCTACAATGAGGATATGGCCCGAGGTTGGGAGAGCAAGTCGATCGAATCTCAGATTGACGATGCTTCCCGAAATCCAGCACTTCCCCCAGCTACCCCCCTCTCCGAGGAGGATCGGCAACAGCAACTCCAACTCAACAACCTGATGCTCAGCCGGACCCGAATCCTGGCTGAGATGCAGACCGCGTGCAGCGCCCGCTTCCGCGAACAACTCGCCCGCGAGCTTGCCTTTCTGGACGAGAAGATTGCAGCGCTCGCCCACTGACCTGTTCTATGTCGTCATTTATCGAACTCAGCCACCCCATCGTGGAAGGCATGAAGACCTTCCCTGGCCTGCCAGGCCCCAAATCTGTATTGCTCTTTGACCACGCCGGCTCCAGCCGCGTCTACAAGGATCAGGCGGCGTTCCTTATCGCCTCTCTGCACCTTTGCGGCAATACCGGCACCTACGTCGATTCGCCCTACCACCGATTTCCGGACGCGCCAGATCTCTCCCAACTCCCCCTGGACCACCTCGCAGACCTGCCCTTCGTCTACGTCGACGCCCGCCGCAACTTCGGCCGCGGCATCGGCCCGCACGAATTTCAGGGTCTAGAGGTCGGCGGCCGCGCCGTTCTCGTCCATACCGGTTGGGACACGCGCTGGGGATCCGATTCCTACTTCGACCCTAATCCGTACCTCACCGAGGATGCCTGCCTCTACCTCGCGCAACAGGGCGCCGTGTTCGTTGGCATCGATTCGGTCAACATCGACAATATGGAAGACCTGCGCCGCCCGGCGCACACCGTTCTGCTGGGCCACGGCATCACCATCTGCGAGCACATGACCAATCTGGGCGGCGTCGCCACTTCGGGAGGCCGCCTCCACGCCGTCCCGATCGCCTGGAAAGGCGGCGCGACGTTCCCGGTACGCGCCTACGTGGTAAGGCCGCCGGCGTGATTCGCGCGCTAATACTCATGCTGGCTGCTGCCGGCGCTCACGCCCAGCAGGTAGCGCTTACCTTTGACGACCTCCCAGCCCATGGGGCGCTGCCGCCTGGCGCAACCCGTGTCAGCATCGCGAAGGACGTCATCCAAGCGCTACAAGCCGCCAAGGCTCCGCCGGTCTGGGGCTTCCTCAACGCGGAGAAGCTCGACAAGGACCCAGCGTTGGCCGAAGTGCTGAAACTGTGGATCGACGCCGGCTTCCCGCTCGGCAACCACACCTACTCGCATCCGGATCTCACCACCACCAGCCTTCAGGATTTCGAGGCGAGCATCGCGGCCAATGAGCCCGCTCTCCGCTCGCTGATGGGCGGGAAGGACTGGCATTGGTTCCGCTACCCCTTTCTACACGAGGGCAACACTCTGGACAAGCGCCGCGCAGTCATCGCCTATCTGAAGCAGAACGGCTATTGGGTCGCCCAGACCACTCTCGATTTCGAAGACTATGCCTGGAACGCTCCCTATGCACGATGCCTCGCCAGTAATGACAAACCCGCACTCGAGTGGCTGAAATCCAGCTATCTCAGCGCCGCCGCGGAGTACATCGACCTCGGCCAGAAGATGGCCCGCCTCGTCTACGGACGCGACATCCGCCACGTCATGCTCCTCCACCTGGGCGGCTTCCAAACGGTCATGCTGCCCAAACTCATTGACCTGCTCCGCGAGCGCGGTTTCACGCTCATCACGCTGGAAGAAGCGCAGAAGGACCCCGCCTATCAACGCGATCCCGACGCCGCCGCCAAGAACACAGGCACCCTGCTGGAGCAATGGATGGACGCCCGCCATATCGAGTATCCGCCCCACGCCAGAAAGCCGTTCGCCCGCCTAGAAGCCCTCTGCCGGTAGAATGCGTGAGTGCGCACTCGTCTGGAACGCTACTTCCTCTTCGCTGAACTCGGCGCCGATTGGCGCACGGAGATCGTCGCCGGCCTCACCACGTTCGTGACAATGGCCTACATCATCTTCGTCAACCCCTCCATTCTTCACGACGCCGGAATGCCTGTGGCGGCCGTCACCGCAGCTACCTGCCTTGCCTCCGCCATCGGCTGTCTGCTCATGGGCGCGCTGGCCCGCTATCCCATCGCGCTGGCCCCAGGCATGGGCCTCAACGCGTACTTCGCCTACTCCGTCTGCATCGGCCTCAAGGTCCCGTGGCAGACCGCGCTCGGCGCCGTCTTTCTCTCCGGTGTGATCTTCCTGATTCTCACCGCCGCCGGCATTCGCCAGCTCATTCTGGAAGCCATGCCGCGCGAACTCTATTCCGCCGTCGCCGTCGGCATCGGCCTATTCATCGCCTTCATTGGCTTCCGCAACGCCGGAATCATCAAAGCTGATCCCGCCACGCTCCTGACGCTCGGCAATCTCCGTTCGCCGCACACGCTGCTCGCCCTCTTCGGCCTCATCCTGATCGCTACGCTGATGGTGTGGAACGTGCGCGCCGCCATGCTGATCGGCATCCTGGGTACAACTCTCGTGGGCGCCCTCGCTGGCCTGGTTCACTGGAACCCCCAGCCGTATTCACCCGTCGACCTCTCCGCAACATTTCTCCAACTCGATATCCCCGCCGCGCTGAATCTCGGCCTGCTCGAAATTGTCTTCGTCTTCCTCTTCGTGGATCTCTTCGATAACATCGGCACGCTTGTCGCCGTCGGCACCCGAGCCGGGCTCTTTGACCGCGCCGGACACATCCCCCGCGTCAACCGAATCCTCACCGCCGATGCCATCGCCACCACGGCCGGCGCTCTTTGCGGGACCTCCACCGTTGTCAGCTATATCGAATCCGCCGCCGGCGTCGTGGCCGGGGGGCGCACCGGCATCACCGCCATCGTCTGCGGCCTGCTTTTCGGCGTAGCAGTCTTCGTCGCCCCGCTCCTCGGCGTCATCCCCTCGGCGGCCACCGCACCGGCGCTCATCATCGTCGGCGCCTTGATGCTCGCCCACGCCGCTGAAATCGAGTGGTCCAGCCCGATTGTTTCCATCCCCGCCTTTCTCACCCTAATTGCCATCCCCCTCACGTTCTCCATCGCCAACGGCTTGGCATTCGGGTTCACGGCCCACACGCTCCTCCGCGTCCTCGGCGGCGAATGGAAGAGGGTAAGCTGGCTCGTCTATCTACTCACAGCGCTGTTCCTGTTGCGGTTCTTCTATCTCGGTGCGGCCGGTTGATTAAATCGCACTAGTCTCTCCGAATACCTTTTGAGGCGGCTGTAAATCTGTATTAGAAATTCACACCGCTTTTTAATCGCTCGATGCTTTACGTTTGGAACACAGAACGGCGAATTGTGGTGAGACGGCCAGTCTGGGCGGCAAGCTGATCTACGTGGACGGCTGCACGATTCGCATATTCGTGACCAACTGCAATGACACTCCGAAAGAAATCTGGTGGGATTACAGCAGGCGTGCCGGCATGGAGGTTCGCATTGCTGAATGGAAGCACCACTTGGGAGCAACCGATTTCTGCCTCAAACATCTTGATGCCACCGAAGTGGTCATTCGCGTTGTGCTGTTCCTGCTCGATCTACCGTCTCAACACGTATCTGCCGCCGGCTTGCAGGCTTTCGCGAACCGGCGACGATCCGCACGCAGATTCGGACCAGTGGTGCGATCCTGGGTCGATCAGTCCTCCGCCTTGTCATTCAATTGGGCGAAGGTTGGGGCGCCGAAGCTTGCTTCCGCCGCGCGCTGCTGACGCCGAACTGGCCATTTGACCCAGTCGTGGAAGATCACAAAGCGTCTCAGAGGAGGCAACTTCGGAATTCACGCCCAGAAGTGGGTTGCCCCGACTCCACCCCTGCCTAAAGGCCTACGCCACTCCCAATATTCCCAAAGCCACAGCTCCATTCGATAACCAGAGCACCACACTTCGTTGGTGCTGCCAGACCATGTACTGCCAACAGATTGACTAGTCCGAAATTTCTTGACATTTGTAACCTGCGTGTTATTCTAGCGCAATATCAAACGGCGAGCCGTTTGAAGTCTCTTCAGGGATGGTCTAAATGTCTCTTGCGAAACTTAAGCTATTGCTGTTGTTGTCTTTGACGGCTTCGTTCGGCTTCGCTCAGGTCGCCACAGCGCGGCTTGACGGCTCTGTGCAGGACCAATCCGGTTCTGTCGTTCCTAGCGCCAAAGTTGTTGTTGTCAACGACAAGACTCAGGCTCGCGCCGAGGCTATAACCAACGCTGAGGGAAACTACGTATTCCCCTCGCTGCAACCCGGCCTGTATACGATCAGCGTGGAGGCTGCGGGCTTCCGCAAATCGGTCGTCAATGCCGTTGAGCTCAACGTTTCCGTGGCGACCAGCCAGCGCTTCAAACTCGAGGTCGGCCAGGTTACCGAAAGCGTGGTCGTCGAAGCTGAAGCCGTGCGTGTTCAGACAACGGATGCACAGATCGGTCGCTCCGTGACGATGCGAGACATCGACACCCTCCCCCAACTCGGTCGCAGCCCTATCATCCTCGCCGTCTTCCAGCCCGGCGTTCAGATCAACCCGGGCGACACCACATTCTCCGTCATTAACGGTATGCGCCAGGGTGCCAATAATTCCACTCTCGATGGCATCGACGTTAACGACGCCGTCGTCCCGCGCCTTGGACTCGCCATGACCGCCAACAATACCGATTCCGTAGGCGAATTCCGAATTATCACCAACGGCGCCAAAGCCGAGTATGGCCGCAACGCGGGCGGCCAGGTCGAGCTCATCACCCGCTCCGGCACCAATCAGTTCCACGGAAACGCCTTCGATTACCTCCGAAACACCGAGCTCAACGCGAACAACTTCTTCAACAACGCCACTGGCGTCAAGCGTCCCAAGTACATCCAGAACCTCTTCGGCGGTTCCATCGGGGGGCCAGTCAAGAAGAGCAAGACCTTCTTTTTCTTCAACTATCAGGGCAGCCGAGTGTCGCAGGAACTCACCCGTACCCGCACCGTGCTCACGCCAGAAGCCAAGGCGGGCATCTTCCGCTGGCGCGCCCCAGGTTCCACCGCCATCTCCTCGTTCGACATCGCCAAAAACGATCCTCTGGGCAAAGGTATCGACGCCGAAATGACGAAGATATTCAAGGTCCTCCCCGACCCCAACACCAGCAGCGTGGGCGACGGCCTTAATACCTCCGGCTTCCTCTTTAATAACCCCAATGGCAGCAATAACAACCAGTACACTGGAAAGGTCGACCATCAGTTGACCGACAGCCACCACCTCTTCTTCCGCTACAGCTATTTCAAGACGTTTTCCTTGGATGGACTCAATAGCGCCGACGCTACCTTCCCCGGTTTCCCGTCCGGATTCCAGGGCGGTGTTCGATGGGGTTTCTCCGCCGGCTCCGATTGGGTCCTCCGTCCTTCGCTCGTCAACGAACTGCGCGTCGGCCACCAGAGCGCCAGTGTGGACTTCGCCCGTCCCGGCCGTCTCAAGGGCCCGACGATCATCTCCAACCTCTTTACCGACCCCTACCTTTCCAACTTTGGCCAGGGTCGCAACTCCCCCGTTAACGAAGTCACGGACAATTTCACCAATGTGCGCGGCAGCCACACGTTTAAGTTCGGTGGCAGCTATCGCGCCACCAAGCAGTGGGGCTACGACGAGGCGGGCATCTATCCCAACGTCACCACTGGTGTCTCCCTCGGTGCATCGGTGCCCACCACCATCGGCCCCTCCGGTTCCGCCAATATCTCTTCGGCCAACCGCCAGGTCTTCGAGAGTCTCTACAATGACGTGCTGGGGCGGATGAATCAGGTCGTCCAGACCTACTATTCAGACCTCTCCACCTTCCAGAAGCCCGGCACGCCCCGCGTTCGTACCTTCAACTTCAAAGAAGGAGGCCTCTTCTTCCAGGACGACTGGAAGGTCCGCCGCAATTTCACCATCAATCTCGGACTCCGCTGGGAGTTTTCAGGCGTTCCGAGCGAGGCCGATGGTCAGGCCGGCTCCATCGACCAGTCCAGGAACCTGAATACCGTCAGCCAGATCTCCAATCTGAAAGTCGTCAAGGGCGTGCAGTGGTATAACAACGACCTCAACAACTTCGCCCCTCGCCTCGGCTTCGCCTGGGACGTTAAGGGCGATGGCAGGACCGCGGTCCGCGGCTCCTACGGAATGTTCTACGACCGCATCATCGGCGCCACCACGAGTTCTGTCGACGGCGGCACGCCAGGCTTCTCCCAGGCAGTGCCCGTCTATCCGAACCAGGCCGCAGGCTCCGACGTCCGCGCCGGCGGCGGCATTCCTTTGCCTCCGCAACCCGCTGCACCAGTCCTGCAAATCTTGCCGACCCGGACCGTCACAATCGCCACGTTCAGCCCTAACATGCGCACCGGCTATGTGAACCAATGGAATCTCACTTTGCAGCGTGAGATCGTCCGCAACACCATCTTCGAAGTCGGCTATGTTGGAAGCACCGGCGTTAAGCTGTTCATGAATCAGAACCTGAACCAGCAGCGCGTCTACGGGGACTTCCTTACCTCCTTCAAGGAACTCCAGGCTTTCCAACTCAACAGCAGCGCTCCCATATCTCCCGGCAACACGCTTGTAAGGATTTTCGGCACCCCTGCCTCTGCCATCTCCACCCTCGGCGCCACCAACTTCACCAACGGAGCAGTGGGCACAGCCGCCACCAACCTCGATCGGACCTACTACACCCGTTACGCGGCCGCAGGGGTCTCAGATTACTATTTGCGCAACTATCCCCAGTACATCGACGTCCGGCAGGGCACCAACAACGGCCGCTCCTACTACAATTCGCTCCAGCTCAGCATCCGTCGCAACATGCGCTCACTGCAGGTGTACGGCAACTACACCTTCAGCAAGAGCATCGACAACGGCTCGGTCGAAGGCAACGGGTTCACATCCCCCATCGACAACTTCAACCTTGCACTCAATCGAGGTCGCAGCGACTTTGACCGCCCCCATTCCTTCAACGCTTCTGCCACCTACACTATCCCGTTTGGCAAGGGCAAGAAGTTCGGCGGCGAAATGCCTCAGTGGCTCGACACCATCGCGGGCGGATGGGACATCGGTGGTCTCATGATCTGGCAAAGCGGCGCTGTCTTCACAGTAGGCTCCACCCGCGCCACCACCACCGGCGTCACTACGTGGGCCAACTACAGCGGCGACCGCAATATCGGAAGCATAGTGCGCAAGGGCGATGGCGTCTGGTTCTACACTGCTGAGGAAGCCGGCCGCTTCTCATTCCCGGTTGCCGGCGATGTTGGCAATTCAGGCCGCAACTCGTTCCGCGGTCCCCGCTATTTCGGTACCGATCTCTCGCTCGTCAAGCGATTCAAGATCTACGAAACCCACGCCGTCACGTTCCGCGCTGAAGGCTACAACGTGTTCAATAACGCAAACTTTGCCGCCCCAGCTACCTCGCTCACAAACACTGCCACGTTCGGCAAGGTCAGCTCCATCGTCGGCGCCCCGCGCGTTTATCAGATGGCGCTGCGTTACGACTTCTGACAGGGAGTCACTCTGTCAAGCCCACCGGCGTTGGCGGGTTTGAGTACGGGCCGGTTTCGCTCCGCAATGAGCGAAGCCGGCCTTTTCTGTTTCTTGCGGCCTCCATAAATCGCGGAGGGTTCGCGCCGATGCTTGTCACGTGACTGCCTGGCCCGCACGGGGCGGAGAGGGTAAGGGCGCGAAGGGAGCCCTTGCCGGAGAACACCGTAATGGCATCGACGGGGACTTCGACGGGACGGGCAGCCTTAGGCGCGACAGCCTTCGGCGCGGTAGAGGCGTAGCAGTGGCTAAATGATAGGATATTGGGGTCTCGGACGGCCGAACAAAATACTCTCCAAGGCGGAACTTCATGCAGAACAGGCGTAGTTTTCTTGCGGGCGCGGCGGTTTCCGCCTCAGTGGCACGGTCGGCTGTGGGGGCTAATGACAGGATCCGGTTGGCGGTCATCGGCGCGGGGAACCGCGGGAGCTATGTGGCCGGGGTGTTTACGGATTTTCCGGATGTCGAACTGGTGGCGGTTTGCGACGTATTCAAGCCATCGCGCGAGCAGGTGGCATCGAAATTGGGGGAGAAGCGTAACAACCGGCCGGATGCGGTGGCGGACTACCGGCGGGTGCTGGAGCGGCGGGATGTGGATGCCGTGCTGATTGCTACGCCGGACCACTGGCATGGGCCGCTGGTGATCGCTGCCAGCCAGGCCGGAAAGGATTGCTATTGCGAGAAGCCGCTCTCGAACAGCATCGAAGTGGGACAGAAGATGCGTGAGGCGGTGCGGCGGTACAAACGCGTAGCTCAGATTGGGCTGCAACAGCGCTCGTGGGATCACTTCCAGGAGAATGCCAAGCGAGTGCAGGAAGGGATGATCGGCAAGGTCTTTCACGCAGAGTGCGTCTACCAGGGCAACTACACGCGGCCCGAGGGCGAGCCGACGGCGGCGCCCGCGGACTTGGATTGGGATCTGTTCCAAGGCCCGGCGGAGCGGCGGCCGTACACGCCAATGCGGCAACGATCCTGGCGGGCCTTCTATGACTATTCGGGCGGGACGCTGCTGGACTGGGGCACGCATCTGACGGACGTTGCGCACTGGTATCTGGGGGTGCAGGAACCGCTGACTTGCAGCGCCTCCGGGCAGTATGCCCGGGTGGCTCCGCAGCCGTTGCAGTTGCCCGACAGCATGGTGGTGACGTGGCAGTATCCCCAGTTTGTGATGACGTACACGAACTGCGTACGCCAGACGCCGGGGTTTGATGGGCAAGGGAACTATTTCCTCGGAAGCCTGGGCTGGTTGCAGGTGAACCGGACGGGTTACCGGTATCAGCCCAATGTGGGGCGGGGGGCCCCGACGACGCCGCCGTTTCAGCCGGTGAGCCAGAGCTTCCCCTACGTGGGCGGACCCTCCGACCATGCGCATGTGCGCAATTTTCTGGACTGCGTGAAGAGCCGGCGGGAGCCTGTGGTGAATGTGGACACGGGGTTTTACTCGACGCTGCCGACGTTGCTGGGTGTACTGGCGGTGCGGAACGGACGGACGTATTCGTGGGACGGGCAGCGGGCGGTCGCTGTATAGCGGAGGACCGGCGGACGGACTGGATGGCGAAGTGCAAGAGCATGGTAAGGAGGGCCGGCGAGGTACTGAACCGCGCCCGGGTGATCCTAAAGACGGAGGGGCTGCTGGTTTTGTGGATGCGCTTTCTAGGCGAGACTGTCTACCGGCGGCTGCTGATATTCCGGGTGGACCTGCCACTGGCGGGGAAGGAAGCAGCCGTTTGCTGGGCTGAGGGCGGTGATGCCGTTGCGAGGGTGGTGCAATTCAATCCGGAGCTCACGCCGGAGGAAGCCCGCCGGCGGCTGGCGATGGGGCACCGGTGCCTGATGCTGAAGGATGAGGACGAGTGGGTTCATTGCCTTTGGGTGGCAACCCGGGACGCCTACATGGATTATCTGAGTTCGGAGTTTGTACTCGCAGC
The DNA here is from genome assembly GCA_036504135.1 of Paludibaculum sp. Taxonomy (GTDB): domain Bacteria; phylum Acidobacteriota; class Terriglobia; order Bryobacterales; family Bryobacteraceae; genus Paludibaculum. The sequence continues at coordinate 30,618 of DASXVP010000018.1, forward strand.
AGGCGAGGCTTACATCTATCAAACGTTTACTCCGCCACAGCATCGCGGACGCGGATACGCGACATCGGCGAACATCGGGCTGGGCCGGATGCTCCTTACTGAGGGCTATACGCGGCTGGTGTATTGCGTCCAGCCGGACCGGGCGATTGCGTATCCGCCGCTCTTGCGGATTGGCGCGAAACCGGTGGGGTACGTCGGGTGGTTTGGGGTGGGCCGGTGGCGGCGTGCGTTCAGGCGGACGTCGAGATCGCTACCCTTCTATGCACGGCGGTTCCACGCGGTCCGACGCACGTTGTACAGGGATCAGCCGCACGGGGCGTGAATTGCGGAAGGCAGCCCTGGCGTAGTGATTACGCGCGGAATTATGCTGCAAGAGAAAGAACCCAGCCAGTTCCTTAAGGCTCAGTCAAATTCCCCTGTTACCAGCGCGGTAGCGCCAACGAGGCTGGTGACATGATAATCTCTCTACAGATATTCACTGGGGTTGAGCGTTCCGGTTGCACCGGTGCGCCGCCTTGGCGGTGGACTGCACGCCTTCACCCGGTGCGCAGTTCGCAGATCAGGGAGAGTTGTGGCGGAGACTGGCAAGAAGCATGGCCGTGAAGTTTGGGAGACTCTAGGGAATCAGGACTCGCCGTCGTGGTATCTGCATCCACTGGTTGCGAGGCAGAAGCGCGACGTCTATGTGGACCTGATTCGCCGGTGGACCCAAGGACGGCAAGACCGAACCATTTTAAAGACCGACCTCTTTGAGGAGGCGTTTGGCGGAGATTACCTGTTGCCTGGGCTTTTCCCGGAAGCGCGGTTGGTTTGCGGGATGGACAGCGCGTTCTCCACGGCGCGGAGGGCAGCGCTACGGCACGAATCGCTCTCGACGCGCGTAGCCGTCATGGATGCTCAAACTCCGGCGTGGGGTGCAGGGCGTTTTGACCTGATACTTTCGACTTCGACGCTCGACCATTTTGAGGAGCGGGCCGAGTTTATAAGATCAATCGTGGCTCTGGCGGAGTTGTTGCGGCCGGGAGGTCTGCTAATCCTGACGCTGGACAATCCGCTGAATCCGCTGTACCACCTGCTACGCCGGTACAGCCGGCGAAAGGCAGCGCCGTTTCCGCTAGGCTACACGCCAGGCTTCGGGACGTTGTGCAGCGATCTGCGGGCATGCGGATTGGAGATCGGTGAAGACGAATGGATCCTGCACAATCCGAGGGGGTTGTCGACGCTGTTGTTTGTGGGACTGCAGAAGCTATTCGGTCGGAGGGCTGACGGGTTGGTCAAAGGATGTTTGCGAACGTTTGAGTTGTTAGGGCGTTTGCCGACACGGCGATTTACCGCGTGCTTTCAATCGGTGGCCGTGTACAAGCCGGTGGCGGTGGATGCGCCATGCGCGGTTGGGGGCGGGGGGACGCGCACTCCGGCGGACGAACTGCTGCCCGCGCCGTAGACGGATTCGCCCGCGACGCGGACTTGGCAGGGCGATCCCTCCGCGGGCCTACTCGCCCACATCCCCCTCGCCCGGCGCCAGGAACAGATTGGCCTCCAGGCCGTGCTGGCGCGTGTAGAGGTCGTAGTAGCGACCTTTGGCCGCATACAACTCCCCATGCGTGCCGCGCTCCATCAGCACCCCTTCCTCCATCACCAGGATCTGATCCGCGCGGCGGATGGTGGACAGGCGGTGGGCGATGACGAACGTCGTGCGGCCCTTCATCAGGTATTGCAGGCCGGCCTGGATCAGCGCCTCCGTCTCGCTGTCGAGGCTGGACGTGGCTTCGTCAAGGATCAGGATTCGCGGGTCGGCCAGGATGGCGCGGGCTATGGAGACGCGCTGCTTTTGGCCCCCGCTAAGCTTGACGCCGCGCTCGCCCACTATGGTCTCGTAGCCCTCCGGGAATCGCTCGGCAAACTCGTCCACGCGCGCGATGCGGCAAGCCTCCATGATCTCGGCATCCGTGGCGTAAGGCCGCGCGAAGGCCACGTTCTCGCGAATGGTTCCATCGAACAGGAATGTCTCCTGCAGAACGACTCCCAACTGCGTGCGGTAGCTCTCCAGTTGCACTGTCGACAGGTCCACGCCGTCCACCAGCACCCGGCCGCTGTCGGGCTTGTGGAATGCCGAGACCAGCCCGATGGTGGTGGATTTGCCGGAGCCCGAGGAGCCCACCAGCGCCGTCACCGTGCCCGCCGGCGCGTCATAGCTGACGCCGTGCAGCACCTCCTTGCCGGCCTCGTAAGAGAAACGCACGTCCTCAAATCGCACGTCGCCGCGCACCGGGCCCATCCGCGAGATGCGGAGCGGGTCTGCGTCCTCGGACTGCTCATTCAGAATCTCCCTCGTTCGCTCCAACCCCGCCACTGCCTCCGTCAACTGCGTGCCGATTCCGACGATCTGGAACACCGGAGCAACGAGAAATGCCAGAAACGCAGTGAACGTCACAAATCCGCCCAGCGTGAGCGTGCCGTTCAGGATTTGTTTTCCGCCGACGAACATCACCAGGGCGCCCACCATTCCGAGAAGCACCGTTGCCGAAAGGCTCAACAGCGAAACGCCGCTCAATGACTTCAGGATGTTATCCAGGATTCGTCCCGCGCCCGCCTGGAAGACCTTCTCCTCGCGTTCCTCGGCGTGATAGCCCTTAATTACGCGAATGCCGCCCAGCGACTCCGTCAGTCGTCCGGTGACCTCTGCCGTGATCTTACCCCGTTCCCGGAAGATGGGGCGCAGGGTCTTGAAGGCGTATTGCAGCACGACCGAGTAGGCCAGCACCACGGCCAGCGCCAGACCGGTGAGCAGCGGGCTGATGCGCACCAGGACCACAAAGCTGAATAGCGCCGTCAGCAGGCCGCCGACGAATTCCACGAGTCCGGTGCCTACCAGGTTCCGGACGCCCTCCACGTCGTTCATGATGCGCGACACGAGCTGGCCGCTCTTGTTGGAATCGAAGTAGGTGACAGGCAGGCGGCCCACGTGTGCCTGGACCTTGCAGCGCAGCTCGGCAATGAGTTTCTGTGCCGATTTCGAGAGGAGCTGCGTCAGCCAGTAGGAAGTTACGCCTTGCAGGATAGTGGCGCTCACCACGGCCAGGATGAGCGGGTTCAACATCTCGGTCCGTTGCTTGCCGAGAATGTCGTCGACCAGGAATTTCGTCGACGCGGGTAGCACCATGCCGGCGGAGCGGCTGATAAGGATCAGCAGCAGCCCCAGCAACAGTTGGTTCCGGCGTGGCCGGATTAGCTCTTTGACGTCCGGCCACACGGCCTTCCAACTGGCCGGTTTCTTTGGGTCTCCACCCGCACGGATGCGGGTGGGCGTGCGTTCTGCGTGACGAGTTACCATAAGTAGATGCGAGTACTATCATTGTTGATGATTGGCGGAGCCCTTTGGGCTCAGGCGCCTGCTGCCGCCCCCGCCAAGCCGAAACCTGCCGCGCCCGCCGCGGCTGCGCCCGCCGCACCAGCCAAGCCGGCTGCGCCTGCCAAGTCCGCCGTTTCCGCAGCCGACCCTGTAGTTTTCACATCGGGCGCCGCGAAGATGAAGAAATCCGAGTTCGACAACATAATGAAGAACCTGCCAGAGGCGATCAAGGGTCAGATCGGCGGCGATACGCCAGAGGCCCGCCGCCGGCTGGGCGAACAACTCGCTGACGTGATGCTCTACTCCAGCGAAGCCCGCAAGCTGAAGCTCGATCAGACGCCTCAGGCCAAGGTGCAGTTCTTTCTTCAGCAGGAATCCGCCCTGGCGGGACTTCTGTTCCAGCGCCTTGGCGAGCTGAACAAGCCCACCGAGGCCGTCTCCAAGGCTTGGTATGAGACCCACAAGGGAGAGTACGAGCAGGCCAAGGCCCGCCACATCCTGATTCGTTTCAAGGGCTCCCGCGTTCCACTCAAGCCGGACCAGAAGGACCTCTCCGAAGAAGAAGCGCTGGCCAAGACCCAGGCCATCCGCGCACGTCTGGTCAAGGGCGAGGACTTCGCTGTTGTCGCCAAGGCCGAGTCGGATGACACGGGATCCGGCGCCCAGGGCGGCGATCTCGGCAGCTTTGGCCGCGGTCGCATGGTTCCCGTTTTTGAAGACGCCGCTTTCACCCAGGCCGTCGGAGCTATCAGCGAGCCGGTGAAGAGCCCGTTCGGCTACCACTTGATCCAGGTGCAGGAACGCAATTCCAAGCCGTTTGAAGAGGTTCGTCCCGAGATTGAGAAGCGCCTTCAGGGCGAGAATACGCAAAAGGCGATGGAGGCCGTGAAGAACTCCTCCAAGCCGGTGCTGGACGAAGCCTATTTTGGCAAACCGGCCTCCGAAGCGAAGCCCTCGGCTGCACCTCCGGCCGCTGCCGCAAAATAAAAGTTCAAGTAGTCCACGGGTCCGCCGAAAAGCCTCTCGCATGGCCACTACCAGCCAGGCTGAGCGGCGGACCCGTCTCCGCACCCTTCGTCCGGATCAACCCGAGATCCGGCTCACGCTGGAGCACGCCTCCGGCGTCCCTCAGGTGTTTCTCGCAAACGTTACCGATATCAGCGATGGCGGGATTGGTGTCCAACTGCGGACTGCCATGCAGCGCGGCACCGTGGTTACGCTCCAGGCCCATCCCCCACTCCCTTCTTCCACCGCGCACGTCGGTTGGTGCCGGCCGGATTTCGGCAGCCTGTTCCGCGCCGGCCTCGCCTTCGCAGCCGCCAAAGCCCAAACTGCCCAGCCGGTGGCGCTTGCCGGGGAGGATCTCTACGAACTGCTCCAGGTGAATCCCATGGCCGTCCCCGATACCATCCATCGCATCTACAGGTTGCTTGCCCAGCGCTATCACCCGGACAATCGCGATACAGGCAACGAGGAGTCCTTTGCGCGCCTCACCCGGGCCTACGAGACTCTCTCAGATCCCCATCTGCAAGCCGCGTAGGATCTCCAGAGGGACCAGCACATCCACGCACGCTTCCAGTTGTTCACGTCGCCCGATGCGCTGCGCGGCAAGGAAGCTGAGCGTGGCAAGCGTTCCGGCGTTCTCAAAGTCCTGTGCGCGCGTCGGATCCAGGACCCGGCCAGCCCGAGCCTCAGCGTCTTCGATTTTCAAGATCTGCTCGGTGTTCCGCGTGACCACCTCGAATTCACCCTCTGGAATCTGAAGGAACGCGGCTACATCTCCCGTTCCGACAACAACCGCTTCCACATCACCATTACTGGCGTGGATTACGCTGAAGCCCTCGAGAGTCCGACCGTCACCGTCCCGTTTGTACCGGCCGAGCGCCTGATCCCCTCTGTCTAGCGCCGGCTCATTCTCGGCCGCGCGCCGCCCCTGTAGCCGTCCGCCATTCCGCCGATAGATGACCATGGCGAGTCAGAATCAGCCCGAACGACGCGCGCGCCGCCGCAACAATCAGACCGATCAGCCGTCCATCTATCTCATCGGATTCGATGCCAGCGGACAAGCGCAGCGTCTGCCCGCCGAGATCCTCGATATCAGTGACACGGGTCTCAAAGTACAGCTTCGCGGAGCATTGCTCCGGGGCGCTATATACGCATTGGAGACCGGTGTTGTGCTGTCCTCGCGCCGGGCCAAGGTCACATGGTGCCGCTTCAATCTCAGCAGTCTGTTTCATGCCGGTCTGGTCTTCGTGGAACAGGAGGCGCCTGCCGCCACACCCCCTCCTGCCGCCGGCGACGAGGACCTCTACGAGCTCCTCCAGGTGAACGCAAAGGCCACGCCGGACACCATTCACCGCGTGTACCGCATTCTCGCCCAGCGCCACCATCCGGACAATCGCGAAACTGGAGATGAGGATCTCTTCAAGCGACTCACCCGCGCCTACGAAATCCTATACGAGCCAGGGCTTCGCGCCGCATACGACCTCAGCCGCGAGCAATCCCACCGCACCCGCGCTCGCCTCTTCACGTCAATTGAATCCACCCAGGGCAGGGAATCCGAGCGCCGCAAGCGAGCCGGCGTCCTCAACGTCCTCTACGCGCGCCGCGTTCAGGACCCTGTCAACCCCACCCTGACCGTCTTTGATTTCGAAGAGTTGTTGGGAGTCCCGCGGGATCACCTGGAGTTTACGCTCTGGTATCTGAGAGAGCGGGCCTTCATCTCCCGCTCGGATAACAACCGCTTTCAGATCACGATTGGCGGAGTCGATTACGTCGAATCGCTCGACGCGCAGTTACAAGCGGGAGAGTCCGTGCGCACGGACCTGTTACTGCCCGCCGCCGGCTAACGTAATCCGTCCGCCTTCCAGGGCCAGTACCCGTCCCGCCCGCGCCGCAAAGCGCGGGTTGTGGGTGACGTAGAGCGTGGCTAGTCCGTGCCGATTGTGCATCGTTTCAATGAGATCCATGATCATGGCCCCCGTGCGTTCATCCAGATTGCCGGTGGGCTCGTCGGCCAGCAGGATGCGTGGTTTGCCCACCAGCGCGCGTGCCAGCACCACGCGCTGCTGCTCTCCGCCCGAAAGCTCGCCGGCCAGGTGATGGCCGCGCGCTTCCAGTTCCACTTCGTCCAGTCGGGCCTGCGCTGCCTTCGCCGCCTCGGCACGGGTGACGCCACGGATAAGCAGCGGCATCATGACGTTCTCCAGGGCCGTGAACTCCGGCAAAAGGGTGTTCATCTGCCACACAAAGCCGATTTCCTTGTTGCGTAACGTGGCCAGGGCGCGTTCGTCCAGGTTCGACGTGGAAACGCCGGCAATGGCAACGCCGCCGGATGTGGGGGCGTCCAGGAGGCCCAGCAGGTGGAGCAGCGTGGACTTGCCGGTCCCGCTTTCGCCGGTGAGGGCGATTCGCTCGCCGGCGTGCACTGTGAAGGAAACGTCTTCCAGCACGCTTAGTTCGGCGGCGCCGCTGCGATACCGCTTGGTCAGTCCCTGGGCCTCGATCATCACCTCTCCAGCTTAGCCCGGCCGTGTTCATGGAGAGCTCAGATTTCTTGCTCCCCTCCCTCCACGTCAGTTTCTGCAGCTCATCCATGCCAGGCGCGAACCTATCCCCATCGGTGATCACCCCAGCTACGGGGAATACAATGAGAATGGAATATCAATTCCGCCATGCGCTCATACCTTCTGTTTGCCACCGCGCTGCTTCCATTGGCCGCGCAGTCCATTGATCAGCCGCTCTCGCTGTTTAACGATGATCCGCTCAACGTCTTCAAATTGGTGCGCGGCGATATCGGCAGCGGCAGGATGGAGAGGGTATCCGTAAGCGGCCAGACCTTTCCCGAAGCCCTGAGCCTGACCACCACCGTTGTTCCCACCAGCTCCTGGAACCTTCGTGTCCGCGCGCTCGGCAATGGCGCGGTGAAGAAGGATGACACCATCCTGACCACCTTCTGGGCGCGCTGCGTAGAGCCGGCCGGCGGGGAGTGCGCGCTAATTCTCAATGTCGAGCAGGCTATCTCGCCATACACGAAATCAGCTTCCACTCCCTTCATCATGGGGCCGGAATGGAAACAATTCCGGTTCATCTTTCGGATGGCCGAGGACTACAACCCCGGCGGCTACTATGTCGACTTCTGGATGAGCCAACTGGTCCAGGTGGCTGAAGTGGGTGGCATGAGCTTCAGCAACTACGGCCCCGGTGTCAAAGCCACGGATCTCGGTATCGATGCGCTGTACGACGGCGGCGCCGCCGATGCCCCGTGGCGTATCGCCGCTGAGGAGCGGATCAACCAGATCCGCAAGGGCGACCTCACTGTCGCCGTGACAGATCCGGACGGCAACCCGATCGCCGCCGCGGAAGTCCGCGTCAGGATGAAGCGGCACGCGTTTGGCTGGGGTACCGCGGTCGCTGCCTCCGTGCTCTTCGGCACAAAGGAGGACAACGAGAAATACCGCCAGTTCATCCTTGACAACTTCAACTGCGTGGTTCTGGAGAATGACCTCAAGTGGCCGAGTTGGGATACCGAAAACGGCCGTATCCGGGCGCTTCAGGCGGTGCAGTGGTTCCACGAACGTGGCATTCACAAGATCCGCGGACACAATCTGATCTGGCCGAACTGGCAGTATCTGCCCAGCACGGTAAGAGCGTTGGAAAACGATCCGGAAGCCCTCCGCAAGCTCCTGATCGATCACATCCAGGACGAAGTCACCGCCAACCGCGGCACGTTGATGGATTGGGACGTCATCAACGAGGCATACACCAACCGGGATCTCCAGAAGATCCTGGGAGACGACGAAATGGTGGGTTGGTTCCGGGTGGCTCGCGATTACGATCCCGACGCCAAGCTCTTTATCAACGATTACAACATCATCGCTGCCAACGGCGCCAACATCCTCCACCGCAACGGCTACTTCGACATCATCACCTCCCTGCTGTCCAAGGACGCGCCTGTCGATGGCATCGGCATGCAGGGCCACTTCGGCTCACCCACCGCGCCGGAGACCATGCTGCGCATCATCGACCGTTTCGCCACCTTCAACAAGCAGATCGAGATCACGGAGTTCGACTTCAATACGAGTGACGAAGAGTTGCAGGCGCAGTTCACCCGTGACCTGCTGATTACGGCCTTCTCCCATCCCTCCATGACGAACTTCCTGATGTGGGGTTTCTGGGAAGGCCAGCACTGGTTGCCGCGCGGCGCCATGGTCCGCAAGGATTGGACCACCAAACCCAACTACGACGTTTGGCGCGAGTTGGTCTACACCAAGTGGTGGACCAACGAACTAGGCGCCACGGGTGAGGACGGGTTGTACGCCGTCCGCGGTTTCCTCGGTGACTACGAGATCGAGGTGACGGCCGGCGAGAAGACTCTGACCATTCCGGTGACGCTCTCCAGGGACGGCGCCGTGGTCCAGGCCGTATTGCAGTAAATTGTGTGGCGCATCATTAGGCCGCTCCGCCTGCCATCTCCATCAGCTTCTCTACCGTATTCCAGTTGCGGGCCGTGCCGTGCGTCTTCAATATGCGCTCGATCTTCGGCATCGGCAGTTTCGTAGTTCCCATGCCGTTTGGGAAATGAATGTACATCTCCCGTCCTTCAACCACCAGTTCCTCAGGTTTGAGATCCATTGTTCGGATTTCCGCTCGGGCCGCGTCGCCCGGGTCGGCTGCCAGGAACACGACGGCCAGCCGGTTCGGCAAAACATCGCCGCGGCCGGCGAACGGATTCTGTCGGATCACCGCGCGCAGCTCAGCCGCGGTGCGGGCCACCACGCCCGGACGGAATCCCTCCTGCTTCTCGATGGCGTCTTCCAGTTGCCTGCTCAGCACGCCTGGAGCCTGCTTGCCTGCCTTGCCCACTACGTTGCCGCTCTGGATGTAGGTCCGGACCTCCGTCATCCCCAGCGACTCGCACAGCGCCCGCAACGTCTCCATCCGGATCTTGTTGTGGCCGCCGACGTTGATCCCGCGCAGCAGCAGGATCACCACTTGCCGTACCTCAGCACCTTCACCGTCTCCCATGTCACCAGTCCGCTGGAGCCGCTCCCCGTGAACATCTCGTCCAATAGCGGCACGAATCCATCTACGTTTTCCTTCGAGTCTACGATCTCCACCACGAAGGGCAGGTCCTCGCTGAGCCGCTCCAGCTTGGCCGTGTGCAGCCGGCTGGAGCGGCCAAAGCCCATTGGGCCGCGCAGCACGGTCGCACCGGCCAGGCCCACCTCACGCGCTTTCAGCACGATTGCTTCATACAGCGGCTTGCCGCCAAAGCGGTCGTTCTCGCCCAGGAATATTCGCAGCAGTACCGCATCTTCCGGAATCTTCATTGCGTCACCTCTGATTCCATCCGGTCGCCAGTTGATGACCCAGCCAGACGCCCAGCAGGCACAGCCCTACCGATAACCAGACGTTCCAAGCCGCGGCGCCCCACTGCCTGTCCTGCATCAGGCGCAGCGTCTCCAGGCTGAACGTGGAAAACGTCGTGAATCCCCCGCAGATGCCTGTCATCACGAAAAGCCGGGTATTGGGGGCGATCAGCCACCGGCCGTCCGGTCCCGACATCGTTGCGAAAAATCCGATGAACGCCGAGCCCAGGACGTTGATAAACAGTGTGCCCCACGGAAATGTCTCAGCGCCCAGGCGCACGGCCACGCCCGAGCACCAGTACCGCAGCGCCCCGCCCAGCCCCGCACCCATCGCAATCCAGAGATAGCTCACGTCTCCGCTATCCTACGTCTGTGAAGACCCTCGCCGCCACCCTCCTCTTTCTTCTGCCGCTGGCCGCCCAGCCGGAGCCCGCCGCCCTGCTGGAAAAGAAGACGCTCGCCAAGATCGCCGCCTACGACGCCGCTCTCGATGGCGCGCTCGGCGTCGCAGCCATCGATCTCACCACCGGCCGAAGTTTCTCGCACAACGGCACGTTGATAACTACCCAGGCCAGTCTGATCAAAGTGCCGGTCATGATCACGGCGTTCGCGCGGATTCAGGCCGGCGCGCTCAAGCTCGACGACATCCGCGAGCTGTTGACCCGCATGATCCGCGACTCCGATAACGAGGCCACCAACGAGATCATCAAGCTTGTCACCATGCCGCGCGTCAACGCGCAAATGGTGGCGCTCGGGCTGCCGAACACCAGGCTCCGCCGTATCATGCTCGATTTCCCGGCTGCCACGCGCGACGAGGAGAACACTTCCACGCCGGAGGAGATGGCGCGGCTCATCACGCTCATCTATCGCGAAAAGATCGTCTCGCCGCAAGCCTGCAAGGAGATGCTGGCTTTGATGAAGCTGGTACGGGCCGATTTTCGCGGCGCGCTGCCCGCCACGGTGGAGTCCGCGTCGAAGCCGGGCGAAGTGGAGGGTGTTCACACAGAGGCCGGCATCGTCTATCTTGAAGGGCGGCCGTATGTGCTGGCCGTGATGGCCTCGCTGCTGCCGGGCAACGCCAACCCGATCCGCGATATCGTCGAGATCGTCAATGGGCATTTCACGCGGCTCGCTCAGAGCAACAAGTACGGCCACCGCGTCCGCCCGTAAATCACTCATCAACGTTTTGCCACCCGACCACGTATAACAATGCGAGTGGCCCCCGAAGAACTGCCGATCCCGATGGCGTGGCAACAAGACGACTCGATCGCCGCATTCGAGCACTTGATGCACCAGCACGAGCGGCTCGTCCTGCGCACAGCGCTCCGGATGCTGGGCCGCCTGGAAGACGCGCAGGACGTGGCGCAGGAGGTGTTCATGAAGCTCTACCGGCATATCGGCAACATAGATGCAGCGCGCGGTGTGGAATCGTGGCTGTACCGGACCACCATGAACGCTTGCTTCGACCAGCTCCGCCGGCGGCGGCCGGTGGAGCCGATCGAGTGGGAGCCGCCCATTGCCGCCGTTCAGCACACGGATATGGAACGGGACCAGCGCCGCCAACTCGTCAGCGAGGCTCTGAAGACACTGCCGGAAAAGGAGCGCGCCGCCGTGATTTTGCGGGAGATCGAAGGGCTCGAAACGGCTGAGGTCGCGCAGATTCTCGGTTCGTCGGAGGCAACCGTGCGCAGCCAGGTGTCGATGGGCAGGACTCGGCTGAAGCGTTGCCTGGAAGGGGTGCGGGCATGAGCTGGAGCAATGAGGATCTCGATCTCGCCCTGACGGATCTCCGCGACGAGGACGTGCCCGGTGCGGCGCTGGCGCAGGTCCGCGCACGGGTCCTCGCTGAGGTGCGGCCGGCGCGCACGAAGTGGTGGCACTGGGCCTGGGTGCCGGCCCTCGCTGCGGCCCTGGTGGTGGTCGCTATTGTTCCCCGCCAGCAACCGATTATGGAGCCGCCGCCACTGCTAGCTAGGGCCCCAGCGGCACAACCCCTGAGCCGCCCAGTTCCACCGATTGTGCGCCGGGTCCAACCGGCGACCCCGAGATCTGAAGAAACCCAATTTGCCCGGATCCTGACGGACGACCCCAATATCGTCATCCTCTGGGCTTTGAATACCGAAGGAGAATCCCAATGAGAAAGCTGTTTCTGCTCGCCACTCTGCTCGCTGTTACGCTCGCCGCTCAGGAACCTAAGCGTTTCGTCCAGAAGGTCTACGATGTCAAGTACGCCGACGTCAAAGAACTCAGCAACGTCCTGATTACCGACGGCTTGAACGTCCGTTTCAACGAGCACTTTAAAACCATCTCACTTTACGGCAGCGCAGAGACCGTCGCCGCTGCCGAGGAGCTGATCAAACGGTTCGACACCCAGAGGCCGGGCACTCGGAGTTCCAGCCGAAACGTCGAGCTCACCTGCTACATCCTGATCGCGGCGCCCAAGGGTTCCGCCGGGGAGGCTGTGCCCACCGACCTCGATCCGGTGGTCAAACAGCTCAAGTCAGCCTTCGGCTACAACGATTTCCGCCTGCTGGATTCGACGTTTATCCGCGCGCAGGAGGGCAATCAGGTCTCCTCCGTCGGCAATGCCGGCGCGCCGAATCCCGATTTGCCCGGCGTCCAGGGCCGTTACGAATTCACAATCCGGCGGGGCGTCCGCATCTCGTCCGATGACAAGGGCGCCCGGGTCCGGCTCGATGACTTTGTGTTTGACCTCAGGCTCCCCACTGCTCCCGAGAAGTGGACCAACGTGAATTTCCGCACCGACGTAGACATCCGCGAAGGCCAGAAAGTCGTCATCGGCAAGGCCAGGGGAGACGCCGCTGCCGGCGCCTACATCCTGGTGCTGTCTGCCCGGGTTGTGGACTAGTCCTGAGCCGGAGGCGCTTCGCTAGCGGCGGGTGCCTCGGCGACGACGTCAGCGACGACTTCGGCAGCCACTTCAGCCGGTTCGTCCGGCGGTGGCGGAGGAACGAACTCCACTTCGTCGTCCGGTTCCAGCAGGCCGATGGCTTCGACCATTGGAGTCACCGGTTGACGGGCTGGAGCCTCCTCTAGTTCACCCTCCTCGAAAGCCAGCCAGTCCCGGCGGGCGCTCTTCTTGGGTGTCCCGCCGGCGCGGCGCAGTTCCTTCACCTCGGATTCGGTAAGGTAGCGCCAACTGCCGATGTTGAGATCTTCGATCCGAATCGGGCCGATGGCCGTGCGAACGAGCTTCGAAACACTGCTATCCAGCGCCTCCACCATGCGCCGGACCTGGCGGTTGCGCCCCTCCGTGATGGTGATCTCGAAGAAGGACTTGGCCGGCGTATCGCGCAGTTTTACCACCTGCGCCGGACGCGTGGGGCCATCTTTGAGCTGGAGGCCCAGCCGCATGTTCTCCATCTGGTCGTCCGTGAGCAGAGACGACGTCTTCACCAGGTACGTCTTGGCGACGTGGTGTTCCGGGTTGGTGACGTGTTCGGCGAAATCGGTGTCGTTCGTGAGGAGCAGGAGACCCGAGGTGTCCTGGTCCAGGCGGCCCACCGGGAAAACCCATTGTTTGATGTCGTACAGCAGATTGTAAACCGTGGGGCGGCCGTCGGGGTCCTTGTACGTTGTGAGGTAGCCCTTGGGCTTGTACAGCAGGACGTAGATCTTGCGTTCCTCGCGCAGCGGCTTGCCGTCGAGGAGGATGGTGTCGTTTTCCAGATCGACCCAGTGCTCGGGGTCGGTGATGACCCTGCCATTGACCTTCATGCGCCCTTCCAGGACCCAGTCACGGGCCTCGGTACGGGAGCAGATTCCGGCTTTCGAGAGGATTCGGTCGAGGGTCTTGAGAACCCGGTCAGTCTCTGGCTTCCTGCCTTGTGCGGAGGGCTTGTTGCTGCCCAGGCGCGGCTTTTCGGGTGGCCGCGTGGGCTTGCCGCCGTGCGGGGCCGGCCGGTCGCCTCGGAACGATGGCTTGCCGCCGCGGAAGGCGGGCTTGCTATCGCGGTATGGCGGCCTGTCGCCGCGCGGGGCGGGGCGGTCGTTGCCGAATGAGGGTCTATCGCCACGCGAGGCCGGGCGGTCACCGCCGAACGACGGCTTGCTGTCGCGGTATGGCGGCCTGTCGCCGCGCGGGGCGGGGCGGTCGTTGCCAAAAGAGGGTCTGTCGCCACGTGAGGTCGGGCGGTCACCGCCGGACGGTGGCTTACTGTCGCGATAAGGCGGCCTATCGCCGCGCGGGGCGGGGCGGTCGGTGCCAAAAGAGGGTCTGTCGCCACGCGGGGTCGGGCGGTCACCGCCGGACGATGGCTTGCTGTCGCGGTAGGGCGGCCTGTCGCCGCGCGGGGCGGGGCGGTCGCTGCTGAAAGAGGGTCTGTCGCCACGCGGGGTCGGGCGGTCACCGCCGGACGATGGCTTGCTGTCGCGGTAGGGCGGCCTGTCGCCGCGCGGGGCGGGGCGGTCGCTGCTGAAAGAGGGTCTGTCACCACGTGGCGCAGGTTTGTCGGTTCGAGTGTTCGGTTTTTCTCCGCGGGAGACAGGTTTGTCACCGGACGAGAAAGGCTTGCGGGCCGGAGGGCCGGATTTGGCGGACTTTCGCTGCTTCAATACTACAATGTTAACGCGAAGTAGCCCAATGCCAGCGAGGAATCGGACTGGACTGCTCGCTTATAGTGCTCCTGAGCCAGTCTCAACTCGCCTCGTAGCGCCCAAGCCTGCGCGAGCCGCAACGAGAGAACTGCCGGCGTGGGCTCCAACGCGCGCAGGGCATGCTCATGCCGTTCCGCCCGGTCGAGATCGTCGCAATCCAGGGCCAGGCCTACCAGCGCCGCATGGGCATCGGCGGCGTTCGGGTCGTGGTGGAGAGCCTCCGCCAGCGCCTTGAATGCCTCCTGGGCTGCGCCCATTCCGATGTGCGCGAGCGCCAGGTGATAGGCTGCGTCGGCCGCCTCCTGATCCCCACCCAGGGCGTTCTCCAGAGCGATGGCGGACTCCGGTAGTCTTCCTCCGCGGAGTTCCAACAAGCCCAGCCGGAGCCAGGCCGCGGTCAACGACGGGTCTGAAGAGACCGTGCGTTTCCACCACACTCGTGCCTCGGTTTCCTGGCCGCAGAACTCCAGAATCGAGGCCAGGCGGAACTGCGGTGCGGCCTCCAGCGGCCCCAGGGCGATGGCGTGGTAGAGCAGGGCAATTGCCTCGGCCGATGCCCCGTCCGATTCCAGCAGAAGTGCCTGGTTGTAGAGTGGCCTCCAGCTTGACGGATCGGCCGCGGTAGCGCGCCGGTAGCTCTCGGACGCGGCGATGCTGTCCCCGCGCGCATGCTGAATCGCGCCGAGCGCCAACAATGCCTCGGCATTCCCTGGCTCGGTTTGCAGCGTGTCAGCCAGTCTGCGTGCCGCCTCGGCCTGCGCGTCTTTTCCCAAGGCCTCTAATGCCTCATGGAGGGAGGCCTCCGCCGCCGCACACTGGTTGGGTTCGGTGGGTACATCTCCAATGCCCTCCAAGGCGAACGACTCCAGCGGCGCCCCGAGTGGTGTACGGTGCGAGGGACGGTGCGGTAGTGGGATCACGCGGGCTGGCTGGGCAGACACTTAGTCTTTCCACCTCCCCGAATACAGAACCGGAGCTGCGAACGGCGCCCGCGGCACCGGCCTCGCCCTCAGCCTGAGCGGCGGTGCCGGCCGCATCGGGATACCGGGTTTGGACAAACGGGCGTGGTGGGCCGGAATTGTTAGCATGCGGCGCCAGAGCGTGCGCGGCTGCCTATCGCTACGGATCGGCTGGCTCCCGGCGGGGCATAAACTCGCAGCCGGGTCGCCTTGGCAATCAATGAAACGGAATGCGGTCGACGGTACCACGGGCCCGGCCGGGGTTTGCGGCATCAGCGGCTCCGGGAACGCGATGTTTTCCACTGGCGGTTCCTGACGCGGAGTCAAACCGCGCAGGGGCTGCACGCAGTGGGATGGGTCTACCAGCGCGTTAAACAACGGTGGCGGCAGTTCCTGCCAGACCAAACCCATGCTCCAGGGCGGGACAGGCGGGATTGACGAAGAATGCGTTGCATAGCCGACCATGCCGCCAGCCCAGACTGGGCCACCAGGCCAGGCCGCTTGGCCGGGCAGCCCGGCCGGCAAGATCGTCGACGGATAGCCAGGCGTCAGTCCCTGCGGCGCCCCGGAGGAGGGGGTGCCGGGCGCCATGCGCTGCGGCGGCATATTTGGTGCTGGCTGCCCCAGCGGTGGCACCATCGCGGATGGCAAGGCTCCCTGGGAAACTCCGAGGCCAGGCTGTCCGGGTTGCCCCGGTTGTCCAGGTTGCCCCGGTTGTCCAGGTTGGCCCAACTGTCCGGGCTGCCCCGGTTGTCCAGGTTGGCCCGGCTGGCCGGGTCGCCCGGGCGACGGCCTGGGCGTGAAACCTGCGCCTACGGTCCAGTTCGCCCACGGCGCCACAATCGGATACTCGGAGAGCACCGGGCCGAAATCGGGCACGGTGACTGGCGCTCCCTCTGGAATCCAGCGCCAGCCCTGATCGTCCACCCAGTATTTTTGCTCCACGGTTTGGGGCGTGGCCGGCGTCACAATGGCGGATGGCTCCGATTGGACCGCCATTGGAAGTCGCGCCTGCCACTGACGCAGTTCAGGGTGTGGCAGGGTGGCCGGATACTCACCGCTGAGGAGACTGCCGTGGCACGCCAGCATGGATTGTGTCGCGTACGCCACCCAGACGAAACGGAGTTGCCGTTTCTCGCTGGCGGTGCGGACGGATACGGGCAGTTCCGACCAGTCCGCAACCTTTGCAAACAGGCGCCACTGGTCACCTTTGCCGCGCGGTACCGGCGGCGCCGACGGCGCTTCGGTCGCGACCGTCTCTGGTATGGACAGGAGTGGAGCCGGATCCGGCGCCAACACGAAACCGGCGCCCGGCAGAGCGGGCAATTCTTGGCTGGGAGGCGGCGCCACTGCTTCCACGGACTCTTCGGGCTGTACCTTCAGTCGATTGGGGATCCGGCGCAGATCTTTGACAATCTGCTCGTGCAGGCGCACGAGGTCTTCGGCGAAATTGTCCTTATGTCCTTGCGAACAAAAGTCCCCGTACCGCCAACGTTCCAGCATTCCGAGCTTGGATCCGCAGTGCTTACAATTCATCTCAGAACCGTAGTTGCACCCACTGCCACCCCGCTGACCCCTCTTGTGATGACCCACAAAAGTGCCCTCAGGACGGACAGGTGCGCCTATGGGTTTAGATCGGCTGTCCCGCGCAGTACTTTAGGGCGTAAGTCTCAATTTATTCAAAGGGTTACGAACTGGCTACGAGTACCATGGGCGGTGGCTAGAGTAAGACCTCCGCCAGAGCTGAGGGTATTCCCTCGCGGAAACTGGGGTATTCCAGGGCCAAACAGAGTAGGCGGAATACCGCGTCGCCGCGGACCTTCCGGTCGGCCTGACGCGTTTCGTGCAACTCCTCACGACTGGCTGAGGCCGGCATCGGGCATCCGAGCAGATGACAAACGAATTCGGCCACGGTGCGGGACTGTGCAGGCTCCCGGTCCGCCACGGGCCATGCGCCACCCTCCTCGGAGAGCAGGGCCGTCGCGGCGAGTGCCGCCAGATCGTCGACATGGATGCGCGAGACGTAGTTGGTCCCATCGCCCAGCAGGCGAAACTGTCCGTTCGGGATAGAGACATGAGCGCCGCGGCCGGGGCCGTAAATGGCGGCCGGCCGGAGAACCATCGAAGTCCACGGGCCAGCCTGCACGAGCCGCTCGGCCTCTACCCGCAGGTGCGCCTGCGGCGTGGCTGGCGCTGGTTCGGAATGCTCATCCACAACATGCTGGCCGCCGTAGACGCTCGTCGTCGAGAGATAGACAACGCGCGCAACACCTTGCGGTAGCAGTCCCAGCAGGGCGGGTGTCGGGTCGGACGGGCCCTCGGCAAGCGGGACTGAGTGCAGGATTCGGAGGCCAGGCCCCAGGCCACCCAACTCAGGCAGCGCCACAGTGCGGGCGCCATCCACTCGGAGTGATTCCGTGCTGCGCGAGGTCACCCACACCTCATGGCCCAGGTCGCAGATCCGCCGCGCCGCACGCCGCCCAGTGTAGCCACAGCCCAGGATCAGGACGCGCATCAGCCCGGCTCACTTGCCGGATAGGCCCTGAGTTCCATCTTGGCGATGGATTCCCGGTGGACCTCGTCCGGGCCGTCCGCCAAGCGGAGCGTCCTGATCTGGGCCCAGGCGTAAGCAAGCGGGAAGTCCTGGCACACGCCGGCGCCACCGTGCGCCTGGATTGCTCGATCGATGACTCGCAAGGCGACGTTCGGCGCCACCACCTTGATCATGGCAATCTCGCGGCGGGCGGCCTTGTTTCCCTCGCTATCCATTCGGGCCGCCGCGGCTAGGACAAGCAGTCGCGCCTGCTCCAGTTCGATGCGCGAATCAGCAATCCATTGGCGGATCACGCCTTGCTCAGCCAGCGTCTTGCCAAAGGCGCGGCGTGAAACCACGCGGCGGCACATCAGTTCCAGGGCCCGCTCGGCCATGCCGATGGAACGCATGCAGTGGTGGATGCGGCCCGGACCCAAGCGGCCCTGGGCGATCTCAAAACCGCGGCCCTCACCCAGTAGAAGATTCTCCACCGGCACCCGGACTCCGTCGAACACGACCTCCGCATGCCCGTGAGGCGCGTCGTCGTAGCCAAAGACCTGGAGCATACGCTCCACGCGGACTCCCGGCGTGTCCATCGGCACCAGAATCATCGACTGCTGCAGGTGCTTCGCGGCCGACGGGTCAGTTTGGCCCATGACAATCGCGATCCGGCAGCGAGGGTCGCACGCGCCGGACGTCCACCATTTCCGGCCGTAAATGACGTATTCCGCGCCGTCGCGGCGGATTTCGGTGCGGATGTTGGTGGCGTCGGAGGACGCCACCTCGGGTTCGGTCATGGCGAAGCACGAGCGGATCTCGGCTGATAGCAGCGGCGCCAGCCATCGTCGTTGCTGCTCCGCGTTACCGTACCGGTGAAGCACCTCAATATTGCCAGTGTCGGGCGCCGAGCAGTTGAAGATCTCCGGCGCTAGAAACGACCGGCCCATCAACTCGCAAAGCGGGGCATAGTCCAGATTGGGCAAGTCCAGGAAGAGGTTCCACAGGCCGGCAGCACGGGCCAGGGGCTTCAGTTCCTCCACCACCGCAGCATGATCAGCGCGGCCCTCGTTGGGGTAGATGTGGCGCTCAAGGAACTCCTGAATCTGCCGTTCGAGATCCTGTGACCGGGCCGAGCGTGGGAATAGCATGGGAGACAGTTTACCGGAACGTGCGCAGGCGCGCGTCACCGAGATGCGGCGTCGCGTTGAAACAACCCAAGTGCGGCTCGCCGTGAAGCCACCGCAATACCGTGATATTGGAGTTGATGGCGGCGCCGGCCAGTTTCATGACGTGGGGCGGTTGCTCGCTGGAGAACGCGGCAGCCACCCAGATGGAGACCGGTGTGGCGGAGGTGAAGACAGCTACCTTGGCGTCGGACGGCAGTGCCGCCATCTCGGCGCCGGCTTCTTTCACCCGGCGCACGAACTGCAGCCAGGATTCGCCGTCGTACGCGTAGCGGCCCTCGATCCAGGCTTTCACCACTTTGGTGTCGGCGGGCCTCCACTGCCGGTGGATGGCGCCGTCGCCGCTGCGCACCAGACGCTCGATCTCCTCGAATTCGGCACGAAACTCCGGGTCATCGGCAGCCATCTGCGGGGCGATGCCCGCGAAGACTTCGTCGAGGTCAAATTCGTTCCAGCGAGTGTCCAGCACCGGTGCGTCGAGGTTTGCCTGCCGGATCACCGCGGCTGCCGTCTCCTGCTGGCGTCGTAGCCCGCCACAGAGGACCCGATCAAACCGCCAGCCCTCTCGGGCAACATGAGCGCCGAGAAGCGTCGCCTGCTCATGGCCGAGCTCGGAAAGACGATCGTAGTCGTCCCGCGATCCCGCCTGGCCATGGCGGAAGAAATACACTGTACTCACGTAAGATGCTCCCGGAGCCTCGCAGCGATCGCGCCAAGCTCCTCTACCATTTCACCAAACCGCGAGAAGCGTTGGTCCGTTGTCTGGCCACGCTGCCACCGGACGTGGATCTGCCGGACAATGACGGCCAGCTTGCAGACCCCGAAAAGCTCGTGCCAGGCGAGAGACCTCAGATTGCGACCCGTGCGCAGCCCGTAGGTGTGAACGATCTCATCCCGGCTCCACCAGCCGGGCGGCGTAGTGGTCAGGCCGAGGGACGGGGCGTGACTCCAGTAGGTGAGTGCGACGCCAAGGTCGAATAGCGGGTCGCCGAGCGTGGCCATTTCCCAGTCCAAGACCGCGGCGACCCGGCCGGGTGCGACCGCATCCAGCATCAGGTTGTCGAGTTTGAAATCGTTGTGGATAACCGCTACATCGTCGGAGGTCGGGACGTGCCCGGCCAGCCAGGCCATCGCAAGGTCGATTTCGGGCGCGCCGGCCGGCGCTGCGCGCTCCCAGCGATCCCTCCAACCTTGCACCTGACGAACCAGAAAGCCGGACGGGCGGCCGAGGGCGGCTATGGCCGGGTCCGACGTATCCACGGAGTGGAGGTCCGCCAGCGTTTCGACGAATGCTCGGCTGATGGCAGGACGATCAGCCTCCGGCGGCGCCTGGTCGCGCAGGATGACACCGTGGCGGCGCTCCATCAGAAAGAACGGACAGCCCAGCACCGTGGGATCCTCGCACAGGCGGAACGGCCGGGGCGCGAGGGGGTAGTGCGGATGGAGCGCGGACAGCAACCGGAATTCGCGAGCCACGTCGTGCGCTCTCGGGGCAAGCGGCCCCAAGGGAGGACGGCGCAGAACGAACTCGCCCGATGATGTACTCAGCAGGTAAGTCAGGTTGGAATGGCCCGCCGGGAATTGCAGGATGCGAACAGGTGCTTTGAGCCAGCCGGAGAGCGCGGCAGTATCGGGATGTTCGCCATCCCTGGGTGGAGCGGTTTCCGGAATCATGGGAGCTGAAAAAAGGGTAGCAGGCGCCTCACGAAAGGCGCACTGCCACCCACGTCTTTTCGAGACGAGCGTCGCTTGACGAAGGTAATCGACCTGGCGGCTAACCGCCGAAGTAGCCCTGGGCCAGCTCAGGCTTCATCTCCAACGCCTGACGCCAGCAGGTGCGGGCCTCTTCGGCGCGGCCCTGGGTCTTAAGAGCGTGGCCGAGATTTAGCAAGGCTTCCGGGAAGTTGGGGCGCAGGCCGAGCGCTTCGCGGTAAAGCGAAACGGCGTCATCGAGGTTCCCTTGCTTCTGCAACAGCAGACCGGTGTTGTAGAACAGCTCCGGGGTTCGCTCACCGAGATCGATCAGCTTGCCCTGCAGGTCGAGAGCGCGTTGTTGATCCTGCTTTTCGATCGCCAGGGCGGCCAAGCCGCGCAACGCTTCTACACTGTCGGCCTTCGCCGCCAGCGCACATTCGAAACTCCGGGCAGCCTTCTCGGTTTCGCCAGTCTGCTTGTAGGCCAGGCCAATGTTGATTTGCGCTTCCACCCACTCTGGCCGGCGGCTGAGGCATCGCTCCAGGGCCGCGATAGCCCCCGGAGCGTCGCTGCGTGTGAGCTTGAGATAACCCAAGCGGAACCACGCGTCGTCCCACGTGGGATTCTTCTTCAGCAGCTTCTCGTACATGTCCTCCGCTTCGGTCGTCTGGCCCTGCTCCTCCAGCAGGCCGGCCAGATTGGAGAGCACTTCCGGCACGTCCGACTTCAGCTTGAGCGCCATTTCGTAGGCTTCGCGGGCATCCTTGGGATTGCCGTTGCTTTGCCGGACGACGCCAAGATTGGCCCAAGTCTGGGCGTGCTCCGGCTTCAGGCGGCCGGCCTCGGCATATGCCTTTTCTGCCTGATCAAGCCTGTTGAGCTTCTGGCTGGCAACGCCCAGGTTGTACCACCGCTCAAAGTGATCCGGCGTAAGCTCCACCAGCTTGGCACAGTACTTGGATGCTGCGTCGTAGTCTTCGCCAGCAAATGCGCACCACGCCAGGCCCTCCAGCGCGGCCTGCGAAAACGGCCGCAGGGCAAGCAACTTCTCGCTGGTCTCGCGCACCAGAGCCTGGTCGCTCTTGCGCATTCCAATGTGAACCATGTTGGCCATGGGCTCTTCGGCGTTGGGATTGGCAGCGACGATCTGGCGATACAGCTCCAGCGATTCGTCGTAACGGCCCAGCAATTCCAGCGAAACGGCCTTGCCGAAGAGCGGCGTCTCCTCGCTGGGTGTCTTACCCAGGCACTCGTCGAAGTGCTCCAGCGCCTGTTCCGCATTTCGCGTGTGCAGCAGGCAGATGCCCAGCCCCAGCCGTGCGTCCATGCGGCCCGGATCACTCGTCAGCGCGCGCTGGAAATTGGCCGCGGCTTCGTTCCACCGGCCCAGTTTCTCCTGGCAGACGGCCAGATTGAAGTAGGCCGAGGTGGAGCCCGGATCGACGCTTAACAAGCTCTCGTAGCTCTTTACCGAATCGTCGAAGAGTTCCAGCTCAAACTGGATGTGGCCTTTGGCCGCATACACCTCACGTGCCGGATCGCCGGACTCCACCGCCCGGTCCAGTTCCTTCAGCGCTTCGCGCCCTTTACCTTCCAGGTGAAGAGCTACCGCTCGGGCCAGCGCAGTTCCTCCATTGATTGTGGTTGGCATTTGATTGTTCCGTTTTCCTTCGCGCATGTAATCTGCCCTCTCCTAATCCCACTCACTTGGACCGTCGTTACTCGGTCTTGCCTGCCTCCGGCTGCACCTGGTACGGCGCCAACAGAGCGCACAGGCGCCCGATATAGTCATACTGGTGCTTCACCTGAACCCAACGTAGATAGCTCTTGTCGCCCTTCGGGCCGAAGAACCCGACTCCGCCTTCCGGTAGGCGCGTGTCCGTAAAACTGTACAGCGGCTGGCCCTGCAGATAGATGTTGAAATCACTGCCGTGCACATCCACTCGCACCAGATACATCGTGTCGGACCGCACCGGATATGGAGTCGGCATCACTTTCGGCCGTTCTTCCTTACCGTCGATCACCGTGTACTGAATGACCTGTGCATTCGGCATCGGCCCATTCCCTTTCACAACCAGACGGATGGCGTAGTAGTTTCTTAAATCCTTTGCCCGGAAAACCCAGTTCAGGCTCTGGCTCTGAATCTGGCCTAGAAACTCCAGGCTGTAATCCCGCAACGTCAACGAAGGCTTATAGAGCGCCAGACTGCCTGGTTCGAGAAACGTCGCTTGCCCGTAACGCCAGGACTTCGCCCAGCCCTCGTCGCCCTGCCACGCGCCGAGGCCGCCCCGGAAGTCATCCAAAAGGTTGACCGCTGCCCGATTCACAAGTACCTGCTTCAACGAACCCGAAAAGGAACCCGATGTCGCCGTCGCCGGTTCCGAGGGACCTGCCTGTGCCTGGGCCGCCGTGGCTGGTTCTGGAGCCGTTTGCTGGATTGCGGCCACTGGCCCTGTCTCTGCTTTCGGCTGAGCGCCCCGGAAGCTGTAGACCACGAACACCAGAATGAGCGGCAGTCCCAGTGCCACCCACTTGAGGTCCGCTGGCGCATACGTCCAGAACCTGCGCCCCGGCAAACTGCGCAGATCGATGGGCGGCAGAAGGGGGCGGCGGGCGGTAGTAGCCTGAGGGCCTCGGCCCTGGCGCGAGCCTGAGCCGTCGGCGTGATCTGTCTTGAGCCGAGAAGCCGGTGCGCCTGGTATGCGGTCGACCGAGTCCTGCCAAACCGGTAAGTTACCACCCATTGGAGTGCGATGGCCTGCGACAATGCTCCCGATGGCTCGACCTAACGCCAGCGGGAGCTGCCTCTCAATCGCCGGCGGCGCCGGTTCGCCTGGCTCCTCGTACATTTCGCCGGTCGCAACACTCTCCTCCCGCACAACGATCGCCGGCGTAGGGCCACTCACCGCAGTCAAATCAGCCGGGGCATTGAACTCCGGCATGGCTGGCCCGCTGGCAGCCGCGGCTGCGCTCATTGAGAGTGGCCGCGAATCCGCAGCCGCCGGTGTGCACGCGAGAGCCGGCTGAGAAGCAAAGGCCCGCATCCGTGTATCCTCTCGCATCCGCGGCAACGTCGTGTGAACTTCGGAGTGTGCAGGGAGCTCTGCCCCAAGGCCGATCAACGGTGCCGCATTGGGCGCAACGCAGTCCATCCGCCCTGCCTCGGCGTGGGGTTGTCCCACCGTCAGCTGCAGTGAACTCCTCTGCATCCCGGCCTGGCCTCTCCATGAATCGCCGGGTTCGGGCAGCGCCGGGTGCGGCGGCTCCGACTCGGCAGTCACGGCAATGCTCAGTGCGAGCAGAACACCCGGGGCAGGGAAGGTGCCCACCGGCTGCATCACCTTAGCCGATCGCATTATCGAAACGGGCTGGTACCGCAGAGACGGCGCCGCTTCCATGGCCTCTGGAGTCAGCGGACGCGCCGGGAGGCAAAGGCCACTCGCAATATTGACAACGCGGAGTTGAACCGCCTCCAGGTCCTCCCCGGGTACCATCGATGGTGCCGCCGGGGCGGCGCCCGTCAGGCTCGGCAGTTGCTCACCCAGGGCGCCAGTCAATGCCGCCGTTGTCGAGCACGGCGGAGACGCGGATACCTGCGCCGTCCGCACGCACACAGGCGCCATGCCTGCCAACCGCGCCGGCTCCGTGGCGTAGGAGGGCCACGCCTCGGCTTCGAGAGAGAGCCCCTGCTTTTCCAACGGCTCCACGCTGTCCGCCGTCCTCAGGGATGCATGGAGCGGCGCAACGGCTTCCGCTCCCATCGGCGCCAACAAGCCCTGCCGCAACGCCGTCCCCGTGCTGCTCTTCCTCGCCGCCGGTAGTATCTCGTCCATCGCAAGGGGCAGCACTTGGCGCAGCCGCTCTTCCAGGCACTCCGCACCCATCGTACGGTATTGTGAAGGCAACGCGGGCGCCGCCCGTTTCGGCTTCAACCAGACGGCGCTTTCAACGCCACCGGCTCGGATTCGCCCGGCTCGCAAGCGCGGCCGTGGCAATGTCAGTCTGCTAAGCCCTGCCTGCCGGAGCTGAGTTGGCCTCTGATCGCAGCCCGAAGTCAGCAGCCGCACTCCCAGGCGAAACTGAGGCCGAAGGGTGAGGACTCTTCGCACTTCCTGCCTGTTCATCGGAGCTGGCTCCACCATGCACGGCGACGGCCCGCCGGCAGGCGGACTCGGAGAGCCCCGGGGAATTGTCCTCTCCGGCAACACCCTATCCCGCTCCGCCAGCAGCGGCCCGATTCCCGGTACCACCATCCTGCGCCAGTTCCGGGCGAATATCTTCTCAGCGAACTGATAGGTCTCTACGAATACCGGGTCGCTGTCCGACGCGTCCATCGCCCGAAGTCGCTCCACCGCCGCACGCGCGGCCGCCGCGGATGCCGGGGTCGGACGCTCGATCCGAATCTGCGATTCCTGCAGGCGCGCGAGCCCCAATTGGCTTTCATTGCGCTTGTAAAGATCGTGGTGTTCTGCCGAGCAGAACTCACCATTCTTGATCTTTCGCAGCAAACCTAGTTTTTTGCCGCACTGCAGGCAGCGCATCCCGAATCAGTATCCTTCCACAGGATTTATCGGCAACAGCGCCAGCCTCCTCTATGCGCAAGTACGCTTAGGCGCTGGCTAGGGCCCTAAGGTTTGCGGCGTCTGACTCAGCGCTTCACTCGGCCCCGATTCCACGGGCTTCCACCGCAGTGCCGTACCCCCTGCCGCCCTAGCTGGCGGGAAATGCGCCGGTCAGTACGGCGGTTCCGTCAACTGTCACCACCATTACCGTCCTGATCCCGCTCACCGCTGGCAGGCCATAGGGAAGAGACTCCCGCTCGGTCACCCCAAGCGCCAACTCAGCCTCCTGACTCGAAACTACGATCGATCCCGCCGGTTTGTGATTCAGCAAGACCGCCAATGGCGTGCCGTCGCTCACATCGGCTCGAACGGCCAGCAATAGGCACTGCCAGCCTGAATCTTCACAGGTCTCCACCTTCCCTGTGGCCGACATAGCTTTCCCGCATGGGGTCGCCGTCAATTTCATCGCACGACGGCGCGGCCCACCGCCTTCTTGACTCGCTATCGTGGTGGTGCCCAGCAGCGCCCGCAGTTTTCGCCACATTCGATCGCTCCTCAAGCCTAAGACAGCCACTTCAGGTGCGAGGAACAGTTTAATCCTACCCGTTAGGGTAATGCCTGGACTCTGTCCCGCAACTCGCGCAACGCCAGCCAGGTCTGAACCACCGACGCGGCCAGGATCGCCCAAAGCAAGGCTTCGGCGACGGGCGTGAATCGGTTGAGGATGCCCATCTGTACGCCAATTCCGTGCAGTGGGAATGTGAGACTGCCGGTCATGCCCAGGCAGAGCGAAAACCCGGGTGCGTACGGCGAGCGCTCCAACGCCTGGTGGTGGCCGAATAGCACGATCAAAAACAACGCCACGTTCGAGACGATGAAGGCCTGTTCTCCGTTCGGCAGGCCGAACTCGAGCCAGTCCCGCCGCATGCCGGAGTCCAGTTGATGACCGATCAGGAGAGCCGTGTTTGCGAGGTACGCATGAGTCGGCTGGAGGGGCATGGCGTCCCCATCTTCCATAGGAACGCACTGATTTGCAGGTGTAATCGTACTGCCGTGTCGATCTGTTTCACTCGGGCAGACCCTCCCCTCGCGCTCCTGGACCAGGCCTTCGTGGGCGGGCGCGCTATAATTTTGGCTAGACGACGCCCATCCGGCGGGGCGTCGCCGCGAACGGCTCCCGTCGTCGTCCGGCGGTCTGTGTCCCGCGATGTCCGAAACCTTCCTAACCTACCTGATTACGGCTCTCGTCGTTCTGCCCGCTTTGATGCTCTACCTCCGCAGCCTCAAGAAGCGCGAAGCTCGCGCTACCAGCGCCGCCGAGAAGGGCAAGCTCTATTCCGAGGGCCCCAAGGCTCAGCACCCCAGAATTGATACGACCGATTGCATCGGCTGCCAGATCTGCACCTATGTCTGCCCCGAGGGCGACGTACTCGCGATGCTCGGCGGCAAAGCCGTCATCATTAACGGCCACAAGTGCATCGGGCACGGCCTTTGCGAGGACGCCTGCCCCGTCGGCGCCATCACTCTGGTGTTGGCCAAGCCCAGCATGGACGCCAGTATGCCCTACCTCACGCCGCAGTTTGAGACCAGCGAGGAGAACATCTTCATCATTGGCGAACTCGGCGGCCTGGCCCTCATCAAGAACGCAGTCAATCAGGGCCGCGATTGCATCGACACCATTACCAGACGACTGGAGCCCCTCGGCGCCCAGCGCGCCAAAGACGGCGTGGTGGATGTCCTCATCGTCGGCGCCGGCCCGGCTGGTATCAGCGCATCGCTACGCGCCATCCAGAACAATCTCACCTACATCACCATCGAGCGCGATACCATCGGCGGCACCGTGGCCAAATACCCACGTCAGAAACTCGTCATGACCAGCCCCGTGGAGTTCCCCATCTACGGCAAGTTCAGCAAGCTTGAACTTTCCAAGGAGAACCTCCTCGAGTTTTGGAACAGCGTCATGCAACGGGCCGATTTCCGGGTCAACACCGGCGAGGCCGTGGAAGACGTGCAGCGCGGAGAAGACGGGGTGTTCGCCGTCACAACCTCCAAAGGCCAGCACCGCGCCCGCGCAGTCGTATTGGCGCTCGGCCGCGCCGGAATTCCCAGAAAGCTCGGCGTGAAGGGCGAAGAACTCCCCAAGGTCATGTACCGCCTGATCGAGGCCGATCACTACATCAAGAAGAACATCCTCATCGTCGGTGGCGGCGACAGCGCTATTGAGGCGGCCATGGGGCTCGGCAGCCAGGTCGGCAATCGCGTGACCCTCTCCTACCGCAAGGACGCCTTCTCCCGCATCAAGGAACGGAACGCGCTGCGAATCCGGGAGTCCATCCAGAAAGGAAAAGTGAACGTCGTCTTCAACTCCGTGCCCGTGGAAATCCGGGAAGACGTGGTGGTGCTGGACGTCAACGGCGAAACCAGAGAGATCCCCAACGACTATGTCTGGGTCTTCGCCGGCGGCACCCCGCCGGATGACTTCCTCAAGAAGCTCGGGCTCCAGTTCGGCATCAAGGACGTCACCCTGGAGGCCAGTCAGGAAGCGCGCCAGGAACGAGCCGAGAGGAAAGCCCGTTCTTAGAAGCCATCAGCCGCTCCCCGGAATCCCGCCCTACCGGACCGTGACGATCTCCACATCGTCCCGCCGGATCCGTTCCTCTGACAATCGCGCCCCCAGCCCCGCACCCTGCGGTAGCGGCAGCCAACCGTCCACAGGCGCCAACGATGCGTCCAGCAATCCGTCGTACTCGTCCAGGTAGTGCCGGCGCACGGTTTCCAGTATCCGCAGATTGGGGATCGCCGCTGCCAGATGCGCGCTGGCCCAGTGCAGCACCGGCCCGCCGCAGTTGTGCGGCGCCACCGGCAGATAGTGCGCCTCGGCCATCGCGGCAATCTTGCGCGCCGTCGTGAAGCCGCCACACCACGCCAGATCCGGCATCACAATCCGCGCCGCGCGGAGCTCCAGCAACTCGCGGTACTGCCAGTGCGTCATCAGCCGCTCGCTCAGGCACAGCGGCAGCCGCGTGGAATTCGCCAGTTCCTTATACGCCGCCATGTTGTCCTGTGGCAGCATCTCTTCCAGCCACATCGGCGCCAGCGGCTCCAAAGCGCGGGCGATCTCCATCGCGCACGGCAAGGACCAGTACCCGTGAAACTCCATCGCCACGTCGATCGTGTCGCCAAACTCGCGCCGGATCGCCTCCAGCCCCGACAGCCCCTGCCTCATCTGGGCCGCCGTGATGTAGTTGCCGCCCGTCTCCTTGGCGATCGGGTCAAACGGCCAGATCTTCATCGCCCGCACGCCCATCTCCAGCAGCGAACGCGCCAGCTCCACCGGCTGCGTCAGAAAATCCAGATGGTCGTAGCAAGTGTTGTAGATACGGATGCGGTCGCGGCACGGTCCGCCCAGTAGCTGATAGATTGGACGCCCGCACGCCTGCCCAGAGATGTCCCACAGCGCCAGATCAATAGCGCTCATGGCCCGCATCTCCGCGCCCGCCCAACCGCTGTAGCTGACCTCCAAAAACAAATCGGCCCAGATCTTCTCTATAGCGAGAGGATCCCGGCCGATTAGCTTCGGAGCCAGACGATCTAGTATCACGGCCTGCTCACTGGCCGGATGGGGATAGGTTTCCCCCAGTCCGATGAAACCCCCATCCGTGTGTAGCCGCACCCACAGCCAGCCAATGGGGCCAGCATGGACTGTCAGTCCGCGCTTCAGGCGGATCGTCTCCACCGCGGTGATTTTCATGGAACCGAATACGCCAGCGCTACAGCGGCTCGGGGAACCGCAAACTGGATTTGGCCAGCGCCTTGCCCAGCATATCCACCGCGTCCTTGTCCTTCAGGCCGCGACTAGTTGCCATCTCGGCCACCAGCATGACTCGCGCCCGGTCCAGCATCTTCTTCTCGCGGAACGAGAGCGGCTTGGCCGATTGTAGTCTCGCCAGGCACTTCAGAACTTCAGCGATCTCCAGCAGGCTTCCGCTCTGCATCTTCGCCGAGTTCTCCTTGAACCGATCCTTCCAATCGTGGCAGCCCTTGCTTTCGCCGCACGCCAGATAGTTCAGAACCTTGGTAATCTCCCCATTTTTCGTTACCTTGCGCAGCCCCACCTGATCGACATGCGAAAAGGGGACCATCACAGTCAGACTGTTATAGGAGAGACGAAGTAAATAAAATTTCTCGGCCTGAGTACCGAAGGACCGAGAGCTTATGTTCTCGATCGTGCCTACTCCATGGTTCGGGTAGACAACCTTCTCACCGACTTGAAAGGTCATGCAGGGACCTCGCTGCCACCTTCGTAAAGTTGTAGCTGAGACTACATCTGGGTAGCTCCAAATGTAAACTGACTGTGACTCAAAGTCAACGCTAAAGAGCGCCAAACCGCTCATTATGCTACATTTACTGGTCTTAATCTGAATCCGCACCGAAGTTCGGGAGTTTCAGTTTCAGGCTCGCGTGTCTGCTTTGACGCACTTGCACACCTGACGCCGGTGGCTAATCGCGTTGAGCCTGCAAGGGGTTACACGCTGAACGACGTTCAGACCGCGAGCTTTCTAACGTACGCCAGGTTCTTTTTCATGTCATTCTCTATTGAGTTAGAGGGGCTTCCCGTCTCCAGGTTGGCGAAACCCTCGAACCCGAGTTCCATGATACGTTTCATCGTCGCCGGGAAGTCGATCTTGCCTTCGCCGATGTAGCCTTGGTCCTTGAGGTGGAACTGGCAGATCCGTTTCGCCCCCAGCCAGGGGATCTCCGCCAGAATGTCGTGGCCCCAGCGCGTGGAGTTCCCCACGTCGTAATACACCTTCACCGCCTTGCTTTGCGAGCGCTCCATGATCCGAACGTTATGCCGCGCGGAGATTGTATTCTCCAGCCCCAGCTCGATGCCGGCCTTCTCCGCCTCCTTGCCGAGTTCCTTCAAGGCATCACCCAGATAGTCGTAATCGGCGTCCGACGCCAGCTCGCACTTGCCGAAGAAGGGCATCAGCATCACCCGCGCATTCAGCTTCTTGGTAATGGGGATCCCGTCGGCGATCCATTTTAGTGCCAGCTTTTCGTTCTTGCAGCAATTTACGTGCAGGATGTCCAGGCACGTCCCAGCCAGCGCAATCTTCTGCGCCTTGGCAGCGGCCAGGTACTCTGCCTGCAGCGAGGTGCTATCCAGCGGCAGCTTGCCGTCCACAGGCGTGCGGCCCAGGCTGACCTCCACACCCTGGAATCCCAGCTTGGCGGCCAGCGCGACTGCTTCCACTTTGCCCGCGAGGCGCAGGTTCCAGTCCGTCACGCCGATCTTGAGCTTCGATGTCTTTCCAAATGCGGGTACGGCCGGCGCGGCGAGCGCGGCCAGGAAAATCTTTCGGCGTGTAATCATAGTGGCGGCTCCCATCTTATGCCAGGCGCTCGCCGCTCAGGCGGATCATGCGCACCGGTTCCTGTTTCAAACGTTCCTCAAATAAACTGTTCTGCGCCGCGGCCGTCGTCACGCCCGTGCCGCCAGCCAGCTCCAGATCGCCCCAGCGCAAGCGAATGACGCCGCCCCCGGTCGTGGCTCCGCAGACCTCACGGGAGAGCGCAGCGCCCGGCTCCGCCAGTTCCAGAGTGAACGCCAGATACGCCTGGCCCGTCTCGCTCCACCGCACCACCCGCGCGCCCTCCGGCGGCTTAAAGTCCATCGTCAACGTGAGGCTCTGCGTCGTCCTGCTGATCTTCACCGCCGGCCGATGCGTGCCAAACCGCGCCTCCACCACGCGCACTCGCGCGGCCAGCAGCCCGGATTGCATCTCCACGCCCCCGTCCTGCTCCGTCACCTTAAACCCGTCCGGCAGCCCCTCGAAATCCAGCTCCGCGAAGAGCCGCCCGCACACAAAGGTGCCGTCTTTGATCGGATCCAGCGAGATGTGCTTGTCGCCGCCCGGATTGCGGAAGTTGATCAGTCCCAGCACCCGCGGCCCCTGCTGCACAGAGAAGAATAGCGCCGAGGAGAAATCGTACCCGTCCTTGATCACACGTAGTTGCACCACCCGCGCCGGACGCCCCGTGTCGCCGAAGTACCCGAGCAGCGGCCGCCGCTGCACCCAGAAATCCGAGCGGTTCGCCGAGCCCAGCGAGAACGCCTTGCCGAAGTAGCTAGTCCCCTGCGTCAGCGGCGCGGCGATAAACAGCTCCCGATGCTCCGTGCCCGCCGCCACCGTCAGAAAGCGCGGCGCCACCTCAGCCGGGCAATGGTAATCGTGGATCGCCGCTTCACCGTCATCAGAAGATCTCTGATCCAGATCGCACAAGCCCAGCTTCCGTTCCAGCGCCTTTTCCAGCCACACCGGCTCTCCGGCGTCGTTCCCATAGCACCGGCTCATCGGCCCCGTGAACTGCATCCGTGCGCCGTCCCAATGCGAGGCCAGATGCAGCCACGCGCGCCGCTCCATCGCTGCGGCCCGCCTCTGCGCTTCCACGTCTTTCACAAACATCCGGATCCGCGTCAGGTTCGTCAGCGTCACCCGCGCATAGGTTGGCGAATTGTACTCCGCAAACGAGCCCGTCTCGTCAATCTGCCGGCCCAGCCGCACGATCCGCTCCCGGGCATACGCGCCCAGTTCCTCATCACCCAGCAGCTCCGCCGCCGCCAGCGTCACAAACGTTCCCTTCACCGCAATGTTCGTGTACGCCATCGATACGTTCCGGCGCTGCACCGAGCGCGCCGCGTGCCCGATGGCCTCGCGCACCCTGGCGCGCAACTCTCCGCCCAGCCTCTCCCCGTGCCGCAACTCCGCCAGCAACAACAGCGACCCGTTGAAGTCCGCCCAGTTCCAGTCGGCCGGAGCCATCTTGTCCGGTGGCTCCTGCAAATACCACCCCCAGATCCCGTACCACTGGCTCGCCGGGTCCGTCACTTGCAGCGCGATCACCCGCGCCAGGATCCTCCGCGCCCGCTCCACGCTCGCCGCCGCGCCATCCTCCAGCAAAAACAACGCGTATTCCAGCGAATCTCGCGTCGGATGAGCCTGGCACTCGCGCATCTTCGTGTGATACCGGTACTCCGGCCCCAGGATCACGCGGATCATCTGCTTGTCCTCGTCGAACCGCAGACTCCGCGCTTTCACTGCGTGCTCGATCAGCGCCGCATTCCACCGCGCCGGCCAACCGCTCGCCTCAGCGGCACGCGAATCCGGCCGCGAGCAAGCCGCACTCGCCACCAGCGGCGTCAAAGCGAACTCGCGTCGATTCATCTCACTTCCTTTCCCCCGCAGCCCGCCTCCGGAACGTCTGCTCCAGGAACCGCATGCCCTCCACCTTGCCTTCCGCGTTCAACACAAACTGCGCCGGCGTATTCGCCTGGCTCGAATCGTCGTCCTTGGTCTGAAACACGTCAAAATGCCAGTGATCCAGCTCAAGCTTCCATGTGCCCCATTCCAGTTGCAGCCCGTCCGCCAGCGCCGCCACTCGCGCCACCCCGTAGCCCGCGTTTTCGTATTTCCCCACATACTCCGCCAGCGCCAGCGAAGGGCGCGTACCTGCCACACGCTTCGCCATCATGTCTTTCTTCTTGGCGTCCGCCTCGCGCTCCTGCCGGTCCAGCACCGTCTTGTACAGCGTGACCCAGTCCCGCCTCGGCTCCGGCACATTCAGCAGAATATCCAGCAGCGCATAGCGCAAACTCTCCACCACGCTTGCCACGTTCACATTCGTCAGAATGATGAAGCCGATCTGCTCCTTGGGCAGGAAGCCCGCTTGCGCCCGGAACCCGTCGATCGCCCCGCCATGCGAGATCAATTGCCGGCCCCGGTAGTCCTGCACGAACCACCCCATGCCGTAGCTGCGCAGATTCGATTCCGGATTCAGCTCCCCCCACGGCGCCTCATCCCGCACCACCATTTGCGGCGAGTGCGTCTCCCGCAGGCTCTTCTCGCTCACCAGTCGCTGGCCTTCATACACGCCGCCGCTCATCTGCAGCCGCAGCCACTTCGTCATGTCCCGCACCGACGAGTTCATGGAACCGGCCGAGCCGATATTGGAGACGTCGTGCCACCTACCCTCTTTGACTGCGCCGTGATCCGCCAGATGCGGGCTGGCCACATCGGCGGCCCGCTGCGCGTCAATTGCGTTGAAGCCCGTGTTGCTCATCCCCAGCGGGCTGAGAATCCGCGTGCCGAGGAACATCTCCCACGTCCCTCCGCTGGCCTGGCCCACAGCCTCCCCGGCCGCCATGAACATAATGTTCTGATACTGCCAGTTGGCGCGAAACGGTTTCGTGAGCGGCACCTCGGCAATATGCCGCAGAATCTCCGCGCGCGTCCACCCGCTGCCGGTCCAAAGCACGTCATTGCGGCTCAGCCCTGTGCGATGCGAGAGAATATCGCGCATTGTCACCAGCGCGTTGGCCTGCGCATCAGCCAGCCGGAACCCCGCCAGATGCTTGCCGGGATGATCCTCCCACTGCATCTTTCCATCGTCCACCAGCATCGCCGCGGCCATGCTGGTGAATGCCTTCGTGGTGGACGCGATGGCAAACCGCGTATCCGGAGTCACCGCCTCGTTCCCGCCCAGCCTCTTTACGCCAAAGCCTTTCAGATAGATCACCTCGTTGCCGTGCACCAGCCCCACGGCGATCCCCGGCGCCAGAAACGTGGCCCGTACTTTTTCCACCGCGGCATCCAGCGCGGTTGTGTCGATTGTCTGGGCGGAAAGAGAAAAGGCGGTAAGCGCCATCAGGGTCAGGGCACGCATCGTCCTATTAGTCTAAGCGGAGCCGCCGCCCGCCGCCGCCCCCGCCCATCGGAAAGTTCCACTAACATCTAGTTATGAATCGCCGTGAACTTCTGAGACTCGCCGCCTCCGCGGCGGTGAGCGCCGCCGTTGGCTCCGCAAAACCAGCTGGCCGTTTACCCCTTGCCGTCTCCACCCTGGGCTGCCCCAAGTGGGACTGGAACACCATCGTCAGGAACACGTCGTCCTGGGGCTTCGCCGCTCTCGAATTGCGCGGCATTCTCAATGAGATGGACCTGCCCAAGTGCGCCGAGTTCAGCGGCACTCGCTTGAAAGGCACGCTCCAGGATCTTGCCGCCGCCGATCTTCGCATCTCCGACCTCGGCGCCTCCGCCCAGATGCACGAACCCGATCCCACCAAACGCGCTAAGCACATGGACGAAGCCCGCCGCTTCATCGATCTCGCCCACGCCATGCACGCCCCCTACGTCCGCGTGTTTCCCAATCAGTTCCTGCCCGGTGAAGACCACAAGGTAACCTTCGCGCGCATCGCCGCGGGCCTCCACGAATTGGGCCAATACGCCAAACCGGCCGGAGTCACGATAATCGTCGAATCCCACGGTGAATTCCGCCGTGCCGAAGACATCGTCCCGATTCTCACCGGCGCAAAGTCGAAAAACGTTGCCTTCCTCTGGGACGCCCACCACACCTGCGTCGAGGGTGAGAAGCCCGCCGACACGTTCCGCGACCTGGGCAAGTACATCCGCCACACCCACCTCAAAGACTCCCTCCCGGTGCCCGGAAAGGGCAAGGAGGACCGTCGCTACGTCCTGACCGGCGCGGGCGACATCCCGGTCAAGGAAACGGTGAATGTTCTGGCCCGTGGTGGTTACAGAGGCTACTATTGCTTCGAGTGGGAAAAGCGCTGGCACCCCGAGATCGAGGATCCGGAGGTAGCCTTCCCCCACTACGCCAAAACGATGCGCCAGTACCTGGCCGAGGCCGGCGGCCCCAAGGCGTAACCCGGAATCTGTCCCCAAAATCCAGAGGCCATCTCAACACCGCGCCGGCGATTCACCCGGCGCGCACCCCACCCGGCGCCGGCCCCCGCTTCTGTATGATGGACAGTGTCAGAAAATCACCCCGCCCAGCCGGCTTCCCCAGCCACCGCCACGCCAGGACGCTCGCCGCGCATCATCTCGATTCAGCGCTGGTCCATCGCGCTCCTCGTTGCCGGCGGAGCCCTCAACTACGTAGACCGCGCCACCTTGTCCGTTGCCAATAAACTCATTCAGGACGAACTGGGCATTCCCGTTGCACAGATGGGCCTCTTGCTCTCGGCCTTCCTGTGGGCTTACGCCTTTTCGCAGTTGCCCATCGGAGGGCTGATCGATCGCTATGGTCCGCGCAGACTCCTCGGTCTCGGGCTCTTCGGCTGGTCGGCCGCACAGGCCGCCGGCGGCTTCGTCACCAGCTTCGGCTCATTTATCGCCGCCCGTGTCGCGCTCGGCGTGGGCGAGGCCCCCCTTTTCCCAGGCGGCGCGCGCGTGGTCCGTGATTGGTTCGGCATCCGCGAGCGCGGCTTCGCCACCGGCCTCTGCCAGTCTGCCTCGTCTCTCGGCAATTTCGTCGCCGTGCCCCTGCTCACGTTTCTGATGCTCACCCTCAGTTGGCGCTGGATGTTCATCATCGTCGGCGGCATCGGCATTATCCTTGCCGGCGTCTGGTGGATGCTCTACCGCGATCCGTCCGAAGTCGCCCTCACCCCGGAGGAGCGCCTCTACCTGACGGAGGGCGACGAAAACACCACCACCCGACCGCCCAGCTTCGCCGAATGGCGCCTGCTCTTCGCTCATCGAACAACCTGGGGCATGATCGCCGGCTTCTTCGGAACCATTTATACTCTGTGGCTCTTCACCGGATGGCTGCCTTACTACCTTGAGCACGAGCGACATATGAGCATCGCGCGCGTCGGAGTTCTCGCCGCTATCCCCTACTTCTTCGGCTGCGTCGGCGCCGTCACTGGCGGCTGGCTCTGCGACTTCCTCACCAGGCGCGGATGGTCCCCCATGGGCGGCAGAAAACTCCTCATGACCTGCGCCCTCTGCGGCATCTCCGCCTGCACCCTCGGCACCGTGTGGGCCAAATCAAACGAACTCGCCCTCGCCTTCATCTCCGTCGCGCTCTTCCTCATCTATATCGCCAGCAGCGCCGCATGGGCCACCGTCCCCGTGGCCGCACCGGGCCAGTTCACTGCCTCCTTGGGCTCTATCCAAAACTTCGGTGGCTATCTCGGTGGCGCGCTCGCCCCGGCCGTCACCGGATTCATCGTGCAGCGCACAGGCAGCTTCTCCCAGGCCCTCATGCTGAGCGCCGCCATTAGCCTCGCCGCCGCCGCCGCCTACCTGCTCCTGGTGCGCCAGCCCATTCACATTGACGACCCGTCCCGCCCGGCTTCCTGAGCCCGGGCCGTTCCCACTGATAACTCTAGCCTCGCACCAGGAAATCGAACCCAATCTCTGCCCCCCGCATCTCATATAGTGAAAATAAGGGGTTACCTTCCGTCTATGGTCACAAGAAACTGGGTTTCGATCATCGCCTTCGTGTCTCTCACCGCGCCTGCCGCTTTCGGCCAGGCCGCCGCTATGAACGGCCAGATCATCGGCACCGTCACCGATCCGGCCGGCGCCTCCGTGCCCAAGGCCAACGTCAAAGTTCTCAATAAGGGCACCGGCTACGCTCAATCCGCCGTCACCTCCGCCAGCGGACTCTACCGCTTCAACGTCCTCCCGCTCGGCCAATACGAAATCGCCGTCGACGCAGAAGGCTTCGCACCCGTCAAGCGCGACGGCATCGAGCTCAACGCTGGCGCCACTGCCACCATCGACATCGCACTCTCTATGCGGGGCGTCTCCGCCGAGATCGTCGTCTCCGCCGCCGCTCCGGTCGTCGATCCCTCCCGCATCGATCAGGGCAGCACCCTCAGCTCCAACGCCATCGCCAACCTGCCGCTCCTGTCGCGCAACCCCTACAATTTCATCCTCCAACAGCCCAACGTCAGCGGCCGCGGCAACACCGAGTTCGGCGTGCCCCGCAAGCTCAACGCCAATGGCTTCGCCGGCCGCATCAACTACCAGCTCGATGGCTCCAACAACGTCCAGAGCGATCGCGCCGGCATCCGCCTCATGCCTGTCTCCAATACTTGGGTCCAGGAGATCCAGCAGGTCTCCAACGGCTTCTCCCCTGAGTTCGGCAATACCGTCGGCACGGTCTTCAACACCATCACCAAGTCGGGCGCCAACGATCTCCACGGCGAGGGCGGCTACATCTTCCGCCGCACGCCCTTCTCCGCCCGGCCGGCTCTGCTGGCCTTTGATCGCCCCACGCCCGAGGTCAACGTCAACGCATTCTTCGCCGATGCCGGCGGCCGCGTCGTCAAGGACCGTGTCTTCTGGTTCGGTGCATATGAAAAGGTCAAGCGTGATCTGCCCGCGCCCGTCACCGTTTCGCCCGCCACCATCGCCCAGCTCGGCCTCCCCGCCAGCTACGCCGATGCCATCCCGTTTGCGCAAAATGTTACGTTTTTCATGGCCAAAACCGACATCCAGATCACAAATTCGCACCGTTTGTCGCTCCGCTACAACGGCCACCGCAACGATTCGCCCTACAACTCGGCCACCATCGGCGGTCTCTTCCTCATCGATCGCACCTGGAAGTTCGTTGATCGCTCACACGGCGGCGCCGCTCAGTTGATCTCCATCCTCTCGCCCCGCCTCGTCAATGAGGCGCGCTTCCAGATGCCCTATCGCTCCCAACAACAGAATCGCTTCGAGGCCACCGGCACCGGTCCCGCCATCACCATCGCCGGCGTCGCCAATTTCGGCAACACACTCGACGCCGGTTTTGTCTACGAGGAAGTCACCCCGGAGTTCAGCGATAACCTCAGTTACAACCTTGATCGCCATTCGCTGAAGTTCGGCGGCAGCGTCCGCTCCATTCGCGACACCCAGATCCAGGCCGTCAGCGCCAACTACACCTTCCCGAACGTCGCCGCGTATCTGGCTGCCAAGGGCGGCACGGCGCCGAAGGGCTACACTTCCTTCGCCCAGACCCTGGGCGAGCCGTCGATGAAGTACAACTCCATGTTCACAGGCATCTATGGCCAGGATCAGTGGAAGCCGCGCGCCAACATCACCCTTATCTATGGCCTGCGCTACGACGTCTACATGCCTCCCGGCGCCAATCAGAGTTCGCCCTTTGCCTACTCGCAGAAGTTCCGCACCGATAAGAACAACTTCGCGCCCCGTCTCGGCCTCGCCATCGGCATGGGCAAAACCGTGCTGCGCGCCAGTGGCGGCATTTTCTATGATCCTTTCCAGACGGACACCTACCGCAAGTCCATACTCAACAACGGGACGCCCATCTTCTTCAGCGTCAACGTCGCCCCCTCATCGGCCATCGCGCCCTCGTTCCCGAACGTCTTCACCAGCATTCCCACCGGCTTCGCCCTGCCCTTACAGGACATCACAACAGTGGACCCCGGCTTTGCCAGCCTCTATTCCGCCAATGGCAATGTCAGCCTGAGCCGCGAAATCACGTCTAACGTGGGCATCACCGCCACCTATCTCTTTACCCGCGGCAACCGCCTGCCCATCTGGCGCAACATCAACCTGGGCCTCTCCGGTAACAGCCTCGCGGACGGCCGCCCCATCTTCGGCGGCGCCAGGCCCATCACCGGCTTCGGCAACATCCTCAGCGCGGAGAGCGTCGGCCAGTCCGTCTATCACGGCTTCAATACCACCGTGAACAAGCGATTCTCCCGCGGCTTCGAGATGTTCGCGACCTGGACTTGGTCCCACGCCATCGACGATGCGCCGGAGCAGAACAACATCGATAGCGGCGCCTTCCTGCTCTCCGATCCCACCAACCGCCGCCGGGATCGCGGCAATTCCCTCACCGATCGCCGCCACGCCTTCAACGCCAACGGCGTTTGGACTCCTTCCACCACGGTGGAAAACAAGGCCCTCCGCTACCTGGCCAACAACAACCGCTTCGCGGCGGCGGTCGTGCTCCAGCATGGCGAGGCTTTCAACCTCGGCAGTAACCGCGCGCTCAACGGCGATGCCTCCACCGGCAACGCCTATCAGAGGCCGCTCTTCGTCGGCCGCAACACCGTGCGCGCCCCGAATCTGTATGAGTTCAACCTGCGCTACTCGCGTACCTTCGTCGTCAAAGAGCGGTGGCGCCCCGAGTTCTTCATGGAGTCCACCAACCTGTTCAACCACACCAACGTGACGGGCCTCAACACTACGGCCTCAGTGGATACGCTCGGGCAAATCACAACACCGGCCAGCCAGGCCTGGACTGCCGCCATGGATCAGCGTCTCATTCAGTTCGGCGTCAGGCTGAGCTTCTAGCTGGCTACAACTCGTACTCCTCACTGACGAAGGTCATCTCGAACGCGCGATGAAGCACTTCGGCGGTGAGGACGTACGGCTTGCGCTCAAAACGGATCAGGTCGATGGCGTGCGAGATCACGTCACGCGGCTGGCAACGCCGCAATTTCTTGCCGGTGCGCAAATAACGCCGGTCGATGAAGTCCTCCAGCACGGACTCCTCGCATTCGATCTTGTGCGAATGGCAGAACCGGCGGAAGATAATTCTAAACTCGTCCACCTGTGGCGAGCGCACGAACATCTTGTACTGGATGCGGCGTAGAAACGCCTCATCCCCTAACTGATCCGGCCTCAGGTTGCTGGAAAATACCAGGAAACACTCGAAGGGGATCTGCGCCTTGCCGCCCGTGCGGAAGTTCATGAAGTCGATCCGCCGCTCCATCGGCACGATCCAGCGATTGAGCACCTCCGCCGGCGTCACCTTCTGCCGGCCGAAATCGTCAATCAGGTAGATGCCGTTATTGGCCTTCACCTGGAACGGCGCGTCGTAGACCTTCGACGCCGGGTTGAAGCTGAGGTCCAGCATATCCAGCGTCAGTTCGCCGCCCGACATGATGAACGGCCGCTTGGCCTTGAACCAGCGCCCGTCAAACTGGCGCTCCTGATGAAAGGCGCTCACCTCGGGTACGTCCTCGTCCACCCGCTGGTGATAAATCGGGTCGTAAACCTGAATGATCTGGCCCTGGAACTCAATCGCGAACGGGACGTAGATCGGTTCGCTGTCGATGTTGTATAGTCCTTCGGCCAGGTACGTTTTGCCGTTGCCGGGCTGGCCGTAGATCAGGAACGATTTGCCGGCGTTGACAGCCGGGCCTAGCTGACTCAGCGTGGCCTCGTTCATCACCATGTGCTTGAACGCGGAGAGCAGCATGTCCTTGTTGAGCCAGTCCGTCTTGTTGCGCTGCATCTTCACGCCAACCGTGTACTGCTCCAGCGGCACCGGGATGCGTCCGCAGTAGCTATTCGATTCCAGGTATTCGCGGGTGAGCTCGCGTGCTGCTTCCGTCGTGGCAAACGTGGAACTGATGTCGCCCATGCCCAGGCTGGACTTCGCCATCAGCAACTGCTGCCGCTTCATGTTCTCCACCAGCGGCGCAATCACGCTGAAATTGATGCCCAGCGTGTTGGCCAGCACGCGGCCCGAGGTGTCTCCGCGGAAGTACAGAATCTTGAGGATCATCTCCTCCACCAGGGACTTGGCGACCCCAAGATCTTCCAGCGTCTCCGGTACCGGCGGAACGAAGGTGATTTCGTCTTGCGCGACAGGCAGAGGTAGGGTGGCGTTCGTACTCACCCTCTCCCTATCGGTCGAATGCCCGCCCGAATTTAGGGCCTTAGGTGATAGAAAGTGGGGTGCTCCGGTCGTCCAGGACTCGGTGCACGCGGCTCATCAGCCAGTATCCGGCGTACGCCGGCAGCGGGCTGAGCAGCAGTAGGTTGCGCCCCAGATTGCCGCTGGTCAACAGGCCCCCCAGGCCGGCCTGCCATGCGGCCGGGAGCAAGCGAGGCAATACGATGAAGATCAGCAGAACGAAAAACAGGGCCATGCGCGTCATCCCCTGCGCTGTGCGCACGGAGTCCATGCTAATTGCGATCAGAGCCGCGAAGCACGCAGCCAGCCAGGCAACGCTGCCTGTCAGCACGATGAGCCCCAGGGTCAAAAACACGGACGGCATCACCAGACGGCCTGCCCTCGCCGAGAGCGCCGCCAGCGCCGCACCCAGGATCACCAGCCAGCAGACCCAGCCAAACAGCGCGCCGTTGAGTACAACCCGGCGGATCAATGGCTCGTCGTCCTGCCCCACCACGCCGCGCACGACGAAATTGGACGCAAATACCACCGCAATGGCTGAATACAACAGCAGAATGGCGGGGTCGAGAAAGAGAAAGCCGAAACGGCGCGGAACCAGCACGCCGATGGCGGCGATGGCCGCCACCAGGAGCATCCCCCTGGCGCCGCCGGAGAGTTTCCAGAGCATCGAACGCTATCCTATCGCGGCCGGGGGCCGGATGTCCCGGATCGTCGAGCCCCACGGTGCAAAGCCGCGCTTCGCACTGAACGAATCGGCCTCGATCGAGAGCGCCACATCCACCCGCGCTCCCGGCTGCAGTTCCTCGATCCGCGCGGCAAATCGCCATGCCTTGGCGAACACGCAGCGCTCGCCCTGATACAGCCGCACCCGCACATGGTCCCGGTCCTTGCCAAACGTCTCCGGGCTCTGCCGGATCTCGGCATTGCGCACGAGAAACAGCGGCGCACGGTTGCCCAGACCGAACGGCGCCAGATGCAGGATCTCCTCTGCCGCGTGATCCGTCAGTTCTTCCAGGGAAAGTTCAGCGTCCAGCGCCCGCTCCGGAGCCATGTCGGCGTCCGACAGATTGATCCGCGCATAGTCGTTGAAGCGCCGCCGCAGCTCGTCCACGCGACCCTCTTCCAGCGTGACACCCACCGCCTGCCGGTGCCCGCCGAACCGCACAAAGACGTCGCCGATGCTGCCCAAAGCGTCCAACAGATGGAAGCCAGGAATAGACCGGCCCGAGCCCTGCGCCATGCCCGTATTCTCGTCCCGTCCCAGCACAATGGCCGGGCGATGGAATACCTCCACCACGCGGTTGGCTACAATGCCGACCACGCCGCGATGCCAGTCCGGCGAATAGAACACCAGGCCCGCCTGATCCAGCCCGGGGCCATCGGGGCCGCACTCCTCGAGGATCGCCCTGACAATCGCCTCGCCTGTCTTCTGGCGCTCCAGATTGAGCGAATCGAGCCGCTGCGCGATGTCGCGGGCACGCTGCTCATCGGAGGTCAGGAACAGCTCAATCACGTCGCGGGCATGATCCATTCGCCCGGCGGCGTTGATGCGCGGCGAAACACGGAACCCGACATCGGTGGCCGAGAGCGGACCGCTCATATCCGCGCCACTCGAAAGCAGCAGCGCGCGCAGCCCCGGATTGCGCGTCTTTGCCAGCCCATCCAGCCCGCGCTTGACTATCACCCGGTTCTCGCCCGTCAACGGCACCACGTCCGCTACCGTGGCGATGGCAGCCATCACCAGGAACGAATCACAGTACCGCACCAGTCGGTCCGGCGACCAGTTCTCGCGCTCCATCAGTGCCTGGATCAGCTTGAACGTCACGCCGGCCCCGCAGAGGTTCTTGTTGGGGTAGAGACAACCCGGCTGGTTCGGATTGAGGATGGCAACCGCCGGCGGCAGTTCCTCCTCCGGCAGATGGTGATCGGTAATGATAACGTCGACGCCCACCTGGCGCGCGGCCTTCACTGC
Organism: Paludibaculum sp.; assembly: GCA_036504135.1. Taxonomy (GTDB): domain Bacteria; phylum Acidobacteriota; class Terriglobia; order Bryobacterales; family Bryobacteraceae; genus Paludibaculum. The sequence continues at coordinate 73,337 of DASXVP010000018.1, forward strand.
CTCAATCGCGCGGATGCCCGTGTCCACGCTGATGATCAGCGTGACGCCATCCTCCGCTGCCTTCTCCACCACCGGGATCTGCATCCCGTAGCCGTCCTTCAGCCGGTCCGGAACGTGGTTGGTCGCCTCATGTCCCAGCAACTCCAGCATTTTCGTCAGGATCACGACACTGGAGACTCCATCCACGTCGTAGTCGCCGTAGACCATGATGCGTTCCTTGCGCCGCACGGCCGTTCGGATTCGCTCCACCGCTGCTTCCATGCCCGTCAGCAGAAACGGGTCATATAGATCGGTCAGGCGCGGATGCAGGAAATGCTCCACCGCCTGCGCTGTGCGGAATCCGCGCGACCACAGCACGCGGGCCGCCGGGCCTTGCAGTCCGCAACGCTCGGCCAGCACGGCGGCCTCCTCAAGATCAATGTCTGCCAGGGTCCAGCGGGCGAGAGGCTGCATTCTGCTCAATTGTTCGAGTAGAATCCGCCGAAGCCGGAGGCCTCGTCGCCGTCAACATCCGTGTCCAGCTCCAGGTCGTCCAGGATGTCCTGCCACTCCTCATACCACTCCGTCTGCATCTCGTACAGGTAGACTCGGTTCTCGTAGTCGAACGTCAGCTCGACGGCGCATGTGAAACCTTCGTAAATCGCGAGATCGCGAATGCGGCGCTCCAACTCGCGCTTGGCTTCGCGGCTCAGGCCCAGGTCCTCCAGCATCGCCAGCGCTTCCTCGCGGTGATGGGAGCGGAATTCACGGTTGTGGAAGTGGATCAACCGGACCCCGAGGCGGATAGCGCACTCAATGAAGCGGCGGAAATCGGGCTCGTGATCCGTATCCCAGTCGATGAAGCGCACCTGATCGGCGGCGCGGCTCATCGAGCGGAACAAGATTATGTTCTCGCTCTTGATGTACTGTAGGATCTCTTCGGATAACGAATCAAGGTTTGGTCGCATGGTGCACGTCTTTGTGGCCGCTATCGCTCGGCCATCACCAGGATCTCACCATCGGCGGCGAGGTCTCTCGCCGCGGGCGTGACGATGGTCCGGGGGCCGATGAATATCTTCTTCTTGCTTTGAATGGCCGCGCGCACGTCGTCTTCGCAGACGAATGCGGCGATCTTGAGCGGCGGCGGTGCCGGAGGTGGCGCGGGCGGCGCCGCGGGCGCAGCGTCTGCCGGCTTCGGGCCACAACCACACGACGGCACTGCCGGGGTCGCTACCGCGGAGCTTAGCGTGATGCCGCATCCTGCCAGATGCCGCTCCACCGCGCTGAGCAGCGCGGACTTCTCCAAACTCGGCGACTTCGTCTCAGGAGCCATCGCCGCCTCCACCGTTCGCACCGCCCAAGCAATGCGCTTGATGTTCACCAAGTGCAGCGGGCCGATGTTGTCGCCGGTGATGTTGCCGGCAATGGCGCCGCAGCCCAGCGTCATAGCGGGCTGTAGCGCGGTCGTGATGCCCACCGAGCCCTGTGGTGCGCCCGTGTTCACTAGGACGCGGAAGGAGGGCATTCTGAGCCCAAAGCGGCGCACCTGGGCCTCGTCCTGCGCGTGAATGGCGCTGGTGTGGCCCAGACCGCCAAATTGAAGGATCGCTTCGCACGCATCCAGCGCGGTATCGAAGCACGGCGTGAAGAGCAGCGCCAGCACCGGCGAGAGCTTCTCCGCCGAAAGCGGATGTTCTTTGCCCACGCCCTGGATCTCGGCGCAGAGGATCGTGGCGTCGGCCGGAACCGTGAGCCCGGCAAGCTGCGCGATCTTCTGCGGGGATTGCCCGACGCACTCGGCGCTCACGGTAGTGCCATGGGCAAACAGAGTGCGCTCGACAGCCCGGCGCTGTTCCTCATTCATCAGAAACGCCCGCTGCCGCGCCAGTTCGCCCAGGATGCGCTCCCGCAGACTGCGCTCGGCCACCAAAGTCTGCTCGCTGGAGCACACCGTGCCGTAGTCGAATTTCTTGCCGCTAACAATCCGCTCCACCGCGACCGGGATATCGGCCGAGGCGTCCACCAGCACCGGCACGTTGCCCGGACCAACCCCAAACGCCGGCTTGCCGGAAGAGTACGCGGCACGCACCATGCCGGACCCGCCCGTGGCGAGAATGACGGCGGTTTTCGGATGCTTCATCAACGCGCCGGTGCTTTCCAACGTTGAGCCGGTCACGCACTGGATCAGACCTTCGGGTGCGCCGGCTGCTGTCGCTGCCGCCGACATCAGCGCCGCGGTCTCACAGGAACATTGCCGTGCGCGCGGATGCGGGCTGAGCACAATGGCGTTGCCGGACTTGAGCGCCAGGATGGTTTTGTAGATGACCGTAGACGTCGGATTCGTGGTCGGGCAGATGGCGGCGATCACACCCTGCGGCACGCCGATCTCCGTGATGCGCTGATCCGGGAGTTCGCGCAGCACGCCGACGGTCTTCATCCCCCGGATGGCGCGCGGCAGCAGATCGCCCGAAAGCATGTTCTTCGCGAGCTTATCCTCGACGTTGCCCATGCCGGTCTCGGTCACTGCCAGTTCAGCCAACCGCCGGGCCGCGGCCCGCGCCGCGCAGGCAACAGCTTCCACAATCGTGTCGATCTGTTCCTGCGAGAACTTCCGGTACGCCAGCCAGGCCTGATAGGCTTCGTCGACCTTCGACTGGGCCTCCCGGATCGACGCTAAGTCCTTCTCATTCACCATTTCTGTCTCCCGGCGCCGCGGCAGAATCGAGTTCCCATGGCCTCGCTTCACAACCTCCGCAACCTCTCACGGTATCACAAAGGAGGAGCGTCCGTGCCCCCCGAAAAAGCCGGCAAGCGCGGCCCGGAAATTCCCATCTGAATAGCCCATCTAGTACTATTGAGATTTATAACTCCTTTGTTTTCAATGGTATAAATGTGTAGACATGGGCGGCATTTATGCTATAATAAGCTTCATGCGTTAAGCGCGAACATAGCATTCGCAGGGGGCCGCACTCGCCGCCCGCTGCCGCGCAGGAAACAGTGGCGTCCACCGCAACCGGTGGGCACCAACGGAGTTCCTCAAATCAACCTAACACCGGCCAACATCCGGTGGACGCAGATTCCAAAACAAACTGGCAACACAAACCTGAGAGGGGATTGTTTCTATTGATGAAGACAGCGATATCCAGAGGATTGGTTTTGTTTGCAGGCCTGCTGGCCGGTTCCACGGCTGCTGACCCCGACGAACGCCCCGCCGATTTGGTGGAGCAATCCGACCCAAGGATGTTGAGAGTCAAGCAGTTCTTCCTGGACCGCGACTGTCCGGCCCATGTCTACGCAGACGACTTCATTCAAGCAGCAGATCAGAACGATCTGGATTGGCGGCTCCTGCCGAGCTTGAGCTTTATCGAGTCCACGGGCGGCAAGGAAGCTCATAACAACAACATGTTCGGTTGGGATAACTGCAAACGCAAGTTCCGCAGCACCCGCGAGGGGATCTACTCGGTCGCCGCGCAACTGGGTACGTCCCGGCTCTACCGCGACAAAAACATTGACCAGGTGCTTCGGCTTTACAACCCGAGGCGCGAATACACGATCGCGGTCAAAGACGTGATGAAGCAACTTGGACCGGCCAACCTGGCCTTACAAGCCGCTTTCTAGCAACCAAAGACAAACATTCCCTGCCGGCCACGCTTCAGGATTCGATTCCTGGACGCAGCCGTCAGGGAGTGCTTTGTTTCAGTTCAGATGGGCGCCCTCCGCTATTCCAGCAGGCGGACACCCATATACAGACCGCCAAACAGGACGATTGAGACCAGACCAACCAAAACCCATTTGAGCATGCGCTCCTTAGGGGTGGACGTCTCGGCGTCGTCATGCTTCATTTGCTCGTCGAGAGACTCGAACATGGAATGTACCTCCCATCAACAGAATCTAAGGGACTTCCCGTATGATTGCGAGCTGACTCATTCTAACGCCGAAACGCGCGAAATCCGTAAACATTTATTCTGTTTGTTATCACACGGTTACGAAGCGGTGTTGAAAACCTCGACGTGGGGGGCGCAGGGCGAACGGAGTTGCCGCACACTCCTGGCCTTAGGCCAGGCCCATCCGCTCCAGCTTACGGTATAACGTCTTGCGCTCAATACCTAAGATTCTGGCCGCCCGGCTTTTGTTCCCTCCCGCTGCGGCCAATACTTTGCGGATCTGCTCCATTTCCGTATCGGCCAGAGACTCGCTGGCCTGATCGTTTGGGCTGGCGGAGCGCACTGCATCTTCAACGGCGTCTTCGGTGATTCGCCCGCCGGGAGCCAGGATCACTAGCCGCTCGCACATATGCTGGAGTTGACGCACGTTGCCGGGCCATGTGTACTCGCTCAGCGCCTTCATGCCGCTCTCGGTGATGCGCGTCTCCAGACTGTAGCGCTCGTTATATCTCTTCAGAAACGCGCCCACCAGCAGCGGCACGTCGCCGGTGCGCTCACGCAACGCCGGCACGCTGATCCGCACCACGTCCAGGCGGTACCACAGATCCTCGCGGAACTTGCCCTCTTCCACCATCTTCCGCAGATTCTTATTCGTGGCCGCCAGGATGCGCACGTCCACCTTCTTGGCGCGCGACGAGCCCAGCGGGCGCACCTCTTTTTCCTGGAGAAAGCGCAGCAGCTTGAGCTGGAAGTTCATGTCGATCTCCCCGATCTCGTCGAGGAACACCGTGCCGCCATGGGCCGCTTCAAAAACGCCGGTGCGATCGCGATCCGCTCCCGTGTAGGCGCCCTTCATGGCGCCGAAGAGCTCGCTCTCAATTAGCGACGGCGCCAGCGAGGCGCAGTCCACGGGCATGAACGGCAGCGTCGCCCGCAACGAGTTGGCATGGAGCATCTGTGCGATCAGCTCCTTGCCCGTGCCGGTCTCGCCCTCAATCAGTACGAGGGCGTCGGTCGGCGCCACCCGGGAAACCGTCTTATAAATCTCCACCATTTTGGCGGAGCTGCCGATCATTCCCGTGGAAAGCGGCTCCTCGGTCTCAAAGTCATCGTCGTCGTCTTCTTCGGCCGTGCTGCCCACACCCTCGGCGCGCTTGACGATGGTCAGCAGGTCGTCCAGCTCAAACGGCTTGGCCAGATAATCAAAGGCGCCGCCGCGCGTGGCGGCCATCACCGTCTCCATGCTGCCGCGGGCCGACATCAGGATCACATAGCACGCCTCGTTGGCCGCACGGGCGGCCTTGAGAATGTCGATGCCGGTGTGGTCGTCGATGTAGATGTCGGAAATGACGATGGGGTAGCTGCGGCTGCTCAGGCGCGCGAATGCCTCCCGCGTGGAGGACACAGCCTCCACCGTGTAGCCTTCCAGCTCCAGGAATGTGGTGATTGTCGAGCGGACCGATGGATCGTCTTCCACCAACAGCATCGAGGCCATAAGAATCTCTAGTGTATCGTGGCCGGCAGCACCACCGTGAAAGTGGAGCCCTTGCCCGGCTCGCTGGCCACGTCCACGCGGCCGCTGTGCACGCTGACGATCTGCTGCACAATCGAAAGCCCGATGCCCGTCCCCATCTCGCCCGATTGTTCGGCCCGCCGCGTGCGATAGAACTTGCGGAAGAGGTTCTTCACCTCCTGCGCGTCCATGCCCATGCCATGATCCTGCACGGAGATGCTCATCTCCTGCGGCGTGGCGCGGGCCGAAACCAGGATGTCCGTCTCCGGCGACGAGTACTTGATTGCGTTCGTAATCAGGTTATACAGCGCATATTCCAGCAGTTCCCGGTCGGCGTGAATCGGGAGATCTTCCGCGATGTCTGAAGTGATGCGGATCTGCTTGCGCTCGGCCAGAGGCAGCGCCCGCTGATAGCAGAGATCGACGAGCTCCTGCAAGGGGAACGTCGAGAGCCGCAGCTCCATCTGGCCGGCGGTGAGCTTCTCCACATCGAGAAATGTCGTGATCATTTTGGCCAGACGCTTCGATTCCGAGTTGATCATCTGCCCGAGCTCCTTGCGCTTCGGGTCCGGCAGATTGTAGCGCGTGATCAGTTCGCTGGAGCCCTGAATGGCCGTGAGTGGCGTCCGCATCTCGTGCGCCACAAAGTGGAAGGCCTGCTGATAACGCGTGGTGGTGGCCTCGCTATCGGAGAGCTGCCGGCGCACGTAGAAATACTGCAATCCGGCGCAGGTGAGCACAGCCAACCAGGCTGCGGCCAGCGGCGCGAAGGGCCGCAGGATGATGCCTTGGGTAAAGCAGAAATAGGGTGTGGTGTGGACGGCCACCAGCAGCACCGCGGCGGCGGCGTAGGAGAGCCAGCCGCGCGCCAGCGTGAAGAGCGCAGCGGCCAGCGCCGCCACCAGCAGCGCCAGCAGCAGCGGGATCAGCGGCCCGGTTTCGTGGATAAGGTCCGATGCCGCCATCGTCTCGTAGGCCTGCGAGTGAATGATCACGCCGGGCATCGGGATGCCGCCGGAGAGCGGCGTAAAAAGCCGGTCCTGTACGGCCGATTGCGCCGTGACGCCGATGAAGACAATTCGGCCCTGCAGCTCTGCCAGACGCCGGCCGGCGATGACGTCGCCGATGGGGATGCGCACCATCGCCGCCGGATCGCGGTAGCGCACCCACAGCGGGCGGCCCTCATCCCAGCGCGATCTGATCACCCGCCCGCCCAGCGTCAGATCCGTGGGCGAGCTCTCGATCTCCGCCGCCCCCGTGGCCAGCCGCAGAGCCTCCAGCGAGAGCGCCCAACGGCGCGTGCGGCCGGAGACGCGCTCCAACGCCACCCGGCGGTTGATCTCGTCGTCAGGGCCCGCCATGGCATGGACATGGCCCAGCGCCTTGGCCGAACGCCGGAAACGCGGGATGGGGTCCTGCCACGCGGAGGAGTCGGGCATCATCTCGCTGCCGAGGATCAGGTTCGCGGTGCGCGCGAAGGCGGCCTCCAGCGCGGCGTCTTCGGTCTCGTCGCCGCCATCGGCGAGAGTCAAATCGACGGCCACCACCTTGGGCGGAGCTGCAGCCATTTGCGTGAGCGCGGCAGCGAGCGCGCGGCGCATGCCCCGGATGCCGCCATGCTCGCTCAGCGAGCGTTCGTCGAAGGTGACCAGCGCCGCGCCGGTATCCGGGCGCTGCGTCGGGCGCAGGCGGAACAGGTAGTCGTATATATTGTTGTCGAACTGCGCTGCGAGCGGAGTCCAGGAAAGCAGAATGGCAGCAGCCGCCGCAGTGGCAGCGAAGGTGGTGTAGAGGAGCGGGATGGAGACGCGGCGGGGCATGGGCGCTCAGTTCACGGGCTTGCCCGATCCTTCCTTCAAAGCCAACACCGTATCCACCTTCGCAGCGGCGAAACGCTCCCGCTTCCCCGTGGGCCACCGCACGACGATCTCAGCCCCCGTCGCCGCCCCCAACCCGAAATGCAGCCGGAGATCACTCGCCGAATAAAAGCTCGATTGGCTCAACACCACCTGCGCGCTCTTGCGCCCTGCAAACTCCAGCGTCACCTGTGCCCCAATGGCGCTGCGATTCGATACCGTCCCCGTTAGCCGCACCTGCAGCCAGTGATTCGACGACTTCAAGTCGTTCCGCAGCAGCGACGGCGGCTCGTTCCGGTTCCAGATCACCACATCTACATCGCCGTCGTTATCGAAATCGCCAAACGCGGAGCCCCGCGACGAATGCCCCTCCAGCATCGCCGGACCTGCCATCTCGATCAGCTGCTCAAACTTGCCGTTGCCCAGGTTGCGGAACATCAGCGGGATCGTGCGGTAGGGATACGCCGGCAGGTCCTTCTCCACCTCCGGGTACACGCTGCCCGTCACCAGCAGGATGTCCGGCCAGCCGTCATTGTCCAGATCCGGCATGCCCACGCCCCAGCAGATGAAACGCGTCTCCACGCCAATGCCAACCTTCAGCGAAACATCACGATATTGGCCCTTGCCGTCGCCCTGATACAGCATCTGCGTGTCGTCCGCGAAGTGGGTCTTGAAGATATCCAGGATGCCGTCGCCGTTGAAGTCCGCCAGAGCCAGGCCCATGCCGGCCTGCTCCATGCCGTCATCGTTGAGCGCGATGCCTCGCTCAATGCCCTCCTCCGTGAACGTCCCGTCGTGGTTGTTGCGGAACAACAGGCTGGGTGTGGAATCGCACGCCACATAGATATCCTGCCAGCCGTCTTCATCGAAATCGGCTGTCAGCACGGTCATGCCGAAGGACGAACGCGATTGGGAGATTCCGCTCTTCACGCTCACATCTTCAAACGTGCCGTCGCCCTTGTTGTGATACAGGTAGTGCCGCGCCGGCTTCAAGCCACGCGGGCCGCACGGCACCGCGACGCCCTTCCAGTTGCAATTGGACGATTCTCCAGGGCGCGGCGTACGGGCCTGATCGTAATCCACATACACGCTCAGGAAGAGGTCCAGGCGTCCGTCCCGGTCGTAGTCGAGAAACGCCGCGCCGGCGTGCCAGATGGGGCGGTCCGGCGCCGGAGAGTGGATCAGGCCGGCCTTGGCGGCGACGTCGGTAAACGTTCCATCGCCGTTGTTGTGGTACAGCGCGTTATCCCCCCAGTACGTCACCAGGATGTCCAGCCTGCCGTCGTTGTCGTAATCCGCCACGGTCACGCCCTGCGCCCAGCCGGTGCGCGTCAGGCCCGCCTTCTCCGTCACATCGGCAAACGTGCCGTCATGATTGTTGCGGTAGAGCCGGTTCGTCGCGCCCGGCGGCGGAGTCTCAAAACGAGTACCGGACGTGATGAAGATGTCCAGCCAGCCATCGTTGTCGTAGTCGAGAAACGCAATGCCGCCAGAGGAGGTCTCGCTGATGTACTGCACGTTGGTCTCGTTGCCGAAGATAGTGGGCGCTGTGAGGCCAGCTTGCGCGGCGATGTTGGTCAGCTTGGAGTCCCACGGCTTGCCGCTGAACTTGGCGCGCGGCTGGGGCTTCACTCCGCGCGAGGCCATGCCCTGTCCCAACAGCATCGCGGCGATGGAGAGGGCAAGCAAAACCGTGCGCACGAAGGAGCGTAGAATGGTCGGCGTCATGAAACTAGTGTTCTTGCTGATGATAGCGGGTGGCGTATTGCCCGCGCAGGTTCGCATCATGGCTAGCGGCAATGGTTTTCAGTTGGAGCGCGGCGGCCGGCCCTACTACATCAAAGGTGCGGGCGGTACCTGGCGCATGGACCTGCTGGCCGCCGCCGGCGGAAACTCGTGCCGCACATGGGGCGCGCCCACCAGGGAACTGCTCGACGAGGCCCAAAAGCACGGGCTCACCATTCTGGCCGGCCTCAACGTCGGCAAGCCGCGCCAGGGCTTCGATTACAACGACAAGGCGCGCGTAACCGCCCAACGGGAAAAGGCGCGCCAGACGGTCCGGGCGCTCAAAGGGCACCCCGCGCTACTGATGTGGGCGCTGGGCAATGAGACGGAGTTGAACGCCACGCCCGAGCAGCGCCTCATGATCTGGAAAGAGGTGGAGCAACTGGCGCGCATCGTGAAGCAGGAGGATCCGGACCATCCCGTCATCACGGTAATTGCCGGCGCCGGCAAGTCTAATCTGGTGGACCTCGCCGAGCACTGCCCCACGCTCGACGCCGTAGGCGTCAACGCCTATGGCGGCATGCTCAGGCTGCCCGAGGCTTTGGCGGCGCAGGGTTGGAAGAAGCCGTGGCTGGTGACTGAGTTTGGCCCGCGCGGCCACTGGGAGGTGGCGAAGACGGAGTGGGGCATGCCCATCGAGGACACCAGCACGGAGAAGGCCGCGTTCTACGAAAAGGCCTACGCCCACGCCGTGGCCGGGCAGCCGCGCTGCCTCGGCTCTTACGTCTTCCTCTGGGGGCAGAAGCAGGAGAAGACCCACACCTGGTACGGGATGTTCCTGCCCGATGGCACGCCCCTGGACACGGTGGACGCCATCAGCCACTCCTGGACCGGACAGTGGCCCAAGGATCGCGCGCCGCGGATCACCGGCATCACCGTCACCCAGACAAAAGGGCGGCTGCAATGCAGCGTCCAGGCCGCCGATCCCGAGGGCGGCCCGCTCAAGCTGGAATGGGACCTGCGCCAGGACGTTTCGAACAACCCATCCACCGGCGGCGATCGTGAGGAATCCACGGCCGTGCTGGCGCAGGCCAGCGGTTCCACCACGGAACTGAAGCTGCCCGCGGCGCCGGGGAATTACCGCGTGTTTGTCTACGCCAGGGACGGCAGCGGCAAGGCGGCGACGGCCAACCGGGCCGTGCGGGTGGTGCCCGAATAGAGCGACAATCAAGATATGCGTGTCTTGATTACCGCTCTGCTCTGCGCCGCCTCGTTGTTGGCGCAGGAAACCTCCGATGCCAAGGCTTACCAGGCCGCCTACCGCTTGAAAGAGCCGGCGGCGAAGGTCGCCGCATTGGACCGGTTTCTGGCCGAGTACCCGGCGAGCAACCGGGCGGGTACTGCCAGGCGCGAGTTGATCTCGGCTGCCTTGGCTGTGAATCCCAAGGACGCCGTGCGGCGCACCAATGCAATAAACAAAACGCTCCCGCCGGCCGACGCCGCTGATCTGAACCGGTTCCTGGCCGCGGAGCTGAACGGCGCGAAGCAGCTGCCCAAAGACGCGGAGCGCGCCGCCCGCCTGGCCGTGGAGCAGTATACATGGGAGGCGTTTGCGGCGCAGGCCAAGGGCGAATCGCCCAGCCGATCCCGTTACGAAGGGCAGCGGGCGCGCATGAACGAGACGCTCGGTCAGGCTCTCCTGGTGCGTGGCAAGCGCGCCGAGGCCAAGCCGGTCTTCCTGGAGGCGCTGAAGGGCAACCCGTCATTCGCCGCCGCGGCCCTCGCCGTGGGCGACGTTCTCCTGAAGGAAGGCAAGGGCCCCGAAGCTCTCGCCTACTACGCACAGGGCATGCTGGCACGCGCCACACCCGAATCGCGCAGGAAGTTCAGCGAGGCGTATCTGAAGGTGAAGGGCTCAGAGGCCGGCCAACAGGAGTTCCTCGACGAACGCTACAAAGCCGTCTTCCCCAGCCCAATCCACACCGGGAAATATCGGACGACCGGGCAGCGTTCAGCTCGGGTAGTGCTGGCGGAGGTCTACACGGGCGCGGGTTGCGGGCCTTGCCTGGCAGCGGATCTCTCGTTCGATGCCGTCCTGGAGCGCTACAGCCGCTCTGACGTGGCCGTGGTGATGTATCACGAGCACATCCCCAGGCCGGACCCCATGTCCAACACCGACACTGTGGCGCGCTGGAAGTGGCAGGAGGGCCGCGGTGTCCCCACGTACGCCATCGATGGAAACGCCACTACCGGCGGCGGTACGCGCGACATGGCTGTCGATCTCGAAACGAAGATCCGCCAAACGGTCGACAAGCAACTGACGGCCGAGCCGTTTGCCGCGATGAAACTTGCCGCCTCAAACGACGGCCGCGTGGTACGGGCCAGCGTCTCGGTGACGGACGTCGCCAAGGACTCCGCCGACCTGGTGCTGAACGTTCTTCTCCTGGAAAAGGAGCTGCGCTACTCAGGCGAAAATGGCATCCGCTTTCACCCCATGGTGGTTCGTTCCATCGCCACCTTCCCGCTGAAAGGCGAGAAGGCGAAGTCCGAAACGCATGAGTTCCATCTGGCGGCCGTGGCGGCCGGTCTGGAGAAGCACATCGCCGATTTCGAAAAGCACGACGAGCGGCACAACAAGGACGGCAAGTTCCGGTTCATGGAGTACAAGTCCGCCCTCGATGCCGCCGATCTGGCCGTGGTGGCGTTTGTCCAGGACGTCAAGACCAAGGCCGTGCTCCAGTCGGTCTACGCCGAGGCCAAGCCGTGATCGCGCCCGCACTGCTGTTCGCGCTGCTGATGCAGACCGCGCCCGTGCAGTGGGCCGTCAGTGCGCCTGCGGCAGGCAGTGCCGCCAAGGCGGGCGGCAAGTTGGCAGTGACGGTGACAGCCACCATCGCGCCCGGCTGGCACCTCTATTCGCTGAAGAAGATGGAGGGCGGCCCTATCGCCACCACCATCGTCATGCCCGAGGGGCAGCCGTTCCGTCTGGCAGGCGCCATCGACGCTTCGGCGCCGCTCAGCAAGTTCGACGATACGTTTCAGATGGACGTGGAGTCGTACGAAGGGGGCGCGGAGTTTGTGCTGCCTCTGGCAGTGGCGAAGGACGCCAAGCCCGGCGCCGCCCCGCTGGCCGTCCATGTCCGCTACCAGGTCTGCGACGACAAGCAGTGTCTGCCGCCGCGCACGGTAAAGCTCGAACTCCAGCTGGCAATCAGGTAGGCAAACAAAGAGCCCCGGGTGGCGGGACACCCGGGGCTCTTTCAACGAACACTGCGAAAAGGCTTACAGGCCCTTTTTGGCCATGAGCAGGGCGAGGTCGACCACACGGCAGGAATAGCCCCACTCGTTGTCGTACCAGGAAACCACCTTCGCGAAGTTGCCGTCGATGACCTTGGTCAGAGCGAGGTCCACGATGGAGGAGTGGGGGTTCTTCAGCATGTCGCTGGAGACCACCGGATCATTGGTGTAGCTGAGGATGCCCTTGAGCGGGCCGTCGGCGGCGGCAACCAACGCGGCGTTGATCTCTTCGGCAGTGGCGTTGGTCTTCAGGGAGACCACCAGGTCAACAACGGAGACGTTCGGCGTGGGGACGCGCATGGAGTAACCGTCGAGCCGGCCCTTGAGCTCAGGCATGACCAGGCCGATAGCCTTGGCCGCGCCCGTGGACGTCGGGATCATGTTGATGGCGGCGGCGCGGGCGCGGCGCAGGTCGGCGTGCGGGAAGTCGAGGACCTTCTGGTCGTTGGTGTAGCTATGGATGGTGGTCATCGAGCCCTTGTCAACGCCCCACTTGTCGTGGATGACTTTGACGAACGGGGCGAGACAGTTGGTGGTGCAGCTGGCGTTGGAGACGATGTGGTGGGCGGCGGCGTCGTACTTGTCGTCGTTCACGCCGAGGACGAGCGTGATGTCCTCATTCTTCGCCGGCGCGGAGATGATGACCTTCTTGACCGTACCCTGCAGGTGAGCCTTGGCCTTGGTGGCGTCGGTGAAGTGGCCGGTGGACTCGACAACGATCTGGGCGCCGAGGCTGGACCAGTCGATGGTAGCGGGGTCCTTGCTGGAGAAAACCTTGATGGTCTTGCCGTTGACGGTGATGAAATCAGCGCCACACTCGACCTTCGCGTCCAGCGGGCCGAGCACGGAGTCGTACTTGAGCAAGTGCGCCAGTGTCTTGGTATCGGTCAGATCGTTGGTGGCCACGAATTCGATGCCAGGATTGTTAAGACCAGCGCGCAGGACGTTACGTCCGATGCGGCCGAAGCCATTGATAGCTACTTTGACTGCCATTGGGTAGGAGTATCCTCTCTCTTAGGTAAGAATGAAACGCTCAACTCCAGCATACCAGACACTCGGGTCCGCTAGCCTGCGCCGCAGGACGTTTATTGCCTCCGCAGGTTGCGGTTTGATGACAATGAATGCTGCTGAAACACTCCTTCCTCGCAGCAATGTGCTGTGGTACCGGCAGCCGGCGCGCACCTGGGTGGAAGCGCTTCCATTGGGCAACGGACGGCTGGGCGCCATGGTCTTTGGCGGTATCGAAAAGGAGCGGATCCAGCTCAATGAGGAGACCATCTGGGTCGGGTTTGAGCGGGATGTCAACAATCCCATCGCGTTGAAGAACTTGCCCGACGTGCGCCGGTTGCTCTTCGAAGGGAAAGAGCTGGAGGCCACCGTGCTGGGATCGAAGACCCTGATGGGCGTGCCCGACAAGGTTCAAAGCTATCAGCCGCTGGGCGACCTGATCCTGGAGATGCCCGCCGCCGCGGGCGCCGCCGAGTACCGGCGGGAATTGGATCTGGACACCGCCGTAGCCACCACCACCTTCGTGGCGGGCGGGGTGCAATACACGCGGGAAGCGTTTGTCTCCGCGCCGGACCAGGTCATCGTCGTGCGCGTCGCGGGCAGCAAGCCCGGCGCCGTCAACCTGCGCATCCGCCTGGAGCGCTCCCAGGAAGGGCTCACCAACGCCGATCCTTCCAACCCCGGCACGCTGATCCTGCGGGGCCAACTGACGGCCATCGATCCGAAGTCGCAGCAGAACAAGGGGCTGCGCTTTGAGGGCAAGCTGACTACTCAGGCCAAGGGCGGCGCGCTCAAGGTGGACGGTAATACCGTGGTGGTGGAGGGCGCCGACGAGGTGGTGATCCGCGTCGCTGCCGGCACCAGCTTCCGCGCGCAATCCGTGGAAGGCATCGTCTCGAAGACCCTGGTTGCCGCGCAAAAACCGTTTGCCGAGCTCAAGCGCGCACACACCGCCGATCACCAGGTCTACTTCCGGCGCGTCGTTCTGGAATTGCCCGCCAATGGCGCACTGGCCGCGCTGCCCACCGACGAGCGCTTGGCCCGCGTCAAGGCGGGCGAGGCGGATGAATCGCTCGCCGCGCTCTACTTCCAATATGGGCGCTATCTACTGCTGGGCAGCTCGCGGCCCGGCACGCTGCCGGCGAACCTGCAAGGCGTCTGGAACGATCAGATGAATGCGCCGTGGAATGCCGATTACCACACGAACATCAACTTGCAGATGAACTACTGGCTGGCCGAGGTGGCGAACCTCAGCGAGTGCCACACGCCGCTGTTCGATTACATGGATTCGCTGGTCCAGCCCGGCTCGCGCACGGCCAGGGTTCACTATGGGGCGCGCGGCTGGGTGGTGCATCACCTCTCCGATATCTTCGGCTACACAGCGCCGGCCGATGGCATCTGGGGCGTGTGGCCCATGGGCGCGGCGTGGCTCGCGCAGCACCCCTGGGAACGTTACCGCTTTACCGCCGATCGCGTCTTTCTCGAAAAGCGCGGCTATCCGCTGATGAAGGGTGCCGCCGAGTTCGTCCTCGATTTTCTGGTGGAAGCGCCCGCCGGCACACCCGTCGCCGGCATGCTGGTCACCGCGCCGTCGCACTCGCCCGAGAACAGTTTCCGCAAAAAAGACGGTACGGTGGCGATGTTCACCTATGCGGCGACGATGGACATCGCCATCTGCCGCGACCTCCTGCAGAACTGCGTCTCGGCCTCCAAATTACTAGCAACCGATGCCGAATTCCGCGCCCGCTGTGAGGCCGCGCTGGCAAAGCTGCCGCCGCTCCGCATCAGCCCGCGCACCGGCAAGCTGATGGAGTGGGTGGAGGACTACGACGAGCCGGAGCCGCAGCACCGCCACGTTTCGCCGCTCTTCACGCTGCATCCCAGCGAGCAGGTCTCCCTCACGCGCACGCCGGAGCTGGCCGCCGCGGCCCGCAAAACGCTGGAGGTGCGCGGCGACAAATCCACCGGCTGGTCCACTGCCTGGAAGATGAATTTCTGGGCGCGTCTGCGCGACGGCGAGCGCGCCTACAAGCTTTGGGGCATGCTGATCCGCACCTGCACGCTGCCCAACCTGTTCGATACACATCCGCCGTTCCAGATCGACGGCAATTTCGGGGGCACTGCCGGCATCGCCGAGATGCTCCTGCAAAGCCATGCCAGCGAGATGTTCCTGCTGCCGGCGCTGCCCAAGGCGTGGGGCGAAGGGCGCGTGAAGGGGCTGCGTGCGCGCGGCGCATTTGAGGTGGATATGGAATGGAGCGGCGGGCGGCTCAAAGAGGCGCGCGTACGGTCCTTGCGCGGCAATCCGCTGCAACTCCGGGCGGACATACCGATGGCCGTCACCCTGAATGGCAAGGCCGTCAAGACCGCGGCGGCCGATGGCGCCCTCACCTTCAACACCAGCACGGGGCGCGTCTACGTCATCAGGCCGGCGCTCGCCTGAGCGGTCAATCGGCGCGTTCCGGCGCCTCCCCGGCATCGCCAAAGACCTCTTCCCGGATGATGCGCTCCGTGGCGTCGTTCAGGTATTCGTTCAGCGCAGACCGCAGCTCCAGATACTCGGGCCAAAGCGTGCGGTCCAGGAACGAGCGCGGAACTCGCAGCATCACCGTCGTATAGCGCTGCCGCTTGTAGCGGTAGGGCTTCAACCCATAGCGCCGGCACAGCGCGGAAAAGAGCCGGCGCTGCCAGCGATCCGGCATCGAAAATTGAACTTCGGTTAGCGGCTCCTCTTGCTGGGTGGCGGCCAGCGATCTCTTGACGCGCTCGATCGCTGCCGCGGCGGCGCTGCGCTCACCGGGCGTGGTGGCGCCCTCGAAGAGCGCGTAGATCTTGCGCAGTTTCTCGCGCAGTTGTTGTTCGGCTGTCATGGTCAACGATAGACTGTTGGGCGAATCATGAGAGTACCAATACTGATGCTGATGCTGGGCGCCTTTGCCGCGTCCGCGCAAACCCGCTGGACCGAGGACGCCGCCAACAAATGGTATGCGAAACAGCCCTGGCTGGTGGGCGCCAACTACACGCCCGCTAGCGCGATCAACCAGTTGGAGATGTGGCAGGCGGACACGTTCAACATCGCCGAGATCGATCGCGAACTCGGTTGGGCGCAGAGCATCGGCATGAACACCATGCGCGTGTTCCTGCACGACCTGTTGTGGCAACAGGATGCCGCAGGCATGCAAAAACGCGTCAAAACGTTCCTGGAAGTGGCAAATAAGCATCGGATCAGACCCATTTTCGTGCTGTTTGACTCGTGTTGGGACCCGTTTCCACGCCTGGGCCAGCAGCGCGCGCCCACCCCCGGAGTCCACAACTCCGGATGGGTGCAGAGCCCCGGCGCGAATGCTTTGAAGGACCCGGCGCAGTACCCGCGGCTGGAAGCCTACGTCACCGGCATTGTGAAAGCCTTCGCGCACGATCAACGCATTCTGGCGTGGGACCTCTGGAACGAGCCGGACAATCCGACGACGTCGAGCTATGGCAAGGTCGAGTTGCCGAACAAGATCGCACTGGTGGAGCAGCTGCTGCCCAAGGTGTTTCAGTGGGCGAGGGCAGGGAAGCCGTCGCAGCCGCTGACGAGCGGTGTGTGGCAGGGCGATTGGTCCAGCCCCGCCAAGCTGAGCGCCGTCGATAGGATCCAACTGGAGATGTCGGATGTGATGTCCTTCCACAACTATGACGACGCGGCTGAGTTTGAAAAGCGCATCTTATGGCTGCAGGTCTACAAGCGTCCGCTGTTATGCACGGAGTATATGGCGCGCGGAAACAAGAGCACCTTCGCGAGCACGCTGCCGGTGGCCAAGCGCTACAAGGTGGCGGCCATCAACTGGGGGCTTGTGGTGGGCAAGACGCAGACCAATCTGCCGTGGGATTCGTGGGAGCGGCCCTATACCGACCGCGAGCCGGCGATCTGGTTCCACGAGGTTTTCCAGGCGGACGGCAAGCCGTACCGGCAGGACGAAGTGGATCTGATCAAGAAGCTGACGGCGCGCTAGAGCGGCTCAGAATTTATAGGTGAGTTCGAGATAGCCGAACTTTCCGTCGGTCCCCTTGGGGTAGATAGTGTGCATGGCAGCTTTGCCCTGCGCGTAGCCGATATAGCCCGTGAATGCCAGGTGGGCGTTGATGTTGTAGTCGACGCTGGTGTCGTACTGGTTGGCGAGGCTGCGCGCGCCGGTGGTATTGCGGCCGATGTAGCCGAAGGTCCAGGGCTGGAAGGCGCCGCCGCCGAGATACCAGAGGTCCTTCTGATTGGTGAGGCGCAGGGCGTGAAATTCGCTGCGAATGGCGATGGCCTTGTGTGGGCGCAGGGTGAGCATGGCGAAGCGGTCTTCGTTGTTGACCATGTTGTAGAACGGGGAGCGCGCGTAGGGCCGCGGTGTGGGCAGGATTTGGAAGAACGAGCCGTGCTTGTTATCGGCGGCGTTGCTGTCGCCGGAAGTATGGGAGAAGCCTCCGGAAAGCCAGGGCCTGAGCCTGGGCAGGATCTTTGGCTGCCAGCCGGCTTCGAGATCGTAGGCGCCGGCAGCGTGATCCTGGCGTCCCCACTTGCCGTTTTGAAGCACGCCCCACAGCATCACATTGACGTCTCCGGCCGTGGTGTCCCACTTGTGGATGTAGTGGCCGCCGTAGGTGGCGATGCGGATGTTATTCATATCGAGCTGGCGGACGGCTGCTGGCCGGTTGTCGGTTTTGAGCACGTGACGCCAGTCCTGATAGTAGATGGCTAGCGCGCGCCATTCGCCGACGCTTTTGCCCTGGCCGGTCTGGCCTGTCATTGAGCCGTAGAGGAACGCCACTTTCAGATTGCCCCAGCCATCCACCTGAAATGCGCCGCGCGTGGGCAGGGCGCCGACCAGTGTGTAGTTGATGCGGCTCTTGGGTCCGTTGGCGGAGTAGTGGAAGCCATCGAAGCTGCGGCCGACGTGGGACCAGCCGAATGGGCCGATCAGGCGCTGATTGATGCGGTCGCGCTTGAGGGCGGCGAGAGTGGCGTCCTTGGGCGTGGCTTCGGCCCCGTCCATCCATTCAAAGCGGCCGAGGCGGAGGCTCTGGTTTTTGTCGCCAAAGAGATCCTTGAACCGGATGTAGCCCTGCTTGGGGAAGACCATGCCGGCGTTCGTGCTGTTCTTATTGGCGGCGTAGTAGTTGCCGCCAAGGCCGAGTTGGAGTTGCGGCGCGGGCGCGATGGCGGTGGAGGGCAGGCCGAGGAGGAACGGCGCCTCGAGTTCCAACTGCCAATCGATATTCTTCAGCGACTGGGCGAAGCTCAGTTTGAATACGTTGCCCGAAAAGGCATAGCTGTTGTCGGCGTTGCCCTGGAAGAAATCCCACATTTCGAGGCGGGTGCGGAAGCTGCCGGAGACGGTGACGGAGCCGAGCTTGAGGGGCGCGGATGTGGCGGCCTGCGCTGGCGCGGCGACCTGTGCCGGTGTCGCGGCGGTGGCGGGCTTGGGCGCGGGTGTGGCGGCCTGGGCCGGTGTCGCGGCCTGGGCGGGCCGGGCGGCCGTTGCGGGCTTGAGTGCGGGTGTGGCGGCCTGTGCCGGTGTCGCGGCGGTGAAGGCCATGGGCGCTGGCGTCGCGGCCTGTGGGCGTGTCGCGGCCCGTGCGAATGTCGTGGCGGTGGAGGGATTGGGCGCTGGCGTCGCGGCCTGTGCCGGAGTCGCGGCCGGCGCTGGTGTCGCGGGCGGATCTGCCGCCCAAATGGCAGCGGGGAGCAGGAGCAGGGCGATGGGAAGGCTTCTCATACTATGAATCCAAAACTCAGGGTATCAGGCCGGAAACGATACACCTGTGACTGTGGTCACTGAGCTGAGCTCCTGGCCGGCGTATATTTGTACCAATGAAAGAGAAGGGCATCATCGCGCCCGTTTTGCTTGGCATCCCGCTAGGGCTGCTGATCGGGCTGGGCGTCTACACCTTCGGCTACGCCAAGGGTGCGTCATATATGACGGACGACCCAAAGGCTTGCGCCAACTGCCACGTCATGCAGGACCAATATGCAGGCTGGCTGAAATCGAGCCATCGCAAGGTGGCGGTTTGCAACGACTGCCACACGCCGCACGGCATAATTCCGAAATACTTCACGAAGGCTCTGAACGGGTTCCACCACTCGCTGGCGTTTACCAGCGGGCGATTTCCGGATGACATCCTCATCACGCCCCGCAACCACAAGGTGGCGGAAGAGGCGTGCATGAAGTGTCACGAGGAGATCACGGCGGGTATCCGGGCAGTCCGGCATCAGGACAACCAGGTATCTTGCACGACGTGCCACCGCAATGTGGGGCACGCACACTAGGGGATCGACATTGATATGGCTGAGCAATCATCAAACAAGAAACTCGCAATCGCGGTTGCCGTGACCGCCGTGCTGACGGTGGGCATCGCTGCGATACTCGTCAATATTTTTGAGCACAAGCAAGAGGCGAAGAACACGTTCTTCCGCGTGGTGGAGCTGACCGACGATACAGAGGATCCCGCCGTGTGGGGACGCAATTTCCCCATGCAGTATGACGCCTACAAACGCACCGTGGATATGCAGCGCACTCGCTACGGCGGCAGCGAGGCGCTGAAGCACAGCCCGACGCAGGCCGATCCGCGCGACGTCGTATCGGAGTCGAAGATCGAGGAAGACACGCGGCTGAAGAAGATGTGGGCGGGCTACCCGTTTTCTGTGGATTTCCGCGAGGAGCGCGGCCACGCCTACATGCTGGACGATCAGCGCTACACCAAACGCGTGACCGAGTTCAAGCAGCCGGGCACCTGTCTGAACTGCCATGCCTCCACATACGTGTTGATGAAGAAGCTCGGCGGCGGCGACATCATGGCCGGCTTCGACAAGATGAACCACATGCCGTATCTGGAGGCCACCAAGATGGTGAAGCATCCAGTGGCGTGCATCGATTGCCACGACCCCAAGACGATGTCGCTGCGCATCACCAAGCCGGCTTTTCTGGAAGGAATCAAGAACCTGAAGGCCGGCCAGGGCGTGCCGAACTACGACCCGAACACGATGGCGTCGGCGCAGGAGATGCGCAGCTTTGTGTGCGGGCAGTGCCATGTGGAGTACTACTTCAAGGGGCCGGAAAAGCGGCTGACGTTCCCCTGGCACAAGGGCTTGAAGGCCGAGAACATGTACGACTACTACCAGGAAGTGAAGCATGTGGACTTCACCCACAAGGAGACCGGAGCGGGCGTGTTGAAGGCGCAGCATCCGGAATTTGAGTTCTACAATCAGGGGATTCACGCGCGTTCCGGCGTGGCCTGCGCCGATTGCCACATGCCGTACAAGCGCGAGGGCGGACTGAAGATATCAGACCATCAGGTGCGGAGCCCGATGCTCAACATCAATCGTGCCTGCCAGGGCTGCCATCACTTCTCCGAGCAGGAGATGAAGGACCGCGTGGAGCAGATCCAGACGCGCTTCACGGAGGCGAGCAATACGGCGATGGACGCATTGATGGACCTGATCGACGAGGTCAAGAAGGCTCGCGAGGCGGGCGCCACCGATGAGCAGTTGAAGGGCGCGTGGGAGGCCCAGCGGAAGGCGCAATTCTTCATCGATCTGGTGGGGGCCGAGAACTCGGCTGGCTTCCATGCGCCGGGCGAGGAGTTGCGGGTATTGACTCAGGCGCTGGACGCCATCCGCAAGGGGCAGATGTCACTGCGCGGACAGGTGTATAAAGTGGCGGCGAAGGCGGTGAAGCAGGCAGACTAGGGTTCATGACGAGCCTGACTCGACGGAGTTTTGGGGCCAGCCTGGGTGCGCTCTCCGTGCCGCTGCCGCGGGGGGATGCGGCGCTCAGGATTGGCTCACGCCGCGAACTGCTGGTGGACGATGCGCTGATCGCTTCGATGCGCGGCGTAGGGCTGCACATGGCTACGCCCGCGGAGGCGGGTACGGCCCTTCGGTTTGATCATCCCTGGGAAGGGGCGTTCTGCGCGTACACAACCTTGTTGCAGGAGCCGGGCCGCTGCCGCGCCTACTATCGTGGGACACCCGTGGCGGGGCAGGACGGCAACGCCGGCGAGGTGACGTGCTACGCCGAATCGATCGACGGCATCCACTGGACGAAGCCGGAACTGGGCCTGTTCGAGGTGATGGGGACCCGGAAGAACAACGTCATTCTGGCCGGTGAGCCGCCGTTCTCGCACAACTTCAGCCCCTTCCTCGATGCGTGTCCCGATGGGCGGCCGGGGCAGCGGTACAAAGCGCTGGCGGGCGTGCACAAGTCCGGGTTGATGGCCTATGTTTCGGCCGACGGCGTGCGCTGGTCGCGCCTGCGGAATGAACCGGTTTTGCCGCCGCCGAAGGCGTTTGCGCTGGATTCTCAGAACATCGCGTTCTGGTCCGCGAGCGAGAGCAGGTACGTGCTGTACTTCCGCACGTGGAAGAAGATCGGCGCGGTGAACTATCGCTGGGTTTCCCGAGCGACCAGCACGGACTTTCTCCATTGGAGCGAGCCGGTGGAGATGGAGTACGGTGACGCTCCGCCGGAGCATCTGTATACGAATCAGACGTCGGCGTACTTTCGCGCGCCGCACCACTATATCGGGATTTGCGCGCGGTTTCTGCCCGGGCGGCAAGTGGTGAATGAGGCGCAGGCGCGGGCTTTGGGCGTAGATCCAAAGTATTACCAGGACTGCTCGGACGCGGTGCTGGTGACGTCGCGCGGAGGCCACCAGTACACGCGAACCTTCATGGAAGCGTTTCTGCGCCCGGGGCTGGGGCTGGAAAACTGGGTGTCGCGTTCGAACTATCCGGCGCTGAACCTGGTGCAGACGGGGCGAGGCACGATGTCATTCTATGTGAACCGCAACTATGGCCAGCCGACGGCCCATTTGCGGCGGTACGAACTGCGGCTGGATGGCCTGGCGTCGGCGCGCGCGGGCTATGCGGGCGGCGAAATGATGACGCGGCCCTTGGTTTTCGAGGGCTCGCGGCTGGAGCTGAACTACTCGACGTCGGCGCCGGGAAGCGTGCGGGTGGAGGTACAGGACGAGGCAGGCCGGGCCATTCCGGGCTTTGCGCTGGCGGATGCGCCGGAACTGGTGGGCGACGAGATTGAACGCGTATACGGCTGGCAGGGCGGCGACGATCTCTCGGCACTGCGAGGCAAGGCGATCCGTCTGCGTTTCGCGCTCAAGGATGCGGATCTGTTCGCCTTCCGTTTCCGAGACTGAGGCCGGCGGAGGGGTGCTATAAGATGGTTAATGGGCGAAAACAACGATCACCTGATCCGGTACATCAACCTGAAACTGGCCTCGCTGGGGCAGGCCGTCAGCGACAGTACCTCTGATCCCGAATTTCTGGAGATCGTTGGGCCGCTATTGCGGAACTACTACCAGAAAGACCAGTTGTTGGGCGGGCAGATGTGTCCGGCGGACGCGCGGATCCAATCATTTCTCGATGCCTATCTGAAAGCGGAGTATCCGGATGGCGCGCCGCGGCTGCCCGCCAATTCCTTCGCGCTGGACCGGCCCGGTATGGCGCGCACCGTCTCTCTGCCGGCTACCGGAGACCAGTTTGCCTCGCCGCTTCTGAACTCCTACCGCGTGCCGCAGGGTGTGCTCCACAATCCGAAGAGCGATCGCCGGACGACGCACGGATTGTTCCACATCGTGGAGGGCGGGCTGCCTGTTCCAGCGGACAAGAAGGAAGTGCCTAAGGGCGTCTTTGCGCGGTTCCTGGCCGAAGCGCTGAAGCCGCCGAAGGATCTGCTGACTCTGCCTTTCACCAGCGATCAGGCGAGCCAGGTGCGGCTCTTTGTCTCGCTCCTATTGCGGCCGGTGGTTTGTCCGGCTACCGGTCTGGATCCTGAGAAGACGATGGAGATCCGCTTCTTCGCGCCGGCCAGCCTGGTGAGCAACCTGGATTTTGTGGAGACGATTTTCGGCAATGCGGGCGACCCGTATCTGCCGGAAAACGATGCTGCCCTGGATGCGCTGCATTGGACCGGCCATTCGGGTTGCGTGATTCTGGCTCCGCATCTGGTGGGGATGAAGAAGCGGGAGCTGGGCCTGCCGCACTACGATGCGGCCACCGAACGGCAGCGGCGCGACGGGATGTGCTGGCAGGATGAGGCGGAACGGTACAACGAGGGCGGCGCTTTCAAGGTGGCGTGCCGCGACCAGCGCGGGGTGATGGTGACGATCATTGCCGACAACTACTTCGGCTACTGCAAGAAGGAAGTGAAGACGCAAATCAGCTTCTCCGCGAACCTGTTTGGCGGGTGCGAAGAGGAGCACGCCGGCGGCGCGATCGCATTTCCGGCCTATGTGTTGGGCGGGGAGTTCATCGCCAGCCGCCCGTCATCGATCAAGAAGCAGCCATTCGCGGAAGCGATGCGTCTGCTGGGCGACCGGGCGGAGCGGAAAGAGGGCGGATACGCGGTGGACCGGCGGTTTCCGGACATCATCTACGTGCCGGAAGACTCCGATTTCAAGGTACGCGAGGGAACGGTCCAGTGGGCGCACGAGGGCGGTACGCATCATCTGAGCCTGCGGCCCGCCACCACCTACGTGCTGCCGGCGGGCTACAAGATCACATTGAAGAAACAGCAGGGCGGCACGGCGTGGCGGCTGACGGGCACGGTGGCGCACGGCACGCTGTGCCACAAGCCCTGCACGGTTTCGGGCGGCGGCAAGTCCGAGATTTCGAAGTCCATCGCCGACGTGCTGTTGCAGGGGCCGGTCTTCGTCAAGGATTACTACGGCGACATGGAGCGTGTGGCGGAGATCCTGAAGATGGATTTTTCCGGCATCTGCAAGGCTCCGCGAGACGGGGGCCGCGCGGCCCGGCCGATCCTGAGCTTGGACCGATCGCTGGGCTCCGTGATCAAGCTGCTGACGCCATCGGAGGAGTACACCGACGCGCACAATGAGTGGCTGCGCAGCCTGCCGCAGACCATCCGCCAACTGATCTACACCGTCAAGCGCTACTACAGGCCGGAATGGGGGGACAACTGGCGCGAGCATCTCACCGTCGACCGTATCAACGGCTATCTGGGTCACGAGTTGAAGTACGACGGGCACAAGCTGGTGGGCAACTACCTGCGCGTGGGTTTTGATCTCGATGGATCCTGGCGGATCTACAAGCTGCGGCCTGATTTCCGGCCGGCCGATAAGGTGCAGGTGGAGGACGACATCACGGCTTCGGTGGTGGTGCCGCGCGAGACGCTGAAGGACTTCGACACGAAGTACCCGTATCCCAGCGTGAAGCTGGTGGCGAATTGCGAGGCCTACCTGTTCCAGCGGCCTGACGATGCAATCCTTCGCGGCTATGATGTGCAGGCGGAATCGGACATCGCCGGGCCGAATGCGTTCCTCTCCAACTACGAGCCGCTGACGGTGGAGCAGGTGAAGGCGCTGATGGAGCGTGTGGTGGAGTTTGACGAGTACACCACGCCGATGCAGCGTTTGCTGCGCGGTTTTGTGGAGAGCCCTTCGACGCGGCAGGTGGTGTCGTCGGCGCATCCGAGGCTGGTGGATGGGAAGCCGTCGAAGAATCCGCGCTATTTGCAGCGGCGGCCGGATCTGGTGCAGCCACGGGACTACTATCTGGCCGAGGTGTGCGCGAGGCTGGACCGCGGGGTTCCGTCCGATGAACCTCTGCACTTTCCGGTGAATTCCGTGCTGGCAGGGCGGCGCAACAATCCGGCGGACGAGAGCATCGGCCTGCCTCCGCTGGCGGTGTACAACCCGATTCACTATCAGGAACTGCCCGAGCTGTTCATGGATTTCGTGTGCAGCCTGACTGGCAAGTCGCCCTCCACCACGGGCTTTGGGAGCGAGGGCGCGCTTACCAAGGGGCCATTCAACGCGCTGTGGCCGGTGGTGGATCTGAACAACGCGCTGGTGTCGTCGATCCTGACGGGCTACGCGGGTTTCACGACGGCGGCTGGCTATGTGGGGCCGCGCTTCCGCGTGGATCACGATATCAGCATGCTGGTGCCGGAGATCTGGTGCCGCATCCAGGTGGGCGAGCGCGATCCGAAGTTTCTGCTGGCAGAGAGGTGTCTGGAGAAGCTGGAAGATTTCGAGTACGAAGGGCGGCAGGTGCTGGCCAGCCGGCTGGGGTACCGGATCACGTCGCAGTTTGTGGATCGCTTCTTCGGGCGCATTTTCGAGACGCCGGACGCAGTGTTTTCCGAGGAATTGTTGCAGCCGGAGCGGCAGGATCTGGCCGCGTTTGTGAGCGGCGTGGATAGCATTGTGGAGGCGCAGGCGCGAGTGGCGCGCAACTACTTTGAAGATGGGAGCGTGGAGGCGGCCTGCCCGCCGCTGAAGGCTCTGCTGCACGTGATGGTGCACGGGCACTATGAGGGGATGGGGATCGACGACCCGAAGCTGCGGGCGATGTTCAGCCGTGAGGCGATGCTGACGTCCGCTTGGTATCAGGAGCGGTTGCGGGTGAAGCAGGAGCGCGACGTGGCGCTCTGGCGGCGGCATCTGGCAGCTCTGGAGAGCGTGCGGGCGGAGGGGATGTTGATTGTGGCCCGGGAGCAATTGGCGAGGGTCAGCGCAGCATCATACCTCGAGGAGTTGGTGGGGACGATCGGGGCTGACCCGTTTACATTGCAGATTCGGTAGGCGGGGGCCTAGCGGGCCGATGCTGCCTGCTGCGGGAGCGACGAGCGCCGCAAGCCGGTATCGAAGCCCTGCGCGCGAAGAGTGGCGCGGGCCGACTCCAATTCGGTGGGCGAGAGCTTCCCGTCCTTGTCGGTGTCGAAGAATCCCAGCACGGCTGTCGCCAGTTTGGCCTCGTCCGCGCCGAGGCCGGCCACGCCGTTTTCCAGGGCGCGGTCCGCGGAAAGCACGCGCGAGGCGTCTGTCATCTGGCGGTGTTGGCGCAGGGCGGCGGTGAGGGCGGGCAGTTCTGTTTCCCGCGCGGGCACGATGTCCAGCGTGATGCTGCCCATCTCGTCGGTCGATGCCTCGCCCCAGCGGATGGCGCGGGGCGGATTGAACTGATTCGCTGAATTGGCCGTGCTGTTGTCCCAGACGATCCGCGCGGTGAGCTTGGTGCCCTTGGGCAAACTGACGCGGTCCTGGAAGTTGTAGATGGTCTGCCAGGCGAAATCCCATTTCTTCACCCACAGAAGGTTCTGGGTCTGCCCGGAAGGCAGGACGGCGGTGAGGCGGAACTCCTTGCCCAGAAAGTGAGCGTGGGCGAAGCCGGCAAAGGCCTCCACATCCACCGGCAGCGTGATGGATTCAGTCACCGTATAGGCGGGGTCGCCGGCCGGGATGTCGATGCCGGCGCCGATGCCGAAGAAGTAGGGCAGTTGCAGTTCGGTCCACGTCTTTGCGGGAGGCGCATCGGCGAAGTAGATGCCGACGGTGGAGATCTCATCCTCTTCCTTGCCTGTGGGGTGGAAATGAGTCTGGACGACGAGATCGGCGCCCTTGGGGAGCTTGACGGCGATGCCTTCCGGATAGGTGCGGGGATTGCTGCCCACGGCCCAGGTGGCCACGCGCTGGCGCTTGGCGACGGGCGAGTTGTACTCGTCGAAACCGGCCTTGCCGTCCTTGCCGTCGAGCGTGGGCCAGAGCGCGGCGGTATCGAAGTAGAGCAGAGCGTGATGGACCACACTGCGCGCGCCGGGCCGGAATTCAATGGCGCGGACCCACTTATCCTCCGGCAGGCCGATGGGAAAGGCGAAGTGGCGGTAGATGTCCGTGCCCTCGGCCGGCACGCGGAATGACTTCGACATTTTGACGATGAGATCCGGCTTGCCCAGTTCCCATCCCTGGGGGAACTTCGGCAGGGGCGGCTGCAAGGCGGCGTTGCCGCGCGGCATGCCGGCGCGGACCCACTCCTGGATCAGATCGATCTGTGCGGCCGTCAGCGTGCGTTCGTTTGCGAAGGGATAGGCGGTCTTTTCGGCCTGCCACGGCGGCATGGTGCGCGCCTTGGTGATGGCGGCGATCATCTTGCCGCGTTTGGCCACCTCCTCATAACTGGTGAAGGGGAAGGGCCCGGCCTCGCCCGGCCGGTGGCAGGTCGTGCAGTTGTTGAAGATGATGGGCGCGATGTGCTCGCTGAAATTCGGCGTGGCGGCGGGCAGGATGGAGCCGAGCAGGAGTCCGGCGATCAGGGGAAGGGTCTTCATTGTGTCAGTCCTTGGTAGATTCGTCGGGCAGCGGAGAGATGTAACAGCCAATTGCGTTTGTGCGCGGACGGGGCACGGGGCGGCCGGCGAGGGCGGCATCGAGAGCATCGCGCAAATCGTGGCGGGTGGGCGGGCGGCTGCGGGTCCAGGAGACGTGGGAGTCATCGATGCGGCCCCGGTAGAGCAGCCTGGAGGAAGTATCAAAGACGGCAGCCTCCGGGGTGACCGTGGCGCCGGCGCGGCGCACCAGTTCATGGCGGGAGTCGATGACAAACGGGATGGGCTCCAGCGAAAACTCCTTCAGATGCCGGCGGGCCTGCTCCGTGGTGGTATCGGGGTCAACGAAGACCAAAGTGCAGGCGACGCCGCGGGTGGAGTAGTCGGTGCAGATACGGCGGAATTCGGGGGCCAGGCGGCGCGAGATGGGGCAATCGGCGAGCACGAACAGATGGAGCGAGAACCTCTCAGAAGGCGCAGCCAGCGGAGTCTGTGCGCAGGCGAGGCTGGCGCACAGGAGCGCGGCCGCAATTCGTACAAGTTGGTACACGATTGGTAGAGACTCAGTATAGCAAGGGGCCGCGCCTATTCGGCCTCCAAGACACACCGCATCGGTGGCTGCTCCCACCGTGCGATCAGCGGAGAAGCCGCGCAGTGACCCATCACGTTGACGCTAGTGCGAACGGGATCGATCAACGCATCAATGCCGAGCAGCACGGCGAGCATTTCGGCGGGTAGTCCGAACGTCGAAAAGAGACCCGCCAGGATGATGAAGTTGGCGCGCGGGATGCCGGCGACACCCTTGCTGGTGAGCTTGAGCGTGAGCAGAATCATGATCTGCTGGGCGGGGCTGAGCACAATGCCCGCCGCGCGGGCCGCGAAGAACGCGCACATCGCCAGATGGATGCAGCTGCCGGTCAGATTCAACGACAGGCTCAGCGGCGTGACCACTCCGTAGATCCGCCGCGAGATGCCAAGCCGTTCCATGGCCTCCAGAGACTTCGGTAACGCGGCCGCGCTGGAGGTGGTGGCAAAGGCGACCAGGAAAGGCTCTTCCACGGCGGTGACAAAGCTCCGCAATGGCATCCGTGCGGCCAGCAGGCTCACCCCGATGACCGCGACCAGGAAGAGAGCCTGAGCGCCCCACGCCGCCGCCACGAATCCGCCCAGTGAGGCCATCGTTTCGCGCGACGAATGCGCCACAGTCCCCGCGATGGCCGCGAACACAGCTGCCGGCGCCAGCCACATCACCAGCCGCGTGATCTCGTACGAGATGGCGGTGACGGAGGCGGCGAAGCGCACCAGCGGCTGAGCTTTCTCCCTGATGGCCCCGGCCGCCACGCCAAGCAGCAGGAAGAAGATCAGAATCTGGAGAATGTTGCCCTGGGCCAGTGCATCGAAGATGCTGGCTGGAAAGACCTCGACGAGCAATGCGGAAAGCGGCTTTGCCGCCGGAGGCGAGGCTGCCTGAAGTGTTTGCGTGAGACCCGCCGCCGCGCCGAGGTCGAAGAACGCCACCGCCGCCCAGCCGAGTGCGAGAGCCAGAGTGGTGGTGATTTCGAAATAGACGAGCGACCGCCAGCCGATCCGGCCGAGCCCCTGCGCGCCTCCGGCATCGGCCACCGAGGTGACAATTACGCCGAAGAGGAGCGGCCCGATGACGGCGCGGATCAGGCGCAGGAAAATATCGCTGAGCCAACCGAGTTGCCCGCTCGCTTCCGGGAGCAGAAGGCCAAACACGGCGCCGCCGATCATCGCGGCGAAGATCCCGGCTGCCTGTGGATTGCGGATGCGCAATCCACAAGGGTATCTTACTCGCGTCGCCGCACCGCCATGATATTTTTGGAAGCGGCTGGAGGGCCGCGCGATGAATCGAATGCTCCCGTTGTTTCTGCTGGCCGGCGCCACGCTCTGTGCAGCCGATCTCTACGTCAGCCCGTCCGGCAACGACAGCGGGCACGGTACGTCGAAGGAGCCACTCCGCACCCTGGCGGCCGCACAGCGCCTTGCCCGCAGTGCCGGCGCCAAGGTGATTCACGTTCGGCCGGGCGTCTACTACCTACCCGAAACGCTGGTGTTCACTGCAGCCGATTCCGGCTCCGCCGCTGCGCCCGTCACCTACGCCGCCGAGCCCGGCGGTGCGGTGGTTCTGAGCGGAGGTGCCAGGCTCAACCTGAAGTGGACCCCCTACCGCAACGGAATCCTGCAGGCCAAAGTTCCGGCCGGATTCCAGACCGATCAGCTCTTCGTGGATGGCGTGCGCCAACACATGGCGCGCTATCCCAACTACGACGCACAGTCCCAGTATTTCCAGGGCTGGGCCGCCGACGCCTTCAGCCGGGAGCGCGCCGCCCGCTGGGCTGATCCGCGAGGCGGGTTTATGCACGCCATGCACCGCTATCTCTGGGGCGATTTCCACTACGAGATCACCGGCAAGTCCGCGAGCGGCGAGCTCACCTACGAGGGTGGCTGGCAGAACAACCGCCCGCTCGGCATGCACGACAAGTACCGCTACGTGGAGAACGTCTTCGAAGAGTTGGACGCGCCCGGTGAGTGGTTTCTCAATCGGAACACGTCCATGCTCTACTTCTATCCGCCCGCGGGCTTTGACGCCCGGAAGGCGTTGATCGAGGCCGTGGTGCTCCGCCATCTCATTGAATTTCGCGGCACGCAGGCCAGCCCGGTTCGCTTCGTCAAGCTCGACGGCTTCACGTTCCGTCATGCGGCGCGCACGTTCATGGAAAACCGCGAGCCGCTGCTGCGCAGCGACTGGACCACGTACCGCGGCGGCGCGGTCTTCCTGACCGGCACCGAAGATGTGAGCATCGAGAACTCCACCTTCGATCAACTGGGCGGCAACGCGATCTTCGTCAGCAATTACAGCCGACGCGTAGCCATCCGCGGATGCCACATCCAGCGCGCGGGAGCCAACGGTATCGCCTTTGTGGGTGACCCGGCGGCTGTGCGCAGCCCGCTCTTCTTCACTGCCGGCAAAGAGAAGCAATCCATCAGCGAGATCGACCGCACGCCTGGTCCGCTTACTGCCAACTACCCGGCCGATTCCATCGTGGAGGACTGCCTGATCCACGAGACAGGCCGCGTTGAGAAGCAGACGGCGCCCATCCAGATCTCCATGTCGGAGTCCATCACGGTGCGCCACTGTTCCATCTACGACGTTCCGCGCGCCGGCATCAACATCAGCGAGGGCACGTGGGGCGGGCACATCATCGAGTACTGCGACGTCTTCGACACCGTGAAGGAGACCGGGGATCACGGCTCGTTCAACTCGTGGGGCCGGGACCGCTTCTGGGGTCTGGAAGGCGTCGATCTGAATGCACTGACGACGCCCGAGGAGCGCGCTCTGCCGTTCCTCGATGCCGGTAAAACGACGACAATTCGCAATAACCGCTGGCGCTGCGATCACGGCTGGGATATCGATCTCGACGACGGCTCGTCCAACTACGAGATCGTCAACAACCTGTGTCTCCGCGGAGGTCTCAAGCTGCGCGAGGGCTTTGGCCGGCGCGTGGAAAACAACATCATCGTGGGCAATTCGTTCCATCCCCATGTTTGGTATCGGGGCAGCGGCGACCTCTTCCGCCGCAACATCGTCGGCAGGCTCTACCGGCCGATTCGCGTCCCCGTGCCGTGGGGCGCGGACATCGATTGGAACGTGCTGCATCAACCGGGCGTGAGCGGCGCAACTCCGGCCAGCGGGCTGAGTCAGCAGAGCGGCCGCGACCAGCACTCCATCGCCGCCGATGTGCGGTTCGTCAATCCGGCGCAAGGCGACTACCGCGTGCGCGAAGGGTCTCCCGCGCTCGCGCAGGGATTCCGCAACTTCGCGATGGACCAGTTCGGCGTGCGCAAGGCAGGTTTGCGCGCGATGGCCCGCACACCGGTGCTGCCGAAGGTGAGCGACGCGCCGGCGGAGACGATCCACTCCGCGCGGGATGTCACGCCGTGGCAGTGGCTGGGCGCAACGCTCCGCAATGTCGCCGGCCTTGGCGAGGTATCGGCCGCCGGATTGCCGGGCGAGGTGGGCGTGCTCGTCGTCACAGCCCTGCCGGAGAGCGCCGCCTACGCGGCCGGCCTGCGCAGCGGTGACGTCATCGTCTCTGCCGGCGGCGAGGTGAAATCCATAAACGAATTCCGCGCACTTTGGAATCGAACCGCCGCGGGCGTCCCGCTCGAGCTCACAGTAATCCGTCAGCAGAAACAAACCCGCATCCGTGTGGCGAAGCGGTGATAGCATCATCGGGATGAAGCTGCTACCGGCCATCGGCGTACTTCTCTCGGGTGCGGCCTGGGCGCCCGTCAGCGCGCAGACTACCTTCCAGTGGCCCGAGGGGAAACGCGTCGCGGTCAGTCTCTCCTTCGACGATGCGCGTGAAAGTCAGGCGCTAAACGGCTTCGATCTCTTTGCGCGTCACGGGGCGAAGGCGACGTTCTACGTCAACCCGCGCAGCATGGAGAAGCACATCGAGAAGTGGAAGCAGGCCGTCTCGCAGGGTCACGAGATCGGCAGCCACTCGGACACGCACCCCTGCTCCGGCAACTTCCCCTTCGCGCGAAAGAACCCGCTGGAAGAGCTCACGCTGGCGAAGCTGGAGGCGGATCTCAACGCGGCCGATCGCGATCTTCAGCGGCTGCTCGGCCTGAAAGCCACCACGTTTGCGTATCCGTGCGGATCCAAATTCATCGGCCGCGGCGTCAACACTCAGAGCTACGTGCCTGTCATCGCCAGGCGATTCCGCGCCGGCCGCGGCTTCCGTGATGAAGCCGCCAACGATCCCGCCTACGTGGACCTCGCCCAGACGCTCGGCGTGGACTCCGACGGAATGACGTTCGAGCAGATGAAGGCGGCCGTCGGCAAGGCCGCGCAGCAGGGCGGCTGGCTGGTTTTTGCCGGACACAACATCGGCAAGCCCGGCAATCAGACAACGGAGATCGCGGTGCTGGAGGAATTTCTCCGCTACGCGAAAGACCCCACAAACGGCATATGGCTGGATACGGTGGACGCCATCGCCAGTTACATCCAGAAGCATCGCGCCGAGCCTTAACCGCGCCGGAGACTGGAACTTCTTACCGCACGGCACCCGCGCTATTTGCCGGGCCGCGCCATCTCCTCTAGCCAACCCGCTGATTCCACGACGCCGCTGGATTGGCCCGCGTCGTGCACTACACCGGGAGGATCACCGATTGCATGATCGACACGTTGGCCAATCTGCTGTTTCGCTGCTGGCATCGGCGCTTGTCACGGCCCATGACTCCAGTGCAAAAGTCAGGCGCGCCGGAAGACCGCGGCTTCGTCATCTGCCTGGATTGCGGCAAGAAGTTCAGCTACGACTTGGCCACCATGGCGATGGGCAAAGCTCTCAAGGATCAGGATCAGGATCAGACTTGAATAGGGCTTACGCCAGCAGGCCCTGAGCGCGGGCGAGCCGCTCCTGCACGCGGACTCCGTTCGGACACTGCACCGAGCACGTCCCGCAGTCCTGACAGCGGATCTCACGGGCACTCTCAGGCAGTTCGAGGAACCGTTCCCGCGCCAGCGCAAACTGCCCGTAGCCGTCGGCATAGGACAGGATTCGCAGCATGTCCGGCACCGGCACACCCTTCTCGCAGCGGCCGCCGCACGAGCCGCACATGCGGCAATAGAGAGGAGAGATCGCCGCCATTTGCGCAGCCAGCAACTGTTCGTCCTTCGTGGAGAACGGCTGCGCCATCGCCAGGTAGTTTTCCTGCAACTGATCGGCGTCAGTCATGCACACAATGGCCGTATCGACGGAGCGGTTTTTCAGCGCCCACTTGATGGCAGCCAGCATCGCGCCCTCGCGCTTCAGCGTGGCGCCCAGCGCGTCGGGGTTCACCCCGTATAAACGGTCGCCTCTCTGGATCCGCGAGAATCCGCCCGCCAGTACCTTCATCGCCACCACGCCCACACCGGCGTTCCGCGTCCGCCCGATGGCGGCGGTGATCTCGGGTTTCATCGTGAAATTGTAGGTGGTCAGCACGACGTCGGTCTGGCCGCGCTTCACCACGTGATCCAACATCGACGGCATGTTGAGGTGAGTGCTGACGCCCGCAAACCGGATCTTGCCGGCGCGCTTGGCGATCTGCTGCGCTTCCAATAAGTCGTCGGTCACCTCCTCCGGCGTGCTCTTGTTATGCAGGTACCAAACGTCCAGGTGATCGGTTTGCAGCTCGCGCAGGCTGGTATCGAGATCGGCCAGAGCCTCAGCTTTGGTTTTGGCGGGTGTCTTGCTGGAGATCACCACGTTGGCGCGCTTCCCCTTCAGCGCAGCGCCCACCATGCGCTCGTTGTTGCCGTTCTGATAGGAACGCGCCGTATCGAAGAAGTTGACTCCCATGTCCGCTGCGCGCTCGATCACCGTGGCGTCGGAAGTGGTCATGCAGCCAAACCCGAGCGCCGATACCTTCACCCCGGTCTTGCCCAGTACGCGGTATTGCGGCTTCGGACCGGCTTCGGCCGGAGCCAGCGTCGCGGCGCCGACGATGGGGATTTGCGCGCCGGCTGCGAGGAAGAAACGGCGGGACGTGGTGGTTTTCATGACGGCCTCCAACTTCAGACTTGGTTCAGAGGATCGGATCGAACAATCTTGATTCTAGCGCCTGACGGCAAGTCGCACTATACTCTAGTTGCGTTCAAGGTCCGCTTATCATCTTGCGCCCGGAGGCTTCCGCGATGAACAAGCTCCTTTACATTCTGCTGATTCTGGGTGGCTTTGCCGTCTTGCTGGGCGTGGGGCGCTTCTGGAAGCTCCAGCCTGAGACGAAGTACAATCACGTGCTCCACACGGGCGAGAAAGCCCTTTTGACGAGCAAGGTCGGCAGTAAGGTCTGGGTGGCGCTCGATGCAAAGGACTGTTATCCGATCGGCGTCGCTATGTCCAAAGTGGACACCGCCTATCTGAGCTCCACCGAGACCAACCAGACCGCGTTTGTGGCGCCCGTCGGCGCAAGCGTCATGGTGCTGGGTCAAACCGAGAGCCGTGTCCACGTGGAGGTGGCCGATGGCGCCCTCGCGGGCAAACGGGGCTGGGTGGAGTTCGAGTACGTGCGGCCCAGGAAGGCGGGCGAACTGCAATAGTCGCGCTATCCTGGAGCCAATGAGCTTCCTGGACAGTCTCGAGAACAACCTGAAAGCGCTGGAGTCTCAGGAGGAGCGGGATCCAGAGAAACGGAAGCGCGACCTGGAGGCCCGCCAGGCCGAGCGTGACGAGGCGCTTCGGGTGGCGCCTCACGTCGAGACCCTCAAGTCCGGCCCCTATACCCAACAGCTTCTTTCAGCCGCCCGCACCACCGGCCACCGCCTGCGCACCTTCGTCGATATCGCCTGGATCGGAACGACGCTCCGCCTCGATGCCCGCTCCCGGCGCCTCGAGCTCCGTCCGTCTGCCGAAGGCATCGTCGCGGTCTATTTCCTGGACGGACAGGAACTCCGCACCGAGCCGCTCGACCTGGCCGGCAGTCCCGAGGACCTAATCGTGAGCTGGCTCGAAGGCTGAGGCAAACTGTCACATCGATGAGTTAGTAACTTCCCGGCGAGCACGCCGGCGCCTGCCGGTGGCGGGATCACGAAGCTGGTCGGCTGCTGGGCAACTACAAACTGGAACAGGCGCAGAGGGAAGCAGCCCAAGGAACTCCAGGTCCAGCAGTAGCTGTTTGCGAACACGCTGCGAGACCAAAGCCGGCTATCGGGCCTGCGTTACAGCGGCGGCTGGCAACAGTGAGACGATAGAGAGGTGAACTCTACCACCGCGCCGCCAAAGGGGGCGCTCGGCGTCATCTTTCTCATCGTTTTTCTGGACCTGATGGGGGCTGGCATTCTGGTCCCCGTATTGCCCTACGTCGTGCATCCGTATAGAACGGACGCGTTGACCGTGGGGTTAATGGCACTGGCATTTTCCGCGGCCCAGTTCGCGGCAAGCCCGTTTTTGGGCGTGTGGTCAGACCGAGTGGGCCGGCGGCCCGTGCTACTGGTGTGCCTGATGGGTACGGCGCTGGGCTATTTCCTGTTCGGCTGGGCCGGCTCGCTGGAGATGCTGTTCCTTGCCCGGCTACTGGCCGGATTCGCCGGTGGATCGATCTCCTCGGCACAGGCGTACATCGCCGACGTTTCAGCTCCGGCGGACCGGGCGAAGAACTTTGGCCTGATCGGAGCCGCGTTTGGGCTGGGCTTCATACTGGGTCCGGCGATGGGCGGTGCGTTGAGCAAGATCAGCCTGCAGGCTCCGGCATTCGCGGCAGGCGGGCTGTCGCTGGTGACTCTAGTCGTGGCAAGCGTCCTGTTGAAGGAGTCGCTGCATGTGGGCGTGCGGCAGACGGAGTTGATGAAGTGGCGGGATGTGAATCCGTTTGTTCAGATCGGTTCGGCGCTGGGCAAGCCGGCATACCGCGGATTGATGCTGGCGACTTTCGCACTGAGCTTCGGCATGGCGGGCTTGCAGACGAACTTCGCGGTATTCACGCATGCGCGGTTTGGGCTGGATGCGGCCCATAATGCCATTCTTTTCTCGTTCCTGGGCGTGATGGCGGCGTTGACGCAGGGGTTGCTGCTGCGCAAGCTGGCGCCGCGCCTGGGTGAAGCCAAACTGGCGATCTATGGCGCGGTGGCGTTTGGGATCGGGTTCGTCGTCATCGCGGAATCGAGCGCCATGTGGATGCTATATGTGGCGGTAGCGTTCACGGCCCTGGGCTTCGGTTTGGCCGGGCCGGCGCTTTCCGGGCTGGTGTCGCGGCGTGCTATGGCGAAAGAGCAGGGCGCCCTGCTGGGCACGGCGCAATCTGTTTCGAGCCTGACGCGAGTGATCGGGCCTGTGTGGGCGGGGCTGCTGTTCGATAAGATCGGGCCGGCGGCGCCCTACTGGGCGGGCCTGGGGTGGACTATGTTGGCGCTCTGGTGGTCTGTGCAGGCGACGCGCAGTTCAGATTGACCCTTTGGGCTTGGGCTGTTTGCCGGGGAGGCCCACCGGATTCTCGTGCACTCGCTCGGCATGATCGCCTGGCATGCCAACGGCCAGCTTGATACTCTTCTCGCCGAATTTGTCCCGAATCCTGTCCACGGCGGCGGTGGCCTTTTTGGCGCGCTCGTTCTTATCGGCGTCGAGCAGGCCAAGCTGGCCTTCAGTGAGCTCGAAGCCGGAGACGCCCATGCCGATGAGCCGGACCTTGGCGCCGGCCTTCCAGGCGCCGCGGAACAGGGCGCGGGATTCGGCGATCAACTCGTGATCGAGCTGGGTGGCGGTGCCGACGGAGTGGGAGCGGGTAATGGTGGTGAAGTCGGAGTAGCGCAGGCGCAGGTGGACGGTGCGGGCGTGGAAGTGGTGGTCGCGGAGGCGGCGGGCGACCTTTTCGGAGAGATGCGCGAGGGTGGATTCGATGAAGGCGGAGTCGGCGGTGTCTTCATTGAACGTGTGTTCGTGACTGATGGACTTGGGGTCCTCGCCTTCGCCGATATCGCTATCGAACCACGCGCCGGCGTCGGCGCCGCGTGACTTGCCGGCCAGGGCGAGGCCCCACTGGCCGAAGCGGCGGAAGAGAAAGTTCTCTTCCAGGCGCGCCAGATCGCCCACTTTGCGAATACCAATTTCGTTGAGCTTTTGTTCGGCCACCTTGCCGACGCCGGGTATGCGGCGGACGTCGAGCGGGGCCAGGAAGGCGGCCTCGAGACCGGGCTGAACAAAGAGGATGCCGTTGGGCTTGGCCTGATCCGAGGCGACCTTGGCCACCATCCGCGAGACGGAGATGCCGACAGAGCAGTTCAGGCCGGTGTCGCGCTTCATCTGATCGTGCAGGAGATGCGCGGCCCGCAGCGGCGGCCCGAAGAGGCGCTCCGTGCCGGTGAGGTCCATGTACGCTTCGTCGACGGAGGCCATCTCGACCTTGGGCGAAAAGTGGGTGAGGACGTCGTGGACCTTGTGAGAGTACTCTCGATACCACTCCGGGTGGCCGTCCAGGAAGATGGCGTGGGGGCATCGCTGGGCAGCGGTGCGAAGAGGCAGGGCCGAATGGACCCCAAACTTGCGGGCCTCGTAGGAAGCGGCCGACACAACGCCGCGCTGGTCGCGCTGGCCCCCGACGACGACTGCCTTGCCCTTCAGTGACGGGTCGAAGAGCTCTTCAACGGAGACGAAGAAGGCGTCCATGTCGACGTGGAAGATTGTGCGCATGGGGGAGCACCCAAGGTCCATGATAGGGGACGGCCTACCTTCGCGGGCGCCACGGTTTCATGAGACCGGTCGCTAGGCCCGCTCCACCACCTGCATCAACGCGCGGATGTAGCCGAAGCAGAACGCGAATGATTGTCTGCCGCCTTCGTCGCCCGCCACCTTGGGTACATGGTCCGGCATCAGCATGCCGTCGTAACCCACCTCTTTGTAGGCCCGCAGCGCCGCCAGCATGTCCACGTCGCCGTTGTCCGGATACGTCTCTCTAAAGTCCAAAAAGCGACCCGAAATGTTACGAAAGTGCACGTTGAAGAGCTTTTTTCGCACACCAAACCAGCGGATCACGGCGCCGATCTCCGCATTGGGGTCGGCCAGCATCTCCGTCACCGTCCCCTGGCAGAAGTTCAGTCCGTGATACGGATTCTCATGGATCGAGACAAACCGCTTCAGTCCGTCCACGGAGCCGAGCACCGTTTCCACGCCTTTGAAGCCCTTGCCCTTCGGCATACCAGGGTCGTGCGGGTGGCACGCGATCCTCACCTTGTACTCCGCCGCCACTGGCGCCACATGCTCCAAAAACCAAGTAATTCGCTCCCAATAGAGGTCGGCGGGTACATCGCCGGCCGCGGTCTTCGTGTCCTGGTTGGCATCGGCGTATTTGAATGTGCTGTACTGCGCGCCGCCGCGCCCGGTGGTGGGAGCGCTGCGCACCACGCCCAGAATGCTCATGTTGTACTTTACCGACGGGATGCCTGCCGCGGCCACATTGCGGATCATCTCGCAGATCTGGTCCACGGCTTTGTCGCGCTCTGGCGATTGGCCGAGCAGAATGCTGGGCATCTCCGCTTTATCGATAATCGATGAACTCAGCGGCAGCGGCACCATGGCGAGTTGCACGCCAGCCGCCTCCACGCGATCTTTCAGGCGCTTGAGGCCGTCCACGCTCCAGTTCTCGTCGAGCCTCGCCGAGGGCAGTCCGCTGCAGATGTGCGTCACACCCAGCGCCGCCAGCACGCGCAGCGCGGCGGGATCCGTCGTGTGTTGCGTGCCCAGTTTCATCCGGCCCGGCAGGGCCACATGCGGCGCGGCCATCATCCCGGCTCCGGTCATCTTCATCAGTTCGCGGCGATTCATTCTAGCTACAGATCATATAACCTGTGTGCATGCGCCGCAGGGATTTTCTGCTTTCCGCTTTTGCCCCCGGGTCCACGCTGATGACAGTTCGCGGTCCGGTGGCGGCCTCGTCGCTCGCCATCATTCTGCCGCACGAGCATCTCTTCTCGATGTTTGGAGAAGAGCCGGCCGAGTTGCATCAGTACGACACGCAACTGCTAATGGCCACGGTGGTCCCCTATCTGGAGAATCTTCGCGCGCAGGGCTGCACCGCCATCATCGACGGCACCACCGCCTGGTTTGGCCGCCAGCCAGCACTGCTGGGCGACATATCCTCGCGCACCGGCATCCAGATTCTGACCAATACGGGCTACTACGGGGCCGCCAATGATCGCTATGTTCCGAAGAGCGCCTTTGAAGAATCGGCTGATCAGATCGCGGCGCGCTGGCTGGCGGAATGGACGGACGGTATCGGCGGAACGGGGATCAAGCCCGGCTTCGTCAAACTCGGCGTGGATGCGGGCCCACTCTCCGGCATCGATCGCAAGCTGATTACCGCCGCCGCCCGCACACACCGCAAGAGCGGACTGACGCTTGCCGTCCATACGGGCGACAATCCGGTGGCTCTTCACGAGCAACTTGCCGTCCTGCGCGCCGAGGGCGTGGCGCCTGGGGCTCTGGTTTGGATCCACGCCAACCAGTGCCCGGACGATGCCGCCGTGCTGGGCGCTGCCGCGGCGGGGGCCTGGATCAGTCTCGACGGGTTGGCGGCCGACACCATGGACCGCCACCTGGCTCTCTGCCGCGCTCTGAAGTCTGCCGGGCGGCTCCATCGAGTAATGCTCTCTCATGACGGCAACACCTTCCGCGCCAACGGCAAGCGGCCGATGAAAACCTATACGGCTCTCTTCACTGATTTCATCCCCCGGCTGACAGTCGCTGGCTTCGATCAGGCGGAGATTCGAGCCCTCACCGTGCAGAATCCAGCCCTCGCGTACGCTGTGGGGGTGCGTGATCTGCCCCAGTAGGCTCTGGTGACCCTAAGGCAGTCTATTGTTTGCAACAGATAGGCGTGGTGGGTGAATTGCATACGAAGTAGTATGAGCACACCGGTCACCGACTTTGCCTATCGTCCCAGGCTGGTTTTCTGGGAGCTGACCACCGGATGCAACCTGCGTTGCGTCCATTGCCGGGCCAGCGCGACCGAACTAATGAGCCCCGAGGACCTCTCCACGCAGGAGTGCCTCGACATCGTTGACCAGATAGCGCAATATGCCCCACTTATCCTCGTACTGAGCGGTGGCGAACCGCTGTGGCGCCGGGATGTCTTTGAAATTGCTAAACATGCGGTCTCCAAAGGCCTGCGCGTCGCCCTCGCCACCAACGGCACGCTGGTCGATGAAGCGATGGCTGTCCGCATCCACGAAGCCGGCATCGTCCGCGTCTCTGTGAGCCTGGATGGCGCCGATCCCGTCACCCACGATGCGTTCCGTGGCCACGACGGAGCGTTCGACGCAGCCGTTCGCGGCCTGCGCCACATGCAGGAGCTCGGTATCTCCACGCAGATCAACACGACGGTCTCGCGGCACAACGTGCACCAGTTGCCGGAGATGATGGAGCTCGCCAAGTCTTTGAAAGTGGACGCGTTTCACCTCTTCCTGCTGGTTCCCGTGGGTTGCGGGCTCACCATTGCCGAAGACCAGTCGGTGGATGGCGCCGAGGCCGAGCGCATCCTGAACTGGTTCTACGATCGCAGCATCGATTCCGGCATGGAGTTGAAGGCCACCTGCGCGCCGCAGTACTACCGCATCGCGCGGCAACGGCGCGCCGAAGACCGCCGGGCCGGCCTGCCGGTGCCGTCGCAGATGCCCCACCCGCAGCACGCCGCCGCCATGAAGTCCGGCCATCCCGGCGGGCATCCCACGGATCTGAATCAGATGACCCGCGGCTGCCTCGCCGCATCAGGCGTCTGCTTCATCTCCCACCGTGGCAAGGTGCAGCCCTGCGGCTATCTCCCGCTGGAGGCCGGCGACCTGCGCCAGCAGGGATTCCAGGACGTTTGGGAAAACTCAAACTTATTTAATGATATGCGGGATCTGAATACACTTGACGGGAAGTGCGGATACTGCGAATTTAAACAGGTATGCATGGGTTGCCGGGCGCGGGCATTTGGCGTCACAGGCGACTATCATAATGAAGAGCCCTTTTGTATCTACGAGCCTAACCCGGCCCGGAAGGAGTCACCTGCCGTCTCATGAGCACAAACGCACTCAGAAGCCTGCCCAGCCCCGTTCCCCCCACTCCTGGCCAGGACCGCCACGTCTTTGTAGTCTGTACCGGTGAAGCCTGTGAACACGCTGGCGCGGACGGTATTCTGATGGAGTTGAAACACCAGTGCCATCACGCGCCTGGGGATTTGCGCATCGGCGCATCGCAGTGCCTCGGCCATTGCCAACTGGCGCCGGCGATGGTGGAGGACGGCCGCATCCTCGGCGCCGTCACCCAGCGCCGCCTCAGAGTGGAATTGATGCGGCTCGGCCTCGTCTAGTCCCGCCCGATTAATCGACAGCGGGCTCTTTTATTGTTGCTGGATTAAAAGACCGTACGGTCCGCAACTATCAGACTTTTGGGGCGATGTCGATGTGCATCGAGTTGCCTTTATCTCTCGTCGGCGGCTTCCGCCGGTCCACGCGTGATTGCGGAATGCGGATCAGACACACCGCCTGGTCGTATGGGTCGGGATAGAGGTCCAGGGTCACCGGCTCGCTGTCGCGCTCGAAGGCGGCGAGTTCCTCTTTGGTGGCGTAGCCCACCCACGCTGTCTGGCCGTCGGCCAGTTTGTGGATCTCATAGCACTCGAAGTAGGGCTTGATGAAGAGGGGAATCTCCGCCGCCGCCGGCGCGCCGGTGAATCCGTAGACGCCGGCGGGGAGGTGTTGAATGTCGGTGCCTTCCTCTTTGCTGGTGACGATTCTCAGGTTGCTGCCATCGCGCAGCGCCTGCCGCTCGGGCAGTAGGGAGTTGTGTAGTGCCTTGGACATGGTTTGGATAGGGGTTCCTCTGTCATTATCAGACAATGCCGCGCAACGCGCTAATCACTGACTTTGATGGCACCATCACGCTGCGTGACTTCTACGAGCTGGCCGTTGCCCAATGCCTGGGTCCTGATATCCCCGACTACTGGTCCGGCTACGCCACGGGCGAGCTCAGCCACTTCGACGCCATCGCCGGCATCTTCAGCCACATCCGATGCACGGAGTCCGCGGTGCGCGCGCTGATTCCGCAGATGGATCCTGACCCGCAATTGGGAGAAGCGGTCCGGCAACTGGAGGCGGCCGGCTGGGACGTGATCATCGTTTCCAACGGTTCCTCGTGGTACATCGAGCCGATCCTCGCCGCCGCCGGGCTGAGCCATCTGCCCGTCCATGCCAATCCCGGACGCTATGTGGAAGGCGGCGGCCTGGTGCTGGAACGACCGCTCGATTCCCCGTTTCACTCCCCGACACACGGTATTGACAAGTGCGCCGTCTATCGCGATGCAGTGGCGCGCTACGAGCGGGTGGCCTTTGCCGGAAACGGTTCGCCGGATGAAGCGGCAGCGCTGCTGGCGCCGCCGGAGCTGCGCTTTGCGCGAGCCTGGCTGGCCCGGCGTTTGCGCTCGCGCGGCCTGCCTTTTCGAGCTTTTGAGCGATGGTCGGAAATCGTCCCGATCCTTTGCCCGGCAACCTGATGGATCAGTGGGCGGGCTTGGGTGAGGAGGGCGGATTTGGGCGTAGTGGGCGAGTGTGGGAGCGGCGGGCGGGTTTGGGATCAGCGAGCGGGCTTGGGCGAGGAGGGCGGAATTGGGCGTAGTGGGCGAGTGTGGGATCGGCGGGCGGGTTTGGGATCAGCGAGCGGGCCCGGGATCAGTGGGCGGGCTCGGGCTCAATGGGCGGATTTGGGCGCAGCGGGCGGGGCGTGTGGAGCGGGTGCGGTGTGGACAGCGGGTGCGGGTGAGCCGTGGGCAGCGGGTGCGGCCGCTAAAATGACATCTGCCGGCGGCTCGCGGTATTGCACCAGCACCGAGACCCGGCGGTTCATTGGATTCAGTGGTTGTTTTTCATCCCGCAGGTGCTGGTCGGCGAAGCCCCGGATCTGCGCGATATGATCGGCCTCCACGCCGGCCTCCTGTAGAATTCTGCGGGCGGCGTTGGCGCGATCGGCGGACAGTTCCCAATTGGTATAGCCCGCCTCGGACGCGTACGGCTTGGCGTCCGTATGGCCCTCGATCAGCAGCTTGTTTGGCAGCGATTTCAGTTGGGTGCCCATCATGCGGATCAGCTCATTGCCCTTATCCAGCGGCTTGGGGCTGCCGTTTTCGAAAAACAGGCCACCCTCCTTTTCCAGCAGTTCAATGCGCAGGCCCTCGGCGGTGACAGTGACCTCGATGTTGTCCTTCATCTGATCGAACTTCGGCAATTCGCGCATGGCCTGCTGGAGTTTTTCCTTGAGTTTGCTCATGTCGTCCTTGGCCACGGTGAGGGCTTCGCCCGCGCCGGCCATGTTGGACCCGGACATCTTCCCGTTGCCAGTCGGGTCCTGGAAGTAGCCGCCCACGGCCTTTTTGACCTTCTCACTGCTGGACAGCAGCCAGAGCACCATGAACATGGCCATCATGGCTGTGACGAAGTCCGCATAGGCGACCTTCCAGGCTCCGCCGTGATGGCCGGCGTGGCCCTTTTTCTTGCGGACGACGATGATTGGCGCTGGCGCCGAGGGTGATCCCATGTCAATCTCCTATGCGGCCGGGGCCGCGACGCCGCCCTTGATAGCTGCCTCTGTCTCTTTGAAGCTGGGCCGAATGTGCAGCGGGATGCCGCGCCGGGCGAACTCCACGGCCAGCGACGGTGCAGTACCTTTCACAAACGCCAGGACGCCGATCCGCAGGAACTGCATATACTGGCCCTGCGCCTCGCCGATCTTGCTCATATTGGAAGCCAGCGGCGAGAGGAATCCGTAGCACAGCAGGATGCCGAGAAACGTGCCGACCAGTGCCGCCGCCACCTTGTGTCCGATCTCCTCCGGAGGGCCGCCGAGGGCGCCCATCGTGATGACGATGCCCAGCACGCAGGCCACGATGCCGATGCCTGGCAGCGCGTCGGCTACCGTGGTCAGCGCCGACGCCGATTCGGCATGGCCGTGGTGCTGCACTTCCAGATCCAGTTCCATCAACTGATCCAGTTCGAAGGGCGCGACGCCACCGGAGATCGACATGCGTACCGTGTCGCAAAAAAAGTGCAGAGCGTGATGGTCTTTGAGGAACTTAGGGTACTTCCCAAAGAGCTGGCTCTTGTCCGGCTCGTCGAGATCCGCCTCCAGCTTGGCCATCCCGTTCTTGCGGGCATAGACGAAGATGTCGTTCAGCATCCGCAACTGCTCGACGTAAAAGGGCTTCGTGAACGGCGAACCTTTCAGCGTACCGATCATGCCCTTGAAAACATCGATGAGGATATGCAGCGGGTTGGCGATGAGCAGAGTGCCCAATCCGGCGCCGCCGATGATTACCAGTTCGGAGGGCTGCATGAGCACCATCAGGTTCCCATGCTCCATCAGGTAACCGCCCACGATCGCGCCAATCACAACTACAAAGCCGATAATGACAAACATAGAAGCGCGAAGGCTTAACTCCATGCCCTCTTAAGTGCGTATCGGCGCGTTTGCGTGAACTTTGAGCGAGTGAGCGAAGTGCCCGCGCTACACTGGGATGGATGGTGGAGCCTGTCCAAACGGCCCGAAAGGCCTGCAAACCAGTCGAATCACTGGCCGGCCGGCCGGGAGTGGGCGAAGTGCTGCGCTTTTTTGCGCGGGAACGCCGCTGGATTGACGAACAGCACCTGAATTTGTGCCGGATTGCTGCCCCCACCTTTCTGGAAGCCAAGCGCGCGGAGTGGCTGGCGGCTCAGTTTTCGGTATTGGGTTGGGAGGCAAAGATCGACCGTGCTGGCAATGTCACGGCCCAACTGCCGGGCGCCGCCAAGGACGGCCCCGTGGTGGCGCTGACGGCGCACATGGATACGGTACTGGCTCCGCGCGATCCTGAAGAGATCCGAATTGACGGCAGGGACCGATTCCTGGGCCCGGGCATCTCTGATAACGGCGCCGGGCTTGCCGGTCTG
This sequence comes from Paludibaculum sp., assembly GCA_036504135.1. Lineage (GTDB taxonomy): Bacteria > Acidobacteriota > Terriglobia > Bryobacterales > Bryobacteraceae > Paludibaculum. Next base: position 118,171 of record DASXVP010000018.1, read on the forward strand.
CTGGCCATCGCCAGGGCGATTGCCACGGCGCCGGCGGTGGAACACACGCAGCGCCTGTTGCTGGCGGCCAATGTCGGCGAAGAAGGGGAAGGGAACCTGAGCGGCATGAAGTTCCTCTGCCGCCAATCGCACTACGCAGGCAGGCTGCACTCCATCCTGGTGCTGGACGGACCGGACACCACGCACATCACGGCGGACGCCCTGGCCTGCCGCCGCTTTGAAGTGACTGTCACGGGGCCGGGCGGGCACTCGTGGTCCGATCACGGGACAGCCAATCCCATTCATGGACTGGCGCGGGCCATCACATGGTATGCCGATGCGCGGGACGAAGAGCCCCCCCGCGGGTGCGCCTGCTCCTGGAACTTCGGCGTCATCGAAGGCGGCTCCACGGTCAATGCCATCCCGGCTTTGGCGCGGGTCAAGGTGGATCTCCGGTCAGAGAGCCCGGGCGAACTGGATGATCTGGCCACCCAGCTTGGCGTCACGCTGGAGCGGGCGCTGCTGGCTGAGAATGAGAGGGCGCTGACGGGTCGGGTAACCGGTAAGATCCGCGAGACCGGCTCGCGGCCGGGCGGACGGCTGGCGGAAGGCGCGTCGATACTCCAGCACATCCTGGCGGTGGATCAGCACCTGGGCATTCGTTCCCGGCGGGATTGCGCATCCACCGACGCCAACGTTCCGCTTTCGATGGGAATACCGGCGGTCTCGATCGGCGCCGGCGGGCAGGGCGGCGGCGCCCACACCGCGAACGAGTGGTACGCGCCGGAGGGCAGGGATCTGGGTCTGCGCCGCGCTTTCCTGATCGCCTGCTGTTTGTTGGAAGAAGCGGCGCCGGCGTGAGCGCGGGGGATCGCCATTTGCGGGCCGAACTGGCCATCGCCGCCGTTGCCTTCCTGTGGGGCGCGACGTTCATCATCGTCAAAAACTCATTGAACGATGCCTCCACCTTCGTTTTCCTCAGCCTGCGCTTCACCATGGCCACGGTGCTGCTATGGTTCGTGCTGCGCAACCGGCTGAGGCGCCGAGGGCCGTCGGACTGGCGGGGCGGGCTGCTTTGCGGATTCTTCCTTTTCCTGGGGTATGTGCTTCAAACGGCTGGGCTGCGGGTAACCACGGCATCGAATTCGGCATTCATCACTGGATTGTACGTTGTGCTGGTACCTTTGCTCGGGTCGCTCGTCAATAGAAGTAAACCGAGGCTGGTGGAGATCGCCGGCGCGGTGGCGGCGCTCATTGGCACCGGGCTGATGACGTCGGTGGACATGGGGATGCGGTTCAACACAGGCGACCTTTTGACGGCGGCCTGCGCGCTGGCCTTTGCTGGACACATCCTGTCGGTGGCTCACTACTCTAAGACGATGGACTACGAACGGCTGAGCTTGTACCAGGTGGGCGGCGTAGCGCTGTTCTCCTGGCTGGGTGCGTCGCTGGTGGAACCGGTGCGTGTGGTCTGGACCGGACGCCTTTGGTTCGGGTTGCTATCCACGGCGGTCTTCGCCACGGCGCTCTCGTTTCTGCTCTACACTTGGGCACAGAAACACACAACTGCGGTCCGAAGCGCGCTAATCTTCGCATTAGAGCCGGTTTTCGCCGGCCTGACGGCCTGGATTGTCGCGGGAGAGGCGTGGACGGCCCGGTCTCTGGCCGGCGCGGCGCTGATCCTGGCGGGTATCGTTTTGGTAGAAGTGAAACCGGCGCGCCCCGTGGGGCATCAACTGGGATAGACAGATCTGGAAGGAAATTCAAGGAAGCGATATGAGTCAGAACGAAGTACAAAGCTGGCTGAGCAGGTTGCGCCGTCAGAAGTTGTTCTCGGCGAGCCTGCTGGTATTCACACTGGCCCTGGCCGTTTTGCTGGGCACAGTGTTGACGACGGGCGTCAGCGCCGCCAAGGGGCAGGCCGCCGCACCCGACGCGACACCCCTGACCGTTCCACCGGTGAAGCAACTCTCGAACGACTTCACCAAGCTGGCCAAGATGCTGGAGCCGTCCGTTGTGTTTATCTCCACGGACTTCACGCCCAAGCAACAGAGCACTGCGGCGCCGAAGCGGCGTATGCCCAACCCTCACGCCACGCCCCAGGACGGCGAAGACGAGGACGGCGGCAACATGGATCAGCTCCGGAAGTTCTTTGGCATGCCGTTTGGCGGCGATGCCACGCCGCGCAAGCGGGAAGGCTCCGGCTCCGGGTTCATTGTGGACAAGAACGGCTACATCATCACAAATTTCCATGTGGTGGAGCAGGCAGATCACATCAAGGTCAAGCTGACTGGCGATAAGACCGAGTACAAGGCGAAGCTGATCGGCACCGATGAGGAGACCGATGTCGCGATCATTAAGATCGACGTGGGCAAGCCGCTGCAGCCCATCAAGATTGCCAACTCCGACAGTGTGCAGGTGGGTGATTGGGCCGTGGCCATTGGCGCGCCATTTGGACTGGAGACCTCGGTGACGGCGGGTATCGTTTCGGCGACGGGCCGCGACATCGCACGCCAGTTCCAGCGCTTCATCCAGACCGACGCCGCCATTAACCCCGGCAACTCGGGCGGGCCGCTGGTGAACATCAATGGCGAGGTCATCGGCATCAATACGATGATCGCCACGCAATCGGGCGGCTATCAGGGCATCGGGTTCGCGCTGCCCATGAATACGGCGGCTAAGGTATACAACCAGGTGATTCAGAACGGCCGCGTGGCGCGTGGATCGATCGGCATCAGCTTCCCGCGGGATCAAGGCAAGATGGAGAACACGCTGAAGGCGCTCGGCTTTAAGCACGGCGTGATTATCGAGTCTGTGACCAAGGGCGGGCCGGCGGAAAAGGCCGGAATCCAGGGTGACGACGTGGTGCTGGCCCTCAACGGCAAGCCAGTGAAGGACGGGGACGATCTGGTGAGCCGCGTCTCCGATATGCCGCTCGGTTCCGATGCGACCATCTCGATCGATCGCGACGGCAAGACGGTGGAGAAGAAGGTGACCATTGAGGATCGGGAAAAGGTCTTCAAGGACGATCCGCGCATCGCTCGCAACCGGCGCGAGATGACGGATCCCGATGACACCAAGGGCACGGAGACGACGGCGCGTTTTGGCATAGGCATCCGTGCCATCACCGAGGAGCAGCGCAAGGAACTGGCCTTTGAGGGCGCGGGCGGCGTACTGGTGACGGTGGTGGAGGAAGGCTCATTCGCCGACGAGATCGGCGTGAAGGAGCGCGACATCATCGTGAGCATCAACCGCCAGCCGGTATCGAGCTTTGAAGACGTGAAGCGGATTCAGGGCAAGCTCAAATCTGGCGACGCGGTGGCGTTCAAGGTGATGAGGGCGATTCCGGGGGCGCGGCGGGGCCAGTCCACTTGGACGGGTACCTATATGTCGGGCACTCTGCCGCCGCAATAAGGCAGATGGATTGAGTGCAAAAGAAAGGGCCGGCCATCCGCAGCACGGGTGGCCGGCCCTTTCCTTTTAGGATTTGCTGTTAGCGAAGGTCGGATTCCACCATCTCGCGGACGATATCGGCGAACGTGGTCCTGGGCGCCCAGCCGAGGATGCGGCGAGCCTTGGCGGCATCGCCGGTAAGGGGGAGATCTTCACTGGGACGAATGAGCGTTTCGTCGGTGCGGAGGTAATCGGCGGACTTCAGTCCGGCGATGGAGAAGGCGAGATCGGCGAACTCCTGGACGGTATGCGTCTCGCCGGTGGCGATGACGTAGTCGTCGGCCTGGGGCTGTTGCAGCATCAGCCACATGGCCTCGACGTATTCGGGGGCGTAGCCCCAATCCCGCCGGGCATCCGTCCGGCCCAACCGCAGTTCGGTCGACATGCCCTTCTGGATTCGCGCCACAGTGGAGGTGATCTTGCGCGTGACGAACTCGTGGCCGCGGCGCGGCGACTCGTGATTATAGAGGATGGCGCATGAGCCGAAAAAGCCGTAGGCCTCCCGGTAGTTTCGCATCAGCTCGTAGGCCGTCTCCTTGCTGATGCCATAGGCGGAGCGCGGATGAAAATGGGTGGCTTCCGATTGAGGCGAGTGGGCAACCGTTCCGAACATCTCGCTGGAACCCGCGAAAAAGAAGCGGCATTCCGGCGTCATGGTACGGAGCGCGGCAAGGACGTGATGGGTGCCGTGGATGTTGGTGTTCATCGTGGCAAACTCGTCCTCAAAGCTGAACCCGACGAAGCTGCGGGCGGCCAGGTGGTAGCACTCATCGGGGCGGACGTCGCCGATGACACGCACGATGGCGGGGTAGCTCTCCAGCTCGGCGGCATGGAGATGGAGGCGCGGCAAGCAGGCGGAGAGATTCTGCATGCGAATCTCAGGCGCCTCCAGGTCACTGCGCAGGACGGTGCCGTGGACTTCGTAGCCCTTGGCAAGTAACAGCTCGGCCAGGTACGATCCGTCCTGGCCGGAGATGCCGGTTATGAGGGCGCGTCTGGCAGCCATGGTGTGAACTAGGCCGACATCGCCGCCAGGAACTCCGCGTTGGAACGAGTTTTGTTCAGCTTGTCGAGGAGCAGTTCCACCGATTCCACGGGTGACAGCGGGGCGAGCACCTTGCGGAGCACCCAGATGCGATTGAGCTCGTCGCGCGGGATGAGGAGCTCGTCCTTGCGCGTGCCGCTCTTGTTAATGTCGATGGCCGGGAAGATGCGCTTGTCGACCAGCTTGCGGTCGAGGTGGATTTCCATGTTACCGGTACCCTTGAACTCTTCAAAGATCACGTCATCCATGCGGCTGCCGGTATCAATGAGCGCGGTGGCCATGATGGTGAGCGAGCCGCCCTCTTCAATGTTGCGGGCCGCGCCGAAGAATCGTTTGGGGCGCTGGAGCGCGTTGGAATCGACGCCGCCGGAGAGCACCTTGCCGCTGGGCGGCACTACGGTATTGTAGGCGCGCGCCAGGCGCGTGATGGAGTCCAGCAGGATGACGACGTCGCGCTTGTGCTCGACGAGGCGTTTGGCCTTTTCAATGACCATCTCGGCCACCTGGACGTGGCGCTGTGCCGGTTCGTCGAAGGTGGAGGCGATTACCTCGCCCTTCACCGAGCGCTGCATATCGGTGACTTCCTCGGGACGCTCGTCAATGAGCAGCACGATGAGGACGATTTCGGGGTGGTTGGCCGTGATGGAGTGCGCGATGGATTGCAGCAGCATCGTCTTGCCGGTGCGCGGCGGAGCGACGATGAGGCCGCGCTGGCCCTTGCCGATGGGCGTCAGCATATCCATGACACGACCGGTGAAGCCGTCCTTGACGGTCTCCAGCTTGATGCGCTCCTGCGGGTAGAGCGGCGTCAGGTTGTCGAAGAAGATCTTGTTGCGGGACTGCTCCGGCGGCTCGAAGTTGATGGCGTCCACCTTGATGAGAGCAAAGTAGCGCTCACCCTCCTTGGGCGGACGGATCTGGCCGCTGACGGTGTCGCCGGTGCGCAGATCGAAACGGCGAATCTGCGAGGGCGAGACATAGACGTCATCGGGACCCGGCAGGTAGTTGTATTCCGGCGCGCGCAGGAAGCCAAAGCCGTCGGGCAGACATTCGATGACGCCCTCGGAGAAGATCAGGCCTGCCTTTTCCGCCTGCGCCTGGAGGATCTTGAAGATCAACTCCTGCTTGCGCATGCCGGCCACGCCGGAGATGTCCAGATCGCGGGCGATCTGGTTGAGGCGGGAGATCGACATCTCCTTGAGCTCTCCCAGATCGAGGTTGCCGCGCTTGTTGAGGGCGCCTTGGCGCTTCTCTTCGGCGGCGCCGGCTTCGGCCGTTGGTGCAGGCGCTACGGGCGCCGCCGCCGCCGCGGCTGGGACCGGGGCCTGTACGGGCGGTACCGGCTTGGATTCGCCGTTCTCCCCCTTGGGCTTCAGTTCGGGCGTCTTTCGCTTCGTCGCCAAGGGCTCTTTCCGGGCGCCCTCGGCGGGCGGAGCGCCTTCGGCCTGCCTGGTTTCCGGGGTCGTCTCCGCAGGGGCGGATTCGGGGCTCACCGAGCCGTTGTTTTCCAGATCGTTTGCCAAATCTCTTTCACTCCTTGGCCCGTGAGGCCCGAGAACCAGACGAGATCGCCATCCGGGTAGTGCCCGCGGATGTTCTTCTGGCTCGCATTTCTTTCTTTCTGATTGAGCTTGTCCACTTTGGTGGCCGCGACCATGTAAGGCCGCTGATGAAATTCCAGCCACTCTTTCAACTGGAGATCGATCTCCATCCAGCCGCGCCGGGCATCTAGCAATAGGACACAAAGCGCCAAATTATCACGATTCACCAGGTACGCGTCAATAAATTCCTGCCAGCCCCGCGTCACACTCTTCGGAGCCTTGGCGTACCCATATCCGGGGAGATCGACGAAAAGGATTCGATCCTCCACCCGGAAGAAATTCACTGCCTGCGTGCGGCCCGGGGTGCTGGACGTGAACGCCAGCTTCTGCCCAAGCAGCTTGTTGAGCAATGTGGATTTCCCGACGTTGCTCCTGCCAAGGAACGCCACTTCGGGCAGTTCCGGGGTAGGGAACTGCGACTCGTGGGTCGCACTCAACAGAAACTGAGCCGAGTACAACACGGCGGAGTCCGAAGCCTCTAATGGGCCCGGTTCTCCTCGGCCGCACTCTCCGCGGCGCTCTCTGGAACCAGTTCGAGCGGATGGGCCGGCGGCCGGGCGGCCAGGGCATCGAGATCCCCGGCGAGCGCGATCCGTAGTACGTCGTCCATCCATTCCGCGAAGTTGATTTTCATCTCCTTGCGGATGTTATCCGGCAGGTCGGCCAGATCCTTCTCGTTTTCCTTGGGCACGATGACTTCGAAAATGCCATGCCGGTGGGCGGCGAGGAGTTTCTCCTTCAGCCCGCCAATGGGCAGCACGCGGCCGCGCAGCGTAATCTCGCCGGTCATGGCGATGTCTCCGCGCACGGGAATCTTGGTCAGCGCCGAGGCCACCGTGGTGGCGATGGTGATGCCGGCCGATGGGCCGTCCTTCGGGATGGCGCCCTCCGGCACGTGAATGTGAATGTCCACGTGGCGGTAGAAATCGCGCGGCAGGCCCAGCATGGCGGCCCGCGAGCGCACAAAGCTCATCGCCGCCTGAGCGGATTCCTGCATCACGTCGCCCAGCTTGCCGGTGGTCATTAACCGTCCGCGGCCTTCCATGATGGTGGCTTCGGTAATCAGCACCTGGCCGCCCACCTCAGTCCACGCCAGGCCGGTGGCAATGCCCACCTCCGCCTTCTTCTCCGTGGTCATGTCCCGGAACTTGGCGGCACCCAGCAGGTTTTCCACCTTGGCGGCGTCCACCGTTACCTTGGGGTAGACGCTGGAGGGCACCGCGTCGTCGCCCTTGCTGTCCGGATTGTCGGCTTCTACCTTAGATTGGGCGATCACGATCTGCCGAGCGATCTTGCGGCATACGTTGCCGATCTCACGTTCCAGATTGCGGACCCCGGCTTCGCGCGTGTATCCCTGTACCAGCGAGAGCAGGCCGGCGTCCTCAAACTCGACGTTCTCTATTTCCAGCCCGGTCGCCTTGGTCTGCTTCTTCACCAGGAACCGGCGGGCGATCTCCATCTTCTCAATCTCGGTGTAGCCGGAGAGACGGATCACTTCCATGCGGTCCTGCAAGGCCGGCGGGATGGTGTGCATCACGTTGGCCGTGGCGATGAAGAACACCTCTGAGAGGTCATACTCCACGTCCAGATAGTGGTCCTGGAACATGAAGTTCTGCTCGGGGTCCAGCACTTCCAGCAGGGCGGCAGAGGGGTCGCCGCGGAAGTCGGTGGACATCTTGTCGATCTCATCGAGCATGAAGACAGGGTTCCGCGTGCCGGCCTTCTTCATCATCTGAAGAACCTGGCCGGGCAGGGCGCCGATGTAGGTCCGGCGATGGCCGCGGACTTCAGCTTCGTCGCGAACGCCACCTAAGGAGAGGCGCACAAAATTGCGGCCCGTCGCCTTGGCAATCGACATGCCCAGCGAGGTCTTGCCGACGCCGGGCGGCCCGACAAAGCAGAGAATGGAGCCCTTGGGGTTTTTGACCAGCCGCCGCACGGCGAGGAACTCGAGAATGCGCTCCTTGATCTTCTCCAGGCCGTAGTGGTCCGAATTGAGGACCTCCTCGGCGAAGCGCAGATCGCGGATCTCCTTCGATTTCTTCTTCCACGGTACGGCCAGCATCCAATCCAGGTAGTTGCGCGAAACCGTCGATTCAGCCGACATCGGAGGCATCTGCTCCAGACGCCGCAACTCGGCCATCGCCTTGTCCTTGGCGTCCGCGGTCATTCCGGCAGAGTCGATCTTCTTGCGAAGCTCGTCAAATTCGGACTTCTCGCCGCGCCCCAGTTCCTTCTGGATGGCCTTGATCTTTTCGTTGAGGTAGTACTCTTTCTGGGCCTTCTCCATCTGGCGCTTCACGCGGCCCTGAATGGTGCGGTCCACATTGAGCTTCTCAATCTCGATGTCGAGCATGTCGGCGACGCGCGTCAGGCGGTCGATTGGATTGAAAATTTCGAGCAGTTCCTGCTTCTCTTCAATGGTGAGTTGAAGGTTGGCGCCCACAGTGTCGGCCAGCTTGCCGGGGTCGTCCACGCGGATGGCGGCAATCATCGTCTCGTAGTTGACGTTCTGGCTGAGCTTTACATACTGCTCAAACAGAGAGGTCACCCGGGCCGTCAACGCCTCCAGCGAGGGTCCTGCCTCCACCTTGGACGAGTACGTGCGCACTGTGGCGCGGAAGAAGCCGTCTTCTTCCACCACGGAGAGGATCCGCGCCCGCTCCATGCCCTCGACCAGCACCTTGATATTGCCATCGGGCATGCGGACGGACTGGACGATGTTGGCGATGGTGCCAACCTGATAGATGTCTTCGGGACGAGGTTCGTCGATGCTGGCGTCGTGCTGGGTGGAAAGGAAGATCTTCTTCTCGCCCGCGAGCGCGTCTTCCAGGGCGCGCACGCTGGATTCCCGGCCAACGACGAACGGCGTCATCATATGGGGAAATATGACGACGTCCCGGATGGGCATCATGGGAAGGCGCCGGCTGTCGGACTTCTCTTTTGCAGTACTCATCGTGATGTTTTGGGGGTTGTCTGGTTAGATAATATCGAGTTCCACGCCGGTGCGCCGGAATCTCATGGCTAGCGGCAGTGGGTGGAAGGGCTTAACCGGCTTTTTCGAGAAGCGCCCAGTTGATCTTTTGCGAGAGTACCATCTCCCGCGTGACGAGAAACTCCCGTACCTTCTTGTACGAGGGGAGGTAATACATCAGGTCCAGCATGAGCTCCTCCAGAATCATCCGGAGGCCGCGTGCGCCTACCTTCCGCTGCATCGCGAGCTCGGCGATCGCCTCCAAGGCGTCATCGCTAAACTTCAGCTTAACATTTTCGAACTCAAACAGTTTCTGATACTGCTTGATGACCGAGTTCTTCGGTTTCGTCAGGATCTGCACCAGCGCGGAGCGGTCCAGATCTTCCAACACGCCGGCCACCGGCATACGGCCAATGAACTCGGGGATGAAGCCGTAGCGGATCAGGTCCTCCGGCTGGAGCTGTTGCAGGAGCGTGATATCCCGCTGCTGCACGCTGCGCAGGGAATCGCCAGCGCGATCCTCCTCGGACTTGAAGCCGATGCTCTTCTTCCCGGCGCGCCGCCCGATGATCTTCTCCAGGCCAACGAAGGCTCCACCACAGATGAAGAGGATGTTTGTCGTGTCCACCGGCGTGAACTCCTGGTGCGGGTGCTTGCGCCCGCCCTGCGGCGGCACATTGGCCACCGTGCCTTCCAGGATCTTCAACAATGCCTGCTGCACGCCCTCGCCGGATACGTCCCGCGTGATGGAGGGGTTCTCGTCCTTGCGCGAGATCTTGTCGATCTCGTCGATGTAGATGATGCCCGTCTGGCAGCGCTGCACGTCCCAGTCAGAATTCTGCAGCAAGCGCAGAATGATGTTCTCCACGTCCTCGCCGACATAGCCCGCCTCGGTCAACGTCGTGGCGTCCACAATGGCAAACGGCACATCCAGAATGCGTGCCAACGTCTGCGCCAGCAAAGTCTTGCCGGTGCCGGTGGGGCCGATCAGCAGGATGTTGGACTTCGCCACTTCCACCTCGCCCACGCGCTGGCGGTTCATCTGAATCCGCTTGTAGTGGTTGTAGACGGCGACGGCCAGCTTCTTCTTCACCGAGTCCTGCCCGATGACGTACTGATCGAGATACTCTTTCAGTTCCAGCGGTTTCGGGAGCTTGTGCGGGGTGGTGTAGGGCTTTTCGGGACGGTCGTCTTCCAGGATGGAGTTGCAGACGGCGATGCACTCGTCACAGATGTAGGCGCGCGGGTAGTCGCTGGGCGAAGAGATTAGCTTGCCGACGACATCCTGGCTTTTGTGGCAGAACGAACAACGAAGTGTTTCGTCGCTGGAAGAACGCTTCACTAGTTATGACTCCACGCGGAGGGGTCGGTGAGGTGAATGACCCGCTACCACGATCCCGTGCCCTCATTATCCACCGAAACCACTAAAGGTAGCAATCGGATTGCAACCTGAGAGTGAGCCGGCGCGGGGAGTCGCCAAAATGCCCGGCGGAGCGGTAACGATTGTCATTGCGGATGCGCCGATCTTTTGTGACAGAGCCAATACACAGCTACGCAGCCGCCGCAACCTCTGTCGGGCGCGCCGGTTTGCCGCTGAGAAGCTCGGAAACACCCCCTATGAAAAACCTCCTCCGTCTCGCCGCCTGTACCGTTGCGCTGGCACTGCTGGCCTCGGCACAAGAGAAAGTCGATTACGACTCCATCTATAAGATCAAGCAGGAAGCCTTCCAGAACTCCAAAGTGATGGACCACCTGTGGTACCTCACCGAGGTCCATGGACCCCGCCTCGCGGGTTCCCCCAGCTACAAGGCCTCGGCCGACTGGGCCGTCAAGACGCTGAAGGAGTGGGGCATCGACAACGCCCAGCTCGAGCCGTGGACCGGTTTCGGCCGCGGTTGGGTCAACAAGAAGTTCGTGGCCGCCATGACGGAGCCCAACTACACGCCCCTGGTTGGAGCGCCGCAGGCATTCACGGCTTCCACCGAAGGCGTCATCTCCGGCGAGCCCATCATCGCCGTCCTCCGCACCGAGGAAGACCTCGCCAAGTGGAAAGGCAAGCTGGCGGGCAAGATCGTCCTGACCGACGCGCCGCGCGACATCCCGCTCCACGACAAGGCCGATAACCACCGCTACACCGAGCAGGAGTTGATCGAGCTCACCATCGCCCAGATCGGCGGCGGCGGCCGCATGCAGGCAGCGCCGGGCCAGCCCCCCGTCAACTTCGCGCAGATGATGGGCTTCCGCCGCAAACTCACCGAGTTCCTCCGGGAAGAGAAGGTGGGCCTCATCATCGGCGGCAGCCGCGGTGATATGGGTACCTATTTCACTTCCAACGGCGGCACCCGCGACGTCAAGCAGCCCCAGACGCCGGCCACAATGGTGGTCAGCGCCGAGCAGTACAACCGCATCTACCGCCTGATCGACAAAAAGATCCCCGTCAAGCTCGAAGTGGAAATTCAGAATCAGTGGTTTGAGCCGGACACCAATACTTTCAATGTGGTTGCCGAAATCCCTGGAACCGGCAAGCATAAGGACGAGATCGTGATGATCGGCGGCCACCTCGATAGCTGGCACGCCGGCACGGGCGCCTCCGACAACGGGACCGGCACCGCGGTGATGCTCGAAGTGATGCGCATCATCAAGAAGCTCAACCTCAAGCTCGATCGCACGGTGCGCATCGGCCTGTGGGACGCGGAAGAAGAGGGGCTGCTCGGCTCACGCGCTTACGTAACGAAGCACTTCGCCGACCGCGCCACCATGAAGACGCTGCCCGAATGGGACAAACTCTCGGCCTATTACAACGTCGACAACGGCGCCGGCAAGATCCGCGGCATTTACCTGCAGGGCAACGAATCCACCCGGCCGGTCTTTGAGGCGTGGATGGCTGCGTTTAAGGATCTGGGCGCCGCCACGGTGACCATCCGCAACACCAGCGGTACGGACCACCAGAGCTTCGATGCGGTGGGCCTGCCCGGCTTCCAGTTCATCCAGGACCCGCTGGAGTACGAGACCCGCGTCCACCATTCCAATATGGATGTGTATGATCGCGTGCCGCGCGCGGACATGATGCAGATGTCGGCCATCGTCGCCTCGCTCGTTGTGGAAACGGCGAATCGCGAGCAGATGCTGCCCAGGAAGCCCAAGCCTGAGCCGCGGCCGGCGGGTCAGGGCGGGATGCCGTTCTAGTCCGCTAGTTGACGACAGTCCTGTAAAGAAGGCGCCATTTCCCAAGCGGGAGGTGGCGCCTTCTTGTGTTTTGGCAAATAAGTCGAGATAATCAGGCCGATGACTCTGAATTATACCGGCCGCGTTCTCCTGCCTGCTCTGTTTTCCCTCGCATTGGCCGCGGCCGTTCCACTGGCACCGCCTAAGTCTGGCGCGGTCTCCGCGGGCTTCCATCACAGCCTCTGGCTGAAACCGGACGGGACCGTCTGGGCGTGGGGCGCGAACTCATCCGGACAGCTTGGCGACGGCACCCTCATCCGCAGGACCGCGCCGGTCCAAACCGTCGGCCTCACCAGCATAGCCGCCATCGCGACCGGTTATGACTGGAGCATGGCGCTCCGCACTGACGGCACGGTGTGGACCTGGGGTGCCAGTGGACTCCATTCGGAGACTCAACCCTTCCCGGCGCCGCTCCGCTGGGCCTCGCGCGTCATCGCGATCGCGGCGAGCGGTTCTTCCGCGTTCGCTTTGCAGGACGACGGCGCTGTGTTGTGGTGGATCGGCAATATCAATGCAGTGTCCGGAGATTTCAAGTTCTCGACTCTGAGAGGTTTGGTGTCGGTGGCAAGCGGCGCCAGCCACCGGGTCCTCTTGCATCAGGATGGAACTGTCTGGGTTTGGGGGTCGAACCAGGCCGGGCAGTTGGGAGACGGCACCACCACAAGCTCGGATACCCTGAAACAGGTGCCCGGTCTCACCGGGGTCACTGCCGTGGCCGCCGGCGAGTCCCATTCGGTCGCCCTGAAGGCCGACGGCACGATCTGGACATGGGGCGAGGGGTACAGCGGCCAAATGGGCGATGGAACTGCGAACCGCCGTCTGACGCCCACGATGCTTCCGGGCCTGAGCGGCATCAAACGTATCGCGGCATCCCAGTACGGGGCCATCGCCCAGTCGGCTGATGGGAGGGTATGGGACTGGGGCACTCACTTCTACGGTGAATTTGGTGTCGGTACAACCTCGTACACGCCAGTGGAACACCCGTTTTTATCGGGCGTGCTGGCGTTTGCTCAGGGCTACAACCACAGCCTGGCGCTGCGCTCGGATGGAGCGCCTCTCTCCTGGGGCAACAATGCGCACGGCCAGCTTGGCACCGGCAAGGCCCTTGTCTCCATCTGGCCGGAGGTCGTTTCGACCATTTCCGATGTTGTCTCCATCGCGGCAGGTATCACGCACAGCACGCTGGTAAAGAGGGATGGCACCCTCTGGGAGTGGGGCCGCATCGACCTTGGCGAGCTCAAATCCACGCCTCAGGTTGTGCCCGGAATGTCGGAGGTCGCCAGCGTAGCGGAGGGCCTGCATCACAGCTACGCCTTAAAGCGCGATGGCAGCGTCTGGTCTTGGGGGTACGCCTACAGTGGCTATGGCTATCTCGGCGACGGGTTCACGAACTCCCGGCAGTTCCCGCTGCCGATCGCCGGTTTAGCCGGCATCAAAGCGATCGCCTCGGGCGACTATTTCGGCGTCGCCCTCGCCACGTCCGGCACCGTTTGGACTTGGGGCCGGAATGATATCGGACAACTCGGCGACGGAACCACTACCCATCGTTGGAACCCCTCCCAAGTGCAGGGCCTCTCGGGAGTGAAGGCGATCGCCGTTGCCGGTCCGAATGTGCTTACTTTGCGGGACGACGGAACCGTCTGGGGATGGGGCCAGAACTGGTCAGGCCAGCTCGGTGATGGCACTCGCGCGATGCGGACCACCCCTGTGAAGGTCTTTGGTCTTGAAAACATAACAGCGATTGCAGCCAGTGACGAGACCAGTCTCGCGCTCCGATCTGATGGGACGGTGTGGAGTTGGGGCGGGGATCACGGACTGGGGATCGGCCTGACCCCGGTGCAATTGACGGGCCTAAGCGGGGTCCGCTCCATCTGGGCCGGCTATCAGGCCCGGCTCGCTCAAACCACGGACGGAACGATCTGGTGCTGGGGCAACAATGGGTACGGGGAACTCGGCGACGGTACCGGACGGGACTCCTGGGACCGAATGGTCCGTGTGGTCAATCTCCCTCCGAACACGGTCTCAGTGTCGAGTTCGTATGGCAATAACATGGCGGTGACCGACTCGGGCCAGTTGTGGGCGTGGGGCTACGTCCCCAGTGCGCAGTGGTCTGCCAGCGGGCTCTCGTCATGGCCGATCCATGTGGTCGCTAACGCCAGTTCATACGGTCTAAGCTACTCGGGCAACTCGGCCGGCACCAGCGCAGGTTCTCGATTCGTGGCGCTCACGACGACAACCCCAATGCCTTGGGCCGCCGCCAGCGACAGCTATTGGCTGACCGTCTTCCCTGCCAATGGCATCAACAACGCAAACCTCGCCGTATTTTGGCAGCAGAATCCCTATCCGGAGAGCCGCACCGGCACCATCCGGTTCGGAGGTCAGGCCGTTACGATCACTCAGGCCGGAACCGGCCCGTCGTACACCATCTCCGGGACCGTCACCAATGGCCCCGGCATTCCGGTGATGCTCACCGGCCCCCAGAACATCACCACCCTGACTGCTCCCTCCGGCTACTACCAGTTCCCGGCCCTGGCCGCCGGCGGCTCATTTGCGGTCACGCCCATCGCCTCTAACTTGGCGATCACCCCGCGCAGCCAAGTGGTGAATTCGCTCTCCGCCAACCAGACCTTCGACTTTGCGGCCACCCAGAACGCTGTCAGCCTCGCCGTCGATCGCGCCACACTGTATTTCGCCAGCAACTCGAACGGCACGGTCGTCTCACCACCCCAGGAACTCACCGTGACCCTCACTGGCGTAGCGCCCCTACTCTGGCTCGCGACGTCCAGCAAGCCGTGGCTGTCCGTCACCGGCGCCGGTTCTTCCACCGGGAAGCTGACGGCCTCGCTGGTTCCAACCGCCCTGCCGAAGTTCGGCACCGACACCGCCACCATCACCATCACGGCGCCCAACCTCCCCAACGGAACAGTCACCGTGAACTGCACGTTGACAATCGCCGGCGCCACCACCGCGCCGCCCTATGGCTCCTTCGACACTCCCGGCAAGATCCTCACCGGCCTTTCCGGCGGCATTGCCGTTACCGGTTGGGCACTCGATGACATCGGCGTGCAATCGGTAAAGATCTGGCGTGATCCCATCGGTTCGGAGCAGACCTATCCCAACGGACTCGTTTACATCGGTGACGCGCTCTTCGTACCCGGCGCTCGCCCCGACGTTGAAGCGGCGCACCCCACCCGCCCCGCCAACTACACCGCCGGTTGGGGCTACATGATGCTCTCGAACGCCCTGCCGAAGACGACGCCCAGCGGCTCCATGGGCAGCGGCACTTATCGCCTCCACGCCATTGCCACCGATGTCGAGGGCCAGTCCGCCACCATCGGCACGAAGACGATTACCGTCGACAACAAGAGCGCCACCAAGCCCTTCGGCTCCGTCGACGCGCCGGCACCCGGTGCGACGATCGAAGGTGCGACCTACCCCAACTCGGGCTGGGCGCTCACTCCGCAACCGGACATTATCCCGATCGACGGCTCCACCATCAGCGTCTATGTGGATGGCGCCGTATTGGGGAAGCCCGGCTACGGCCAGTTCCGCCCCGATGTCGCCGGCATCTTCCCGGGCCTCGCCAACAGCGCCGGTTCCGGCGGCAGCTACGTGCTGGACACCACCAAGCTCGCCAACGGCATGCACACCATCGCCTGGACGGTGGTTGACGACAAGGGCCACGGCGACGGGATCGGCAGCCGCTACTTTCACATCCTGAACAGCGGCAGCACCGCTGCCATTGCTGCGCCAACGCCGCAGCCGAGCCCGATGCTCCGCGCCGCACGCGGAAGCCTCTTCTCCGCCGAGTCCGCCGGCTACCGCACGGGCTACGATGCGGAGGCTCCGCTCGTGCCGCTGCCGGCGGACGCTATTGCAGTGGCGGAACTGGAGCGCATCGAACTGCATCTGCCGCCAGCGCCTGGGGGCGCCAACTGGTCCGCCGCTCTGCGCGTGGGCGACGAGCTCAGACCTCTCCCCATCGGCTCGACCTTTGACCCCGAAGCCGGCATTTTCTATTGGCAACTCGGCCCGGGATTCCTGGGAGAGTTCGCACTGGAATTCCGCTCGGCACCGGACGCCGCTCCGCTCCCGGTTCGCATTCGCATCGCCGCCGGGACGTCCCGAACGCAGTAAACTCAGTGGCGATGGAGAGAGAAGTACTCGAATTCACGGCACAGTACTTCCGAGTGAAGCCGGAGAGCCTCTCGCTCCGGACCCGTCCCTATCCGGATCTCTGCCTGGATGACACCTGGATGGAGGCATTTCTCTGGCGCTTCAGCCAGCATTTCGGCGTGTCTTTCCCCACGCTCAATAACCACCACGCTTGGGCGTACTTTGTGCAGAATCTTCCCATGATTCCGGAGGTAGGCTTGCTTTTTTGGGTGCCGGCCGCGCTGTGGCTGTGGCTCACTGGAGGCGGGAGCTTCCGGAACTTCGACGATACCCGCCTCAGCCCCTGGCTCACCCTCGCCGACCTCACCCGGGCCGCTACCCGCGCGGCGCCCCGTCCAGAATTGTCTGGTACACCGCCTCATACCGCGGAATAATCTTCGACGTGCAGAAGCGCGATTCCGCCGTCTCCCGTGCCGCCCAGCGCAGCCGGTTCCTCAACGCCCCGTCCGTCAGGATCTCCAGCACCCGCTTCGCCTGCGACGCCACGTCGCCAACTTCCTCCAGGTAGCCGTCCTGGCCGTGCGTGATCAGCTCAGGCACGCCGCCCACGCGCGTCGCCACCGGGATCACGCCGCACGCCATCGCCTCCAGCGCCGCCAAACCGAAAGACTCCATCCGGCTCGGCAGCAGCAGCACGTCCGCCTGCGGGATCAGCTTCTCAATGTGGTTCTGCTTGCCCAGGAACTTCACGTGATCATGCACACCCAGCTCAAACGCTAGCCGCTCCGCCGCGCTCTGGTCCGGCCCGTCGCCGGCCATCCATAGCTCGCAATCCACATGCTTTCGCACCCGCTCCAGTACCTGCACGCAATCCGTCACGCGCTTCACTTCCCGGAAGTTCGAGATGTGCAGCAGCCGCGGCCGCCCTTCGTGCGGCTCCTTCGCCATCCGGTAGAGATCGCAGTTCACGAAGTTGTGCACCACGTGAATCGGGTTCTGCACGCCAAACACTTCCACCGTCTGCTGCCGCAGATTCTCGCTGATCGCGGTCACTCCATCCGATTGCTCAATCGAGAACTTCGTGATCGGGAAATACGCCCGGTCTGTCCCAACCAGCGTGATGTCCGTCCCGTGCAGAGTGGTGATGTAGGGCAGCCGCCGTTTGCCCGCCAGCATCGCCCGCGCCATGTAGGCCGACGCCGAATGAGGAATCGCGTAGTGGACGTGGAGCAGATCCAGATCCTGCCACTCGGCGATCTCCGCCATCCGAGACGCCAGCGCCAGATCGTACGGCGGGTACTGGAACAGCGGATAGTTGGAGACCTCCACCTCGTGGTAGTAGATCCGCGGCGTGCCCGGATCCAGCCGGATCGGGTTGGCGTAGGTGATGAAGTGAATCTCGTGCCCGCGCGCGGCCAACTCCATGCCGAGCTCCGTCGCGACAATGCCCGATCCGCCGTAGGTGGGATAGCAAGTGATGCCGATTCGCATAGTTCTACTTTCGCCAGATCAACTCGCCATAGCCGATCCGCCCATGGATATTCTCAGCCGGATGCGCCACGTCGCCGCCGCCAAACCACACCCTCACCCGCTTCACTTCCGGCAATACCGTGGCATCGCACACCACCTGCGAGTTCCAGGCCTCGGCGCCGGAAATCACCAGGCCCGTGCGCGTCCAGTGTACGCCATCGGTGGACTTCGCCAGCCCCATGCGCCGCACCTCGTTCCGCGCGCGCCCCGTGTAGAGCATCCACCACGCCCCGTGCGCGTTCCACACCGCTGGCTCGCCCAACCCGTTCTCATCCCACGCGCCCTGCTCGCCCAACTCCAGCACCGGCGCGCCAGTCAACTTGGTCCACTGCCGGCCGTCGCTCGAGACAGCCACACCCAGCCGCTGCCGCCGCGCCCGGTCCTCGCCCAGATAATACAGGTACATTTGCCCGCCCGCCTGCACCACATAGGGATCGGCCGCGGCGCGCTCGTCCCACGCTCCGCGCGGCCCAAGCGTCAATACCGGCGCCGGTTCGCGAGTCCACACCTTGGCGTCTTCGGAATGCGCCAGGCCGATTTGCGGCGGGTTCCCCGCTTGATAGAAATAGAGCAGCTCGCCCTGAAATCCGATGCCCGCGCCGTTAGCGGCGATGTAGCCGCTCTCCCATGAGCCGGTCCGCGGAGAAAGCACCCGCCTGGCTCCACTCCACGCCAGACCGTCCTCGGAGACAGCGGATTCCGTGTGCCAGATCTTCCCGTCAAACACCGAATAGAGGTTCAACAGCGTGTCGCGCCACTGCACTACTGACGGATTCAGCGTGTCCACTGCCTCAGCCCGCAGCACCGCTCCGCTGCGTGGCTGCCATTCATAGTGCCCTGGCTGCGCCACTTCCTCCGCCGGCAGCGTAAAGCTCGCGTATCGGCCGCATCCGGCCAGAATCAGGGCGAGCCCCGCCGCCAGAAGATTGGGCGCCGCCCTTCTCATAGCGGCAGGGCGATCCGCAGTCGCGAGCCCTGTCCCGGCCGCGAGGTCAGCACCAGCGAGCCATCCAGCGAGCGCACTCGCCGTTGAATGCTCTGCGGCCCCATGCCCAGCAACTCCAACTCGTCCAGGTCAAACGCGCCCGCGAATGCGAATCCCGTTCCGTCGTCTTCAACATCGATCTGCAGCGACCCGTTCCGCCGCGCCACCGAAACCGCCACACGCGACGCGCCCGAGTGCTTCCACACGTTGTTTAGCGACTCGCGCACGATCTGCACAATGTCCGTGGATGCCTCGATGTCGTCGTGCATGGCGCCAGGATCCACCTGAAACGTCGCCGGAATCCCGCTGTCCTTCTGGAAAAACCCCACGGTGGCGCGCAACGCCGTCGCCAGCCCCGCCCCGTCTACTTCCACCGGCCTCATGTTCCGCACAAACGTGCGCACCTCGGTCACCTGGCTGTTGCAGACCTCGCGCAACTGCCGCAACTCCTCCATGCCGGTTTCGTGGTTGCGCTCCAGCATCTTGCGCACAATCTCCAGCCGCATTTGCACGCTGATGAAGCCCTGCAACGGGCCGTCGTGGAAATCCGCCGCGATTCGCTCCCGCTCCGCTTCCCGCGCCATCTGCGACTCCATCCGGTAATGAACGGCTTGCCGCGATGCTGCCGATAGACGCGCCAGAATGCTCTGTTTTTGCAGCGCGACGATGCAGCCGAACATACCCAGCACCAGCAGCATGGGCTGGAGCCGCTCCGCATTCGGAGACTGGATGGAGATCAGGAACGCCAGGCTGAGCACCGTAGTCAGCAACACCTCCCGCCAGTCCTGCAACGTCGAGATGGCAACGAAAAGATAGAACGCCGCCAGCAGTGCCAGCCAGAACGAACTGGCATCGCCCAAAGCCACACATAACAGAAACGTACTGAGATCCAGGCAGAGTTGCAGGATTCCGTACCGGTCCACGCGCTCAGGCCACCGCCAGAAGATCGACACCAGGCTGTAAACCACCAACGTGGAGGCCAGCAAAACCCATGTGGCCGCCGTGGTTCCACTCGATGCCAGCACCACCCAGAGACACGCTGAGCCCACCAGCGCCCGCATGAAGCTGAGGTAGCGCCGCCACAAGTAAGGCAGGACAATTTGGTCGGCTACCACGGGTAATGCCCTTTTCGCGATTAGCGCACGTACAGATATAGCGTGTGGCTGCGGCCCTCGCCGTCATCCTCCACGTGCTCTTCCTTCACCGGCGTCCAGCCCTGGAACATAAAGTCGTGCGCCACAATGCGCGTACCGGGCTTCAATTGTCTTTCCAGCATCGGCCGGATCTTGTCGTTCGAACTGGGCAGCAGATATACCGTCAGCATTTGGGCCGACGAAAAATCCTGTTTCAGAATGTCCCCGTGGATGATGCGCGCGCGCTTCTCCAGCCCCAATGCCTTGATGCGGTCGCTGGATTGCTTCCACAGATCGGCATCATACTCAACACCCGTGGCGTCGGCCTTGAACTTGTCCGCCGCCATGATCACCACGCGCCCGTCGCCGGAGCCCAGGTCAAACATCTTCTCGCCCTGTTTGAGCCCGCCGAACTTCAGCATGCGCTCCACCACCGTTTCCGGCGTGGGGTAGTAGGGGGCCAACTTCTCCGTATCCTTCTTTTCCTGTGCCAGCAGCGGCAGCAATGCGACAGCCAGCAGTACCAGTCGGCGGGTCATAGGCAGGAATCTCTCCTCTTCGATTATTGCGCGACTATCATGCGGACACGGTTGCTCGGTGTGCCCGCCGCTTCCAGCAACAACTCCGAGGCGCCCGCGTTCAGCAGTTCGGGCAATTGGAGCTCCACCAGGTAGTAACCGATATAGCCGGGCGCCAGCGTGGCGCGCGTCACTTCCAGCGGCACTGAGTCCAGCGAGGCGCGCATCGCCGCGGAAACGCGCGGGGCGTCCTCCAGTGGCGCGGCCAGGCCCGTTGGCCATGCCGGCTGCACTCGCCCGAGCCCGCTCATCAGGATCTGCACACGCATCCCCGGTCGCGCCGGGTGCATCGCGTCCAACTGCACGCCGGAATCGGCATCGATCAACATCGGCGAGCCGTCCCGATCGATCAGGATCGACGGCGCGACGCTCTGCAAAGGCAGCCCAAAGGCAACCCTGCCCTGCGCCGAGGTGACAACGAGTTGGAGCGAATCGCCCGCGCTCTCAAACGGGACCTGGATCTGCGATTCCGAGTCGCCGGCTGCCAGCACCGGCGCCTGCACGCTGTTCGCCGTCGCGCCAGTCACGCGCGCGCCCAACACGCTGAGCAGCGCTCCCGGCGCGGCCGCGCGCATGCCGTAGTCGGCCGAATGCACCACCTGCGGCTGCCGGTTCCTGTGCGGCGCCAGCGTCGCGTAAACACCATAGCCGTCCAACGCCGCCAGCAGCAAATGTCCTGCATCGTCCAGCCGCACATCCCTCGCCGGAGCCTCCGGCAAGCCGCCATTGAATGCCTGCCACGGCGTCGCCGGCGCCGGTGCGCGCAGGTCGCCGAGCGTGAAGAAAATCCCCCGCTGCGTGGCGGCATAGATGGCGCCCGTCGCACGGTCCCCCGCCACTCCGTAGGCCGGGCCGTCGGGCAGGTTCGACGAAAGGTCATCCCAGAATCCGCCGCCGTTCAACGTCCGCAGCAGGCGGGGCGCTCCCTTTTCCGTCGACGAAAGGGCAGCCAAGGCAAATCCGCGGTCCGCCGGATCAATCCAGATTCGCTCCACAGCGCCGGAATTCGGCTGCGCCGCCGTCGGCCTCCAGGATTGGCCGCCGTCCGGACTCACCCACAACCGTCCATCGGCCGCGCCCGCATACGTTGTTTCTCCGGACTGCGCCACGGCCGTAATCTCGGCGTCGAAAAGCTGGGAAAGCGTCCGGCGCGCCTGCCGCTCGGCCGTCAGGCTCGCCGCCGGTAAGTTCTGCCAGCCCAGTCGCTGTCCCGGCGTCCATTCCAACTCGCGCAGTTCACCCCGCTCCGCGCCTACCGCGATCCGCAGGCCCCGCACACCGCTCGGCGCCGCTAGAATCCGCCGCACCGGCAGGTTCGGCAGCCCATCGTTCACACCTTGCCACGAGAGCCCGCCGTCCGCCGAGAGCCAAACGCCCGTCGTCGTTGCCGCCACCAGCCGCATCGCATCCGTCGGGTCGATGGCGATGTCCCGCACCGCGCCGCCCAGGATCGATCCGTCTCGAAATGCCGTTAAATTCGTCCAGTTCAGGCCGCCATCGTCGCTCCGCCAGGCGTTTCCGCCGGCCGCATAAACCACTCCCGGATTGCTGGCCGCCACCCGCAGCACCGCGCCTGCCTCGGGGGCGATGGCCCCCGCCGGTGCGCCGGCTGCCAGCGCCGGGGCTGCGCCGGTCTCTGCCTGCCACGCTTCCAGGTCGGCCGATGAGTAGGAACGTCCACCCGGCAATTGCACGAAGAGCCGTCCGTCAGCGCCAAACCAGACCCGCTCCGCGGGCCCGCCCGCCGGCGACGCCAGGCCAAGCAGTTGAGTCGAGTTACCGATCCGCCGCCACTGGGCAGACGCAGTCGGTATCAGCGCCAGCAGGGCCAGAAGCCCCACCGTCGCCGCCCGGTTCCGAATTGTGTCCCGCTGACTCATCGTCTGCGTCCATTCTACCCGAGAATATCGCCCAGTCCGTGCATTAAGATTACGTAGGCTGCTGATTTTGTTATACAATCTGCCTTCGGCCTACTGTTTGCATCGCAGTTTTGATGATAGAGTAGGTCTGTAGGACTTCATGCAGTCGGTCCAATACCAGAGTATCGGTAAACTCCTCGCCGTGGCGGCGATGGTAGCCCTCGTTGTGCCTTCAGCACAGGCCCAGTTCTCCTTCGCCGGCGATAGCGCCGCGAAAGTCGTCACGTTGCAGGGCAGCGTGTCGCTGGCGCGCGATACCGCGCTCTGGGCGTTGGCGGCCGGAGATACCATCCAGGTTCGGCAAGTCATTGTCACTGGTCCCGACGGCTACGCTGCCTTCCAGGTTTCAGACGGCAGCACTTTTGAGGTCTTTCCGAACTCCCGCGTGACCTTCCGCGCCAATCCGGGCAGCCTCCGGGATCTCGTCGATGTCTGGCTCGGGCGCATCCGTGTGCATGTCCAGCGCCCCGGCGGCCAGCCCAATCCGAACAAGGTACACACGCCCACCGCCGTCATCTCCGTTCGCGGTACCACGTTTGACGTTGGCGTCGACGATGAAGACGAAACCACTCGTGTCGCCGTGGAAGAGGGCCAAGTCGCTGTGGAGCACCGCCTGATGCCGCGCGAGGGCGATCCCAGAATTCTCAACGGCGGCGACGAGCTCGTCGTCTACCGCAACTCGCCGCTGGCTGCCACGCGCCGCGTCGATAAGGGCCGCATCATGCAGTACGTGGCCGATGCTGTCTACCAGATCATGCTGCGCACGCCGCGCCTGCCTGGTGGCGGCGGTGGCGGCACCCCCGGCGGCGGCGCCGGTGGCAGCGTCCCCACTGGCACCCCAGCCCCCACTCCGCTACCCGGCGACACCGGAGCCACGCCTCCGCCTCCACCGCCCCCTCCACCTCCTCCTCCGCCCGGGAACTAGGCCGTGCTCCGAAGGTTCAGCTTGCTGCTCGTCCTCGGCATGCCGCTCTGCGCGCAGAGCCCGTGGTTGATCCTGTTCGACGGAAAGACCCTCAACGGACTTGTCGATCCGTGGAAAGGCGTTCCGCCCGGCGGTTCCTGGGCCATCGAGAACGGTGCGCTGAAAGTCATTCCCAAGCCGCGCATCGCCGAGGATTTGGTCACTGAGAAGGAGTACGGCGACTTCGAGTTGGAATTCGAATGGAAGGTCTCGCCCGGCGGCAATACCGGAGTGAAGTACCGCATCCAGCGCATCCTCTTTGTCGCCGCCGACAAGACCAAGCCCGGCCCGGGCGGGTTTGAGGGCATGTTGGGCCGCGAAATGGCGAACCACTCCAGTGATCGCGCTCACCTCTCCCCCGCCTCCAGAGGGTTCGAATACACCATCGGCTTCGAGTGCCAGTTGATCGACGACGAGCGTCATCCCGATGCCCGCCGCGATGAGGCCCACAAGACCGGCGCCCTTTACTCATTCATCACCCCCACCCGCCGCGCCGCTAAACCTGCCGGCGAATGGAACACAGCCCGCATCCTGGTCCGTGGCGCCGCCTTTGAGCACTGGATCAACGGAGTGCAGGTATTGGCCGGACGCCTGGACGATCCTGCCGTGCAAGCCGGCGCCGCCGCCCGCTGGGCCGCCGCTCCGCTCATCCGGGATATGTTGACAAAGCCGCGCCCCACGGGCCGGATCTCCTTCCAGCACCACGGCGACGAAGTCTGGTTCCGCGCCATGCGAATCCGAACCTTCTAACCCAACCGCCCCACACTCTCGCTACACTGGTCCATAGGTGATCTGCGGCATTCTCATCAGCCTGCTTCTGGTACAGGCCCCCGGCATCGCACCCGATTGGGACCTCAAACCCCAGGTCGAGAAGATCGGCCCGGAGGTTCAGCGCCTGCGTCCGCTCCTGGATCAGTTGCAGCCCGAAAAATGGCTCGCCGCTGGAGCGCCCGCCGCCTACGAGAAACAGTATAAGGATTGCCTCGTCAACATCGGCTACGTCCAGAACGCAGCAGTGCGCCTCGCCGCGCAGCCCGCCAAGCTCACCTTGGCCGTCGAGACACTGGTCCGCCTGGAGACCCTCATCCAACTCTCCACCAGCGTCAGCCAGGCCGTCCGGCGCTATCAGAATCCCGCCGTCGCTGAGTTGCTCGAAAGCGAGATCGGCGCCGCCGGAGCCAGCCGCGATTGGCTGCGCCAGCATGTCTCGGATCTCTCCTCGCTGCGTGAGAAAGAGCTGGAAGTCGCCGAGCAGGAGGCGCAACGTTGTCGCGCGCAGACCCTGAAACAGGGAGGAAAGAAGTGAATCCTCAGCCATCGGCTGCGCCCCCTAAGCATTGGGTCTGCAGTATCTGTTGTGAAGCCTCGGAGCGCATTTGCGTCTGGTGCACCAAGGACGCCTGCGAAAATCACCTGTGCGCCAAGTGTCTCAGGTGCAGCGATTGCTGCGAGTGCGACATGATTCGCGAGCGGAGCATGTCCAAGCGATGATCGCCCACATCCTCTGTATTCACGCCCATCCCGATGACGCCGAACTGCTGGCCGGCGGCACTCTCGCTCTGCTGGCCAGCCGTGGCCACCAGATCATCATTGCGACCATGACGGCCGGGGATTGCGGCACCGCCGAATATGGTCCGGAAGAGATTTCCGCCATCCGTCTCGTTGAAGCCGGCCGCGCCGCTGCTCGTATTGGCGCGGAACATCACTGGCTGGGCTTCGCCGATCTCGCCATATTCCCCGATGACTCCTCGCGCCGCCGCGTCACCGCCGCCATTCGCCGTTTTCGCCCCGGCATCGTCCTCACCGCCTCGCCTGCCGATTACCACTGCGACCACGAGGCCACGTCCAAGTTGGTCATGGATGCCTGCTTTGGCTGCTCCGCGCCCAACTATCACACGCACGCGCACGACCCCGCCGGCGCCCTCGATGCCATCCCCCACCTGTACTTTGTGGATCCCGTCGAAGGCACGGATCGGGAAGGCCACCCGATCATTCCCGAGTTCGTCGTCGATGTCGCCGCACAGATGGACGCCAAGCGAGCCATGCTCCTCGAACACGACAGCCAGCGCGCCTGGCTGCGCAAGCAGCACGGCATGGATAACTTCGCCGGCACCATGGAAGAGTGGACCCGCGCCCGCGGAGCCCTCGCCGGCATCCCGTGGGGCGAGGGATTCCGCCAGTACTCCGGCCACGCCTACCCGCGCACCCCGCTATTGCAGGATCTGCTCGCCGGCGCCGTTCATCGTCTGGCGAAATAGAGCTGTACCGCGCGCTCCAGGTCTGGCTTGGTGACTTGCACCGGCCGCGTCTCATATTGGCTGATCGCCGAAATGATGTTCAAAATGTCCAGCGGATAGCACGCGCGCAGTTCCGTGCGCCCGTTGGAGAGGCACAGGTTGCGCAGATACTCGGCGGAGTCGTACTCCGTCGGTACGTTGCGCGATGTCACCACCCGCTGGTAGATCATGTCGAACACCTGCGGTGATACCGGCTCGATCTCGATCTTGTTCTGAATGCGGCGCAGAAACGCTTCGTCCGCCAGGTCCGACGGATCCAGGTTCGTCGAGAACACAACCAGCAGCTCAAACGGAATCTGGAACTTCACGCCGTAGCGCAGCGTCAGGTAGTCCACGCGCCGGTCCAGTGGCACAATCCAGCGGTTCAGCAGGTCGCGCGGGCTCATCAACTGCCGGCCAAAGTCGTCAATGATGAAGATGCCGTTGTTGGCCTTCATCTGCATCGGCCCCGCATAGATGCCCGACGATTCGTCCAGGCGCAACTCCAGCATGGAAGGCACCAGTTCGCCGCCCACCACCAGGCACGGCCGCTTGCACAGTACCCACCGCGGATCCAGGTTCTCGTCGTCCAGTTCAATCCGGTGATGCACAACCGGGTCATACAGGCTGATGATCTGGTTATCCACTTCCACCGCGAATGGAATCAGCACCGCGTCCTGATACACACGCAGCATCCGTTCCGCAATCGACGTCTTGCCATTGCCCGATGGCCCGTACAGGAAGATCGAATTCTGAGAGATCAACGCCGGCCCCAGTTGATCCAGCAACCGGTCCGGCACCACCAGATCCGCAAACGCCGAGCGCAACGCTCTGCGATCGATGTTCAGCCGCGCCGATTGCCGCTTCGTCGCCGCGTGATAGTCCTTCAACGCCACCGGACACGCGCCCGCGTACTGCGAAATCTGAAACCGGTCCGACGCCAGTTGCTTCCCCGCCTGCGAGAGGATGAACTGATAGTCGTTCCCGATCATGCCCTTCACTTCGATGATCTGCTGCTGCCGCAACTGCTTGAACACTTGATCGATGATCGGTATCGACAGCCGCAGCGAATGCGACAGGCCCGCCTGCGTCGTGAATCCCTCCAACGCCAACCGCCGCAGCATTAGGTCCGTTACCAGGGATTGTGAGATGCCCAACTCCGTCAGGTTCTGGGGAATGGACGGGGCGAAGTTCGTGCGCGGGCCGGAGAGAGATGTCATGACATCATCTCTATCGGCCGGAAACGGGTTAGGGTTTAGGCGGTTTGATGCCCGGGATGTGGCCGTTGAACTTGAACGGCGAGGGCTCGTATTCCCCCACGATGTCCACCCGGCTGTTCGCCTTGATCTTCTTCTCCAGGCCCAGTGCCCAGTAGCACGCGTTCACCGTCATCCGCCGCACCCCTTCATTCAGAAGGTCCTGCGACGAGCCCATGGTCGTCGTGAACACCCGCCCATGTGTCTCCCGCGTCCACACCACCGGCATCATCGGCTCGTTCTTCTCGCCGGCCACCGGCGGGTCCGTGGGCTGCATGCCCGTCAACACCTGTCCCAACACCAGCGTCTTGCAGCCGGCCGGCAGCGGCAACTTGGCCTTGTACACATCGGTGGGCCCCCAGATGCCGCTCGTGCCCTGGCCAATCCCCTGTAGGATTGGATGTTTCTCCTGTCCCGGTGCCACCACGCCCCGCGTGCTCTCCACCGCGTGCTTGCCATGATGGCCGATCCACGTTTCACCCAGGATCTGCCGCCCGAATCCGCCGTCCCACTCCTTGCTGTTGTAGTTCCAGCGCTTGTACGTCGGGCTCGTCTTGAAGTTGAACGCGTGCGTCGAGGTGCGCCACGCCACAATAGGCTTGCCGGCCTCCACCCAGTCCGCAATGTACTTCATCTGCTCGTCCGGCAGATCACGGAAGCGCAGGCACATCATCAGCAGATCCGCCTGCGCCAGCGCTTCCAGGCCTGGCAGATTGTCGGCCTGGTTGGGGTTGATGGTCCCGTCCTTCTTATCGATCGCGTACAGCACCGTGCATCGGAATCCGTGATGCGTCGTGAGGATTTTTGCCAGTTGCGGCAGCGCCTCCTCAGATCGATACTCTTCATCTCCGCTGACCAGAACAATGTGTTTGCCCTTGCCCGGCGAGGCCGCCGTCAGCGGGGCGGCGAGCGTAAGTAGAAACTGGAGGCGCGTCATGTCGCATCCAGTTTATGCCCGCTCGCCGGTTCCCCGCTTAGCGATTCAGAGTGAAGCTCACCGAGATCACCGTGTCCACTTCAATCGGATCCCCGTTCAACATCGTAGGCCGGTACCGCCACTGCCGCACCGCGTCCATCGCGGCCTGCACCAATAGCGGATGTCCGCTCACCAGCTGTAATTGCTGGATTGTGCCCGCCGTTCCAATCACCGCCTGGAACACCACCTTGCCCTCCACCCTCATCGACCGCGCCAGCGCCGGATACTCCGGGATTTTGCGGCTGATCACCAGCGCGTCCTGCACATTGCCGCCCACCCGCGAACGCACAATCGGCCTGGCCCGCTCCGGCTCTTTCACCGCCGCCACCGGCGCCGGTGGCGCCTCCGTGCGCGTCATGCTGCGCACCAGGCTCTCCACAACGCTGCCGCCACCCTGTCCCGCAAAAATGGCGCCAGGCACGCCCACGCCTGTGGCGGCCGCGTCCGGCGGCTCCTCGATGTTCGCCACCTTGTTCGGAATCGTGACCGGCATCATCAGCACGCCGTCCCGCAGTTGCCGCAGTGCTCGCGTGATTGGCCCAGTCGCCGGCGTTGACGGCGGTGCCGCCGGAGCCGGCGCAGGTGGAGCCAAAAACAGCGTGTTGCCCATCATCGCCGATGGGAGAAGATCCGGATTGAGAAGAGGGATCAAGATGCC
The DNA here is from genome assembly GCA_036504135.1 of Paludibaculum sp. Classification (GTDB taxonomy): domain Bacteria; phylum Acidobacteriota; class Terriglobia; order Bryobacterales; family Bryobacteraceae; genus Paludibaculum. The sequence continues at coordinate 146,839 of DASXVP010000018.1, forward strand.
TGTTCCGATCACGCTCGCCTGAAGCAAAAGAGAAAGCGCTACTGGTGCGCCGCGGTGCGTTGTTGCCGTCGCCTGCACAAAGCTCTGCTCAAACATAGGACTAACCTCTTTCTTTTGGTTTGTCTACTGCTGAGCGCGGGCGCCTGCGCTGTTCATTTCCTGACCGATTGGACTCCACCGCCACCGCTTTGTTCCCGGTAACAAAACCGATACAATCTCGACCATGACAACGCGCCGCACCTTCAATCTGATGACCGCCAGCGCCACAGCTGCGTTTGCCGCGCCCGCGCGCCGCCCGCTCGATCCGCTGCCGCCCGGCATCAAGCTCAGCGTGCAGTTGCCCACCGAGCCTTCCGACGACGACCTCACCTTCGTCCGCCAGCTTGGCGTCCACTGGGTCAACATCCCCACCGGCGGCGACGCCGCTACGCTGGAGAATTTCAAGCGTCTCAAGGCCAAAGTGGAATCGGTCGGGCTCCAGGTCTGGAACATCGGCAACAGCAATGTACACAACATGCCGCAAGTCACACTGAACCTGCCCGGTCGCGAAGCCAAAATCGCCGAATACAAGCAGTACCTGCGCAACCTCGCCGCGGCCGGCATCTACTACACCACCTACGCCCACATGGGCAACGGCATCTGGAGCAGCGAGCGCGAGTTCACGCGCGGCGGCGCCTCGTCGCGCGCCTTCGACGTCGCCAAAAACCCCAAGGGCTACTGGATCAAGGATGTCTTCGAGGGCGAACTCTCCCATGGCCGCCGCTTCACCGAAAACGAGATATGGGACAACTACGAGTACTTCATCCGTCAGGTCACCCCCGTCGCCGAAGAGCTCGGTATCCGCATCGGTATCCACCCCGACGATCCGCCCGCCGTCGAGCTCGGCGGGGTGCCGCGCTGCATCTTCTCGAATTTCGAGGGCTACCGCCGCGCGCTGGAAATCGCCAACTCGCCCAACGTCGGCATGTGCCTCTGTTGCGGCTGCTGGCTGGAGGGCGGCAAACGCGTGGGACGCTCCGCTGAGGACACAATCAAGTACTTTTCGGGTCAAAACAAGCTGTTTAAGGTGCATTTACGCAACGTAAACGCACCGATGCCGCACTTCGTCGAAACCTTCATCGACGATGGCTATTACGACACTTCCAAGATCGTCCGTGCCCTCAAGGACGTCGATTTCCGCGGTAATCTCATCGCCGATCACATCCCCGGCATGATCGGCGGCCGCTACGCCGGCTTCGCCTACGCCATCGCCTACATGAAGGCGATGCTGGTGATGGCATGAGCGAGTTTCAGCATGCTGCGCGCCAGCAGACCAGCCTGCTCGCGCCGCTGGAGAAGAAGGCGCTGCTGTGGCTGGCCGCCAACATGCCGCCGTGGATCAACTCCGATCACCTCACTGCGCTCGGCTTTCTCTCCATGGTCGCCGCCGGCTTCGCCTACTGGTACTCAGCGGTGGATCGCCCGCTGGGCCTCGTGCTGGTCGTGGTCTTCTTGATGCTGAACTGGTTTGGCGATAGCCTCGATGGCACCGTGGCCCGCCAGCGCAATCTCCAGCGCCCGCGCTATGGCTTCTATATCGATCACATCCTCGATAGCATCGGCTCCGTCTTTCTCATCGGCGGTCTCGGCCTCTCCGGTCTGATGAGCCCCGCCATCGCTGGCGCGCTGCTGATTGCCTATCTGCTGCTTAGCATCGAGGCCTTTCTCACCACCTACACCATCGGCAAATTCCAGATCAACGCCGGCGCCTTCAGTCCCACCGAACTGCGCGTCCTGCTCATCATTGGCAACGCGTGCATTTTTTGGCGGCCCATGGTGGATCTCTTCGGCCGGCAGTACAAGCTCTACGATGTCGGCGGAGTGTGCGGCACAGTAGGGATGCTGGCCATCCTGCTCTACTTCACCGTCGCTCACACCGTGCAGCTCTATCGTGAAGAGACCAAGTGGTGAAGCTGGGCTCGCGCTGGTTGAAGTTCAATGCTGTTGGTCTGATGGGCGTGGGTGTGCAACTCGCCGCGCTCTGGCTCTACACCGCCATATTCGGCTGGCACTACCTGGTGGCCACAGCGCTAGCCGTGGAAACCGCCGTACTCCACAACTACGTCTGGCATATGGCATGGACATGGCGGGATCGCGCCGGTGATGGCTCGTCGCCGGCCACGCGGCTCGTGCGATTTCATCTTGGCAACGGGCTGGTCTCGCTGCTCGCCAACCTGGCGCTCATGCGCCTGTTCGCCGGCGTCCTGCACATCCCGCTCATGGCGGCTAACATTCTCAGCATTACCATCACGTCGCTGCTCAACTTCGTCATCGGTGAGTTCTGGGTGTTCGCCCGCTCCCGCTGACACGGACGTGCCACTGCGTCCCGAACCACAACCCAAAGGAGAAACACCGATGCCCCTCGTTGATCGCCGCTCGCTGCTCCTAACGCTCGGCGCGTCTGCCGCCCCCTCCATGCTATTCGCAGCCGAGCCGTGGGTAAAAGACCCAGCGAAATGGAGCGATAAAGACATTCAGCGTATCCTGAACGACTCACCCTGGGCCAAAAAGCTGATGGTGCCAAACGGCGTAAGTCTCTACCAGGAGAACGGCGAAACAGAACGCGGCGTCATGAGTGACGCTCGCGCAGGCTCTCGGGGCATGGGCGGCGCGCCGGTCGGCGGCGGCAATATGGGCGATGGGTTCGGTGGAGGCGGCGTTCCTCAGGACAATGGCCCAGCCGGCCGCCTGAACATCGATGACATCGATCTCGTCATCCGCTGGCAAAGCGCCGCCCCGGTCCAGGCCGCGCTCTTGCGCGCCAGCGCCATGCCAGTCATCGACGCTCAGGACGAGACCTACTCGATCGCCGTAATCCTGCCGTCCCTGCCCGTCGGTGCTGCCATGGCGGAAGCGGCCCTCGTGAAAGCCACTACGTTGTCCTGGAAAGCCCACGAGGCGCTGCATCCGATCCGCGTCACCGTCCCGAGAAAAGACATGCCCGTCTTCGGCTTTCAATTCGCCCGCACCCACCCGATCGAGTTGGAGGACACAGAGGTGGAGTTCGCCACCCGGCTCGGCGCCATGCAGATCCGAAAGAAGTTTAAGCTGAAAGAAATGAACTTCCAGCGCAAGCTGGCGCTCTAACACCCCCGCAAGTGAGATATATTGCCGTCATGGGGAATTCCCCCGGGAGAATCGCTATGTTAGCCGTTGACCGCCGCTCGCTACTACTTGCTTTGGGAGCGGCTGCCGTGCCGCTGCCGGTGTTCGCAGCCGATCCATGGGCGAAAGAGTTTTCGGAGTGGACCGAGAAGGATGTTTTGAAGATCATGCAGGATTCGCCGTGGGCGAAGAACGCCTCGGTGCCATTGGGTGTGCCCGGTGGCGGTGGCGGCGGCGGGCGGAGCGGCAGAGGCGGCGGCAGGGGCGGTGGGGGTGGCGGCGGTAACATGTCGGACGCCAGCACCGGCGCCGGCGGCAGCATGGGGGGCGGCGGCAATCTGGGCAGCGGACCTCCCGGCAGCCAAGGCGGAGGCGATATGTCACCTTCCGGCGGCAACGCCCCTTCGCTCACTTTCCTCATCCGCTGGCAGAGCGCCACGCCTGTCAAGGCCGCCATGGTGCGGGCCAAAATGGGCAAAGAGGCCGACACCTCGGCGCAGGCCAAGGCCTTCATTGAGAAGGCCGAAGAGAACTACGTCGTGGCCATGATCATGCCACCGATGCCGGGCATGGGCGGAATGGGCGGCGAGGCTCCGGCCGGTCCGGGCGGCGGCGAACGCAAGGGCCCCCCGGGCGGCGGCCCTGACGCCGAAAAGCGCATTGCCGAGGCCACTACTCTCTCCTGGAAAGGCCACGAGGGCGTGCACCCCGTCAAGATCATCATGCCGAAGGAGAACGCCCCCTACTTCATCTTCCATTTCGCCAAAACCCATCCCATCGAACTGGAAGACAAGGATGTGGAGTTCGCCACCAAGCGCGGCACCATGGAGATCCGGAAGAAATTCAAGCTCAAGGATATGGTCTATCAGGGCAAACTGGCTCTGTAAGGCATCTACGGCCGGGCGTTGACAGTGGTTCGACGCGTCAACGCCTCGCCGATGGAAAACTCATACAACGCCAGCGAACGGAAGTAGTCGCTCAAGGCCGAGACCTCGCGGAGTTCCGTATCGAACGCCGCCTGCTCGCGTAGATTCACCAGGAACAACGTGCCCTCGCCCAGCTCAAAGCGCACCCGTTCCGCCGACTCCAACTGACGCGCCACCTCCACCTCCTCCCGCAGCACCTGCGCCCGCCGCCACGCCGCCACCAGCGCGGAATAGGCGTCCCTCACCTCGGCCGCCTGATTCCTGCCCTTCGCCGACCTCCGCTGCAACGGCATATCGAAGATCAGCGCCAACTCCAGCTCATCCGGGCCGCGCCGCACCACCCTGTCGCCCAACTCCCGCGTGTAGCTCAGCACCACATCCATGTTCGGCATCAGCTAATACCGCACCAGCTTGCGATCGATCTCCACCTGCCCGCGCTGCAGCGCGAACCTCTGCATCTCCGGGCCCCGCTTCACCGCCAACTCGATGTCCTTCATCATGCGTTGCTCGCCCACGCCCGTAGGGCAGGGAAGGCCGTCGGCTGCATGGTGGCAGGCAGCAATTTCGGGTCGCCCTTGTCATCTCCATCCGGGAGATTCTCGGCATCAGCCACTCCGCCGTCTCTCAGAACTTGTCTGTCCTGTGGGCCCACCATCTGGTTCGCGAACGACGCGACGGACGCCGGGTGATCTACGCCCTGGTAGCACCGGCGCTGGCCGTCTGGCTGATGGGCGGGCTCGAGTTTTTGCAGGGCCAACTGATGGACGCCGAGAACTTACGGGCGATGGCGGAGCAGGTCAAGGACATCTGGGGCGCGCCCACGGGCGCCTAACCCTCTTCCACCATCCGGTACACCTCGCGCTTCGGCAATCCGCGCTCCTTCGCCACCGCCTTGATGGCGTCCATCCGGGACAGCCCCGCGGCCTCCATCCGCTTGACTGCCGCCGGCGCTGGCTCGTCCGTCTCCACCTTGCGCTCGCTCTTGCCCACCAGCACCGTAAACTCGCCCTTCACCGCATCGCGCTTTTCCAGCGCCGCCCGCACCTCTGACGCCTTGCCGCGCAGAAACTCCTCGTGCAGTTTGGTCAACTCGCGGGCCGCCACCACGGGCGGGTCCCCAAGCGTCTCCTCGATATCCCGCAGCGTCTCCACAATGCGGTGAGGAGCCTCGTAAAAGGCCATTGTCATCTCTTCGCCGGCGAGTGATTCCAGCCACCGCCGCCGCTCGCCATGCTTACGCGGGAAGAAGCCGCAGAATCGAAATTCGTCCGTTGGCAGCCCCGACGCGCACAGCGCGGTGATCACTGCTGAAACGCCGGGAATCGGCACCACGGCGAAGCCGCGCTCCACCGCCGAGCGCACCACGCGGTATCCGGGATCGGAGATCAGCGGCGTGCCGGCGTCTGACACAATGGCCACGCTCAGGCCCGATTCCAGCCACCCGAGAATCTCCTCCGTGCGCGAAGCCTCGTTGTGTTCGTGGTAGCTCACCGGATGGCCGGCTATGCCGAAATGGTCCAGCAGCTTGCGCGTCTGCCGAGTGTCCTCGCACGCGATTCGGGACGCGTTGCGCAGTGTCTCCACCGCGCGATAGGTCATGTCGCCGAGGTTGCCGATCGGCGTTGCGACAATATAGAGAACTCCGGGCATCAAATCTATCTTATTCGCCTGGGAACTCTCCGGCTGATGAAAGCGGCGCTGACCGCCGATACGTGTAGAGAGATGAACTATGCTTGAATATTCTGGGAAGGCAAGCGAGACACTGCACATGGAACCTCGATCATCCCAAGCGGAGTCAGGCAGAGAGTCCGATTCGCCGGCCGGCGCCGCCTATCGGTGGGACGTGCCGGGCCGCTCCGCCACGATCTTTATCGATTACGACCTGGTAGATCGCCTTGGGATTGAGATCATGCGCGGTTTTGGCGCCCTACCGAAACGCGGCGCGGAGGTCGGGGGTATCCTGTTGGGCAGCGCCGAGATGGGCGATCGCATGGTGGTCCGGATCGAGGACTTCGTCGGCGTGCCCTGCGAGTATCTGCGCGGTCCCTCCTATGTGCTCTCCGAAAAGGATATGCAGGCCTTTGATGAAGCCCTGGAGCGGTGGAGACCGGCCCCCGATAAGCGGATCTACGTTGTGGGCTACTTCCGCAGTAACACCCGGGACGTGCTGCAATTGAGTCCGGAGGATTTGGAGATTCTGGAGACCCGCTTCCCCGGCTCCAGCGCGGTCTGCCTGCAGGTGAAGCCTTACGCCACGCGCGCCAGTGAGGCCACGTTCTTCCTTCGCGAAAACGGCCAGTTTCCCACCGGGAGCCGGCCGGCCGCCTTCGCCTTCCGTCGCAAGGAGATGGGTGGCGGCAGGCCCTCCCGCCGGCCCCGCGGAGCGGAAACCTTCGGGTTGGACGCGGCGCCAGAAACCGAGCCGTTCTCGTCCAGCGAAGCGGTTGCCCAGCCCACCCCGGCCTTCTCCACGCCCACTTTCGGCTTGCCGCCCGCGGCGATCCAGCCGGCCCCTGCCGGCGCTTCGCTGGCGCCCCCTGCCAGGCCCCGCACGGGATGGTTCTGGATTCCCCTGTCGTTCATATTCCTGCTGCTCGGCGTTGTCATGGGCTTTCAGATCGCCCTCACCTACCGCAACCAGCAACCGCTCAGCACCGCTGCCGATCCCTACGCCCTCGATCTCAGCGTCGTCCAGTTTGGCGAGAGCCTACACCTGAAGTGGAATACCGAGGCCGCCGCCTTCAGCACCGCCCGGCGCGGTGTGCTCCATATCCAGGACGGGGACAACCAGAAAGAGGTTGAGCTCAAGCAGGAGGACCTCGCTCGTGGCGGCGCGCTCTACCGCAACTCCTCCTCCAATGTGAAGTTCCAACTGGAGGTTTTTCCCCGTGATCGCAACAGCGTCATCGAGTCCGTGGAACTGCGGCTGCTCGATACCCGGAAGTAAACCGCTACAATAGCGGAAGTGCAGGAAGAGAACCTCTCCACGGAGACAACGCCCGAACTACCGCCCGTTGCGCCCTATGCCGAGCCGCCCAGGGGCGCCATCTCAGAATGGACTGTCACGGTCCTACTCCTGCTGTTTGGCACCACCACCCTCGTGCAGGCCTTCGTCATCCCCACCGGGTCGATGGAAGACAACATGCTCATCGGCGATCATCTCCTCGTGGATAAACTCGCCTACGCCCCACCCGGCGCAGTCAGCAAATACCTGTTGCCTTACACGCCTGTCAAGCGTGGCGATATTATCGTCTTCCGCTTCCCAGTCGACATCCGCCAGACTTTCGTCAAACGCGTGATCGGCATTCCCGGAGATCGAATCCGGCTTTCCAGCAAGCAGGTATTCCTCAACGGCAAGCTCCTTGACGAGCCGTATAAGTTCAACAAAACAAGTTACATCGATTCCTATCGCGACAACTTCCCCACCGCGCCGAATACGCGGGTCGACGATCGCGCCCTCGATATGCTCGAAAAACACGTCACCGAGGGCGACGTCGTTGTGCCACCCGACAGTTACTTCGCCATGGGTGACAATCGCGATTCCTCCCTCGATTCCCGCTACTGGGGCTTCGTCCCCCGCGCCAACATCATAGGCAAGCCGCTCATCGTCTACTGGTCCTACGATGCGCCCACCGACAGACTTGTCAATTCCGGCTTCGACCTGGAACACATCAAGGATCTCGCCCGTAACTTCTTTACGAAGACCCGCTGGAATCGCACGCTGATGCTGATTCGCGGCCATGAAGTGAAAAACTGAAATGAAACAAAAAGCCCCCAAGGCCAAATCACCTGAGGCCGTGAAACCAGGCGACGCAGCCAAGCCCATCAAGGCCGATTTTCCAGAGCAGGTCCGCTCCTTCGTCGCCGAATGGAGCGTTACCATCATCCTGCTCCTGTTCGGCACCACCACCCTGCTCCAGGCTTTCGTAGTTCCCACCGGCTCCATGGAAGATACCGTGCTCATCGGCGATCATATGTTCGTCGACAAGCTCTCCTACTCGCCCGCCGGGCCGGTCAGCAAATACCTCCTGCCCTACACGCCCGTTCAGCGCGGCGACATCATCGTCTTCAAGTGGCCCATCGACACGCGGCAAAACTACGTCAAGCGCGTCATCGGCGTCCCGGGCGACCGCATCAAGCTCGTCAACAAAGACCTCTACCTGAACGGCAAGAAGATGACCGAGCCCTATGTCGTGCACAAGAGCCCCATGCTCGATTCCTATCGCGACAACTTCCCCACGGAGCCAAACACCCGGCTGGAAGAGCCCGCCATCCGTATGCTCGCCGTCAATGCGAAGGATGGTGAGGTCACCGTGCCGCCCGATCACTATTTCGCCATGGGCGACAACCGCGACAACTCGCTGGACTCCCGCTACTGGGGCTTTGTCCCGCGCGGCAACATCGTCGGCAAGCCTGCCATCATCTTCTGGTCCTATGATGCGACCACGGAAGAACTGGCCAATCCCAACATCATCTCCATCACGCACATCATCGACCTGGCGACGAACTTCTTCTCCAAAACGCGCTGGAACCGCACCTTCATGATTCCGCGCCGCTACCCCCTAGCCTAATGCCCACTCAGCACTACCACGCACTCATCCTCGCCGGCGGACGCGGCACTCGTTTTTGGCCCCGCAGCCGGAAGTCCAGGGCCAAGCAGGTTCTCGATTTCTTGGGCCAGGGCACGTTGATTCAGCAGACGGCCGAGCGGCTGATTCCGGTGGTTTCGCCGGAGAGAATCTGGGTTCTTACCAACGATCATCTCCGCGACGAGATCATTCGTCAGTTGCCGCAAGTGCCCCGGCGCCAGATCCTTTCCGAGCCGGCCGGCCGCAATACGGCGCCGGCCATCGGCCTGGCCGCCAAGATTCTGCAGGATGTTGATCCCGACGCCGTAATGGGCGTCTTCCCCTCCGATCACGTGGTCGCCAAGCCCGCGGCCTTCCGCAAGACCATTCAGGCCGCCTATCGAGCCGCCGCGAAGGGGCAGATGGCCCTGCTCGGCCTCCAGCCCCGTTGGGCCGAGACCGGTTTCGGCTACCTCGAGTTTCCCAAGGGAGCCATGAAGCCGGGATCGCTCGTTCCCGTGCCCGTCGTGCGCTTTCGCGAAAAACCCGATGCCAGCACTGCGAAAAAGTTCCTCCAGGCCGGCCACTTCTGCTGGAACGGCGGCATGTTCTTCTGGCGCGCCGATATCTTCTCCGCCGAGCTGTGGCACCACCTGCCGAAAACGGCGGCTCTGCTCGATAGCCTGCCCAAGTTTGGCTCGCGCCAGTTCAATGCGCGATTGGCCGAAGTCTTCCCCCAGTGCGAGAACATTAGCGTCGATTTCGCCGTGCTCGAAAAGGCTGAAGACGTGGTGGGCATCGCCGCCGGTGACATCGGCTGGGACGACGTGGGCAGCTTCTCCGCGGTGTACGAACTGATGGACAAAGACGGCGATGACAATGCCTCGCGCGGCGAGTCTCTCGTGGCCGATTCGCGCGGCAACTACATCGACGCCCCTGGCAAACTCGTGGCCTTGCTCGGCGTCGAAGACCTAATCATCGTCGATACGCCCGACGCCCTGCTTGTCACCCGCCGGGACCTCGCGCAGCAGGTCGGCGATCTCGTCAAACTGCTCGAAAAGGCCGGTCGCGATAACCTGTTGTAGATGTCTCTAACCCGCCGTTCTTTCCTCGCCGCGCCGGCTCTCCTCCAGGCCCGCGGCGATAGGCCCAACGTGATGGTCATCCTCCTCGATGACCTGGGCTGCCGCGACCTCGGCTACCTGGGCGCAGCCGACCTCAAGACGCCCAACATCGACGCCCTCGCCCGCGGCGGCGTGCGCTTTCCCAACTGGTATTCCAACGCACCCGTCTGTGCGCCCGCCCGCGCAGCCATCCTCTCTGGCCGCTACCCCGCCCGCGCCGGCGTTCCAGACAACGGCGGCAGGCTCACGCCCGGTATGCCCATCCTCGGTTCGCTCTTCCGCCAGGCCGGTTACCGCACTGCCGCGATTGGGAAATGGCATCTCGGCAGCGACGATCAAACCTGCCCCAACGCCCATGGCTTCGAGAACTTTTACGGATTCCACTCCGGCTGCGTCGATTTCTACTCCCACCGCTACTATTGGGGCGAGCCGCGCATTCCCAACTACCACGACCTCTGGCGCAACCGCACCGAGATCTTCGAGGACGGCCGCTACCTCACTGAACGCATCGCCGAGGAAACCGTCACGTTTCTCGATCGCAGCCGCAAGGATCCTTTCTGCGCCTATGTCGCCTTCAACGCGCCCCACTACCCCATGCACGCGCCGGAAAAGTACGTTAGCCGCTTTGCTAACCTCCCGCCCGAGCGCCGCACCTACGCCGCCATGCTTGCGGCCGTGGACGATGGTGTCGGCGCCATCCGCCACGCCCTGGCCGCCAACGGGCAGTTGGAGAATACGCTGCTCTTCTTCCTGGGCGACAACGGCGCGACCACTGAAAAGCGCGCCGGGCTCAACGGCGAGTATGCCACCGCCGGCGACAACGGGCCGTTCAAGGGCTTCAAGTTCAGCGCCTTTGACGGCGGTGTGCACGTGCCGGCGTTTCTCCACTGGCCGGCGCGTGGACTGAGGCCGGCCGAGCCGCGCGCTGCCGTGCAGTCTATGGACATCCTACCCACGGCCCTTGTCGCGGCGGGCGTCGCCGCCCCCAGCGGCCTCGATGGCGGATCTCTTCTGCCCCTGCTGGAAGGCGGTCCCGCGCCTCACGACGCTCTCTTCTGGAATCAGGGCGGGCAACTGGCCGTGCGCCGCGGCCCGTGGAAGCTTGTCATCAACGGCAAACTCCACGACCGCCGGCCCGAGGGCGGCCAAGCCCTCACCGGCGACGATGCGCTTTGGCTCTCCAACCTCGATGACGATCCCGGCGAAAGCCGCAATCTGCGCCGCCAGCAGCCGAAACTCGTCGATGAGCTCGCCACGCAGGCTACGGCTTGGCGGGACAAGCTCCTATAACGCGTTTCACTCCCGGCACTCGAAGTTCTTCGCGTCCTCCGGGTCGCCCTGGCCCTTGTAGTGGGCGTACTTCGGATAGGCGCACAGGGGGCGGCTGCGCCCTGGGAACGCTTGCCCCGTGGCTACCACGGCATCCGGGGCCATCTTCTTCTCCACCCAGTCGACGATGGCAGTCAGCATGTCAAAGCTGTCCAGCGCAGCCGCTCCGCCCCGGCAGTGGCCCATGCCGGGCGCCAGAAACAGCCGGCTCCAGGCGGCCACCGATTCGTTGCCCAGCTTCTGGTAATAGTCCAACGTGTCCTTCGCGGAAAACCACGGATCGCTCACGCCGTGATAGAAAATGAGCTTTCCGTTGCGGCCTGAAAACGTGCTGAGCTTCGTACTGGTGGAGTCGATCAGCGGCTGTGCCGCTTCAATTGCCTCCCGGTCCACATCCTGCCGCGTCGGCGGCTCACGCGGTCCAACGGGGCTGGGCCCGGGATTCAGCAGCCCCGGGATGCCCGTCTGCGCGGCAACCCCTGTGTCGAAGAAGAAGCCAGGGTAGACCGGCATTCCCCTGGAATCCTTCGGTCCCGCAAAGCCCTTCTTGATTGCGCCAGCCTGTGCCGCCGATAGGCAGCCCTCCGCCTTCGGCCCGCTGCATACCAACGTCATCGGATCGAAATCGCAGCCGGATGTGTGAAAGATCATCCCGTCCTCCACGCCATCCTTCACGTCGCAGCGTTTCAATAGGGCGTCGATCACCAGCTTCTTGTCGCTCTCAGAAAGCGCTCCACCGGGGATTGGCTTCCCCTCCGCATCCTTGGGAGCAATCTGGTTTAGAGCCACCGCTACCCATCGGTCCGCAAGGTTCGAAAACCCCGTCCGCATCGCCGGCGCGCCGGACACGACGCCGTCAAAGTACGTGGGATACCGCTGCGTCATGATCATCCCCTCGCGCCCGCCCGTCGAGCAGCCGACGTAGTAGGAATAGGAGGCCGCCGTCCCGTAGTACGCCGCGATGATCTGCTTGGCCGTCTCGGCTACCCGCCCAATCGCCTGATACGAAAAATCGAGCATCGCCTGCTGGTCGCTCAGGAAGCTCCCGTCAAACGCTCCCTTGCCCTTGTGGCCCGTATCGGTCGTCACCACCGCGAAGCCTCTCGCCAGGCCAGGCTTGGTCCCGGCCGCCTGCGCGCCCATCGGCGGCGCCACCGAGCCATTCAACCCGCCGCCGCCCTGCATCAGGAAATCGTGATTCCAGTTCTCCGGCAGAGCCAGCGCAAAGCCAATGCCGTACTCCACCCCACCCACGCCCGTGCGCCGGTTGATCATCCCGTCCGCCCGGCAATAGGCAGGCAGTGCATTGGCCGCAGGCAGCCACTCCGTCTTCGTCATCTCCAGGGCGACACCCGGAATCTTCAGCTTCGCCAGTTCGGCGCACTGGCTCGCGCCCGCTTGAGCCATTCCGGTCGTCATACAGACAAGCGCACACAAAATCGCGGGTCCGACGTACATTAAAGGGGCCTCCATTGGATACTAGATTACTCGAACAGCCGTCGCCGGCTGCCTACTTCTGCGGCGTCAGCCGGATAAGCACAGACGCATGCGGCGCCAGCTTGAAACTCTGCCCGCCCTGCACCACCCCCAGGTCCTTCTTCGCCCACAAATCCCGCACCCGGCATTTCTCTGGCAGGCCCAGTTCGGACCACCGCACTGCCACCTCTTCCGCTGCGTCGCCGGTGTTGAAAACAGCCAGATGCTTCGTCTTTCCACCAGGCGCCTCCGATGTCCAAGCAATCTGATTCCCACGGGCGAACAATTGCCGGCTCATCGTGCCCTTCTGATTTACCGCCAGCACCTCATCGTTGGTCAGCAGCGCCAGAGTGAAGGCGTCGTTGTCCGGTAGATTGCCGCCAACCATTAACGGCGATCGACCGATGCACCACAGGTTCATCAGCGTGTACTGCTCGTCGTGCGTCAACAGCGACATCCGCGGATTGCCCCGTTCGGCGCGAATGCCGATCTTGCCCAGAGGCAGCATATCTGCGTCAGGCCAATTGCCCGGCTTCACATAAGGCGCCCACTGTGCCATGTTCGGAAACTGCTTCTTCAGGTCCACCCAACGGTCCCAAAAGTCGTCCGAAATGCGCCACATCTGCGCATTTTTGGCGACAAACTGCGCCTTTTCGATCCCACTCGTGCCAGGTGAGAGGCTGAGCACAATCGGCCGGCCCGATTTCGCGATCGCACTGTTCATCGCCGCGATCTCCGTGCTGTGATGATCCTTCGGCCCAACGCCGAACATATCGTCGGCCTTTATGAAATCCACGCCCCATGCCGCATACATCTGCACGATGCCGTCGTAGTATTCCTGCCCGCCCGGCCTGGTCACGTCCACTCCGAACATATCCGGATTCCACGGGCAGATCGATTCCGTGTTCGCGATCTCCGCCGCCCTGACGCCGCTGCCCAGCACCGGCAGATTCGCCTTCACCGCGGCCCGCGGAATCCCACGCATGATGTGGATGCCAAACTTCAGCCCCTTCGCATGCACATACGCCGCCAGCGCCTGGAATCCCTTGCTATCCGCAGAGGAAGGGAAGCGGTTCGGCGCCGGGATCAACCGCCCGTGGGCGTCCATCGCCAGATCCGCCACCGGGCGGTATCCGTGCGTCTTAGGGTTCTGCTCCGCCCACTGAATATCGACGACGATATACTGCCACCCGGACCTCGCCATGTTCTTCGCCATGTAGTCGGCGTTGGCCTTCACCTCTGCTTCTGTCACGGTCGTGCCGAACGAATCCCAACTGTTCCACCCCATCGGCGGTGCGGGCGCCAGTTTGGATTGCGTCCACGCCGGCAGCGCCAGCGTCGCCATCAAAACGGCGGACAGACCCATCCAGCTTGGTGATTTCATATCTGTTGTCTCCCTGCAATTCCCGCGGCACGGCTCAAGCGAATTTCACTTCGTACTTCCCGCCGGCCTTCAACTTGAGTTCGTATGTTTCGGCGCCGCCGATCTTCTGGCCGCGCGGCGCCATCAGCCGCCATTCCCCGTCAGCCTTGGCCGTCAGTGTCGCCGATACAGCCTTGCCATCCCCCCACGCGAGATCCACCATCAGACCGCCCCGCGCGCAAAATCCCTTCACCTCACCCTTCCTCCAATGGGCGGGCAGCGCCGGCAGGAAGTGCACCAAATACCGATCCTCCGCATACATCACGTGGCTCTGCAGCAGCATCTCCGTGATCCCGGACACCGCCCCGAAGTTGCCGTCGATCTGAAACGGCGGGTGCGCGTCAAACAGATTCGCATACGTGCCGCCGCCCTTCGAATACTCGGTCTTCGTCGTGTCCACCAGCTTCAACTGCTCCCGCACGATCTTGAACGCATGATCCCCATCGTGCAGCCGCGCCCAGAAGTTGATCTTCCACGCCTTGCTCCAGCCCGTCCCCTCATCCCCGCGCAGCGCCAACGTCTTCCTCGCGGCCGCGGCCAGTTCCGGAGTCTGCAACGGCGAAATCTGCCGGCCCGGATGCAGCGCGAACAGGTGAGAAACGTGGCGGTGGCCCGGTTCCGGAGCGTTCAGATCCCAATCCTTGCCCCACTCCATCAACTGCCCGCCGCTGCCGATCTCCGGCGGGCGGATCCGCGCCCGCGCTGTGTCCAGTTTCTTCCTGAACTCGTCATCCAGGCCCAGCGTCCTGGCCGCCATCGCCGTGTTGTTGAACAGCTCCCAGATGATCTGCCGCTCCATCGCCGCACCCTCGCACACCCACGCGCGCTCACCACCCGGCGTCGTGCGGAACGTATTCTCAGGCGATGTCGATGGCGACGTCACCAGCCTCCCCTTGTTGTCCTCCACCAGCATGTGGAGCGAGCACTCGGCCGCGCCCTTCATCACTGGATAGATACCCGCCAGATACCGCCGGTCGCGCGTGAAGACGTAATGCTCCCACAGGTGCTGGCACGTCCACGCCCCGCCGCTGAAGAACGGTCCCCACGGCCCGGATGAGCCCGGCGGCGTGTAGCCCCACGGCGTCGTCGTGAATCCCATCAACCAGCCTGGCGCATCGAAGTACGCCTTGGCCGTCTTCCGCCCCGGCGCCACCAGGCTCTCAATGAAGCGGAGCATCGGCGTATGGCACTCGCTGAGGTTAGCCGTCTCAGCCGGCCAGTAGTTCATCTGGAAATTGATGTTGGACTTGTAGTCGCAAAACCACGGCATCTTCAGCCCGTCACCCCACAGCCCCTGCGAGTTCGAGGGCAGCAGGTTGTTCGCGTTGCTCGAAGAGATCAGCAGGTAGCGGCCGTATTGATAGAACAGCGCTGCCAGCGCCGGATCGTCCTCTCCGTTGGTAAACCGCAGCAGCCGCTCGTCGGTGGGCAGCGCGGCGTTTGCCGTCTGGCCGAGCGAAAGCGAAACGCGCCGGAACAATCGCTGATGCTCCCGGATATGGCCCGCCCTCATCGTTGTATACGTGCGTTTCTCCGCCGCCGCCAGCGTGCGAGTCACAGCCGCGTGCGGGTCGTCGCCCTTGTACGCACGCGCGTAATCCAGAACGTAGTCCGTCCCGGCTGCGATCATTAGCACTGCCTCGTCGGCCCCCTGCACCGTCACCGTGCCGCGCGATCCGCTGACCGAGCCGCCCTTTGCCCGCACTGCCATCTGCGCCTCGTACCGCAGATCCCCCGGCTTGCCGGACGTCGTGCCCGTCATCGTCAACACACCCGGCGCCGTGTACACGGTCTGCGCGCCTGCCTCCCGCGTGAGCGTCGCCTTGAAGCTGATAGCACCCTTGACGCTGCACGCGAGCCGTATCGCAATCACCTGATCCACCGGCGACGAGAAGATCTCCCGCGTGTACAATTGCCCGCCCGATTTGTACTGCACCGAGGCCACCGCCGTATCAATATCGAGCGCCCGCCGGTATCCGCTCACTGGCCCCGACAGCGGCGCAAACTCCAGCTTCAGATCGCCCAGCGTCTGATACGAGCCATAGTCCGGCCCGCCGTACCCGCCAGGCCGGCAGGTCATGTTCGCAGTCACCAGCGCCGTTGCCTCTTTGAACTTCTCTTCCTTCAGCAGCCGTCGGATCTCCGGCAGCGCCTTGTGCGCGTCCATTCTGTCGGCATCCGGGTTGAACTTACCGGACCACACAGTGATCTCGTTCAACTGGATCCGCTCGTTTTCTACCGCGCCAAAAACCATCGCCCCTAGGCGCCCGTTGCCCACAGGCAGCGCCTGCTCCCAGCGGGCCGCTGGTTGTTGATACCAGAGCTCACTCGCCACGGCCGCCGGCGTCTGCGCGCCACTCTGCGGCAATGTGGAAAGTGCCGCCGTGGCCGGAAGGCAAGTGAGGAATCTACGGCGCGTCGATTGCTTCATGGGGACAATGGTTCCGTTCTCGAAATGGTACGGGCGGCATCGTCGCGGCATCGCGTTGACGTGCGCCATTCGTCTGCCGTACCCGGCGACTCGTAGTATATGTGTTTGACCGGTGTCCCGGCCAACGCTTGCCCGCAGATGTAAGCGGCGACATCGTCATCGCGCGGCCGTCTGAGCAGCGGCTGCGGGGTCAGTTCACCGAGACCAGTCCCACGAGCTGCCGCAGCCTGAAACAAGCTCCGCAATCGTGCGAAATCCCTGAATCCGGACGTTATCCGCTGTTTGCACTGCTTCCAGAAGGACCTGCCTGGCCTGCGCCGCAACTCCAGGCGTACTCGATACTGCGACATGCCGATGTCCTACTACGAGCCGGCCTGGCCGAATGGCGTCGCCTTGCGGACGGTGTGCAGCTTCCCGACGAAATCGATAATTTGCAGGACGATGTGACTGAGGCCGCTCGCACCCTTGGCGGTGCCGTCAAGCTGGTGCAGTGCTAACCGTCTTTGCACGAGCAGGTGGACCTCCGCAGACTCGCCTCGGCGATCCGGGCGAGGCAGTGCTCAGGGGGCGATGTCCGCGGAGTTCGCTTCTCCCGGCGCCCCGATGCGTACTCCCGTCCCTACTTCTCCAGCAGAAAATGCCCGGCGATCATCGCGTCGATTCCGCTCGAATAGAAGCTCCGCACCGCATCCCGCGGGTTGCACACCAGCGGCGCCCCCAGCAGATTGAACGACGTGTTGTACAGCACCGGCAGCCCCGTCTTCTGGCCCCACGCCATCAGCAGCTTGTGGAAGAGCGGATTCTCCGATGCGTCCACCGTGTGCACGCGCACCAGCCCGTCGCCGAGCATCGCGCTCTCAAACGTCTTGCGGTGCGCCGGTTTGGCCCGTCCCACCGTCGCCAGATACCGCGCGTTCGCGCCAACCTCGAAATACTCCGACGCCAGTTCCGCCGGCACCGACGCCGCGAACTTCCGGAACGGCTCGCGGTGCTTGATGTACACGTTCAAATTCTCAGTGGAGTAGCGGTTCAACGGCGAGGCCAGAATCGAGCGATTTCCCAGCGCGCGCGAGCCAAACTCCATCCGCCCCTGCATCCACGCCACAATCTTGTCCGACGCCAACTGATCCACGGCCGCGCCCAGCAACTCCTCCCTCGTCAGCATGTACCGGAAGCCCAGCTTGCAGTTTTCCAGCACCCGCTTAATCTCTTCCGGGCTGAACTCCGGTCCCAGTCCAACGGTCTCCATCGCGTGCCGCTCGTCGCGCCCATGCACCGTGTGCCACGCATAGTACGCCGCCCCGATCGCCGTCCCACTGTTGCCCGCGGCCGGCTGCACAAACACCTGCTTCCACTTGCCACTGCGCTCCAGCGACGCCACCAGCAGCCCGTTCAGCGCCAGCCCGCCGGCCAGGCACAGGTTTTCCCCTTCGCCCGCCAGCTCCGCCACCATCTCTTCCACTGCCTGTTGCAGGCTGGCCGCGATCGCCGGCTTCATCGCCGCCGGAATCGCCGCGCCATCCTCCAGCCCCAGCGTCTCGTAGAGCTTCGCGCTGAACCCGCCGCCGCCCACGCGCCCCGCGTCAAACCAGCTCCGGTCCAGCCGCATGCCCGCCAGCATGGCTCGAAACGTCGCCGCGTACACCGGCGAGCCCGACGTCGAAAGCCACTGTACCTTGTGCTCGTCCGCGTTCGCGTGGAACCCCAGTAACTCCGTCACGCGGCTGTATAAATCGCCCAGCGAATCCGGATAGCTGATCTCATGGCTCAGAGTGAGCTGCGAACCCTCGGCCTGCCACCGCGCCCCGCATCGGAAATCGCCCGCGCGGTCCAGCGTCAGCACGGTCGCCTGCCCGAACGGCGAAGCGTAGTAGGCCGATGCCGCGTGGGCGTGATGATGCTCCACGGAAACGATCCGCGCATTCGGACACAGGTACCGCATCGACACCTGTACTCGATGCCCGCCGGCCCTCTCTGGAAACGGCCGTGCCAGCGCAATGGTCTCGACATCGGCGGTGGTGGCGCCGGCCAGTTGAAGCCCGGCCAGTATCGCTTCCTTGGTGTTGGCTGAGCCGAGCTTAACCTGCTCCACGGCGGCGACGATCTTGCCGTCCACGAGCACCGCGCACGCTGGATCCTTGGTGAGGCTGCCTAGTCCGACGATGACCATACTGCTACTTTGCCGCCTTTCCAGATTGGTTCTTCTCGATCTTCGCCCAGGTGTCGCGCAACCCCAGGGTGCGGTTGAATACCGCCCGCTCCGGCGTGCTGTCGCGGTCTACGCAGAAATAGCCCATCCGTTCGAACTGGAACTTGTCACCCGCCTTCGCGCTCCCCAGGCTCGGCTCCAGCTTCGCGCCGTGCAGCACTTCCAGCGAATTCGGATTGATGTTCTCCGTCCAGTCCTGCCCGCGCGACGAGTCATTCGGATCCTCCGTCAAAAAGAGGTTCTCGTACAGCCGCAACTCCGCCTCAATTGCGTGCTGCGCCGATACCCAGTGGATCGTGGACTTCACCTTGCGCCCGTCCGGCGTATTGCCGCCGCGCGTCGCCGGGTCGTACGTGCAGTGCACTTCCACCACTTCGCCCGCCTCGTTCTTCACCACCGACGTGCACGTCACCAGGTAGCCATACCGCAGCCGCACTTCGCGCCCCGGCGAGAGCCGGTAGTAGTTCTTCGGCGGATCCTCGCGGAAGTCGTCCTGCTCAATGTAGAGCACCTTCGAGAACGGTACCTGCCGCGTCCCGGCAGTGGCGTCTTCCGGATTGTTGACCGCCTCCATCATCTCCACCTGGTCATCCGGGTAGTTGTCGATCACTACCTTCAGCGGACGCAGCACCGCCATCACACGCGCCACGCGCTTGTTCAGATCCTCGCGCACCGCATGTTCCAGCAGGCCCAACTCGTTGATGCCGTTTGTCTTTGAGACCCCGATGCGCGAGCAGAACGTCCGCAGCGCCTCCGGCGTGAAGCCGCGCCGCCGCACGCCGCTCAGCGTCGGCATGCGCGGATCGTCCCAACCGTCTACTACCCCGTCCTGCACCAGCTTCAGCAGCTTGCGCTTGCTCAGCAGCGTGTATGTCAGGTTCAACCGGTCAAACTCAATCTGCTGCGGCGCGAAGATCCCCAGCGATTGGATGTACCAGTCGTACAGCGGCCTGTGATCCTCAAACTCCAGCGTGCAGATCGAGTGCGTGATGCCTTCAATCGAATCGCACTGCCCGTGCGTGTAGTCGTACATCGGATAGATGCACCACTTGCTGCCCGTCCTGTGATGATCGGCATGCAGGATCCGGTACATCACCGGATCGCGCATATTCAGATTCGCCGACGCCATGTCCACCTTGGAACGTAGTGTCCGCGAGCCGTCCGGGAATTCGCCTGCCTTCATGCGCTCAAACAGTTCCAGGTTCTCGGCAATCGAGCGGTTACGGTACGGGCTCTCCTTGCCGGGTTCGGTCAAGGATCCGCGCGTCTCCCGTAGTTGCTCCGCATTCAGGTCGCAGACATATGCCTTGCCGGCCTGGATCAACTGCACTGCCCACAAATAGAGCTGATCGAAATAGTCCGATGCGTAGAACAGCCGGTCTTCCCAATCGCCGCCCATCCAGTGGACGTCTTCAATGATCGAGTCCACATACTCCACCTCTTCCTTGGTGGGATTGGTATCGTCGAACCGCAGGTTGAACTTGCCGTTAAACTCCTGCGCCAGCCCGAAATTCAGACAGATTGATTTGGCGTGGCCCAGGTGCAGATAGCCATTCGGCTCTGGCGGAAAGCGCGTATGCACCCGCCCGCCGTTCTTGCCGTTGGCGAGGTCCGCAATCACGATGTCCCGGACGAAATTCGACTGGCGCGCGGGTCCCGCCGCAGTCTCATCAATAGGCATGGTCATGTTAGTTTCTCAGCTTCCGAACGGCCTGATCGATGCGGACGAGGCAAGTCTCGCGGCCCAGTACTTCCAAAGTCTCAAACAACGGCGGGGCCACCTTGCGCCCGCAAACCGCAACTCGAATCGGCTGGAACATCTGGCCCGCCTTCACGCCCAGCGCCGTGGCCTCGGCCCGAAGAACGGAGTCCAGCCCGTCGTGCGTAAACTCGGCGCTCTCCAGAGCCACTCGCGCCCGCTCCAGTACCCGCAGCGCCATCGCCGCGTCGCCTTTTTGCGGCGTCAGTTCGCCCGTGTCGTAGTCCGCCAGTTCCGCCACAAAGAAGAAGTCCGCCACTGTCAGAACATCGTTCAACGTCTTGATCCGCTCCTGGATCAGCGGCGTGATCTTCAGCAGTTTCTCCGGCGCAATCACAAATCCCGCGGCCGCTACCACCGGCGCCAGATGCGCCGCCAGTTCCTCCACCGGCAACGCGTAGATCGCCTGCGAGTTCAGCCACAGCGCCTTCGGGTCAATCGGGTCTTCCTCGGTGAAGTTCACCACCGCGTTCGAGCGGTTCACGCCCTCGAACGAAAACACGTCGATCAGCTCCTGCCGCGTCATCTTCTCCCGGTCGTCCTTCGGGCTCCAGCCCAGCAGGCATAGGAAGTTGACGTAGCTGTGCGGCAGAAAACCGGCTTCCTTGTAAGTCATCACCGAGACCACCGGACCGTGCTTTCGTTTCGAGAGTTTCGCCCCGTCCGGCGCAATCAGCAACGGCAGATGCGCGAAGAGCGGCGACGCCACGCCCAGCGCCTCGAAGATCAGAATGTGCTTGAACGTGTTTGAAAGATGATCCTGCCCGCGGACCACGTGCGAAATTCGCAGGTCCGCGTCATCCACGCAGGAGGCGTGATGATACGTCGGCGCGCCATTGGAGCGCAGCAAGGCGAAGTCCTCGATGTCGTCGCAAGCCTTCGATTGCGTCCCGTACACCAGATCTTCAAACTCCACGCGCCGCCCTGTCTCGCGCGGCACGCGGAACCGCAGCACAAACGGCTCACGCGCTGCCGCGCGCCGCTCGCTCTCCTCTGCTGAAAGCGCACGCATCTCCGGATTGCACAGCCACGCGCCCGTCTCGGAACTGCGCTCTTCCGGCGCCGCGTTCATTGGGGTGAAGTCCCGGTAGGCGTAGCCGCGCGCGAAGATCTCCCAGGCTTTCACCCGGTACAGTTCCAGACGGTCGCTCTGCTGGTAAAACTCATCCCAGCCGAGATCCAGCCAGTTGAGCCCGTTGAAAATGGAGTCCAGTGACGCCTGCGTGTTTCGCTCGACGTCGGTGTCGTCGATACGCAAGATCATGGTGCCCTTCTGCCTTCGCGCGAAGAGCCAATTGAAAATGAAAGTCCGGGCGCTGCCGATATGCAGGTAGCCCGTGGGGGAAGGAGCGAATCGAACTCGAACCATTAATCTACTAGTGTACCTGATGGGCGTTTCGCGGCGGATTTGTTAACCTGGAAGTTCCACTCACACCATGCCTCTGCTCGGATCCCTGTATGGCCGCTGGATGAGCCGGTGGGAACAACGGCTCTGCTTCGCGGCTACCAATCGTGTTGTGCGCCCCTTTGATTGGGGCCTCGAATGGGCCAACCACTGGCCTGTCGCCCAGTCGCATCCTCGCAACGGTCACGACCCGCTCGCCTGGCTGCTCGAACTCAGTCAGGCCGCCATTCGCGATAGCCAGACCTTCTTCCAGCACAAAACCCCCACCGACGCACACCTGAGCGGCAATCTGCTTCGCTTCTCCTCCTCCGTCGTTACGCCCTACGCCGAAAATAACGTCGTCCACGGCCAGTGGTTCCCCGGCCAAGACCCCAAACGCGCCGTCCTCGTCCTTCCCCACTGGAACGCCCCCCACGACGCGCACAACGCGCTCGCCCGCGCCTTTCAGAAGTTCGGCCCATCCGCCCTCCGCCTCAGTCTGCCCTATCACGACTACCGCATGCCCGCCGAGCTGCAGCGCGCCGATTACGCCGTCAGCTCCAACATCGCCCGCACCATCGACGCCACCCGCCAGGCCGTCCTCGATATCCGTGCCGCCGCCGATTGGCTCCAAACCCAGGGCGCCGAGCGCATCGCCATCGTCGGCACCAGCCTCGGCTCCTGCCACGCATTCCTCGCCAGCGCTCACGACGCCCGCTTCCGCGTCAACGCCTTCAACCACTGCTCCACATACTTCGCCGACGTCGTATGGACCGGCCTCTCCACCATCCACGTCAAGCAAGGCCTCGAAGGCCGCGTCGATCTCGACGCCCTCCGCAAAATCTGGATGGCCATCAGCCCCAGCGTGTACTTCGATCGCTACGCCGCCCACAAGAAGAAGTCACTCTTCCTCTACGCCCAGTACGACACGACATTTCTCCCCGAGCTCTCCCGCGAAACCATCGCCATGTGCCGCCAGTACCAGCTCGATTTCAAGGAAGTCGTGCTCCCGTGCGGCCACTACACCCTGGGCGAATCCCCGTTCAAGTTCATGGACGGCTACCACCTCGTCAACTTCGTCCTCCGCAACCTCTAGCCTCCCGGATTTCGGGAGGCGGGCCGCCTGGCCCGCAGCGACACCCCCTGGTGTCGCCAAAGCCCGCCGCCACACCTACCGCAACTCCATCCCCCCCGCCACCGCCTGAGCCGCGATCGTCACGGCCCCGTCGCCCAGCCCGCTTGCCGTCCCGGTCAACTTGATCGCGCCACCCGTCTTCGACGTCCGCACAATCACCTGCGCCCGCCCCCGGTACAGCTTCCGCCGGTCACCCTGATAAGGCCCAACGTCCTTGCCGTCCCCATTCCCCACCGCCGCAATCACGCCAGGGCCGCTGATTGCGAACCGCACCTCCTGCTCCGCGTTTGGCTCCAGCCGGCCCTCAGCGTCCACGGCCTCCACCGTCACAAACGAGAGATCCTGGCCGTCCGCCTGCACCGCGCCGCGGTCCGCTGTCAGCCGCAGCCGCGTGGCCTTGCCCACCGTCGTCAGCACGCTCTCGGCCACCACGCGATCGCCCCGCACACCCACCGCTTTCAAAACGCCAGGCGCATACGGCACGTCGAACAATGTCCGGAACTCTTCCGCCCGGCCCGTCGCCTTCTCCCCGATCAGCTTGCCGTCCAGGTACAGCCGGACCTTCTCCACGCCCGAGTAAACCTCCACCTGCATCGTCTTCCCTTCCTGACCCGGCCACGTCCAGCTCGGCATTGTCGGGAAAACGGCCCAGCCCGCCACCACCGTCTTCTTCCCCTCCGGCTCCGGCAGCCGCACCGTCGCATACACGCGATCTCCGCCGTTCCACAGAATGTCGCGATAGTACGATTGCGGCTTCCGATAGCCCGTCAAATCAATGTCGCCGCAGTTGGCCGCATGCCACGGGAAACCCGGGAACATGAAGCTCATCGGCGAATCGCCGCCCTGGCCAGCGCTCTGCGCCATCAGC
The DNA here is from genome assembly GCA_036504135.1 of Paludibaculum sp. GTDB lineage: Bacteria > Acidobacteriota > Terriglobia > Bryobacterales > Bryobacteraceae > Paludibaculum. The sequence goes on from DASXVP010000018.1 coordinate 170,615, forward strand.
GCCGACATGTCCACGCCATTCGCCATCGCCAGAAACATCTTGTCCACCATCGATTGCATGCCAGACATCATCTTTGACGCCATCGCTGCCTGCTCCGCCGTCCCGTAAGCCGGAGCCCCAATGCCCGATTCCCCTAGATAATCCATCGCCGTCCACACAAATTCGCCGACGATGTAGGGATGATCCTTTGCCAGGCTCCACTCCGTGAACGCCTGGCCGGGGAACGATTCCGTCGTCATCATCACCCGCGACGGCATCCGGCGGTGGTCCGCTTCATGGTGCGCCGCCATGTTGTAGTTGTACCCGACAATGTCGAGATTCGCGATTACACCATCCGGAAACTCACCCGACGTGCTCGTCGGAAACGCCTGCGACACCGGCCGGCTGCTATCCAGTGACCGCACCTCCGCCGCCAGCTTCTTTGCCATCCCGGGACCTCTCTCCACCAGCACCTCCGGAATCTCGTTCCCAATGCTCCAGAAGATTACCGACGGATGGTTTCGATCCCGCTGGACCATCGCCGAAAGGTCGCGCTGCCACCACTCGTCGAAATTGCGCCCGTAGTCGAACTTCGCCTTGTTCGCCTTCCACGTATCGAACGCTTCGTCGAACACCAGCAGGCCGAGCCGGTCACAGGCATCCAGAAACGCCGGAGACGGAGGATTGTGAGACGTGCGCACCGCATTGAATCCAGCCGCTTTCAACAACTGCACGCGGCGCTCCTCCGCGCGGTCAAACGCCATCGCACCCAGCGCGCCGTTGTCGTGGTGCACGCTCCCGCCCACCAGCTTGATGGACTTCCCATTCAGCAACAGCCCGTTCTCCGCCGACCATTTGATCGTGCGAATGCCGAACGCCGTCTCCACCTCGTCCACCAACTTGCCGTCTTTGAGCACGCGCGTTACCGCCCGGTACAACGCTGGTGAGTCCATCGTCCACAGCGCCGGACGCGACACCGCAATCTCCTGGATCGCCGGCGTCCCGCTACCCGGCCCAACCGCTACCGTCGAGCTCGCGCGCCCCACCGTCTTGCCGGCCTTGTCGAGCACTGCCGTCTGCACCGTCAACCCGCACTCCGTCGCCGATTCATTGTCCACACGCGTCCGCACCACCACCTTGGCCGCCTGCGCCGTGGCCTCCGGCGTCGTCACGGAAGATCCCCAGTGCGCCACGTGCACCGCATCCGTCACCACCACCCGCACGTGCCGGTAAATGCCCGATCCGCTGTACCAGCGGCTGTTCGGCTGCACCGAGTTGTCCACGCGCACTGCCAGCACGTTGGGCCCCGCGAAGTCCAGATCCGCCGTCAGGTCCAAACGGATCGGCGTGTACCCATAGGGCTGAGCCCCCAACTTGCGCCCGTTGAACCAAACCGTGGCATCCCGGTACACGCCGTCAAACTCCACGCTCACCCGCTTGCCCTTCCATGCTCCAGGCGCCGTGAACGTCTTCCGGTACCAGCCGATCCCCGCCGGGAAGAAGCCCCCGCCCGAGCCCGTCGGATTGTCCTTCGCCGTCAGCCCTTCAATGCTCCAGTCGTGCGGCAGATTCACCGTCCGCCACGATACGTCGCTAAAAGACCGCGCCTCCGCGCCGCTCGCCTCGCCCAACTGGAACTTCCAGTTAGCATCGGCCGCCACAGTGAGCCTCGGCCCTGGCGCTGCCTGCATCGGAACTGTCGTCAGCGATGCCAGCATCGCCCACAAAACGAGCTTCGGGAAAGTGGTCGGTTTCATAGAGGTCTCTTCTCTTTCGTCTTGGCGTTGCGGCCGCGCGCGCCAGGCGGCGCGGTCCGGATCTCTGTGGCGCGCAAACCAAATAGGATTACGCGGATCGTCTCGCGAAACAGCCTGTCGACCGGCTGCCCATACTCCATCTCTACTCTCGTGCCCAGCGATGCCAGCCGCCGTTGCGCGCCAATCACCGCATTGATCACCGCATGCATGGTCAACTCCGGGTCCAGATCCGGACGCAGCGAGCCGTCCGCAATTCCCTCCCGGATCAGCGTCGCGAAGTAGCCGAATCCCTCGGGGTTGATCTGCGCTTCCAGCGTCAGCAGGCGCTCCGCCGGCCAGTCCCGCGCATACATCGCATCAAACTGCGCCATGAACCGTGCCTGGGCCTGATCGTTCACCAGTTGGTTTGCCATCATCTCCAGCAGCGCGGTGATCTTGTCCAGCGCCGTTCTCGCCGACTCCATCGCCTGGGTCGCCCGGGCGGCGTAGTCCGCAAAGACCGCCCCGACAATCGCCCACACAATGTCGTCTTTGTTGGAGAAATACTGATACATCGTGGAAGCCCGCAGCCCGCTGGCGAGGATGATCTCCGCCATCGTCACGCGGTCGATGCCCCGCTCGTCGAAAAGCCGCTCCGCCGCATCCAGGATCCGCCGCCGCTGCCGCTCGCGGTGAGCGCGGTACGTGCCACTCATCAAATTCGTACTGGTTGTTCGATTTCGGACGGCCATTGCGAATTAGCTTATAGCCTTCAGCGTCCGATGTCAAATCGGACGGCGCGATAGCTGCACGCTCCCCCCGGCTCTCACCGCAGACCAATCGGGCGTATGATCAGAGCCATGATCAGGCCGATACCCGTTGGTTTGTGCTCCTTCCTTGCCGCTTCTCTCCTCGCCCAACAGACCCCTTCGAAACTCCAATCGCCCGACGGCCGTCTGGAGATCAACTTCGCCGTCACCGCGAAAGACCAGCCCGCCACCGCCGGTCAACTCGTCTACTCCCTGACCTTCGAAGGTAAGCCGCTCATCGAGTCCTCCGTCCTCCGGCTCGATCTCCAGGGCCAGCGCCCGCTGGGCACGGACGTCCAGATTGTCCGCGTTGAAGCGTCCCAACAGACCTCCACCTACAAAATGCTGGCCGGCAAGACCTCCTCCGTGAACGATCAGTACAACGCACTCCGGCTTGATGTCGAGGAGCCCGCCGGCCTGATGAAGCGCAAGTTCGTTATCGAAGCCCGCGCCTACAACGACGCCGTCGCCTTCCGCTACGTCCTGCCCCAACAGCCCTCCATCAACGATTTCCGCCTCTCCAAAGAGGGTACCGAGTTCCGCATCGCCAAGGACGCCGTCAGCTACGCCCTCCTCCTCCCGAACTTCCGCTCCATGTACGAAAGCGAGTTCGTCAAGCTGCCGCTCAGCGCCTTCTCCAATCAGGGCGGCGTCGCCAGCTCCGTCCTGCTCGGCCTGCCACTCCTGCTCGACGTGCCCGGAGTCGCCTGGCTGGCCATCACCGAAGCCGACGTCCGCGATTACCCCGCCATGTACCTCGTGAACCCTTCCGGCAGTTGGACCGGCCACTGGCTGGAGGCGCGGCTCTCGCCCTCGGTGAAAGATCCCGAACTTGCCGCCACCGCCCCGTTGCCGCACCAGTCACCCTGGCGCGTGTTGATGGTCGCCCCCAATCCCGGCCGCTTCATCGAATCGAACGTCATCACCAGCCTCAACCCGCCCTCCGCCATCCCGGACACCTCCTGGATCAGGCCCGGCCGCGCCGCCTGGGATTGGTGGAATGGCAGTAGCGGTGCAGACGGCAAGCCCGCCTACACTACCGCCACCATGAAATACCTTGTGGACTTCGCCGCCAGGTCCGGCTTCGAATACCTCCTGGTGGACGCCGGCTGGAGCGCGCTGAACGACATCACCCGCCCCAACGGCAGAGTGGATATCCCGCAGCTCGCCGGCTACGCCCGCGCCAAGGGCGTCGGCATCTGGATCTGGCTGCACTACGCTCCGGTGGTTCAGCAGATGGAGGAGGCCTTCCCGCTCTATGAAAAGTGGGGCGTCGCCGGCATGAAGATCGACTTCATCTCACGCGACGATCAGGCCGGCATTCAGTTCTACCATCGTGTCGCCGAGCTCGCCGCCCGCCACCACCTCATGGTCGATTTCCACGGCTCCACGAAACCCTCCGGTATCGAAAGAACGTGGCCCAACGTCATGGGCTATGAGGCCGTCCTCGGCATGGAGCAGTCCAAGGCCGGCATGCGCGACAACCCCGATCACCACGTCACGCTGCCCTTCACACGCATGCTCACCGGGCTCATGGACTACACCCCCGGCGGCTTTGAAAACGCCACCCGCGAGCAGTTCGTGCCCCGCAACATGCGTCCCATGGTCCTAGGCACCCGCGCCCACCAGTTGGCCATGTACGCCATCTACGATGCGCCCATCCAGATGGTGGCCGATCACCCCACCGCCTACGAGGGCGATCCCTCGTTCGAGTTCATCCGCACCATTCCCCCGGCCTGGGACGAGACCCGCTTCCTCGCCGGCGTCCCCGGCGAATGGATCGCCCTCGCCCGCCGCCGCGGCGAAGACTGGTACCTCGGCGCGATGACCGGCTGGACCCCGCGCGATGTCGAGATCCCCCTCAGCTTCCTCACCGCCGCCCGCTACAACGCGCGCACCTACGCCGACGCCGCCGATTCGGACCGCTTCCCCAAGAACGTGGTCATCGAGAACCGCCCCCTGGCCCGTGGAGCCACTCTCGAGCTCCACCTAGCCCCCGGCGGAGGTTTCGCCGCCCGCCTCACGCCCGTCCGGTAAAGGGCCCTACTCCGCCCCCACGCGCACCAGCACCTTGCCCGAATTCGCGCCCGAAAACAGCTTCAGCAGCGCCGTCGGAGCCAGTTCCAGCCCCTCCGATACATCCAACCGGTACTTCAACTGCCCGGCCAGATGCCACCCGATCAGCTTCTCCGCCGCCTCCCGCGCCTGTCCCCAGTAATCCGACACCAGAAAGCCCTGGATCCGCGCCCGGCGCATGATCAGATTCGCCAGATTCGAGGGCCCCGCCTCCGGACTCGCCGCGTTGTACTGCGAGATCATCCCGCATAGTGCAATCCGCGCTCCCAGATTGATCCGCCCCAGCACAGCCTCCAGCGTCCGTCCGCCCACGTTCTCAAAATCTACGTCGATCCCATCCGGACACGCCCGCCGCAACCCCACCGCCACATCCTCCGCCTTGTAGTCGATCACCGAGTCCGCGCCCAACTCCTCCATCACCCACCGGCACTTCTCCGCGCCTCCAGCAATCGCCACCACGCGCAGCCCCAGGTTCTTCCCGATCTGCACCGCCAGCGAGCCCACCGCCCCCGCCGCCGCCGATACCACCAGCGTCTCCCCGGCCTTCGCCTGCGCCACCTCTGTCAGCCCAAAGTACGCCGTCAACCCGATATGCCCCAGCAGCCCAAAATGCGCGCTCAGCGGCAGCGGGATCGGCGCCATCTTCGTCAACCACTTCGCGGGACCCGTATAGTACCGCTGCCAGCCCAACAGTCCCTGCACAATATCGCCCGCCTGCAGCGAGGCATCGCGCGATTCCTCCACCTGCCCAATGCACCCGCCCCTCATCACCGACCCCAACGCCAGCTTCGGCAGATAGCTGTCCGCGTCGTTCATCCAGATCCGGTTAGTCGGGTCGATCGAGAGCCATATGCTCCGCACCCGCACCTCGCCCTCAGCCAGCGCCGGCAGTGCAGACTCCCGCCATTCAAAGTTGTCCGCGGTGGGCAAACCCGCGGGACGGGCTACCAGATGCCACGCGGCGTTCAGGGTGGTGCTCATGGTGCCTTCAGTGTAAACCCGCGCGCCTCCCTCCGATTTCTCTTGCTAGGGCGGTATCAAGATGATATCACTTTAATAGCGGAGGTTTCGATGTTGAAAGAGAAAGTCATCACGGCCACGTCGGGTATCCCGATGTTGCTGTTCACCTTGGCCCTGCTCGTGCTGCCTATCGTGGGCATCGTCTATGCGGCCAAAACCGCCGAATACGGTCAGAAGCCCGTTGTCGTCATCATCGCCTGGATCGTCGTCTGGGTGATCGATATCATCTGCCTGTGCGGCTTCTTCTCCGTGCAGCCCAACAACGGCGTCGTCCTGACCCTCTTTGGCAAATATGTGGGCACGGTGGTGGAACCCGGGCTCAAGTTCGCAAACCCCTTCTACACCAAGAAGGCCATCTCCAAGCGAGTCCGCAACTTCGAGACCTCCAAGCTGAAGGTCAACGATCAGGACGGCAACCCCATCGAGATCGCGGCCGTCGTCGTCTGGAAAGTCGTCGATACCGCCGACGCCATGTTCCAGGTGGATAACTACGAGAACTACGTCCACGTCCAGAGCGAAGCGGCCGTCCGCAACCTCGCCACCGCCTACCCCTACGACTCCCATGAGGAGCACGTCGTCTCCCTCCGCGGCCATACCGCCGTGGTAGCGGAGCAGCTCAAGACTGAAATTCACGACCGTCTCGCTGTCGCCGGCGTCGAGGTCATCGAGGCCCGCCTCTCCTACCTCGCCTACGCCCCTGAAATCGCCGCCGCCATGCTCCGCCGCCAGCAGGCCTCGGCCATCATCGCTGCCCGCCAGAAGATCGTCGAGGGCGCGGTCGGCATGGTCGAAATGGCCCTCGACGCACTTGCGGAAAAGAACGTCGTGACCCTCGATGGCGAGCAGCGCGCCTCCATGGTGCAGAATCTGCTCGTGGTCCTTTGCTCGGAATCGGCAGCCCAGCCCGTCCTCAATGCCGGCACCCTGCACCACTAAAGAGAAGTCATGGCAGAGCGCAAGTCATTCCTGGTCCGCATCGATGGCGACATCCTCAACGCGCTGAAAAAGTGGGCCGACGATGACTTGCGTTCCCTCAACGGACAGATGGAGTATCTCCTCCGCAAAGCCCTCCGAGACCGCGGGCGGCTGAAGGAGAAGGACCACGATGGCGAGGAGGAGCAGAGGCCGCTAGAATAGGCCCATGCAGGACTACGAGAAGCTCGGCGCATTCTATCTTGGCCGCCTCAAGGATTCCCCCGACACCCTCCTGTACGACAGCAAGGACCTCGTCACCCACGCTGTCTGCGTCGGCATGACCGGCTCCGGCAAAACCGGCCTCTGCCTCGGGCTTCTCGAAGAGGCCGCCATTGACGGCATCCCCGCCATCGTCATCGATCCCAAGGGCGATCTCGCCAACCTCCTTCTCACCTTCCCCAACCTCGCCCCCGCCGACTTCGAGCCCTGGGTCAACTCCGACGAGGCTCGCAACAAAGGCCTCTCCGTCCCCGATTTCGCCGCCGCTGAGGCCGCCAAATGGCAAAAGGGCCTCGCACAGTGGGATCAGGACGGAGCCCGCATCCAGCGTATGCGCGCCGCCTGTGACCTTGCCGTCTACACACCAGGCTCCGACGCCGGCATCCCCGTCTCCATCATGAAGTCCTTCGCGGCGCCGGATGCCAAGATCCTCGCCGATCGCGAAGCCTTCCGCGATCGCATCTCCGCCACCGCCACCTCGCTCCTCTCCCTCGCCGGCATCGACGCCGATCCCGTCCAGTCCCGCGAGCACATCCTCCTTTCCACCATCTTCGATACCGCCTGGCGAGCCGACGCCGATCTCGATCTTGCCGCCATCATCGCCCAGGTCCAGAAACCCGCCTTCACCAAGGTGGGCGTCATGGATCTGGATTCCTTCTACCCTGCCAAGGATCGCTTCGGCCTCGCCATGGCCCTCAACAACCTCCTCGCCTCTCCCGGCTTCGAAGCCTGGCTCACCGGCGAAGCCCTCGATATCGACGCCATGCTCTGGACCCCCCAGGGCAAACCCAGAATCTCCATCTTCTGCATCGCCCACCTCAACGACAGCGAGCGAATGTTCTTCGTCTCGCTCCTCCTCAACCAGACCCTCAGTTGGGTCCGGGCCCAGAGCGGCACCTCGTCCCTCCGCGCCATTCTCTACATGGACGAGATCTTCGGCTACTTCCCCCCCGTCGCCAATCCTCCATCTAAGAAACCCCTCCTTACCCTCCTGAAACAGGCCCGCGCCTTCGGCCTCGGCGTCGTCCTCGCCACCCAAAACCCCGTCGATCTCGATTACAAAGGCCTCGCCAATACCGGCACCTGGTTCATCGGCCGCCTCCAGACCGAGCGCGACAAAGCCCGCGTCCTCGAAGGTCTCGAAGGCGCCGCCTCCGCCACCGGATCCAAATTCGACCGCAACGAAATGGAGCAGATCCTCGCAGGCCTCGGCAACCGCGTCTTCCTGATGAACAACGTCCATGAGGATCGCCCCGTCCTCTTCCAGACCCGCTGGACCCTCTCCTACCTCCGCGGCCCCATGGCCCGCCCCGAAATCCAACGCCTCATGACCGCCCGCAAGAGCGAATCGCCCGCCGCCGTTGCAGAAGCCCCCGCAGCCGCCGCGGCATCCGATGGATCCTCTTCCGCCCCCGTCCTCCCCGCCGAGATCACCCAGCTCTTCGCCCCCCTCACCGGCTCCGTCCTCCAGTACGAACCCAAGCTCCTCGGAGCCGCCCAGATCCACTTCACCGACCCCAAGCTCGGCATAGACGCCGTCCGCGACGCCGTCTACGTCTGTCCCATCACCGATGCCGCCGTCCCCGTCGATTGGGCCCAGGCCGAAGAGTGCGATACCGCCCTCAACGACTTCGAAAAGACGCCCACCGCCGGAGCCAGCTTCACCGAGCCCGCGCCCCCCGCCGCCAAAGCCAAAAACTACGCCGTCTGGCAGAAGTCCTTCGGCACCTGGCTCTACCAGACCCAGTCCCTCGAACTCCTCCGCAGCCCCGTCACCGGTGAGGTCTCCAAGATGGGCGAGAACGAGCGCGACTTCCGACTCCGCACCGAGCACGCCGCCCGCGAGGCCCGCGACGAACAGGTCGAGCGCCTGCGCGGCAAATACCAGCCCAGGCTCCAGACCCTCAACGACCGCCTCCAGCGCGCCCACGCCAAGCTCGAACAGGAAAAGCAGCAGGCCTCTTCCCAGACCCTGCAATCGGTCATCTCCATCGGTTCATCGCTGCTCGGCGCCTTCATGGGCCGCAAAACCATCAGCGCCGCCAACATCAACCGCATCGGCACCGCCGCCCGCTCCGCCTCCCGCATCGGCAAGGAGCGCGGCGACGTCAGCCTCGCCGAGGAAACCGTCGAGAGCCTCCAACAGCAGATCCAGGACCTCAGCGCGGAACTCGAGCAGGAAATCGCCACCATCGCCGCCCCCTCCCAGGAGGCCCTGGAAACCATCACGGTCAAGGCCAAAAAGACAAACATCTCCGTCCAACTCGTCGCCCTCGCCTGGGTCTAGTAACTTTGCCCATCGGGCACTGCCATCCACCCCAGCAGCGTACCTGGGGCTTGGTCGCCACGGGCGTCTGCTCCTGTCCAGGAATCCTACATATTCCATGGCGCCACGGCCGCACCGGGTACAAAGACTGGTACTGGTAGTCCCGAACTTCGGGTTAGTACCTTGAAACGACACAGTTATGGTGTAAACTCAGCCTCATCTGGTGTATCAGGACTGGGAGCTCAAGAAAGCATTTGCGCAGGCTAGGTCCGCCATCGCCGCCTCTCCAGGCTTTCCGCACACTGTCGTGCCTGAGCAGTTTGAGAGGGGGCTCCATGGCGCTTGCGCGGAAGTCGCGCCCTAAGCTCCCATCTGACGAACAGCCGCGTATTGATCCGCGGGAGAGACTGGGTTACCGCCCAGGATCTACTGCTTCAGATGCCGATCGGTTCGATCGTTTCGGCTGATAGCTCGGTTTCGAACCGCAGAGCGATTCGCCCAGTCGTCTGCAGTGTGAGAGGAATTTATGAGCATGGTTCTTACTGCCTGCCGGTCCGCTTCTCTGGCAATCGCCGTTGCCCTGCTGATTGGCGGTCAGGCCCAAGCCCAGCCGGTAGTTGGCAAGAACGTGAATATGCTGTCCTTCAAGAAGGGACAGACTTGGCCGGAAACGGATGCGTTCCTTCGCCAGCAGTACGAACCCTCGATGGCGGTTTCCTCGCGGAATTCGCTTCACTTGCTCGGCGGGGCTAACGATGCGCGGACAGTTGACTTTGCTGGTCTGCCGAATCTGTCGGTGGAAACCGCAGACTCGTGGATGAGCTATTTCCTCTCCTCCGACGGCGGGCAGACGTGGAAGAGCAAACTCCTGCCGGGTTGCCCCTACAAGATGCCGGATGGAACGTCAGCGTGCCCGGGAACCTCCCCGCTGACGGCCCTCAATTACCAGGCGGCGTCCGACCCCACCGTGCGCGCAGGAACGCACGGTCTGCTTTACTTCAGCGGCATCGCCTTCAATCGTGGCACTAATGCGCCCGGTGCTGTTTTTGTCGCCCGCTTCGTGGATAACAACAATACCGAACGCGCCGACAAGGATCCCATCAAGTATCTCAGCACGTATGTCGTGGACTCCGGGAATTCGGGCCAGTTCCAGGACAAGCCGTGGCTGGCGGTTGCCCCGCCCAAGGCCGGCGATCAGACTGCTACCGTTGACGGAACGCCCAACGTGCCCTGCGGCCTCGTGTACATGGCGTACAGTACCTTCACCGGCACAGCCAACAATCCCAAATCAAAGGTTTCAGTTTCGATCTCGAAAGACTGCGGAGCCACCTTCGGCAATCCCGCCAAGATCAGCGAAACGAACAACTACAACCTCGGCACCCAGATCGAAGTCGATCCGGTGAACCCTGCCAACGTCTACGTCACCTGGCGGCGCTTTGCTTCGGGCCCAGATACCGATGCCATCCTGATGGCCGTCTCGAACAACTACGGACAAACCTGGACCAGTCAGGCCGTCACTGTGGCCAATATCAAGGCCCGCGATCAGTCCGGCTCGACGGTGGCGTTCAAGATCAAGACCTTTCCCACTCTGGCCGTCTCAGCCGGCACGGGCGTAAATGGGCGCGTCCACGTCGCCTGGTCGCAAAATGGAGTCGGCCCCATCCATAACCTTGTTGGTGCAGCCCGCATCGTCATGGCATCCTCCCCCGATGGAAGAACGTGGAACACCTCCACGCTCTCAAATACCGATTGCACCAGCTTCTGCGCCCTCGATAACCATCCAAACAAGGGCCACCAGATCATGCCTGCCATGACTTGGGCAGGAGGAAAACTGTCCGTCATCTGGCTGGATCAGCGCAATTCGGGCAGGGTAAACGTCTACCAGCGTAAGACCGACGGTTCGGGCGAATACGCTGAGCAAACCGTCTTGGCAGGCGCCTTGCAGAAGATGTCCGCCGCGGGAGGCGCGCGTCCCTCCGATCCGGACTCCGACATCTTCACCGACGACCTGAACGACCTGAAGAAGGATAAGCTTACGCCCCTGAGCCGGCGGCAGACCCTGGACGTCTTCACCGCACAAGCCAAGTATTCCTCCTCCGTCCTCAACGTCGGTGCCTCCCGCCAGATCTCGAAATACGCCTTTGGCACACGCTACACCAAGGACAAGGCAAGCTACTACGGCACCACAGCGGCCGGGCTTCCGTACGACGCCGAGCAGCTCGAGTTCAGCCCTCCTGGTATTCCCATCTTCGTCCGGGGAACAAAGGGATTCATCGGAGACTACCTGGACGTTACTGCCCAGAAGTGGGTCCTGAAAAACGACGGCACATACGCCTTCAACAATGCCCTGGATGACCTCACCGTCTTCCATGCCACCTGGACCGACAATCGCAACGTGCGCCCGCCTGTTGTCTGCTCGCCGACGACTGGCTGCAAAGTGGACTGGACGCTCTACACTCCGCCAGGAACCGGCGCCACTACGAGTCTCTTCTGCTCCGCCACCGTGAACGGGTGCACGGATCCGCGGCCCGATTGTTTCCAGACGGCGACACCCTACCCTGGCTCGCGAAATCAGGAAGTCTACACGGCCAGACTCACCAGCGATGTTGCGGTCCGGGTGGAGAGCGTCAAGAAGATCGACGCAGTACAGCGCGGGTATGTTCTGGCCATCCAGAATGCCACCAAAGCGCCGCGCGATTTCACCATCACCATTCCCTCCACACTGCCAACCGGAATTACCTGGGCCTGCTTCACGCAAAACACCACGACCCCGGCAGCCCCTCCGGCCTGCCCCCCCGGCAACACCGGCCTCTCTCTCACCGTCAAGGTGCCTGGCGGATCTATCTACGCGCGCACTCTCTTTGTGATCGGAAGCACGGCTGCGCGGCTGCCGCTGGCAGTGACCGCCGCTGGGTTCTCGGGTACGGTGACACTGAATCGCATTGACCCTCTTACCGGCAATTCAGACGTTCTCAACACCGAGATCTACACCCCCGAAATCAGTGACATCTTTGCCGGCTGGATCGGGAATCTCAATCCCGGCATCATTAGCCCGGCACTCGGCTTCAACATCGGCAGCGGAGCCGACATCGCCAGCGGCGCCGACATCGCCAGCGGCGCAGATATCGCCAGTGGCGCCGATATCGCCAGCGGCGCTGATATCGCCAGCGGCGCTGATATCGCCAGTGGAGCCGACATCGCCAGTGGCGCCGATATCGCCAGCGGCGCTGATATCGCCAGCGGCGCTGATATCGCCAGTGGTGCCGATATTGCCAGCACAGGACTGAACCCGGATTCCATGACCCAGGTGACCACCACCCTCTCCAACAAAGGCAACACGGTCACGTCGTATTCAATCCGCACGTTCCTGAAAGACACGCTCAACTGCTGCGATCCCGCCAATCCCACTGCTGGCTGCAAGGTCTGCAAGGTCATCATTCACGCCCCCTACAGCGCGCCAATGGCCAACAGTTGCACAGTCGTGGAGCGGCCCCAGGACAGCGTGCTGTCGGCCAACACGCTTTCTGTCGCATCGCTCGCTCAGCTGGGCCTGACTAGCACTGAGAACCCATCCGTGCCCACGGTCGCCGTTCCCGCGAACGGCTCCGTTCGGGTGACCATTCGGATTTCTCCATCCAGCAAGACTGATGCTCTAGATCTGGCTCAGAAACTGAGGGTCGTTGGCACCGCCGATGGGAACGACGGACTCAGCAGAACGCCGCTGCCCATCACCCTCACAGCGGTCACCCCTTCGCGTCTGCCGGACGCCTTCTTCTATGCAAATCCCGGCACGTACGTATACAAACAGCCTCTGCAGGCTGCCGGAGGCATCATTTCCAGCACGTGCTCCTACTCCTGGAGCGCCCTGACTTCCTACGCTGCGCTCCCGGCGGGCCTCGCCGTTCTGAAGGACGCTGCTGACGGAAAATTCTATGTCACCGGTGTGCCAACTGCGGCCACCTCCGGACCCGTCTCGTTCCGGGTCCAGGTGAACGACTGCGCCACGCCCCAGCACATCGACACGCAGACCCTCTCAATCCGCGTTATCGCCGGTCTCCAGGCCCCGGCTTCGAATCTCGTGCTCCCCGCGGCCAACCTCGGTCAGCCATATAGCTACCCGCTCATTCAGGGCGGCGCGCTGCCCATTGTGACAACCTCGTCCTCCAACATGCCGCCCGGCCTGGCAGTAGACACGTTCGGCGTGCTCAATGGAACGCCCACCACGCCCGGCACTTTCACGAATGCTTCGGTCAGTGTGTCGGATTCTACGTGCTCGGGCCTTACCGGTTGCACACCACAATCCGTCACGGCTACTTTCTCCGTGGTGGTGAGCAAGCGAAGCACCTCCACCACGTTGTCCATGAGTCCGGCCACGGCAAAGATTGGACAGCCGGTGACCATCCTTACGACGGTCGCCGACACAGCGGCGGGCTCGGCGTCGGCGCCAACCGGGACCGTTAGCTTTGCTCCAGTTGCCGGCGTCAACTTCTCCGCGTCCAGTTGCGTACTGTCGAGCGCGGGTCCTGCATCCACCTGCTCCGTCTCGGTCACGTCGAGCACCGCAGCCAGCTATTCGCTCAACGCCACATTCGCCGAAGACCCCCTCCACACCGCCAGCAATGGCGCCGCCATTCTGGTGGTCCAACCGGCGTCGACCACAACATCCATCACTTCCGTCGCTCCTGAACCTTCCGTTGCTGGGGCGCCATACGTAGTGCAGTGGGCAGTGGCGGCTGTCAGTCCTGCCGTGGGTGCGCCCACTGGCACGGTCACTGTCACCGACGGATCCGGCGCCTCCTGCTCCGGCCCTGTCGTCAGCGCCGCTGGCTGTACTCTCACCTCGGCGGACGCAGGGCTGAAAACCCTGGTCGCTACCTTCGTTCCGGACAATGGCAATTTCCTCGCCAGCTCTGGCACCGCGGCGCACACCGTCAGCAAGGCGGATGTCACCGTGACCCTCGCCGTGCCCACTTCGCCTGTCATCATCGGACTGCCTCTCACGGCCAACTGGACCGTCATCCCAACGGCGCCCGGCAGCGGCACACCTGCTGGTTCAGTCACCGTCTCCGACGGCTCAGCCAGTTGCACGGCTGCCACTAGCGCCGGCAGTTGCGTACTGACATCGCAGAAAGCCGGCAGCGTTCCGCTCACTGCCATCTTCTCCGGAGACGCCAACTTCAATGGCGGCGTCGCCACATTCTCAGTTGCCGCCATCAGCAGAAACTCCTCAACCACGCTCTCGGTCACGCCCGCAGGCGTTAGGATCGGCCAGGCTGCAACCATCACCGCTACGATTGCCGATACTTCACTTGGATCGCCGTCGGCCCTCTCCGGCTCCGTTTCCTTCACCGCGCCCGCCGGGGTCACGCTCTCTGCCGGCAGCTGCACGCTTCCAGCTTCCGCGCCATACACCTGCTCAGTTACCGCGACTGCGGCTTCGGCTGCCGTCTACTCCCTCGGCGCCTCATTCGCCGGCGACGCCTTCCACAACGGAAGCAGCGGCGCCACCAACTTCGTGGTCCAGCCAGCGAGCACCGCCACCTCAATCGTTGCGGTCACTCCTGAGCCCTCCGTCACCGGGCAGGCCTACAATGTCCAGTGGGTCGTCGGGGTCATCAGCCCCGCGGTCGGCATTCCTGCCGGCACTGTGACCGTCAGCGACGGGACCGGAGCAAGCTGCGTCGGCCCGGCCATCAGCGCCTCCGGATGCAACCTGGTCTCGGCCAGCGCTGGCCCCAAAACCATTACGGCTACCTTCACAGGCTCCAGCGACTTCGCTGGCAGCGTGGGCATGGCCCCGCATACCGTCAATAAGGCAGATGTGGATATCGCACTCTCCCTGCCATCCGGCACACAGTCGAGCGGCCAGCCGATAACCGTCGCGTGGTCCGTGACGGCCAGAAGCCCAGGCGCCGGAACTCCCACCGGCAACGTCACGGTCACCGACGGCACGGTGAGTTGCTCGGCCGCGGCCGGCGCAGGTAACTGCACCCTCACCCCGCAGGCCGCCGCCAGCGTGACCCTAACCGTCACCTACTCCGGGGATTCCGGCTTCAATAGCGGAATCGCTACCGTATCCTATTCCGTCAACTTCGAGTTCTTCGGGTTTGCTTCGCCGCTAGGCGCGGAAGGCACTCTGGCCGGACCCTTCAGCCCTGGCAGAGCACTCCCGATCAAGTGGTCTATCAAGGATGGCGCCGGTGTCACGCTCACCAGCGTATCGGACACGCGGAAGACCCTGAATGTCCAAGGGCCTTTCCTGTGCGGACAGCCGGTCGCCGGAACACTCCGGTCGCTGGACCCCTCTGCCACGGGCGGCTCCACACTGCGGTATGACACCACCACGGGTCAGTTCACCTTCAACTGGGATACCTCCGGGTATGCCGTGGGTTGCTACCAGGTACAGCTCACACTAACGGACCTGTCCCTTCACGTGGTGGGGGTCCAGCTCCAGTAGTACCGGTTCAGCCGGGCTTGGAAAAAGGGCGGCGCGCATCCACTACGATCGGATTCACGCCGCCTTTTTTGTGCCAACCCGAGGGAATAGAGGCAATAATCGACCCGGCGGCGCCGGTTAGTCAATCAGCATGTCGTCGAGAAAGACCTGTCGGATCAGCCGAGTTTGGCCAGGCGGCGGCGCGCATCCACTACCATCGGGTCCGCGTCGCCCTTCCCGCGAATCGATAGGAACTTTCGGTAAGAGTCGGCAGCCCCCGCACTGCGCAGTCCCTCCTGGGCCCGCCCAAGGTAATAATGGACCGGCGGCGCCAGGTGGTATGTCGGCACGTCGTCCAAGAAGACCTCAGTGGCCTCGCCGTGCCGCTTCGCACACAAATCAAGCTCCGCATACGCCTCGGTGAAAGCGCCGGCCTCCAAATATGCCCTGCCTCGGGCGAACCGCGCCAGCCACGTATCCGCCAACTGCTGCGCGTCGCTGAAAAGCTTCACCGCCGCAGCCGCCTTACCGCGCTTCAACTCTATCTCGCCCTCAATGAGCTTCGCGTAGGACTGCGGGTCTGGCTCCAGGCGCGAGCCAAATTCGGCGACCAGGGCGCGCGCTCGCGCCTCCTGGCCCGCCTCGACCAGCGCCAAGGCTACTGTCAGACGGACCATCTCGGATTTGCCATTCTCCAGCGCCTTGCTCGCTGCGTCGGCAGCCTGGGCGCTCTGGCCGGATCCTGCCCGCACCCACGCCAGCACCGCGAGTTTTTTTGAAGCCGCCCCGGGGCCTTGATTCTCCAGGTCCACTGCCGCCGCTTTCTCCAGCGCGCCGGCCGCTGCCTTAGCTCGTCCCGCCACCAGCGCGATGTCAGCCAGGCCCATTGCGCAATAGGATGCGGCGCGTGGGCTGATCTTCTCCATCGCACGGTAGGAATCCGCCGCCTGGTCGGGCACGCCCCGCGCGAGTTGGGAAAGCGCCAGCCCGGTGTGCGCCATCAGGTAGGCGGGATTGACCCGGAGAACCGCCCGCTCCTCCTTCTCCGCAGTGGCAAAATCCCCTGCATACCGCGCGTACGTCGCCAGATTGTGCTTGGGCAGAAGATAGTTCGGATAGAGCTCAATCGCCCGCCGGCCTTCTTTCATAGCCGCTGCCATGTCACGCTTGAAATGGTAGGCCATCGCCAGGTTCGAGAGGCCCGCCGTGTCGCCTGGATACTGTTTCAGCAGCGCGGTGAACTCCTCGATCGCCTTCGTGTGGTTGCGCATCATCAGGTAGTACACGCCGCGTGACCGGTACTTCTCCCGATCGCTCATGCGGTCAATGTGCTCCATCGCCTGCTTGTAGTAGCTCTCAGCCGCCGCACGGTCGCCTTTGTTGGCGTTCACCGCTGCCAGGCTGGCATAGGCCCGGCCGAAATTCGGATCGATCTCTATGGCCTTCTGATACTTCGTCGCGGCGTCGTCCCACTTACCCGCCCACAGCAGCTCCTGGCCCTGTGCGTATTCGTTAGCGGCTTCCAGTGAGGCCGCCGTATACGATTCGGCGGCGGCCAGTTGCAGAGACACCTCTGTGTCATCGCCAAGAGCTTTTCTGGCGCCGGCGCCGAGCTTGTTCACCGCCTTCGTCACCAGATCTTTGTTAGGAATCTCGGCGCTGTCGGAATACACTACCTTCCCGCTGGTTGCCTCAATCACCCGGATCGCGAGTTTGTATCCCTGGCTCAGCCCCTCGATCAAGCCCGCCGCGATGTAGTTGATCGCTTCCCGCCGGGCAACCAGCCGGGCCACCGTCTCATCCAGCTTGCTGGCACCCGCTTGAATCTGCGCCGCCAGCCGTCGCGCCTCACCACGGTTGAACGCGTTGATGAAGGATGCGCCTTCCAGCCCGGTGGCGAAGATCTGCTCCAGCGTGCCGTTGAATACCGGATCACCAGTCGTGTTTTCGAAATCCCCCACTAATAGGAGCACCGGTGTGTGTTTCGACGATGCCGTCCACCTGGATCTCTCCCACAGCAGGTAGTTGACGCCGCCGGCGGCCGCCAATCCTCCGGCGCCGGCCATCCACTTCCACATGCTCCGGCGAGTCGGCGGCGGAGCCACGGTGGGGGAGACCGTTGTATACGTCGGAATCACGATCGTCAGGCCGGCGCGTCCCTCCGCCCAGCCGTTGATGTCGGCCAGCATTTCGGTGACGCTCTGATACCGCTGCTCAGGATCGATCGAGAGCGCCTTCAGGATAATGTTGTTGAGCGCCTCGGGTACCGTCGGGTCCACGTCCTTGGGCGGCGTGGCGGGCTCCTGAGTGCGCTTTAACAGCATCCCTAGCAGCGTCTCCGCCATGAACGGCACCGTACCGGTCAGCATCTCGTAGAAGATGATGCCCAGTGAGAATATGTCCGAACGATGGTCGGCAGGTATTCCCTTCGCCTGCTCCGGCGACATGTAGGTCGGCGTCCCCATCACCGTGCCGGCCTGCGTCATTCCGTTCAGGTCGGCCGATCGCGCCAGCCCGAAGTCCATCACGCACACCTTGCCGCGGTCGTCCACCATGATGTTCTGGGTTTTCAGGTCCCGGTGGATCACCCTCTCGTGGTGCGCGGCTTCCAACGCCGCGCAAACCTGTCGCATCACCTTCACAGCCTCTTCCGGCGTGAACCGACGCTCTTCCATGAGGCTGCTCAGGTCCCGCCCCTCGAAGTACTCCATGGTGATGAACTTGACGCCGTCCGCGCTCCCCAGATCGTAAATCCGCGTTACGTTCCGGTGCGTCACCTGGCGCGCCAGGATGAGTTCCTGTTTGAACCGCTCCAGGATCTGAGGTTGTCGCGCCAGTTCGGGCCGGATCACCTTCAGTGCGACGGTCCGGTCGAGCTCCCGGTCGATCGCCTTGTATACGGCTCCCATGCCGCCCTCGCCGAGTACCTTGACGATCTCGTAGCGGCCGGCCACCAGCAGACCGGGCGTAAATGCACCGGACACCGGTGCGACTCCACCTGCTCCCGCCGTCGACCAGTGCTCACTGTCCGGAGTCGAAATTACGGTCCGCTCGCCCGGCGCGGAAATGTGAGTCTTGTCGAACCCGGACGGCGCCACTGCTTCGTCCAGAGGCGCACCCGGAGTGGAGAGGATTGTCCGGTCGTTCCGCGGCTCGCTCTCAGTTGGAATGGCGGCCTGCTTGCCCGGGTCGATGCCTTCTCCCGCTGGCGAGAGCCCAAATTGCGACCCGCACACCAGGCACACACTGCTCCCTGGAGGATTGCTGTGCCGGCATCGCGCACAGAGAAGACCCTGCTGTTGAGAGCTCATTCTGTTGTTACTGCAACTTCGACAAAGACGTCCAGTTCATTCATGCTACCGTGTCCTGGCGGAATTGCCAACTCCGCCGGGCCTTCCGGAGTTGACCACACTACGGCCGCACTCCCCGGCAAGGCAGCTGTCTGACATTTGCCCCTACGGAATCTTCGTCGTCTGGTGCGCCGCCAACCGCCACCCCGCGCCCTGTCTCACCCACAGATGCAGGATCATCAGATGATCGTCAAACGGCCCGGAATCATTCCGCCCAGTCATCCGAGCGATACTGTGCGCCACCGCCGCATCCCCATACCGCACCACCTGCGTGCTCTCATGCGTCACCGAATCATACCGCTGCTTCCCGCCCTTCAGCCTCTCCATATACTGCGCCTTCGTCTCCACCTTCCCCGTGCTATGCGCATAGATCAGCTCCGGTGTATACATCTTCTCCAGCGCCGCCCCATCCCGCGCCACCAGAGCGGCCCCCCAAGCCTTCTCCGCCGCGCGGATATCATCATCCGCCGCCATCGCCGACACCATCACCAGACAAGCCAATAAGAGCTTCATGCAGTTCCTCGGTCCGTTATCGTATCGCGAATCCTCCCCACACGCGTCCTCCCTCGCCTCTCCCCCGAAATCCGCTTCGCCCTCGCACGCCTCCCGGCGAAGACAACTTCGCCTTGCGCCGTGCCGCTTCTCGCCCATCCACCCTGGAATCAACGAGATACCATTTGGCCTCGGCCTTGCTTCACATTCTGCGCGCACTCAACGGCGCGGAATCCAGGCACGGGAGGAATCCAATGCACGACGTCGGACAGATTCTCACCGAATTCGAAGAATCCACCGAATTCGATAACGAGACCACGGAATCGCCGGAGTACGCCGAACAGACCGGCGCCCCGGAGAGCCCCTTCAACGAAGAAGAAGAGATGGAATTGGCAGTCGAACTTCTCGGCATCCAGAACGAGGAGCAGCTCGACGAGTTCCTCGGCAAGCTGTTCAAAAAAGCCGTAGGGGCCGTCAAGAAGTTCGCCAAATCGCCGGTCGGCGGGTCGCTCTTCAAGATTCTCAAGGGTGCCGCCAAGACGGCTCTCCCCATGCTCGGCACCGCCGCCGGTGCGGCCTTTGGCGGTCCGCTCGGCGCTCAGGTCGGTGGTTCGCTCGCCGGTGCCGCCGGTAAAGCCTTCGGACTCGAATTGGAGGGGCTCAGCCCCGAGGATCAGGAGTTCGAAATCGCCCGGCGCTATGTCCGCTTCGCCGGCTCCGCCTCACAGGCCGCCGCCGATGCCGCGGCCACGACCCCCCCGGCAGTAGCGGCCACTCGCGGCGCCGTCGCCGCGGCTCGCCGCCACGCCCCCGGCCTCATTCGGCCCTACGGCGCCCGCCCCGGCACCTGGCGCCAAGGCGCAGGCTGCTCCTGCGGCACCGCTCCCTCCGGCCAATGGGTTCGGCGCGGCTCCAACATCATCCTTCTGAACGCGTAGGCTCCCATGGATTCCGCGGCCATCACCATCCTCAGCCAGGAGGCCCGTGCGCTCTCAGCCCGGCTCGCCGGCGTCAGACCGTTCGGCCTGCTGGAGTCCATGGTTCCTGCCGCCGCCCTCGCCCCTTCCGCCTTGATCGGCATCGAACGCAGCCAAGCGGAAGGTTTTGACGAGATCCGTGCACGGGTCGCGGCGTTCCTCCAGTGGCTGGAGCAGGGCCCCGGGCAGGACGCCCCGCCCAGAGAGGCCCAGCGCCGCTTCGCCCTGCTTCGCATGCGCTTCAACGCCGTGCTCTCCGACTACGAGATCTTTTCCGCCGTCCTCACGCAGCGCAGTGAACACGACAACGGAGTCTGGCTCGCCGGTCTCGAAGTCGCCGCCACCGACACACTCGACCTCAACCCCGCCTGGTACGCCGCCCCGCCGCTCATCTGCTATCTCGATCGCGGCTTCGGCGCCGCCATCCGCCGCGCCCGCACGCGACTGCCCGGCGGCCGCGAGAACCCCGTTGCCATCGTCCGCATTCCACGCGAGCGGATGATCGGCTGCGGCATCGCTTCCTCCCTGGTCCACGAAGTGGGCCACCAGGGCGCCGAGCTTCTGCGGTTGGTCCCGTCCATCCGCCCGCTCCTCGCCGCTCTCGCCCGCACCGGTGGCCCCGACGACGGAGCCTGGCAACTCTGGGAGCGCTGGATCTCCGAGATCGTCGCCGATCTCTGGTCCGTTTCGCGGCTCGGCGTCACCTCCACGCTCGGACTCCTTGGCGTCATGAGCTTGCCCCGCGCGTTCGTCTTTCGCATCAGTACCTCGGACCCACACCCGGCCCCCTGGATCCGCCTGAAACTGAGCTGCGCCATGGGCGATGCGCTCTACCCGCATCCCCAATGGGCCCAAATCAGCCGCACCTGGGACCGCCTTTACCCGCAGGACGGAGAGAGGCAAAGCCGCCGCTTTGTCCTCGATAGCCTCCTCCGCACTATGCCTGCCTTCGTCAAATTGCTGGTTGGCCACAGCCCTCCCTCGCTAGGTGGGCTCTCCCTTGAACGCGCGCTGGCACTCCCGGAGATCCGGCCGCGCGAACTGGCTGTCTTCTACCGCCGCAGCCCCCTCACCCGGGATCGGCTCGCCAAAACCCGCCCGTCCACCGCCTTCGCCGCCGTCGGACAGGCACGCCTCGAGGGCGTCATTACGCCCGCCCGTGAAACTCAATTGATTGCGGAGTTGCTCGAATACTGGGCTCTCCGTCGCAGTCTGGCAAGTTCGAAGCAAGCCGGGTGAAACTACCCAGGGAGGAAACAGCAGTGGAAAAACGAAGAGCGGATTCCGAAACGCAAGCAAAGAGCGCCCTGGAAACGCCGGTCGCGGCGCCGGCCGCCTCATCGCCAGCCGGGACTAATCCGCCGCCCAGCGTGACCGTCCATCTCGCCAACGCCGTCAGCGGCCCCCCCAGCGATCAACGGTTCTTCTGGACCAAGATCCGCGAGGGTACCACGCGCATCAGCTTCAGCTACTACGAAGATTTCATCAACGATCTCTTCTGCGCCAACCCCAAATACTTCGAGGGACTCGAACTGCAGGAGCTCGACCAAGTCCAACGGAAGAACCAGCGCCTCGGCTCCCACGTCGCTGGCGTCGCCGCCTACCAGCTGCTGCGCACGGCCACCGAGGCGTTCCTCCTGTTGCACTGCGGCGCTCTGCTGGATCGCAACTCCTTCTTCGGCGCCAACCTCGTCCCAGACTCCGTCAAGCGCCGGGGCATCGTCGCCCGCGAACTCGATGAGGAACGCCGTCGTCTCGGCGATGAAAGCCTCAACGTCGCCGAGATTATCGACGGGCTCAACCGCTACCTCGGCGCCTCACGCCTTGGCACGCTCACCGTCTTGCCCTACTTCGAGAACGTCATCAAAACCTCGTTCTCACGCCGGGATCTGGGAGCCAGGCACCCTCTCTGCGAGGGTATCCTCGACTCCCGGATCTCCGCCGAAAGCGCCCCCTGCCTGCTGGAACTGATCTGGTCCTACTGGCATGAGGAGGGTATGCTCGTCCAGGCCCTCAACATGATCGCGCTTCGCTTTCAAAACCGCATCGACCCGTCCGGCCGCAGCCCGCTCACCGCCCTCAATCTCGATCCGCTCCGCCCGCTCAGCAACCTGCTCTGGGGCTACGTGCAGGACGAATACAACCGCCTCACCATCCAGCGCCGCGCCTACGAGTACGATAACCACTACGGTCTGACGCTCTACGGCAAAGCCGTCCAGCCGCTTCAGTCCGCCGATAGCCGCACCCGGTTCATCGAGGCATTCCACCAATTGCTCCACCGTGCCGGCAAGTTCTATCTCCAGGACGACGACACCACCGTCCGCGCCGACGCCTTCCCCGTCCTCCAGGCACTCAAGGAGGTCCACCTCCTGCTCGCTCAGGGCGCGCACAACCAGTTCGGAGACCTGCCCTGGACCGCCCGTGTCGAAATGCTCATTCAGAAGTGGATCCTCGGCAGACCCGAAATCGGCCAATTCCTCAACAGCCGCCCCATGGTCCCCTACACCGAGGGATGGATGGCCCCCGTCGATACCCTCAAGAAAATGTTCGGCTGGAACGATACCTCCGTCTCTCAGTTCCGCGACCTCGGTGTCTTCGGCGAACAGTTGCTGCTCTCCGCCCGCTACGGAAACTGGCTCGAAATCAACGATCCCGCCCTCGCCGCCGAGTGGGCCAGGTACTGGCGTCCGGAAGTGCAGTCCTATGTCCACTCCTACCGCGCCGTCACAGGAGCGGATTTGACAATCACTCCGGTCAGTACGGCGCCTCCCGGGATGCTCCTGCGGGACCGCCCAGGCATCGGACAGCCCACGACATAAGGCCCATCAACAATTCCAGGAAATCCAAGGAGGATCACGACCCCATGAATAACCCATTCACGTTCGAGTTGGAAGAATCCGAGTTCGAAGCCATGGAAACCGGTGGCTTCGAGACGCCCGAGGAGTATCCCGAAAGCGGCCCGCCGGAACGCGAGGCTACCGAAGAGGAGGTGCAATATAGCATTGTCATTAGCCCCACCTCCCCAGGCGACGGTCGCGTCCGCGTGCCCGCCGTCAACAACTCCAACCTCTCCAGCCTGAAGTTCCCGTTCAATTCCATCTGCCTGGTCGAGGCATGGCGAAATGGCAAGTGGGTCCCCTGGGCCAGCGGCAATCTGATCGCTCCCCAGGTGGTCATTACCGCCGCCCACGTTCTCAAGGCCAATGGCGGCTTGGAGCCGAAACTGAGATTCACCCCGGGCGCCGATTTTTCCGCTTCGTCGTCGTCCAACAAAACCCCCGCCGCGCCCAAGCAGATGGAGGTCACCAGCGCCCGCATGAAGGTCCACTCCAGCCTCGATTACGGCGTGGCCATCCTGCCGCAAAAGTTTACCAAGCCCGGGATGTTCGTCTCCCTCAAAGCCTCGCTCGTCTGCAAGGCCAACGACTACATGAACGTCGCCGGCTACCCCGGCGATAAGCCCTCCGGCACCATGTGGTTCCACGCCGAACCCGTCCTCGTCAGCGGCATCTCGGCCACCCATCTGCGCTACACCATGGACACCTGCCCTGGTCACAGCGGCAGCCCCGTCTGGGTGAAGCTTCCGGACGGCACCCGCATCCAGGTCGGCGTCCATACCTCCGGTGCCTCCGGCGCCGGCCAGAAGGGACGCTGCAACCCTCCGCAAGCCGTCCCTGGGCAGAACAGCGGCGTCCGGGTCACCGCCCAGCTCATCCAGCAGGTCAACGCCTGGTGCGCCCAGTTCGGCGTCCAGAAACCAAGGGTGATTTAGGCCGTCGCCCCCGCCCCGTTCCCCCGGCGCGCGGCCCGTCTCATCTGCAGCGCGCGGCTGGTCACCCCCAGGCGATCCGCCGCGCGTTGCACGTTCCCGTCCTCCTGCTCAAACGCCACCCGCTCCGCAATCTCCTCCGCCGTCTTTCCAATGTCCCGCAGCTTCGCCCCCCGCAGTACCGCCGCGCGGATCGCCGCTTCCAGGTCCGGCGCCGCGTCCCCGCCGCCACACGCGCGCGGGCGCTCCGCCGCCGGTACGTCCCCTGGTGAAATCGGACCCGGTCCGGCATGCCGCGCCGTCATGTGCCGCACCAGTTGCCGCAGTTCCCGCACGTTGCCCGGATACTCCCGCGCCGTCAGCAGCCCCGCCACACTCTCGCTGAATCCGGGGTTCGGGTCCAACTCCAGCCCCAGGAAGTGCATCGCCAGAGGCAGAATATCCTCCCGCCGCTCCCGCAATGGAGGAACGTGTACCCGGCACACCGCCACCCGGTGATAGAAATCAGTCCGGAATCGTCCCTCCGCCTTCTCCCGTTCCAGGTCGCGGTTTGTGGCGCAGATCAGACGGAACTCGCTCGTCCGCCACTCGTTGCC
The DNA here is from genome assembly GCA_036504135.1 of Paludibaculum sp. Lineage (GTDB taxonomy): Bacteria > Acidobacteriota > Terriglobia > Bryobacterales > Bryobacteraceae > Paludibaculum. Next base: position 195,315 of record DASXVP010000018.1, read on the forward strand.
CCCCACCGGTTTGTACGCCTTCTCCTGGATCACCCGCAACAACTGCGCCTGCATCGGTAGCGGCAGCTCTCCCACTTCGTCCAGGAAAAGCGTGCCCCCATCCGCCAGCGCAAAGGCGCCCTCGCGCGTCGCGTGCGCCCCCGTATATGCGCCCCGTTCGTGACCAAAAAACTCGCTCCCCGAGAGCTCCGGCATCACCGTCGTGCAGTCCAGCGTCACCAGGCTGCCTTTGCCCGCTCTCCGGTCCAACGTATGCACCAGTCGCGCCAGCAGCTCCTTGCCCGTGCCCGTTTCCCCCGTAATCAGCAGCGACGCCGGCGAAAACAGCGCAATGTCCACCACCTCTTCCAGCAGGCGCCGCCAAACCGCCGATCGTCCGATCAGGTTTTCTCCCACCAGCGGAGAGTCCAGGATTCCGTCCGTCTGGGCCCAGCGGTCCAGCCGATCCTCGATGGCCTCCCCCAGGTTCTCCGTCTCACTCCAGCCCAATACATCCCGCACGCCCGCGCCCAGCAGGCTCCACGCCAGTTCGCTTTCCTCCTCGCGCCCCAATACCGGGATCACGGCAAGGACGGGAGCCCGCGCCGCCGCCGCCGCTCGTACCATCGCCCCCGCCGCATCTTCGGCGCTGAACACAAACAACAACCCCGGACCCGGCGGAGTGCGCTCACCCCACTCCTCCAACGGCTCCAGGCGCTGTTCCAGTTCAACGATCCGTCTCGCGGAGGGCCATCCGGTGTTTGTGCGCCCGTACCACACATTGCACCTCGAAGTTCCCAGCCTCGGGATTGCGGAGGGGTCCCATTTCAACCAGTCCAACAGCCCAATACCGCCGACTATACCTGCGTACCGTCAACGGTGCAAGACAGTTAATGTGAAAGTGCGGGACAACCCCACCCTCAATTCCGTCCTCCCATGCCTTTTGCCGGGCCGTTCGCCTCCTGCCGCTACCCCACATCCGCCCTTCCAGTCGCGCCGCAAGTGCCGTACAATCACTCTGTACTTCCAATGAAAATCCACCACTGTTTCCTGATGATTGCCATTCCGCTGGCTTCCTTCGGGCAGCCCGCGCCGCAGCAGGAGGTCAAGAAGGGCTCCATCGATGGCGTGGTGCTCGTGGAGACAACCAGGGAGCCGGTGCGTCGCGTGCAGGTGATGGCATACCCCCGGCGGACCAGCGCTGGACCGGCCACGACAATGGGGCAGCCCCAGTCGTTCACCGCCACCACCGATGCGGAGGGCAAGTTCACCATCGGCAATCTGGAGCCCGGCGACTACTTCCTGAACATCCAGAAACAGGGGTTCACTGTCGCCCGCAGAAGCACCTTCGCTTCGTCAATGCAGATCAAGGTCGGCGAGGGAGAAACGGTGAAGGGCCTGCGCTATGCGCTGCTGCCCCAGGCGGTGATCGCCGGGAAGGTCCTCGACGACGAGGGTGAGCCCGTGCAGGGCGCCCATGTCCAGGCGCTGGCACAGCAGGCCATGCGCGGAAGGAAGAGCTGGCTGCCCACCGCCCAAGGGGTCCAGACGAACGACCGGGGCGAGTTCAGGCTGGCCAACCTCCTGCCGGGCAAAGTGATACTCCAGGTCTCCGCCGCCTATCAATCGATGATGACGCAAGAGCAGGCGCGGCCCGGGCAGCCGGCGATGGGCTTTGCCGACACCTTCTATCCGGGCGTCACCGAGCCGGCCCGCGCCATGCAGGTGGAACTGACGGCAGGCGCGGAACTGACGGGCTACGATGTCCAATTGAAAAAGGTGCCGGTCCACCGGGTCCGGGGCAAGGTGCTGGCGGCGGACGGGTCGCCGGCCAAAGAATTCTACGTCAGCCTCTCTTCGCGAGAAGAGCCGGGCGGAGGCATGGGGGTGATGGGCGTGAGCCGGGCGCCCCGATCCTTCACGCGCAAGGAGGACGGAACTTTCGAGGTGGGCGGTGTGCCGCAGGGAGCATACCTGGCGGTGGTCAACGTCATGAATCGCGCCAACCCCACGGAGCGGCAAGTCGCGACGGCGCCCGTCGATGTGAGCGACAGGGACGTAGAAGATCTCACGCTCCAGTTGTCACTGCCCATCACCCTCACTGGCAGCGTCGTTCTGGACGGCGCGCTCCCCACTGGCGAAAAACCGGCGCCGGGTAACGTGAGCATCCAGTTAGCCCCCGCCGACACCGGAATGCTCATGTTCGCCGGGGGGGCGATGCCTGGTCGCCCGAAAGACGACGGAACGTTCTCGCTCCAGATTTCCGCGCCCGGCAAGTACCGATTCTTCGTGAATGGCGGCATGGGCCAGGCGACGTACCTGGCGTCGATCCGCGCAGGTGGAGAGGAGTACATCGCGAAGGAGATCGACCTGTCCGGCGCCGCGCCAGGCGCCGTGAAGATCGTGTACCGAACCGACGGCGGCAAAGTCTTCGGTACAGTCGAGCGAGGCGAAGACCAGACCGGCGGACCGGTCATGGCTGTGGTCCTGTCGAAAGACCCCGCGCTCCGCACCGGACCTGCCGGCCGCCAGATTGCCCAGGTCAACCAGAACGGCGCATTCGAGATGTCGAATCTCCGCCCCGGAGAGTATCTGGCCCTCGCGCTAGCCTCGGCCGACATTCAGCAACTGGAGGACGAGGAGACCATGAAGGCGTTCGAGAGCAAGTTCCAGGTTGTGAAAGTGACCGCATCCGGCTCGGTCGCCGTTCAGTTGAAAGTCCTGGCCGTTCCCGCCGACGGGAAGTAGCCGACGCGGCCCCCGATGCCGCACAAATCGTCTGCCGCCCCCGCCCCCGCCATCCGCCCTCAGAAGTCGGCCCGCTTCCCCGCATCGGTGGCCCGCTGCATCACGTCCAGCCGCAATTTCCTTGCATCCGGGCCTGCCCCGGCCGAGCCATCGGGGCGGAACTCAAAGATCAAATCCTTGCCGGGATCGTGACGCGGCCAAGCCGGGAGCCCCGCGCCATTCGGGTCGCCGGTCTTGGCGAAGTTGACCCAGTAGCTCTGCGCCATTCGCGAGACCGCCTGGTCCTCCGGCGACAGCGTCGAGCCCGGACGCGCCGCCAGCGTCCCGAATACGAAAGCGATTTCGCCGCCGTGCGGGGCCCCCGCCCGCATCCGTTCCCGAATCGCACTCTGAACATAAGAGAACCGGTAGCGATATGCCGGCGAACCGTTCGCCGCGAAGGCAGTCACGGCGAAGCGGGCCGGCTCTGCCTGGCCGAAGTCGTCGTTTGCCCTCGATATCATCGTGGCCAGATCCGTCGATCCGTCGGGATCGTACGCCTCCTTCGCCTGGGCGCTCCACTGGCCAAACCGGGCGAAAAACTGCTCCTTGGTGGTCGCCACTATCCGGTTACCCGCCGTGTCGGCGCTGTTGCTTCCAGCCAGGAACGGAACACGCGGCTGACGGCGGGCCTTGTAGGCGGTCTCGGCCGTCTCCGTTACCAGCTTGCCGTCAAGGACCGGCGTCGTCTCATACCGCGGGGCGCTCACTCCCGGTTGGGCCGGCGCGCCGCGAAGAACCTCTTCGGAGTTGAGCGCGCGGAGTCGCGCCAGCGCGGCCTGGTCCGTCCCTTCAATCCCCATCGAGCGCGCAAATTGAGTCCCGATCGTCTCCGCCGACACCGGATAGTTCGGATCGACGCCGTCCTCCCGCATCGGCCGCGCAGTGAGCACGCTGTCACGCGAACCGCCAGATTCGGCGATCGCCTTGTGGAACAGGCCCCGCGCCATCGGCGAAGCCAGGAGGCTGTGCACCGAGACACCGCCCGCCGAGAATCCAAAGATCGTGACGTTGTTCGGATCGCCTCCAAACGCGGCGATGTTCCGCTTGACCCACCGCAGGGCCGCGATTTGGTCCATGTACGCGTAGTTCCCCTTGGTCTCGTCTGGACGCTCGCGGCTCAGGGCGGGGAAGGCGAAAAACCAGAATCGCCCCAGCCGGTAGTTGGCAGCCACCAGGACAACGCCCTGCTTGGCAAACTGAGTCCCCGACGTGTTGGGCGAGGAACTCGAGCCGCCCACAAACCCGCCTCCGTAGATCCAGACCATCACCGGCAGCTTCGCCCCACGCGCGGCGCTCGCTGGACTCCAGACGTTCACGAACAGACAATCTTCCGACGGCACCCGCGCCGCGGGCGCACCAGGCGCCGGAGGCGGGCCGAACCGTCCCTGCATGCAGTCCGCCCCGTATTCCGCCGCCTGGCGCACGCCGGCCCACGGCGCCACCGGCTGAGGTGGCCGCCACCGCAGGTCGCCCACGGGCGGTGCTGCGAAGGGGATGCCTTTGTAGGACGCCACGCCGTCGTCAACCACGCCCTGCAACTCGCCACTGTCCACGCGCACCGCAGGCGGCGGCGCGGCATTGCCGCTAACCATCGCCGCCAGCCCCACCAGGGCGGCGCCGATCAGCACACCCGGTTGACATAACTTCACAAAACTCTTGCCTGACATTGGTGTTTTTCCTTTACAACCCTGGGATCGCGAATTTCAACTCTTTCCATCACATCCGGCCGAAGAAGGCCGCCAGTTTGGCAACGGCGGGCGTCACGAATTGGGGACGGTCATACATATCGATGTGCGTCGCGCCGTCGATAATGTGGAGCTCCTTGGGCTCCTTCGCCTTCCGGATCACGGCCTCGCTCCAGAAGAGCGTGTCAGCCTTGGAGCCGGCGATCACCAGCAGGGGCCGCGGCGAGATCGTGTCGATCTGTTCGAACGGGAAGAAGGCCATCTGCAACGGGAGACTCGACAAGACGTACCGGTTCGGCGAGTTCGGATGCTGGGCGCGCGCTGTGCGGTAGTAATCGTATCCTTCGCGGTAGAGTTGCGGCGTCTTCTCCGTGAAACTTGCCGCGCTGTCCGGCACAACCGGCGCCAGTCGCACGGCCTCTCCACGGGCTTCGCCAGACCGCGCCTCGGCGGCATCTCTCAATCGCCTCATTCGTTCCTCGTAGGTGATTGTGCCCATGCCCTCCCGGCGTGCTTCGCCGAGATTGAACGTACTAACCGCAGCCACAGCCTTCACGCGCATCTCGGTCGCGGCATTGCACAGAACATAGCCACCGCCAGCGCAGATTCCGAGTGAACCGATTCGCTTGGCATCCACCTGAGGATGCTTAACGAGAAAGTCGATGGCGCAACTGATGTCGTCCAGGCGTTGCGCCGGCACTTCCATCAGCCGCGGCTGGCCACCGCTCTCGCCCTGATAGGAGGCGTCATAGGCCAGCGTGAGGAATCCCCGCTCGGCCAGATGCTGCGCATAGAGGCCCGAGGTCTGCTCCTTCACGCCGCCAAAGGGGTGCGTCACCACAACCGCCGCGTACTTTCGGTTCGCATCGAAACCGGCCGGCTTGAACAGATTGGCGACGATCGTCGTGCCCATGTTCCTCGCCGGGTAAGTGACTCGTTCGATCGTCAGACCTTTCTTGTTGGGATATCCAATCACGGCGGGCGCCTGGACTGCCGTCGACGCTGCCGCTACTTCAGAGGCGCCCACGACTATTCCCGCGACAACCTGGCCGGACGCTCTGAGGAAGTTTCGTCTCTCTCGATGCATGAGGTCATCAACCATTTCAGGCTCCTTCGTCTCGCGTCAGTCCAGCTTCTTATCCGATAGAAACTTCGACATCAGGTCAGCCACCTGTTTATTGTTCAAGTCGGAAAACGGGAAGTGGGTGTTCCCACGGACGCCCACCTCCGGCAGGTGCACCACCGTCACGTCGCCACCATGTCGGTTGACGGTGTCCCTCCACTTTTTGGCCATCTCCAGCCGGACTCGCCATCCGTCCTGCCCCGGATTGTCGCTGGGCTTCTCCGGGATGTAGTCGCCGTAAAAGATGATGACGGGAATCTTGGTGAGTTTCATGAACTCGGCCATGGGCACACCGATGGCCGTCAGCGTTCCACCGGAACTGGGCAGCGCCTCTGGAACTTCTCCCTCCGGAAACAGGAATCCGCTGCCCGGTTCATACGTCACGATGGCCCGCACATTGCCCGTCTTGAGGACGGTGAGCCATCCCAGACCGCCGCCCTGCGAGTGAGTCACGAACACCGCCGGCCCGATCTTGTTGAACAGCGTCGCGAAGGCGTCCGAGTTCACCTCGGGATCGTACGGTCCCACGTTCGGCGTCATTTGCCGGAAATACTGGTTGAGGGCCTCCGGATCCTTCGAGAACTGGACACCTGGAAAATACTCCGGCCAGATACCCACCCGGAACGTGCCGAACCACATCTGCTCATCGGGCGTAGCGTTGATCGACGCTGTGACCGTACCGCGGCCCGCGTTCCCACGGCGCGGCTGATCGATCAGATATACCGGGAAGCGGCGGCGCAGGAAAATCGTCTGGAAGCCCTCCCGCCCATCCGGCGTGGTCTCCCACGTCTTCGAGAACTGCCCAGTGCCGTGCAGAAACACGAGCGGGAGTTTACGACGGTTCACCGGAATCTGGTAGAAGACGTAGGCGTGGTCGCCATGCAGGGTCTGGCCATCCGGCGTTGGCTGCTTAGGATGGAAGGTCCCCGGATTCGTAACGATCTTCCCGCCAACGGCGAAACTGCCTTGCTCCTGGATCATCAGCGGTTCCGGCTTGCCCTTCTGGGCTTGCTGCGCATTGGCGGAAGTAAGAAGAATCGTTGCGGACAGCCAGAGCGCGATGAATGGACGTTTCATGTCCTCTCCTGCATTCGATTTCCGTTTCATTTCTGTCCGAACACTTCCTTGGCGATGCCGACGGCGGTAACCGCATTCGGCCAACCGGTGTAGAACGCCAGGCACTGCTGTCCAAGACGATTTGAGAGCACCAATGCGAGGTGTACAGGCCGGGCAGATGAGGATCGGATGAGCATGGGCGGGCAGCCCTTGTAGAGTTGGAGGTGCAAACCAAAACCAACCGCAAGGATGTACCCACCCATGAATCGAGTATCGAGCATTTTTGCTCAAATCATGAAGTTCTTTCCTCGGAGCGTTTTCGACGCCGCCGTCAAACAGCGTGACGCCGAGAAACACGCCAAGGGGATGACGTGCTGGAGCCAGTTCATCGCTCTGATGTTCTGCCAACTGGGCGGCGCGCGTTCGTTGCGCGAGATCATCGGCGGATTGGCCGCCAGCGAGGGCAAGTTGAGGCACCTGGGCGTGACGAGCGCGCCGTGCCGCTCCACACTGGCCTACGCCAATCAGCACCGTCCGTGGCAGTTGTACAAGGCACTGTTTGAGCAACTGGTCAAAGTCTGCCAACTGGAGGCGCAGACGAAGCGTCGGAAGTTCCGTTTCCGCCATCCGGTGGTGAGCCTGGATTCGACCGTGATCCCACTGTGCTTGACGATCTTTGACTGGGCCGCCTACACCAGGACCAAAGGGGCGGTGAAGTTGCACACGGTGCTGGACAACCGCAGCTTTCTGCCTTGCTTCGCCGTGATGACGGACGGCAAGACGTCTGACATCCAAGTGGCTCGTGGGCTGAAGTTCGAAGCCGGCACCATTCTGGTGATGGATCGCGGCTACGAGGACCACCGCTGGTGGGAGAAACTGACGCAAGCGGGCGTGTTCTTCGTGACCCGGCTGAAGGACAGTACCAGCTATGGGATTGCCGCCAGGCGGTCCCACTCGGGCGATCCCATCCTGCGCGACGAGGTGATCATCGTGGAGAAGAAGAAGGGGATGAAAGGCCCGCTCCGGCTGCGGCGTATCGAGATCTGGGTAGAGGAGACAAAGAGCACAATCGCCTTCGTCACCAACAATTTCAAGTTGGCCGCCGCGACCATCACCGACATCTACCGCGACCGCTGGCAGATCGAATTGCTATTCAAGGCGCTGAAGCAATCACTGCGCATCAAGACCTTCATCGGGACGAGCGAGAATGCAGTCCAGACGCAAATCTGGACCGCGCTGATTGCGATGCTGCTGTTGCGTTACCTGCAACTGCGCAGCACCTGGAAATGGAGCCTTTCCAATCTCGTCGCGCTCTTGCGGTACCAGTTGTTTGTATATCGCGATCTGTGGGCCTGGCTCGACGCGCCGTTCCGTCCGCCGCTGGAGTTGGAGACCGCACAAATGGCACTCGATCTGGGCTGAGGAACGGCATCGTCCTGGACAGCAGCGCAGGGGCGCCGCGGTGAGAATCACAGAAAGAGGGCCAGCAGGCAGAAGATCCCGCCGGTATTTTGGACAGCAGACCGATTCACCCGACGAAGGTGTACTGGCCAACCCGAATCACCGATGAGGCCGGAAGGGCTTCCTATGTCGTTTCTTTGCAGCACTGGTCAAGCCGCGTTTCGCGGGTCTTGGACAGCAGTG
>DASXVP010000019.1:0-154680 GCA_036504135.1 Paludibaculum sp.
CGGTATTTTGGACAGCAGACCGATTCACCCGACGAAGGTGTACTGGCCAACCCGAATCACCGATGAGGCCGGAAGGGCTTCCTATGTCGTTTCTTTGCAGCACTGGTCAAGCCGCGTTTCGCGGGTCTTGGACAGCAGTGAACGCCAGGTGAGTGATGGTCTCGATCAACTCCTCCTGCGTCACGCCATTTTGGCGCGCGATGCGAAGATGAGACCGGAGCTGGTCCGGACGGTTCAACGCAATCAACGCCGCCACCGTCGCCAGGCTGCGATCACGCTTCGATAGTTCCGGCCTCTCCCAGATGTCGCCGTACAGCACGTCGTCCGTAATCCGCGCCAATTTGGGAGCGAAGTCGCCGATCGCGCCCTGAGACGGCCGGGGCTGTGCGGCCGCGCCGGCGCTTGCCGCCTGTCCGCGCAGCGGCTCGCCATATTGCGCCTCGCTGACCTTCTCCATCCACTCCACAGTCTTGCCTTCGATCTGCTCGGTGATGGCAATGTGCGTCATTGAGCTGTTCGGTCCGGCACCGTGCCAGTGCTTCTGCCCTGGCGGAATCCACACCACGTCGCCCTGCCGGATCTCGTCCACAGGATCACCCCATCGTTGCACCCGGCCCGTGCCCGCTGCCACGATCAGCGTCTGCCCCAACGGATGGGAGTGCCACGCCGTCCGCGCGCCGGGTGCAAACAGAACCCGGGCGCCCGAGACACGCGCCGGCGCGCTCCCACGGAAAGCGGAATCCACCCGCACTGAACCGCTGAAGTGGTCGGCCGGCGCCGCCTGCGGAGCCTGCGTGCCGCCCCGCGTGATCCGGATCACTTCCGGTTCCCTCGCTGTCTGGCTCCGGGCCTCCGGCGCGAGTAGGCAAAACGCAATCGCAATTGCTGGAGCGATTCTCATGGGTTTCCTTTTTTCAAACCGCGGAACCATCAACGCCCTTACTGCCCCACCTGAACGACGATCAATTTCCTTTGATCGCGAATCAGCAGTTTGCCGTTTGAAAGCGCTAAGGGCGCCCAGTTCTGGCCGGATTCCATCAGCTCCACGCTCGCCAGCGGTTTGAAACCCGCCGGATCAGGTTCAATCAGATACAGCTTCTTGGCGCCGTCGGTGGCGATGAGAAGTCCGTCCACAAGGATGGCGCCGCCTCTGACGAACGCCGGCTCCTGTCCGGTCTTCCACTTCACCTCGCCGCTCATGCTCATGCTCACCAGACCATCGCGCCGCTCATTGGTCGTGTACTGCGCATAGAAATGGTCTTTGTATAGGATCGGTGGCTGCGTGTGAGACCCGAAGTCCCGGTTCTTGAACAACTCGGTGATTCCGAAGGTTCCGTCGGCCTGCTTCACGATCTGAATCATCGCGGACCCCGCATTGTAGCCGCCGGCTAGCAGCATCCGCCCTTCACCGGCATCCACCGCGTGAGCGACAGGTATCATGCAATTCCAGTTGGTATAGGTCCACAGGATCTTCCCGCTCAGTGGGTCAATGCCGTTGACGCTGCCACCCTTGGCGCTGCGGCCAAAACCCTGTGAGCCCGTGATCATCACCAGATGATCTCCCGAGGGGGTCTTGATAACCGAAGGAGTATCGTATCCGGCGCCGCCCGCGAGCGGGTCCGACTTCCATTTCAAGTCGCCAGTCGCCTTGTCATAGGCCACCACGCCAGCCCCCGGCGCCTGCGACGCCACGATGAGCAGATCGCGGTAAATCAACGGGTTCTGAACAATTCCCCAGATTGGTAACTGGCCGCCCTCCGCGGGAGGGGCGAAGGGGCCGGCCGGAACAGCGCCGCCGCCGCCGAACTCCGTCCAGATGTTCTTATGCCACACGGGCTTCTGCGTCGTCGTGTTGATGCAGTACAAGTCTCCACGCAAACCAGCGGTGTAGACATGATTGCCATCTACTGTCGGCGTGGTTCGAGAGCCGGGGAATTCAACTCTGCCCGGAGCGGCGTAGGCAAATGTCCAGAGTTCCTTGCCGTTAGAAAGATCGTAGACTCGCAGAGTGTCGCCAACCTTATCGTCGCGGTCCAAGAGGTAAACCTTCCCGGCGCTGACCGCGGCGCCCCCGTAGCCGATGCCGAGAGGGGCCGTCCACAACACCTTTGGGCCGCCCTCCGGCCAGGTTCGCAATATGCCCTTGTCGGTGGATGTGCTGTTCCGGCTCGGCCCGTAAAACTGTGGCCAATCCGCGGCAAACGCGCCCGCCGCAAAAAGCGGCGCGAAGATCATCGCTATAAGTTTTGTATTGCTCTTCATCGACTCTTGCCTCTCTCTTGTTACTTGCCGGCCTCACTCTGCTTCGCCGTAATGGCGTATAGCTGGCTTCTCGCCATCACATACAACACGCCGTTCGCCGGCACCGGTGTGCCGTAGACGGAGTCCGCCATATCCATCAACGTGGGCTTGTTCATCACCGCCGTCGCCTGAAAAACGGCCAGATCCCCGTCCGCATCGCCCAGGTAAACCTTTCCGTCCGCCAGCAGCGGCGAGCCCCAGACCGGGGACTTGAGGTCGAACGTCCAATTTGGCTTTCCGGTCTTGACGTCCACGCAGTGCAAAATGCCATCAAAATCCGCCAGGAAGGCCAGCCCTCCACCAACTGCCGCCGTCGAAATGGAGCGGTTGATCTTCTCGTATTGCCACACCCTTCCAGCCTCAGTGATGTCTCCCCGTTTTGTGGGATCGATACTGTACGCCACGCCGCGTCCGCTGCCGCTGTCGGGATCCTGCCCTGCGCTCATCAGCACCCTGCCCTCAATGAACACAGGCGTGGAGATTCCGTAGTTGCGCGCCTCGGGCGCGATCTTCTTGGGGTTCAGATCGAACTTCCAGAGCCTCTCTCCCGTCCGGGCGTTGAAACCGTACAGCCATCCGTCCCCTCCCGCAAAAAACGCCTGCTGCACTCCGTCCACCAGGCCAAGAGCCGGAGAAGACCACTGCCCCTGCACGATGCTTTCACCCGGAGAATTGTCCTGCCAGACGACTTTCCCCGTGTTTTTGTTGACCGCGAGAAAACTGGGCGCTTTCGGAGCCGGCAGGCTCTCGTCACCCCGGCCGTTGGAGGTTCCCACAAACACCAGATCTTCCCAGATCACCGGCGAGGAATTGGCCATATTGCGCGGATGCACACCCAGTTCCTTGATCATGTCGAGTTTCCAGACGATGTCGGCATCACCGGGTCCCTGGTGGACCTCGTCCTGGAAAGGCCCGTCGTTATTCCCGTCCAGAAACCCTTCCGTGTCCAGGCAAACCAACTCCCCTCGGTTGCTCACGTAGTACAGCCGCTTTCCCTCCACGGCTGGGGAAGAGCAGACGCCCTGCTGCGGAAAGTCGTTCACCGGTCCGGACGCCAGTTTGTCCGTAACGGCCTGCCACAGAAACTTGCCATCGGATTCCTGGAAGCACATCAGCACCCCCCGATCACCCTGGATCGCGGGGTTCCTCGGATTCCCATTGTTCGTGCCCAGGAAGATCTTCCCACCGGCCACGACCGGGTTACCATACGACGTCGAGCCGATCTGCGCTTTCCATTTGATGTTGCTGCCGCTTTTGACATCCCAGGATGCGGGGAGGTTCTTCATCGCGGAAGCCATATTGCGTTGCGCCGTGCCACCCCACATCGGCCAGTCCTGAGACAGCAGCGGGCAACACGCCACAAAGGTGAGCACTAGAATGGCGGCGCCGGATTGGACCTTCATGCATCAGCTCGTTTCATTTCGACTTCCGCGCCGCTCATCCCTGTTTGGGCGGCGCCTCCACTCCTGAAAGCCTCAACACGCCCGCCGGCAATCGCGCGCCATGAATCGGCGTGCGCTCCAACGCCGCGTTCAACTCTCGCACCTCGCCCGGCGTGAACCGGACGGCGTCCGCGCCGAGATTGTCCAGCAGATGCGCCATCTTTGTCGTGCCCGGAATCGGCACCACCCACGGCCTTTGCGCCATCAGCCAGGCCAACGCAATCTGAGCAGGCGTCGCACCCTTGCGCCGCGCCCATTCCCTGACGAGCGCGACAATCGCGAGATTGCCCGCGCGATTGTCTGCCGCGAACCAGGGCACCATCCCGCGGAAGTCGCCCTGCTTCAAAACCGTGTTCTGATCGATGTCGCCAGTCAGGTACGCCATGGCGAGCGGACTCCAGCACACCAATCCAATTCCCAGCTCTCCGCAGATCGGCAGGATGTCCCGCTCAGGATCCCGCGCCATCATCGAGTACTCGTTCTGGACAGCCGTCACCCGCTGCACCGCGTGCGCGCGACGTAGCGTCTGCGGGCCAGGCTCGGAAAGCCCGAAATGCAGCACCTTTCCCTTCGCGATCAAGTCCTTCACCGTGCCCGCGACGTCCTCGATCGGTACCGCGGGATCCACACGGTGCTGGTAGAGCAGATCAATGCGGTCCGTCTGGAGCCGCTTCAGCATGGCATCAACGGCCAGGCGGATATGCTCAGGCCGGCTGTTGAGCCCGCCCTTCCTCTGGCCCGTTTCCGGATCGATGTCCCAGCCGAACTTCGAGCAGACCACCACTCGGTTGCGGAACGGCGCTACCGCCTCGCCGAGGATTCGCTCCACTTCCAGCGGGCCATACGCTTCGGCTGCATCGAAAAACGTCACGCCGCGGTCATAGGCCGCGCGCGCCAGGGCGATCATGTCGGGCCGCCGCGGAGCCGTCGCATAGAACGTGCCGGTCATGTCCTGGCAGCCCAGCCCTACGCTTGAAACTTCCAGTTGCCCCAGTTTGCGCCGTCCGTTCACAAGCGGCTTCGCTGCCGCCCCACCGCTCTCCTGAGCAGTGGCCGCCGAGGATAGCCCGCCGCTAATCGTCGCGGCGGCGATGGCTCCCGTTGCTCGCACAAATGAGCGGCGATTCAGGCCAGGGCTGTCGTGCATGTCGTTCCCTTTCATCTCGTCAGCGATTCGAGTACTGCAAAACCTGCTCCGGAAGCCGCGCGCCTTGCACCGGGATCCTGGCAAATGAGGACTCGATCTCGCCCAGGTTGGCGGGCGTAAGTTTCACTCCATCGGAACCCAGGTTCTCCTCCAGCCGGTGTAGTTTCGTGGTGCCCGGAATGGGTACAATCCACGGCCTCTGCGCGAGCAGCCAGGCCAGTGCAACCTGGGCGGGCGTCGCCTTCCGCCGCTCGGCGATCTGCTTCAGAAGATCCACGAGGCCCAAGTTGGCTTCCCGCGCCTCAACTGTAAAACGGGGAAATACGGAGCGGAAATCGGAGCCCCCGAATGTCGTTCCCGCATCGATCTTCCCCGTCAGAAATCCCTGGCCCAGTGGACTCCACGGCACGAAGCCGATCCCCAGTTCCTCACACGCTGGCAGCACCTCTGCCTCAGGGTCCCGCGTCCAGATCGAATACTCGCTCTGAATCGCAGCCACAGGATGAACGGCGTGCGCCCGGCGGATCGTCTGAGCACTAGCCTCGGAAAGCCCATAATGGCGGACCTTCCCTGCGGCGATCAGGTCCTTCAGCGTCCCGGCCACGTCCTCGATCGGCACCGCGGGGTCCACCCGATGCTGGTACAACAGGTCGATGTGATCGGTCTTCAGCCGCTTGAGCATCCCTTCCGTTGCGACCCTGATGTGCTCAGGGCGGCTGTTTAACCCCGGCCTTCGCTCGCCCGTCTTCGGATCGATGTCCCAGCCGAACTTCGTCGCAATCACAACCTGATCGCGAATCGGGGCCAAAGCCTCACCCACCAGTTCCTCGTTCGTGAACGGCCCATATGCTTCCGCCGTGTCGAAGAGCGTGACCCCGCGCTCGACGGCGGCGCGTATCATCCCGATCCCTTCCTGACGGTCGCTCGCTGGTCCGTAGCCGTAGCTCAGGCCCATGCAACCGTACCCGACGGCCGATACTTCGAGAACTCCGAGTTTGCGTTTCTTCATTACTTGTTCGCTCCCGACGTGCCGATCGCGGTCTCCCAGAACCGGATGGCCTCCAATGCCCATCCCTCTGCACTCGTACCTTTGCCAAGCCCGAAACCATGACCGAGATTTGCGTACTTGTGATACTCCACCGCGGTACCGGATTGGCGCAGCGCTGTAACTCTCTTTTCCATGCTGGCCGGTGGGGCAATCCCATCCAACTCGCCCACTACAACAAACGTGGCAGGCTCAGCGGCCGAGCAATCCGAATGTGCCGTATACGCCATCACAACCGCCGCCGGCTTGGGCGCGTCAGCGCCTCCATACCTAGCCGCGCCGTGCGAACCGATCGCTGCCGCCATCCTCGCTCCCGCCGAACTTCCCCATAACGAGTAGCCTTGAGTGCTGACGCCCAGCGCCGCCGCGTTGCGGAAAATGTAGGACACCGCCGCCGCCAGATCTTGGGTAGCGGCCCCGCCGCCATGTCCCGCCTGGTACTTCAGCACGAAAGCGTTGTATCCCTTGCTGCTGATCGCCTCCGCATAGGGAAAGCCTTCGTGCACGGAGCCCACATAGGAGAACCCGCCTCCCGGGCAAATCACCGCGAAGGGAGCGCCAGGCCGCCCGCGGAAGAAGAACAGCCCCGTGTGGTCTTTTGTCGGCTCCTGCGCGATCTGCGCATCGGAGTAGAAGCGGTAGAACACGGTCTTGCCGCTAGACGCGTCATCAATCATGCGATTCAGCGCGCTCGTCACGGTCTCCGGATCGACGTGTGTGTGATAGGGCAGCAGCGTTCCGATCTCGGCCAATCGCAGGCCCTCGTCGTACGCGCGGTCATCCCACGGCAGGATCAGCGCGCCGAATCCGGCGAATGCCGGATGATGCAGGATATCGGCCATGGTGCTTCGACTCCCGAGATGCCCAGCGCGGTCCGCACCAGTGGCAACACCTCCGGCCTGCGGGCGTGCCGGTAGCGCGGCTGCCAGCAGCACCAGAACCATCATCGCTGTGTACATCGCCTCTATCGTCATCGTTGGCTTGCCGGATCGCGAAGGGCCGCCTTACTGGCCAAGTAGCCGCGTGAACGAAAGCGATGCCAGCTTCCAGGCGCCACTTTGCTGCACGTACACCTCTGTCACCACAAATGGATTCGTCACCTCGTTGCCGCCAACCACTGCCACCAGCCGGATCTTGTTCAACAGGATGGCGGTGGTCCCAATGATGTTCACCGAAACTTCCTGGATATCCGCCTGCTTGTAGTGGATCCCGCCGCTCTTGATGACGCCGAGTTCCTGGCTCCTCGACATGGTGGCGCCCATGTGGACGAAAACGGCCTTCTCATGAAATAGCGCTTCCAGGGCATCGACTTTGCGCTCTGCCATCCAGATCCACTTGTCCTTGGAGAGAGTGATGAGCTCCTGTTCCGCACTCGTGCGGTTCCCTGCAGCGGGAGACGCCGTTTGCCCTTGGGCGGACGCGCCGGCCACACTCACCATCAGCAAACACAGTCCAATCATCGGTGCTGTCATAGGAATCGACCTTTTCTCTCCGTATCCAGATTAGGGCTGCCCGTCCTCTGCCCGGTAGCCTGAACCTGCCGAGTTTTAGCCTATTCCTGTCGAGGGCTAGCGAAATTGCTCGCCCCGGATGTACTCTAGGTGCAAAGGAGCCCCTGATGCCAACCAGCCCCGTCCAAAATCTCAGCCCGCTGCCGGACCGGCTTCAGCAGCTCAAGGAAGAACTGGCTCATCGGATTGCGGCCTACATCGGCTCCGAACAGAAACGCATCACCGAAGTGCCGGGCCTCACCGTGCACCAGCGCACCGCGCCCACTCCCCCCTGTTCCATGACCTACGAGCCGAGCCTCATCCTCACGGCGCAGGGGCGTAAGCGCGTGGAATTCGGCGGCAAATCCTTCAACTACGGTACGTCCCACTACCTGCTGGCCTCCGTCGCCCTCCCCGTCGTGGCCCGCGTCGTGGAAGCCAGCGAGCAGACACCTTGTCTAGCCCTCTCGCTGAAGCTGCAAATGCCCGTCGTCCGGGAACTGCTCGGCCGCGAAGAGATCGCGGTAGCGCCCCATATCGGGAAAGGCCCGGCCCTGGCCCTCGGTGAGGTCACCGTGGACTTGCTGGACTCCTTCTGCCGGCTCATGCGCCGCCTGGACCAGCCTCAGGATGTCGCCTTTCTCCACGGTCTTATTGAACGCGAGATCATCTTTCGGGTCCTGCAAGGGCCGGAGGGCGTTCGTCTTCGCGCCGTCGCGACACTCGGCGACCAGAGCTACCGCACCGCGAAGGCAATTGCCTGGATCAAAGACAACTACGCAAAACCGCTCCGTGTCGAGGAACTCGCCGATATCGCCGGCATGGGCATCTCCACCCTCCACCACCACTTCCGCGCCCTCACCGCCATGAGCCCTCTCCAGTATCAGAAACAGATCCGGCTCCAGGAAGCGCGAACGCGCATGTCCATCCAGGGCCTCGATGCCGGCAGCGCTGCCCTCGAAGTAGGCTACGAAAGCGCCAGCCAGTTCACCCGCGAGTACAAGCGCCTCTTCGGCCAGACGCCCATGCGGGATAGCCGCACTCTCCGCTCGGCTGACACCACCCAATTGGAGCCCCTCGGCGCCCGGTAACGCGCGCCAATTGGTCCGCCCCCGCACGCCGCCCTCAAATCATGTAGTCTGTCAATCGGCGAGCCTCGCACGCTCCCCGCTCCCACAGAAAGGCTCTCATGATGTCTCGGTCCCTTCTCCTCAGCGCCGCCGCTCTGGCGCTCACCTTCTCACCTACCGCTCCAGCCGCTGCCCTCCGTGCAGGCGCCGCCCGCCTTGACATCACGCCCCCATCCGACCCAGCCAACCCGCCCTCCGGCAAGTTCGCCCACGAGCGCCTCTACGTCCGCGCCATCGTTCTCGAAAGCGGCGGCACTCGCGCCGTGCTCATCGGGGCCGATCAAAGCGGCCTCTCCGCCGCCGTCGTCGCCGCCGCTGCCAAGACCATCGCCGCCGAGCTCAATTGCCCCTCCGCCAACATCGTCATGTCCGCCACCCATTCCCACAGCGCCTGGGGACCCGGAGCCCGCCCAGGCCCGCCAAGCGCCGCCCCGCTCGATCCCAATCAGCCCCCGCCCCCCATCGTCGGCCAACTCATCCAGGTCGTCCGCCAGGCCAACGCCAACCTCCAACCCGCCCGCGCCGGCTTCGGTACCGGCCTCTCCTACCTCAACGTCAACCGCGATTCCATTGACCCTCAAACCCATCTCTGGACTCAGGCCCCCAACCTCAACGCACCCTCCGATAAGACCGTCGCCGTCCTCAAATTCGAGACCCCCGCCGGCGACCCCATCGCCGTCTACATGACCTACGCCATGCACCCCGTCAACGGCTACCTCTCCGGCCTCACCAGCGCCGATTTCCCCGGCGCCGCCTCCCGCCACATCGAGCAGGCCTACGACGACAAAATCGTCGCCGTCTTCGCGCAAAGCGCCTCCGGCGATCAGAATCCCCTCTACCTCCGCGCCGCCACCAACGCCATGGCCTCCCGTAGCGGAGCCAAAATCACCGGCAACGTACTCACCCGCGAAACCATCGAGGCCCCCCTCCGGGACGGCAAAGTCTCCGAGCGGCCACTCGCCCCCAAGGTCGCCGAAACCCTGGAACGCGTCATGGAAAGTGAGGGCGTCCTCCTCGCCGAAGAGGTCATTCGCGTCATGAGCAACATCACCCGCACCGAATCGGCCCCCCGCATCGCCGCTGCCACCACCACCGTCACGTGCCCCGGCCGCCGCCGCACCGATACCGTCCGCGAAGGCGCCCCCGGCACATACGTCGATGGCGATCCAGTCAACATCGGCCTCGGCCTCATCCGCATCGGCAACGTCGCCCTCACCTGGGTCAACGCTGAAATCTATAGCGCCATCGCCCAGCGCCTCAAACAACAATCTCCCCTCGCCAATACCTTCATGGTCACCATCGCCAACGGCCGCGCCAACTCTGGCTACATCCCGGACGACGCCTCCTTTGGAGCCAACTCCTTCCAGGTCCTCAGCTCCCGCCTCAAGCCCGGCTGCGCGGAAACCGCCATCGTCGGCGGCCTCCTCGATCTCATCCACGCGAGCAATCAATAGATGACAACCAAAAACCACCCCACCAACCGTCGCCGCTTCCTGGCCCAGACCACGGGAGCCGCCGCCGCCGCGTCTATCCTCCTCCCCCGCGCCGCCCAATCCGAGCCCACCCCCTTCACCGCCGTCCTCGCCAAAACCACTCACGGCTCCGTCCGCGGCGCCCGTGCCAATGGCGTCACCGTCTTCAAAGGCATCCCCTACGCCGGCGCCCCGTCCGGCGAGCATCGCTTCAAGGCCCCGCCCAAGCTCCAGCCTTGGACCGGCGTCCGTGAAGCCTTCCTCTACGGCGCCCAAGCCATTCAGCCGCCCGATCCTGGCTGGCCCAAGGATTGGACCCCCGCCCCCTCCAGCGAGGATTGCCTCTTCCTCAACATCTGGACCCAGGGCGTCGCCGATGGCCGCAAACGCCCCGTCATGTTCTACTCCCACGGCGGCGGTTTCGCCACCGGCAACGGCGGAGCCGATGTCTGGCCCCAGCAGTTCAACCACGATGGCTCGGCCCTCGCCAAGGATTACGACGTCGTTGTCGTCACCCATAACCACCGCCTCGGCCTCATGGGCTACCTCTACCTCGGAGACCTCCTCGGCGAGGAATACGCCGCCTCCGGCGCTGCCGGCATGCTCGATATCAACGCCGCGCTCCAATGGGTCCACGACAACATAGCTGACTTCGGTGGCGACCCCGATAACGTCATGATCTGGGGCGAATCGGGCGGCGGCGCCAAAACCACCACCCTCACCGCCATGCCCTCCGCACAGGGTCTCTATCACAAGGCCAGCGTCGAAAGCGGACCAACCCTCCGCCTTACTCCCCGCGACGCCGCCACTGAAACCACTCGCACCGTCCTACGCCGCCTCGGCCTCGCCGAGAATCAGGCCCGCCAGCTCCTCCAGATCCCCACCGCCCGCTTCCGCGAACTCGAGCAAAACCTCTCCGGCAACAACCCCATGCGCTTCGGACCCGTCGTTGATGGCCACATCATCCCCGCCCATCCCTACGACCCCGTCGCCCCCGCCATCTCCGCCAAAATCCCGATGATTATCGGCACCAACAAAGACGAGACCATCATGTTCTTCCAGCGCGGAGACCCCGCCGCCTTCTCCCTCGATGAAGCCGGCCTCCGCAAACGCCTCCAGCCCGCCCTCGGCGCCAAACTCGAGCCCGTCCTCGCCGCCTACCGCCGCAGCCGTCCCAAGGCATCGCCCACCGCTCTCTACATCGCCATCACCACCGCCCAGTTCATGGGCACCAACGCCATCACCATGGCCGAGCGCAAGGTCGCCCTCCACGCCGCCCCCGTCTTCATGTACATCTTCGCCTACGAATCCGAGGTCCTCGTCTCTCCCACTGTCCCGTACCCGCAAAAGGCCGCCCACGCCATGGAAATGGCCTTCAAGTTCAACCACCCCGATAACAACCCCTCCGTCGGCCAGCGCCCCGAGCGCTACCAGGCCGCCCGCAACATGAGCGCCGCCTGGGCCGCCTTCGCCCGCACCAGCAACCCCAGCCACCCCGGCATTCCCCGATGGCCCGCCTACACGCCCGAACAGCGCGCTACCATGATCCTCGATGCCAAATGTCAGGTAGTCAACGACCCCTACGCCGAAGAACGTAAAATCTGGAAGGAGCTCGCCTGATGCAACGCCGCACGTTTCTCCAAACCACCCTGGCCGCCACCGCCGCCACCGCATCCGCAACCGCCCAACCCGCCCAACCCTGGGGCGGCCCCGTCCTAGACGCCCACTTCCACCTCCGCCCCGACGTCGCCAACAACTGGAAACACATGCAGGGCTGCGGAGTCACCCACGCCGTCCTCCTCACCCGTGCCCCCGATGAGGACCGCGCCAAACAAGCCATGGAGGCCACCCCCGGCCGCTACGCCCGCTCCGTAGCCGCCGACCCCGCCCTCCCCGACACCCCCCGCATCCTCCGCGAAGCCCTGAAAGCCGGAGCCGTCAGCATCGGCGAGCTGAAGCACCACCTTGCTCTCGACTCCCCCGAAATGCGCCGCGTCTACGACATCGCCGCCGAGCTCCAGGTGCCCGTCCTCGTCCACATCCAGGTCTTCCCCCACTTCCCCGGCGAGCTCCCCTACAACACCGGCTATCCCCAGTTCGACAAGGTCCTCAAGGCCCACCCCCAAACCATCTTCCTCGGCCACGCCGATCTCTTCTGGGCCAACATCAGCGCCGACGTCCCCACCGACCGCGGCTACCCCACCGGCCCCATCAAGCCCGGCGGCCTCACCGATCGCTGGCTCGCCGATTACCCCAACCTCTACGCCGACCTCTCCGCCAACTCCGGTAACAACGCACTCTCCCGCGACCTCGATTTCTCCCGCGGCTTCCTCGCCCGCCACAAATCCAAACTCATCTTCGGCAGCGATTGCAGTTGCGCCGACGGCAAAGGCGCCGGCATCTCCCAAGGCAACAACCCCGAGGCCGCCCGCCTCGCCGGCAAATGCGTCGCCGCCGCCACCCTCGGCCTACTCAAAGGCCTCACCACCCCCGAGCTTTTCCGCCAGCTCACTTGGGAGAACGGCACCCGGCTCCTCAAACTCCGCTTCTGATTGTGATAGCGTTGGGGCAAGGGAATTCGCGGAAAAAGGAGCACCCATGGGAGACAAGGGCGGCAAGAAAGACAAGGACAAGAGTAAGCAGCAGCAGGCGACCAAGCACAAGCAGGACGAGCAAAAGAAACTCGCCAAAGCCCCGGCCAAAAAGCCGTAGCAGACCGCTCTCTGACGCTCGCGTCACTGAAACTGCGCGTCAATTCCGAATTTTCCGTTACCGAGCCGCGACCGTGAGTCCCGTTTCTGAGCCGCGACCGTCAGGGAGCGGTTGCCTCCCGCGTCAACTGCCCGACTCAAGATCACCGGATCGGTAAGCCGAACGGCCTCATGCCTGTCTCCAGAACTGTCCTCGGGAACTGGTCGGTCCCGCACAAGAGGAAGGAGCCAAAATCCTTGTACCAATCTCCGGCAGGTGCAACGGGACCGGCTTGACCCATTCTTGAAGAGCGAGTAAATCCCCCACCCAGCCGCGGCGCTCATCCACTCGCTGGAGCACACGCTGCCACACAGCCGTAGCCCATCAGCGAATTGAATCCACGGCAAGCCCATCCTTCCCGAAGATCGCGCGGATCAGATCTTCGCCCGCCTCGTTTTTTCGCGCCGGGTCGTTCTCCGCGAGGAAGCGATCGTAGGAAAGCTTCAGCTGTTCCTTCGCTTCCGCTTCCGCGCGAACGCCGCGTTCAGCCAGTGCCACCAACGCCCGGCTCATCGTGTAGTGCTGCTCTTTAGCGGTTCGGCGGACCGCCGAGACAAGCGTCGCCGGGATCGTAACGCTTTGGCGAACTGATCTCGCCGGTGCCGTCTTACGGGTTGCCATACACGAAGACTAAGAGCGCGCACCAGTGTGGTGCGACGTCGGCTGTGTGTCAATTAGTAAGGATTAGCCTCAGCTCTGTATCGGGAGCGTTCGAGAGCCGCTCTGTTTCTCACTGCCTCCCATCTCGGTCCGGTGACCAGACTTCCAAAGCCAGGACACCGCCCCAATCGGGCGCTTCTCAATCACAATCCGCTCGTGGCAGCCCAACAGCCTCAATCATCAGAACTCCGGCGCCCTCGTCCCCGTCAGTGCCTTGGCCGTCCAATGCAACCGGCTCCCCCGGTTCGCACTACGATGGCGGAGACATCACGTCCTGCCCATCGAAGAAGAACCGCGGCACGCCGGCGTGTCCACACCGGAACTTTTTCCGAACCGCGGCGTCTATCCACTCGTATCTCCTGTTGACCACCAACAGGAGCGGATTTGGAAAGAGGACCGCGCAATGAATGAGGGTTCGAAAGCCGATGTGCTGCAAGGCACGCTGGACCTGATGGTCCTGAAGATCCTGGAGACGATGGGCCCGTTGCACGGCTATGGAATCGCGCAGCGGGTCCAGCAAGTATCCGAGAACATGCTGCAACTGAACCAGGGCACTCTCTACCCGGCGCTGCTACGGTTGGAGCAGCGCGGATGGATCGGCTCCGAGTGGGGGCGCTCGGACAACAACCGCCGTGCCCGCTACTACAGCCTGACTGCCGCCGGGCGGGGGCAACTGGCGGTGGAAGCCGAGAACTGGGAGAGAATGGCCGGCGTCATCACCCGGCTGCTGCAAGGTACGTAGGAGTAGATCATGACCACGCTTCGAACGTTTCTCAACAAGGTCTCCAATCTGTGGGCCAGGCGCCGAATGGAGGCGCGGATGCAGGAAGAGCTCCAGTGCCATCTGGAGATGCTGGAGGAGGAGGCGCGCCGGCGCGGCGAGTCTCCCGAAGAAGCGCGCTACGCCGCTTTGCGCGAGTTCGGCGGAGTGGAACAGACCAAGGAGATCTGCCGCGAGACCAGATGCCTGTCTGCCCTGGAGGCGTTGCTGCTGGATATCCGCCATGCGTTTCGCGGGATGCTGCGCGTTCCGGGGTTCACACTGCTCGTCGTGGCCGTCCTGGCGGTGGGCATTGGCGCCAGCACAACGGTGTTTAGTCTCTTAAACACTCTATTCTATAAGCCGCTGGCCTACCCGCATCCGGAGCAACTGGTGATGATGGGTGAGGCGTACACGCGCGGGCAAAAGGAGGGGCCGATGGCGCCGGTGCGCTATCGCGACTACGAGGAGTGGCAACGCCAGGCGCAGTCTTTCGACCGGATTGTGGCCTACCGGCCGCAGGGCTTCATTGTGAACTCGGGCGGCGAGCCGGAGCGCGTGCGGGGCGAGCGCGTCGGGCGCGGGTACTTCGAGATGCTCGGTGTTCGGCCGCTGCTGGGCCGGGGCTTCGCGGCCGGCGACCACTTGCGAGGCGGGCAGCCGGTGGTTGTCCTGAGTGAAGAGTACTGGCGGGGCGCGCTCGGCGGGCGGGCGGATGTCATCGGGCAGACGCTGCGGCTGGACGGTTCCGCGGCGACGATTGTCGGCGTGATGCCGGGCCGGATCCGCGCCACTCTGGTCGAGGGCGGTGCGCGGATCTGGACCCCGCTGATCCCCACCGCGGCGGAGCTCGCCTATGACAAGGGCTCGGTCTCCGTGCTGGCGCGGTTGAAACCCGGCGTGGCGCTGGCGAGCGCGCGGAACGAAATGGCCGTGGTCTCCCAGCGCTTGGCGGGCGAGCATCCGGACCCGGATCGCGATTTCACGATCAGAGTGGATGGGCTCCAGGCGACTCTGGCCGCGGCGGCGTCGGCTCCCGTGGCCAAGGTACTGATCATGGCCGTGGTGTGCCTGCTGCTGATCTCCTGCGTGAACGTCTCCAGCCTCCTGCTCGGACGGGCCACGGAGCGATCGAAGGAAGTGGCGCTCCGGATCGCGATGGGCGCGGGCCGGTGGCGGCTGGTCAGGCAGTTCCTGGCCGAGAGTCTCGCGTTCGCGCTGGCGGGCGGGGCGGCGGGTGTGGCCTTGGCGTATCTCGCGATCGAGTGGTGCAGCGCCAAGATGGGTCCGCTGCTCGCCAATGACGGCGTGGACAGGTTCGAGATCGATGGCCGCGTGCTGGGCTTTGCCCTGATCGTCTCAGTGGCGACTGCGGTGGTTTTCGGGATCTTGCCCTCGCTGCGCGGGTCGCGCGTCGACGTCTCCGGCACGCTGAAGGAAGGCGGCCGTGGACATTCGGGCGGCTCGCGGCGGCAGAGGCTGGCGGGCATGCTGGTCATGGTGGAGGTGGCGCTTTCAGTGGTGCTCGTGGCGAGCGGGGGTCTGCTGCTGTATAGCATCCGCCAGTTCTGGCGGTTCGATTGGGGAGTCCCCTTGGATCACCGGCTGACGATGCAGGCGACCCCGATTGAGCGGACGTACGACACCGATGGGAAGCGGCGTGTGTTCTACAGCCAGTTGCTGGCGCGGGCGCGGGAACTGCCCGGCGTGGAGACGGCGGCGCTGGTGAATGCGATGCCGATGCACACCGGCGCTTACTCGATGCAGGTGAAGGGTGCTGCCGCGGAGCCGGCCTTTGCCGGCTACCGCGTTGTCAGCCCGGGCTACCATGAGACCGCCGGACTCGGTCTGCGCGGGGGGCGTTCCTTCGCTGAGTCCGATACCGGGGACCGCCCGCCGGTGGCGGTGGTAAGCGAATCGCTCGCCGCCAAACTGTGGCCGGGTGCGGAGGCGATTGGGGCTCGGGTGCAGGTGGACGGCATCTGGCGGACCGTGGTGGGCATCTCGGCCGATGTGCCGCAGGATTTGGTCCGGGTGGCGAAGTACGAGATCGCTGTTCCGTATTTGCAGGTCGGCTCGCGATCCATGCGCGTGCTATTGCGCGTAGCGGGCGATCCCGCGCCGGCGGCGACGGCTCTGCGGAAGGTAGCGCGGGCGCTGGACCCCGACCTGCCGCTGGGCGAGGTGCAGACTCTGTACGCGGCGAAGGAGCAGTTTGGGGCTCCATTCGAGTTCGTCATGGGCCTGTTGTGCACCTTCGCGGTGACGGCGCTGCTGCTGGCCGGCGCCGGGATCTATGGCGTCACATCGCGTGCGGTGGCCCTGCGGACGCGGGAGATTGGCATTCGTATGGCGCTAGGCGCGGAGCCCCGCCAGGTCCTGCGGCATGTGCTGCGCGGCGGGATCGGGCTGGCGCTGGCCGGCACGGGCGTCGGCAGCCTCCTGGCTCTGATGATCATCAGGGTGCTCGTCAGCAAGATCTGGTGGATCGAGGCTGTGCCGGCCGTGGTCTGGGTGGGCCCAGTCGCGCTGGTGATGGCCGGCGTAGCCGTAGCGGCGGCCTTGGCGCCGGCCCGGCGGGCCACCAGCATTGCTCCGGTCTGGGCGCTCAGGGCGGAGTAGCGGATTTCGGTCGCCCGCTGGCGCGGTCACTTCTTCTGAGCGAGCAGCCGCGCCAGCCTGGTCTTATCCAGGCTCCAATCAGACACCGCCTCCACATCTTCAAACCGGATGATGCGGAAGGAAGAAGACTGAACGGCCCACAGCAGTTCCGCCGGATCGATGTCCACCGGCTTGCGCTGTGCGGCGCTCTTGTCCGATGCAAAACTCTCCACCACCAGCAGGCCCCCGGAACGCAGCGAGTTCCAGATTCGCTGCACATACCCCTGGTCCGTCACCGGAAACGGCTCATAGGTGATGACGATCAAATCCCACTGCGCCGTACCATAGTCGAAGTTGGAGTTGCTCTTCTGGACCGCGTTGATCCGCACGCCCGCCGCGGCGGCATTCCTTCTGGCGATGTTCAGACCCTCGTCGGAGACGTCGAATCCCGTCACGTCCCACCCCCGAATGGCCAGGAACACCGAATTCCGGCCCTGCCCCATCCCCACATCCAGCGCACGGCCAGGCTTCCTGCCTTCCACGGCGGTCATCAGCAGTCCATTCGGCTTAACACTGAATCCCGGATTGCCAGCGGCGTAAATCTGATTGAAGATCTGCTGCCACCCATCCTCCCGCGTCCGCATCATCTCCATGACGACCTTGAGCTGCCCGTCCGCCTCCGCGGCGGATGTGCCGCCCGCCACAACATGAGCCCTGTAATCCCGCAGCAGGCTGCCCGGGTTGTCATTCGGCGGGATCGTGCCAAGCCATGCAATAAACTGTCGCCAAACCCGTTCGGCATCCGCTTGCGCGCCCCATCCGCGAGACTGCACAACCCCCGCGCCAATCCCGGCAGCCTGCATCACCATGCGTCGTCTTGAGGTTTTGGGCATGGCGAGAAGTCTAGCATCATGCCGCTGCCTTCGTGGTAGCACCTGAGAGCCGAGTGGGCGAGTCGGACATCCAGCCGGACATTCTAACGGCACAAATTGCCTAGCGATCCTATCAACCAACTGATATACAATTAGTTATAGGAGTTCATAGATGGCCAATAAGCCGGACATCCTGGCGCAGGATCGAGGGGAACTCGCGTCGCTGATGGAGCCTCTGCTGTTGAGCGACGGCTACCGCCGTCGAGGCCAGCTCACGGACCTCGCGTTCGATCTCACCCAGAAAGCGGCTGGATTTCGCCGCAGCCTCCCAGCCGGCTTGCACGTTTCCATCGCCGATCTGGTTCGGTCGATGAACTGCTACTACTCCAACCTGATCGAAGGCCACGACACCCACCCGCTGGAGATCGAACGGGCGCTCAAGAACGAATTCAGCCAGGATCCCCGGCAGCGCGATCTTCAAATGGAGGCCAAGGCGCACATCGCCGTCCAGAAATGGATCGACGATGGCGGTCTGCGCGGCGGCCGTTCGCTGACACTCCCAGGAATCTGCGAAATCCATCGACGCTTCTGCGAACTGCTGCCCGAAGAACTCCTGTGGGTTTCGGAGCCGTGCGCCGGGGAACGGCGCCGCGTGGTGCCCGGGGCATTGCGCCAGAATGATGTCGCCGTTGGGCGTCACATCGCCGTGAGTCCTGGGGCCGTGGTTCGCTTCCTGGAACGCTTCGAGCGCGTATACCGGCAGGCAGGCAAGGCCGAGTCGGTGATCGCGATGGCCGCGGCTCATCATCGCTTGTTGTGGATCCACCCGTTCCTGGACGGGAATGGACGCGTGGCCAGGTTGATGTCCCACGCCCAGGTGCTCGACTCGCTTAACAGTGGCGCGGTCTGGTCGGTGGCCCGCGGACTCGCGCGCAACGCGCAGGAGTATAAAGCGCTGCTGGCGAACTGCGACTTGTCGCGCCGCAATGAACTGGACGGGCGCGGGAACCTGAGCGAAGAGGCTCTCGGCGCTTTCACCGAGTTCTTCCTGAAGGTCTGCATCGATCAGGTCAACTTCATGGAGTCCCTGGTGCAGCCAGACCGCCTGCGCGCTCGCGTTCTGCTGTGGGCCGAAGAGGAATCCAGGGTGGGAGGACTGCCCGCGAAATCCGGCGCCATCCTGGAAGCCATCCTGTATCGGGGCGAGCTATCACGCCGCGACGCCGAGGCCGCCATCGGACTGGGCGAGCGCCAGGCGCGCCGGGTGTTGTCGGCGCTGGTAGCCCAAGGGGTGCTGGTTTCGGACAACCAACGCGCGCCCTTGCGACTGACATTTCCCGCAAGGCTCGCCTCCCGCTGGATGCCGGGCCTATTTCCGGAGATGACCAGTTGACGGCGCTGACCGCCCCTACCCTGCCGCTCCCGCCCGCACCCAAAAAATATCGCAACGCCGCACATGGATCGGCAGCACCCAAGGCAGCCGCGCCCGGTCCTCCAGGATCCCGTAATCCCGCGCCAGCAATCCCACCAACTCCGGCTCGGAGATCCAATCCTTGCGCGCCGAGTACATCGTCGAATAGTCAAACGGAGTAGTCACCACCAGCAGACCGCCGCCCGCAGGCAGCGCGTCGAACTTTCCTGCAATCACCGGAGGCAGGCGCGTTTCCCGTTCCTTATCCCGAGAAACCGCGGGCTCGTGTGTCCGCTGGGAACGGGGCCCGCCGGCTATCCCTTATGGCTTCAACGGGTGGAGCATAGTCGATGCCAAGAGGTTGCGAACGCGGTTCGGGTCTGTCCAGGAATCGATCCACTTAAAGATATCGTCAAACATGCGGAATAAGCAGCGCAGGGGCTCTGCCTTAACGTCTGTCAGTTGCGAACCGTGAAAGAGAGGGTTTCGAATCTCCCGATAGAACCGCTGCACTGCATTCCATAGCACACTGTCGCGGGATTTCAACGGAGCGCTTTCGTTCACATAGTACGGAATCTTGTTGTAGCACGCGTCGGCCATTGAGCGCGCCAAGTTGCTCGGGTGGCGAATTGCGCGCCTGACCTCCTCGGTCAAGCGATTAGTGAAGAGCAGCTCTTCCGTTGCGAGGTTTTGTAGCGTACATTCGATGCCGACGACTGTCGTTCGAACGAGCGTGGTGAAATACGAGTCTGGGTCCGCATAGTTGACCGTCACGTCGCCTTCTCCGAATTTCCATGCGTGCAGACTTTGTTCGAGACCTTCGGTGAATACGATCCGCCGATCGTGCGCGTATTGAAAGCGCAGGTTCATCGTCGGGACGTTATGAACCGTTAGGCCGAAGATCAGATGCTTAGGTGTCAGCGCCTGCTCGAGATTTCCAGTAAGCTTCAATATCGCCATTCGTCACCTTGGCGGGCTCCGCCTCGAAATCTGCCATGTCGGTCGTGACGTCTTGATAAAAAGACACTATTATACGTATTGTACACATGGGCGCCAACCAAAAGAAAAGGGAAGTGATCGCGAACCTGATTGAGAGCGCGCGACAGTTTCGCTTCTGTGGGCCGTCGGACGACCTTGACGAGCAGACCGCGGTCACCGAGGGGTACCGCTATCTGATCATCCAGCTTAAGCGCCTGGCCGGACCTTTGCTGTCGCAGCGGGAGGCGGCTCAGCTAGCGGCTATCGACGTGGAGGTTAACAACATTTACTCTGCCTACGAAGCCAGGGCGGAACTCGACGCTCTGCTTCCTGACATCGAAGTGCGCATTGAAAATGTGGAAGATCCTATGCCGCTCGACCAACCTTTTTCGAAACGTCACCGCTACAGCGGTCGACCGAAGGAAATCACGATCAGAGAGGACGCACCCGAAAACCTGCGTTACTTCACGCTTGGGACGGCGGTGGACTTGGGCTGGGGACCGTCCTCGCTTCGGGATATTGTCTGCCGGGTGCTGCGCACCCCGCCCGACTCGAGCAACTGGAGCGAGTATCCCAATGTGTGGGGCGAAGTCGAAGGGCTCGTCTATGGCTGCGACTGGTTTAAGGTATACGACATTATCGAGGCTATTCACGCGCGCATGGTCAAGAACGACCGTAACAAAAACGGCAAGGATGCGGCCCAATTTGCGGAAGCCCTGAACGAGTTTTTCGTCGAGCAAGGTATCGGCTGGCATCTCGTTGACGGGCATATCGTCACGCGGGGAACCGAAGCGTTTGAATCCGTCGTGACGGGAGCGACGGCCGCTCTGGAAGCGACGGAACGGCCCACGGCCGCGAAGCACCTCCATGAAGCATTGCAGGACCTCTCGCGTCGGCCGGAGGCGGACCTGCCCGGCGCGGTCTATCACGCGATGGGATCGCTCGAGTGCGTTGCGCGCGATTTGACCGGCGACAGCAAGGCCACGTTGGGAGAGGCATTGAAACGGTATCCGGGGCTGCTTCCGAAGCCGCTGGATACGGCGCTTTCCCAAATCTGGGGATACGCCTCGAACGAAGCGCGGCATGTGCAGGAGGGCCGTGAAACGAGCCGTGAGGAAGCCGAGTTGCTCGTTGGCCTGGCGGCGGCGCTATCCACCTATTTGACCCGCAAGCAATCGTGAGGGGATGAAAATGGCCGATATCCTAATGCCCGCCAGCTTTCCCGAAACGGATTTCCGAGCCGTCGGCCTTGCAGCAACGACGTTCTTCCCCGGCGTCGTTAGCGATGAAGCGAGGTTCGACCCCGAAGAGAAACGGCGCCATTTCGATTGGTCGTGGCAGGCAGTCCGCTACCGCTGCCGGAGCTGCGCCGAGTGCAATTACGGATTCAAGACCCTCCTAGCCGATGCCAGCGACATGTGGAAGGCGGGATGGGGTGACGAGGAGCTTCTGTACAAGGTGGAACTGTGCATCTATGTCTTCTTCACCAGTGCGCTCTCGGTGTCCGACAGCTTTGCCCTCTGCCTCTGTTTCTACGGCAACGCACTGGAGCCGGGCGTATTTTCTCAGGTCGGCAACCCGCGCGCAATCACGCGCAATTCAACCGCTAAAGCCTTCACGGCCGCATTTCCCAAAGCAACGATAACCGGACTGTTGGCGGGCCTGTCCAAAGATAAGCGGTTCGGCACAATCGACTCCGTGCGGAACCTAGTCGGGCATCGCATCAGCGGAAGGCGTGGCGTCCGAGCGTCGAGCACGATGCACCCGGACGGAACTCACACACACTGGCGCGAGGAAACGTGGCATCTCCCTGGCGCGGCCGGAACCCTGGCCTTCGATGACGAAATGCTTCAGCGCCACCTGGACGATGTGACGGTGCTGCTCGCGTCGCTTGCCTCAGCGGCGCGGGAATTCGCTGATGCCGAAAGAGCAGCGAGGAAACCTTAGTTGGGGGAGACTCCATGGATCCGGAACCCGAATCGCTTTTCTACCGGCTGCACGCCGAAATAGACGAGGCACTTGATAGTGCAGAGACTACTTCGGAGGATGCGAAAGAAGTCTATGCCCGGTTCGGGTTGGCATACTATCACGCGGAAGTGCTTTATCGCGGTCTGTGCAATCTCTATTGCGCTTCCCAAGTGCCCCCAATGGGGCCTGTGACCAGGCATCGAGTCGAAGAGCACCTGCGTATTGCGTCTGAAATGACGCTTGGCCAACTGCTGCCGAGACTCGAACCGATATTGCCTCCACAGCTGCAGGAGCGATTAGCGGACGCGCTGGAGCGTAGGAACTTCATTGCGCACCATTTCTGGTATGAGCGAATCCAGCTACTTGGGACCCTGACTGGCATTGTGGCCATGCTGACCGAACTCGCGCAGGATACAGAATTGTTCCAGGAACTGGATAGGGAGGTCGAGAAAATCACGGAGCCGCTCTATGCGCGAGTTGGCGCGACACCGGAACTGTTTGTCATGGCTTTTAATGACATCAGGAGTGGAGTGGCCGGGGCACTAGTCCCCCTGCATTCACAACGCATGCCACGTAAGCAGGAAACCGTCGTCAAATTGTTCAACGTCCCGACAGCTTCCGGCCATACAGTTCTGTTGTTCCAGACGGATGATGGCCTACTGTGGCAACTCTGCGATGCGGGGCTGGGGTGGAGCCCATATGATCACGCGGATCCGTCTTGGCCCTCGGCGGACAGATTCGCTGACCTGCTTCCTGCAAGGATTAATCCGCGCCCGAAAACTTCGGCCCCGTGGACTTTTGAAATATCCTTCGGCACTCGCGCCACCCTGGCCGTCTACCCAGGTCAAAACCCCGGCCAAGTCATTTACCGTCTGCGCAAACTGGATAACTCCCGATAAGTCGGCTTGTGGCCAGCAATCCACTTGCCTTAGAAACACCCATTGTTGACATGTGGTGAGGCAATGGCGCGCGCTCGACGTTGCTCGATGGGGAAGTCGCACATTGCTGTGGACATCCCGCCATGGCCCACCTGTAAAATATACTCACCCATGTCGCCACAGCCCGCCCTCCCCCTCCTCCTCCTCACCGCCCTAACCCTCACCGCCGCCCCGCCCCCCCCACCCCCCACCATCCTCTTCGGCGCAGCCTACTACGAAGAGTACGAGCCCCACGACCGCCTCGCCGCCGACGTCGAAATGATGAAATCCGCCGGCATCACCGTCGTCCGCATCGGCGAGTCCACCTGGTCCACCCTCGAACCCCACGACGGCGTCTTCGATTTCTCCCACATCGATCGCATGATCCAGGCCATGCACCAGGCCGGCATCCGCGTCATCGTCGGCACCCCGACCTACGCCGTCCCCGCCTGGCTCGTCCGCAAATACCCCGATGTCCTCGCCGTCACCCCCACCGGCCCCAGCCGCTACGGCCCCCGCCAGAATATGGACATCGCCAACCCCCACTTCCGCTTCCACGCCGAGCGCGTCATCCGCCAGCTCATCGCGCACGTCAAGGATCAGCCCGCCGTCATCGGCTTCCAGATCGATAACGAAACTAAGTCCTATCGCGTCTCCAGCGCCCCGGTGCAGAAAGCCTTCGTCGAGTCGCTCAAAAAGCGCTTCCCATCGCTCGACGCCCTCAACCTCGCCTACGGCCTCGATTACTGGAGCAATCGGATCAACGCCTGGGAGGACTTCCCCTCCATCGACGGCGCCGTCAACGCCAGCCTCACCTCCGCCTTCGCCGAATTCCAGCGCGGCCTCGTCACTGAGTACCTCGCCTGGCAGGCCACCCTCGTCCGCTCCATCAAACGGCCCGATCAGTTCATCACCCAGAACTTCGATCTCGATTGGCGCGGCTACTCCTACGGCGTCCAGCCCGAGGTCGATCACTTCGCCGCCGCCCGCTCCCTCGATATCGCCGGCATCGATATCTACCACCCCGCCCAGGATCACCTCACCGGCACCGAAATCGCCTTCGGCGGCGACATGGCCCGCTCCATGCTCAACGGCAAAAACTATCTCCTCATCGAGACCCAGGCCCAGGGCTTCCCCGAATGGACCCCCTATCCCGGCCAGCTCCGCCTCCAGGCCTACAGCCACATCGCCTCCGGAGCCGCCATGGTCGGCTACTGGCATTGGGCCACCACCCACAACGGCTTCGAAACCTACTGGCGCGGCCTCCTCAGTCAGGACTACGCCCCCAACCCCACCTTCCACGAAGCCGCCCGCATCGGAGCCGAGCTCAAACGCATCGGACCCGCCCTCGCCGGCCTCCAGAAGAAGAACCAGGTCGCCGTCTACTTCTCCAATCGCGCCCTCACCGGCTTCAACTCCTTCCGGTTCGGCTGGACCTCCCGCACCACCTACAACGACGTCCTCCGCCCCTTCTACGATGCCCTCTACCGCGCCAACGTCGAGGTCGATTTCATCGATCCCTCCACCAGGGACCTCTCCCCCTACAAGCTCATCGTCGTGCCCGCCCTCTACTCTGCCTCCGATTCCGAAATCGCCAAACTGAAACAGTACGCAGCCGCCGGCGGCCACCTCCTCCTGACCTTCAAGAGCGGCTACTCTGACGAGAATCTCAAGGTCCGCGCCCAAACCCAGCCCGCCGGCTTCGCCGACGCCGTCGGAGCCACCTACTCCCAGTTCACCATCCCCGAAAACGTCTCCATCCAGGGCGGCCGCAAAGACGACGTCCGCTGGTGGATGGAGTTCCTCAAACCCACCACCGCCACCGTCATCGCCGCCTACGATCATCCCGTCTGGAGCGAATACGCCGCCGCCACCCGCAACACCTACCAGAAGGGAGAGGTCACCTACATCGGCTTCATGCCCAGCGACACCCTCATCGCCAAGCTCCTAGCCGAGGCCGTAACCCGCGCCGGCGTCACCCGTCCCGATCTCCAGTACCCCCTCATCGTCCGCAGCGGCGCCTCCCCCCGCGGCGCCGTCTTCCACTTCCTCCTCAACTACTCCGCCACCGCCCGCACCCTAACCAATCCCTACCGCCTCGCCACCGACCTCCTAACCGGCCAATCCATCCCCCAAGCCGCCAAAATCGACCTCCCCCCCTGGGGCGTCGCCATCCTGGAGGAATCCCCGGCCAGATAGCCCACGCGCCCTCGCCGCCACCAACCTGCCCCCACCCCGGGTATATACTCACCACCAGGCCAAACCGCCATGGAAATCCCCACCATCACTCCCACCCCCACTCGCCGCGACCTCCTCCGCCTCGCCTCGGCCGCCTCGGCCGCCTCGGCCGCCGTAGCCTTGGCGAAGGAGGCCGTAGCCTCTGCGAAGGAGGCCTCCCCCCAGCTCGGCATCCTCCTCGCCACCACCTACACCAAGGGCACGCTCGAAGAGCGCCTCGATTCCGCCCGTGCCGCCGGCCTCGCCTGCGTCCAGATCAGCATGTCCTGTGCCGGCCTGACCGACATGCCCGATCAGATCCCCGCCGCCCTCCCCGCCACCATCCGCCGCGAAGCCGCCGCCCGCGGCCTCGCCATCGCCAGCCTCACCGGCACCTTTAACATGTGCCACCCCGATCCCGAACACCGCCGCACCGGCCTGCGCCGCCTCCGCATCCTCGCCGAGGCCTGCCCCGGCATGGGCGTCTCCGCCATTCATCTCTGCACCGGCACACGCGACCCCAACAGTATGTGGCGCTTCCACCCGGACAACAGCTCGCCGGAGTCCTGGCGCGATATGGCCGCCTGCGTCCGCGAGGCCGCCGGCATCGCCCGCCAGGCGAAAGTGGTCCTCGCCTTCGAGCCCGAAATGAGCAATGTGGTCGATTCCGCCCGCAAAGCCCGCCGCCTCATGGATGAGATCGCCTCTCCCCACCTGAAGGTCACCCTCGACCCCGCCAATCTCTTCCACAAGGGCGAACTGCCTCGCATGAGCGAGATCCTCGATGAAGCCTTCACCCTGATCGGCAAGGACATCGTGCTCTGTCACGCCAAGGATCTCGATCACGACGGAGAGGCCGGCCACAAACCCGCCGGCCACGGTGTGCTCGATTACGACCGCTACCTGCGCCTCCTCCGCAAGTACAACTTCCAAGGCCCCCTCCTCCTCCACGGCCTCACCGCGGAACAGGTGCCCGGCTGCCTCGCCTTCCTCCGCACCAAACTGGCCACCTAGGGCGTCGTAGCCTAAGGCGAAGGAGGCGTCGCTCCAGCCGGCAGCCGCTCGCTCCACGAAGTCGGGAGCGATGGGGCGGTCAGGATCCGTTGGCGATTAGAGGCGCAGCTACCCCAGATCGAAACCACCAGGCACGCCAGCACGGCCCACGCTCCAGCCGCCTCGCCTCGCATTCTCTCAGACCATCGAATCTGATTGACCGTTTAGGCATTCTGGGGATATGCTCTCCACGATGCAAATTTGATGCCTCGCCATCCTGTCCATCGCTTCGGCTGGATTTCTTATGCCGGCGTCATTTGCCCAGGACGACGCGGAGGGGTGCAAAGACCACCCGCTCTTCAATCGTCTGCCAGGCTTCCACATTGCGAATTGCGAGAAGTCGCAGTTCGATTTGAAACGTTTCCCCATCAGTCCGGTCGATCCAAACAAGGAGGGCTCGAAGCCGAAGATGATGGCGGTGGAGGGCGCATTCTTTTTCTACCGTTATGAGATGGAGGATGAAAGCAAGAAGCCGAGCCCGCTGCAAACCATGCGCAATTTCCAGAATACTGCGCGAAAGGCCGGAGGGACGGTGGAAGCCGAGTATCCGGGCTGGTGCACGGCCGCGCCGGACGAAACGCTCCACCACGGCAATGGCTGCACGTTCTTTGGCGTGACGATGAGGTTCGCCAGCGGCAACAAGGAGACTTGGGGGTTCGTGGAATCCGATGGGAATGGCGAGGCCTACGAGATCTGGCTGGTCGAGCGGGAGGCGATGAAGCAGGACATCACCGTGAATCAACTGTTGGAGCGGCTGGACAAGGACGGATTCATCACGCTCTATATCAACTTCGAGACCGCGTCGGCCGCCATCCGCCCGGATTCGATGCCGCAACTGGAGCAGGTGGCACGGATGATGAAGTCGGCCGCGGCCCTCCGCCTGGAGGTGGCCGGGCATACAGACAACGTGGGCACACCGGAGAGCAATCTGAAGCTCTCCGATGCGCGGGCGAAATCCGTGGCCGGGGCGCTGACGAAAATGGGTGTTGTGGCGGACCGCCTCATGCCCAAGGGCTACGGGCAGGCAGTGCCGGTCGCCGATAACCGCACAGACGAGGGCCGGGCGAAGAACCGGCGCGTTGAGATGGTGAAGAAATGACACCGGCCATGGCGCGATTCCGCACCAGGGCGGCGCTGATGGCCTGTGCCGTTGTGGCAACCGCAATGGCGCTTCCGGCTGCAACGATGCCGACGATGCTGGTGACCGCCAACGGCGTGGCGGGCGGCCGCCTCAAACCGAGTGCCCTGGGCGCCGTAAAGATGAGCACGGTCTCATGGGTGGGCGCGGCGTTGCGCAAGAAACTCACCTGCTACGACATCATGTCGAATTACGACCTGGCCGCGTTGTTGGGTTTCGCGAAGGATCGACAACTGCTCGGCACCGAGGGCAGCGAACGGGACCTCGAACAGTTGGGCATCGCCTTCAAGCGCGACTACGTCGTCATCGTGAACGTGGCCGGCCTCGGCGGCAAGGTGGGATTAGTCGGCAGGGTACTGGACGTGAAGCGGGCCAAGGTCGTAACCATGCACTCCGACGAGGTGGACAATGACGACGAACTGCAGAACGGCATCGACGAGTTCGCCAAGGACTTCGTCGATGCAATCGATCTGCCACTCTGCCGCAAGGTCTGGGTGGGCACCATGACCACCAGCCAGGTGAGCAGCGAGGACAAAGCTCTGGAGCCGGTGCGGACCGAAAGCTCGTCTACCACCTGCCGCGAAATTACCGAGGGCAAAAAGCTGGCCACGGTGACCTTGCCGCTGAAAGGAAAACCGACCGTGCAGTTCAATTCATTGCTAGTGCTGAGAACGGTCTGCGATATTCGCAATTCCACCTGTTCCGGCCACAGCGAAGGCGGCATGCGCAGAACCGGGAAGGCGCTGGTTCCAATCGAGGTGAATGTAACGCAGAACGGCGATGAGCTCAGCATTGAGCCGGGCCTGGTGAGATCGAAGGACGGGAAGATCTCCTGGTTTGGGTCGTCCAGCGGGTGCGCCGCCACCGCCGGTAATCTGCCGCCGCAGGATATGGGAGTCTCAACGGGCATACACGGCTATACCGGCCGGCTGCGCCCGGTGGAGTACAGATTCGTCGATACGAGGATTTGGACCGTGGATCAGGAGAAGGTGACGGTGAAGGTGGATCTCCGCCTGGAGGAGAAGTTGGAGGGGAACCAGGTCGCTTCGGCCGAGCCCTCGCCCCTAACTCGGCGTATGCCGGAACGTGTACTCCCCCATCACCCGCTCCCCAGCCGTCCCCACCTCCACCAGTCGCACCACCATCACCGTAGGCCCCAGAGCCCTCGCCGCCGCCCTCCTGCGCGGTCTCGCAAACGTCCTGGAGCACGAGCGTCTATCGGTGCTAGTCGTCTGAGCGGGGACGCTCCGCCCGGAGTAAAATTGACTCCTATTCCGGCATCCAATGATCACCACCCTGAAACTCCGCATCACCGTGCTCCGCCCCCTCCCCGGAGTCTCCATGCAGCTCCAGCGAGGCCGCGCTTCGCTCCTCCCGCCCACCCTCGTCACCCCGGACTCCATCTCCTTCGATTTCGAAGTGCGAGTCGAGCCCGGCCCCAACTTCCTCGGCGAATTCACCCAGGGCCCCCAAGCCGGCCGCTTCGTCTACGTGAACTCCGGCTCCTACGCCGGCCAGCCCGGCATCCTCTGGAACCGCCGCGCCAAAATCTCCCTCCTGCCCATCACCCCCGAGCAGATCGCCTCCGTCCTAGCCCACCCTGGCCATCTCCTGGAAGCCCGCATTCCCGGCACGGCCAAAGACGGAGGCCCCGTCTGTGCCTCAGTCCGTCCAATATCCTGGCACGAAGTCCCCTGCTGACTCTCTCAAGTCAGTGCCAGATACTCCCGGGCCAGCCAAACCACCATCGATCCCTCACCCACCGCCGACGCCACCCGGTTCATCGCCCCTGCCCGCAAATCCCCCGCGGCGAAAACCCCCGGCTCGCTCGTCTCCAGTGGCAGCGGCGCCCTCGCTTCCTTCCAGACCCGTGGATACGCCTCGGCCGCCATCAGATCCCGGCCCGTCAGCACGAAACCCCTGGAGTCCCGCAGCACATTCGCTGGCAGCCAGTCGCTGCAAGGCCGCGTTCCGATAAACACGAATAACGCGTCCACGTCCTCCACCCGCCGCTCCCCATCCTCCAGCGAAAGCAGCTCCACCCGCTCCACGCGCCCCTCACCCTCCACCCGCTCCACCTCCGTCCGCGGCCGCACCCGGATATTCGGCGTCTTCCCGATCTGCTCGATCAGATACTGCGACATCGTCTCCCGCAGGCTCTCCCGCCGCACCACGATCTGCACCTCTGCCGCGTATCGCGACAGATAAATGGCCCCTTGGCCCGCCGAGTTTCCCCCGCCGATCACCAATACCCGCCGCCCCGCAATCGCCGACGCCTCCGTGGTCGCCGCGCCGTAATACACCCCCGCCCCCGCGTGATCCGCTACCCCCATCGCCGGATGCTCCCTGTACAGCATCCCCGTCGCCGCCAGCATCGCTTTCGTGACAATCTCGCGCCCGTCGGAGAGCGTCAGGCGCTTATACCCCCCGTCCGTACAGACCTGCGTCACCGCCAGCGGAGCCAGAAACTCGGCGCCCAGCCGCTGCGCCTGCATCAGGGCCCGTCGTGTCAGTTCGCTCCCGCTCACCCCCGCCGGAAACCCCAGATAGTTCTCGATCCGCGAACTCGTGCCCGCCTGGCCCCCCGGAGCGTGCCGGTCCAGCAGCAGCGTCCGCAACCCTTCCGAGGCCCCGTACACCGCCGCCGCCAGTCCCGCCGGACCCGCCCCCACAATCACCAGGTCGTACACGTCGAATGCCGCCGCCATCGGCCGCCCCAGCCGCTCGGCCACCTGCCGCGGCTCCGGATTGCGCAGCACCGCGCCGCCATCGTCGAAAAACAGCGCCGGCAGTTCGCCATCCTCCACACCTGCCGCATTCAGCAGCACCCGCGCCTCCGGCTCCCGCGTCACGTCCAGCCAGCGGTAACAGATCAGATTGCTCGCCAGGAAGTCCTTGATCGCGTGGGATCGGGCGGACCACTGGTGCCCCACCAGCCGCAGCCCCTTCGCCTCGGGTAAGTGCTCCGCCTGCCACGCATCCAGTAGATCGTCTACCACCGGGTACAGATGCTCTTCGGGCGGAGTCCACGGCTTGGAAAGGTAATAGTCCAGATGCGCCTCGTTGATTGCCTGGATCGCCGCTTCGATGTCGGAGTAGGCCGTCAGCAGAACACGCCTCGCCAGCGGATACACTTCGCGCGATCGCGCCAGCACTTCGCTCCCCGGCATCCCCGGCATCCGCTGATCGCTGATCAGCATCGCCAGCGAATCCCCGCGGCTTCTCAGTTCCCGCGCCGTCGCCAGAGCCTCCTCGCCCGAAGCCGCGCTGATGATTGTGTAATTCTCCCTGTACCGCGAACGAAGATCGCGGCGCACGGCGGCCAGCACCTGCGGATCGTCGTCCACGACTAGAACCACCGGTTTGTTCATTTCGTGCCCCCGGAGCCATCCGTCTCGGCCACCGGCAGCGCCACCCGGAACTGCGTCCAGCCCGGTCGCGACTCCACCGAGATCTCGCCGTCATTGTGCCGCACCAGCCGCCGCACGATGTCCAGCCCCAGTCCAGTGCCTTGTCCCATCGGCTTGGTGGTGAAGAACGGTTCGAAGATCCGTTCGCGAATCTCCGCCGGAATGCCGGCGCCATTGTCCGTGATCCGCACCACCACCTTCCGGCCCTCGACCTTTGCCGTCACCTCCACCCGGCCCGCAACAGAGATGGCATCCAGTGCATTGTCGATCAGATTGGCGAAGATCTGGTTCAGTTCACCGCCGAAGCCCCGCACTCTCGCCAGGCCGGCCTCCGCGTCCACCACCACCGCCGCCGATTTCCCCCGCGCCTTGGCTCTCAATACGGTCACCGTGTTATTCAGCCCCAGCGAGAGGTCTACCGGCCCGGCCACAACGGCCTGGTCCATGTGCGTGAAGCCTTTGATCGCGATCACCAGGCCGGAGACTCGCATGGCCGCATCGTGAATCTCCGCCGCCAGATTCCGAACCGCGCACCCGGACGCCCCCCAGTTCAAGGCGGCGGTCATCGCCGGTCCCTCGATCGTCTGTGCCAGCAGATCGAGCGATTCGAACGTCACCGCCGTGTCCGCCAGCGATTCCGCAATGCCCGTGTCCAGGCCGTGATCGGCCAGCCAGTCGGCAATCGCCTCCTCGCGTTCGGCATGCTCAATGGGAGAGCGCACGCCGGAGGCCGGCTTGGCCCGGCAAGCCTCGCGAACCGCGTCGAACGCTGCCAGTTGCGCCCCGGTCAGTGCAAACGCCCCCAGCGCGCGCGTCGCCCGCTCGTGATCCTCCAGCCGGTCCTGCAGCAGCGTGGCGCTGCGTTCGATCGCGGAAGCCGGATTGTTCAACTCGTGAGCTAATCCAGCCGACAGCTTGCCGAGAGAGACCATCTTCTCGTCGTGCAGGTCGCTCGTCGTGAACGCCCTCGCCCGGTCCACCAGGGCGTGAACCAGGCTCGAGGTCAGCCCATAACACCTCTCGGTCAACTCGCGGACATGGTCCCCATGCAACTCGAAGATTTCAGAAGCTTCCTGCGCAATCGCATCGCCCGGAGCGCTCATCACCCGGGAATAAGGCAGCAGGCCCGTGACGTCGCCCTCCTGCCACTCGATCGCCTTGCGCGGACCTGCGCCCCGGTCCACGAACATCGTCAGCCGCCCGGCCAGCACAACGAACAGACCTTCCGGCCGCGACCCCTTAGCCGTCAGCACATCGCCGGTTTCCAGCCGTCGCAGGAACCCGTGCGACGCCAGCCACTCCAGTTCCTCGCGAGGCGCCGCTCCGAGAGTCTTGTGCGCCGCCAGCCGGTCAACGAGGTTCACATCAGCCATCAACACATGATAGTCAATTTGGTTCTAAACTCGTGCCCCGCCGTGTGCTGCGCCATAAGGAGGCCGGATTTCCTGAGGACCAACCCCACCCCTTAATTCCAAAGCCCAACCCCGCCCCTTTATTCCAAAGCCCAACCCCACCCCTTTATCCCAAAGCCCAACCTCACCTCTCTATTCCAGAGCCCAACCTCACCTCTCTATTCCAGAGCCCAACCCCACCGCCTTATTCCAAAGCCCAACCCCGCCCCTTTATTCCAAAGCCCAACCCCACCGCTCTATTCCAAAACCCCACCGACTTATTCCAAAGCTCGACCCCACCGCCATCGGGGGGCGGTCCCCCTGGACCGCGCGCGACCCCCCGGTCGCGCCGCCGCCCCGCCCCGTCAAAACCCTCCCAAACCCAGCATTCCCCCCCGCAAAGCGCCCCCGCCCGTCACTATCAAACTCTGCCAAACCCTGTTACCGGAAGCGAAGTAGCATCACAGGAAACCGCCCATGAACGTATCCCTCACCCCTGATCTGGAAGGATTCGTGCGCCGCAAGGTCCAGGCGGGCCCCTACAATTCCGCCAGTGAAGTCATCCGGGAGGCACTCCGTCTCCTGGATCACCACGAACACTCCCGCGCCGCTCAACTCGGCGAATTCAACAAGGAACTGGAGCGCCGGTTGGCCGCGCTCGATTCCGGCGGGCACGTTGATCCTGCCGCCGCCCTCTCCCGCCTTCGGCGCAAATCGGAACATCGCCGCAAGCAGCCCGCCTGAGTGGCTTTGTCCTCACCGCCGGGACCGACATGGACCTCAACGACATCTGGGACTACATCGCCGCCGATCGATGGATCGAAAAGCTGTTCGCCACGTTCGAAGCGCTGGCGCGAAGCCCAGGAATCGGTCATCAGCGAGAAGACCTGATGCCCCAACCTGTCCTCTTCTTTCCGGTCGGATCCTACCTGATCATCTGCCGGTATCGGCCGAGACCCGTTCGGCATCACCATCGAGTGCTCGTTCAGCCCGTCCCGTTTCCACGCAACGCCCAATATTCTCAGGAACCGCGCGACCTTAGCCAGGAACTCGCCCGACTGCCGCTCCACCGGCCCGGCCACGATCACCATCGCCCCCGGCCGGAACAGCACATGGTGCACCACCTGAATCGCCGTCAAGGTCGATTTCCCCCACTGCCGCGAGCAGCAAAGCGGCAGCCAATGCGCCCCCGAATTCAGCAACCCCGCCTGCCGCGCGTCCGCCTCAAACCCTAGCGCCGTCCATGCCCACTCCGAAACCCGCGGTTCCGCCCCGCCCTATAAGGGCCGAGCCCGTCCCGCTTGAAAAATGCCCATCACCGGGCCTCCGCACAATTGGGAAGCACACGATTTTCCCGATCCGGCGATCCGCCTTGCCACAACCGCACCTTACCCCAACAATTCAAATACTGAAATAGTTCTCCGCCCCGCGTGATCGCGAGTTGGTTCATGCGCGCTCAGCCAAACTTCTTAGAAGTCACAGGTCGCGGAGTCGGAGCGCAGTCACCCCACTGAGCCGGCGCTCCTGCCTCAAAAACTCGCGCGCCACATCTCGGGACGGAGATGCATGGCCTCCTCCAGAGGAGGCGAAATGGTGAAAACGCGAGGGTCCCTGGCAAACAGATGAACGCGGTAGAGAAGCCATTCGGCAGGCGCCTCCTCCGCGAAGCAACGCTCATTCCTGCTCAGGTAGAAGGGCGTTCGTGCCGACCCGTTGGTGGTTTTGACCTCGATCTTCCGCTCTTGTCCGGCCCGGTCGAAGGACCGGATGTCATACCCTGCGCCGTCTCCATCTTCCGCGGCGACCCACCGGACTCTCTCCGCCAGGTCCGCTCGGTTAGCTTGAGTCAGAATCCGCCGCTCCAGGTCGAAGACGAATCGTTCTCCCGACTTGCCCAGCGCACGGTTTCGATAGTCCCGCTCGACCGGATCGAATTTTCGCGCAAGGTAACGCAGGCGGTCGGGAACCGTACCGGCGGCGAGCGGGTCGGGTGCGTCCACAAACACGGTGGATGGTGGAGTCGCAACTACGGGTGAAGCCGGAACAAGTTCAAGGATGGCCCGGTGGCCGGTGAGATAGCGGTCGATCGCGTCGAAGATCGCATTCTGGTAGTTTCGTTTTGGGATGTAGCCTGGAATCCACGGCATACCCAGTTCATCCAGAACGGCAGAGATGTTCTGGTGCTTGAACTCGACCGAGCGGTGCGTCCGGCCTATCTGGGCCATCAGGGCATGACTGTGCCTGGACTTGACATAAGGCCGCCCATGCGGGTCGTCCTCGAGCATCTCGAAATAATCGCCCACGATAAGATCGAGTTCGTCATCCCTCCACTTCGTCCCGATTTTTGCTTCGTCGGCCATTGAGCCCCCGCGCACCGTTGATGCTCTCCACGCTACGCGGGCGATACTATCACACGCCCCACTGGGGAAAGCTCTGCCCACGCCGGGATAGGCCTTTCGGCGCATGCCCGGCGAGCCCGTTCTCCGGCCGGAGAGCTAACTCGAAGCCCGCCAACTCCAGGGTCGGGGCATGACACGGCCAATCGCGTGGAGGCGATGATCAGAAGACGTAAGCCGACCTCTCGTTCCTGATCCACCGACGCTTCCCCGAACGCCGTTTCGGGATCAGCTTCCGGATGGCCGACAACTCGGAAGTTAACCCGACACAAGGGCGTTTCTCGTTCCCAATTTGGCCATTGACACAACTAGACCCGAACAGCGTTCATTTCCTCGGGTAGTCTTCATCCATTGCCCAGTGTTGGATCCACTCGTTCCGCTTGTTCCAATAATCCTCCGAAAAAGCCGCGATTTCTAGGCCTTCCAGCAGTTCCGCCAGCTGCAAACTCGGCAGTTCGACATAACGAAAGTACAAGCGCGGCATGTCTTCACTCGCAAGGTGTGCTCTGATCAATGCATTGCTGCTGCGGCGGGCATGCTGGCGCAACCGTCTGTACAAAGGTTGCTTGACGGACTTACCGCAATACTTGGGCACAAACGACGATTGGTTCGTGCCTGACGAGTATCCGATCCAGTACACGCCAATGGCACTCCGGTTCGCACCGAGCGCCTCCTCGATCCCGTCGAAGACAAGCAGCCAGGGGCCATCGCCATGATCTGGCCAGATGAAGTCCCATGCTGAGAGCGTCTCATAGCTGTCGAACCGCATCCCCCGAGAACCCTCTGCTGGGGAGCGTAGCACAGCGACAGAGCTGTGTACACCGGGCACGCGCGATTCGCCTCAGAGTCGTCGGATGCAGCGGGGTTCTCTTCCGTGGCGCGGACGCAGGTAGGTGACGCGGGGGCGTTTGTCGGGACCAATCAGTGAGGTTGCCTGGAGGACACACAATCTCGCTCAGGTGAACAGCACAAGGTTGAGCCTCGGGACCTGTTTATCAATCGTTTGCGCTTTGAGGACACTGATTAATGTCACTAAGATTTAGCCAGTCCGCCTTTTCTCGTCTATCCCGACCGTATCTACGTCGAATGGCCCGTAGTACCACCGGCGACCGCTATAGCTTGCTCGCGGACGGCTTTCGCGTCCCGTCTATGAAGATTATGGGGGAGGTTATTGCGCCTTGACCTTCAGCCGAATTCTTGGTTGCGATTAACGCCTTCGCTTTTTCCCCCATCTGTCCGACGTCCAGCACGAGGTAGTATCCCCTGTTCGCCTCCTCCGCTACCTTGTATGCCTCTAGCTGCCTCGTATAGCCAGCTACCAGCTTTCCGTTGCGCGATAATTTGATTTCCACAACCACACGACGCGCAAAACCCTTCGAAACCTTAAAGTCCACCGGACCATTTCCCGTATCTGCTTCAGGCGTGATGTCCAGATTGTTCGCCTTGCAGTACGAGTACGCGACCGC
This sequence comes from Paludibaculum sp., assembly GCA_036504135.1. Lineage (GTDB taxonomy): Bacteria > Acidobacteriota > Terriglobia > Bryobacterales > Bryobacteraceae > Paludibaculum. The sequence goes on from DASXVP010000019.1 coordinate 36,017, forward strand.
AAAAAACAATCGCTGAGCGGCCTTCTCAGGTCGAGGCTTCCCATCATGGTAGAGCTCTTCGGAGAACCGCCTGTCTTCGACCAGAAACCGGAACTGCTCAATGATCTGTTCAACGACGTTGGTCACTCCATCGAGATCAAGTTGATCCGGTACGTCAATGGTGAACGGATGCTCGGTTCCGAGCGTCGCTGTTAGTCTGCGCCAGAAAATCTCACCTGCGGGATCTCCTGCGATGTCGTACGGTGTCGTCTCGGCACTGTGCACCATTTGCAGGAAGTCCTCGAACGCGCCCCTGCTGGAGAGCGCCCACCGACGCAGCTCGTCTTTGTCTTTAAGAGACTTTCCGCGCCACAACTCGGCTATGTGCGAGTTCACTCGTCGCCGCAAGTCATCGTTCTTCGCGGTCGCAGAGGAGATCTCCGACCAGTCCTTCGCTATCGGTAGTTCTCGTAAGATGTCCGACGGCACCAGGACAATTGGCGGATTTCCTTTCAGATAGGGGTTGACGGGAAGGCATGCCTCATACGAATTCCCGTTCCTAAGCCGCAGTTTCATGTTTTCTCGCGGCACCGACAGAGTAGCCAACACCCGCTCGTTGAAACGGAGAAGATCGCCAAGGATAACGTTTGCTGCCATGTCGCAAATATGATCGGGCCCAAAGCCCTCCTCGAAAAGGGCCATCGCGACAAATAGGTCGGGATCTTCAACTCCAAGATCGACAATCTCTTTCCCCGTCTTCACCATCTGCCGGGTCATCTGGTCCCCTGAGCCACTGCCCGCAACGGACTGCCCACCATACCCTAAGCAGGTCCACTTGATCTCCGGAAATGACAGGAGCCGAAATGCTGCTTTCCATGCGGCGTGATCAGGGCTGGATGCAGCCCGAAGCAACTTGATCACGGTGCCGAAGTATTGGCCGTAAGTCGCAGCGCCACCTTCGCGGATCTCAGAGTGTGCGCTCTGTTCCAACAACAACGGATCGATGAATAGCTTGGTATCCACGTTCAGAGTGGGGTCAAGCACGCCCGCTTCATTCAGCACCGCTTCATCAATCTTAAAGTGGTCCGAAAAGCGCACTGGAGTTGTGATCTTCGCCATTGGGTTAAATTGACTTCCGAGGAATATCGACGCTCGAACTACATCACACTAGGGGCGGCGATTGCAAAGTCTATGTGCACGCTGGCTGGGCTAAACTAAGTTCTTGAGTGGTCTCTCCTTGGTGCTGGCAAACAGCGACCAGCCTGTGGGCGCATTGCGCGTAGGGCTGGGTCCTCGGGAGCGGATGCCCATTCCTGGCTCTTGGCCTTGCCGGTCGCCTGCGGTGCCTCACGGACGCGACCTCCGAGAAGCGGGCGACCACGTGCTCTCGCGCTTAGGCACACTCCAAGCGCCTGCGGCGATATTCGAAGGCCGTCCAGTGCTATTCTGGCTGAACAATATCGATCGAGCGACGCTGATGGGCACCGATCGGATCACGACCGACAAGTCGGCCAGCGTGACTGGAACCCCTAAGTACTACGCTGGCTCAAGGCCGATCTTGTCGTTAACCGCATTCCGGAGCCGCTGCTACTGCGGCTGCGAATCAAGACCATCACTTGTGAGTGAGCCTGCCTCGTCCGGGGCCGGGTCTTCGGGGCCCGGATTCCGCTCGGGTTCCGTGGGCGGCGGGAGAAGCTGCAGGAAGTGCTCGCCTTCTGGAGTAATGACATCTGTACCCTGCCCGCGGAGTGCGGCGATTTCGTCATCGCGCAGCCACGTGAATATGACCGTCTGAAACTTCGCCTCCCGGGCTAGTTGCCGGCTCAGGAACGTGACGAAGAGTTCCCGATGCTGATCGTCCGGATTCTGCTGCTGAGGCTCGTCGAGCAGCACGAAGCCCGGGTGAAAACCGGCAACCTGCTCCGATGCTGCCGCCAGCCCGAGACTATATGCGGCGACGAGCCGGGCCTGATCGCTTGCGGAGCCGAGCGAACGAAGTCTGCGGCCGGCGAGATACGGGACATACTGATCGTCGATTTGAAGGAGAGGAGCAGCCCCCTGCGTAACTGCGCTATGGCCCAGCGCTAACAAATACCTTTTCAGCGCTGACAGGAAAGCGGCTCGGCGATCGTCGAGATCAGCGGCGGGCGCCGCGAGTTGCCCTACGGCTTTCGCTTCCTTTATCCACTCATCCACCGAGTGCTGAAGTTCGTTTATCTCGTTCACGCTTTCGACGAGACGGTCGATATCCCGCTCCGTGGCAATCAGATCGGAGGCCGTCTTCGCGAGCTGCTCGCGCACAGTCCCGATCGCCGACGTAACCGTCACGAGCGCCCGTTCCGCGTCCCGCAGCTCCCTGTCGACTTCATCCAGGGCAGCCCGGGTCGTGATAAGACCGTCCTCGATTGACTCGACGCCTTTCCTCATCAGGTCACGATCGCGCCTGAGGGCTTCTATATGAGACGAGATCGACAGTTCCGACTGGTTCGTCAGAGCGAACGTGGCGGGATCCAAGTCTCGGTGGCAGGTCGGGCACTCGACGTGATCCAGGCGCCCGACGCCCGATTTCTTCAGCCGCAGCAGGTCGCTGGCGCTCTGGATGCGATGTTCGATGCTCGCGAGCAGCCCGGAGGTCTCCGAATGCTGGGTGCGGAGCGAGTTCAGTTCCGCGTTGAGCCTGTGGCGGTTCTCTTTCAACTCCACCACGCGCTGCGACGTTGCAGCGGTAGTCGTCGCATTCAACGCGTCAATCGGCGCTTTGGTGAGCGCGCCCCGGAGCTTCTCGGCCCGGCCATCGAGCATGGCTCGGGTGGTAGGGAAATCGACGTTTGCTTGGTCGGCGAGCGCGTCGCGGAGTCTACGCGCGGACCAGCGAGAAATGACGTCTTCCAACGGGCCGTTGCCCGACCAGCCCACCCGCCAGCCCCGCGCCAGGAAGGCTCTGTCGACGCGTTCGGCTAGCTCCCGCGCGGTCTCCCTCAGGTACGCGTTTCGTTGATTCGTTTGCTGGCGCGCCACTCGAGCCTGAATCGCTTCGACCGACCCGAGCAGGTACTCGACGGCGATCTCGGAGATCTGCTGCTGCCCGTACCGCCCGATCTGGAGGGCCTGAATATTCGTCCACCCCTCGTCCTGATCGATGTCGAACAGCGGCGCCAGGTTCTCGACGTATATATCCGCCGTACCTCCTCGGAAGGTCGTGACGGTCTGCCGGGGCCACTTGAGCCAATCGAAGAGGAAGCGCTGAAGGCCGCCGAACTCGTCCTGCATCGTTTCCCGCCGGGCGCGCAGCCTGCTCTCCCGGACATCTTCGCCCTGATCCTCTCGGACAAGGACGGTCGTGCGGTCACCGCCGCGAATCGAACGCGTTAGCGCGACGCGGCGACCGTCTTCATGAACCAATGTTACGCTGCATTCGGAAGATACGACCCGCGATGGGGGAAGGCCGGGAAACTCGATCTCTTCCCGGGCTGCCTCAGGGAAGAACACCGGGTCGTTGTCCTGCAGCCCGAACATCGGCTCGATGCCGAGGCACCATGCTACGGCTTTAGCCGCCAGCGACTTGCCGTACGAGTTTCGAGCCGAAACGACCTGCAGCCCCGGTGCCAGGTTCAGCGCGCCCCTGAATTGGCCAGCTTCCGAATGGCCGCGTACCTCGATCCTTTCTAGCCTAATCACCATCCCTCCAACATTGGGTTGGTTATCCGAATTCCGAGCAGATCCTTCAATACTGCGCGCTCCGCACAGAAGAGCTCCTGTTCGGTGCTCGCAGCGTACACCTGCCGCAGCCACTCGTACCCGGGCCCCTTCTTCACGTGCGGCGCCGACCAGGCTAGCATTCCCCTCGCGATGAGGAAGGAAATGACTTCTTCGTGCGTTTGATCGCCGAGGTATCCGTGCCGAAGCCGTTGTGAGGTCGCGAGCAAAAGCTGGGCATCACCCTGAGCCTTACTCCATTTCCGGACCATGTCAAGAAGCCATGGCCGGCACGCGATGAACTGGAGTAGCTTCAGCCGCGGCGCCAATATGCGCCGATCGCTCTGACCCGCAGGTTTGGCGTGAAGCTCGAACGCGGCGGCGATGACCGCAATCCGATATTGAAGGTCGTACGTCGCCGAGGGCGCGAGCCGGTCCAGAGCGATCACCGGGCGAGCTCGGCCGGCGAGCAATTCGCCTATCGCTTCCAGTGGGTTTGCGACTCTATCCATTGGCAGAAGCCGGCTTCTCCCAGCCGACGGGGCACTCGCCGATGAGCCGGGCGATCTCGCCCGAGCTCACGTCATGGACAATGGACCCACATAGCTTCCCGAAGTCGCAATCGAGGATTTCTTTCGCGATGCCGGACGCCTTGCCGAGCTCCTTCCACGGCTCCGGCGCACCGATCATGAGCTGGGAGACATCGCGAAGTATGCGCCGCCGATTCTCCTCTAATTGAAGATGAAGCGTGGGGGCTGTCTCGTCCAGTTCCCGCTCGAACGCAAGCGACATCTTCCAGTCCGTACGGAACTGCTCGGCGAGCCCGTTTATCGCCGCAACCTGGTCTGGCCTGATCTCCCGCAAGGTGGCCATCTTCGAATCGAAGTCCTTGGGGTCGCTGATCTTCACGTTTTGCGCCGCGTGCTGCACTCTTTGGGCGAACACTCGCTGTCGCGCGCGCAGGATCGTACTTTCGTCGACGGCGTGCGCGTTCGCCAGTTCCTTTGGCCCCAGGACGTTCAATGACGCGCCAGCCTCGACGTAGCGGCAGACGCTCGTCGTTTTGTATTCGTTGAACGCACTGAAGAGGGGATTGAGGATGCGGTGGCTCTCGAACCAGTTCACGAGAAGCGTGATGTGCATGAGTTTGCAGCCGTCGGGCAGGATTGTGGCCATTTCCTGGCTCTCGATGCAGACCAACTTCTTCTTATTGAAATCCAGCTCGCATAAGCGCCGCAGATCGCTTTTGAACTTGTCGACGATCGCGTTCTCCCGCTGCTTGGCAGTCTTGAACTCATCGTGCTCCGGGCCGTAGCAGCAATACCCGCGCTGCCCGTTGTGCGAGAACCCGTCCAGCCCGGCGTCGCCTTGCGGCTTGGCCGGGATCGTCTGAAAGCCGAGAATGGCGCTCTGCAGCCGCGCACACACCTCGCATTGGAATTCATTGCCAGTCAGCGCCGCGAGGCTCTGAGCGTATTCTTGAACTAAATATGTCATCGGCTCGCAAACGTTGGCTAACGAACAAAACCACCTTATAGCATATATGTTCTAACACCACGACGGGCGAAATGGCGGACGCCACCCCGAACTGCGGACACACGCCCGCGGCACTCGATCTTACGCCGCACTCGATCTAAACGGTTCTTGTCCGGCTTTGCCGATCGTCCCAGCGCTGCCAGCAATCCTACAGGGCCGCAGGCACCAGAAACACCTCTGCGGTGCGCGGCACACGAGAGAGAGTTATTAGCTTGTTGAGGTTGAACTAGGAGGACGAAGGCTGATCGGGGTTCAGCCATCACCGAATCGGCGCGATGTCTGCTCGTTCTGGATTAGTAACGGGAAGTCGGCTTATGTTCGCCGATTCCAGGTGGATGCGCTAACGGGGATTGGGCTGCCGCGCTTCAAGTGGACAAAAAGCGGCCATCGCTCACACTTGGCAAGGCAACAGCGACTCCCGTACCGTTAGGCCCGGCACCTCAGACCCTCTCGGTCCTAAACTCGCCTCCGAGGCAAAGCGGAGCCCCAATGCCCGTATCCTCTCAATGGACTGGCACGCGTGCTCGCGTGCGGGTCCAACCCACCTCGAAAACCCCCGCCCCGCCGATGAAAACTTTCCCGTTCACGTCGAATTTCCAACTTTCTTTCCCACTAAATCAATCACATAGCCTACACCCCCCACCCAAACCCGCAAACTCGTGCTTCATACTGTGGCAGGTCGAAACTGCGACACGACCCAAGAAACGGAACTTGAGAAGGAGCACGACAGAATGACCACCTCAACCGCCCCGACCCGCGGCTACGTCCGTAGACTACGGACTGTCCAACCCGGCCCCCAACCCGGCCTGGACCCCGAGGCCGAACTCGAACGCCTTCTCCTGGAATTCGTCGTCCGCGCCGTCCGCCGCGCCCTCCACCCGGACTCCTCCGATCCAGCCGCCCCCGATCCCGCCGCCCCTGCCCCCACCCACCTCTAACCCCATGGCCCTCACCCGCGTCACTGACAAAAAAATCGCCGCCAACCGCGCCAACGCCCAAAAATCCACCGGACCCCGCAGCCCGGAGGGCAAGGCCCGCACCGCCCGCAATGCCTGCAAACACCATCTCTACGCCCGCACTCACACTATCCCGGCCGAATGGCAGCAGCGCCTCATCGCCCAGGCCGTCGAGGCCACCGCTGAATTCGCCGCCGATCAGCGACTCCGGGACCTCCACGCCCGCTACCTCTACCTCGAACTCTGGGCCAACGAAGTCGATACTCTCGGCGAGGCCTATCTCCGCCACGCCATCCACCTCGCCCACGGCGACTTCCGCCGCGGCGCCTACAACTGGCACGCCAAAACACCCCTCGCTCGCGCCTTCCACAAACGCCGCATGCACATCAGCGCCGGCATCTCCCGGGCCTCCCGCGATATCGATGCCTACCAGCGCATAGCCGCCTCCAACTGCGCCCGCCCCCGGACCTTGGCCGCCGCCGCCGGAGCCGCGCAAAACTCGCCCAGCGCCGAACCGACCCAGATCATCTACATAACAAGCCACTTCTCCAACATTCCCACCGCCTGCAACAGGCCCGAGTCCGCCCTCCCCCGCCCCTCCCCCGCCAATGCCCGCCAGCCCTTCCTCCACCGGCGTCTGATAGACTGGCCCTCGGTAGGTATCGATGGCAAAAGCGGTCAAACTCGAGGGCATCTTCACGCCAACGCTCGTTCCCATGGACGCCCGCGGCAACGTGAACGAAACGGAACTCGCCCGGTTCTTCGAATGGCTCATCCAGAAGGGCGTGCACGGCCTCTATCCCAACGGTTCCACCGGCGAATTCACCCGCCTGACCGTCGAAGAGCGCCGCCGCATCGTCAAGATCGCCTGCGAGGTTTCTAATGGACGCGTCCCCGTCCTCGCCGGCGCAGCCGAGGCCAATACACGTGAGACCCTCATCGCCTGCGAGACCTATGCCCAGTACGGCGCCGCCGCCGTCGCCATCGTCTCGCCCATCTACTACCGCCTCAGTCCCGATTCGGTCTACGCCTATTTCGCCGAAATCGCGCAGAATTCGCCCATCGATGTCACGCTCTACAACATCCCCATGTTCGCCAGCCCCATCGATGTCCCCACCATCCGCCGCCTCGCGCTCGATTGGCCTCGCATCGTCGGCATCAAGGACTCCTCAGGCGACGTCGCCTTCATGATGCGCATGATCGCCGCCATCCGGCCCTCCCGGCCCGATTTCGTCTTTCTCACCGGTTGGGAAGCCGTCCTCTCCCCCATGCTCATGGTCGGCTGCAACGGAGGCACCAACGCCTCCTCCAACGTCGTGCCCGAGCTCACCCGCAAGGTCTGGGAATTGAGCCGCGCCGGCCAGTACGAAGAAGCCATGCGGCTCCAATACCGCATCCTCGAGCTCTTCGATACCATGCTCTATCCGTTCGAATTCCCGGACGGTTTCCGCGCCGCCGCCGAGCTCCGAGGCTTCAACTTCGGCCACGGCCGCCAGCCCCTCAGCCCCGGCCAGCGCGCCGACGAAACCGCCCTCGCCGAGGTGCTCCGCTGCATCCTCGCCGATTTCGGCCTCGTCGATCCCCCCGCCGCCGGCTGCGTCGCCCGCACCGGCCAGACCGGGACCGATAAAATCGGCCAGATCGTCGCCGAAGTCGTCAAAGAGCTCGAAAAGAGAGGCGTCCTCTGAGTCACTCGCTCGTACTCGTGGAAATCGGCGGCTGGTCGCCCGGCATGGTCATCCTCGATGCCATGGAAAAGGCGGCCGATGTCTCCGTGATCCAGGCCGAATTGAACGATCAGCCCGGCGTCTGCCTCAAGCTCGCCGGCAACCTCGGCGACGTCCGTGCCGCCGCCGATGCCGCCCGCGCCATGGCCCGCCAGTTGGCGGTGCAGATCGTCGTCGACGTCATCGCATCGCCCGATCCGCGCTCCGTCCCGGCCTACCATGCCGCCCCCGACTTTAACCCGCTTATCGAACAGCCCAGCGTCCACATGCCGCTGCCAGGAGATACCCCTATGTCCGCACAGGCCGGATTCGCCATCGGATTCATTGAAACTCAAGGCTTCACCGCCGTCTTCGAGGCCATCGACACCGCCGTCAAAACCGCCAACGTCGAGGTCCTCGCCCGCGAGAAACTCGGTGGCGGCTACATCACCGTCGTCATCAAGGGCGACGTCGCCGCCGTCCGCGCCGCCGTTGACGCCGGCAAGGCCAAGGTCGAGAGCCTCGGCAAGCTCGTCGCCGCCCACGTCATCCCCAGCCCCTCCGAAGGAGCCCTCTCGCTCCTCCCTAAATAGGGCGCTACGGCTTCGCGCCCGCCACGCCCGCCCGGACGCACCGGAACCCCAGGTCGTCGTCCGCCATGTCCTGCTTCGTCACCACCGGGACCCGCAACAGCGGAGCCCCCTCCGTCGCCCACGGCGAGATCTTCGGGCAGCTCATCCAGCTCCCCCCGCGAAACACATATCGCTCCCCCGTAGTCCACTCCCAGACATTCCCCTCCATGTCATGCAGCCCCCACGGGTTGGCCGCCTTCGTCCCAACCGGCTTCGGCGCGCCGTCCGAGTTCTCCCGGTACCACACATACCGCTCGTCCAGTCCCTCGCCCCAGGAATGCGTCGTGGCCGCCCCCGCCCGGTTCGCATACTCCCACTCCCCCTCCGTCGGCAGCCGCGCACCCTTCCACCGGCAGTACGCCTCGGCGTCTCTGTAGTTCACATACACCACCGGCTGGAGCCCCACCACCGGAAACCCCGGATTCCGCCACGTCCGCTCCGCCTGCGCCTTCTCCGCCACCGTTTGATGTCCGGTCGCCTCCACAAAGGCCCGAAACTGGTCCACCGTCACCTCGGTCTTGTGCATCTCCAGCCCGCTCGGCAACTTCACATACTCCGGCTCCGCCGCGAAGGCCGCCGCGCACGCCAGCACCAGCCACGCGCGCCTCATAGTACGATCTCCACCGCCCCGCCCGCCTCGCGCACCGCATACACCTGGATCGGCTTCGGCGCCGGCCCCCGCAGCACCTTGCCCCGCAAGTCAAACTCCGAGTGCCCCAGGCTCGTGCAGATCACGGTCCCATGCCGCTCATTCATGACCAGCGGCGCCCCGCCGTGCGTGCAGATCCCGCTTACCGCCGCCAGCTTCCCATCCGCCGTCCGCACCAACACCACCTTCAGCTTCCGCGCCTCATCAGTGATCCGCAGAGCCTGCGGCAATTCCTTCATCCGCAGCGTCAGCACGCCATCGCTCACCTGAAAGCTCCCCGCTGGAGCCTCCGGCAGGTTGCAGCAGCGCGGCGGCAGCGCCGCCAGCAGCATCGGACTGAGTAGAAAATTGCGGCGTTTCATATCGGATACTCGCAATATATCAGCCCGGCAGACACCGCGGATGATCTGCTACCCTGAAGTGGTTATGTCAACGAACAACGGCGACAAGGCGCGCCACAACAAAATCCAGAAACGGCGGGCCATCGCGCGCGCCAAGATCCGTGTGATCAAGGCAGAACTCATCGCCGCTGCCGTAGCCAAGAAAGCTGAACAGCCCGCCGCCTAACCGCAGCGGATCCGAACCAATCAGGCCCCAGCGCAGCCTTCTGTGTCTGGGGTCGATTTGCGTTTACGCGCTCAACCCGGCAATCTGCGCCCGCAACTGATCCAATAACTGATTTGGCGTTAGGCTCGCTTCCAGCGGCAGCCGCAGCACACCCGCCGGCGTAAACTGCGCCCCCTGCGTCGTACTCACCAGGCTCATCAGCTTTTGCGGGTCAATCGCCGCCCCCGGATGGAATTTCACGTTCACGCCGCCGCCCCGCCGGTCGATCGTCTCGATCCCGCACCGCGCCGCCAGCGTCTTCAACTGCGAGAAATCCACCAACTGCCGCAGGCTCTCCGGCGCCGCCCCATACCGGTCTTCCAACTCGGAGAGCAGCGCCCGCGCCTTCTCCGGTTCGCCCGCATCCGCGATCCGCTTGTACGCCTTCAGCCGCTGCTGCTCGTCGGCGATATAGGTCGCCGGAATGCGAATATCCAGGCCCAGATTCAGCGACGAATGTACCTCCGGCGCCACAACCTCGCCACGCAACTCCCGCGCCGTCTCGTCCAGCAGCTTCACGTACGTCTCGTACCCCACCGACGCCATGTGCCCGTGCTGCTCACCACCCAGCAAATTTCCGGCCCCGCGCAGTTCCAGATCCAGCGCCGCAATCTTGAAGCCCGCGCCCAGGTCCGAAAACTCCTTCAACGCCGCCAGCCTCTTTCGCGCCACCTCGCTCAGCTCCACATCCGGCGGCACCAGCAGATACGCATACGCCCGCCGGTTCGAGCGCCCCACCCGCCCGCGCAACTGGTACAGTTCGCTCAGCCCGTGGTTCTGCGCGTTCTCGATGATGATCGTGTTCGCCAGCGGAATATCCAGCCCGTTCTCCACAATCGTCGTGCAGACAAATACGTCCGCCTCGCGATGCATAAATCCCAGCAGGACCTTCTCCAGTTCCTCCTCGCCCATCTGCCCGTGACCCACCGTCACCCGTGCGTTCGGCACCAGCGCCTGAATCGCCGCCGCCCGGCTCCAGATGGAATCCACGCGGTTGTGCACGAAATACACCTGCCCGCCGCGCTGGATCTCCTGTTCAATGGCCGTCTTTACGAGGTCCGGATTGAACTTCGCCACCACCGTCTGCACCGACAGCCGGTCCTTCGGCGCGGTCTCGATCACGCTCATATCGCGCAGCCCCAGCAGCGACATGTGCAGCGTCCGTGGGATCGGCGTGGCCGACATCGTCAGCACGTCCACGCTGCGCTTGATCTGCTTCAGACGCTCCTTGTGCCGTACGCCGAAGCGCTGCTCTTCGTCCACCACCAGCAAGCCTAGATCCGGGAACTCCAGGTCCTTCGAGAGAATCCGGTGCGTGCCCACCACCACGTCCACTTTGCCCGCCGCCAGATCCGCCAGCGCCGCCTTGATCTCCTTCGGAGTCCGGAACCGGCTCAGCATCTCGATATTCACCGGGAACGCCTGGAATCTCTTCCGCAGCGTCTCGAAATGCTGCAACGCCAGCACCGTGGTTGGCGCCAGGATCGCCACCTGCTTGCCGTCGCCCAGCGCCTTGAACGCCGCCCGCATCGCCACCTCGGTCTTGCCGAAGCCGACGTCGCCGCACAGCAGCCGGTCCATCGGGTGCGGGCTCTCCATGTCCCGCTTGATCTCGGCCACCGCCTGCACTTGGTCACGCGTCGGCGCGTATTCAAACGCGTCCTCAAACTCGGCCTGCCAGTTGCTATCCGGCGAAAACGCAAAGCCCTCCGACATCTTGCGCTCGGCGTAGAGCTTCAACAGCTCTTCCGCCATGTCGCGCATCTTGGCCTTCACGCGCGATTTCGTCTTCGCCCACGTCACACCGCCCAGCTTGTCCATCGGCGGAGGCGCTTCGCCCGCGCCGCGGTATTTCTGGATCAGGTCCAGCCGTGTCAACGGGACGTAGAGCCGCGATTCGTTCGCGTACTCCACCACCATGAAATCCTCCATGGTGTCGCCGCCGCTGATCTGCCTCAGCCCCGTGAACTTGCCGATGCCGTGCTGCGCGTGCACGACGAAATCGCCGATCTTCAGGTCCAGGCTCTCCGGCGTGAAGAGCGCCACATGCGAGCGCGCCCGCCGCGGCTCGGCCGCATAATCGGACGCCTCAAACAGATCCTCGCTGCCGATTAGCGCGAAGCGTGCCTCGGGGAAGACTGCCCCGCGCCGCACCATACCTTGCACCAGATAGACGCTGGCCGCCTCCATCGCCAGATACGCCCGCTCGGAGAGATACTGCGGCGTGGAGGTCTTCAACTCCATGCCCAGGTGGAAGGGCAGGGAATACTCGGCCAGGATATCGGCCAGCCGCTCCACCTCGCCCTGCGTGGACGCGCAGAACGCCACGCGGTAGCCCTGCTCCACCATCGAGCGCGCCTCGCTCACCGCCGCCGGCATGTTGTTGCGGAACGCCATGCCCGGCCGCGACGAGATCTGCAAGGGAGCGTGATCGGCGTGCAACTCGCCCTCCAGACCCAGCTCGCGAATCTCCAACTCGCGCCGCTCCACATTGGCCGCCGCAAACTCGCCCCACCGCAGAAAGATCTGATCCGGCGGGCACGGCGATTGTTCCGCCAGGGTCTCCAGACGTTTCCACAGCCGCTCGGCCGCCGTCTTCAATCCCTCCGGCTCGTCCCACACAAGCAGCGGCCCGTTGATCAGGCTCTCGATCGTGCCGTGCCGCGGCCGCAGCATCGGCAGCGCAAACTCCCATCCGGGAAAGACTTCTCCGGGCACGATGTCTTCCCGCTCCAGCCGCTCGGCCAGCTCGCGCAATAGCGCATGCGTCCGCGGAGTCTCCTCGAGCGGCAGCAGGGTGCACTCTTCCACCTTTAGCACCGAGCGCTGCGTGGCCGGGTCAAATCGCCGCAGACTCTCGATCGTGTCGCCGAAAAACTCCAGCCGCAACGGCTGATGCGACTCCGCAGGAAATATGTCGAAGATGCCCCCGCGAATCGAAAACTCGCCTTCCATCTCCACCGGCTCGCGGCGCTCGTAGCCGATGCTCTCCAGGTGCGCCGCCAGGTCGTCCATGCCAATTTCGTCGTTGTGCCGCAGCGTCAACGCCAATTGGCGGTAATCGTTCGCGCCACCCGTCCGCAGCAGCGCGCTCGCCACCGGAGTCACCGTGATGGAGCTCTTCCCCGACGCCAGCCGGTACAGCCCCACCGCCCGCTGTTCTTTCAGATCGGTATGCGGCGAGAGGTTCTGCCCCGGCAGCACGTCCAGCGCCGGGATCAGCATCGGCGCCGCCACGCCGCGCCCGCTCAGCAGCAGGTCGTGGAACGTCTGCAACAGCTCGAACAGGATCTCGGCCGTGCGGTTTGTATCGGTGATCACCAGAATCGGCTGTTCCAGCGTCTGCCAGAGCAGCGTCAGAAACAGAGCCTTCGCCGTAGGCGTCAGCCCGCTCAGTTGCGAGCGCCCGCTGCGCTCTTCGCGCAGACGCCGGCTCAGCTCCTGAAACGCCGGGTGGCGCGTCAGGCTCTGAAACTGGTCGCGGACGCTCTGGTTGATCACTCGGCTTTCCGCCGCGAGAGGATCTCTTCCACCGTGGCTGTGGTGGAGTGGCCGGGCTCCATTGGCAGCAGTACCACCTTGCCGCCCGCTGCCTCCACCTCTTCCCGCCCGGCGACGAAATGGCTCCAGTCGCTGCCCTTCACGAGGACGTCCGGCAGGATCCGGCTGATCAGCTCGCGCGGCGTCTCTTCGTCAAACAGCGTGATGGCATCCACCGCGGCCAGCGCGGAGGCCAGAGCCGCGCGGTCATCCTCATTCACGATGGGGCGCTTGGGGCCTTTGATCAGCGCGACGCTCTCATCCGAGTTCAGCGCCAGGATCAGGACGTCGCCCAGTTCTTTGCAGCGCTCCAGGGTCCGAATGTGGCCCGGGTGCAGGATGTCATAGCACCCATTGGTGAATACCACCACCTTGCCTTCGCGTTTCCAGCGCTCCCGCGCGCGCCGTAACTCGCCATGTGTGTAGATCTCGCCCACCACTTCAGTTTAGCCGCCCGCGCCGTCCGTTCCGAGGCGCGACCGTCTGGGAGCGTTGGCAATCTGGTAACTATCCCCACCCCAACTGCGCCAAACCTCTTTGCGGTCCATGTCGCCAGCGCCATGTAGCCGCACGGAAAGGACCACAATGCAAATCACCCGACGAGACATGGGCCGTATCGCCCTGGCCTCCGTGCCTCTGGCCTCCGCCATCGGTGCCAAAAAGATCAATTCGCGGTTTGGAGGCGTCCAGATCGGCGCCATCACCTACAGCTTCAACCGCATCGCCAGCCCCGATCCGGAGGCCATTCTCAAGGCCTATGTGGAGATCGGACTCGGCGAGGCCGAACTGATGTCCAACCACTGTGAAGCGCTCGCCGGCGCCCCGGCCATGCCGATGTTCGGCCGCCCTGGCGGTGGTCCGCGCCCCCCCGCAGCTCCCGGCGCCGCCGCCGCGCCCCGGCCCCCCGCCGGCCCGCGTCCCCAGCTCACTCCCGAGCAGCTCGCCGAGCGCAAGGCCGCCATGGAAAAGCTCACCGCCTGGCGCACCTCCACCAGCACCGCCACCTGGCAGGGCGTCGCCAAAAAGTTCAAGGACGCCGGCATCGATCTCGCCCTCCTCTGCTTCAACATGCAGGACAGCATGAAGGATGAGGACATCGAGTACGGGTTCACCATGGCCAAGGCGCTCGGCGTCAAGGGCATCACCACCAGCACCACCCTGACCATGGCCAAGCGCATCGCCCCCATCGCCGACAAACACAAGCTCCTCGTCGGCTATCACGGCCACGATGCCACCAACGATCCAAACCAGACCGCCACGCTCGAGAGCTATCAGACCCTGATGGCCTACGGGAAGTACAACGGCGTCAACCTCGACATCGGCCACTTCACCGCCGCCGGCTACGACGCCGTCGCCTTCATCAAGGAACACCACGCCAAGATCACCAACCTGCACATCAAGGACCGCAAAAAAGACCACGGCCCCAACGTCGCCGTTTGGGGGACGGGTGACACGCCCATGAAAGAAGTGCTCCAATTGCTGAAGAAGGAGAAGTATCCGTTCCCGGCCAACTTGGAACTGGAATACCCCATCCCCGAAGGTTCCGATATCATCGCCGAGGCCAAGAAGTGCCTCGCCTACGTCAAGAGCTGCCTGGCCTAACCGGGCGCTCGCCCTGTCTGCGAAACGTTGATTGGAGAATTGAAATGGCTATATCTAGAAGGCACTTTTTCTACGGATCTCTGCTGGCGGGCGCCGTGCCCACCGGCGGCTTTGGCAGCACCCACTCGCTCAAGTTCGCCGGCTTTAAGTCGCCGAACGAGAAGCTGAACTTCGCCGCCATCGGTTCCGGTGGCCAGGGCGCATCCAACCTCGGCGCCGCCGCCCCCACCGAGAATATCGTCGCGCTTTGCGATGTGGACGACCGCCGCGCCGCCTCCACCTTTAAGCGCTTCCCCAACGCCCCCACCTATCGCGACTTCCGCAAGATGCTCGACAAAGAGAGCAAGAACATCGACGCCGTCATCGTCGCCACGCCCGATCACATGCACGCCACTGCCGCCATGTGGTGCATGGAGCGCGGCAAGAGCGTCTATGTGCAGAAGCCGCTCGTCCGCACCATCTGGGAAGCCCGCCAGTTGCGCGCCGCCGCCAACAAATACGGTGTCGCCACGCAGATGGGCAACCAGGGCTACTCCAATGAAGGCACCCGCCAGGCCGCCGAGATCGTCTGGAACGGCGACATCGGCAACGTCACCGAAGTCCACGCCTGGAGCGATCGTCCCCTCTGGCCCCAGGGCCTGACCGAGATTCCCAAGGAAACGCCCGTCCCCTCGACCCTCGATTGGGACCTGTGGCTCGGCTGCGCCGAGAAGCGTCCCTTCACCGACGGCGGAGCCGCCGAGCCCGACCGTTGGGGCGGCTTCTTCTACCAGCCCTTCAACTGGCGCGGCTTCTATGACTTCGGCTGCGGCGCTCTCGGCGACATGGCCTGCCACATCCTCGGCGCGCCCAACATGGCCCTCCACCTCTCGCAGCGCAAGATCATCGGCGTGGAGTGCATCAAGAAGGAAGGCACCAGCCCCTTCATGTTCCCCAAGGGTTCGGTCACCCGCTATGACTTCGCGCCCTTCGGCAACATGCCCGCGCTGAAGGTCTTCTGGTACGACGGCCTCAAGAAGAACCCCACCATCCCCGGAGTCCCCGAGAGTGAGTGGATTGGCGATCCACCGAGCGTTGCCCGCGCTGCCGGCGCCCCCGGCGCTGCCCGCGGTCAGGGTGGACCTGGCGGCCCCGGCGGCCCCGGTATGATGCGTCCCTCCGGGAACGACTTCCGTTCCCCCGGCCGTGTCTTCAACTGGGCCGATTTTGAAGCCATGAAGGCGCCCGATGCCCAGCTTCGCTTCCCCACGCCCGATGGCAGCGTCTTCATCGGCGACAAGGGCCTGATGACCACCGGCACCTACGGTGAAGTCACCCGGCTCCTCCCTGTCGACAAGATGAAGGACTACCGCATGCCCACGCCCTCCCTCACCCGCTCCCCGGGCCATATGCGCGATTTCATCCGCGCCTGCAAGGGTGGCGATCCCGCCTGCTCCAACTTCAACGTCTCCGCCCCCTTCGTCGAGTGGATGCTCCTCGGAGTCATCGCCCTGCGCCACGAAGGCAAGCTGGAATACGACCCCGACAAGATGCGCATCACCAACAACAGTGAGGCGAACAAGCTCCTCAAGCCTGCGTTCCGCAAGGGCTGGGAGTTTCACACCGTCAAAGGCTAGTTGAATCCAGAGTGTGGGGAGGCGCGCTCAGCCGCGCTTCCCCGCACGTTCGTACTTATACGTCGTCCCGCCCCACGTACAGCCCGCTGATCTCCCCCTTGCAGTTCTCCAGTACCTTGCCGCGCCGCAGCTTCATCGTCGGCGTGATCTCGCCCGTCTCCATCGAAAATTCCCGGTCCAGGATTTTGAATTTCCGGATCTGCTCAAATGGCGCCAGTTGCCCGTTCACCCGTTTCACAATCCGCTTCATCTCGCCGTTCAATGCGTCGCTCTCCGCCAGTTCCGTAAGCGTCGCCCGCACCGGAGCGCCCTTCACCGTCTCCGCCGCCGCCGCGTTCACCGTGATCAACGCCGTCATGTAGGGCAGCCCATCGCCTATCAACAACACCTGATTCACCAGCGGCTCCAGCTTGAACAGGCTCTCGATCCGCGAGGGATAGATCTTCTTGCCGTTCGACGAGACAATCAGCTCTTTCTTGCGCCCCGTGATCCACACATACCCGTCGCCATCGATCTCCGCCACGTCGCCCGTATGCAGCCACCCGTCGCGCAGCACCATCGCCGTCGCGTCCGAATCCCGGAAATATCCGGCAAATACGGTTGCCCCGCGGATCAACAACTCGCCGTCCTCCGCGATCTTCAGTTCGCACCCCGGTAGCGCCACGCCAATGGAGCCGGCCCGCGGCTGCGTGATCGGATTCAGCGTCACCACGCCACCCTCTGTCAGCCCGTAGCCCTCAATCAACGGCATGCCGATGGCCGCATAGAACTCAGCCAGTTCTTTCCCCAATGGCGCCGAGCCGCTGGCCGCAATGCGCAGCCGCCCGCCCAGCCGCTCCCGGATTTTGGTGAACACCACGCGATCAAAGAATTTCAGGGACGCCTGCACCCACGGGGACGGCGCCCGCCCCTCCCGCCGCGCCCGCACCGCCTCGGCGCCCACGCCCAAGCCCATATAGAACAGTTGCCGCAGCACCGCCGGCTTCTTCCGGATCTCGGTGGTGATCGATGTGTAGATCTTCTCCCAAACCCGCGGCGGCGCCACAAAGAACGTCGGTCTCAGGGTACGCAGCTCCACCGGCATCTGCGTCAGCCCCTCGCTGAAGGTCACGGGTACGCCCATGCGCATCATCAGGAGCTCCATCACCATGCGCTGTGTGATGTGCGCCGAGGGCAGAAACGCGAGGGTCACATCGTCGTTGTCCACCGGTAGCACCGGCGGCCCGCACTCGCAATTGGTGACCACGGAGTAATGGGTCACCAGCCCCATCTTCGGCTCGCCCGTCGCGCCCGATGTGAGATAGAGGATGGCGTAGTCTTCCGGGCGCACATCGCTTTCAATGCGCGCCATCAGCCCGCTATCGGCCGCCAGCGCCACCCGCCCCATCTCCTGCAACTGCGCCAGCGAAATGGCGCCTGCTGACGTCCCGCTCAGCAGCACCCGCGGCAACTCCAGTTCACTCAGCCCCGCCGCTTCCAGCCCACGCAGCATCTTCTCGTTTTCGATGATGAGCACCTTCGGATCGCAGGCCCGCAGAGTCCTCACCTGATCCGCCGCAGGCATGCTGGTGTAGACCGTAGCGGCGATGCTCCCGTTGGTCATCACGCCCACGTCGGCGATGTAAAACTCCGCCCGCGTCTCCGAGGCCAGCCCCACCACGTCGCCGAGTCCCGCGCCCAGTGAGCGCAATCCGGCCGCCACCTCTTCCGCCGCTTCGCGATAGGCCCGCCAACTCCACTCGCGGTACTGCCCATGTCCCAGGGGCTGCCGCAGCGCGACCGCCGAACCCCACCTCGCCTCCGATTGCAGCAGCATCCGGTATACCGTCCGCCGCTCGGCCGGCAATGATGGCGCCAACTTCCCCATAAGTTCTACTCGTCTCCCTACCTGGCCCCGTTTCCACTTATCCAGCCCACCCGAACGCCCGCCAACCCTATCAGCTTAGAATATCGGCATGGCCTTTGAAAGAGAGCTCGCCCGAGTCCGCGAACTTGCCTGGGAGGCCGGCGCTCTCGCTCTCCGCTACCAAAGCGAAGGCTTCACCACGGAAGACAAGCCCGACGACTCCCCGGTGACCATCGCCGACACGGAATCCGAGCGCCTCCTCGTCGCCGCCTTCACCGAATCCTTCCCCGGCGACGGCCTGCTCGGCGAAGAAGGCACAGACCGCCCGGGCACGTCCGGTCGCCGCTGGATCATTGATCCCATCGACGGCACCCGCGACTTCGTGCGCGGCAACCGGCTGTGGTGCAACCTCCTCGCACTCGAAGTGGACGGCGTGGTCGAGGTCGGCGTCGTCACCTTTCCCGCCCTGCAAACCCAATACTGGGCCGTTCGCGGCGAGGGCGCCTGGCGCTGGGGTTCCGGCGCCGTCAACCACCTGAAGTGCTCTACTATCGAGACCCCGGATCGCGCCGTCGTCTGCTTCAACCAGCTGAACAAATCGCTGCATCGCCCCCTGGCCGAAAAGACCCTCCCTTTCCTCTCCCGGTTCTGGGCCGTCCGCGCCCTCGGCGGCGCCCTCGACGCCATGCTGGTGGCCACGGGCTCCGCCGAAGTCTGGATCGAACCCTACTGCCAAGCCTGGGACCTCGCCCCGATTTCCCTGATCGCCAAGGAGGCCGGCTGCCGCTACTTCGACTACACCGGCGCCGACTCCATCTACAACCAAAATGCTGTCATCTGCACGCCCAACCTGGAATCCTGCGTGCGCGACTACCTCGGCCTGGCCTGAGCCGGCGACTCACCCAATCCCCACACCCAATCCTCCGCCCAATCAGCCCGGCGCGCGGCCACTCTCGCCCTGCCCTCGCCCCCTGTTATAAACTGCCCCTATGCGTCAGTTCTTTTCCGCCCTCCTGCTGGCCGCCGCTCTCGCCGCCCCAGCCCTGCCCATGCAGCAAGCCAGCCCGTTCGCCGGCCGCTGGAATTTCAACATCGGACCCCGTGCCGCGTGGCTCGGCATCACCGAGAAGGCAGGCGCGCTCGACGTCTGGTATCAGCCCACCGGCGGCAACGTTTACCAGGTGAAGGGCGTCAAGCTCGATGGCGCCAAGCTCATTCTCCCCTTGAACGCCAACACCACCTGGGAGCTCACCGCCTCCAAAGACCAGCTCAAAGGCTGGCAGAAGCGCGGCCAGGCCTCCATCGAGCTCACCGGCAACCGCGCCCCCGTCATCGATCGCCCCATGCCCAAAGCCTGGACCACGCCCGAAGCTCTCTTCAACGGTAAGGACCTCACCGGCTGGGAACCCATGGGCGACCCCGCCAACAGCCACTGGACCGTTCAGGATGGCCTCGTCGTCAACACCGCCAAGGGCGCCAATCTCAAGTCCACGCGCAAGTTCAACGACCTCAAGCTCCATTTCGAAGTCTTCGTCCCCAACCACTGCAACAGCGGCTTCTATCTCCGCGGCCGCTATGAAGTGCAGATCGAAAGCGAGCCCCTCACCGATAACCCTCCGGAACGGCGCATCGGCTCGATCTACGGCCGCCTCACGCCCGCAGTCGAGCTGCCCCGCAAGACCGATGTCTGGGAGGTTTTTGACGTCACGCTGGTGGGCCGCACCATCACCGTGGTTCGCAACGGCGTGACCATCCACGACAGGAAAGAGATCGAGGGCATCACCGGCGGCGCGCTCGATTCCAACGAAGCCGAACCTGGCCCCTTCTACATCCAGGGCGACCACACCGGCGGCCTCAAGTTTCGCAATGTCACCGTTTCCGTCCCCAGGTGAAAGTGATTCACAGGGGTATTTTCTCTGATTTATCAACGAGATAGCTCACTCAACTGTTGACACGCCGGGGTAAGCTGATCTACAGGGGATGACCCGCTGGCCAGCTTTGATCCCTTCGCCTTCAGTAGAGCGTCCGCCGCAATGACGTGGCGGATTCCTATGCGGGCCGCCGTCTAGGACGGCGCGCGTAAAACCGGTTTTTGTCCCGATCAGCTCGAAAAATACGGGGTTCCCCAGGGAGCCCCGGGCGAACCAAAACCCTTGGGGATGCTCACCAAATTTTCGAATCACGGCGCGAGGCCGTAGTGCGTCCACCCTCCCCAAAATCCTACGGATTTACCGGCCAGGACTCCAACGACCGGTATGCTCCGTAGGTCCGCAGCGGCTCGATCGGCCCGTAGACCCGGCCTGTCAGCCAGACCTTGCGGTTTGCGAATAGCTCGATCACGGATCCGTCGAGGAACACCAGCAACTCCAACTCGCCAGCCGGGGCCGGGGCCTCTGAGCGGCCCGCCGTCAGAATGCGCGTGCCCGGATCGTAGCTGATCAGCTCGCGGCCTCCCCGCGACAACGAAAACGGCTGGTCTTGTTTCAAACGGATTCTGAGTTTCGTGCCATCGTTGAGCGGCGCCGCATCTGCTGTTTTGGGTCCGCGGATCAGATCGTATTCGGCAGCGGGATCCAGCAGCAGCGTGCCGTCCTTGGCGAGAGAGGGCACAACCGCGAGCGACATCGTGCCGGACCAGCCCGCCTTCAACTGCTCAGCCGCGCCGCGCTGCTCGCGCAGCCACGCCCAGATGAAACGACGTCCCTTGGAGGCGTTCGACGACTTGGGCGCATAGCCGGCGCCGTGGGTCAGCACACCCTCCGATTGCGGCGTGAACATGCGGTCTTTCCACTGGCCCAGCCAGTACTTCACCTTGTCTTCCGTGGCCACGTAGAACAGCCACTTGTCGCCCACCGGGAAGAAGTCCGGGCACTCCCACATCTCGCCGCGGGCGACGTCGCCGCCCTTTGCTTTGGGATTGATGGCGCCGCGCATGAACGGCTTCAGATACGTCCATTCCACCAGATTCGACGACTTATAGAGCAGGGCCGTGCCGCCCACTCCGCGGAAGCCCGCGCCCACCAGCATGAGCCACTCATTGCCGTCGCGCCAGACGTGCGGATCGCGAAAACCCGGCGAATCCACGCCCGGCGGCGGTCCGGCGATGACCGGATTGCGCGGGTGCTTGGTCCAGGTGATCCAGTCGTCCGAGGTGGCCAGGCACTGCACCTGCGGATCCACGCCGGTGTAGACGATGACGGGCTTGCCCCGGTCCATCACCATGCAGCCGGAAAAGCAGCCGTCCTTATCGGGCCCGCCTGGAGTTGGGGCGAGCGCGATGGGCAGGTGCTCCCAGTGCAGCAGGTCCGTCGTGGTGGCGTGGCCCCAGTGCATGGTGTCCCATTTGGCGGCCTTGGGGTTGTACTGGTAAAACATATGGTACTTGCCGTCGTGCCAGATGGGCGCGTTGGGGTCGTTCATCCAGTTGGCGCGCGGCAGAAAGTGGTAGCGCGGCCGGTCCGGATCTGACGAGGCCGACTCCACGAAAGCCAGGGCCGATGAGGCGAACTCTCTACGAGTGATCATTCCGAGAGCTATTCTATTACGCATGTCCAGATCAACAAAGCTCCTGATTGTCGCACTGTCGTTGATCGTGGTGGTATTCCTCGGCATCGCACTGACGGTCAAGTCGATGCTCTCCGGGACCGGCAAGGACAGGATCATCGCCGCCCTGAGCGGACAACTGGGCGTATCACTGAAGGTTGGCAGTATCGAGACTAGCCTCCCGAAGGTTCTTACGATGACTCCGGCCCTTTCGCTGGGTGGCATCGAAATTGGTAACCCGCCCGGCTTTTCCACCTCGCCGATGGTGGTGGCGCAAGCGATTGACACTCGTGTGGAGCTGGGCTCGCTCTTCTCCGGAACGCCGCGTATCATTGCGCTGGAGATCCTTAGGCCGGCGGTGTCGATTGAGAAGAACGCGGCGGGCCGGACCAATCTGCAGGTGTTCCTCGATGGCCTCAGTAAGGAGAGCGCCGGGGCGAAGCCGGATGCCGCGCAGAAATCGGACGCGGCGGCGCTGGCGATTGAGGATCTGCTGATCTCGGGCGGATCGTTTCAGGTGGCCGGCGAACCCCTCGGCGCGTGGGGCGACATCAATGTCAGGCTCAACGGCTTTGGAACGCCGCGGCCGTTGAAGGCGGTGGCGTTCGCGTCGATGGCCGGCGCGCACAAAGCTCGCATTGAATTCGCCGGAGGCGCCGGACCCTTTGCGGGCGCGGCGATGCCGGTGGACGGCAAATTGAAGATCAGCGCCGCGCCCGGCGAAAAGACCCGGCTGGAGCTCGACGTCGCCTTGAAGGGCGATCTCTCGACGGTGGCCGAGGGGCCGGCGAGACTCGTTGTGACGGATTATCCCGTAGGAACCAACGGGCAGAAAATGCTGCCCTTGAGCGGGCAGGCCGAAGGCACGGTGACGCTGAAGGAGGCGTTGGGCGCCGGGGCCGCATTCGACGTGGCAATTCCCAAGGCCACGCTGACTCTGGCCGGCGGACAACTAAATGGCCGAATCCAGCTCAGCCGGAAGCGGAATGGCGTGACGGGCACGATGGCCGGCGCGCTCGGCGGGTTGCGGATTGAGCAGATGCTGAACGCATTTTCGGCAGCCAATCCAGGCGTGGAGGGCGGATTGACGATGCCGCGCTTCCAGTTGAGCTTTGCCGGCCGGAGCGCCGGCGAGCTGGCAGAATCTCTCACCGGCGACGGCAGGCTGTCCATTGATCAGGGCAAGCTGCCGAGGATGGATCTGATCGGCGCGATCACGGGCGCGATCGGCAAAACGGGTGCGATGACTACGGACGGCGCGACGAAGTTCGCCGAGCTGAAGACGGATTTCGTCGTGGCGAACCAGGTGGTTCGGCTCAGCAACCTCCAGATGGAAGCGGCGGGTTTGAAGGTGACCGGGGCCGGCACGGTCGCTATGAACAAGGCGCTGAATCTGAAGCTGAACACCGTGGTTGGCGGAAAAGTGGCCGAATTGCTGGGTGCGCGCGGCAGCGGCGATCAACCGGCGCACGCCAACGTGCCGGTGGACGTCACGGGCACGACGGAGAATCCGAAGGTGATGCCCAACGCGAAAAGCATGGCCGGCGAGGCTGCCAAGAACTACCTGGGCGGGGCTCTGGACAAGTTTTTCGGCGGCCGGAAGAAGTGACCGGCGGGAGGGCGCGCGGGCAAAAACTTGAGTCCTCGAAGGTTTCGCTTGCATCAACTCATAGGTACAATTAAGATAAACGTGTATTTTGATCTATCAGTCTAGGGGTTGCTCATGATCTATTCCCGTTCGGCCGAGTATGCGATTCGTGCATTCGTCCAGTTGGCGGCAGTGCCGGAAGGCAAGTATGCGATGGTGAAGCAGATTGCGGAACAGGCCTCCATTCCGTCTCACTTCCTCGCCAAGATTCTCCAGCAGCTGGCCCGTAAGGGCTTCCTGCGGTCCAGCAAGGGACCGACTGGCGGATTCTGCCTGAGAGTGCCTGCTTCGGAGATGAATTTGTTGACGTTGGTGGATTCCATCGACGGTCTGGCGGACTTCGAGCGCTGCCCGGCGGGCATGCACGAATGCAACGACGAAGCGCCGTGCGGGATGCACGATAGCTGGAAGGCCCTCCGGGGTCGTATCATGGATTATCTGGAGCAGACGACCATCGAGGAGCTTGCGAAGGGCTTCGACCAGAAGCGGAAGAACCTCGAGAAGATCACCAAGAAGGCCGCGAAACGCTCCACGACGAAGAAGGCATAGGGGCCTCCGCACCGGCGGGGGTCTGACTAGCCGGCGCAAGGAGGCACAATGCCGATTCGTGATGGGGGCGCACCGGCCCCGACTAGCATGCTGGTCCCGATGGTGGTCGAACAGACCTCGCGGGGGGAGCGCGCGTTTGATATTTACTCGCGTCTTCTGAAAGAGAACATCATCTTTCTCGGCACGCCGATTGATGACCAGGTGGCCAACCTGATCATTGCCCAGATGCTGTTTCTGGCTTCCGAGGATCCGGAGAAGGACATTTCGCTGTACATCAACTCGCCGGGCGGTTCGATCACGGCGGGGATGGCGATCCTGGATACGATGAACCTGATTGAGCCGAACATCGTGACGTACTGCGTTGGGCAGGCGGCGTCGATGGCGGCGGTGCTGCTGGCTTGCGGCACGAAAGGCAAGCGCTACACTCTGCCCCATTCGCGCGTACTGATCCACCAGCCGTCGATGAGCGGGTTGGCCGGGCAGGCGACCGAGATTGATATTTACGCGAGGGAGATCCTGCGCATGCGGGAGATCCTGAACGGGATTCTGGCGGACGCGACGGGCCAGACGGTAGAGAAAGTGGCGCGGGACGTGGAGCGGGACTACATCATGGAAGCCGAGCAATCGGTGGCGTACGGGATTGTCGACAAGATCATCTCGAAGCGCGAACGGTAGTTTTTGTTTGAAACGGGCGGCGGGCCTTTCGGGGCTGCGCCGCCCGTTTTGTTTTTGGGGGAGGGAGCCGGCCAGGGGGCCGGCTGCGGGCGAGGGCGCCCGCCCCACCAATGGCGCCTGTGCCACCAATGGCGTCTGTGCCACGAATGGCGCCTGTGCCAGGAATGGGGCGTGGTTACTTGAGGCGGAGGTAGCGTTCGTAGGCGCGATCCCAGGCGGGGCTGCCTGGAGCGTCGATGGTTTCCAGATCGAAGCTGTCGCGGACCACCTGGCGAAGCTGGGGGAGGCCGCTGATCTCGCCGGCGCCCATGGCCTGGACGAGGATGTTGCCGGCGGCGGTGGCTTCATTGGGTCCGGCGACCACAGTGCGGCCGGTGGCTTCGGCCACGAAGCGGTTGAGCAGGCCGTTGCGGGAGCCGCCGCCGACGATGTGGATCACCTCGATGCGGAAGCCCACAAGGGCCTCCAGGCTCTCCAGCACCTGGCGGTAGCGGAAGGCCAGGCTCTCCAGGCAAATGCGTACAAACTGGCCTGGGCGCTCCGGAACGGGCTGTCCAGTGCGGCGGCAGTAGGCGGCGATGCGCTCCGGCATATGGCCGGGCTCGAGGAACTGATCGGGATCGAGGACCGCGAGGAAGGGGTCGGCGCCGGCGGCCATTTCGGTGAGCTCGGCGTAGGTGTGGTCCTTGCCTTCGAGAAGCCAGGCGCGGCGGCACTCCTGGACGAGCCAGAGGCCGGCGATGTTTTTGAGAAGCCGGACCTTGCCTTCGACACCGACCTCGTTGGTGAGGGTGAGTTCGAGGGCCTTGGGGGTGACGATCGGCTCGTCGATTTCCACGCCCATCAAGGACCAGGTGCCGGAGCTGATGTAGCACCAGGAGCGCTTGCCGGTGGCGGGAACGGCGGCGACGGCGGAGGCGGTATCGTGACCGGCGGTGGCGAAGACGGGGGTGGGGCCGAGGGCGCAGGTGTCGCGAAGCTCGTCGAGGAGGCCGCCGAGCTTCGTGCCCGGCAGGACGATCTCGCCGAGGATGGCAGGAGGCAGCCCTAATGTTTCAAACAATTCCGTGGACCAGCGTTTTTGGGCGGGATTGTAGAACTGCGAGGTGCTGGCGATGGTGAGCTCGTTCTTCTGCACGCCGCAGAGCCAGTAGCTGAGGAGGTCCGGCATGAACAACAGGCGGCGCGCGATGTCGAGGGCCGGGGTGTTGGCGAGCCGGGCCGCGTAAAGCTGGTAGAGCGAATTCAGCGGCATGAACTGGAGGCCGGTGTGGTGGAAGATGTTCTCGCGGCCGGCGGCGGCGAGGGCGGCTTCATAGGCGGCGTTGTTGCGCGGATCGCGGTAGTGGCGCGGGGTCTGGCAGAGCTCGCCGTTGGAATCGAGGAGGCCGTAATCGACGCCCCAGGTATCGACAGCCACGCCGTCGAGGACGAGCTGCCGCTCGCGTCCGGCGATGCGGAGGCCCTCGCGGATGTCGTGAAAGAGCCGGAACGTATCCCAGTAGAGACCATCGGGGAGGCGCACGGGCTGGTTGAGAAAACGGTGCAGCTCTTCGAGGCGGAGGCGTCCGCCCTCCAGAGTGCCGAGCATGGCGCGTCCGCTTTCGGCGCCGAGATCGAAGGCGAGGTAGTTGCTCATAGTGTGTGATCGAAGATGAGTTTGCCGACTCCGCCGGAGTAGCTGTGCAGGAGCTCAAAGCCCTGCTGCGCCTGGCCGAGGGGGATGGTGTGGGTGATGAGCGCGGTGGGGATGCGGCCGGTTTCCAGCAGTCTGCCGGCGGCCTGGCCCTTGTGGTTGGAGCGCTTCAGGGTCTGGATGTTGAGCTCCTTGGCCATGGCGGTGTGGAGGTCCACTTCGAAGTTCATGGGCTCGGGGATGCCGATGAGGACGAAACGGCCGCCGGAGCGGACGCACTTTATGCCGAGGTTGATGGTCTGGGGCGCTCCGGCGGCGTCGAAGGCGACGTCGACTCCGCGGCCGCGCGTCTTCTGCATGACGGCGTCGAGAAAATCCTCCTGGTTGATATCCATGGCAACGTCGGCGCCCATGGTTCTGGCGAGCTCGAGACGGTGGGGCACGCGGTCGCAGGCTAAAACAATTTCGGCCCCGGCTGCTTTGGCCATGGCGATGCCCAACAGGCCGATGGAGCCGCAGCCCATGATGGCGACGGTTTCGCCCATGCGGAGCGGTTGGAGCTCAAAGACGTGGACCCAGACGGCGACGGGCTCCATCAGCGTGGCCTCGTGCCAGGAGAGCGCATCGGGAATGGGATCGGCGTTGTGGGTGGGGATGACGGCGAAATCGCGGAGGAAGCCCTCGGCGTCGGGGCCGCCCATGAAGCGGGAGCGGACGCAGAGATTGTGGCGGCCGGCGATGCAGAATTCGCAATGGCCGCAGGTGAGAGAGGGCTCGATGGAGACGCGGTCTCCGGTCTTGAAGCCGTGGACGCCGGGGCCGAGTTCGACGATCTCGCCGACGGGCTCGTGGCAGAGCACCTGCGGGTATTTGGCGAGGCCGGAGTGGATGCGGCCCTCGGCCCACCAGTGGAGGTCCGAGCCGCAGAGGCCGGTGGCTACTAGTTTGACGAGGACCTCGCCGCGGCCGGGGCCGTTGGGCATGGGGGCTTCGATGAGTTCGAGTTGTCGCGGTGCGACTAGGGGTACGCTACGCATGAAGCGACCAGAATATCTCAGTTGAGGGGTATTCGGAACAAACCAGGGACGGCTTTTCTGTTTGAAACATTTTTTGCCATTCTTGTGTTATGCTATCCAGGAATGGAGGTGCACTCCTTTGCGACCTTACCTCGCTTCTTGTGCACTTGGCCTTCTGGCCGTTTCCTCGCTGCCTGCTCAGGTGGTGATCAGTCAGGTCTACGGCGGTGGCGGTAACAATGGCGCCCTGCTGAAGAACGACTACGTTGAACTTTTCAATCGCAGTGCGATCCCCGTTGATTTTTCCGGATGGTCTCTGCAGTATGCGTCGGGCAATGGATCGACGTGGCAGAAGGTGGAGTTGACCGGGACGCTGAGCCCGGGCGCCTACTACCTGGTGCAGCTGGCGGCGGGCGGCGGCGGGTCCTTGGGCCTGCCGGAGGCCGACGCATTTGGCGGAATCCCCATGAGCGCTTCGTCGGGCAAAGTAGCACTGCTCTCGACGTCACGACAGATAGCGAAAGGCACCGCGTGCCCGGACGGCGAGGCGGTGGTGGATCTCATCGGCTATGGAGTGGGGACGGGCTGCCACGAGAACTCGCCGATCCCGTCGACGGGTAATTCGATTGCGGCGTTCCGGAAGGACGGGGGCTGCCGGCAGAGCGGCGAGAACCGCGCCGATTTCATGCCGGGCGAGCCGAATCCGCGGAACCGCGCGACGCCGCACCGGGCATGCGCCGGTTCGCTGGCGCGTGCGGGGGAGGGTACTCCTTCGATGGCCATGCAGCCGGTGAAGGCGGAGCGCGGCTATAGCTGGCGGGTGAGCCCGGAGGCGACTCCGGCGACAGTGGAACGGCGGGCGCGGACACGGCGGAGCTGGTAGACCGTTACTGGACGGCCCAGTAGCCGGCGCGCGTATTCACTTGTAGATCGGGGCGGCCTTTGACCGCGACGCGGATGGTGTGAAAGCTGCCGGGCTCGGCGCCCTTTGGCTCGTAGGAGAGCAGATACTGGCGGTGGATTTCGTCGCCGACGAGTTGAATCGCCTGCTCCAGAGCGTTCTTCTTGAGGAAGTTCAAGCTGCGTCCGCCGGTGGTTTGGGTGAAGAGCTCGGAGAGATCCGGCTGGTGGAGGCGGGCCAGTTCGCCGATGGCGTAGAGCCAGCCTCCGGAGCCGGGATCGTATGGGACCGCGGTGTTGTCGGGCGCCGGGCACGTGGGGCACTTCTTGTATTTGACGCGCTCGGCCTCGGGCTTGAGGTCCTCGGCGGTCTTGGGCTTGACGGTGAAGGGCTGGAGGAAGGGCGAGTAGTTGAGCCAATAGACGGCGGCATTGAGGCGTTGGGCGCGCACCATCACCTCGGTGAGCTGGGCCTCGCTGCCGCGATCGCGTTTCTCGGCGATCATAAGGATGACACGGCGGCGGCCGGGCGGGCGGCGTTCGAGCATGCGCATGGCCTGATCCATTGCGTCCATCATGTGGGCCGCGCCGCCCTCCCTGCGCAGCATGCGGAGCGCGTTGGTGACAAGATCGGGATCGCTGGTGAAGTCCTGGTGGACCTTCACCCTATCGCTAAAGGTGATGAGCGCGGTCTCGCCGGCGTCGGCGGCGAGGAGTTGCGTGAAGAGGATGCCGCTGCCGCCGAGCTTATCGATGACGGGGCCGGAGTTAGCGCTGGTCTGGATGGCGACCACCAGGGAGATGGGATACATCATCCAATCCATCTGCACCTTTTGGGGCGAGTCGTTGTCGTAGAGGATGAGGTCTTCGGGCGTCAGTCCTTCGACGTATTTTCCCTTGGAGTCTTTGACGGTGGTGGGCGCGACGACGAGCGGCACGGTGCTCTTGAACTGCGCGTGGGCGGCGGAGGCGAGCAGGAGGAGTGCGGCGGCGAGGCGCATGGTCAACGCTTGCTGGGCTTGAGCAGATCGGCGAGATAGGTGCGGCCATCGGGCTGGCGCCGGGAGAGCAGGCGCAGGGTGTTGCGGGCGTCGTCGAGGGCGCGGTGGGCGGTTTCAACCTGGAGCTCGTGGCGGCTGAGGAGTTCCTGGAGTCCTTTGGAGGGGAAGCCCTTGGCGCGCCACGGGATGCCATCCATGGAGCAGCGCCAATCGCCGCGCGCGACCTCGGGATAAAGCTTGGCGACGAAGCCGCGATCGAAGCGGGCGTTGTGGGCGATGAGGTGGACGGAGCGGGCGAGGATGGCCCGGACTCGTTCGTCATCGAGCTTGTGGCCGCGAACGTCGTCCCACGTCATGCCGTGGGCCTGTGTGGCTCCGATCGGGATTTCGCGGCCGGGGTCGCGGAGTCCGTTGTATTCATCGAGGATGTCGCCGACATCGCAGGTGATGGGGTCGAACTCGAAGAGCACGATGCCGAGCTCGATGAGGTCGTCGGCGGAGTGGCTGAATCCGGTGGTTTCGGTATCGATGACGCAGGCGCGCAGCTTCATTTTGCGTTCAGTGTAGCGAGTTCGGCGAGATCGAGCTTGCCGGTGTAAATGGCCATGCCAAGAGCGCAATCGATGTTCATGGCGGTGAGGGCGCGAATGTCGTCGAGGGTGGTGATGCCGCCGGCGGCAGTGATGGGCTTGCGGGTGGCGGCGCGGAGACGGGCGAACCAATCGAGATCGGTGCCCTGCATCATGCCCTCTTTATCGACGTAGGTGGCGAGGTAGCCGCCACAGTAGGGCTCGAGTTCGGCGATGACGTCCTCGGCGGCGAGGTTGAAGGATTCGGTCCAGCCCTTGACGGTGATGCGGCCGCCCTTGGTGTCGATGGCGATCATGATGCGATCAGACGTGACGGCGGCGGCGATGGTTGCGAGAAGCGCGTGATTGACTCCGGCGGCGGTGAAGGCGGAGGTGCCGACGATCACTTTATCGGCTCCGCAGGCGCGGAGTGTGGTGGCGCGCTCCGGTGTGCGGACGCCTCCGCCGACGCGGCAGGTGGCTTTCGCGGTGAGGGTCTCGACGATGTCGTTGTTCTCGCCCTTGCCCATGGCTGCGTCGAGATCGATGACCTGGATTTCGGGGAAGGCGGAGAAGCGGGCGAGCATCTCCAAAGGCGGCGCACCTTCGAGGGCTTTTTCGCGGCCCTGGATGAGCTGGACGACCTTGCCGGATTGCAGATCGATGCAGGGGATGATCACGGGGTTCTCCTCACTGGGACGCCGGCTTTTTCGAGTTCGGCTTTTAGCTGATCGACGGTGTAGGTGCCGTAGTGGAAGATGGACGCGGCGAGGGCGGCGTCGGCTTCTCCTTCGGTGAGCACCTCGATGAAGTGTTCGGGGAGGCCGCCGCCGCCGGAGGCGATGACGGGGATCTTTGTGGCTCGGGAGACGGCGCGGGTGAGGGCGCAATCGAAGCCGGTCTGGACACCGTCGGAGTCCATCGAGGTGAGGAGGATCTCGCCGGCGCCGAGGGCTTCTCCGCGGGCTGCCCACTCGACGGCGTCGATGCCTTCGTCGACGCGGCCGCCCTTGGTGAAGACGTTCCAGCCGCCCTTTGTGTTGCGCTTGGCGTCGATGGCCAGGACGCAGGCCTGGGCGCCGAACTCGTTGCTGACCTCGGTGACGAGGGCAGGGCGGTGGACGGCGGCGGTGTTGACGCTGACTTTGTCGGCGCCGGAATGGATGATGCGGCGGGCGTCCTCGACGATGCGGATGCCGCCGCCGACGGTGAGGGGGATGAAGACCTGGCGGGCGGTGCGGGCGACGACATCGACCATGGTGTCGCGGTTGTCGCTGGAGGCGGTGATGTCGAGGAAGACGAGCTCGTCGGCGCCTTGTTCGTTGTAGCGGGCGGCGAGTTCTACGGGGTCACCGGCGTCGCGGAGGCTAACGAAGTTGACGCCCTTGACGACGCGGCCGGCGGTGACGTCAAGGCAGGGGATGATGCGTTTGGCTAGCATTTTTGGGGTCCTTGGTTAGTCACGTGGCGGGTCCAGGGGGACCCGCGCGGACGAGGGCGTCCGCCCCCCGGTGGCAGGGGCTGCGTTGTTGTGGGCGGCTAGATTTACTGGGCCGACGGTGACGTCGAGGCAGCGGATGATGCGTTTGGCTAGCATTTTTGGGGGTCCTTGGTTAGCGCCGTGGCGGGTCCAGGGGGACCCGCGCGGACGAGGGCGTCCGCCCCCCGTCGGAGGACTCGAGGTCCACGAAGTTTTTGATGATTTTCAGGCCGAGGGGGCCGGATTTTTCGGGATGGAACTGGACTCCGAAGACGTTGCCGCTTTCGAGGACGGCTGTGTAATCGAGGGTGTAGTGGCAGGTGGCGGCGGTGGCGTCGATGACGGGGCAGTAGTAGCTGTGGGCGAAGTAGACGTAGGGTTTGGGGCCGATGTCGCGGAGGAGGCGGGCGCCTTCGCGGGGGACGATTTCGTTCCAGCCCATGTGTGGGCAACGGGCGTCCTGGGGGAAACGGTCCACGCTGCCCGGAAACAGGCCAAGGCCTTTTTGTTCCGGGGCTTCTTCGCTGGATTCGAACATGGCTTGGAGGCCAAGGCAGATGCCGAGGAAGGGCGCTCCGGATTTCGCCTTGCGGATCAGCGCCTCGCGGATTCCGAGGTCGTCGAGGGCGCGGAGCATCTGGCCGAAGTGGCCGACACCGGGGAGGATGAGCTTCCCAGCGGCATCGATGTCGGCGGCGGACTGCGTGACGTGGTAGGTGGCGCCGACCTCGGCCAGGGTGTTTTCGACGGAACGCAGATTGCCCGCGCCGTAGTTGACCACCGTGATCATAGAAGGCCCTTCGTGCTGGGCAGTTGATCCTTGAGGCGGGCGTCTTTGGAGCAGGCGAACTTCATGGCGCGGGCCCAGCATTTGAAGATGCCTTCGATCTTATGGTGGTTGGAGCGGCCGGTCATGATCTTGGCGTGGAGGTTGGCGCCGGCGTGGACGGTGAAGCCGCCGAAGAAGTCTTCGAGGAGCTCGGACTGGAGATCGCCGACGAGGCGGGTTTTGACCTTGTCCTCGTAAACGAGGTAGGGGCGGCCGCCGAGATCGACGGCGACGACGGCAAGGGTCTCGTCCATGGGCAGGACGAAGTAGCCGGCGCGGTTGATGCCGATGCGGTCGCCGAGGGCCTGGGCGAAGAGCTGGCCGATGACGATGCCGACGTCCTCGACGGTGTGGTGCTGATCGACGTCGAGATCGCCGCGGGCGATGAGGGCGAGATCGAAGCCGCCGTGCTTGGCGAAGAGCTCGAGCATATGGTCGAGGAATCGGACTCCGGTGGAGATCTCGTAGCGGCCTTTGCCCTCGATCTTGAGGGTGCCGCGAATCTGAGTTTCCTTGGTGACGCGGTCTATAGTGGCGGTTCTCATGTGGGCAGGACTCCTTCGATCTGATTGATGTTTTCGATGATGGCGAGGGCGCCGGCATGGCGGAGGGCGGCGACGAGGGCATCGCGGCGGGGCGAGTCTGGCGCGGCGATTCCAATGAAGGGGACCTGGGCGGCCGCAGCGCTGCGAGCGTCGTCTACGGTATCGCCGACGAAGACGAGGCGGGCGCCGGGGAATTCTTCCCGGATGAGGAGGAGGCCGTCGGGGGCGGGCTTGCCGTGGGCTACATTTTCGGCGGTAACGAGCGGGTAGAACTGGTTATGAAGTTGGAGGCGCGTGAGTGTGGCGTTGAGCTCTCGGCGATCGCGTCCGGTGAAGATGGCGAGGCGGGCGCGGGCGGCCAGGCGGCCGAGCAAGCCGTCGGCGGGAATCCACTTCTCGTGCAGGATGAGGCCATCGTCATTGGGGCCGAAGAAGGAGGCGTTGAAGTAATCGACGAGGGCCTGGTAATCCACGTCCACGCCGGCCTCGCGGCAGAAGTGATGGCAGAGCAGCCAATCGTTGTTGTAGCCGCCGCGGTTTTTCCAGTCCTGGATCTCCTCGCTGGAAGGCGTGACGCCGGTGTAGTGATGGATGGTCTCGCTGATGACGGCGCGGTAGCTGCCGGTGACATCGACGAGGACTCCGTCCATGTCGAAGACGATGATGGATTCGCTCATAGATTAAAGAACCTCGTCCAGCGCGGAGAAGAAGCGGGCGGCCTGTTCGGGCGTTCCGGCGGTGACGCGGACGGTGCCGGGGAGCTCGTAGCTGCGGTCGCGGACGAGGACGCCTCGCTCGCGCAGGGCGTCGCGAATTTCGATGGAACGCTTGCCGGCCTGGAAGAGGACGAAGTTGGCTTGGGACGGGTAGAAGGTGATGCCGCGTTTGGTGAAGCCCTGGTAGAGGATCTCGCGGGCGGCGACGGCGTTGGCGGCGTATTGATCGACGTAGGCGCGGTCTTCGACGGCGGCGCGCACGGCGATGGCGGCGAGGAGGTTGACGCTGTAGGGCGACTGGGCCTTGTGCATGAACTTGACGTTGGCGGACTGGGAGAAGATGCAGCCGACGCGGAGGGCAGCCATGCCGAAGGCCTTGGAGAAGGTGCGGCTTACGATGAGGTTGGAGTATTGCTCGATGAGGCGCAGGGCGGTGACGCCGTAGAACTCGAAGTAGGCTTCGTCGATGAGGACGGCGGCGTTGGGGGCGGCCTCAAGGATGCGCACAATATCACCGATGCCGATGGCGGTGCCGGTGGGGTTGTTGGGATTGGAGATGAGGATGGCTTTGGTTTTGGGCTTGATTTTGGCGAGCAGTTCGCGCATCGGGAAGGCGAGGTCCTGCTTGCGATAGCTGATTTCGCGGACAGCGGCGCCGGCGACCTCGGCGTAGAACTTGTACATCGCGTAGGAAGGGTGGAGCACGATGACGTCGTCGTGGTTATCGACGTAGGTGTTGATGAGAACCTGGATGGCCTCGTCGGTGCCGTTGGTGATCAGGAACTGATCCTGGGGGAGTTGGAAGTAATCGGCGAGGGCCTGGCGCGTGGCCTCGTATTCGGGGTAGACCGTGAGCTGCTCTTCGGTGAGCTTGCGACGGAGGAGCTCCGTGACGCGGGGCGAGCAGCCGACGGTGTTCTCGTTGAAATCGAGGCGCAGCTTCCCGTCGCGGCCCGAGGCGGGCGGCGAGTAGGGCGCCATCTTGACGACGGCGGGGCGGGGCTTAGGGCCGGTCATTGAGCACCTCGTTGGAGAGTTCGCAGTTGGGGGGTACCGCTCCCTGACGGTCGCGGCTCGGTAACGCTGGCGCGGAGGGCATTGGGTGTGGCGGTATGGCGCGTGCAGCAGCGGGCGTTGGGTGTGGCGGCGTGGCGCGTGCAGCGTGGGGCGCTAAGCATTGCGGATCTCCACGGAGCGGGCGTGTGCCTCGAGGCCTTCGGCTCGGGCGAGCGTGGTGATGGCTGGGGTGAGGGTGCGGAGCGCCTTCGCGGAGAGCTCCTGGACGGAGATCACCTTGACGTAATCGGCCGCGGAGAGGCCGCCGCGCAGGCGGGCGGCGCCGGAGGTGGGCAGGACGTGATTGGGGCCGGAGGCGTAATCGCCCGCGGCTTCTGGACTGTTGGCGCCGAGGAAGACGCTGCCGGCGTGGACGATGCCGGGGAGGAGCGAGGGATCGTGGAGGGCGAGGTGCTCCGGGGCGAAGCGGTTGGAGATTTCGACGGCTTCGGCGGAGTCGCGCACGATGATGATGGCGGAGTTTTTGTAGATGGCGACGCGGGCGGTGGCGGCGGTGGGGAGGGTGGCGAGCTGATCTTCGATTTCCTCGACGACGGCGGCGGCCAGGGTGCGGGAGGTGGTGAGGAGGACGGCGCTGGCGTCAGTATCGTGCTCTGCCTGGGCGAGCATATCGGCGGCGAGCCAGGCGGGGTTGCCCTCGTCGCAGATGATGAGAATCTCGGTGGGGCCGGCGACGAAATCGATGCCCACTTCGCCGGCGAGGAGTTTCTTGGCGGCGGCGACGTAGATGTTGCCGGGGCCGACGATGCGATCGGCCTTGGGGACTGTTTTGGTGCCGAAGGCGAAGGCGGCGATGGCGTGGGCGCCGCCCATTTCGAAGACGCGATTGGCTTGCAGGATGGAGGCCGTGCCGAGGATCTCGTCTACGGGCCGCGGGGTGCAGACCATGATGTTGGGGACGCCGGCGACGTGGGCGGGCACCACGGTCATGATGACGGTGGAGGGCAGGGGATAGCGGCCGGCGGGGATGTAGGCGGCGACGGAATCGAGTGGGCGGATGATCTGGCTGAGTGTGAGGCCGGGTGCGGGCTTTGCGGATTTGGCGGTGGGGAGTTGGAGCCTGGCGTATGCGCGGACGTTCTTCGCGCTGGTCTCGACGGCTTTGCGGAAGGCCGGGGCAAGGCGGGCGGCGGCGGCGGCGAGCTCGGCTGGGGGGACGGCGACGTTCTTGCGCTGGAGGTTATCGAACTTGCGCGCGTATTCGTTGAGGGCGGAGTCGCCGCGTTTGCGGACGGCCTCGAGGATGGGGCGGACCGTTGTTTCGGCCTGGCCCATGCGGGCGGCACGGCGCGTGAGGAGGCGGCCGGCGTCTTTGCTTTCTACGATGCGGAGCATGGCTCTCTCCTACAGGACGATCTTGTTGAGCGGGTATTCGACGATGCCTTCGGCGCCGGCCTGCTTGAGTCGGGGGATGATGGTGCGCACGGTGGATTCGTCGAGGATGGTATTGACGGCGAGCCACTCGCCATCGCTGAGATGGCTGATGGTGGGGTTTTTGAGGGCGGGCAGGACGCCGAGGACGGCCTGGAGATTGGCCTTATTGACGTTGAGCATGAGGCCGACCTTGCCGAGGGCGTTGATGGCTCCGTCGAGGAGCATCTTGATGTCGCCGAGCTTCTGACGCTTCCAGGCATCGGCCCAGGAGTCTTTGTTGGCGACGAGCTGGGTATTGGACTCCATCACGGTTTCCATGATGCGGAGCTTGTTGGCGCGGAGGGATGAGCCGGTCTCGGTGACCTCAACGATGGCGTCTGCGAGGATGGGCGGCTTGACCTCAGTGGCGCCCCAGGAGAACTCGACTTTGGCGGTGACGCCGTGGGCGGCGAGGTAGCGGCGGGTGGCGCCGACGAGCTCGGTGGCGATGATTTTGCCTTCGAGATCCTGGACGGTTTGGAAGGGGGAGGATTCGGGGACGGCGAGCACCCAGCGGACCTTTCCGAAGCTCTGCTTGGCGTAGATGAGATCGGCGACCGTGACGACGTCGGACTCATTTTCGATGACCCAATCGCGGCCGGTGAGGCCGGCGTCGAGGACGCCGTCTTCGACGTAGCGGGCCATTTCCTGAGCGCGGATGAGCATGCACTCGATGTCGGGGTCGTCGATGGCGGGGAAGTAGGAGCGCGAGGAAGTGGAGATGTTGAAGCCGGCCCTGCGGAAGAGGTCGACCGTGGCGTTTTCTAGGGAGCCCTTGGGAATGCCGAGTTTGAGTTTCATGAGTTAGTACACGTTTCCTAATACACGAGTTTCGGATCGTAGGTTTGCGCTTCGGTGATCTGCCAGGCGCCGTTTTCGAGGGTACGGAAGAAGCAGCTCTGGTAGCCCTCGTGGCAGACGCCGGGGCCGACGGCCTCGACCTGGACGAGGACGCAATCGGAATCGCAATCGGTCTGAATGGATTTGACAAGGAGGCGGTGGCCGGAGGATTCGCCCTTCATCCAGAGCTTGTTGCGAGAGCGGCTGTAGAAGGTGGTGCAGCCGGTCTCGACGGTCTTCTGGAAGGCCTCTTCGTTCATGAAGCCGACCATGAGGACGCGGCCGGTGGCGTGGTCCTGAATGACGGCGGGAATCATGCCGCCGGTTTTTGCGAAATCGAGTTGCATCGTACTCCTCAAGAGAAAAGCCCGCCGGTGAGGGACCGGCGGGCTTGGTTTGAAACTTGTTCCGTGCAGCGCACTCAGAACAGGCTCCGCCCGCCCACCGCATGATGATGGTGGTGAAGACGGACGATGTTCAGGACGGTCTGCATGAAGTTGTAGTTTAGCGCAGGGGGGCGGGGTGCGGCAAGCGTATAACCGATTGTGATCGATCGGCAATTGCGGTAGCATTTTAGCGGAGAGTAGTATGGCGTCGATTGTGTCACCCAAATATCAGATCGTTATCCCCAAGCACATACGGGAGTCGATGGAGATCGAGCCTGGGCAGCGATGGGAGTTTATCCGGACGTCGAATTGCCTCCAACTGGTGCGGGTAATGACGGCGGACGAGGGTTTTGGATCTTTGCGGGGGACACCCAACGATTTCCACCGGGAGGAGGAATGGGCTGATGAAGATCGTCGTCGACTCCTCGGCGTGGATTGAGTATTTTCTGGGGGCGCCGGCGGCCAAGCCGATTCGTGATCTGCTGAAGAACCCGGCGAATGTGGTGGTGCCTTCTGTGGTTGTGCTGGAAGTGGTGAAGTGGGTGCGGCGTAATCATGGCGATGCGGCGGCAGCGAGCCGGGCCGTGATGATGAAGCAGTGTGCGGTGGCGGACCTCACGGTGGAGCTTGCGATGAAGGCGGTGGAGGTAGGGGCGGCGCACCGGCTGGCGACGGCCGACAGCATTATTTACGCGACCGCCCTGGAGAACAAGGCGGCGCTCTGGACGTTTGATGCGCACTTTGAGGGGTTGCCGGGGGTGCGGTATTTTGCGAAGGGGGCGGGGAGTTAGGTGCGAAGCGGGGCCAGGGGGCCCCTTGCGGGCGAGGGCGCCCGCCCCACGATGGAGTCAGGCGAGGGCCTGTTGGACGTCGGCGATGATGTCTTCCAGGGCCTCGATGCCTACGGAGAAACGGACCAGGCTTTCGCGGAGGCCCATGCGCTCCTTCTGGCGGAGCGGGACGTCGCGGTGGGAGGCGATCCAGGGGTGGAGGACCATGGTGTGGACGTCGCCGAGAGAGGTGGCTTTTACGACCATCTGGAGGCGATCGAGGAACGAGAAGACCTCGGCCTTGGCGGCGCCTTTCAGCTCGAAGCTGACCATGCCGCCGTACAGACCGTCGGGCATGAGGCGGGCGATGGCGGCGGAATCGGGGTGTTGGGGGTCATCGAGATAGAAGACGCGCTCGACTCCGGGCTGCTGGCGCAGCCAGGCGGCGAAGCCCTGGGCGTTGCGGCACTGACGCTCCATGCGGAGGGGGAACGTCTTGATGCCGCGCATGGTGAGGAAGCACTCCATGGGGCCGAGGATGGGGCCGGCGATGCGGGAGAGGCGGCGGATGGTTTCGAAGTGCTCTTCGTCGCTGACGATGAGGCCGCCCATCGTGTCGCCGTGGCCGCCGAGATACTTGGTGGAGCTATGGACGACGATGTGGGCGCCTAGTTCGAGGGGGCGGACGAGGAGCGGCGAAGCAAAGGTGTTATCCACCATGAGGGCGGCGCCGTTGGCGCGGCAGAGCTCGGCGAGGGCAGGGATGTCGCCGACGCGGAGCAGGGGATTGGAGATGGTCTCCATGAGCAGGACGCCGTATTTTTCGGTGGTCAGTTTGGCGGCGACGGCGGGGAGGTCGTTTGTGTCCACGAATGTCGTTTCGACGCCGAACGGGCCGAGGACATCCATGAGGAGCTTGATAGTAGCGCCGTAGATGTCGCGGGCGCAGAGGACGCGCTTGGGACGATCGATGAGGGCGGCGGTGAGGGCGTGCTGGAGGGCGACCATGCCGGAGGCGCAGGCGAGAGAACCGAAGCCGTTTTCGAGGGCGGTGATCTGGTCCTCGAGCGCTTGGTTGGTTGGATTGGCGTAGCGGGAGTAGGCGAAGCCTTTCTCCTCGGCGCCGAAGATGCGGTCCTGCTCGGCCTGATCGGCGCAGATCCAACTTGCCGCGAAATGGACGGGGGTGGAGACGGGGATCTGAGTTTGCGCCGGCTTGCGATCACCGGCGTGAACGGCTTTGGTCTGAATCTTCAACTGACTATTTCCTTTTCCAGCGGACACCGTCCTTGGTGTCTTCAAGAATGACGCCGAGCTCGATGAGTTCGTTGCGGATGGCGTCGGCGCGGGCGAAATCGCGAGCCTTTTTGGCCTTGGCGCGACCGGCGATGAGGGCGTCGATTTCGGCGTCGGTGAGACCGCCCTCCTTCTGCGAGGGGGTAAGGACATCGAAGACTGCGTCGAAATCGGCGAGCAGCTTGAGGGCGCCGGCCACGTTGCCGGCGCGGAACTCGCCGGCGTCCATGGCTGAGTTGACCTCGCGGATGTATTCGAAGATGGCGGCGAGGGCGTCGGCGGTGTTGAGGTCGTCGTCGAGGCCGGCGTGGAAGGCCTGGAGGGCCTGGGCGGAGCGGGCGTCGATCTGCTCATTGAGGCCGATGGCGAGCTTGTCGTTCTTCAGGCGAAGCTCGAAGTTGCGGAGGCGATCAATGGAGGTGGAGGCCGCCTTGAGGCCGTCGAAGGTGAAGTTCAACTGCTTGCGGTACTGGGAGGAGGCGAGGAGGTAGCGGATGGCCTCGGGCGAGTAGCCGCGCTCCAGGATGTCGCGGAGGGTGAAGAAATTGCCGAGCGATTTCGACATCTTCTGGCCCTCGACCATAAGGTGTTCAGCGTGGACCCAGTAGCGGACGAACTGTTTGCCCGTGAGGGCCTCGGACTGGGCGATTTCGTTTTCGTGGTGTGGGAAGACGAGGTCTACGCCGCCGGTATGGATGTCGATGGTCTCGCCGAGATACTTCATGGCCATGACGGAGCACTCGATGTGCCAGCCGGGGCGGCCAGCCCCCATTGAGGCATCCCAGGCGGGCTCGCCGGGCTTCTGCGATTTCCAGAGGACGAAATCGCGGGCGTCGTCCTTATCGTATTCGTCGACCTCGACGCGGGCGCCGGCGATGTTGCCGCTGAAGTTGGTGTGGGAGAGCTTGCCGTAGCCGGGGAAGGTGCCGATTTTGAAGTACGTGGAGCCGTCGCTGACGTAAGTGTGATCGGAGGCAGCGAGTTTCTCGACGGCGGCAACCATGTCGGGTATGTGCTCGGTGGCGAAGACGACGCGCTCCGGGCGTTGGAGGCGGAGCACGGCGGAATCGTCGAGAAAGGCCTTGGTGTACTGGGCGGTGTACTCGTTGATGGTGACGCCGGCAGCCATGGCGTTGCGGATGATTTTGTCTTCCACGTCGGTGATGTTCATGACGTGATCCATGACATAGCCGCGGGCGAGGAGAGTACGCCGGAGAATGTCCTGGAAGGTAAACGTCCGGAAGTTGCCGATGTGGACGTAGTGGTAGACGGTGGGTCCGCATGTGTACATGCGCACGGTGTTGTCGTCTTGCGGACGGAACTCTTCGAGTTCCTGGGTGAGAGTGTTGTGAAGCCGCAGTGCCATGGAGAGAGTTAAACTACCTAGTTTAACCCTTGCAGACACTCCCGTTCGAAATCCAAGCAGTTTGCCCGGAGACGGGCGCGCGCGCCGGGCTGCTCCACACGGCGCACGGAACGATAGAAACACCCGTCTTTATGCCGGTTGGCACGCAGGCGACGGTGAAGGGGCTGACGCAGAAGCAGCTGATTGAGGAATTGGATCCAAAGATTATTCTGGGCAATACCTATCATCTGTACCTGCGGCCGGGCCATGAGCTGATTGAGAAATTTGGCGGCATCCACGGGTTCATGCAGTGGCCGCGGGCGATTCTGACGGACTCGGGCGGGTTTCAGGTGTGGTCTTTGAGCAAGCTGCGGAAGCTGCGGGAAGAGGGCGTGGTTTTCCAATCGCATCTGAACGGCGACAAGCATCTGTTCACGCCGGAATCGACGGTGGACGTGCAGTTGGCGCTAGGTAGCGATATTTTAATGATGCTGGACGAGTGCACGGATTATCCGGCGACCCCGAAGGCGGCGCGGAAATCGATGGAGCTGACGGCGCGGTGGGCTGGGCGGGGCATGACGCACTACCGGGAGCGGATGAAATCGCGGGAGCGGGCGCAGACGCTGTTTCCGATTGTGCAGGGTTCGATGTATGCAGATTTGCGGCGGGAATGTGCGGCGCGGCTGATTGAGCTGGAGGCGGAAGGCTATGCGATTGGCGGGTTGAGCGTGGGCGAGCCGCGGGAGTTGAGCATGGAGATGACCGAGGTCACCGTGCCGCTACTGCCGGCGGATAAGCCGCGCTATGTGATGGGCGTGGGGATGCCGGGGGAGTTGCCGGAGTATGTCGCGCGCGGCGTGGACATGATGGACTGCGTGATGCCGACGCGGAACGCGCGGAACGGGTGTCTTTTTACGACGGGCG
Organism: Paludibaculum sp.; assembly: GCA_036504135.1. Lineage (GTDB taxonomy): Bacteria > Acidobacteriota > Terriglobia > Bryobacterales > Bryobacteraceae > Paludibaculum. The sequence continues at coordinate 77,539 of DASXVP010000019.1, forward strand.
GGCGGGTGATCATCAAGCAGGCGCAGTACCGGGACGATGCGGGGCCGATAGACGAGAAGTGCGGGTGTTATACCTGCAGAACGTTCTCGCGGGCCTATCTTCGCCATTTGTTTCAGGCCGGTGAGATGCTCTACAGTACTTTGGCGACGCTACACAACCTGCGGCATTACCTTGACATCATGCGCCGCATGCGAGAGGCTATCTTACTTGGGACCTTCCCTGAGTTCTTGAAGACTGCGCGGTCGTTTGCCTCTGGTCCGGATACAACCCTGATAGGCTAGATGTGAGGCAGATGCTGCGCGTCGCAAGCGAATTTTCGCCACGTCAGAACAGGTGATACCGGTTTGGCAATGAGTTTCCTCCTTCTTCAGATGCCGGCAGTGCCCAGCACGCTGGTCCAATTTCTCCCGATAATCCTGATCTTCGCGATCTTCTACTTCCTTCTCTTCATGCCGATGCAGAAGCAGAAGAAGCAGCAGCAGAAGATGCTATCGGAACTTAAAAGCGGTGACGAGGTAGTCACCAACGGCGGCATCATCGGCACGATTGTGGCGGTCCACCCGGACGACACGATTGTGGTGCGCGTGAAGCCCGACAACATCAAACTGCAGTTTGCCCGTGGCGCGGTAGCCAGCATGGTGAACGCGGAGAAAAAGTCCTAACCCTAGCGGAAAGTAACAACCATGCAGAATCTCAAGTGGAAAGCCGTCCTGATTGTGGCTACGATTCTGATCTGCGTCTACGGCATGATCGGGATCCCGAAGTCGATGGACGAGATTGTAACCAACTGGAACAACAATATTCGACTCGGCCTGGATCTTAAGGGCGGGTCGCTCCTGGTGCTGCAAGTGCAGGTGCAGGACGCATTCAAGGCAGAGGCCATCACCGTGATCGCACGGCTGAAAGAAGAAATGGCCAAGCAGGCCATCCCGTTCGGCGGCATGGATAACAGCGAGCCCAAGTCGCTGGCTGACGCGACGAAGATCGAGATTTCGGTGAAGGGCGTGCCGATTGACAAGACAGCGGCGTTCCGGACCCTGGTGAACGAGACGCTGGGCAGTTGGGTGCTGACACCGCTGAACTCGACCGACTACCGGCTGACGATGAAGCCGACGGAAGCGATGACGTTGAAAAAAGACGTGGTGTCGCGCTCGATGACGACGATCGAGAGCCGCATCAACGGTCTGGGATTGGCCGAGAGTAGCGTGCAGGCGCGGGGCGGCGCGGATTCGGATTCGGAGATTCTGGTATCGCTACCGGGACTGGATGATCCGGCGCGAGTGAAATCGATTTTGCAGACAGCGGCGATGCTGGAACTATACGAAGTAAAAGACGGGCCATTCGCGCGGATGGAAGATGCGCTGGGCAAAAATGGCGGCGTGCTGCCGCTCAACACGAAGCTCTTGAAATCCGTGCCGTCGGCGGCGCGCGAGCAGAACGAGGGCTGGTATCTGGTGACGCGGACGCCGGTGATCACCGGCCGCGACCTGCGCGACTCCAAGCCGGCGCAGGACGAGTTTGGCAAGTGGGAGACCTCCTTCATTCTGTCGCAGGATGCGAAGGGCCGCTTCGGCAAGTTCACGGAAGCCAACGTCGGCCAGCGGCTGGCGATTGTGCTGGACAACCAGGTGAAGAGCGCGCCGACGATCCAGAGCCGGATTGAAGATTCAGGCCGCATCACGGGCGCGGGATCGCAGCAGGACGCCAGCGATCTGGCGCTGGTGCTGCGTGCGGGCTCGCTGCCGGCGGGGATCATCTACCTGCAGGAGCAGACCGTAGGGCCGTCGCTCGGAGCGGATTCGATTCACCAGGGGCTGATCGCGGGATTGGTAGGGTTGATCGTGGTAATCGTGATCATGCTGGCGTACTACGCGATGAGCGGCGTGAACGCGACCATAGCTCTGATCTTGAACGCGATCATCCTGATCGGCGTGCTGGCATATCTGAAGGCCGTGTTGACGCTGCCAGGAATCGCCGGCATCATTTTGCTGATCGGCATGGCGGTGGATTCCAACGTGCTGATCTTCGAGCGTATCCGCGAAGAGCTGCGGGCCGGCAAGGCGACGATGGCGGCCATCGATACGGGCTTTGCCAAGGCGTTCCTGACCATCATCGACACGCACGTGGCGACGGTGGTGAGCTGCGCATTTCTGTTCATGTTCGGAACGCCAGCGGTGCGCGGCTTTGCCGTGACGCTGGTGATTGGTCTGGTGGCAAACGTGTTCACCAGCGTGTTTGTGTCCCGCGCCCTCTTCCAGTTTGAGATGGCGGGCAAGGGATCGAACGCGAAGTTGAGCATTGGAATCTAACGGGACACGGAACAGACCATGGAGCTATTCAAATACACAAAAATCGATTTCCTTGGCAAGAAGGGAATCTTCATCGGGGCCTCGCTGGTACTGACGGCAGTGGGCCTGGTGAGCTGGGTGGGCAAGGGCGGGCTGAAGTACGGCATCGATTTCACGGGCGGATCGAACCTGACGGTGAAGTTCTCGAGCGCGCCTCCGGTGGACAAGATCCGGACGCTGGTATCGGCGAAGATCGGCGGAGAGATCTCGGTGCAGGAGATCCCGGGGCAGAATTCGGTGATCATCGGCACGCCGATGAAGGACGAGCTGCAACTGGCGGCCGAGCGCAAGACGCTGAGCGACATTCTGGCCTCCAACTTTGGCGACACGTCGGGCAAGCTGGACTTCAACAATGCGAGCGAGCAGAGCCTGGTGGACAAGCTGCGCGATCCGCTGCAGCAGGCCGGGGCGAGTCTAAACGACCAGCAGTTGCGCGACGTCGCGAAGGCCGCGTTGACGTTCAAGAACACGCCGCCGCGCTCCGGCATCGTGACGAGCTTCGACCAATTGAGCGGAGTGGCGGGCGTAACGCCGCAGGTGATCGGGGTGTTGAAGCAGCAGTGCTCGCTCTCCTCGTTCTCCGTGATCGGCGCGGAAGTAGTGGGGCCGAAGATCGGCGCGGAGCTGCGCAGCAAGGCCGTGCTGGCGACGTTGTACTCGCTGGCGGGCATGCTGGCGTATCTGTGGTTCCGGTTTGAGTTCATCTACGGACTGGCCGCCGTGATTGCGGTATTCCACGACGTGATCATCACGTTGGGGCTGTTCTCGCTGTTCGGCAAGGAGATCTCGCTGAACGTGGTGGCGGCGCTGCTGACGCTGGTCGGCTACTCGATGAACGACACCATCGTGGTTTTTGATAGAATTCGCGAGACCCTGAAGTTATCGCGGAGGGACCTGAACGAGCAGATCGTGAACGACAGCGTCAACCAGACGTTGAGCCGGACGATCCTGACCTCGGGATTGACGTTCATCTCGGCGGTGTCGCTGCTGATCTTCGGCGGGCCGGTGTTGAACGGTTTTGCATTTGCGTTGGTTGCGGGTATCATCGTGGGTACCTATTCGTCGATCTTCGTCGCGAGTCCGATTCTTGTGTTCTGGCACAACTTTAACCAGAAGCGGAAGAAGACTCCGGCGGCAGCGGGCAAGTAGAGGGCATCGGACTGCGGAACATGCAGGCCGGGGCAGGATTGGCAGATTAAAAAAGACCAAAAGAGCGGCAATGCCGGGAACCGGCGTGAAGCTCCGGTGTCAAAAAGGGTGTGAACGGTTTCCGGGGTGCCGGAGACCGGGACCCAAGGAGAGGATGGCTCATGTTTGAACAAAGCTTCGTGGACGGAAACGCCAAAACCAACAAGAGTTGGACGGTGATCATATCCACCCTATTCCAGTTCGTATTGGTGACCGCTGGCGTCATCGTCCCACTGCTGAACCCCGAGCTTCTCCCAAAGACCGCGCTGAGTTCCATGCTGGTGGCTCCTCCTCCGCCGCCACCGCCACCGCCACCGCCGCCACCGGCAGCGGCAGTGGTGAAGGTGATCAAGGTGGTGCCCCGCCAGTTTGACGGATCCCGTCTGATGGCGCCCAAGCAGGTCCCGAAAGAGATTGCGATGATCAGGGAAGACGAGCTTCCGGCGGCGAGCGCCGGCGTTCCTGGAGGCGTCCCCGGTGGCGTCCCCGGCGGCACGCCTGGTGGTGTCATCGGTGGTTTGATTGGTGGTGTGGCCGCAGCGGCTCCGCCTCCTCCGCCCCCGGTCAAACAAGAAGTCAAGGCAACCCCGAAGCGCATCACGGTGGGCGGCAACGTCCAGCAGGCGATGCTCGTCAACCAGCCACGGCCGGCCTATCCGCCGCTGGCGAAGCAGGCGCGCATTTCGGGCACAGTTCGTTTTACCGCCATCATCGGCCGCGACGGCGCGATCCAGAATCTCACTCTGGTATCGGGTCACCCGTTGCTGGTGCAGGCGGCCACCGACGCAGTGAAGCAGTGGCGCTACAAGCCCACGCTGCTGAACGGCGAACCGGTGGAGGTCGTCACGCAGATCGACGTGAATTTCACGTTGAACCAGTAGGCACTCGTCAGACTCGTTTAGACTAAATCAACTCGCAGGAGAATAGAGAAGATGCTTCTTCAGTTGCAGGTATGGGCGTTCATGCTCTTGCAGGAACAAGGCGCCGTCAGTTTCGACCTCCGGTCGATGTGGACCCAGATGGGCTGGATGGCGAAAGCCGTCGTAATCGCCCTCTTCATCATGTCGGCCTGGTCGATTGGCGTCATGATCGATCGTTTGATTGTGTACAATGCCGCGCGGAAGCAATCGCGGCTGTTCGCTCCGGCGGTTGCCGGCGCGTTGCGCGAAGGCAAGCTCGACGAAGCGATTAAGATTGCGGACCGTTACAAGAAGTCGCACCTGGCCAAGGTTGTTGTGGCAGGTTTGCAGGAATTCCGCGCCCACCAGGTGAGCTCCGAGATTCCCGGCGAGATGGTAGAGAGCTCGAAGCGCGCCCTGGAGCGTGCCGAAGCGATCGTGCACTCCGAGATGGAGCGCGGCATCAGCGGCTTGGCAACGATCGGTTCGACAGCGCCGTTCGTCGGACTGTTCGGCACGGTGGTTGGCATCATCAACGCGTTCAAGGGCATCGCGACTGAGAAGTCGACGGGTTTGGGCGCGGTGGCCGGCGGTATTTCGGAAGCCCTTGTGGCGACCGCCATCGGTCTCTTCGTGGCCATCCCGGCCGTGTGGATGTTCAACTACTTCAACACCCGCCTCAAGTCGTTTGACGTCGAGATGGAAAACTCCAGCTCCGAACTGATTGACTACTTCCTGAAGCGGTCCCAGAAGGGCGCAGCGAAGTAAGCTTCGCGTTTCCTGTCTGTTGACTGACCGGCGAGTTGATCGAGCCCAGCCGGAGGCTGCCAGGGATGGCGGCTTCCGGCGTGGGTACGCGTCCATGTAGCCGGCAGGAGAGATCAAGGAGAAAACGGATGGCCAAGAAGAAGAGAATTTCAGATAAGGGCACGATGTCGGACATCAACGTGACCCCGATGGTCGACGTGATGCTCGTGATGCTGATCATCTTCATGGTGATCACGCCGATGCTTTCAAAGGGCGTCAGCGTGGATCTCGCCATGACTACCAATCCGGTAGCGCTGGCAAACGCGGACAAGGAAGACGCCGTACTGGTGGCTGTAACCCGCGATGGCCGTGTCTACCTCGGTTCGTCACAGATTACCCCTGCCGACCTGCCCGGGAAGGTAAAGGACCTGTTGACCGGCCGCCTGGACAAGACTTGCTATGTGAAGTCGGACTCCCGCGCGCGCTATGAGAAGGTCGTCGAAGTGGTGGACAACCTGCGTGCCGCCGGCGTGGACAATATTGGTCTGTTGACCGATTTGGACGCGAAGGCGAAGGCGAAGGCTGAGGCCGCGGGCGGCGCCGTCAACTAAGAGATTGAGCCGGGGGCGGCCCGAGCCGGCCGGGCGCACCGTCGAGGTGCGATAGCAACAAGTTTAAAGGAGATTTCCCCATGAGCATGGCAGTTGGCGGAGGCGATGGCGGACCGCAGTCAGACATCAACATGACTCCGCTGATCGACGTCCTTCTAGTACTTCTCATCATTTTCATGGTCATCACGCCGCTCACGCCGAAGGGTTTGGAAGCGCTGATCCCTCAGCCGCCTCCTAAGGATGCTCCCCCCCCGACCGTGGACCGCACAGTGATCATCGTCATCAACAAAGACAAGTCGCTGATGCTCAACGCGGAGCCGATCGCGGAAAGCGCATTGCAGGAACGCCTGATGGCGGTCTTCAAGACTCGCGCCGAGCGTGTGTGCTTCGTCAAGGCTGATCCCGATCTTGAATTCCAGACGGTGGCCAAGGCAATTGACATTGCCAAGGGTGCGCAGATGGATAAGGTCGGACTAATGACGGCTAAGATGGAGGCTGGCGAATAGCCGGAGACAGTATACCGATGAATCGCAAAGCTCTCATTACCCTTACCGCGGCGGCGGCGCTCCTGCTGGCAGGATTGACGACCGGCTGCAAGAAGCTGGAAGCTCGGGACAACCTGAACAAGGGTGTCCAGGCATTCAAGGGCGCCAAGTACGGCGACGCCGTTGAGTTCTTCAAGAAGGCCATCGATCTAGACCCGACTTATCCCACGGCCCGCCTGTATCTGGCCACGTCCTACATGAGCCAGTACATCCCGGGCGCTGATTCTCCTGAGAACAACGCGTTTGCGGATCAGGCAGCGGCCAATTTCAAGATGATTCTGGACGGCGATCCGAAGAACACCGCCGCGCTCAAGTCACTGGCATCGCTGGCCTTCCAGCGGACCAATGGCATGACGGCGATGGGCGACAAGATGAAGCAACTGGACGTTGCCGCCGACTGGTACAAGAAGCTGGCCGAGGCCGACCCGACCGAGAAGGAAGCATTCTACTCGCTCGGTGTTGTGGCGTGGTCCAAGTTCTATCCGGCGTGGATGGAAGCGCGGACTAAGCTCGGCATGAAGCCGGAAACCCCTGGTCCAATCAAGGACAAGAAGGTGAAGGCGGAGTTGCAGGAGAAGTACAACGACGTGATCTCGGCCGGTATCAAGAACCTGGAAAAGGCGCTTGAGATCGACAAAGAATACGACGACGCGATGGCGTATCTGAACCTGCTCTATCGTGAACGCGCCGACATCGCCGACAACGATGCGGGCTACACGAAAGACACCGAGGCGGCCGATCAATGGATCGCCAAGGCACTGGAAACTCGCAAGGTGAAGGCCGAGCGGGCGCCGAAGACCTCTGGCATCGTGTCGGAAGAGAAGAAGTAAACCTTCGCCGTTCCGGCTGGTTTCGTTAGAATGAATGCGAGGGCGCTCCTCCGGGGTGGCCCTCGCATTTTTGTTTTCAGGTCCCGCCCGCCTCATGGAAAACCCGGCTACTCGCGACGCAGTCCATCTCCCTACCCCAGCGGGCGCGCCCGCCTTGCCCGGTATCACCCCCGAGATGGAGACGGCGTATCAGGAACTGCAGGCGACCGTACTGGCCAGGCGTCCGAACGAAGACACGGCCGTGCTGCGCAGGGCATTTGAATTTGCGTCACTGAAGCACGCGCCGCAGACGCGGGATTCGGGCGAGCCGTACATGCTGCACCCGCTGGCGGTGGCGCAGACGCTGGCCGAGATGTCGATGGACATGGTGTGTCTATTGACCGGCCTGCTGCACGACACGATTGAAGACACGGAAACTTCGACGGAGGAGATCCGGAAGCTCTTCGGACCGGACGTCGAGCGGTGTGTCAACGGCGTCACCAAGCTGAGCAAGATCAACCTGCACAACCGCGAGGACCGGCAGGCGGAGAGTGTCCGCAAGATGCTGCTGGCGATGGTGGAGGATATCCGGGTCATCATCGTGAAGCTGGCCGACAGGCTGCACAATCTGCGTACGTTGAGCTCGCTTTCGCGCGAGCGGCAGGAGCGGATCGCGGCGGAGACCATCGAACTTTATGCACCAATCGCGCACCGCCTGGGCATGGGCAAACTGCGTGCCGAGTTGGAGGATCTGGGTTTTCAGTATCTGGACCCGCCCGCCTATCACGAGGTGACGGAAGCGATCGAGGTGAAGCGGCAGGCGAACGAGCAGGTGCTGGACCAGATCCGGGAGACTGTGCTGGTGAAGTTGGCCGAGGAGCACATTCCGGTAAGGGTGCAGGCGCGCGTGAAGCGGCCGTGGTCCGTCTATCAGAAGCTGAAGAAGCAGCGCATCGACATCGATCAAGTCTATGACCTGCTGGGTGTGCGGATCATCACGGATTCGGTGAAGAACTGCTATGCGGCGCTGGGCGTGATTCACAACGAGTGGCACCCGATCCCTGGGCGGATCAAGGACTTCATCGCCATCCCGCGGCCGAACCTGTATCAATCGCTGCACACGTCGGTGATGGGGCCGATGGGGGTTTCGTTCGAGGTGCAGATCCGGACGGAAGAGATGCACCGGCTGGCGGAAGAGGGCATCGCGGCGCACTGGAAGTACAAGGAAGGCAAGAAGGGTCCGGCGGAAGACGACCAGCGGATCGCGTGGCTGCGGCAGTTGGTGGAGTGGCAGCGGGAGATGCGGGATCCCTCCGATTTCATGTCCAACCTGAAGGTGGATCTGTATCCGGAGGAGGTATACTGCTTCACGCCGAAGGGGCGCGTGGTGGTGCTGCCGCGCGAGGCGACGCCGATCGACTTTGCGTATTCGATTCACACGGACGTGGGGCACTGCTGCATCGGCGCGAAGGTGAACAACCGGATGGTGCCGCTGAAGCACGGTCTGCGCAATGGCGACATTGTGGAGATCATGACGCAGAACGGCGGCCAGCCTAGCCGGGACTGGTTGTCTTTCGTCAAGACCACGCGGGCGCGGAACAAGATCCGCCACGTGATCAACGCGACCGAGCGGGAGAAATCCGTCGAACTGGGCCAGAAACTGCTGGAGCGCGAGGCGCGGCGGCTGGGCGTGGCGCTGAGCCGGATCACGCGGCAACAGATGGAAGTGGTGGCGACGGAGTATGGTTGCGCCAAGACGGAAGACCTGCACGCGGCGCTGGGGTGGGGGAAGTTTTCGGCCCGGCAGGTGCTATCGAAACTGGCGCCGGGCGTGGTGGAGCCGGAGACGCCGGCTGCCCCGGCCGCGGCCGAAGTTCCCGCGTATCAGCCTGAACGCGATCGCGCCGGCAGCGCGGCCAAAGACTATGTCATCCAGGTAAAGGGTATCGACGATCTGCTTACCTACCGCGCGAAGTGCTGCAACCCGATCCGCGGAGAACCCATTGTTGGATACATCACGCGCGGCAAGGGTGTTGCCGTGCACTCCAAGGGCTGTCCGAACGTCCAGAACCTGATGTATGAGGCCGAGCGGCGCATCGAGGTGGAATGGGCGCGCGGGGCGCGCGAGAGCTTCAATGTGCGGATCATCGTACATACGGATGACCGCGCAGGGATGCTGAACCAGTTAACGCAGATCCTCTTTGACGAAGAGGTGAACATCCGCAGCGTGGAGGCCCACGCGGACGAGAAACAGTTCGATTCCGCCATCGTGGAGATGACCGTCGAGGTGCGCGACAAGAAGCAACTCGAGAGGGTGGTATCCGCGATGCGCCGTGTCTCGGGCGTGCGCGACATTGAGCGCGTCCACTAACTATCATGACCATTTCCACTGATCCGTTGCATATAGCCGTGTCGAAGTCGAAGGGGATCAAAATCGATTGGTCCGACGGCCACAAGAGCGACCTGGGTTGCGGCCTGCTGCGCGACGAATGCCCGTGCGCGTCGTGCACGGGGGCGCATGGGACCGAGCCGATGAAATCGAACTACTCTGCGCCGGCGCCGCCGCCGAGCCCGTTCCAGATGTTCACGCCGGTGTTGAAGATGCTGTCGATTGAGGAGGTGGGCACGTACGCAGTGCGGATCCACTGGAGCGACGGGCACAACACGGGGATCTACTCGTTCGAGCACCTGCGCAAGCTGTGTCCGTGCGCGGAGTGCGCCACTGCCAGACAGGAAGGCCGTTTATGAAACTGATGCTCCCTCTGCTCGTATTGCTCGCCGCTCCGCTGTTTGCCGATGTCACCGGCAAATGGAACGGCGAGGTGGACGTGGCGGGCAACCATGCCACGCCCGTATTCACGTTCAAACAGGATGGCGACAAGATCACCGGCACCTACAAAGGGATGCTGGGCGAGGCGCCCGTCACCGGCACGGTGGAGGGCAAGAAAGTGACGTGGACGCTGAAGGCCAACTTCGATGGGAACGCCGTCACGATCATTTACACGGGCACGATGGAATCCGACCAACTGATCAAGGGCACGGTGGATTTCGCGGGCCAGGCAGACGGCACGTTTACTCTGAAAAAAGAGTAGCGGGTCCGCTGGCGGGGCGAGGGGCGGAGATATACTCTCAGTGTGCCAACCCGCCGACTTTTCCTCCTGCAATCCGGGGCTGCCGCGTTATTGAGCGGCGCTGAACTCGATCTCAAATCCAGCCGCTGGAATGCGCGATGGGTGTTCCCCGCCGGGGCTCCCGCGAACATGTATGGCGTGTATCATTTCCGGCGTTCGTTTACGCTGGAGACGGCGCCGGGCGTGTTCCGGGTGCATGTCACGGGCGACAGCCGGTATGAGCTGTTCGTGAACGGTGTGAAGGTGACCTGGGGGCCGGCGCGCGGGGATCTGTATCACTGGCGCTACGAGACGGTGGACCTGGGGCCGCATCTGAAAGCCGGCAACAACGTGTTGGCGGCGGTGGTGTGGAACGAGGCGCAGTATGCCGGGCTGGCGCAATGGTCGAACCGGACGGGGTTCCTGTTGCAGGCGGCCGATGGCGATCACGAGAAGCTGGTGAACACGGGGACGGCGGGGTGGAAGGCAGTGCAAAACCGCGCGTATTCGCCGTATCCTCTGCCGGGAAATCTGTGGTCTGAGATCGGGCCGGGCTACTACGCGATCAGCCCGATGGAGAAATTTGAGGCGGCGCAGCATCCGTGGGGGTGGCAGACGGCGGCGTTCGACGATGCGGCGTGGGCGGCGGTGGAGAACGGTCCGGCGGCAGCGGCGCGGGAGGCATCGGATTCGCCGTCGCGGTGGATGATTGTGCCGCGTCCGATCCCGATGATGGAAGAGACGCCGGTGCGGCTGGCGAGGCTGCGGTCCGCGCAGGGCGTGACGCCGCCGGCGGAGTTTCCCGCACGGAAGGCTGCGGTTACGGTGCCGGCGAATACGAAGGCGGTGCTGCTGCTGGATCAGGACGTCTTGACGTGCGCGTTTCCGGAGTTGGACCTGGAGGGCGGGTTGGGGGCGGAGATCACGGTGCGCTACATCGAGGCGCCCTACGAGGCGCTGCGCCCGCGGCCGACGAAGCGGAACCGCAGAGAGGTGGAGGGCAAGATCCTGCGGGGGTACTTCGACAAGATCCTGCCGGATGGGGCGAAGCGGACGTGGCGGCCGCTGTTCTGGCGGACGTGGCGGTATCTGCAGGTGACGATCGAGACGAAGGCGGAGCCGCTGGTGCTGGGCGACTTGAGGGCGGTATACACGGGGTATCCCTTCACGGTGAAGGCGAAGTTTGAATCCGGCAACCCGCTGCACCAGAAAATTTTAGAAGTGGGGTGGCGGACGGCGCGGCTGTGCGCGCACGAGAGCTACATGGATTGCCCCTATTACGAGCAGTTGCAGTATGCGGGCGACACGCGGATCCAGGCGCTGGTGTCATTGTTCATGACGGGCGATCACCGGCTCATGAGAAACGCAATCGAGCAGATCGACAGCTCGCGGACGCCGGAGGGGGCGACGTATTCGCGGGCGCCCAGCGCGCTGCAGCAGTACATTCCGCCGTTCTGCCTTTGGTGGATCGGGATGGTTCGGGATTACTGCTGGTATGTGGATGATCCGGCGTTTGTGCGGCAGATGCTGCCGGGCGTGCGCGCGGTGCTGGGGTGGTATGAGAGCTTCCTGAAAGACGACGGGTTGCTGGGGACGATGCCGTGGTGGAACTACGTGGACTGGGTGCCGAAGTGGCCCAACGGGCGGCCGCCGTCGGAGGCGGGCACGATGCCGGGGACGATTCAACTGCAACTGGTGCTGGCGCTGCAATGGGCGGGCGAACTGGAGGCGGCTGTGGGCGACGCGCAGTTTGCTGGGCGGTTCAAGATGCAGGCGGTGCGGCTGGCGCGGGCGGTGCGGGAGCGGTTCTGGAGCGCTGAAAAGAAGATGTTCAGCGAGGATCTGGCGCACACGCATTTCTCGCAGCATGCGAACGTGCTGGCGGTGCTGGCCGACGTGGCGGAGAGCGGCGCGCAGAAGGATCTGATGCAGCGCGTGGAGGCCGACAAGGCGCTGTATCAGTGCACGGTGTACTTCCGGTACTACCTGGACCGCGCGATGGCGAAGGCGGGGCTCGGAGATCAGTATCTGAACCGGCTGGGGACGTGGGAGTTCATGCTGAAGGAAGATTTGACGACGTGGGCGGAGATGGATTCACCGTACACGCGATCTGATTGTCATGCGTGGGGGGCGAGCCCGAATATCGAGTTCTTCCGCACCGTGCTGGGCGTGGACTCGGCCGCGCCGGGGTTCCGCAAGATCCGCGTTTCGCCGTCTCTGGGGCCGCTCCAGCGGGTCAGCGGGGTAATTCCACATCCCAGGGGCCTGATCGAGGTGCGTGTGGAGAGAGGCGGTCCTACGGGCCTTGTGATCGATGTAAAGGCGCCGGCTGGGGTAGAGGTGGAGAAGGGGGCCTAATAAGAAGAAGGCCCGGTCCCGAGGTGGGGCCGGGCCAGAGTGCGCGGGAGACGGACGTTTACAACAGGCGGAAATTCACTTCGACGTTGGCCAGGACGGAGACGGGCTTGCCGTCCTTGTAGCCGGGCTTGAAGCGCCACTTGCGGACGGCCTCCATGGCCTTTTCGTCGAGACCCATGCCGAGGGCGCGGACGACGCGGACATTGCCGGTCTGGCCGGATTCATCGACGACGATGGCGAGCAGGACGGTGCCCTGGAACTTGGCCTTGCGGGCCTCTTCGGAGTATTCGGGTTCGACCTTGAAGATGGGGACAGGAGCGCTGACGCCGCCGCCGATGCGGAACGCGCCGCCGCCAAAGCCGCCGCCTTTGCCGGGTCCGAAGCCGCCGCCCTCGCCGGAGCCTACGCCGCCGCCGGAACCGCTGCCAATGCCGCCGCCGGAGCCGGGGCCGTTGGAGGGAGGGCCGGCCTTGGCGAACGGATCACCGTAATTGGGGAGATTGACTTTGGGGAGATTGGCGTCCGGGGGAGCGATGATGGTCGGCTCCATGATGAGTCGCGGGTTCTCGTTGTTGATGACGGCGACCGGCGGGGTGAACTGTTTGAGGTCGGGACGGGGCAATTTGCCTTTGCTGGCAGGGAGGGGAGAGCGATCACCGCCGCCACCGCCGCCGCCCATGGCCTTCTCCTTGACCTGCATCTTTGGCACGTAGGGATCAAGATCCGCGGGGGCGACCAGCGAGACGGTGTTTTGGACGGCCTTTTGAATGGTCTTGTTCGTGCCGAGGAAGAAGGCGAGCAGGACGAGGCCGACGTGCACGAAGATCGACATGATCTGGGACTTGCCGCGGTATTCGTCGCGGCTGAAGAGCTCGCGCGTCGGCAGGGGCTTGGAAGTCACCTGGAGCGGGGGCAGCTTTTCAGGGAAGATCAGTTCCTTGAGGTTCGAAGCGAAGGTGCGGTACCACGGCAGCGTGGCGCGCTCAAGCACGAGCGTGGACGAGTTCTTCAGCTCCTCCTCCGTGAGCGGGCGGGAGGTCAATTGGAGCGGGGCCTGATTATCGGCCGCGAAGAGCGAAGCGACGTTGTCCTTCAGCGAACGGAAGAAGGACTTGCGCTGCTGCACCTCTGCCAGTTGGCGGAGCGAGGGATCGTCACTGTTGAGGAGATCCTGCTCGGACAAGGGGCGGAAGGATACTTGCAGCGGCGGTTGCTTGTCGAAATTCGCGATGTCTTTGAGGTTGTCGAAAATGGCCAGAAACCAAGGCTTAGAGCCCTGCTGGAGCAGCAGGGAACTCGACAGAGGGCTGTCGGCCGAGGATTCAGACGGGAGCTGTCTCGCCTGGTTGGGCTCGTTCTCGGGGTTGGGATATTGCGCTGCCATACCTCTTCAGATCTCACGCCGGCTTTAGTCTCATGAACGGAGGCACGAACTGCCTCTGACCGTTAGACGCACGTAACAAGACAAAGTTGCACGATTCCAACGGTCCCGTGACAACTTTCCTACCGAAAATTGTAGCATGGATCGGCGTGTCGCGCCACATCTTCCATTTTTGGTAAGTCATTGATAAATAGCGTCCATCTGGAACCGATAGGACTCTTCCAGAGCTTCGGGCGTCTTTTCCATTAGACAGGTTACCCTGCCTTGGGGGAACAGAACGATGGTCAGATCGGCGAGGCCGCGGGCAGGAATGGTGGCGGAGGCGGTGGCAGGGGAGGCTGAGCCGCGGCAGGAGAGACCGATGCTGACGGTATTATCGAGGGTATTTTCGACGGTTACCGAGAGCGCGCTGCCATCGGGGCGGAGGGAAGCGATGTAGACGCGGGGGTGATCAAAAGCCTCGCCGGGGCGCAAGCTTGCGGCATGCGGAGGGTGTTTTGGCCGCGGCCGTTGAGGAGCTCGCTGACGGCTCTGACGCGGGCGCCGCCCTCCACGCTTGACCCATTCAGGTATATGGGATGGAGGCAGGCAAGCTCCAGGCGGACGTGACGGGCTGGGAGGTCCGACGGGGCGGGGAAGCGGCAGACGACAGCCGAGGCGTCCGAGACGCAGCCGGAGAGCGCGAGAACGACGAGCGTCTCGATCATTTGCCGAATGTGTCGTTGAGCAGCTGGGCGAGGCGGACGCCCCCGCGCCGGAGCTGAAGCTGGACGACGGGTGATGCCTGGGCGAAGTATTCGTCGCCGAGGATGGCGGGGCGGGCAGCGGGCAGTGGTCCGTAGGCGGACTTCTTGGAGGCTGCCTTGGTCTCCCAGGCCCAGTCAGTGAGCTTGCCCTTGGCGAGCCGGCGGCGCTCAGAGAACCCCGCCTTCTTTTCGAGCTTCGCCTTGAGTTTGGGGTCGCGCTCCTCGGCCGTGGCGAGGATGGGAGTATCCCAGAGGCTATGCAGGTTGGTAGGCCGGTTCAAGTAGACTACCTGGACATCATTACCACCGCGATCGCCGTTGTCGCCGACGTGGAGAGGCTGGTGCATGTCACCGACGAAGTGGACTAGGAACTTGAGTGCCTCTCCGCGCTGGGCGGTGGTGAGGCTGGTGTCCTTCACTTTGGCGATGAGCTCCGGGATCACGCCGATCACGCAGCCGGTGGCGGGGCAGAAGGGCTTCCAATCGCCGGGCGGCGTGGCGAGCGGGATATTGATGTAGTGCCAGGTGGAGGTTTCGCGGCGCTGGTTGCGAACATCGTCGGCCCAGGATGCGATGGACTCCAAAGTCTCGCCCTGGGCGAGCAGTTGGGCGACGCCGGCCTTGGCCTTTGCGTTCAGATGCTGCATAGCGAGATGGGCGATGAGGCGGTGGCCCTCCTTCCCCCAGCCGAACGCATGGGGCGCCATGGCCAGCAAGCCGAATAGACCGATCCACTTCGACGAGACATGCATATACTCAGTATGCCCTGCGGCCGGGCGGGTTGGCGCAAGTTTCCCCACCGTTATCGGGTGGGGCTGCATCCAACGAAGCGGGGCCATCGCTGTTTCAATGAGTTACTCTTCCGCACGCCAACTGGCCGGCCTGTCCGGCGCCGGCACGCTGGCGATGTTAGCGACGATCGCATTCGCCTATCAGTTGCCGTCGACGTTCTTCCCGTATCATGGAGGGCCCTTCTACGCCGATTGGGCGGCGCTGTGGGTGGTCTATCTGGCGTATTCGGTGGTGAGCCTGCCGTTTGATATCTGGGCGGGATTTGTAGTGCCGTGCCGGCATCAGCGACGGTGCCAGATGTTGCCCGTGTATCTGGGCCATCTGTTTCGGGGGTTGCTTGTGCAGGGGATGGTGATGACCGTATCGGCATTGTTGTTATTGCAGGCCGGGAAGGCGTGGGGCGTGTGGGGGGCGGAGGCGGTGTTCGGACTGCTGCTCTCGGCGCTGTTTGTGATGCGTCCGATGGTGGCGGGGGCGCTGGGAGGCGGCGCCGACCGGGCGCTGCCGGGTAGATACTATGCGCTGGGTGGTGGCTGGCTGCTGATGGGCTTTTTGCTGTGCGCGTGGCTGCCGTGGTGCGGTGTGGGCACACTGTTCAATCTATTGGAAACGCTGCTGGGCTGTTCCTTGTGGTCCTTGGCCGGACTGTGGATTCTGGGACGTTTTCACCAGGACGCGGCGCGGGCGTCAATGTACCTCTCGTGGGCGTCGTTTGGCTTGCTTTCGCGGGCGGCGCCGAGCGTGGCCGGGGTGCCGGAGCGGTGGGCGAACCCAGTCGGAGATTAACCGGTGACGAACTCCAGCGATTGGGTGCAGAGCATGTCGACCACGTTCATGAGCTCGTGATCGGAATCGACCTCGCGGAGTTCCACGCAGGTGCGCGTTCTGGCGAAGGCTCTGGACGCCTGCACGGGCACGACGGCGTCGTCGATGCCGTGGTAGATGAGAGTGGGCTGGAGAATGGCGGGCTCTTCCTCGTAGCGCCGGGCATCCTCCATGAGCTGCCAATCCAGGGGTTCGGCTGCTCCGGTGGCGTAGTTCATGACGGGCATGGATCCTTCGCGCTGCCAGGCGGCGACCTTCTCTTCTCCGAGGCTCCCGGCCCAAAGGCGGGCGAAGCCGAAGGCGGGGGCGAGGAGGACCAAGCGCTGGACTTCGGGATGGCGCGAGGCGTAGAGAGCCGCCAGATAGCCCCCCATGCTGGAGCCGATGAGGGAGACGGCGCGGCCGGCGGCGGCGCTTTCGATGACGGCCAACTGGCCGCTGATGGTGAGATGGCGAAAGCCGGCGGCGGCGAGATTTGGGACCTGGATGTCCACTCCGGCGGCGCGAAACCGGTCCTGGAAGATGCAGGCTTTGCGGGAGGCCGGTGACGATGCAAAGCCGTGAAGATAAAGGATCTGAGTCATGCTACTTCGTATAGTACCGGACCCGGGCCACCGAAATTCTCCCCACCCTTCGTTGCAAAACAGTGGCACGGTCTGTAGAATCGGATCTTTGTGGACTCTTTTGGAGGTTTCATGTCCGTTGAACAGAAAGTAAAGCAGATCATCGTCGAGCAATTGGGTGTGGACGAAGCGCAGGTGGACAGCACTGCATCCTTTGTCGACGACCTGGGCGCCGACTCTCTTGACATCGTCGAACTCGTCATGGCGTTTGAAGAGGCATTTGACCTCGACATCCCGGACGAAGACGCCGAGAAGATTCAGACGGTGAAAGACGCCGTCGAGTACATCGACGGGAAGAAGAAGTAACAGACTCTTCGACACTGAAGAACCAGACTCGTTCCTTTCCGGGAGAACATCATTGAAACGCAGGGTGGTAGTTACCGGCGTCGGACTCCTCTCGGCTCTTGGTCATACCGCCGAGGAGACCTGGGCCGCGGTTCGTGCATCCAAGAGCGGTGTTGGACCGATTACGCAGTTCGATGCCACTGAGTTCAGCTCGCGCATCGCCGCCGAAGTGAAGAACTTCGATCCACTTCAATACATTGACAGGAAAGAAGTGAAGAAGGTGGGGCGGTTCATCCAATTCGCGATTGCCGCGGCGGATGACGCGATGAAGGCATCGGGCTTGCAGGTGACGCCGGAGAACGCCGAGATGGTGGGCGTCTACATCGGCAGCGGCATTGGCGCGTTTGAAGTCATTGAACGCGAGCACAGGAATCTGCTGGAGAAGGGGCCGAGCCGGATTTCACCCTTCTTCATTCCGGCGACGATCGTCAACCTGGCGTCGGGCAATGTTTCGATCCGGACGGGCGCGAAGGGGCCGAACTCGGCCACATCGACGGCCTGCACGACCAGCGCGCACTGCATCGGCGATTCCTTCCGGTTGATCCAGTGGGGCTATGCCGACGCGATGATCTGCGGCGGCGCCGAGGCGTGTATCACGCCGATGGGCGTGGGCGGATTTGCGGCTCTGCGGGCGCTTTCGACGCGCAACGACGAGCCGGAGAAGGCCTGCCGTCCGTGGGACAAGGATCGCGACGGCTTCATTATTGGCGAAGGCTCGGGCATCCTAATCATCGAGGAATTGGAGATGGCCAAACGGCGCGGCGCGCCGATCCTGGCCGAGATTGTCGGCTACGGCATGTCGGGCGACGCGTATCACATCACGGCACCCTCCGAGGATGGCGACGGCGCATTTCGCGTGATGCGGAATGCGATCAAGGACGCGGGCCTGGACCCGAGCCAGATCGACTACGTGAATGCGCACGGCACGTCCACCCCGGTGGGCGACATCATCGAATGTTCGGCGATCAAGCGGACCTTTGGCGAACACTCGGCACGGGTTGCGGTGTCGTCGACGAAATCGATGACGGGCCACCTGCTGGGCGGCGCCGGCGGTATGGAAGCGGGCCTGACGGTTCTGGGCATCCGGGATCAGATCGCGCCCCCGACCATCAATCTGGACAGCGTCGATCCGGCCTGCGCCGATCTCGACCTGGTGCCGCACACAGCGCGGCCAATGAAGATCGACTATGCACTGTCGAACTCGTTTGGCTTTGGCGGCACGAACGGCAGTTTGATTTTCAAGCGCTACACCGAGTAGCGCCTCCTCCGGCGCGCCAGCCACGCGTGGGCTGGCGCGCTTTTTCCGTCCTGCCCGGTACTCGCTGAGGGTTTTTCGCTGAGGTGCTCCGATGAAGATCCTTGTCGCCCTGAAACAGGTTCCTGCGCGAGACTCGCAGATCCGGATCAGCGCCGATGGCCGCTGGCTGGATGAGGCCGATCTCTCCTACGAAATCAATGAGCCGGACGCGTACGCGCTGGAAGCGGCGCTGCAACTGCGGGAGCAGCACGGCGGCGAAGTAGTGGTGCTGTGCGCCGGGCCGGAGCGGGCGGCATCTTCCATTCGGGAGGCGCTGGCAAAGGGCGCCGACCGGGCAATCCACATCGAGGAAGACGACCTGGGCGCGTTTGACACGTTGAGCCTGGCGCGGTTGCTGGCCGCGGCGGCCAAGACGGAGGCTCCGGACCTGATCCTGACAGGATTGCAGTCTGACGATCTGGGCGGCGGGCAGACCGGCGTGGTGGTGGCGGAGCTGGCGGGCGCGCCGCACGCGACGATCATCATGGCGGTGGAGGTCACCGGGGCCGAGCTGCGGGTGAAGCGGGAGTTGGAGAACGGGTTGTTCCAGTATGTCTCGATGCCGCTGCCGGCGGTACTGACGATCCAGAGCGGCATCAACAAGCTGCGTTACGCGACCCTGATGGGCATTAAAAAGGCCAAGACCAAGGAGGTAAGGCGAAGCACCGCCGCCGAGTTGGGCGTGGCTCCTGAGCCCTCCGTGGTGCTGCAGCGCGTATCCCAGCCGCAGCGCGTCAAACAGACGCAGATGCTCGTGGGGACGCCGGCTGAGCAGGCGGCGCAACTGGTGGAGAAGCTGCGGTTTGAAGTGAGGGCCCTATGAGCTGCATTCTCGTCGTCACGGAACAGACCGGCGGTGTCTGGCACAAGATGTCGTTTGAGACGCTGGCGGCCGGGCAGCAGATGGGGCTGGCGCTGGGGCTGCCTGTGACGGCCTGCGTATTTGGCACTGGGTTGGCCGGGGAGTTGAGCGGGTATGAGCTGAGCTCCGTGATCGCGCTGGATTCGCCGTTCCTGGCGGAGTATACGGCCGACGCGGCGACGGCGGCGCTGGTGGAGCTGATCGCCGCGCTGGCGCCGGCTTATGTGTTGTTCCCGCACACGTATCAGGTGCGGGATTACGCGCCGAAGGTGGCGACGCGGTGCGGGCGGGCGTTGATCAGCGACGCGATTGGATACAGGGTAGTGGATGGCGCGCCGGTGTTCCAACGGCAAGTATTTCAGGGTAAGTTGACTGCGGACGTTGCTCCGGCGACGGCCGGGCCGGTGTTCGTCTCGTTCCAGGCGGGCGCGTTCCGGGCCGAAGCATTGGCAGCCGGCGTGGCCGGCGTAGAGGTACGTGCGGTGGCGCTGGACGCGGCGCAGATCCGGCAGCGGCCGGAGGCTCCGTTCCGGGAATCGGCGCGGGCGGTTGACCTATCGGCGGCGGAGCTGATTGTTGCGGTGGGCCGCGGGATCAAGGAAGAGGGCAACGTAGCGCTGGCGCAGGAGTTGGCGGAGGCGATGGGGGCGGAGTTGGCGGCGTCGCGGCCGATCTGCGACAACGGCTGGCTGCCGATGGAGAGGCAGGTTGGGAGTTCTGGGCAGACGGTGGCGCCGAAGGTGTATGTGGCATTGGGGATCTCCGGGGCGATCCAACATCAGGTGGGGATGAAGGGCTCGAAGTGCGTGGTGGCGATCAACAAGGATCCAAACGCGCCCATTTTCGAGATTGCGGATTACGGGATTGTGGGGGATCTGTTTGACGTGGTTCCGGCGTTGACGGCGGCGTTGAAAGCCCGGTAAGGGGCCGGCGGCGGAGGCCCCTACAGCGGGGCCTGCTCTACGATTTCGATGCTGAAGCCTTCCAGGCCCACTACCTTGCGGGGGTGGTTGGTGAGAAGGCGAATCTTCCTGAGGCCGAGATCTGAGAGGATTTGTGCGCCCATGCCGGTCTCGTGCTGAAGAAGTTTCTGCCCGGCGGGGGTGGCGTAGTGCATGTAGGCGCGGGTGTGGGCCATGAGTCGGGGCAGGCCGCCCTGGGGGTCGGGATCGATCTGGCGGATGCCGGGGCCGGTCTGATGGAGATAGACGAGGACTCCGGCGCCCTCGGCCACGATGCGCTCCAGGGCGACGCGGAGCAGGCGGTGGCAATCGCACTCAGTGGAGTGGAAGACGTCTCCGAAAGTGCAGCGGGAGTGCATGCGGACCATGGCGAGGGGCTGCTTTTCGGGCTCGCCGTAGACGAGGGCCATGTGGGTTTCGGGGTCGATGGACGAGGCGTAGGAGATGGCGCGGAAGGTGCCGAGGTCCATGGTCATGAAGCCTTCGGCGGCGCGGCGGATGATGCGCTCGTTCTCGAGCCGGTAGCGGATGAGGTCGGCCACCGAGATCATCTTGAGGCCGTGTTTGATGCAGTATTCGCGGAGCTGGGGGACGCGGGCCATCGTGCCGTCGTCGTTCATGATTTCGCAGATGACCCCGCCGGGGCGGAGGCCGCAGAGGCGGGCGAGATCGACGGCTGCCTCGGTTTGGCCGGAGCGGATGAGCACGCCGCCGCTGCGGGCGCGGAGGGGGAACATGTGACCTGGGCGGGCGAGGTCTGCCGGGGTGGAGGCGGGATCGATGACGACCTGAATGGTGTGGGCGCGGTCGGCCGCGGAGATGCCGGTGGTGACGCCCTCGGCGGCGTCGATGGCCTCGCAGAAGGCGGTGCCGAACTGGGAGGTATTACGTTGCGACATCAGCGGGAGGTTGAGGTGGTCGCAGATCTCGGGGGCAAGGGCGAGGCAGACCAGGCCGCGGCCGTGGACGGCCATGAAGTTGATGGCCTCGGGCGTGCAGAATTCGGCGGCGATGGTGAGATCGCCTTCGTTTTCGCGGTCTTCGTCATCGACGACGACGAGCATCTCTCCGCGCCGGAAGGCTTCGAGGGCTTCCGGGATGGTGGCAAATGGCATAGGAGTCCTGAATTGATTATGCGGGGGACGGGCGGGCGAGACCAGAGGGTCTCGCCGCGGGCGGGGGCGCCCGCCCCCCGATGAGGGCAGTCTAGTAGCGGTAGTGGTCGGCCTTATAGGGGCCTTCGACCGGCACGCCGAGGTATTCGGCCTGCTTTTCGGAGAGAACGGTGAGCTTGACACCGATCTTTTCGAGGTGGAGGCGGGCCACTTCCTCGTCGAGCTTCTTGGGGAGAGTGTAGACGTTGACCGCGTAGACGTCCTTGTTCTTCCAGAGGTCGAGCTGGGCGAGGGTCTGGTTGGCGAAGCTGTTGCTCATGACGAAGCTGGGGTGGCCGGTGGCGCAGCCCAGATTGACGAGGCGGCCTTCGGCGAGCATGAAGATGGCGTGGCCGTCAGGGAAGGTGTACTGATCCACCTGGGGCTTGATGTTGAGCTTGGTGACGCCGGGTGCGTTGTTGAGGCGGTCGATCTGGATCTCGTTATCGAAGTGGCCGATGTTGCACACGATAGCCTGATCCTTCATCTTCGCCATGTGCTCGAGCGTGATGATGTCACAGTTGCCGGTGGTGGTGACGTAGATGTCGCCGCGTCCGAGGGTGTCCTCGATGGTGGTGACTTCGTAACCTTCCATGGCGGCCTGGAGCGCGTTGATGGGGTCGATCTCGGTGACGATGACGCGGGCGCCGAAGCCGCGGAGGGAGTGGGCTGAGCCCTTGCCCACATCGCCGTAGCCGCAGATGACGGCGACCTTGCCGGCCACCATGACGTCCGTGGCGCGCTTGATGCCGTCGGAGAGGGACTCGCGGCAGCCGTAGAGGTTATCGAACTTGGACTTGGTGACGGAGTCGTTCACGTTGATGGCAGGGACGAGAAGCTTGCCCATCTGCTGCATCTTGTAGAGGCGGTGGACGCCGGTGGTGGTCTCCTCGGAGACGCCCTTCCATTCGGCGACGATGTCGTGCCAGCGGCGGGGGTGGGTGGCGTGCACTTCCTTCAGGAGGTTCTTGATGACCTGCTCTTCGTGGGTCTCGGAGGGGGTGTTGACCCAATCGGATCCCTCTTCGAGCTCGTAGCCCTTGTGGAGGAGGAGGGTGACGTCGCCGCCGTCATCGACGACGAGCTGCGGGCCCTTGCCCTCGGGGTGGATGACGGCCTGGTAGGTGCACCACCAGTATTCTTCGAGAGACTCGCCCTTCCAGGCGTAGACCGGGACGTTGGCGGCGGCGATGGCGGCGGCGGCGTGGTCCTGGGTGGAGAAGATGTTGCAGCTGGCCCAGCGGACGCTGGCGCCGAGATCGACGAGCGTCTCGATGAGGACGGCCGTCTGGATGGTCATGTGGAGCGAGCCGGTAATGCGGACACCGGCGAGGGGCTTGTCGACCGCGTACTTGCGTCGAATCGACATGAGACCGGGCATTTCGGCTTCGGCGATGGTGATTTCTTTGCGGCCCCAATCGGCCAGGGACATGTCGGCGACCTTGAAATCAGTCGTCGTGGGATTCAACAGCTCGGTGCTCATGGTGTGCGCTCCTCAGAATTGATATCGACAAATCGCGATACGTTGATATCATGGCAGATGTAGTCCCATGACGTCAATACTCAAAACCTTCCGCATGCTGGCAGACGCCAACCGGGTGCGTGTGTTGCTGCTACTGGCCCAGGAAGAGCTTTCCGTGGCGGAGTTGCAGGAGATCTGTTCGATGGGGCAGAGCACGATCTCGACGCATCTTTCGCAATTGAAGCAGGCTGGGCTGGTGGAGGATCGGCGGACGGGGAAGAACGTGCTGTACCGGATGAAGGGCGGGTTGGGGGATGGGCTGTTGAGTCTGTTGGGTGAAGCGGCGGTGGAGATACCGGAGGCGGCAGGCGACGGGGAAGCGCTGCGCCTGGCGTTGGACAAGCGGCGGGACCGGATGCGTTCGTATTTCGATGAGATGGCGGGGAAGTTCGGGCGGCACTATGT
Source organism: Paludibaculum sp. (assembly GCA_036504135.1). Taxonomy (GTDB): domain Bacteria; phylum Acidobacteriota; class Terriglobia; order Bryobacterales; family Bryobacteraceae; genus Paludibaculum. The sequence continues at coordinate 101,068 of DASXVP010000019.1, forward strand.
TCCGGGGCGGTCCTGGAAGGGGCTGGCGGAGATGCTGTTGAAGCTGATGCCTCCGATGGTGATTGCGGATCTGGGAGCGGGGGAGGGGACGTTCTCGCAGTTGCTGGCGCAGCGCGCGGAGCGGGTGATCGCGGTGGACAACTCCGAAAAGATGGTCGAGTTTGGGGCTGATTTGGCGCGGCGGAACGGGGTGGTGAACCTGGAGTACCGGCGGGGGGATCTGGAGGCGCTGCCGATTGAAACGGGGACGGTGGATCTGGCGTTCTTGTCGCAATCGCTGCATCATGCCGCGCATCCGAAGCGGGCCATTGCGGAGGCGTACCGGATCTTGAAACCTGGGGGGCGGATCGCCGTGCTGGATCTGGTGAAGCACCATTTCGAGGAGGCGCGGGAGATGTACGCGGATCTGTGGCTGGGGTTTGCCGAGGTGGAGTTGGTGGGGTATCTGCGGCAGGCGGGGTTTGTGGACGTGGAATCGGCGCTGGTGCACAAGGAAGAGCAGGCCCCGTACTTTGAGACGGTGCTGGTGCTGGGGACTTCAGCTACCGTCCTGAACGGTAGCTGAAGTCCGCCGATAGCGAGAGCCACTGTTGCGTCGGGCGGCCGGGATCCCGGTAGTATCGGACGGTCGGACCCAGGCGGAAGTGCTTGGCGCGATCGAGGGCGATGCCGGCTCCGCCGTTCAGGTGCCAGAGAAAGTTGCTGCCGTCGAAGGATCGTCTCAAGTAATACTGGCTGGTCCAGAGATAGGCGCCGCCGGTGCCCGCGAAGAGTTCGGCACGGCCGTCGGCGATCGGTAGGATGCCGCGAAGTCCGAATGGCATTAGGGTGACCCGCTCACGCGTGCTGTAGGTGTCGTATCTGGAGTAGTTGTCGAACGGCAACAGGTAGTTTTCAGCTCCGAAGGTGGCGGCGACGTACTTGTGAAATCCGAGTTCATATTCGCCGACGAACGAAGGTCCGTTGTGGAACGCGCTTGTGCTGTAACCGGCCACTGGAAAGGCACCGCCGACGCCAGCGACGAAGGTGCTGGAGCCAAGCTGCGGGTCGGCGGCCAGGGCGGAGAAGGTCGTCAACGCGAAGAGTGAAAAGAGGAATGGGCGCACGTTGGGTTGGACGTTTGGGAGGACATGACGGTTGCCGGAGTCGGGAGCCGGAGTGGAGACTGTGGTGCTGGAACTGGTGCAGCATCCACTCCGAAGTTGCCCAGGAAGTATACGCGGATTTCTCGTTTACTGGCGCGACAAGTGGAAAGAGCAATCGCGGAGGCGTTCCGCGAGGTGGGGCCGGGATGTTGATGCTGGGTTGGATCCGGAGTTAAATGAATAGATGCTACGACGCATTCTCGTTGTTCTATTGGTCGTGCCGGTTCTGGCCCTCGCCCTACCGCAAGGCAAGGGAAAAGGAAAGGGGCACAACAAAGCGTCTGATTCCCCGGCTTCCTCGCCGGGGGAGATTCGTTTCGGGAGCCCGGACGTGCGGGTGATCGTGGATTTCTATCATCCCGCGAGCGGGCTGCCGCCTGGGTTGGCGAAACGGGGTGGAGATTTGCCTCCAGGGCTTGAGAAACAGCTACGTCGAAACGGCCGGCTTCCTCCGGGACTGCAGAAGAAACTAATGCCGTTTCCGCGGGATCTGGAAGCAAGGCTGGGGCCAATTCAGCCGGGTTGCCGGCGCGTGATGTTGGGTACGTGGGCTCTGCTCATCCAGGATGCAAGCAACGTCATTCTTGACATAATCGATCTCTCGCGGCGGTAGAGCGATTTGGTGCGAGGTTGACGACGAACGACGACGAGATTTCCTGTTGCCGGGCAGCGGCGGCAAAAGTTACCGGGACCGGGGTTCCATCACCGATCCGAGATCCCGTTCGGCCTGCTTCTCAGCTTCCTTGACGCTCTCCTTGACGGACGTTTTGCCGAGGGTCGGGCGGAGGGCATGAATGGCCTTGCCCAAAGCCACCGGATTGCTGCCCGTCATCTCCGATTTGATCTGGTCGAATGGGATGTTCAGGTTATGAGCGACATGCAGCGCGGCCAGGAATTGTCCCTGGTTACTGAAGCCTTCTGCCGCAGCCTCTGAGGAGACTCCTGCGGGAAGAAGGGGATGGATGCGCGAATCGAGCGCCGGAGAGACGTTCGTCCGACTTGCCACACTTGGGGTGGAGGATGTGGCCGGGGGCGCGACGGTGTGAGCCGAGCGATTCGAGTTCTGATTCGGAGTGGTTTCGCGAGGCGTTGGCGTGGAGATTTGCGGTGTGCGCGAGGCTGAAGGGGCTCCCGTGCCGCGGCCGCGCTGAGCCAAGAGATTCGGGCAAGTGGTGAGGGCGAGGACGGAAACCAGAATCCACAAGCATTGCATGATTCAATCTCCTTGCTCCGGTAGGTAGCAATTCGCGGGCCGAAGGGGAGATTGTGCCGAGGCCCGGCTACGCTGGGTGTGTGCGGGGCTCGGCCACGATGCTGCGCTCGACCGGCGAAGACAGGATCAGGCTCGTCGAGGTCATGCCGAAGGCGGTGAGGCGGTCGATCAGTTTTTCGAGGGCGGCAATCGAGGTGGCCTCGACTTTGAGAATGAAGGCATGGTCGCCGGTGCAGCGATGGCACTCCATGATCTCCGGAAGCTCGGCGGCGGTGGCGGCGAGGCGTTTGGCGGTGCGCTCGTCGCCGGCGACGGTGATGCGGACGAAGGCGGCGACGGGGTAGCCGGCAAGGCGGGCCGTGACGGCGGCGTGATAGCCGGTGATGATGCCGGCCTCTTCGAGACGGACAACGCGCTGCTTGGCGGCGGGGGTGGAGAGGCCAACGCGGCGGCCGAGCTGGGTGTAGGAGAGGCGGGCGTCGCGCTGGAGCTCGGTGAGGATCTTCCAGTCGATCTGATCGAGGCCGGATTGTAAGGTCATAGCGGCTTGGCGGTTTCCGAACGGTAAGTTTGGCGGGGCAAAGACCATCGTATCTGCATTTCTTTGGGTTGTGGCTTTCCTTAGGATGGGGATCAGCCATGCTACAAAAGCGCAGTTGGGCCGAACCGTTCCGTATCAAGATGGTCGAATCCGTGCGGATGACCTCTCCCGAGGAGCGCCTGCGGGCGATGGAGGAGGCGGGGTACAACACGTTTCTCCTGCGGTCGCGGGATGTGTATATCGATCTGCTGACGGATTCCGGGACGTCGGCGATGAGCGACCGGCAGTGGGCCGCGATGATGTTGGGCGACGAGGCGTATGCGGGGAGCGAGAGCTTCTACCGGATGGAAGAGGCGGTGCAGCGGCGGTATGGGTACAAGCACGTCATTCCGACGCATCAGGGGCGCGGGGCGGAGCACATTATCTCGAAGCTGTTGATCCGACCGGGCGATGTGGTGCCGGGGAATATGTACTTCACCACAACGCGGTTGCATCAGGAGTTGGCCGGGGCGCGGTTTGTGGATGTAATTATCGGTGAGGCGCACGATCCGGCGAGCCTGCATCCGTTCAAGGGCGATGTGGACTTGGCGAAGCTGGAACAGGTGTTGGTGGAGAATCCGGGGAAGGTCCCGTACGTGTCGGTGGCGGCCACGGTGAATATGGCCGGGGGGCAGCCGATCTCGATGGCGAACATGCGGGCCGTGCGGGAACTGACGGCGCGGCATGGCGTGCGGGTGATCCTGGATGCGACGCGCATTGCGGAGAACGCGTTCTTGATTCAGGAGCGTGAGGCTGGTTATGAAGGGCGGCCGATCGCGGAGATCGTTCTGGAGATGTGCAACCTGACGGACGGCTGCACGATGAGCGCGAAGAAAGACCCGCTGGCCAATATCGGCGGGTTCCTGGCTCTGAATGACCGGGAGCTGACGGAGCTGGCGCAGAATCTGCTGGTGATCTACGAGGGACTGCATACGTATGGCGGGATGTCGGGCCGTGATATGGAGGCTGTGGCGGTGGGGATCGATGAGTCGCTACAGGACGACCACATCCGGGCGCGGGTCGGGCAGGTGCGGTATCTGGGCGAAAAGATGATGGGGTGGGGGATTCCGCTGGTGCAGCCGATTGGCGGGCACGGGATCTTCCTGGATGCGAAAGCGTTTCTGCCTCATGTGCCACAGGCGCAGTATCCGGCACAGGCATTGGCGGCGGCGCTCTATCTGGATTCAGGGATCCGGAGCATGGAGCGCGGGGTGGTGTCGGCAGGGCGCGATCCGGAGACGGGGTTGGATCGGATGCCGCGGCTGGAGTTGGTGAGGCTGACGATTCCGCGGCGTGTCTACACGCAGGCGCATATGGACGTGACGGCGGAGACGGCACTGGCGGTGTTTGAGGAGCGGGAGAAGATCGGGGGGCTGCGGATGACTTACGAGCCGAAGCATCTACGGTTCTTCCAGGCGCGGTTTGAGCCGGTGTAGGCGGCTCGGACCGCTCGGACGGGATTGGCGCGGGCGAATTTGGTGGCAGCAGCGGGGTAGGATGCTGCTATTTTAGAGAGACCGCACCATGCCCAAGATCGTTCGTGGCGCCACGCCGATTACCGGAGAAGTACCTTCGAGCGGGCTGCAGTTTCGGCTGCCACCGGCGCTGATCGACAGAGCGGCCCAACGCCTTTGCTGGATATCCCTGGTTTGCGCGACGACGACCGTGCTGATGTTCCTGGTACACGGCTGGCTACAGCCGGAGGTGCGGGCGCTGCGGGCCGCCGACCCCACACTGCCCTTGTTGGCGTTAGCGATGGTGCTTGTTTCGTCGGGGATGGTGGCGGTGCAGCGGTATGCGTTGCTCTCGAGTTGGGCGATCCTCAACACCGGGCTGGTCTTCGAGGTATTCGTCGCATTTGCGATCTCGTTTTTCGAGACCGCACTGCCCCTGGCGAAGGATCATTATGTGTTGGGCGTATCGATGGTGGCGGTGTGGATCACGGTCTGCGGGCTGCTGATCCCAAATGCGCCGCTGATGACGGCGGTGGTGGGGCTGTTATCGGCCGCGATGTGGCCGGCGGCGTACTACCTGAACGTGCATCTGCACGGCTATGAGGCTCTGCCGCTGAGCCGGCTTGGTGTCTTCCATTTTGTCAATTTCAGCATGGCGTTCTGGGCGTATTTCCTGAACAAGCGGATCTACGCGTTGGAGTTGTCGGCGCACCGGGCGCAGGAGATGGGTAGCTACGACCTGGTTGCGCTGCTGGGCCGGGGCGGGATGGGCGAGGTGTGGCGGGCGCGGCACAAGATGCTGGCTCGGGATTCGGCGATCAAGGTGATCCGGCCGGAGGTGCTGGCGGCGCAACCGGGGCGGCGGGCGGACATCGTGCGGCGGCGGTTTGAACGGGAAGCGCGGGCGACGGCGAATCTGCGGAGTCCGCACACGGTGGATCTTTATGATTTCGGAGCGGCGCAGGACGGCAGTTTCTATTTTGTGATGGAGTTGCTGGACGGCGTGAATCTGCAGGTGCTGGTGGATAAGTTCGGGCCGCAACCGGCAAAGCGAGTGGTGTTCCTGTTGCGCCAGATCTGCGATTCGCTGGAAGAGGCGCACCGGGCGTCATTGATTCACAGGGACATCAAGCCGAGCAACATCTACCTCTGCGCGCTGGGCCTGCAATTTGACTTCATCAAGGTGCTGGATTTCGGGCTGGTGAAAAGCATGAGCGGCCCGGAACTCTCGCAAATGACGATGGAGGGCCAGGCGGCGGGGACACCGGCGTACATGGCGCCCGAGGCGTCGATGGGTGAGCAGCGGATCGACGGGAGAAGTGACCTTTACTCGGTGGGATGCGTGGCGTACTATCTGCTGACGGGGCGCTTGCTGTTTGAAGAAGCCACGGCGACTGCAACGGCACTGGCCCATGTGCAGAAGGCTCCGCCGCCGCCCTCGACGCGGACGGAGATGCCGGTGCCCGGGGATCTGGAGGCTCTGGTTTTGGAGTGTCTGGCAAAAAAGCCGGAGGATCGGCCGCACAGTGCGCAGGAGCTTTCGCGGCGGCTGGCGGCATTGCAGTGCGCCAGTGAATGGGGCAGGGACGAAGCGGCGGCATGGTGGCAGCGGAATTTGCCGGTGACATCGGCGGAGCGGGTGGCGACGCAGAGAGAATCGGCGGGCGTGATCGTCACGTCAGTGAGTGGAATGTAACGGCGTGGACAAGTGGAACAACGACAAGCTGACGCGGCAGGCGATGCTCTGCGCAGGCATTGCGATGGCGCACCAGGTGGCGAGCAAGGCGACGCGGGACGCTCTCTTCCTGGGGGCTTTTGCGTCGAGCGATCTGCCGCGGATTGTGATAGCCGGAGCGGCCGCGTCGCTGGCGCTGGGGTGGGTGTTTTCGAGGCTGCTGAGCGCGTTTGGTCCGCGGCGGGTGGTGCCGGCGGGCTTCGTGCTCAGCGCGCTGGTGCAGGCTTTGGCGTGGAAGCTGCAGCCCGAGTTTCCCAAGCTGGTGGCGGCGGGGATGTATCTGCACCTGGTGGCATTTGGAGCGGTGCTGCTGAGCGGATTCTGGTCGATGTCGAGCGAGCTGTTTGACGCGCGGACGGCTAAGCTGCGGTTTGGGCGCATAGCGGGTGCGGGCACGGCGGGCGGGATTATGGGCGGGATCATGGCGGAGCGGGTGGCGGCCTGGCTCCCGCAGGAATACTCGCTGCTGATGCTGGCAATGTTACATCTGGCGGCGGCCGTGGGGCTGGTGATGTTGCGGAGGGCGCCGGGCGGGGTGAGACCGGCCGAACCGGAGGCGGTGCCGGCGCGGGAGGTCTTCCGGCAGGCGCCTTATCTGCGGTATCTGGCGGGGCTGGTGTTGCTGGGGACGGCGAGCGCGGCGGTGCTGGATTATCTGTTCAAGGTGGGGGCGACGGAGACGTTTGGCAGAGGCGCGAATCTACTGCGGTTTTTCGCGATCTTCTACACCTGCGCGCAGATATTGACGTTTCTCGCGCAGACGTTTCTCACGAGGCCGGCACTCGAGAAACTGGGGCTAAGCCGGACTGTGGCGACGCTGCCGGTGGCGGTGGGGCTGGGCGGCATGGCGGCGTTGAGCTTCCCCGTATTCGGGGCGTATGCGCTGGCGCGAGGGTTGGAGCAGATCCTGCGCGGGTCGCTATTCCGGTCTGGCTACGAGCTCTTCTACAACCCGGTGCCGCCTGCGGAGAAGCGCTCGGCCAAGACGCTGATCGATGTGGGCTGCGACCGGATGGGGGATGCGCTGGGCGCGGGCGTGGTGCAGTTGTTTCTCATGCTGGGGCCATCGATGGTGCGGAGCGAGGCGCTGGGCGTGACAATCGGGTTTGCGATTGCGGCGCTATGGCTGGCAATGCGGTTGGACAAAGCTTATTCGCGAATCCTGGAAAGGAGTCTGGTCAGCCGGGCGGAGGAACTGGATCTCCTGAGCACAGCGGACGCAGGCGGGAGGACGGCGGCGACGCAGACCATCACGATGGCAAGGCCGCGAGAATTGCGGCAGGAGAGTCCGGCGCCGCTGCCGGTGATACCGGCCGGGGGTGATGAAGTGCTGGAGTCTCTGCGGGCGCTGCGATCCGGTGATGTGGGACGGGTGCGGGCGGAGTTGCACCGATTGCCGCCGATGGACGGCGTGCAGGCGGCGCAGGTGATCCGGTTGCTCGCATGGGATCTGGTATCGAGTGACGCCAGAAGGGTGCTGCTTGAGGCGCGGGACCGGCTGGTGGGAGTGATGGTGGATCATCTGACGGATCCGGACGAGGACTTTGCGGTGCGGCGGAGGCTGCCGCGGATTCTGTCGCATTGCGACAATCCGCGAGCGGTGCTGGGGTTGTTGCTGGGGTTGCAGGACGCGCGATTTGAGGTGCGCTTCAACTGCGGCCGGTCTCTGGACGCGGTGAAGCAGCGGAATCCGGAGACGGCGATTCCCGAGGAGGCTGTGCACGCGATTCTGGAGCGGGAGTTATCGGCGTCGCGCTCGATCTGGGAAAGCTACCGTTTGCTGGACCGGCGTGAGGCTGGCGAGGAGTATGAGTTTCTGGACGAGAATCTGCGGGAGCGGGCGAACCAAAGCATGGAGCACATATTTTCGCTGCTGGCGCTGGTGCTGCCGCGGGAGCCGCTGAAGATTGCGTTTCAGGCGTTGCATACCGACGACAGAATGCTGCGCGGGTTGGCCCGGGAGTATATGGACACTCTGCTGCCGGAAGAGGTAAAAGTGAAGTTCTGGACACTGGTGGAGGCGATTCCGACGGCTGGGGCGTCGACGCCGGCGGAGACACTGGAGCGGCTGGTGCAATCCAGCTACACACTGCTGCGCAGGCCCGCGGGGGCGGGTTAGCTTACACTGTCCGCTTGGCGTGCTCGCGGGCGATCCGCCCGGCCACCCACAGCCACACGAGGACCAGCAGCACATTGACCCAGGCGAACTGGGTGACGGTGAGCGCGGCGACGGTTGTTCCAAGGAAGACGATGCCGGCGGCGAGCATATCACCGGAGCGCATGCAGAACGTATCGATGGCGGCCTTGGCTTTGTATTTGGCCTCGCGGGAGGTGGGCAGCCAGAGCGCCTGCTTGACGGTGTTCTGGACGGAGTAATCGGCGGAATTCTCGAGGGTCTTGACGGCACGCACGATGGCGAGGATGGGCGCGACGGCAAGGACGGAGTAGCTCATGAGAGAGATGAGCGGCAGGAAGAAAAGAGAGCCGCGGATTCCGGCGTGCTTGAAGATGCGGGATACGCCAAAGGCCTGGACGAGTACGCCGATGCCGTTGACCCAGGCGAAATAGGAGCCGTAGAAGCTGCCGATGTACTGCTTCTTGGCTGCGCCGGCGAGGCCGAGGCGGGCGGCCTCATCGGTGACCAGGCGGCTGAGGAGGTACTCACCAGAGGTGTTGACGATGTTGAGGAGGATGGTGAGGAGGGCGATCCAGATGAGGTATTTGTCCTGGAGAATGAGGGCGAAGCCGCCTTCGCTGGAGAGCACTTCCCGGGACTCCTTCACGGAATCAGCGGGGTGGCGGCGGATGTGGACGGAATTGGCCCAGTAGATGAGACCGGCAGTGGTGAGAAGGATGGCGCCGGCGGCGAGCATGAGGCCGTAGGGCGAGAAGGCGAAGTGATCGACGAGCAGTGCGGCGGCCTCGGCGCCAGCGAGGGCTCCGACGCTGCTGCCGACACCGATGAGGGGAAAGAGGCGGCGGCCCTGGCGCTCGGTGTAGAGATCGTTGGCGAAGGCCCAGAACTGGGAGACGACAAAGACGCTAAAGATGCCGACCCAAATGTAGTAGACGACGCCTTCGTGGACGCCCTGGGAGCCGACGAAAGAGAAGAGCAGGAGGTGTGTGACGAAGAAGAGGGTGAGGCCGGCGACGAGCTTGACGCGGTTGACCTTAGTGCCCGCCCAGCCATAGACGGGGACGAGGAGGAGAAGGACTAACGCCTGGCCGGCGGCGGAGTAGGTCTTGACCTCGGCTCCGCCCTCGGTGAGGATGAGGGCCTCGCGAGCGGTCTTGATGAGGTAGTAGGAGCCGAGCAGGAGAAAGGCGTTGACGGTCATAAGGACGACGCCCAGGCCCTCGCCGGAGCGCACGTCCGCGAAGAGGGAGAGGAATTTCTCAAGGGGCCCCTTCGGGATGTCATCGCCGGCGATGAAGATCGGGAATGATTTCCAGGAATCCGTTTCCGGTCGGGTGTTCAGATTTTTTGGATCCTGCGCCACAGGTTAGTATTAGCAGAAAACCGCGCCGATTTTCAGGGGATGGAGAATACCGCCGGGAGAGGGCTTCCCGCGGAGTTGACCGGGACAATGGGGCTGACGCCGATGGGCGTGACGAAAACATGGGCGTCGCGGAGTTCAACGAGGAGAAACTGATTGTGCGGCGACCAGGCTTCGACGTTGGCTGCATCCATACGAGTGCGCACGTCGCCGTCCCGCAGGGCGCCGCCGGAGCCGGTGACGAAATGGCGGATGCCGTAGCTGCGGGCATTGACGCGGCTGGCCTGGAAGTTGTGTTCGTGGCCCTGGAATGTGACCTGCACACCGTTGTCGGAAAAGAGCTGGAGCCAGTGTTTGAAGCGGAGTTCGTTGCTCTCCAGGTCGTGGGCGGGCCCGGCGTTGAAGAGGGAATGATGGAAGTAGGCGAAGCGCCAGGGCGCCCTGGCGAGGGGTAGTTGCTCGCGGAGCCAGGCGGTCTGGGCGCCGTCTGGCAGGTAGGCTGGCCGCGGCGGGCCGCTTTCGGTGTTGGAGGTGGAATCGAGAGCGAAGAAATCGGCGAGGTTGGCGTAGCGGAAGTGGTAGTAGCGGCGGGGTTCGCCGCCGGGAAAGAAGAAGTTGTCGAGGTAGACGGGGAGGTCGGCGTGGCTTTCGCTCTCGTTGCCGTCGTGATTACCGAGGGTGGGGTAGAAGGGTATGCGCTGGAGGATGCCAGCGTAGGGGAGGAAGAAGCGGGGCCACCAATCGGAGTCGTCGTTGCCGGTGGCGATTCGGACGATGCTGAAGCCCTTGCCGTAGATATTGTCGCCGGTGGTGAGGACGAAGCGGATGGGGTCCGGGCCGTCGGCGCGTTTCACGACCAGATCGGTCATGACACGGGCAAGGTCGTACTGGGCCTTTCCAGCGTCGCCGTAGTCGCCGATGACGAGGAATGAGAGTCGGGCGGCGCTGGCTGCCCAGGTGCGGAGGTGGCCGCTGCCGACGGGTTGGCCGGCGATTTGGACGGACCAGGCGTAATCGGTGTCGGGCGCCAGGCCTTCGACGCGCGCCCAGGCATTGCTGGTCTCGACGACACGGTGGCCGATGCGAACAATGGCGGGGCCATAGCTGCGGGCGCCGCGGCCGATGCGGTTGCCGGCGCCCTCCTGCCGGCCCCAGGCGAGGACGGCCGAGCCAGGGCCGAGCTCGCCCACGTAGATCGTGAATGGTTCGGCGGCTGACAGGGCGCCGGCGGCGAGAAAGACGAGCAGTCTGGCGAGCATGGGCTACTCGACGAGGATGCGGATGGATTTCTCGTCGAAGACGCGCGCGTCGGGGCCGAGGCGAACGTAGAGATAGCGGGATTTCGATTCGGAGGGGTGGTATTCGAAGTACTGAAGCGTGTCGATCTCGCCGTATGCTCCACAGACCTCGGCGCTGGGCTCGCCTTCGCGCTGTCTGGCGGCCTCGGCCTTGTAGGGGCCGTAGGGCACGATCTGCCAGGCTTCGACATTGGGCGGGAGCGTAAGCTTATCGGTGATGTCGGCCACCTCGCAGCCGGCCTTCTGGCGGGAAGAGAGCTTAGCCTTAAAGCGGCCGTCGATAGTTTCGCGCACTTTCTGCCGTTCGGGTTTTTCGTAGACTTCGAGGGCGATGGGGCTCTGAGCCGGGTTCCGGCCGGGGGCGACGATGCGGACTGTGCTGTTCGCGGAGACGAATTTCGGCGCGTTGCCGCCCTGGCACTCCTGGACGAGCATGAGGATGCCGAGTTGCTCGTCGCGCCACGGTTTCCAGGCGCAGCCGGCGCTTGGGGGGCGCGAGGGCTTGAGCGCGTCTTGAGACCAGGCGAGAGCGCAAACTGCGATCAGAGCGAAGAACAACCTCATGCTACCCATTGTCTAACGATTATCATGGTCAGGATGCGATCGCTAATTTTGACGGCTCTCAGTTCGGCCCTGTTGCTGATAGGGCAGGCGCCTGCGGCGAAGGTGACGGGCACGGCAACGCACCGCCAGAGGATTGTGCTGCCGCCGGCGGCGGTGGAGGTGAAGCCGCAGGACGTGTCGCGGGCCGATGCGCCGGCTGGGGTGCTGGGCAAGCAACTGATCGAGCTGATGGGGCGGCAGGCGCCTGTGCCGTTTGAGATCACCCACGATCCGGCGAAGATCGAGGAGCGCTTGAGCTACTCCGTGGCGGCGCGGATCACGGTGGATGGCAGACCGGTGTTCATCAGCGACACCGTTCAGCCGGTGATCACGAGGGGCGCCGCGCGCGAGGTGGAGATTGTGGTTGTGCCTGTGGGCGGAACTCGCGGAAAGCACTAATGCAGTCACGCTACAAGTGGTTGGTGGTGGGGATGTTGTGGTTCGTGTGTTTCTTCAACTACGCGGACCGCCAGGCGATCTTCTCGGTGTTTCCTCTATTGAAGAGCGAACTGAAACTGAGCGATGTGGAGTTGGGGATCGTCGGCAGCGCCTTCATGTGGGTGTACGCGCTGATGGGGCCGTTTGCGGGGATGATTGGCGACCGGCTGTCGCGCAAGACCCTGATTGTGGGCGGGCTGATCTTCTGGTCGCTGGTGACGATTGCGACGGCGCTATCGACGACTTACTGGCAGTTGGTGCTGTTCCGGGCTCTGGAGGGTCTGGGCGAGGCGTTCTACTTCCCGGCGTCGATGTCGCTCGTGAGCGACTATCACGGCAAGGCGACACGATCTCGGGCCATGGCGATCCACCAATCGAGCGTGTACGCTGGCACGATTGCGGGCGGGGCGGTATCGGGCTACCTGGCGCAGCACTACGGATGGCGATCCAGCTTCTATTTGTTCGGGACGTTGGGGACGTTGTTGGGATTGGTGCTGGTGGGGTTATTGAAGGAGCCGGTGCGCGGGCAATCGGAGGAGCCGGGCGACGCGCCGGTGCATGGCGCGTTTGATTTCAGCGGCGGCGTGATGAACTCGCTGCGGGCGATCTTTGCGCACCGCATGGTGGCTATCTTGATCAGCGTCTTCGTGGGTGCGAATTTCGTGGCGGTGATCTTCCTGACGTGGATGCCGTCGTTCCTGTTCCGCAAGTTTGGCATGAGCCTCTCGATGGCGGGTTTGAACGGGACGGCGTACCTGCAGATCGCCTCAGTTTGCGGCGTCATCACGGGCGGGTGGCTGGCCGACAAGTATGCGAAGAAGCATCTGGCGGGGCGGATGTGGACGCAATCGCTGGGGCTGCTCGTGGGCGTGCCGTTCATCTTCCTGGCGGGCTGGACTCTCTCCGTGCCGCTGCTGATTCTGGGCATGGCAGGGTTTGGGTTTTCGAAGGGGTTGTACGACGCCAACATCTGGGCGTCGTTGTACGACGTGGTGAAACCGGAGCAGCGGGCGACGGCGCTGGGGCTGATGAACTCGATCGGGTGGCTGGGCGGGAGTGTGGCGCCGGTGGCGATCGGATTTGCCGCACAGACGTACGGCATGAGCGCGTCGATCAGCGCTAGCTCGGTGGTGTATCTGATGGTGGGCGGGTTGATGATCTACGGGATTCGCTCGTTCATGGGGAGGAAGGCGGCATGATCCGGGCGTGTCTGGCACTGCTGTTGGTGGCGCAGGCGCAGCCGCCGGATTACCGGGGGTCCTACACCGTTCCCATCGGCGACGCGGCGCTGGGGTATCCGGGGCCTGGCAAGGACGACCCGATCGCGCGGCTGCAGGCGCGGCTCGACAGCGGGGCTGTGAAACTGGAGTGGGACGAGAAGCACGGGTATCTGCCGGCGGTTTTGAAGGCGTTGAAGATCCCGGTGTCGTCGCAGGGGCTGGTGTTTTCGAAAACGAGTTTCCAGGCGCCTCTGATCAGTCCGGCGGCTCCCCGAGCGATCTACTTCAGCGATTCGGTGTATGTGGGCTTTGTGCCGAAGGGGCCGGTGCTGGAACTATCGGCGGCCGATCCGGCGCGGGGCGGGTTCTTCTACACGTTGGAACAGAAGCGGGTGGCGAAGCCGCAGATCGAACGGGGCGAAGGGTGTCTGAGTTGCCATGTGTCGCCGAACACGACCGGCGTGCCAGGGCATCTGGTGCGATCTGTGTACCCCGACGCAACGGGTTTCCCGTTGGGGACGGTGGGGTCGTTTGTGACGGATCACCGGAGCCCGTTCGCAGAGCGGTGGGGCGGCTGGTATGTGACGGGCACGCACGGCAATGCCCGGCACATGGGGAACGTGGTGGTGAAGGATCAGAGCAAACCCGAGGCGTTGGATCGCGAGGCGGGGGCGAATGTGACCAGCCTTCAGGGGTTGGTGGATACGCGGCCGTATCTTTCGCCGCACAGCGACATTGTGGCGCTGATGGTGCTGGAGCACGAAACGAAGATGCACAACCTCTTCACGCGGGCGGGCTATGAGGTGCGGGCTGCGCAAACGCTGCAAGGGGAGATGAACAAGGCGTTGGGGCGCCCGGCGGAGGAGATCAGCGAATCCACGGCGCGGCGGATTGAGAATGCGGCCGAGATTCTGGTGAGGTATCTGCTGTTTCTGGACGAACCGCGGCTGGAAAGCCCCGTGCGCGGGACGTCTGGGTTTGCAAGGGAGTTTGCGGCGCGGGGCGGGTTGCGGGAGTTTGATCTGGAGACACGGCTGTTCAAGTACCGGTGCAGTTTCCTGATTGGCTCGGAGAGCTTCCGGGCGCTGCCCGACGCGCTGCGGGCGCGGGTGTGGGCCAGGATCGATGGAGTTATGGCCGGTGCGGAGTGGGCGGCCACGCGCGAAGTGTTGGCGGCGACGGTGCGGCGGTAGGGGGCGTGGTATCCTATGGCTTGCGCGTCTTGCGCAGAAACCACGCCGGAAGGAGGTGAGTAGGAAATGGCAGAAGTCGTAATTCAGGATGGTGAGACTCTCGAGTCTGCATTGCGCCGCTTTAAGCGGAAGGTGCAGCAGGAAGACATCATCAAGGAAATCAAGAAACACTCCTACTACATGAAGCCCGGCGAGAAGAAGCGTGTGAAGCAGGCTTTGGCTCGCAAGCGCAACCGGAAGAAGCGTCCGCGGGACGTGGAATAGTCCGGAAACGGATTTCGGATGACAAAAGGGCGCCCTTCGCGGGGCGCCCTTTTTGCTATCCGGGGGTGATTATTTGGACGCGTCGCGCAGCGCCTTCTTCATGCTGTGCTCTACTTCCTTGAAGCCGTCCGGCGGGGTGAACTTGGAAGTATCCACAGGGGCGGAGGAGAAAGACGTCATTTCGGTGGTCATCTCCATCAGCGTGGCGGGGGCGCCTGGCTTGGCGGGGGCTGCTGCGGGCTTGGGCTGATCGGTGGGCGGCGGTGCGTCCTCCTTGGGCTGGGCCTTCTTCTTGCGGCCGAAGCCGCCAAGTCCGCCGAGAACGTTGGCGGCCGCGCCGCCGAGGCCGCCGATGGCGTTGCCCACCTGGTTGCCGGATTCCTGTTGGGCCGCCTCACCTGCACTGGGCCTCTGAGCGCCGCCCGAATCAGGCATATCGCCGCCCATCCCAGCACCAGTCATGCGAACGATGGTCATGATCGGGATGCCATCGAGCTTGGACGCCTCTTTGGCCATCTTGGCCATGCCCTCACTCATGCCGGGCTGCATGGCGGCCATGGGGCCCATGCGCATGCCTTCCTGGCCGTAGCCGAGCTTCTCAGCCATGCGCATCTGGAACTGGCGGACCTCCTGGTAGCCGGCCACCGAGGGCGCGAGCCAGAGATTGGAGTTCATGTCCATCTTGCCGACCTGGTCTGGGTGCTTGGGGTCCTTGATGGCCATGGAGACCAGGAGCAGCACTTCGCGCGTATTGAAGCCGCCGATGTTCTTCTTCTCGCCCGTCTCCTTCACGTCGAAGGTGAACTCCATGTTGACCTCGCCCTGCTTCTTTTGCTGGGTCATCTTTTTCTGCATGGCCTCCATCCCCTGTTTGAACTCGGCGAGGGTGATGACGGCGTAGGTGCGTTTTTCAAGGTCAATTTCGGTCATGGTCTCTTTGTCGAGATCGACGACGCTGATGTTGTGGGCCGTGACGGTGGCCATGCGGTTGCCCTTGAGGATGTGGGTGCTGACCTGCGGCTCGAGGACTTTGCCGCCGCCGGGCATCATCTTCATCAGGCGGAGCATGGAGCCACCGGTGATCTTGCCGGTCTGCTCGTAAGTGAAGTCGGCAAATGCCGGCGCAGAGGCGAGCGCCACGGCAACGGCAAGGCACGCGGCGGAACGGAGGATGGATTTTCCACTCATGGCTAAAAGAGTAGTAGAAAGTAGGGTGCTATACAATAGCGTCACTGGAGTATCCGTGGCAGAAGTACTAAACATCCAACCCTCGTTGCGCCGGGCGAAGTTCTCGCTCATCCTCTGTGTGCTGTTTCTCGTGCTGGTGATCTGGTGCAAGGCGACGCTGTTTCCGGAATCGGCGTGGTGGTTTGTGCTAGTGGGCGTATTGCCCTTTGTGGCGCCGGCGCTGGCGTTTGTGGACGCCCTTCGAACGCGGCTATGGTTGGACGAAGGGCTGGTCAGGTACAGGCACGGGTTCATCGTGCAGACGACGCGGGCGATGGAGCTGCGGAAGATCCAGGACGTGCGCGTGGAGCGGACACTGGTGCAGCGGATGTGGGGCGTGGGGACGCTGATACTGGAATCGGCCGGAGAATCGAGCCGGCTGGTGGTGGTGGATATCGATAACGCGCAGAAGACGGCCGACGCCATCTTGCGGGCAGGGCGACAGGAAGGAACATCGAAGGACCATGTCTGATTTTTTGAAGGGCAAGATCGCCGTGGTGACTGGCGCGTCGCGCGGCCTGGGCCGGGCGATGGCCGTGGCGCTCTCGCAGGCGGGCGTGCGCGTGGCGTTGGTTGGGCGCGACGTGGCGAAGTTGGACGAGGCGGCGCGGGAGTGCGGCGACGGCGCGGCGATCTTCCCGTGTGACGTGACCAAGGAAGAGGACGTGGCGCACCTGGAGCGGCAGGTGGCGGAATCGCTGGGTAGGGTGCAGATCCTGATCAACAACGCTGGCGTGAATCTGCGCAAGCCGGTGACGGATTTCACGTTGGAGGAGTGGCGCTGGGTGATGGACACAAACCTGACCAGCGCGTTCCTATGCGCGCGGGCATTTATCCCGCACATGAAGGGGAGCGGCTACGGGCGCATCATCAACATGACATCGACGATGAGCCATGTGTCGCTGCCGCTGCGGTCCGCCTACTCGGCATCCAAAACCGGCCTGCTGGGCTTCACGCGGGCGCTGGCATTGGAGTTGGCTGGCGATGGGATCACAGCGAACGGAATTAGCCCCGGGCCGTTTGCGACAGAGATGAACGCACCTCTGATTTCGGATCCAACGGCGAACGCGGCGTTCCTCGCCAAGGTTCCGCTGGGCGTGTGGGGGCAGCCTCAGGACATTGGAGCGCTGGCAGTATATCTGTGCGGCCCGGAGACGGCGTTCATCACGGGTACCGCTATCTCGATTGACGGAGGGTGGCTGGCGCAATGAGGCGGCGGGGGTTTCTGGTCTTAGCGCCGGCTCTGCTTGGAGCCGGCTGCCAGCAGTCGAAGAAGCGGCGGATCGCGGTGATCCCAAAATCCACCTCGCATCTGTTCTGGGTGTCGGTGGAGGCGGGGGCGAAGGCTGCCGGGCAGAAGTTCGACGTGGAGATCCTGTGGAACGGACCGGCGTCGGAGACCGATTTCAACCGGCAGATCCAGATCATCGATTCGATGACGGCGCAGCGGGTGGACGGCATCGCGGTGGCGGTGAGCGAACGGCAGGCGCTGGTGGGGGCGGTGGACCGCGCGGTGGCGGCGGGGATTCCGGTGACGGTCTTCGATTCGGGACTGGACTCCGACAACTACATGTCCTACGTCGGGACGGACAACGTGCTGGCGGGCCGGCTAGGCGCGCGGCAACTCGCGGCGGCCATCGGCGGCAAGGGGAAGGTGGCCGTCATCCTGCACGCGCCAGGCGCGCTGGGGACGATGGATCGGGAGACTGGGTTCCGGGACACGATCCAGGCCGAGTTTCCGGGAATCCAGATTGTCGCCGAGCACTTCGGGATGTCGGACCGGGCAAAGGCGCGGGCGACGGCGGAGAACATTCTGGCGGCGCATGCGGACGTGACGGGGCTGTTTACCTCGACCGAGCCAAGCTGCACGGGCGCGATCCTGGCGCTGAAGGGGCGCGAACTGGCCGGCAAGATGAAAGTGGTTACCGTGGACACGAGCGACAATCTGGTAGAGGAGATGCGCGCGGGCAACCTCTACGCAATGGTGGCCCAGGATCCGCACGGGATGGCGTTCCAGGCGGTTAAGACTCTGGTGGACAAGCTGAACGGGCAGACGCCGCCGAAGAAGATCGACATGCAGCCGCGCGTGATCCTGCTGGCGGATCTGGACAAGCCGGACGTGCAGCAACTTTTGAAGCCTGACCTCTCCCGGCTGCGATAGACTCTGAACTTCATGACCAGCAATCAGGACACCCGGTTTTTCGGCCACCCGGCGGGGCTCTCGACGCTGTTTTTCACCGAGCTGTGGGAGCGGTTTGGCTACTACGGCATGCGGGCGATTCTGGTGCTGTTCATGACGGCGCCGGCGGCATCGGGTGGGCTGGGCTTCGACGTCACCAAGGCGTTTGCGATCTACGGGCTGTACACGGCGAGCGTGTACATGATGAGCCTGCCAGGCGGATGGATTGCGGACCGGATTCTCGGACAGCAGAAATCGGTGCTGTATGGCGGTGTGCTGATCGCCATCGGGTATCTGATGCTGGCGTTGACGCAGCAATGGACCTTCTTCCTGGGCATGTTCATCGTGGTGTTGGGCACGGGCTTGTTGAAGCCGAACATCTCGACGATTGTGGGCCAGATCTATGCTCCAGAGGACCCGCGGCGGGAATCGGGCTTCTCCATCTTCTACATGGGCATCAACCTGGGCTCCACCATTGCGCCGCTGATTTGCGGTTGGGTGGGCGAGAAGATGAACTGGCACTGGGGGCTCGGGCTGGCGGGGGTTGGCATGACGTTCGGCGTGGTAACGATCCTGCGCGGGCAGAAGCGGCTGGGCGAGGCAGGGCTGCGGCCTGTGCAGCCGCCGACGCCGGAGATCGGCGCCCAGTGGCGGCGGAGCTTCCGCAATGCCATGGGCGCGGTGGTGCTGGCAGGCGCGTTGCTGGCCGCGTTGCATCTCAGCGGCGTGATGGAGCTGAGCGCGGAGCGGCTGGTGAATGGCGCGGGCTTCGTGCTGGTGACGATTACGCTGGGCTTGTTCGGGTGGATGTTCTTGGGCGGAGACTGGACTCCGGAAGAGCGCAAGCGGCTGGTGGTGATCGCGGTACTGTTCGTCGGCTCCACCTTGTTCTGGGCGGCTTACGAACAGGCCGGATCATCCTTCAATCTTTTTGCGAAGAACAACACAGACCGCATGCTGCTGGGTCTGCAGTTGCCGGCGAGCTGGTTCCAATCTTTGAACGCGACCTTCATCATTTGCTTTGCGGCGGTGTTTGCCTGGATGTGGATCCGGATGGGGACGCGGCAGCCCTCGTCGGTGATGAAGTTCGCCATCGCGATGCTGTGCGCGGCGCTGGGATTTGGCGTGATGATGGGCGCGGCATACCTGGCGGGCGAGACGGGCCGGGTGAGCCCGATGTGGCTGGTGGTGACGTATCTGCTGCACACCTGGGGCGAACTGTTGTTGAGCCCGGTGGGGCTGAGCGCGATGACACGGCTGGCGCCGGTGCGGGTGGGCGGGCTGATGATGGGCGTGTGGTTTCTCTCTCTCTCAATGGGCAACTGGCTGGCAGGGCGGCTGGCGGCGTTTTACGGAAACATGCCGCCCGCTGATCTGTTCCGCACTCTGGGCATTCTGACGCTGGTGACGGCGGTGGTGCTGGCGGCGGTTGCGCGGCCGGTGGCACGGATGATGCGGGAAGTACAATAGAACGATGGCGAAAGAACGGGCCAAATCGAGCGAGACGGCGGCGGCGCAGGATGTGCCGTTCGAGCAATCGTTGGGCGAGTTGGAGACCGTGGTGAAGCAGTTGGAAAGCGCCGACCTTCCTTTGGAGAAGGCTCTGGAGCTCTTTGAGCGCGGGATGCGCCTGAGCGAATCCTGCCGCAAACAACTGACGGACGCCGAGACGCGTGTGGAGATCCTCATCAAGAAGGGCGACGACGTAGAGGCGGAGCCGTTCTTACCCGAAGCCGATGACCCTTTCTGAACTGAGCCTGAAGGACTACCTGGCCGAGCAGACGAAGTTTGTGGACCAGGAACTGGACCGGTTGATGCCGGGCGAGGAGACGCCGCCGGAGACAATCCACAAGGCGATGCGGTATTCGCTATTCGCGGGCGGCAAGCGGATCCGGCCGGTGCTGTGCCTGGAAGCGGCGCGGGCGGTGCAGGGCGGCGATGCGGATGGCGCCGTGACCGTGGCGTGCACGCTGGAGATGATCCACACGTACTCGCTGATCCACGACGATCTGCCGGCGCTGGACAACGACGATCTGCGGCGCGGGCGGCCCACTTCTCACATGGTATTTGGCGAGGCGATGGCGATCCTGGCCGGGGACTCTCTGCTGACGTATGCGTTTGAGGTGCTGGGACGCGTGGGCAATGCGCGGCTGGTAGAAGAGTTGGCGCGCGCATCGGGCACGGTGCGCGGGATGATCGCGGGGCAGGTGCACGACATCGAGGGCGAGAAGCAGACGCCGACGGCGGAGCTGCTGGACCGCATCCACCGCGCGAAGACGGGGGCGCTCTTGAAGTGCTCGCTGCGGCTAGGCGCGATTCACGCCGGGGCGACGCCGGAGCAACTCGAGGCCATCTCGCGGTATGGCGAGCATATCGGGCTGGCGTTCCAGATTGTCGATGACATTCTCGACGTGACGCAAACCAGCGAGCAACTGGGCAAGACGGCGGGCAAAGACGCGGAGCAGCACAAGATCACGTTCCCGGCCGTTTACGGGCTGGAGCAATCGAACGTGATGGCAGAGCAGCAACGCGCGTTGTCGCACGAGGCGCTGGCGATGTTTGGGACGCGGGCGCGGCGGCTGCACGAGCTGGCCGACCTGGTGGTTGACCGGCGGTCATGAAAAAGGTCCGGCGGTCATGAAGCAGGCCCGGCAGCGCGCGGATCAACTGCTGTGCGAGCGAGGTCTGGCGGGGTCGCTGGAGCGGGCGCGGGCGTTGGTGATGGCGGGCGCTGTTCTGGTAAACGGGCAGCGTGTGGACAAGGCGGGCGCGCTGGTAGCTGTGGACGCGGCCGTGGAAGTGACGGAGCGGATGCCGTGGGTAAGCCGCGGCGCGTACAAGCTGCTGGGGGCACTGGATCACTGGTCGATCGATGTGACGGGGCGGGTGTGCCTGGACGTGGGCTCGTCGACCGGCGGGTTTACGGAGGTGCTGTTGAGCCGCGGCGCGGCGCGGGTGCATTCCGTGGACGTTGGCAACGGGCAGTTGGATTGGAAGCTGAGGAACGATCCGCGCGTGGTGGTGCATGAGGGCTTGAACGCGCGCTATCTGGAGGCGTCGCATATCGGCGAGCCGGTACAGTTGATGGTGTGCGATGTGAGCTTCATATCGGTTACACTCATCCTTCCGGCCGTGGCGCCGTTGCTCGCTGAGCCGCGAGAGTTTGTTGTGCTGGTGAAGCCGCAATTCGAAGTGGCCCGCGAGCAGGTTGGCAAGGGCGGAATCATCCGCGACGCGGCGCTGCACGAGTGGGCCGTGGACCGGGCGCGGCACGCCGCGGAGATCCTGGGATTCCGCACAGAAGTAACCGAGAGCCCCGTGCTTGGCGCCGAGGGCAACAAGGAGTTCCTGTTGTATGGAACCGATACGCACAGTCGGCATCATCTCGAAGCCTGAGGTCAAGCAGGCGCTGCACCTTGTGCCGTCGCTGCTGGTGTGGCTGGACGCGCGCGCCATCGCCTATCGCCTGGACGAGGCGACTGCGGGTTACGCGAACGTGCCGCAAAAGGCGCTGTCGCGGGACGAAGTGCCGGACGGGTGCCAGTTGGTGATCGTGCTGGGCGGGGACGGCACGCTACTTTCCGCGGCGCGATCGATCGCCGGCCGCGACATTCCGCTGTTTGCCGTCAACTTGGGTGGGCTGGGATTCCTGACGGCGATCTCGACGGAAGAGCTTTTCCCGGAACTGGAGCGCGCGCTGCGCAACGAGCACCGCATTGCCAAGCGACGAATGCTGGCCTGCGAGGTGCATCGCGGTGGCGATGTGGTGGCGCACTATGAGGCGTTGAACGACGTGGTGATCACGAACGTAAACATCGCTCGCATGATCGACCTGGTGTGCAACGTCGATGCCCATTTCGTCTGCCGTTACAAGGCCGACGGCCTGATCATATCCACACCCACCGGCTCGACAGCGTATTCGCTGAGCGCCGGTGGCCCGATTGTCTTTCCCAGCGTCGGCGCACTGATCATGACGCCGATCTGCCCGCACACACTCACCAACCGGCCGGTGCTGGTGTCGGACAGCAGCGTGATCCAGATTCTGAATCTGGCCACGGAGAACAACGCGTACCTGACGATCGACGGACAGGTGGGCGAGCCGCTGAAGGAACAAGACCGCGTGATCTGTAGAAGCAGTCAGAAATCCCTGTCTTTGATTCGACCGCCACGTATGCTGTTTTTCGATGTACTCAGACAAAAATTGAAGTGGGGTGAGCGTTGAAAAAGCTTTCGTTGACCAGTTGGATCTTTATCGCGATGGCCGCGGGTATCCTGTTCGGCCATTTCTTCCCTGAGATCGGCAAGGAGTTGACTCCGATCTCCAACATCTTCATCCGCATGATCAAGTCGATCATCGCGCCGCTGCTGTTTGCCACCTTGGTGGTGGGTATTGCTGGGTCGGGCTCGGCCAAGGCCATGGGACGGATCGGGCTGAAGGCGATCATCTATTTTGAGATCGTCACGACGGCCGCGCTGTTTGTCGGCCTGGTGGCCGTGAACTGGGTCCAGCCGGGCGCGGGGTTGAGTATCGACCGGGCGGCGCAGACGGGGCTGCCGCAGGTGAAGCCGTCGCTGGTGCAGATCCTGGAGCACACGTTCCCGAACTCGATCTTCGACTCGATGGCGAAGGGCGAGGTGTTGCAGATGGTGGTGTTCTGCTTCCTCTTCGGGACGGCCTGCACGATGATCGGGGCAAAGGCGCAGCCGGTGGTGACGTTTTTGCAATCGCTGGCGGATGTGATGTTCGAGTACACCAAGTACGTGATGTACCTGGCGCCGTTGGGCGTGGGCGCGGCGATGGCGGCGACTGTGGGCTCCAAAGGGATCGGCGTGCTGATGGGGCTGGGCAAGCTGGTGCTGACGTTGTATGGTGCGTTGGTCATCTTCGTTGTGGTTGTGCTGGGAGCTGTGATCGTGATCGCCAAGATACCACTGCGCCGGTTCTGGTTCTGGGTGAAGGACCCCTACATTCTGGCGTTCTCGACGGCATCGAGCGAGGCGGCGCTGCCAATGGCGCTGAAGAACATGGAGAGCTTCGGCGTGCCGCGGCACATTGTAGCGTTCGTGCTGCCGACGGGGTATAGCTTCAACCTCGATGGGACGACGTTGTACTTGTCGATGGCGTCTGTGTTCATTGCACAGGCGGCGGGTGTGAACCTGAGCTGGCATGAGCAGGTCATGATGATGTTGACGCTGATGCTGACATCGAAGGGCGTGGCTGCGGTGCCGAGAGCTTCGCTGATCATTTTGGCGGGCACTCTGGCGACGTTCAATCTGCCGCTCGAGGGAATCGCGCTTCTGCTTGGCGTGGACACGTTGATGGATATGGCGAGGACTTCGGTGAATCTGCTGGGCAATTGCCTGGCGAGTGCCGTGGTGGCGCGATGGGAAGGGCATGATTTGACGCCGCCGCCGGAGGCGGAGGTGGTGGAAGCGTAAGAGTAAGGAGCGACCAGCCATGATGCTTGGAGCAGTGACCTATAACGTCCTGAAGGACTGGGATCTGGAGACCGTCATTACGAAGTTGGAGCAGGCCGGCTTTGAGGCCGTGGAACTGCGCACGAGCCACAAGCACGGCGTCGAGCCGTCGATCAGTGCGGAGGAGCGCGCCAAGGTGCGCGCTCGCTTCGAGAAGAGCAAAGTGCGGCTGCTGAGCTTCGGCTCGACGTGCGAGTTCCACTCGGCGGATCCAGCGGTGCGAAAGAAGAACGTCGACGAGGGCAAGACCTGGGTCGATCTGGCGCACGATACCGGCGCCTGGGGCGTGAAAGTGCGGCCGAACGGGTTCCCGAAGGAGCTCTCTCGAGAACAGACCATCGCCAACATCGGGGCGAGCCTGCGCGAGTTGGGCGAGTACGCGCAGGGCAAGGGTGTGGAGATCTGGGTGGAGGTGCACGGCAGTGAGACGCAGGCGCCGCCGGTGTGTGCGGCGATCATGCGGGCAACCAAGCACGACAGCGTGGGGCTGTGCTGGAACTCGAATCCGACGGACGTGATCAATGGCAGCGTGAAGCAGTCGTTTGATCTGCTGCGGCCGTGGATCAAGAGCTGCCACATCAATGAGCTGGTGAATGAAAAGTATCCGTGGCGGGAGTTGTTTACTCTGCTGCGGGCGTCGAAGTATGAGCGGTACATGCTGATGGAAGTGGCCGAGAGCAAGGAGCCCGAGCGGTTCCTGCGGAACTACCGCGCATTGTGGAAGGAGCTGAGTAGACCGTGAAAAAGCTGGTAATCGCACTCTTCGTTGCCGTGGCGCTGATGGCGGCGCCGCCTGCCCCGGAGGCATTCTTCGGGCACAAGATGGGCGCCGATAAGATGATGCTCGACTGGTCCAAGGTCGTCGGGTATTTTCAGGCTCTGGA
This sequence comes from Paludibaculum sp., assembly GCA_036504135.1. Taxonomy (GTDB): domain Bacteria; phylum Acidobacteriota; class Terriglobia; order Bryobacterales; family Bryobacteraceae; genus Paludibaculum. Next base: position 125,476 of record DASXVP010000019.1, read on the forward strand.
GAAGGGCAGCGAGCGGGTGCGGTTCCGCGAATACGGGAAATCCACCGAGGGGCGGCCGATGGTGATGGCCATCATCAGCGCGCCGGAGACGCTGAAGCGGTTGGACCGGTTCCAGCAGATCCAGAAAAAGCTGGCGGACCCGCGGGTGACCAGTGCGGAAGAGGCGGCGCGGTTGGCCGCCGAGGGCAAGACCATTGTTCTGATCACGTGCTCGGTGCACGCCACCGAGATTGCGTCCACGTCCACGGCAATCGAGTTTGCACATAAGCTGGCGACGTCGGCGGACGCGCGGGTGAAGACGATTCTTGACAACACCATCGTGCTGCTGGCGCCCTCCATCAATCCGGACGGGCTGGACCTGGTGACCGAGTGGTATCGGAAAACGCTGGGGACGGCGCACGAGGGTACTTCTCCGCCGGTGCTCTATCAGAAGTATGTGGGGCACGATAACAACCGCGACTGGTACATCTTTTCGCAGACCGAAAGCCGGGCGCTGGTGAGTCAGGTTCACAATGTGTGGCACCCGCAGATCGTCTATGACGTGCACCAAATGGGCATCACGGCTGGGCGGATGTTCGTGCCGCCGTGGATGGACCCGGTGGAGCCGAACATCGATCCGCTGATTGCGCAGGAGTGCAACATGGTGGGGATGATCATGGCCACGGACCTGACGGCGGCGGGGCGCAAGGGCGTGGTGGTCAATGCAATGTACGATTTCTGGACGCCGGCGCGGCACTATCAGAGCTATCACGGCGGGCTGCGGATTCTGACAGAGAGCGCGAGCGCGCGGCTGGCGTCGCCGGTGAACGTGAAGTTTGAGCAGTTGTCGAATCAGTCGCAGGGCTACAGCGCGCGGGAGAAAAGCTGGAATCATCTGGAGCCGTGGCCGGGCGGCGACTGGACACTGCGGGACATCATCACGGATCAGCTGATCGCGATGGAGAGCTTGTGCCATACGGCGGCTGTGCGGCGCGAGGATTTCCTGAGGAACTTCTACGCGATCAACAAGCGGGCGGTGGAGAGGCGGGGGCCGTATGCGTTCCTGCTGCCTCCCACGCAGACGGATCCAGGAGCTGCCAAAAAGCTGCTCGAAACGATGGATTTTGGTGCAATAGAGGTCGAAAAGGCGAGTTTAGCGTTCACCGTGGGCGCAAAACAATATCCGGCCGGAACGTTTGTGATCCGCATGCAGCAGCCGTGGTCGAGCTTTGCCAAAACGCTCCTGGAGAGGCAAAAGTACCCCGATTTGCGGCAATATCCGGGCGGTCCGCCGAAGCGGCCGTACGATGTGACGGCGCATACGTTGCCGCTGCTGATGGGTGTGCAAGTGGAGGTGGCGGAGGATCAGTTTCAGGCGACGCTCACGCGGGTGAAGGACTTTTCGTTTCCGGCCGGCGCCGGGCTGAGCGCGTCCGACAGCGATTCGTGGAAGCGCGTGAATCAGGCGTGGAAGGCCGGCACGCCGGTGTGGCGGAATGCGCAGACTGGCGATTTCGCCGTGGGGGCGCGGCAACCGGCGGGCTTTGCGCCGTTGAAGAAGCCGCGCGTGGCGATCTACAAGAGCTTTGTGCCGTCGATGGATGAGGGCTGGACGCGGTGGCTGGTGGAGCAGTTCGGGTGGGAGTACACGAGCGCCTCGAACGGAGATATCCGCGGGGGCTGGCTGCGGGAGAAGTACGACGTGCTGGTGTTCGCGGATCAGACGGCGGGCTCCATACAGAACGGGTACCGGCAGGGTTCGATGCCGGAGGAGTACACGGGCGGGTTGGGGAAAGAAGGCGCCGATGCGCTGAAGCAGTTTGTGGAGGCGGGCGGGCGTCTGGTGTTCTTCAACGACGCAGGCGAGTATGCGGTGGAGCAGTTGGGGCTGAAGGTGAAGAACGCGTTGAAGGGCGTCACGAATCGCGATTTCTATTGCCCTGGGTCGCTATTGAACGTGAAGCTGGAGGCGGCGTCGCCGTTGGGCCTGGGGCTGCCGGCGGAGTTCACGGTGTGGAACGAGGGCAGCCCGGTGTGGGAGGCGGAAGACGGAGCCGGGAGGGCCGTGGTGCGGTATTCCGCTGCGCCGGTGCTGGCGTCGGGATGGCTCCTGGGCGAGAAGTATTTGGCGGGCAAGCCGGCGCTGCTGGACGTGGCTGTGGGTCAGGGTAGGGTTGTGCTGTTCGGCATGCGCCCGCAGTACCGGGCGCAGAGCTGGCTGACTCTGAAGCTGTTCTTCAATTCACTTGTGATGTGATGAGAACGTTCTTCTCCTGGAAGAAGGAATCGCTTGGCGTGACCTCCACTCGATGTTGACCGGGCGCTATTGCCCACGGTAGGACGTAGCGGATTTCGTCCGGAGCGACAGAGATCAGGGGCACAGGAATTCCGTCGATCTTGACCTCGATTCCGCCGAGCGTGAATGGGAGGGGGTCCGCGGCGGTTTCAAAGCTGGATGCCAAGCCTCGCCCCGTGAGCACGCATTGCTGGGATTGCGGGCAGATCATTTGGTCGGCGTCAATTGCCACCGTGCGACCGATTACCTCCATTACGTCGAGGGCGTCCACGTCGATGCGCAGCAAGCGGCCGGCGAGCGTGACGGCCCACACCACCTGACCGTCGCCGGAGAGAGTGGCCTCCGCGATGCCCGCAGTGTCGTGCGTGAGTTGCTGAAGCTCTCCGGTGATGAGATCGAACAACCACGCTTGAACGCGCAGCTGATTGTTCCCGGCGGCCCAGTTGGCGGCGGAGAGAAACAGTAGGCGAAGGCCGTCATCGCTCAGTGCCGGTTGTGTGCAACCCTCCTCGGCCCAAACTAACGGAAGGTCCGCTTCGGCGGCGACATCGTAGAGCATCAGTTGGTGAGGAGTGGCGTCGGTTTCATAGATGAGGTAGCGCCCTTCGTTCTCGATGATGGCTGACGACGCGGGCATGGATGTCTTCGCTGCTGTCAGTACACCATCGTGGGAAACCAACATCACAGAGCCATTGATGTAGGGATTCACATACGCGGCCACGCCGTTGTTGGCAATCACCCGCCGCCCGGGGGCCGCCACGCGGTCCAGCCGAGCTGAAACCGGCGTGACGGTGTTGGTCCAGAGATCCAGAATGGCCGGCACCGCCATGGCCGCACTGGACCCATAGTTGACGGCGTAGTGCCCATCGGCGCTCAGGCGAAGGGTTCCGCCCCGCCTGAGGGGTTCGGCCCAATTGGCCGCGCTCAGCTCCGCCATGGCTCGCTCGACGAAGACGCAACGTGAGCCGCCGATGCAAGGGCGCACCGTGTTGAGCGTCTGTACTAAACCATCCGAGCTCTGGTCCCTGGACCAGAGTTGGTAGAAGGTCTGCTGCGTTGGAAGCAGGGGCGGAGGGGACACAGGGAGCCGCTCCTCCAAGAGCCGGACGTGCGCAGCGGTTGCCTCGAATAACTTCGGCCAATCGTGGGTTGCATCTGACTTGAGGCTCAGGCTGGAAGAGAACACCACGCGTGCGCCATCACTCATAGTCACCAGCCGGCTGTATTGAGCGGACAGGTTGAAGGCCAGTATCAGGAACAGGAATGAGCCCGTGAACTTCATGATCCTTCCAGCGCACACCTATTTCTTGACTAGCTCGACACGGCGGTTTTGCGAGCGGCCCTGCGGGGTGTCGTTGGAGTCGATTGGCTTGGAGGCGCCGAGGCCAGCCGTGGTGAGGCGGGCGGCGTCCACTTTGAACTGCGCGACGAGGACGGCCTTGACGGCTTCGGCGCGGCGGCGGGAAAGCTCGAGATTGGCGGCAGCGTTGCCGACCGAATCAGTGTGGCCCTCGATGAGGAGCTTCAGATTGGGGTTGGTGTCCAGGCCCTTGGCGATGGATTGGATCACGGGCGCGGACTCGGGCTTCAGGCGGTCGCTGGCGGTGTCGAAGAGGATGCCGTGGGTGACGAAACGGCCGGAGGAAGAGATCACCTGGGAGAAGTCCGGCGTGGATTCAGCGAAGCGCACGGAGCGGTAGCCGATGGATTGATTGGCGCCGTAGAAGTCGTGGGCGAACTCGACGCTGTTGATCGCGGCCATTTCGACCTGATTGAAGTCGAGTTGCTTTTCGCTATTGATGAAGACGCGTAGACGGCCGTCCTGAATCCAGAGCGCGAGCTTGACCGGCTCTTTCCAGTTGGTGGGGACCCGCTTGCGGCCGAGTTCCTGATAGGGCGCGCGCAGCGATGCCACCAAATCCGTATCCTTGCCGGAGTTGGCGGTGGTGCTGAGGGTGAAGATCTGCTTTCCGCCCGAGGAGAGAATGAGTGTGGAGATGACGCGGTTGGTGCTCTCGGCCATCATCTCGGCTTCGAAGGTGAAGTTCTTCGGGAGGGCGGTCAGATTGGGGAAAATGGAGCCGCGCCCCGTAATGGTGAGTTGGCGGAGGGCGCCGGCAGCCCGGAGTTCCGGAGCCGCGCCGCGGATCTTGAAATGGGGTGGGGCGTCACCAGGGCCCATGTCGGTGAAGTCGTCGAAGAAGATGGTCTTGTCGCCGGGGATGAACGTGGACTTGAGGGTGGTCATCTCAGGCTGGGCGGCCGGTGACTGGGCCAGAACGGGGAGGACGGCAAAGAGGAGGGTGGACGCGAGTGCAGCAGAACGGAGGGTGGACATCAGGTACCTCTCAAGAGCGGCGCGAAAGTACGGCACGAGGCCGACTGAGTTGTATCACTTCGCGCTGTTCAAGGCAAGCAGGCCTGAATATACCGGTTACTTCTTCAGGCGCAGTTTCAATGCGGCGTTCACTTTGGCGGTGACCTTCTGTACTTTCGGTGTTGCGTCAATCGTCACAATATCCGCGGCCGGATAGTAGGACTTCGCCATGTCCATCTCGCGGTGGTAATCTTTGAGGCGCTGCTCGAGGGTGCCGTCCTTGACCTCGTGGGATCCTTTCAACCGCTTCATCACGACGTCGTCGGGGACGGCCAACTGGATCACGAAGGTATACGGGAGTTTGCCTTCCTTGTACAGCTTGGCGATGAAATCGGCATGGTCTTTCGTGGCGGGATAGCCGTCGAGGATGAGGCCCTTGGTGACGTCGATGGAAGCGAGTTTCTTGGCGAACAGTTGATTCAGGAAGGGGTCGCTCTCTTCAGTCATACCCGCCATGGCTTTAGCGCGGTTGTTGCGGAACCCGTCGGGATCGATGGCGATGAGATCGTGCCGTGCGACGACAGGGATGTTGTAAGTTTTGGCGGCGGCGGCGGCTTGGGTGGATTTGCCGCTGCCGGGCGGGCCGATGAAGAGGATGACTGCGGCGCCGGTGGGGGTCTGCGCGGGCAGGAGCGTGCAGAGCAGCAGGAGCAAACTGGCGGCGAGTTTCATGGTGTCATTTTCGCAGGGTTTGCGGAGGAGTGGAGGTGCGGGATGTAGCACGGCCCGCGCACACCGCGCCGGCCGTGCCGTGGGGGGACTAAAACTGCAGGCGCAGGCTAACCTGAATGCGACGGCGGCCACCGTCGGTATTCCACTGGTTGAGGAAGGCGGCGGAGTTGATGCGGCCGTCGGGGACGCCAAAGTTACGAGTGTTGGTGAGGTTGAAGAAATCGCCGCGAAGCTGGCTGTTGAGGTGCTCGCCGATCTTCGTATTCTTCACCAGACTGACGTCCATGTTGCCGATGCCGTCGGCACGGAGGATGCCGCGGCCGGCGTTGCCGATGCCTTGCGCCGCCGTCACTGGCGTAAAGAAACCCTGCGTGGCGCGCTGTGCGGCCGGGATGGCGTTCCACATGCTGTAGAGCTCGGGGATGCCCATGTTGGACAAATCCAGGTTGCTGTTGACGTTGGGCCGGATGGCCACGCCGACCAGGCCGGAGATGCCGGAGAGCCTGCCGCCGGGATCGGCGCCGTTCAACACAGTGAAAGGCGCTCCGGTCTGGAAGGTGAGGAAGGGGTTGATCTGCCAGCCGCCGACGACCTTGCCGACGAAGCCCTTCTGCTCGCGGAAGAACGGGACTTCGTAGACGCCGTTAATGGAGAGGCGGTGGGTGCGGTCGAAGGTGGAGGGGCCGCGATCGGCGCGGCGGTTGTAGCTGTCCTGCGGCAGCGCCACGTCGGAAAGCGCATTGGGGTTAAAGAGCTCGCTGGCGTAGTCGATGAACTTGGACCAGGTGTAGTGGGCGCCCATGGCGAAGTTCTTGGAGAGGCGCTTTTCGAGCGAGGTTTGCAGGGAGTGATAGACGGAGCCGGCGCAGTTGCAGCGATTGCGGACGACGCCGAAGTTGGGATCGACGCGGCGGCCACCGGAGTTGGGGACGATGGGGTTGCCGTCGATGGTCTGGTAGAGTCCGGTGCCTTTGGTGCCTACCCAGCCGGCTGTCAGCATGAAGTTGCCCGAAAACTCGCGCTGGAGTTGGAAGCTGAACTGCTCGGCGACGGCGGAGCGCTGGTCTGGCGAGAGAATCGTGCGATTGGCGGTGGCGGGGTTGGCCGGAACGCCGTTGAAGCGGGCGTTCTGGACCTTCTGAAACGCCTGGGTGGCGGTTCCGCCCGAGATGAAGTTCACGGAGTTGAGGAAGGGGAACGCGGACGCGACGTTCAATGTGAGGTTGACGAAGTTGTGATCGTAGCTGCGGGCGTAACCGCCTCGAACGACCAGCTTTTCGTCACCGGTCAACCATTCGAGGATGCCGGGGCCGCGGCCGAAGCGGTAGTTGAAGCCGACGCGCGGGGCCCAGTTGTTGAGATCGCGGGGCGGAAGATTGGTCATGCGATAGGCTTCGTTGCCTCCGGCAGCGGCGACGATGCGATTGTTGATGGGGATGAGGCTGTTGAGCGACGGGCCGGGCGATTCCCAGCGGAAGCCGTAGGTGAGAGTGAAGCGCCGGGAGGCGTGCCATTCGTCCTGAAGGAAAAAGTAGTAGTCATACTGCTTGAACGGCCAAATGACGTCGCCGCCGGGCAGTGTGGCGTTGATGGTGGCGACTGTGGCCACGTCGTCATAGAGGCGTTGCAGGGTGTCGTAGCTCACCGAGCCCCGCGAAGTGGGGCCGAAGAAGCTGACTATATCGACGCGGCGGAAATCGATGCCACCCTTGATGCTGTGCTTGCCTTTGAGCCAGCTGGTGGTGTTCTGGAGCTGATAGGTGTTGTTGCGGCGGAACTGGGGGAGGTTGACGGCGAGGCCGATGGCGGTGCGGGACGAGGCGGCGTTGATGCCCACCAGGCCGAGCTCGCCGACTTCGAGTGAGGGGATGGCCGACGACGCGGAGTTGGTGGCGTTGGATTCCTGGAGGGCGCGCTGGTAGGACACCCGGAACTCGTTGAAGACCGTGGGCGCCGGCGTGTAGTTCCAGGCCAGAGTAGCAGACTGGTTGCGGCCCGGCGCTACGGTGGTGAGTCCTTGCGGTGTGACCTGGCCGGAGCCGTAGCTGAGGTCGTCGTTGACCATGTAGCGCCCGGTGAGGAGGTTCTTGTCGTTGAAGCGGTGATCAAACCGGGCCGTGCCCTGGTAGTTGGTCTGGCCGACACCGGTGGAGCCGGTGATGTTGCCGAGCGGAATCTGCAGGGTTTGGGAGCCGGTGTTGAGGGTGGCGAATTTGCCGGTGGGCACCTGGGCGGCTGGCAAAAAGGTCAGCAGCGCCTGCATCTGCGGCCGGCCGGGGGAAACGCCGGATAGCAGGGCACGGCCCGCCTCGGTGGGTGCGCCGGAGAGGGTGGAGCCGAAGCCGACTTGGCGGACGGTCCACTTCTGGATCGAGGTGAAGAAGAATGTCTTGTTCTTGCCGCTGTACACCTTGGGGATGATGGCCGGCCCGCCGAACGTACCGCCGAACTGGTGCTCGTTCAGGAACGGGACTTCCGTCACGCGGGCGTTCACTTCCTGGTTGCTGAGCGTGTTGAGGGCGTTGCTGTTGTAAAACCAGAAGGCGGAGCCGTGCGGGTCATTGGTGCCGCTCTTGGTGATGATGGAGACGACGGAGCCGGCGGAGCGGCCGTATTCCGGGAGGAACTGGTTGGTGACGATCTTCACTTCCGCGACGATGTCGGGGTTGTTGATGGACTGCTGATTGCCGGTGACGCTGGGGTCATTGGAATCCTGGCCGTCGATCATGAAGTTGTTGGAGCGGACGCGCATGCCGTTGGCGGAGAAGTTGACGCCGCCGGATGCGAAGTTGGACTGGCCGGAGCTCAACTGGCTGACGCCAGGAACGGAGAGCGCGAGATTGAGGACGTTGCGATTGGGCGCCAGGGGGAGCTCGGAAATGCGCTTGGATTCGAAGTTGGTGCTGACTTCGGCATTGGTGGTGTTGAGCAGTGGCGCGTCGGTGGAGACGCTGATGGTCTCGGTAACACCCGCCACTTCCAGCTTGATATCGAGCTCGGCATCCTGGCCGGCGCGCAGGACGATAGGGCCCTGGACGTAGCGGCCGAAGCCGGCCTTGACGACGGTGACCTCATACGAACCTGGAGGGAGCAGCGGCGCCCGGAAGGCCCCTTCTGTGCTGGCTGTGAGCTCGCGGGTGTCGTTGGTGCCGATGTTACGGATTTTGACGGAGGCTGCGCTGACAGCGGCGCCGCTGCCATCGCGCACGGTGCCCAGGATACCGCCGGCTGTGATTTGTGCGTAAGCTCCAGACGCCAAGGCGAGCAGAAGCGTGAGAGTGGTGAGAAGGTGTTGCTTCATTGAAACCCCAGTTGGACCACGGTCTGGACGAACGTGGATCACCCTGTCCTAATGTTAACATACTTGTCACTAGATACATCTATTAGTCGATAGGATTAGTATTGTGACTGCTTGCCGCGCTCTGAGTCTGCGGGTGGGAAGCTGGGCGGGTTAATTGGGAATTGAGTAGACCGTCCCCGAATTTCAGCTTAAGATTTATACCATGTCTTTCGGCCGGGGCTGGATATTGACTGGCGCCTTCTGTCTCCCTCTGCTGGGACAGCGGATGCTGGTGCCGGAGTCATCGATCTCCGTGGAGTTTCTCGGGCAGACGCTCTCTGCCGAGAGTGTTCCGGCCCGGCTGAGCGACCACACCGTGGTCATGGTGGCGGCCGATACGCTGCTGGCGGAGGACTTGAAACCACTGCTGGCGGCCATTCAGGTCCGGTACACCCGGGCGAAAGACAAGGGCCGATTTTTTGTGGTGCTGTTGAGCGGAGCCACCCCGGCGCCCTATGGGCCTTACCGCAGTTGGGCCGCACTGGAGAAGGAACTGCGAGAGGCGTTGCGTCGGCCGGAGTCGTCCGACGAGACAGCGCCCATCAATGCAGTGCGGCTCTACGACGCGCTGGCGTCCACCCTGCCCGAAGAGTTGGAGGAATACAGCGTTCTGGTTTGGGCGGGCCGGTTCCCGGAGTTGGACCCATCTCTGTGTGACTATGCGACGGCCCGAACCGGCCGGCTGCTGGCGGAGCGGCGCTTGCTGCTCGATATGTGGACGCCCGAGGGGTCCAGACCGGAGTGGCTGGACACGCTGATCTATCCCGTACCCAAGCCTCCGCTGATGGAGGCTTCGTGGAAACTGACGCGGGACTCGGAGGGGTTCACGCTGGGCCGCGCGGTGATTCGCGACGGCAGCGAGGGGCTGGCGACCCGCGTCGAGTTGGCGGTCAGCGCGGGTTTTCGGCTGCCAAGCCTGGAAGCGTACGCGGCTCTGCGCTCGGCAACGGCGGCCGTGACTGCCAAGCCCGAGGATCCGGCTCTACTGGCCGGGCTGATTGCGGCCCGGCCGGCCAACCCCGGCGATGATGTTGCGCTGCGGGCTGGGGCCGAGGCGGCGTTCCGGCAGAAGGATACGAGCGCCTCGGTGCTACTGCTGGCCCCCATGGTCGTGCTGATGCCAAAGGATGCCACTCTCGCCCAGCGCTACGCGCACGCACTCTACGACCGTGGTCCCCAGATAGAAGCCGAGCCGGCGATTGTGCGCGCCATCGAGTTGAATCCCGCCGATGCTTTGCTGCACGAAAGGGCGGGACGCATCCGCCTGACGCGCGGCGACCGGCGCGGAGCACTGGGCCGGTTGGCGGAGAGTACCAGGCTGCGGCCGGACAACGAAGCATTGTGGTGGATTCAGGCGGACGTCGCAAAGGAGATCCAGGAGCCGAAGCGAGAGGCGGCGGCCCTGGCGCGGGCGCTGCAACTGAATCCATCTCCGTTTGACCGCCGTGCCCGGCTTCTGCGATTGACCATCGACGCTGGAGACACCGCTGGTGCGCGAACCGTCCTGGACCCGTTCTGGAAACAGCTTCCGGCCGAGGCGCCCGTGCTGGCCGAGTACGCCGCGTTCTGGGAGGAGTTGAAGGATCCGGCGCCGGCCTTGGCACTGTGGCAGCGGGCCACTCAGGTGGACGCCACCTTTGAGCCCGGCTATCATGCGTCGGCACGCCTGCTGCTGGCCGAGGGGAAGACCGCGGAGGCGCTGGCGGCGGCAGAGGCGGGTCTCAAGCCCGCGCCGGATTCGGCCCGCCTGCACATTGCGCGGGCCGGTGCGCTCCATGCCTTGGGCCGCTGGCAGGAGGCGCGGCGCGCCTTGGCGCAGCCTGCGGGACGGTTGAAAGACCCGGCCCTGCTGCGCCGCCACGCCGAGATGGAGGATCTATTCGGCAAGTCCGCGCCTCTGGCCTGGCAACGCTATGTGGAGTCGCTGGGAAGCGCCAAATCGGCCGCGTCCCAGGCGGTCCGCGATCGGGGATTGACCGTAGCCCTGCGGGATGACGAGTTGGAACGCGTCGATTTCTTCCTCGGCAAGGTCAAGAACCCCAAGGACGAGCCGGCATGGGTTCCCCCTCCGCTGACGAATGACAACTGCGCTGTGGTGCCTGGCGGGCTGGAAGCGCTCAGCTATGTTGCTGGGACGAAGCGATCGGGTGGCCGCAGCGGCTTCTTCCGCGACTACGCCCGGACCATCTCTCAGCACGCCGAAGTGAATGATCCGAAGGTCTGGGAAGCCTATCGGGATAGTATCCTGGAGCACTTTGCAAAGGTAGCGAAGCTGAAGACCTGGGGCCGGACCACCGGCTTGAAGACGGTGATTCCGCTCTCAGTCACGGATAAGGCGTCGCGTCAGCGGTCGCAGGCGGTACTTGAGTTTCTGGGCTACAAACTACGGGTGTCGGGCGCCAAGACAACGCTGGATGCGGGCGAGAAGAAGAATCAGGGGCGAAAACAAGGGATTCTCGCTGCGCTCGGGATCGACGAGATTGCGATGAAGGAGGCGTTGGAGGCGGGCAAGGGCTACCAGATTGAAGTGGTGGACGAACTCGCGGAAGTCCTTTTCACCGACGCATTATGGCAGCGGGAATTCTACGCCAGGATCGGCGGTACGGGCGGGATGGCGGGTTTCCTAGCCTCGCAACCGGCGGCGGCGCGGGTCTACGCGGGGCTGTCCGGAGCGGGGCCCGAGATGGCCTCGCAGATCACCAAGTCCGTCTCGATCCGGATTTTGATTGACCGGTATGCCGACCTGCTCTTTATGTATGGACCGGCCATCGCCTCGGACCGCGGCCGGCTGTTGCTGCCAGGCGGGCCGGAGGCGGAGCCAGCCTGGAAAGCTCTGGCCGGAGGTGTTTCACCCGGGAACCCGGGCGCCTTTCTTCAGACGCTGATTTCTGCACAGGAGGGGCGGCTGCTCGCCTGGTTTGCCAGCTTGGGGGAACTGACACCGGACCGCCAGCGATTCATGACCATGGACGCCGGACGGTGCCGGCGCTTCTATGAGTTATTCAAGGATGCGCCCGAGTTCAAGATGGGAGTTGCCCGGCGAGTGCGCCAGAGTCCGCTTCTGGAATTTCTCAAGGAGATTCCGCTGGACTCTGACTTGAGTGTCCGGTTCCCCGGCGGGCCGGAAGTCTGGCAGGTGGCGCGCGGGCAATCGAGCATTGAAAAATCGGGCAAGCTGTTGCGAAAGGCGCAAAAAGCCACTCCGATGCAGGAGGACGAAATCCTGGTGAGGCTGGCAAAAGAGCGCTACAGCGCCGGGGCGAGCAGAGTCTCGCAGATGGAGAACTTCCTGGCCGTGGCGCGCATCGACGCCCGGCGGCAGGAGCCGCTCAGCCCAGCGGAGGCGATGTTGTTGACTCAGAAATTCGCCCGGTTTTCCGGAGTCTATGGATATTTCGGTTCACTCACGACGATCAACGAGGCGCAGTTGACCGCCTTCTTTCGGATGGCCGAGCGGTGGAAGGACATCAAGGACGTCGATGAGAATACAGTGTTGGGCCATTTCCATTCGATGGTGCGGCTGATAACGTTGTTTGCCGAGACCGGTGCGCTCTCCCAGGACAAGGCCGCCTCGATATTTGCGTCTCTTTGCGAGCGGCTGGAGAAATCGGAACTTCATGCCGGGTGGACGCGCGCGATGGCTGCGACAATTGCGGACTTGATGGCAGCCGCGCCTGGACACAAGAGTTTCCTGGAACTTACCGAGGCGGCCTTGCTGGGGCCGGAGGAAACGATTGCCCTCGCCGGCGGCGTGCCGGAAGCGGCAATGCGGCCCGGGGCCATGCGGCGGCGCGAGTTCCGTCAGGTGCTGGAGATGCAGAAGATCCCGCCGGTGGATCTGTTGCTGCGACTGACGGCGCTGACGCAGAGTTGCGGCAAAGGCGCCGCCGCGACGATGGCTGCCCTGCCTGAGTTGGAGAAGGGCTTCGCGCTGATCCCTGCGCTGGCAATCGAGAAGAAAGTGAGGCTCAAAGGAGAACAGCGCGAGAGTCTGGAGCTGTTCACGCCCCGCAAGGCGCCGGGCCTGTTGCGGGAGTTGCGCCAGAAGGCGGCGAAGAAAAAGCCGAACCCCAAGGATCTGGAGAGCATCGCCACGGAGTTGCTGGCGGAGTTGAGCCCGCCGCTACAGCTCACTCTGACAGGGCTGGTTTACGCCTGGTATCTTCGGCCGTCCGACCTATTAGTGAGCGAAGATCCGTGGCTCGTTCGAAAGCACATGTTCTTTGAACTCGACTCGCCGGCGAAGCTCGAGACCAAGTTCCCTGGCGGGGACTTCCTGGCGACCAGCGAGGGGTTGGGGAGTATTGGCAAAGGTTCGTTGGCAAATTTCTCCTCCACGGCTGGAATGATCGCGATCTCCGGGCGAAAGTCGGCGGGCCGGTTTGGAGAGAACCTGGAGTCGGCGCAGATGGGCACACTTCGGGCGACACCGTTCTGGATGTTGCGGGAGCCTGAACTGCGGTTGCTGCATCTTCGCATGCTGGCCGGGCGGGAGTATCTTGTGGAGGCGGGACGGCGGCCCGAGGTGATGCTGCGCCTCGCCGGCGCGTTGGGTGGGCGTCTTTCTCCCCAGCGGCGGACGCGCGTACTGACGGCCTTGCAGGCGCCGGATTGGCCTGTGGTGTGGGAAAATGTCTCGCTGAGCGAACTGTATTGGCTGGGGTCCGAATGCACAACCGGGTTGAAAGCGGAGCCTTGGCCCTCGCCGTTGTTTGCCGCGCTGCGTGAAGTGGAAGCGCGAGCGGACCTGGGACGCCTGCGATGGATCGGGCAGTCCCTGGCGGGCTCCACCGGGACCGATGTACCGGTGCTGCTGCCATTGCCGCCGTATGAGGACTATGCCGGTCAACTGATGCCGGTGAAGCTGGCAGAGCGTTTGGCCGAGTTTAAGCTGTATCTGGCGAGGCTGGCCGATCAGGAAGGTCTTCCGGCGAGCGCCCTGGATGTGATCTCGGAAACCTTATTCCAGCGCGCGATGCAGGGCCTTCAAATGACGGACATGAAAGACTGGGCATCGGTGCTCCAGGCGTTTTCGACGATCAAACCGGCGTGGCTTGCCGAGATTCCAGCCACCGTTGGAGGTACCCGATGAAGCGGCGTGACATTTTGGCATTCCCTCTCATGGTCCCGGCAGCCCGAATTCTGCACGCGCAGGACACGCCGCTGTTCCGTGCGGACGCGCGCATGGTAGAGGTCTATCTGACGGTGTTGGACCAGAAGAACCGCTACGTTTCCAATCTGGAGAAGAGCCGTTTTGAGGTTCTGGAGGGCTCGGCGCCGCAGGTAGTGGAAGTGTTTGAAACCGACGAGAGCCCGTTCACGCTGGCCGTCGTGCTGGATACGACGGGAAGCATGCAGGACTCGATGCCGGCGCTGAAGAGCGCCGTGGTGAAACTGATCGAGCAAATGCGCGCCGAGGATCGGATCGCCGTCTACGGCTTCAATGAACGTCTGGAACTGCTCCAGGACTTCACAAACGACAAGCGGGCGGCGATGCTGGCTGTGCGCAGGGCGAGGGCGGCGGGGCGGACTGCCCTTTTTGACGCGGTGTCGCGCGTGGCGCAGCAGATGGGCGTCATCAAGGGAAAGAAGTCCGTGGTGGTCTTTACCGATGGCAATGACAATTCGAGCGTGCTGAATCTCACGGCGGCCACCACGCGCTCAAAGAAGACCGGCATCCCCATCCACACGGTGGCGCAGGGCGAGGCGCTGCAGGCAGCCAAACTGGTGCAGAACCTGGAGGAGATATCGAGCAAGACCGGGGCGCTGTCATTCAAGGTGAGAAAGAATTCGCAGATGGAGGAGGTCTTTGGCGAGATCTCCAAGGATCTGAAAGCGACCTACCTGCTGGCTTACCGGCCGAAGCCGGGCGCCGGCGAGTGGCGGCCGATCCGGGTGCAGGTCAAGGACGGGAAGGGCTTCAAGGTGCGCTGCCGGGAAGGCTATTTCGGCGACTGACGTGAATGTGATTCACAGGCCTGGTTTCTGTTTATTTCCAATCATATAGCTCGCTGAGCTATTGACACGCCAAGGTAAGCTGATCTGTAGGGGATGACCTTCGCTGGCCAGCTTCGATCCCTTCGCCTTCAGTAGTGCGGCAGCCCCAAGGCGTGGGCTGTTTCCTACGCGGGCCGCCGTCATGGACGGCGCGTATAGACCGGTTCTCGTCCCGATCAGCACGAAAAATACGGGGTCTTCTCGAAGGCCCCGGGCGACTAAAAGAAGAAATCGCCTCCGGAAAGCAAAGAAGGGCCGGATCCGCTTCCCACGGGAAGCCAATTGGGCCGGTGGCGAGGCGAAAGTGTGTCCGCGCAGGCCTGGCCGAATCCCAGACAGAACATCAGCTGCGCAGGTGGTAGGATTTCGGCCGCGTGAGCTGGCCGTAGCCGAGGACGCTGAGGGCGCAGCCGTGGCCCGTATCCTTCACGCCGGTCCAGGCGAGGGCGGGGTCGAGGTAATCGCAGCGGTTCATGAACCAGGTGCCGGTTTGGACCTGGTCTCCGATGCGGAGGGCTGCCTCCTCGTCGGTGGTCCAGATGGCGGCGGTGAGGCCGTAGGCGCTGTCGTTCATCAGACGGATGGCTTCTTCATCGGAATCCACGGGCATGATGCCCACAACGGGGCCGAAGGTCTCCTCGGTCATGACGCGCATGGAGTGGTCCACGTTTGTGAGAATCTGCGGGGCGAGGTAGGGCGTGCCGGGCTGATCGGCGGCGAATGAGCGCGGATCGATGTGGGCTTGCGCGCCCTGCTGGATGGCCTCGGCGATCTGTGCGCGGACGAAGACGGCGGCACTGGTGCGGACCATCGGGCCTAGCGTGGTTTCGGCGGCGAGGGGGTTGCCGAGGATGTAGGTTTTGGTAAGGGCGACGGCTTGCTCGACGAATTGATCGTAGAGGGGGCGGGCGACGTAGATGCGCTCGATGCCGCAGCACGACTGGCCGGAGTTGAACATGGCTCCGTCGACGAGATTCTCAACCGCGCTGGCGAGGTCGGCGTCGGCGCGGACATAGGCAGGGTCTTTGCCGCCAAGCTCGAGGCCGGTGCCGATGAAGCGGCGGCTGGCGGCGGCCTGGACGGCGTGGCCGCCCTGGACGGAGCCGGTGAAGGCGACAAAATCAACGCGTGGATCGGCGATGACGCGCTCGACGTCGGCGTGGCTCAAGTGCAGGAATTGGAACACGCCCTCGGGCAGGCCGGCTGCCTCGAAAGCGGCGGCGTAGCGCTCGGCGCAGAGCGGGGTCTGGGCGGAGTGCTTGAGGATGACAGCGTTACCGGCCAGGAGTGCGGGCACGATGGAGTTGACCGACGTGAGGTAGGGGTAATTCCACGGAGCGATGGTAAAGACGACGCCGGCGGGCTCGTGGCGGATGAAGCGATTGAATCCAGGCTGCGCCGGCGCCTGGACATCGGCCAGGGCGGCTGGCGCGACGTCGATCATGTAGCGGGCGCGCTCGGCGAAACCGCGGCGGATCTCGTTGGGTGTGTAGCGGATGGGGCGGCCCATCTGCCAACTCAACTCCTCTCCAATGGCGTCGGCCTGGGTCTCCATGGCACTGACGAAGAGGCGGCAGATGGTCATGCGGTCTGCCAACGGGACTGTGCGCCAGTGGCGCTGCGCGGTGACAGCGGTGGGGAGAGCGGCTTCGATCTGCGCCGCGGTGGCGAGTTCGCGCTCGACGAAGACGCTGCCGTCGATCGGGGAGATGGTCTTCTGGATGCTCATAGGGGCGTCGTGTAGGCAGCGGTGATGCCGCCGTCAACCATGAACTCGGTGCCGGTGACGAAGGACGAGTCGTCGCAGGCCAGATAGAGGGCGGCCTTGGCGATTTCCCTGGCTTCGCCGAAACGGCCCATGGGGACATGGACCAGGCGGCGCTGCTTCTTCTCCTCGGTGTTGAGGTACTTCATCAGCAACTCGGTGCGCAACGGGCCGGGACAGAGCGCGTTGACTCGGATGTTCTCGCGGGCGTGGATGCAGGCCAGTTCCTTGCTCATGGATAGCACGGCGCCCTTGCTGGATGTATAGGCGAGCTGAGGCGTGGCCGCGCCGATGATGGCGACGAAGGACGCTGTGTTGATGATGGAGCCTCCGCCGGCGCGGCGCAGGGCGGGGATGCCGTATTTGCAGCCGAGGAAGACGCCTTTCACGTTGATGGCGAAGGTGAGATCCCAGACGTCTTCGCTGGTGGAGACGGAATCATCGTCATCGGCATGGGAGATGCCGGCGTTGTTGAAGAGGACGGTGAGCTTGCCGTAGGTGCTTTCGGCGGCGGCGACCATGGCTTCGCAGTCAGCTGCTTTCGATACATCTGCCTTGACGGCGATGGCGCGGCCACCGGTGGCGGTGATGGCGGCGGCGACGGCTTCGGCCGCGGCGATGTTGACGTCCACGGCCACGACGGCGGCGCCCTCAGCGGCGAAGAGGAGGGCGGTTTCCTTGCCGATGCCGCTGCCGGCGCCGGTGATGAGAGCTACCTGGTTTTCCAAACGCATGATGATTACTGGGGGCCTTTCTTAGATCTTTTCAAAATAGCGGCGCCGGTCCCAATCGGTGACGGCGCGATCATAGGCGCGCTGCTCGCTGCGGTAGAAGTGGGCGTAGTGCTCGGCCACGTCGGCGCCGAGGGAGTCCTTCACGAAGCTGCTGGATTCAAAGCGCTCCACCGCTTCTTGCAGTGTATAGGGTACGCGGGGCAGGGTGCGGGCGGCGTAGACGTCGCCCTCGAAGACAGGTGGTGGCTCCACCTTGTTGGCGATGCCATCGAGGCCCGAGGCAAGCGAGGCGGCGAATGCGAGATAGGGGTTGATGTCGGCGCCGGGGATGCGGCACTCGATGCGCAGGCTCTCACCGTGGCCGACGACGCGGAAACCTGCGGTGCGGTTGTCGTGGCTCCAGGCCAGGCGCGTGGGCGCCCAGGAGAGGTCCTCGTAGCGCTTGTAGGAGTTGACCGTGGGCGCGTAGAAGACCATGAATTCGGGGGCATGGGCGATCCAGCCGCCTAGGAACCAGCGGAATTCATCGGAGCCCATCACGGGGCCGAGCGGCTTGTTGCCGGCGAAGGCGTTTTTGCCTTTGCGACGGAGGCTGAGGTGGATGTGGCAGCCGGAGCCGGCCTGGCCGTTGGCAAACTTGGCCATGAAGGTGACGCTGATGCCGGCCTGCTCGGCGACCTCTTTGAGGCACTGCTTGAAGAGCACGTGATCGTCGGCCATCTGGAGGATGTTGTTGTAGCGTACGTTGACCTCGTGCTGGCCGAGGCCCCACTCGCCTTTTGAGTTTTCGACGACGATGCCGGTGGCCTTCAGATGGCGGCGCACGGCGGCGGTGTAAAACTCCTCACGGGTGCCTTGCAGGAGGTTGTAATCCTCCAGATACCAGCTCAACGGCTCCAGGTCACGATAGCCTTGTTTGGCTGCGTCGCGGAAGGGCTGGCGGAAGGCGTAGTATTCCAGTTCCGACGCGGTCATGGCCTCGTAGCCGAGGGCAGCGGAGCGGGCGATCTGGCGCTGGAGAATGGCGCGCGGGGCCACCGGCACGTTCTCCAGATTGCAGTGGACCAGAGCGGTCTTGTCCTGCCAGCTCAGCAGGCGCGCGGTGGGCATCTCCGGCACCATGTGGAAGTCGCCGTAGCCGAGTTCCCAATTGGCGAAGCGGTAGCCGGGGACGGGCTCCATTTCCGCGTCGGTGGTGAGCAGGTAGTTGCAGGCGTGCGTGCCGTGGGCGGCCACTTCGGTGAGGAAGTAATCGGCGTCAAAGCGCTTACCCATCAGGCGGCCATAGTGATCCGTGAAGGCCGCGATGACAGTATCCACGGCTCCCTCCCGAACCAACTCCTTCAGGTCAGGCGAGCTCGGTGGCTGGCGGTGCATCCGGTACTTCCTCCACATGCTGGCGGCGTTGGAGCCAATAGTATGCCAGCATCACAACGATAAAGACTGCCGTCCCGATGACGCCCGGGCGGAAGGCGGGTACTGCGAAAGTGGCGGCCAGGCAGGCCAGCGCCAGAGTGATTCCGACGACGGCGCCGGCCGGGCCCAGCGGGCTGCGATAAGGGCGTCGCATGTCCGGGCGGCTGGTGCGCAGGCGCAGGTAAGAGAGCAGGACGAGGATGTAGGAGAGCAGGGCGCCGAAGACGGCCATGTTGAGCAAGGCAGGGCCGACACTGGTGGAGTAGCGCTGGGCCAGGAAGCAGAGCAGCAACCCGCCCGCGCCGCCGGCGATGAGCGCGACGTGGGGAGTCCGCCAGCGTCCGAGGCTCGCCAATACGGAAGGCAGGTAGCCCGCGCGGCTCAGCGCGAAGAGCAGCCGCCCGTACGCATAGATGATGGAGTGGAAGCTGGCGATCAGGCCGGTGAGCGATACGGCGGAGAGCAGCCAGGCCGCGATGTTTTTCGAAAAGACGGCGCGGAATCCGACTTCCAACGGTGCGGCCGATTCTCCGATGCCGCGGGCGCCGGGGCCAATTCCGGAGTTGAGCACCAGTGTGCCGAGCGAGAGCGCCAGCAGGGTGGCCATGCCGCACTTGAGGGCGCGGGGCATATCGCGCTCCACGTCGTAGCTTTCCTCGGCGGACAGCGGCAGTTGCTCGATGGCGAGATAGAACCAGACGGCGTACGGGAGAGCGGCGAAGATGCCGTACCAGCCCTTGGGCAGAAACGCGGTGGCGCCGGGATTCGGGGGGATATTCAAGGCGTTGGTCCATTGAAAGGCGCCAGTCCAGAGTGCTCCCGAGTAAAAAACCAGGAGCACCGCGGCGGCGAGCGCCGTGATGGCCATCGAGACGCGAAACGTGAGCGCCGCGCCCTTCACGTTGATGCCGACGAAGACCAGATAGAAGACCACCCACCACAGCCAGTCGGGCGTACCGGGCACCAGCGCCTTCATGTATCCGGCGATGCCGGCGACGATGACGGCGGGGGTGGTGACGTATTCGATGGAGTCCGTCAGGCCGTTGAGGAAGGCCCGGTCCTTGCCGAAGGCGGCGCGGGTGAAGTTATAGAAGCCGCCCGCGTCCGGCAGAGCCGCGGACAGCTCCGCGATGGAGAAGACCAGGCAGACGTACATGGCGGCGATGAGGACGGTGGCCAGCAATAGGCCGCCGAAGCCGCCGGCGAGCAGGCCGGTCTGCCAGCCGAAGAAGTTGCCGGAGATGACGCCGCCGACGCCGAGCGCCCACAGATGCACCCATCCCGCAGTTTTTTGCAGACCGTTGCCGTCCGTTGTCATTGTCTCGTTCCCAGCGATGACGAAGCCGTGTCGGACATCTTAGCACGGAGTGACACCCGCCCGGCTACAGGGATTGAAACCAAATGTTTACCCAACTGTAAAGAAGTCGGGTTATACTCGACAGAACCACTGGGACCTGGGACCCAGGGAGAGATGCAAGGAGAGGTAAATTGTTGAAATTACGACCACAATGTCTGATGTTGTTGCTGGGCGCGCTAGTCCTTTGCGCACCAGGCAATGGCCAGTCCACATACGGATCGATACTCGGAAACGTGAAGGATCAGACCGGCGGCGCATTGCGCGGAGCCGTGGTTCGAATCACACAAACCAGTGAAAACGCCAAGCGTGAGCTGGTGACGGACGCAGAGGGTGGCTTCGAGTTTCAGAACATCGAGCCGGGTCCCTACACGGTGACAGTGACCGCGAAGGGCTTCAAGACCTTCTCCGCTCCGGGATTGAACCTGATCTCCAGAACCAGATTGCGTGTTGACGCGATCCTGGAAGTTGGCGAAGTAACGCAGCAGATCGAGGTGAGTTCATCGGCAGGTGTAATCGCGACGGATACGCCGACAATCACCTCCACGCTGACGGCGGAGAAGGTGCTCAATCTGCCATCAAACGTGCGAGGCGCGGGCAGCACGAGTCCCTATGCGATGCTTCAATCGCTGCCGGGCGTACAGTCCGATAACGGCTTGGGATTGTCGGTCCAGGGCGGGTTGCCGGCGCAGTCGGAATCCACCGTGGATGGAATCTCCATCACGCAGGCAACGGGCAACAGCCCGAACCGCAGCCAGTTTCTTTCCGTCGAATCAATCTCCGAGATCAAGGTGCAGGGTGTCGGTAACACAGCCGAATACGGCCAGCCGGGTGACATCACGGTCATCTCCAAGAGCGGCGGCAACACCTATCACGGCGCCCTCTTCTGGTATCACCAGAACAAGGCGCTGGACGCCAGGAGCTACGGCCAGAACACGCTGCCGGCCAAGATCGGTAACACCTTCGGCGGCACCATCGGTGGTCCCCTGTCCATCCCCAAGGTGTACAACGGTAAGGACAAGACTTTCTTCTATTTCACATGGGAGTCGCTGCGTTATCCGAGGCAGAGCACGGTATCGAACACGGTGCCGACCAGCTTCGTCCGAGCGGGCGATTTCCGCCGCGAAGGTGTCGCGATCCGCGATCCCTATACGTTTAACCCTTTTCCGGGCAACGTGATTCCGACGAGCCGAATCAGCCCGATCGCAGCCAAGGTCCTCACCTACTATCCCCTGCCCAACAACGGCCGGACGGATATTCGCCAGTCTGCCAACTTCCTGGATAACCGGTCATCTGGCCTCACATCGGACCAGTATGAAGCACGGGTTGACCAGAACTTCAGTTCGAAACACAACGTCACCGCCCGCTTCAGCTATAAGAACAACCCGGCGGACGGACCCAACTCGCTGCTGCTGCCGTCTGACACTTCGAGCGCCAAGTTCTGGCAGGGAATGGCTTCGTGGACCTATACGATGAAGCCGACGCTTCTGAACGAGTTTCGGCTTGGCGTTGCCCTAGCCGATTCGGCCACGGTGCTAAATTTCGATGGCAGGTCGTTCACCAATTCGCTCGGACTGAACGACATCCAGAAGGACATCTTCTTCAACGGACTGCCGGCGTTCGGAATCGATCTCTACACCGGATTGAGTAAAGGCCGGGGGGGCTACAGCGTGTCCCGCAACATCCAGTGGGTGGACAACCTGACTTGGGTGAAGGGTAAGCATACGTTCAAGTTCGGCGGCGACGTCCGCAACCTGGTGGGGCAGTCCGATCTGGGCTTCACCACAGGCAACAACTACGGCGATTTCGCCTTTGGCCCGGCATTTTCGGGCTACGGCTTCTCGGATTTTCTGCTGGGCGTTCCGGCCCAAAGCGCTATCGCCGTGGTGGCGAGAGACAACGATGGCCGTGCCACACACTACAAGCTCTATGCACAGGACACCGTCCGTCTGACGAACAAATTGACCTTGGACTTGGGGCTGCGCTACGAACTCCACCCCGGTTACAAGGATGCGGGTCTGAACATCGGGAACTTTGATCGGACCGTGGCCAGGACTGGCCGGGTCGTCATTATGTCCGATCCCGAGGCGAAGAAATACCTGGCGCCGGGCGCGTTACTCTCGTTCAACGCTTGCCCAGGGGCGGCCATCAATGGCGTCGGCTGCACGCCGATCGTGACCGCGGCCGAGGCCGGTCTGCCGGAATCGCTGCGAATCACCTACAAGACACAGTTCCTGCCGCGCGTCGGTCTGGCGTACCGCCTGAACAATAAGACCACCGTACGCGCCAGCGGCGGCTTGTACAACATGATCCTGATGGGATCCGTGTTCTACTCGTTGACCGGCACGGTGCAGAGCGACGTCCGCCTGTTCAACAACGTCGGCGCCGACGGCAGGCCGATCTTCGCCTTGCCGGATACGCGGACTCCGGGCAGCGGTGTGCGCGGCGGATCGCTGGGCACATTTGAGTTCCGGACGGCCAACGCGATCGATTTCAAGCCGCCGCAGATGCTCCAGTGGGCGCTTTCGGTGGACCGTGAGCTGAATAGCAGCACCGGCATCAGGATGTCTTTCATCGGTAACCGCTCCTACCAGTTGCCCTGGGCGCCGGATGTCAACCAGATGTCTCCGTCCACCACGTTCTTCTCGCAGCGGCCCAACACCGATCGCCCGTTCCCGAACTGGGGTCTGATCTTCAGCCGCGATGCGGGCGCCAATGCGATCTACAACTCGCTTCAGATGGAGTTGAACCGGCGCTTCGCGAAGGGCTTCACTTACAACGCCTCCTACACGCTGGCCAAGAACCTGGCCGACAACGCCGGCCCGGCGCCATCGGGCTTCGCGGGCGAGACGGGCGGAGGCCGCGTCACCAATTCGTTGGATCGCCGCGCCGACCGTGGCGATGTGTACGCCACCCGGCGGCACCGCTTCCTGAATACGCTCGTCTATGAAATGCCGTTCGGCAAGGGTCGCAAGTTCATGTCGAATGCCAACCGAGCGGCCGATCTGGTGTTGGGCGGCTGGCAGATGTCGAGCATCCTGACCCTGCAATCGGGGCCGTTCCTGACGCCCGTGTTTTCCGGCGGCGATCCTTCCGGCACGAACGCTCCGAGCCGCGGTTCGCAGCGGCCGGACCGTCTGGGCGCCGGCAACGGAAGCTTGGAAAACCCGAACCGCACCCTGTGGGCGGACCGCAGCGCGTTCGCCTGCCCCGGCCGCGCCGTGGGCTCGCTGCAATATGATTGCCGCGTTGGCTCCACGCCAGGCCGCGATCCCAACCCCATCGGCCGCTTTGGCAACGCGGGCGTCGGTATTCTCAACGGCCCCGGTACGTTCGGCTGGAACATGGGTTTGGGCAAGCGATTCGTGATCCATGAGCGAATCAACCTGCGCATGGAAGGCAGCTTCACCAACCTGCCCAACTGGACGAATCTGGGCGATCCCAACCTGAACGTTGCCGATAGCAACTTCGGGCGGATCACCGGTTCGCGCGGCGTCGATTTCGGCGGCGGGCGTACGGGCCAGGTTTCGCTGCGGCTCGAGTTCTAAGCAAGCAGTCGAAGTAGTGTTCGCATGAGCCTCGGCGGCGCGCTCGATGGGAATCGAGTGTCCGCCGCCGAGGCTCACAAACCAGTCCCACCCCGTCTGTCCCGCCCTTGATAGACTCAACCCTGCCAAGCTGTCTGAATCCCCGCGCACCCACTCCCGACTGATGGAAGACAATCCACGGCCTGAATTCAAAGACGCGCGGGAGCAGTGTCTCCGGTGTGCGGGGATGCCAGACCATGAGGATGTGCGCAGGGAGTGATCGAGTGAGGAAGGCGCGGGCTGAGGCGGGGGCGGGGAAGAGAACTTCAGCGGACGCCGGTCCGGCGCATTGAAACTGGGAGAGACAGGTGCGCAAGAGCCGGTCGCGCACCATCGTGTGTTTCGCCATCGGGGACTCGTGTCCGGCCGGAAGTTCGGTGGCGTAGGGATCGCGGCGGTACAGCCGCGGCCAGCGGCTATTTTTTGTTCAGCTCGCGGACCCAGATGTCTTTGAACTGCATGTGGCCTTCGCCGCCGGAGTGGAGCTGCAGGGCGATGGTGCCGGAGAGGAACGGGCCGCGCGGATCGACGAAATCGACCATCGGCACGCCGTTGAGGCGGGAGGTGTAGCGGTTGCCGTTGACGGTGACGACGTAATCGTTCCAGTCGTTCTGGCGTACCACAGTCTCGTTCTCCGGCGCGGGCCAGACGATCCAGCCGCGGTTAAAGCCATAAACACCGGCGGTGTGCTGGCCGATGCGGCAATCGATCTCAAACTGCGCGCCCTGGCTGACGTCCACGGTGCCGGGCTTGAACTTGGTGGCCCAGTAGACGCCGGAATTGCCGGTGCCGACGCACTTGAAGCGGAGGGAGAGGGTGAAGTCTTTGTAATCGCGGGGCGTTTCGAGGTAGCCGTAGGCCTTGGAGACGGCGCGGCCGATCAGGACACCGTCACTGACCGTCCACTCTTCCTTGCCGACGTTATTCCAGTTGGAGACGTCCTTGCCATTGAAGAGTTGGACCCAATCCTCTCCCGGCGGCTTCGTTCCCGCGGGGAGCTGCGCGAACAGAGCCGTCGTGGAGAGGACGAGCAGAAGCAAAATGGATTTCATATTGGACAGGATAGCCTGTCCGGCGGCGCTACGCCTTGCGGCGGATCTTCACGCCCCCGTTGACGGTTTCCAGCTTGACCGTTGGGCCGCCGCCGCCGAGCTTGAGGTCCATCTTCTTGGGCCCATGTTTGCCTTCGATGGTGGCGCCCTCGAAGTCGCTGTTCATGCCGCCGTTCACGGTGCCAGCGTGGAAGCTGGCTGAGTACGCCGCCGGAACGGCCACGGTAACGCCGCCGTTGACGGTTTCGAGCTCCAGGCCTTCACCTTCCCACGTGTTGCCGGCGAGATCGACGTTGACACCGCCGTTGACCGTTTCGCCCTTGACCATGCCGGCCACTCGCGCGAGTGTGACGCCGCCGTTGACGGTCTGAAACTTCATGTTGCCGCGCACGTCGGCCACGTTGATGCCGCCGTTCACGGTGTCCAACTTGAGATCGATTTTCTTTGGCACGAAGACCTCGTAGCTGACGCTCCATTTCTGGTTGCCGCCCCAACTGCCGAGCGACTTCGGACCGTCCGCCTTCACGCTGTTGCCGGAGGTGGCAATCCTGACTTCAGTCAGACGCCCGCGCGCCTCGGAGTCGCTGTCGCCCCACGCCTCCACCTTTGCGCGAATCAGAACCTCGTTCCTATCCCAGCCCGCGACGCGGATGCCGCCATTCGGTGCGGCGTCCACGGCGAGTTTGCCATTGGCCGCGATGGTCGATTCGCGCATCTCGCAGACGCGGCTGCGCCTGCTGTCGCCCTGCGACTTATCATCGCAGGCGAGTTTCTTGTCTTGTGCCGGCGCGATGGCCAGTGCCAGAAAAAAGGCCGCCCCCAGGGCGGAGAATGTGCGAAGTGTCATGCTTCAGCCTCCACCCCGGATAGACGACCTTCCGTGGGATTTGTTCGGAATGATTTGAAGATGTTACTTGGCGGCCGTGGGCGGCAGCTTCCGGTACATCAGGTTTTTGAAGTAGACGGTGCTCTTCGGGTCATGCTGCTGCAGGGCCAGGTAGCCCTTCGTAAAGGTGCCCTTCTCGTCGACGAAATCGGTGATCACTTTCTCGACGCCGTTGACGGTGACCTTGATGGTGATGTGCTTGCCGTCGGCGATGATGTGCTGCGTGCCCCATTCTCCGGGCTTGGTGGGGCTCTCCAGGTTCTTGTGGAAGTTGTAGAGGCTGCCGGTCTTGATGGGGTCGCGGTGTGTGGCGTTGACCTGGGCTTCGTAGCCCTTGGGGAAGCCAGGACCAAAGGCGGTGCGGAAGTACATGCCGGAGTTTGAGCCGTCCATGATCTTGAAATCGGCTTTAAACTCGCAGTTTTCGCATTCCTGGGTCATCCAGAACAGGTGGCTGGCTGCGCCCTGGCCGCGGATCACAGCCTTCTTGTCTTCCTTTTGGACGGTCCAGCTTTCGGGATGCTCGTTGGCTTTCCAACCGTCGAGCGTCTTGCCGTTGAACATTTTGACCCACTTCGCGGGTTTCGGGGCTTTGTCGGCGGCACAGAGAGGCAGGGCGAGAGCGAGGCCCGCCAGTAGCAGGGTGCGGAGATTCATGTCCGCTATTTTATTCGATTGACCAGCCTGCGCGGGCGGGGGGATTGAGCAGCGCCGTGGCCTCGGTGGAATTGGGAAAGCGCATGGCCGAGGGATCCCATTCCAAAAGGCTCCCGGGCGCCTGCTCCGCGATGACGCCGAGTAGCGCCGTTTCGGTGATGAGGCTGGCGAACTCGAAGTTGCAGTTCGCTGCCGGGCCGCCCTTGCAGGCGTTGATCCACTCTTCGTAGTGGCCCAGGGTGCGGGCGATGGTTTTGGGCGGGGCGGGGAAGTCGCGGTCCAGCACGCGCGGGCCGCCGGTGAAGCCGCTCAGCAGCACGCCCTTCTCGCCGACGTAGTATTGTCCGCTGCCGGCCAGTGGCTTGCCGGGTTCCAGGCCAAGCGGGCGCGGCGGCCGGATGCCGCCCTCGTACCAGATGAGCCTGACGCCGCCGGGAAGGTCCCACGTGATGATTGCGGCGTGTGGAAAGGTCTCCGTGAGTTTGGCGATGCGGGGTTGGAGACGCGGCTCGCCATCGACCATCTCCAGGGAAGATTCCACTACGCGGGAGGCGCTGGCATGCACGCTGAGCGGGTGGCGCAAGCCGAGAGCGCGGAAGGGGATGTGCAAAGCGTGGCACGCCATGTCACCCAGCGCGCCGGTACCGAAGTCCGTCCAGCCACGCCACACGAAGGGGTGGTAGGCGGGGTTCCACGGCCTTGCCGGCGCCGGGCCGAGCCACAGGTCCCAGGCCAGGCCCTGCGGCACTGGCGGCGTGTCGGCGGGCCGCTTCACGCCCTGCGGCCAGACTGGACGATCGGTCCAGATGTGGATCTCGCGGACCTTGCCGATGGCGCCGGCCTGGAGCCACTCTTCGGTAGAGCAGGCCTCGTCCGACGCACACGACTGCACCGACATTTGTGTTGCCAGTTTCTTCTCGCGGGCGAGGCGCGCCAGGGTGCGGGCCTCGTGGACCGTGCGGGTCATCGGCTTGGCGCAGTAGACGTGCTTTCCGAGCTTCATCGCCGTTGAGGCTACCGCCGCATGAGTGTGATCCGGTGTGCCGATGATGACGGCATCGATGCCCTTTTCCCGTTCCAGCATCACCCGGAAATCGGTGTACGTCTTCGCTTTTGGATACCTGCGGAAGATGCGCGCCGCGAAAGGCGTGTCTACGTCGCACAGCGCGCCGATGGTCTGCGATTCACAACCCTTCAGATACTCGGCGCCCATGCCGCCGACACCTGCGGCAGCGAGAACGAGCTTGTCGCTGGGCGCGGTGTAGCCAGGGCCGCCGAGCACGCTCCTCGGCACAATCGTGAATGCGGCGGGCAGGATCTGACGGCGGGAGAGTGACATACGTGCAGCCTTTCGGGTCTGGCGGAATGCTATCAAAGATCCGATCGATGGGCTAGTCCACCGCTGCGCGCACGAAGTGCAGCGCCGCCTTCTTCAACAAGTGGTTGAGGAGACCGAGAACGTAGAGTAGTAGGTGCATGCCGCGCACCGATTGGGGATGGCAAGTCACGGCGGAAGAGCTTTCGACTTGGATCATCCGACACGACGACGACCTGCTTGTGTTGAACAAGCCGGGTTTGGTGGTCTGCCATCCTTCCAAGCACGGACCGTGGTCCTCGCTGATTGGCGCCTGCCGGGAGTATCTCGGTGACGCGATGCTGCACATGCCGTCGCGGTTGGATCGCGAGACATCGGGCGTGATCGTGTTTGCGCGCACGAGGGAGATGGGCTCGCGGCTGCAGAAGGCAGTCCAGGCACGCCAGGTGCGCAAGTCGTATCTCGCGATTCTGGAGGGGGCACTGCTTGCGCCCGTTTGCGTAGATCAGCCCATCGGCCCGGCGCTGGCGTCGCGAGTGATACTGCGGCAGGGCGTGCGGCCGGATGGCCGGCCTGCGAGGACTTACTTCGAGCCTCTGGAGTGGCGCGGCGGATACACGCTGGTGCGAGTGCGCACCGAGACGGGCCGTCTGCATCAGATCCGGGTCCACGCCGCGTGGCTCGGCCATGCCGTCGCCGCCGACAAGATCTACGGGCCGGACGAAGGGCTGTTTCTGGAGTTTATCGAGCAGGGCTTCAACGCGCGCCTGCGGGAGTTGCTGCCGATGGAGCGGCAGGCGCTGCATGCCGAAGAGATGGTCTTCGACCTCGCGGAAGGGCCGATGGAGTTTCGCGCCGCACTGGCAGCGGACATGGTGGAGTTCTGGCAGCGGCTCGGCTGTTCGTAGAATGGTAGAGCTATGCAACTGCCAGAGGTTGGCTCCATCGTCGCCGTCCAGTATCAGCGCAATCCGACGGTCTACTCTGACGCCGCGTTGAACCCGCGGCTCCATCTGGGGCGCGTGGTGCGCCACGAGGGCAGTGGCGGATTCACAGCCGCGCTGGGCAACTACGACCACGTGCCGCAGGAATCGTGGCTGGAATGGAACGACGAGAGAGAGGCGTTCGAAGACCGGGACTTTCATCAGCCCATCGAGTGGGTGCGTTACCCGGTGACGGGTGAGTTGGAATCGCTCTGTCTGGAACTGGAGGCTCTGCCGGAGGAGATTCCGCAACACGAAGGTCAGGACCGACCGTTCGACGAGATGCGGCTGCGGTTCCTGCTGGCCGCCGCGGAGAGCCAGTGGTTCGCGGATCTGACGCAGCCCTTTGTGATGTATTCGGATGACTTCCCCGACGCCGGCTCGAGGGTGTCGCGCTGGACGAAGCAGAACCTCGGGCGTTTTGAGCTCAGCGGGGAGCGCGTGTTCTTTGAATGGCCGGTGGAAGAGCGCGAGCAGAGCGAATGGGGCGTGACTCTGGAGCGCCAGCCGGATGGCTCGTACTACTCGAAGTCAGAGGCATTCGGCGACGAGTTTGAGGCGAAGCTGGAGGAGCGCGAGGGATGCAGGGCGTTACTTGGCCTCTGGGCGAGCGAGGATTTCATGAGTTTCTTCGGCGCAGTGTTTCCGAAGTAACGGCGCTACCCGGCCAGCACACTCTCCAGGTCAATCAAATACATCTGCCGCCCGGCGCCGCCGTGTGCCGAATCGATCACCACCTTGCGCCCGTCCGGTGAGAAGCGCGGATGGGTATCGCAGCGCCATTCGCCCGCGTAC
>DASXVP010000020.1:0-346982 GCA_036504135.1 Paludibaculum sp.
TGGGTGGGTACATCCTTGCGGTTGGTTTTGGTTTGCACCTCCAACTCTACAAGGGCTGCCCGCCCATGCTCATCCGATCCTCATCTGCCCGGCCTGTACACCTCGCATTGGTGCTCTCAAATCGTCTTGGACAGCAGTGGCCATCGGTTGGGAGACTGCGTGTCTTCGAGTCGGTCAACCAGAGGGAAGTATCCCGTCTTCATCTGAAGGCATCGGCGGAATCGAGCGCGGAATCGAAGTTGGACTTGGGGGTCTTCTCATCCGGCCCACTCGCATTCAGTCCGGATAACAGGCAGATCGCTCTCGCAGGCTCAGATCGAGTGATACTGTTCGATGCGCTGAGCGGCGAAGAGGTCTCTACATTTCGTCCCCGCCCCCGCTATCCCAGCGGTCAACGGCTTTTTTTCACCGGAGCCAATCAAGCTCAATACAGTATAGTCAGTAGCGGACTTGGCACACTCGTGATCTGGGACGCTCCCAAGCAGATTAAGGCCGTCACCTTGGGAGAGCCAGAGTCTCCAGGTGTCGCCCAGCACGAGCGTCTGCGAATCCCTGTTGGATCGGGAGCCTTCGTCGTTAGCAATGATGGCCAGTTTCTGGCAACCGCCGGAGCACAAGGCAATATTGACATCCTTGAGATCGACTACTCATCGCTGAAAACGACTTTGTCACACGCCGGAGTTCCGATCGAGTTCAGCCCATACGGCGAGTACATTGCCACGGTCCGCCGTGGTGACACATTCGTTGATGGCTATGAACCGAACCGTGGCGACACGACTGTGCGTGTATTCAATACGGCGATCGGCAAGGAAGTTGCGTGGTGCCCCGGTGAGAACGCTACGTTCAGCCCAGACCAAAGCCAGATCGCAGTTTGGGGGAAAGGCGAAATCGTCCGGTTGTTCGATTTGGGATCCGTCGAACCTCTTCGCGTCACGGCCCCCGCATTACGGGATGCATTGGCGGTCGCGCTTACTCCCGATGGACGATTCGCGGCCGCCGCAGATCAATATGACATGGTTTACGCTTTCGAGACCGCGACTGGAAAGAATTTGGCTTATCTCCCGCGGAACTTTGCACCCCGCCAAGATCATGAGGTGCGACCGGGAGATCTGTTCGTTGAGGAACTGCTGTTTACCACCCGAGCTCTGACCACATGGAGTATTAACAAGATGTCCAGACCGAAGGTTCTTGCAGTAGCCTTGAGTCCTGATGGTCGCTATCTGGCGAGAGGGGGTGATGACAGAAGGGTTCGGGTGTTCGATTCGAGGGTTCAAGGCGAGATTGCAGATCTTCCTCACAATGAAGCGGTCTGGGACGCAGCGTTTAGCGCCGATGGTCACTTCATGGCAACCTGTAGTGTCGACGGAGTTGCGATGGTTTTTGAGACAGTCCACTGGAAAACCGTGGCCAAGATCACTCCGCACAAGTCCACCGCCGCCACTGCCATTGCGATGAGCCCATACGGTCACTATGTCGCCGTGGGTTACCGTGACAACACAACGCGGATAATTGAAGTGGCCTCCCACAAGGAAGTCTCACGCTCGAACCAAGGCGGAGCAGTCCTGGCACTTGCATTCGGCCCAGATGGCGAGTTCCTGGCTACGGCGAACCTTGACCACACAGTGAGGGTCCTTAAGGTAAGCAGTGCACGTAATCAGGAGGTGCTTCGACTGTCCCACGATCAGGCGATTCGAAGCTTGGCCTTCAACCCCGATGGAGAGCGTTTGGCAACCGTCACACTCGATGGGACCGCGAGGATCTTCGACGTTCGAACTGGAGTCGAGATATCTCGGATCGATGTGCGTCTTCCCACATTGAAGATCGCCTTCGCATCCGGAGGGAGCCAACTGGTAGCAGCAGCTGGCTGGCACCGATTGGTGCTAGGCAACTACCTGCTTCGGCCCAAGGAAATGATCTATGATCTCTGTTCGCGACTCCCACGCAACCTAACGGACCGCGAGTGGGTGCAGTACATCGGCGTGGAAGCCCCCTATCGCAAGACATGCCCGAGTCTCCCATAGTAAGTACACGTTGTATGGGTGCTACCGAGTGTGCCAAAGATCAGCGCGTCCGAGATCGCCATGGTTCAGTAGCCCGAACCCAGCCCCTCCACGTTCCATAGCAGCTTCGGTCCACCGGACGGCCATTGCTTCAAGAGCCCGGTCTCGGTCGAGAGCCCGTCGCGCTTCGGTCCGCGCCACTGCGGCCAGTCGATTATAGCCGGTGCGGCCGGCGCGGCGGCGCCTGCCAAAGCCATTAACGCGGTGCGTCGAGTGGTCATCTTACTAGCCTCCGGGGTTTCTTCAACCGCTATGCTCAGAGTATGACGCGAAACACGGCAGTACTGGCAGGGGCAACCGGGTTGGTGGGCCGTTACTTGCAGCAAGTGCTGGAAGAGGATGCCTTCTACGACGACCGCATCGCGCTCCAACGCTCCGACTACGCCAATCTGCATCTGCCGCCCGTCACGCATCTCTTCTGCTGTCTGGGCACTACAATCGGAAAGGCAGGCAGCCAACAGGCCTTCCGCGCTGTGGATTTCGACTTGGTGCTGCAATTCGCCCGCGCCGGGCTCGATGCCGGAGCACGCCGCATGATGGTGGTTTCCAGTGTGGGCGCCGATCCGGGCGCCTCCAACTTCTACCTGCGCGTGAAAGGGGAGATGGAGGGAGCGCTGTCGGAGCTCGGCTTCGAGGCCTTGCACATCTTCCGCCCCAGCGTGCTGATGGGACAGCGCGCCGAAGCGAGGGCCGGCGAGCAGTGGGGCATTCGCTTCGCCCGCGCTTTCGAGTGGGCGCTGGTGGGCGCAGCAAAAAAATACCGGCCCATGCCGGCCGGCGTGCTTGCGTCGGCGATGGCCGCGGCGGGCGAGCGCGGTGCGCCCGGCCGCCACATCCATCACTATCAGGAAATACTCGATCTCGCCGGAGCGTGAGCCGTCAGGCCGCGGCCTGATCTTCCTCGCTCACTACGTCGCTCACCTTGGCAACCTGGACCTTCTGGGCCAGGCCGAGCACCGAGAGCAGCTTGATCTGGAGCCAGGTAGGGTCAAATTCAAACCATGCCAAACCGTGCCGCGCCGACGATGGATGCGCGTGGTGGTTGTTGTGCCAGCCTTCACCAAAGGTCAGCAGCGCGACCCACCAGTTGTTGCGCGAATCGTCCCGCGTGTTGAACCGCCGCCGGCCCCAAAGGTGCGTGGCGGAGTTCACCAGCCATGTGGCATGCAGCCCGAGCACCACACGCAGGGCAACGCCCCACAGCAGCATCGACAGCCCGCCAAAGGCCAGCAGGATCAACCCCAGGGCCACCAGCGGCAGGTAGTGGTAAGTGTTCAGCCAGCGATGGAAGGGATCGCGGCCCAGATCGGGCGCATACTTCGACATCATGGCGGTGGCGTTGTGCTTGGGCGTGCCGAAGATGATCCAACCCATATGGGACCACCACTCACCGTCCCGCGGACTGTGCGGGTCGCCCGGCTGGTCAGAGCGCTGGTGGTGCACACGGTGCGTCGCCACCCAGAAGATAGGACCGCCCTCCAGGGTGAGCGCGCCACAAACGGACAGGAAATATTCAATCGGCTTCGGCACCTTATACGAGCGGTGCGTCAGCAGGCGGTGATAGCCCATGCCGATACCCCAGCCAATGCAGGCGAAGTACAACAACGAAGCCACGATGAGCGAGCGCCAGTCAAAGTAGAAAAACGCTGCAACGGCGCCAACGTGTAACAGTATGAGGGCAATGGTAGTTACCCAGTTGATGTTGTTGAATCGGTAGGGGGTAGTCTGTTCGATCTGCACGCTGTATCCCAGGGAAGGTGGACTGAGTCTATTCTATCGGCTAAGGTACAGTTTGTAAAACCGGACCTCATCCATTAGAGGCGGAACAGGCTGTTCCGGATTCAAACAGATCCGCCTACTGGCCGCGCCGCAAAATCCGGTCCATCAGCCCGCGCTTCTCCCTGATTGGTGGAAACTCGGACAGATTGAGAGGCTCCCCTGCCAGCACGGCACGCGGGTGCTCCACGCAAAGCAGATGCGCCAGAAGGGGCGAGTACTTCCTGGCGACCCATTCGAAGCCCAGATCCAGACGCGGCGGCCGGTGCTTCACGTCGTGCCCGTCACTCGCCAGGAAGTGAACCAGCCCGCGATCCAGGAGCTTGACCGCAAACTGGTACGCCTTCGGGCCAAACACACCGAGCAGCGATTGAGCCGTCACCTGCATGTAACGTCCCTGGGCCACCCATTCCTCAACCAACTCGATCCTCTGCCGCAGCAACGGGTACCGCTCGGGATGAGTCAGAATGATGCGCATGCCCGCCGCCTCCAACTCCGTCCAGATCGCGCCTGTGTTGGGGAAGATCAACATATCGGAGAGTTCCATCAGCACGTAGCACTTGCCGCCGATGGTGTAACGCGACGGGTTCTTCAGTGCCGCTTCGATGTTGGACGCCATGAGATGGAAGTCGCAGCCGCGCACCAGCGCGATGCCCGGTCCCACTTGCGCGCGTGCCTCGACCAGCAGTTCCTCAACCCGCTCCGGCTCATACGTGTATTGAGTATCGGCATGAGGCGAGGCGACCAGGGCCGTCGTCCCGGTGGCGCGGGCGATCTCGATCATCTCAAGAGTCTCGGACATCGACAAGGCGCCATCGTCGAGGCCGGGGAGGATGTGGGAGTGGATATCTATCATTCTGAATCTGGGAATTCGATGCGGGGCACGTGGTCAAAAGTTCCCCTTGGCTCAATGGTACCGGACAAACAGTCCCATTTCCTGGAAATGACCTAAAGTGACTCGGCCAACGGACCGATACAACTGTATGAAAGGGCGGTGTCTCATTTCGAGCCGCCCAGTGTTAGGAGTGGTTACAAGGTTGCAACAGTAACCAGTGGCCGGGCTGCGCCGATACGGGTTTGGATGACCAAAAAAGCCAAGTTTTACCAATCCATCATCCTCCTGCTGGGCCTGGCCCTAGGCGTCCGCCAGAGCCTGCAATGGGCCCCCGGCAACGATACCCTGTTCCTGGCCTATCTGGGACTAACCGTAATCACGTCCCTGCTCCGGTTGGGTGTGCCCACTGCAGCCGGAACCATCTCCATCGGGTTCATCTTTATCCTTGCCAGCATGGCTCAGTTGAGCATTGCGCAAACGCTGACCATCGGCATCAGCGGAACCATCATCCACTGTTTGCGGGACCAGAAGAAGTCCATTGATTGGCTCTCGCTCGCCTTTCAGACCGCCGTGGTGGTTCTGGGAATAGAAGCGGCCAATGTGGCCTTCCAACGGATCTCGCTGCTACTGCCGGGCGGCGGCCTGGCCGCCGCGCTGCCTTTGGCGGCTACCGTGCTCTTCCTGGTGACAGCGTTTCCGCTGGCCGCCACTACCGCGATGACGGAGCACGAACTGCTGCGGCGGGTGTGGCAAAACCGTTTTCTGTGGTCGTTACCCTATTATCTGGCCGGCGCGGCGATCGCCGGCCTGCTCACGGCGGTGATCCACCTGCCGTGGTGGCAGACGGCACTGGTCATTGTGCCGCTGATCTTCCTCGTCTACCGGTCGTATGGCCTGCAGTTGGATTCGCTCGCCCGTGAGCGCCAGCACGCCGAGGAACTGGCGACGCTTCAGCTCAGCATGGTGGAGGCGCTGGCACTGGCGGTGGAGTCGAAGGACACCTCGGCCATCGATCACCTCCACCGCATGTCCACATTCACTGTCGGGCTCGGCCGCCAGATGGGGCTCAAGGACACTCAGCTCAAGGCACTGCGGGCCGCCGCTGTTTTGCACGACATCGGCCAGGTGGCCGTGCCGGATCATATCATCATGAAGCCGGGCCGTCTGACGCCGGAGGAGTACGAACGGCTCAAGGTCCATCCCGATGTCGGGGGCGACATTATTGAGCGCGCCAGATTCCCCTACCCGGTGGCGCCCATCGTGCGGGCGCATCACGAGCGCTGGGACGGCGGCGGGTATCCGCGCGGGTTGAGCGGCGAACACATTCCCATTGAGGCTCGCGTGCTGGCCGCCGTGGATACGCTCGTCGCGCTCACGTCACAACGCCACTACCGCCCGGCCCTCAGCCTGGACAAGGCGATTGAAGTAGTCCGGCAGGAATCCGGCCGCAGTCTGGATCCTGATGTCGTGAATGCGCTCAGCTTGTCGTTCCGCGCGCTGGACGACGAGGCGTGGTCTACCAGCAGCCGTGGGCACTCCGCACCCAGCGCCGGCGGCGAAACGGGGCCCGCCGGTGCGGATTCCTCCGATGCCCCGGCCTTTTTGGCCACCATCGCAGCCGCCCGCCGGGAAGAGCAGAGCCTGCTTGAGTTCACTCAGATCCTGGGTAGTTCACTCAACCTTCAGGAGACCCTCACAGCCATCGCCCGCCGCTTTCGCCGCCAGATACCGTTTGACACCATGGTGCTTTATCTGCTGCACGACAAGCGGCTGAATGCCGTCTTCATCGAGGGCGAGAACTTCACCCTTTTCAATGACGTCGCCATGGCCGCCGGCGAGGGTCTCAGCGGTAAAGTCGCGCTGACGCGCAAGCCGGTGCTGAATGCTGATCCGGCGCTCGAGTCGGCGTCGAACCGCAATCCGGAGAAGATGGCGCGTTTGCGCTCGGCGCTGTCCGTCCCCCTCGACGGACCCACCGGCGTATCCGGCGTACTGACGTTCTACTCCGAACGCAGGGAGGCCTTCACCGCGTCACAAATGAGTTTGCTGCTGGCGATTGGCCCTAAGCTGGCGATGACGGTGGAGAACTCCATCCGCTTCCGCGAAGCTGAGAATCAGGCATCGTTCGACTATCTCACCGGGCTGCCCAACGCCGGCTCGCTATTCCTGCACCTTCAGAGTGAACTGTCCCGCGCCGCACGCAACAGCGCCACATTGGCCGTCTTGATGTGTGATTTGGATGGTTTTAAGCAGGTAAATGACCGTTTTGGACACCTTATCGGCAACAAACTACTCCAGGCCGTGGGGCATGGCCTAAAGGAGAACTGCCGCGAGTACGACTTTGTGGCCCGCATGGGCGGCGATGAGTTTGTCGTCGTTCTGCCTGGCGCCTCAGAAGACGCCGTGCGGCTCCGCCGCCGCCGGTTGTCCACCGTAGTCGAGGGAGCGGGCATCGGGTTGTGCGACGAAATGGTCGTAGGCCTGAGTATGGGCATCGCCTATTATCCCGAGGACGGCCGTACCGCCGAGGAACTGCTGGCCAATGCCGACACCAAGATGTACGAGGACAAATCACTCCGCAAATCCCAGCGCCTCTCCTTGAGCGCCGACACGGCTCACTCATGGATGTCCCCATCCACCGACTAGCCTAAACTGGCGGTATGGCTGAATCTGACCGACTCATTATTGGAGCCGATGGCAGAGCGCGGTGTTGGTGGTGTGGCGACGCCGTAGACTACGCCGCCTACCACGACAGCGAATGGGGATTTCCGGTTAGCGAAGATCGCCGCCTGTTTGAGAAGCTCTGCCTGGAGGGCTTTCAGGCCGGCTTGAGTTGGCTCACCATATTGAGGAAGCGCGAGGCTTTCCGGCGTGTGTTCGTCGGATTCGACTTTCATCTGGTGGCACAGTTTACGGCCGAGGACGTCGAGCGAATTGTCCTGGACGCCTCGATTGTCCGCCACCGCGGAAAGATCCTCTCCACCATCAACAACGCCCGGCGAGCCATCGAAACCGTCAACGAATTCGGTTCGCTCTCCGCCTACCTCTGGAGCTTCGAGGGCAAAGAGCCCAAAGCATTCGCCAGGGCCTTGAAGAAGCGGGGCTGGACCTTCGTCGGGCCCACCACCGTGTACGCGTTCATGCAGGCCATGGGCATGGTCAACGACCACCTCCCCGGCTGTCACGTATACGATGCCGCCTCGGCCGCCCGCGCCCATGTAAAGTAGCAGCAGAGGAATTTCATGCGCAGTTCGATTTTGGCCCTCGCCTGCCTGGCGCTCCCGGTCTTTGCACAGAACCCGGAGATGAAGTGGGGCGACTCTTCGCGGCTCGGCCGCCCGTTCGCCAAGGACCCTTCCGTCATTCGATTCGACGGACGCTACCTGATGTACTTCTCGCTGCCCGGCGAGCCGGACAGCATGGCTGGATGGTCGGTCGGCATTGCCGAGAGCAAGGACCTGAAGAACTGGACCCGCAGCGGCGAGGTCGCCCCGGCGGCGGAGTACGAAAGGAAAGGCCTCGCCGCGCCGCAGGCCCTGGTGGTGGAAGGCAAGGTCCATCTCTTCTACCAGACCTACGGGAACGGCCCGAAGGACGCCATCTGCCACGCGGTGTCAACCGATGGGCTGCACTTCACGCGGGACGCCACCAACCCCATCTGGCATCCCACCGGAGCCTGGACAGCCGGACGCGCCATCGACGCGGAGGTGGTGGAGTTCCAGGACAAGTGGTTTCTCTACGCTGCTACGCGCGACCCCGGCATGAAGATCCAGATGCTCACCGGAGCGTGGGCGCCTAAGGCCAAGGGATTTTCCCGCGACGCCTGGACTCAGATCGGCGACGGCCCGCTGCTGAAACCCGAACTGCCGTGGGAGCAGGACTGCATCGAAGCGCCCAGCGTAGTGCGCCGCGGCGATGAACTGGTGATGTTCTACGCTGGCGCCTACAACAACGCGCCGCAACAGATCGGCGTGGCCACCAGCCGTGACGGCATGCACTGGGCGCGCGCCAGCCAGGCGCCGTTTCTACCCAATGGCGTACCCGGCAGTTGGAACGAGAGCGAATCCGGCCATCCCGGCATTTTCACGGATACCGATGGCCAGTCCTATCTCTTCTTCCAAGGCAATAACGACAAGGGCAAAACCTGGTATCTCTCCTACGTCCGCATCGGCTGGAAAGGCAACCGGCCGCTGATCCGCCCCAGAATCCTCGGCGTGGCGCACATCGCCATCTTTTCGCACGATGTGGAAGCATCGCGGCGATTCTACAGGGGCCTGCTTGGCTACCAGGAGGCATTCGATCTGAAGAACCCCGACGGCTCGCTCTCCCTGACGTTCTTCAAGATTAACGAGCGCCAGTACATCGAGCTTTTCCCGGAAAAAGAGGCCAACAGCGATCGTCTGAATCACATCGCGCTGGAGGTGGACAATGCCGAGGCGATGCGCGCGCTGCTGGGCGCCTACGGCATCAAAGTACCGGCCAGCGTGCCGAAGGGCCGCACGCGCAACTCCAACTTCACGGTGAAGGACCCGGACGGCCACGGAGTGGAAATCGTGCAATACGAGCCCGATAGCGCCAGTTCGCAAGCGCGTGGCAAGTTCCTGCCGGCCGAGCGGATCAGCAACCGGCTGGCCCATGTCGGCGTCATATCGCTGGGACTCGACAAGTCGCTGGAGTTCTACCGCGATATGCTGGGCTTCCAGGAGACGTGGCGCGGCAGCCGCGACGGCCAGGTGTTGAGCTGGGTCAACCTGAAGGTTCCGGACGGCGACGACTACATCGAGCTGATGCTGGAAAAAGAAATGCCCGCCGCCCACAAGCGCGGCACCGCGCATCATCTCTGCCTCTTCGTGGACGACATCGCGAAATCGAAGGCGGAGTTGGAGTCCCGGCCGGCGATGAAGCAGTACACGCAGCTCAGGGAGATCCGCACTGGCATCAACCGCAAGCGGCAGTTGAACCTCTTCGATCCCGATGGCACGCGCAGCGAACTGATGGAGCCGAATACGGTGGATGGCAAGCCTGTGCCTTCGTCGCCGGCGGCGCCACCCAACCGGGCGGCGGGCGCAGCTTCGTTGCGGCCGGTTGAGTTGCGCTGCGAGTATCGCGCCAACCCGCTGGGCATCGACGAGACCCAGCCACGCCTGTCGTGGATCCTGAACGCAACGGACCAGCAGGCGCGCGGGCTGAAGCAGACGGCGTACCGCATTGTGGCGTCCTCCACGCCCGAGGGTGCCGGCGACGTGTGGGACAGCGGACGGCAGGTCAGCGCGCAGAGTACGCTGGTGCCCTACGCGGGCAAGCGCCTGGCCTCGGGCCAGCCCGTCTATTGGCGGGTTCAGGTGTGGGATCAGGCCGGCGCCGCTTCCGCCTGGAGCGAGACCGCGCACTGGTCGATGGGCTTGCTGAAGACCGAAGACTGGAAGGGCAAGTGGATCGGGCTGGAGCAGACCGGCATCTGGCGCAATCCGCGCAGCCCGTTCCATCAGATCACCGGCGCGCGCTGGATCTGGTTTGACGAAGGCGATCCCGCGAAACAGGCGCCGGCCGCGGTGCGCTGGTTCCGGACGAAAATCAACGTACCCGCCAATCGCACTCTGCAACACGCGCAGTTCGTATTGGGCGCGGACAATGAATTCAGTTTGCAGGTCAACGGCGCCGCCGCAGGACGCGGCAACGCCCCCGTGCTGCCGGAAGTGATCGACGTGACGGCGGCGTTGAAGCCGGGCGAGAACACGCTGCTGGTACGTGCGCGAAATGCCAAGGCCGACTCTGCGGGAGTGATCGGCGGTCTGCGCCTCGATTTCACGGAAGGCGAATCCATCCAACTGATCACCGGTCCGGCATGGGAGTCCGCGCAGAACGAGAGCGGCCCGTGGAGCGCGGCGAAGGATCTTGGCGCCTACGGCATGGAGCCGTGGGGCGATGTGGGCTTTAAGGAAGAGCACGCTCTCCCGGCGCGAATGCTCCGCAAGGAATTTACAGCCGACGCCGGGCTGATCCGCGCCACGGCCTATGTCAGCGGCCTGGGCCTCTACGAGATGGAGCTGAACGGCGCCAAGGTGGGCGACCACGTCCTGTCACCCGGCCTGACCGACTACGACAAGCGCGCCCTCTACGTCACCTACGACGTCTCGAAACAGATCTCGGCCGGCCGCAACGCCGTGGGCGTATGGCTGGGCAATGGCCGCTTCTGGTCTCCGCGCAACGCAGTGGTACCGACCAGGACATTGAGCTACGGTGCGCCGCGCCTGCGCCTGCAGATCGAACTGGAGTACGCCGGCGGACGCCGCGATACCATCTCCACAGACGAGACCTGGAAACTCACCGCCGCCGGCCCGCTCAGCGCCAATAACGAATACGACGGCGAGGAATACGACGCGCGCCTGGAGCCGGCTGGCTGGTCCCGCGCCGGGTTCAACGACAGCGCGTGGCAATCCGCGGCGATTCTCGATGCGCCGAAAGCGGCGCTCACCGCGCAGATGGCCGAGCCTCTCCGGGTCACCGAGACTCTCCAGCCCTACACGATCACGGCGCTGCGCCCTGGCGTGACCATCGTCGACATGGGGCAGAACATGGTGGGCTGGGTGCGGCTGAAGTTCAACGGCCCGCGCGGCACACGGGTGATGATCCGCCATGCCGAGACCGTCAAGCCCGACGGCTCGCTGTACCTCGACAATCTTCGCTCGGCCCGGGCCACCAATTTCTACACGCTCAAGGGCGGCGGCACGGAAACATGGGAGCCCCGCTTCACCTATCACGGCTTCCGTTACGTGGAGGTCACCAACTACCCCGGCACGCTGACGGCGGGCGGGATTGAGGGCCGCGTGGTGCATGACGACATGACACGGGCTGGCGAGTTTGAATCCTCCGACACGCTGCTCAACAAGATCCACCGCAACATTTTCTGGGGCATCCGTGGCAACTACCGCAGCATCCCCACAGACTGCCCTCAGCGCGATGAGCGCCAGGGGTGGCTGGGCGACCGCAGCGTGGTGAGCCGCAGCGAATCGTATCTCTACAACGTCGCCGCCTTCTACACCAAGTTCGTCACCGACATCGCCGACGCCCAACGGCCTACCGGCAGCATCCCGGACGTGGTGCCCAACTACTGGCCGATGTACAACGACGGTATCGTCTGGCCCAGCACGTTCATCCTCGGCCCGGCTACGATCTATGAGCAGTACGGTGACGCCCGCGTGATCCAGCGGAATTATCCCGCGATGAAGAAGTGGATCGAGTATATGCGCACCTTTCTCAAGGACGGCATCATGCCGAAAAACACATATGGCGACTGGTGCGTCCCGCCGGAGAAACCGGAACTGATCCATTCGCAGGATCCGGCGCGGCAGACGCAAGGCGCGCTGCTCAGCACGGCTTACTACCACCACATGCTGAAGCTGATGAGCCGGTACGCAGCCATTGCCGGACAACCGGATGACGCCCGCGACTACGAGGCGCTGGCCGCGCAAACCAAGGCGGCCTTCCTGGCCAAATACTTCAATGAGGGCGCGGCGAAGTTCGACAACGGCACACAGACCTCGGCGATCCTGCCGCTGGCTTTCGACATGGCGCCCGTTGCGAGCCGCGGAGCAGTCTTTGACGGCCTTGTGCGCAAGATCGAGCAGGAGAGCGGCAACCACGTCGGAGTCGGCCTGGTGGGCGCCCAGTGGCTCATGCGGACTCTCTCCGCCAACGGCCGCGCCGATCTGGCGTTCACCATCGCCACGCAGAAGACCTATCCCGGCTGGGGCTACATGGTGGGCAAGGGCGCCACGACCGTTTGGGAACTCTGGAATGGAGATACGGCCGATCCAGCGATGAACTCGGGCAATCACGTGATGCAGGTGGGCGACCTCGGCGTCTGGATGTACGAGTATCTGGCGGGCATCCGCCCGGATCCGGAGCAGCCTGGATTCCGCCACTTCCGAATCCGGCCGGAGCCGGTGAAGGGCCTCAGCTTCGTGAGGGCAACACACCGCTCACCCTACGGCGAGATCCGCAGCGAATGGCGGCGCG
Source organism: Paludibaculum sp. (assembly GCA_036504135.1). Lineage (GTDB taxonomy): Bacteria > Acidobacteriota > Terriglobia > Bryobacterales > Bryobacteraceae > Paludibaculum. The sequence goes on from DASXVP010000020.1 coordinate 12,691, forward strand.
GCGCGAACGGATTCACGCTCGAGGTGACGGTGCCGCCCAATACGACGGCCACAATTGAAGTCCCAGGCGGCGGCGCGGCCGAGACTGGTGGCTTGGCAGCGGTGACTTCGGACGGTAGGATCACCCGGTTTGAGGCGGGCTCGGGCAGTTACGTGTTCAACGCAAAGTAGCTAGACGCAGCCTGCAATCAGCAAATAGAGGGGCTCCTCATCCTGCGGGATGGGGAGCAGCAACTTCAACGAAGCCGGATCAAATTTGCCAATCCCGATGGATCCCAGGCCGAGGGCCGTGGCTTGGAGGCTGAAATTCTGGCCAATGTGGCCGGCCTCCATGGCCGCGAGCCTCTGGGTGCCTTCGCCAAATTCGCGTAGCAGCCGGCGATAGTAACCGGTTAGCACGACAATCAGTGCGGATTGGCCGACGCACTGCTGGTCTGCCGCGGCCTTTTCCAGCCGGCGGCGCTTGTCCCCCCGGGCCAGCAGCACGAGCTCGTGCCGGTCCACGTCGTAGCTATAAAAGCCGGCCGTCAATCCCTCCACGTTGGCTGCCACCACATACGCACGGACGGGAAACACCGCACCGGCCGACGGCGCCGTTCTCAATCCAGCCGGGTTGGTGAGGCCCATCGCTGCCCACAGCAACTGGCTCGTCTGCTGCAGGCTCAAGGGCTGCTCCGTGTAGTCGCGCACGGACCGGCGCTGCCGCAGGCAGGCCTCTAGCGGGATTGTTCCCTCCAGCGAGGGCGCCGGCAGCGCCGCGCGAACGGTGGGCGAGCTCTTGGCGCGCAATCCGCGGAGGGCGGAAGAGACCAGGGGCGGTACGTTCGGCGCAGGGATCTTCATCAGAGTAGATACAGGTTAACAAATTTGATTGGGTAGTTCCAGAACTTTTAGTCCGGAATCGAAGCCCGATCCACCTTAGCGCGCGGCCGGGCCCGAGTACACACAGCCGGAGGTGCACGTTTCGCGCACTTCCACCTTGCTGAGTTGCGGGAGCCCAGGCTTCAGTTGCTCCCAGATCCACACGGCGACCCGCTCACTAGTGGGGTTCTCCAGTCCCTCGATGTCATTCAGATAGTAGTGATCGAGGCGCTCGATGACCGGTTTTGCAGCGCCCTTGAGATCGCCAAAGTCCATTACCCAGCCCAGATTGGGGTCCAACTCGCCCTTCACGTACAGGCGCACGTGAAACGAGTGCCCGTGCAAACGAGAGCATTTGTGCTCCGGGGGCAGGTTGGGCAGCCGGTGGGCGGCCTCGAACGTAAATTCCTTGAAGATCTCCATGTGGCAGGCGGGCAGATTTCAGGATAACATCGGCGCATGGTAGAGCCCTCCCGCCGGGAAATCATACAGTTATCGGCGCTTTCCGCCGCCGCGCCTTCGCTTTCCGCCGCGCCGGCCGCTGCGGGAATCTGGATCGATCCCAAACTGCTCAGCTTGCCGGCTCGCCCGTGGCGCAAGGTCCATCTCGACTTCCACAACTCGGCGCACATCCCCAGGATCGGGGAGAGGTTCAACGCCGACGAGTTTGGCGACACGCTGGTAAAGGCCAACGTCGATTCCGTAGTGGTCTTCGCGAAGGATATGCACGGCTACTTCTACTACCCGTCGAAGCACGGCCCGGTGCATCCAGGGTTGAATTTCGATCTTTTGGGCGCGCAGGTGGAGGCGTGCCGGGCGCGCAAGATCGCGGTCTACGCCTACTACTGCACAGCGTGGGACAACTACCTGGCCGAACACCATCCGGAGTGGCTGGTTTTCAAGCGCGACCGCACCACCTATCTGCCGAGGTTCGACCAGACTCCGGGCTGGACTGCGTTGTGCATCGCCCAGGAAGGCTTCGTCAAACTGATGGAGGCGCACACGCGGGAGTTCGTGTCGCGCTATCCACTCGACGGCGCCTGGTATGACATGCCGTATCCCATCGCCGGCGAGTGCTTCTGCGAGGCGTGCCTGTCTCAGATACGCGGACGCGGGCTGGACCCCATGAGCACCGAGGTGCAGCGCCGGCACAAACAGGAACTGGAGCGCAACTTCCTGCGGAAGCTCTACGACACGGTGCAGGCAGTTCGGCCCGGCTGCCAGGTGGATTTCAACAACCAGGCGGCGTTCGGCTTGAAGGATCGAGTGCAGTGGATGGACAACATCGATTTGGAGGCGCTGCCCTCGGCCGCGCAATGGGGCTACTATTTCTTCCCGCTGGTGACGCGCTACGTGCGGACGATGGGCGTCAGCGCCTATGGCATGACCGGGCGCTTCAAGGCATCGTGGGCCGATTTCGGCGGTCTGAAGCTGCCGGCGCAACTCGACGTCGAGTGCGCCTCGATTGTGGCCAACGCAGCGCGCTGCGACATCGGGGACCAGATGCCGCCCAGCGGAAAGCTGGACCCGGCTGTGTATCACGTGATCGGGAAGTCGTACGGCCGCATCAAGGCGCTGGAGCCGTACCTGGAGGGCGCCGCGCCGGTGACGGAGGCGGCGATGCTCGTCTCCGGCCTGCCCATCGACAACCTGGGCCAAAGCCAGGATCTGGGCATGGTGAAACTTCTGACGGAGTGCCGCGTTCAGTTCGATTGCATGGAGCCCGACGCACCGTGGGAGCGCTACGGCCTGGTGATCCTGCCGGACCAACTGGCCGTGAATGCCGCACTGGCCGAGCGGCTCCAGGCATATGCGGCAAAGGGTGGCGCGCTGCTAGTGGCCGGAACGGCGGGCCTGGTGACCGGCACGAAAGACTCCTGGCTCGCGCCGTACGGGCTGACTGCCGCGGGCGCCTCGCCGTTCAAGCCGGCCTATCTGTTGCCGAAGGAGAGTTTCACTGGCGACATCCCCGCCTATGAATATGCGCTGTATGAGGGTTCGCACCAGTACCGCACCGCCGCGCCCGCGCGTGTGGTGGCGCAGCTCGGCGAGCCGCTATTCCAGCGCTCCCCGGCGCACTTCACGAGTCACGCACAAACGCCCTTCGACCATGCCACGGAGTATGCCGCCGTGGCGGTGAGCGGGCGCGTCGGGCTCTTCGCCTACCCGCTGGGGCTGCACTACTTCACGCAGGGCTACTGGATTGACCGCGCGGCGCTGAAGCACGTGCTGGCATCGATTCTGCCTGGGCAATTGCTGACGAGCAATGCGCCCGTCAGCAGTGAGCTCACGGTGACCTATCAGCAAAAGCCCCGGCCGCGCTACCTGGTCCACATCGTGAACTGGTCGGCCAACCGGGGCACGCCGCGCCATCCTGTTTTCCATGAGGAACCAGTGGCGCTGACGGACATCACTGTGCGGCTGCGGCGGCCCGTGACGGGCGGCGCCGCGCGTGCTGTGGTCTCCGGCTTGTCGTTGCCGACGCGGAGATCGGGGGCCGTGGTGGAGGTGACCGTGCCGCGCGTGCCCGTCCATGAGGTGCTGGTGTTCGAAGCTGAGTGAGGCTGGTCTGAGCCGCGTGGAACTATGGGACTAACGTTGCCGGCCGCCGCCCCCGCCCGAACGTCCGCCCGACGAGCCCGAACCGCCACCGGACGAGCGGCCACCGCCGCCGCCCGAGAATCCGCCACCTCCACCGGACGAGCGGCCACCGCCACCGCCCGAGAAGCCGCCACTACCACCGGACGAGCGGCCACCCCCACCGCCCGAGAAGCCGCCACCCCCACCGCCCGAGAAGCCGCCACCTCCACCGAACGAGCGGCCACCGCCAAACGACTGCGGAGCAGGCGAGCTCTGCCTGGGCGCGGAGTACGAACCAGACGACCGGCCGCCGCCGAAACCACTCGATCCCGAATACGACCGCGGCGCCGAATAGCTCTGGCTGGGCGAGGAGTACGATCTCGACTGAGACGACTGGTTGCTACGGGGCGAGAAGGCCCCGGCCGAGTACGACCGGTCATTCGACGATGGACTGCGGTAGCCCTGCGACGAGCCGCTGTAGCCGCGCGACCCTCCAGGGGACGAGTCATTTGGCGCGGCCTGCCGGTACGAGCCCGAATCGCCGCGGGTGCTCCACCGTGCTCCGGATTGGGCGGAACTCACGAATCCGCGAGAGTCCATCCGTCCGCTCGATTGTGTCCGGTTTCCGTCGCTCGAGCGCTGCCATCCGCCGGAGTTGACTGAACCGTTGACTGAAACACCGCTGCCTGAACCAAAGCCGGCTGCGGACCTGTTACCACCGCCCGTGCTCTGCCAGTTGCCACCCCGGCCAGAATCCGAACGACCACCGTTCCACTGGCCGCCACCGGTCCGCCCGCCGCCCGCATATTGGCCGCCGTTCGTCCGAGTGCTTCCGCCATACCGGCTCGCTACGTTCTGATTCGAATACGGAATCCCCATACGGTGGCCTGAATCATGCATCCACGAGCTGCGGCCGCCATGACCATAGTCCCGATAGCTGTTCCAGCCCGAGTGCCCGTAATAGCCGCCCCGGTATCCATAGCGATTGAAGAATCCGACGTTGACATAAAGGCCGCCGCCCCACCAACCGCAGTTCCAGCCCCAGCCACCCCAACCACCCCAACTCGGGTAGTAGTAACTCATGTAGAGCGGTGAGCCAAAGTAGAAGCCCCAACCGTATCCGGGCGGATACCACAGATCCGGATAAGCGCCCCACGCGGGCGCACCCCAGACATAGGAGGGCTGGTAGATGGGCACATAAATCACCTGCGGATCGGCAGGCACGATTTCGATGGCGGTCTGGCCGCTCTGGGATTCCACCCGCACCACCTGCTGCGGCGTGGTGGCCAGCCTACCATTTTCCCGAGCCCGCACACGCATCGATTGCACGGCGCGCATCACATCGGCCTGCTGGGCCAGGAACGCGTTCCCCAGATCGGCGGTCCACCGAATGTCATTCGCCAGCAGCGCCAGCGCGTCGGGAAACGCCACCAGCGCCTGGACGGAGGGGTCCCAGTTCTGCGTCTTCGCGGCGTCGATCAGTTGTGAGCCCTGCAAGCCCTTGTTCTGCGACAACCACTGTTGCGCCTGTACGATCTCCAACGGATACGTGCTGGCGGCCAGCACCTGGCTCAGCAGCGGGTCCGGGTAAAGCGCGATGGGCGCGACCAGGTTGCTCAACTGCTCCGGCGAAAGCTGCGGCGCAGCCTGCTGGTACTCCGGGCGCTCCACAATCGGCTCCGCGGGCCCTTGGGCGATGCTGGCTGGCACAACGCTCAGGAAAGCGCAAGCGGCCGTTGCCAGCCGCCGAAATGCTGTTCCACTCCATGGTGAGCCCATCTGCTACCGCCTTTCGTGTCTCCGAAAGAGAGGCACGCCATTCTACCTGCAAACCGAGGTCCGTACTCAACCGATTGCAAACGAAGCGCTTATCCTGCAACCGGCCGGTAATTTCTGGCTGCTTACCACCAAAGCGGTTGGAATCCACCAGCCTGCCCGGCCCTCACACCGTCTCGTCGATGATAGCCTTCATGGCCTGCTCCACCTCAGACGCCGTGGCCGCCATCACCGGCGAGGAGCCAAAGGCTTTCATTAATTCGGTGGGCAGCACGGTAGCCACCTCCATCTGCCCGCCGCCCGAGTAGATGGAAATCCGGCACGGCAACGCGGTGGAGATCTCCATGTTCTCGAGCAAAACCGCTTTCGCGTGGTGGGGATTGCACACCTCGTAGACGCGAACTTCGGCGTCGAAGGCGACACCCTTGTTGGCCATTGCCTGCTTGAGATCGTGGACGCCAAGCACTCCGAACTTGTGCCGTGTGGTTGCTTCGCGCAGTGCTGCGTCCAACTCTTCCAACGTTTTAGGACTTGTTTTGCGGTATACCATTTGAGCGCCCTCACTCAACATGATAGTCGACCGCACAGCAGGACTTAGTGCAGGATCGCCTGCGCCGCCATCACAATCGCGATCCCCACAAACGACGTGATCACTTTCATCACCGTCCACGATCGCAACGTCTGCGGCACCGTCATCCCGAACGACTCGTTCACCAGCCAGAAACCCGCATCGTTCACGTGCGACAACACCGTGCCGCCGCAGCACAGCGCCAGCAGAATCATCTCCGGCGTATACCCCGGCAGATCCTTCACCAGCGGCGCGACGATGCCCGCCGCCGTGATGATCGCTACCGTCGCAGAGCCCTGCGCGATCCGCATGGCGGCCGCCACGGCATAGGCCAGAAGCAGAGGCGAAATGCTCGACGACGCCAGCAGTTGCCCGGCGTAGGGACCAACGCCGGAATCGACGATCACCTGCTTGAACGCGCCGCCGCCGCCCATGATGGCCAGCAGCGTGCCGATCGGCGCCAGAGACTCGGTCGTCATCTTTCCGACCGCGTTGCGGTCCATGCCGCGGTGGAATCCGAAGACGTACATGGAGGCCAGCGCCGTGATGGTCAACGCCGTGAACGGATGGCCCAGGAACAGCAGCGCCGGTGTGAAGACGCTCTTCGTATTGCCGGCGGCAGTCGCCGCGAAGATCAGCATCACCGGCAGCGTCACCAGCAGAACCACCAGTCCGACGTGCGGCGGCGGCATTCCGTCGGTGGCGTGCGATTCGTCCGTAGCGCGCGCCGGTACGGGTATGAACAGGCGTTCCGCAATCCATTTGCCGTAGAAGATGCCGCCGCAGATCGCCATGGGCACGGCCACCATCGCACCGTAGAGAATCGCCTTCCCCAGGTCGGCGCCCAGCAATGCCGCGGCAGCGGCGGGCGCCGGGTGCGGCGGCACCATGGCGTGCGTCACAGTCAACGCGCATGCAATCGGCAGCCCATAGAACAAAAGTGACTTCTTCGATTCGCGCGCCAGGCTCCAGGCGATGGGCACCAGGATGATGAAGCCCACCTCGAAGAAGATCGGCAGGCCGATCAGGAACGCGGCCAGCAGCACCGCCCACGCGGCGCGCTCGCGGCCAAAGCGGCTCAACAGCGCCTCCGCCAACGCGCGCCCGCCACCGGAGTGTTCGAGAAACCGCCCGATCATCGCGCCCAGCGCCACCACCACGGCGATAAAGCCCAGCGCCTCGCCGAAGCCGCTCTGCATCGACTTCAGCACCTTGACCGGCTCCATGCGGCAGGCCAGGCCAAACGTCATGCTCGTCAGCAGCAACGCCAGAAAGGCGTGCAGACGCGTCACCAGAATCAGGAATAGCAAGAGCGCGATGGCGCCCAGCGTCAATAGGAGTAAGTCGTTGCCTGATGGCATGGGTGCAAGTATTCTACGTTACCGGGCCGGGGTTGAAGAGCGAGAGGTCGTTGTGGAGCCCCCAGTGATCGGCCCACGTGCGCTTGCGTCCGCTGGCAGCATCGAGAATCAGGTCGAAAATCTGGCGGCCTACGTCCTCGATGCTCGCGTCGCCCGTGGCGATGCGGCCCGCGTCGATATCGATGAGATCCGGCCAGCGCTCGGCCAGCGCGGTGCGCGACGACACCTTCACCACCGGTGCTAGAGCCAGGCCGTACGGCGTCCCCTCACCCGTCGTGAAGACGTGCATGTTCATGCCTGCGGCAAGTTGCAGCGTGCCGCAGATGAAGTCGCTGGCCGGCGTGGCGGCAAAGACCAGGCCCTTGGCGGTGACGCGCTCGCCCGGACTGGTGACCGCCCGTAGCACCGTCGTGCCGGCCTTGGCAACCGATCCCAGCGCCTTCTCCACCACGTTGGAAAGGCCGCCGCGCTTGTTCCCCGGCGTCGGGTTGGCGCTGCGGTCGGCCGAGCCCGCGCGCAGGTATTCGTCATACCACGCCATCTCCCGGATCAGCGCCTGTGCCACTTCCACGCTGGCCGCCCGCGGCGTCAGGAGATGCACGGCGTCGCGGACCTCGGTGACTTCGGAAAACATCACGGTGGCGCCGGCACGCACCAGCAGGTCAGCCGCGCTGCCTACCGCCGGATTCGCCGTCACACCGGAAAACGCATCGCTGCCGCCGCACTGCAAGCCGACGACCAGATCCGCGGCGGGGCATCTCACCCGGCTCCGGCGGTTCAACTGCGCCAACCGCTCTTCCGCCATGCGCAGCATGGCAGCCACCATGTCGCCGAATCCGTGGTGCTGCTGATCCTGGAGACGGATCACAAATGGCGATTCCCGCGGCATCAACCGCGCAGGCTGCAGCTTCTCGCACCCCAGGCTCACCAGCATCAGCTCGCCGCCGAGATTCGGATGCAACGCCAGGTTGTGCAGCGTGCGGATGGGCACCGCCGCGCCGGGCGCGTCGATCGCCACGCCGCAGCCGTAGGGATGCGTCAGCGCGATCACGCCGTCCACGTTGGGATAGCGCGGCAGCAGTTCGGCGCGGATGCGGTTCACCGCAAACTGCACTGAGGGCGCCACGCATTGCACGGTGGTGGAGATGCCGAGAATATTCTTCGTGCCCACCGTGCCGTCGGCGTTGCGGTAGCCTTCAAACGTCACCCCCTCTAGCGGAGGCAGCGGCGCGGGGATCGCCGTCGCCAGTTGCAGTTCGCTCAGCGCGGGCGCAACCGGCAAAGTGATGAACTCCTCGCGCACCCAGGCGCCCTCTGGGATGTCGCGCGCCGCAAGACCAATCACCTCGCCATAGCGCAGGATCGGCTGGCCGGCGGCGATGTCGGATAGCGCCGCCTTGTGCGACTGCGGGATGAACTCGCGCAGAGTTAGTCCATCAGGGCTCACGATGATGGCAACGTTGTCGCGCGGATGAACTCGTACCCAGAGAGGCCGGCTCATGAAGGCTTGCGCACCTCGCAGCCAGCCATCTGTTCGATCCAGGTGACGATGGCCGCGTGATCCAGATCCCCGGCGCCGCTATTCATCAGCGAGATCAACGCCTGTTGCACCAGGCTGGTGAGCGGCAGCGAGACCTTCATCGATTCCGCCGCCAGCAGCGCATTGCGCAGGTCCTTTTGGTGCAGCTTGATGCGGAAGCCCGGCTTGAAGTTGCGGTTAATTACCATGGGCGCCTTGGCGTTCAGCACCGTGCTGCCGGCGAGCCCGCCCTTGACCGCGTTGAAAACCACCTCGGGATCGAGTCCCGCTTTGGTGGCCAGCACCAGCGCCTCGCCCATCGCCGCGATGTTGCAAGCCACCATGATCTGGTTGGCGAGCTTAGTAACGTTGCCCGCACCCACCGGGCCGGTGAGCGTTGCCGAGGCGCCCAGCACGTCGAAGACGGGCCGCACGCGTTCAAACAACGCAGCGTCTCCGCCGGCCATGATTGCCAGCGTGCCGTCCGCCGCTTTCGGCTCGCCGCCGCTCACCGGAGCATCGAGGAATCCGATCCCTTTGGACGCGCATGCCGCACCCACTTTCTGGGCCACCAGCGGACTGATGGAGCTCATGTCGACAATCGCCGAGCCGGCCTGCGCACCTTCCAGCACGCCCGCCGGACCCAGGATGGCCGCCTGTACCTCCGGCCCATCCGGCAGCATCGTGATGGTGATCTCGGATGTTGCCGCCGCGGCGCTTGCCGATCCCGCGGGCTTCGCGCCGGAGCCAACCAGTTCATCCACCGCGGCCGGCACGATGTCAAACACCGTCACCTCGTGGCCGGCGGTGATGAGGTTGCGGGCCATGTGCTTGCCCATGATCCCGAGCCCGACAAATGCGATCTTCATGTAGTGCTCCTGATGGATTGAGTATCGGACTCGGACGTCGGAAGACGCAAGCGGAGCGTTTCGGCCGAGGAGACTGTTAGAATTAGGCGTGGGCGCATTGAAGGCAAAACTACCGCAGATTGGGCTTCTCGGCCTCATCCTGCTCGCCGTCGGCGCACAGGCTCCCCAGTCGTACAGCTACCGCCAGACGGGAGGCCTGCGGTCACTGCCCACACGCTCCGTCAACACAACCACCGAGACCACAACGCCGGAATTGCTGAGCGGCGCATCGCGGTTCAAGTCGCTCCCGGCACCGGAGTGGCCTTTCGCGCTGGCTGCAAGGGCCGGCGTCCCGGTCCGACCCTCCACTTCCGATCTGCTGCAAGATGGCAGAACATCCGGCCTCGTCTGCGCTCATCCGTACGCGCACTCCGGGCGTGCTCCTCCCCCCGCTTAGTTCCTCCCCAACAGACTTTGCTGCGGCTTCTCTTTGAGCCGCTGCGCACCTGTGATCGCGGAACCGTGCCCGTACGAATCGAAAGGATGAGTCATGCCCAGAAATCTCCGTTGGAAATGGATCGCCATCGTCGCGATCGTGGCCGCTTGCATCGCCGGCGTCACCGGCCTGCCCACGTCTCAGCAGGACCTGATCGCGAATTGGTCGCGCAACATCCGGCTCGGCCTCGACCTCAAAGGCGGCAGCCATATGGTCCTGCAGGTTCAAGTCCAGGACGCCTTCAAAGTGGCCGCCGATCAGGCCATCGAGCAGCTCAAGGAGGCATTTGCCAAAAATCAGGTCGTCTACGCCGCAATCGATCGCAGTGAACCGGAGGACATCCGCTCCGCGGAATCCATCGCCATCCACCTGCGCGGCGTGCCGTCCGCAAGTCAGGGCGGCCTCACAAAGGTCGTCAAGGAAACCGTGGGCGACACCTGGACCCTCGCGCCGTCCGGACCTAACGACTTCCGCCTGACCATTCAGAAATCGGCCGCGATTGCTCTCAGGCAGGAAACTATCACTCAAACCATCGAGACACTCAATCGCAAAGTGAATGGACTGGGAGTGGCAGAGGCCAGCGTACAGCAGCGAGGCGGCGCCGATGGAGAAGCCGAAGTGCTGGTCCAGCTCCCGGGCGTCGATGATCCTGCCCGCGTCAAGTCCATCCTGCAAGCCGCGGCGCTTCTGGAACTCAGCGAGGTAAAGGACGGCCCCTATGCTTCACAAGCGCAAGCTTTGGCCACTCACAACGGAGTGCTGCCGCTGAACACAAAACTGGTTCGCGGCTCGGCTCGCGCCGAGGGCCAGGAATCGTGGTGGCTGCTCGCCCGCTCACCCGTGGTCACGGGCCGCGACCTGCGCGATGCCCGTCCTCAGCAAAACGAGGTGGGCGGCTGGGAAACCAACTTCGTTCTCACACAGGACGCCGCCAAGCGATTCGAACGCTACACCGAGGCTAACGTAGGCAACCGCCTGGCCATCGTTCTCGACAGTGAAGTGCTCAGTGCGCCCCGCATCGACAACAAGATTTCGGACCAGGGGCGAATCACCGGCGCCGGCACCCACCAGGAAGCTTCCGACCTCGCACTCAACCTCCGCGCCGGTTCGCTCCCGGCGGGAGTCAAGGTGATTGAGGAGCGCTTTGTCGGACCGTCGCTCGGAGCCGACTCCATCCGCCTCGGCATCACTTCCGGGCTCGTCGGACTGGCACTCGTCATCGCGTCGATGATCCTTTACTACCGCGGCGCCGGTGGAAACGCCGTTTTCGCGCTGCTGCTGAACACCATCATCACGGTAGCTGCCCTTAGCTACATCGATGCCACATGGACCCTGCCGGGCATCGCCGGACTGGTGCTCTCCATCGGCATGGCCGTCGATTCCAACGTGCTGATCTTCGAGCGCATCAAGGAGGAACTGCACGCAGGGAAGATCGTCCCCGCGGCCATTAGCGCCGGTTTCCAGCGCGCCTTCGTCACCATTATCGATACGCACGTCACCACCGTGGTGGCTAGTGCGTTTCTCTTTCTCTTTGGGACCGGCCCCGTGCGCGGCTTCGCGGTCACGCTGGTGATCGGCCTCGTCGCGAACCTATTCACCGCCGTCTTCGTTTCGCGAGTTATCTTCGACACGCAACTCTGGCGCAATCCGCGCCTCGCGAAGCTCAGCATCTGGCCGCGCAGCGGCGGCCGTGAACTGTTCTCTGCAAGCAACATCGCGTTCCTCAAGCATCGATACCTCGCCTTAGCGATCTCCGCCGTGATGCTCGCGATCAGCGTCGGAAGTCTCATCGCCAATGGCGGCTTGAAGTACGGCATCGACTTCCGCGGCGGCACGCTCACCGAGGTCCGTTTCTCGCCGAAGCCTTCGATCGACGAATTGCGCGCCGCTCTCTCCCGGCGGCTCGACGGCGAGATCTCCGTGCAGGAGACCAAGGGCACAGGCGAGTTCATCATCGGCACCCAGCTCGCCGATGAGCAGACTCTCGAAAAGGCGCGCGAGATCATCCGCGCCACGCTCGCCGAAAAGTACGCCAACCTCGGCGGCAAGACGGACCTGAATAACGCCACGCCGGTCACGCTGGCAGCCGCGCTTGGCGAGACTGACACAGGCCCAGGCAGCCTGACCGCGCGCATCCTCGCCATACGCGACCAGGAGCGCGGCGGCCTGATCCGCGACTGGAACGATCTTCGCCAGCTTCCCGGCATGACGCCTCAGCTCATGGAGACCCTTCAGGCCAAAGTGGGTCTCGGCGCCTTCCATATTCGCTCCGTGGAGATGGTAGGACCGCGTGCCGGCGAGCAACTCCGCAAGCAGGCCGTGCTGGCCACCCTCGGCGCCCTCGGCGGGATGCTTCTCTATATCGCCTATCGATTCCGGCTCGTGGCCGGCACCGCTGCCGTGATCGCAACCGTCCACGACGTCATCATCACCGTAGGGCTGTTCTCGCTCACCGGCCGCGAGGTCAACCTCAACGTCATCGCCGCCCTGCTGACATTGATCGGCTACTCGATGAACGACAAGATCGTAGTATTCGATCGTGTCCGCGAAAATCAGAACAAGGGCGGAAAATCCGGCTCGTTCCTGGATCTCGTCAGCCAATCGATTAACCAGACGCTCAGCCGGACGCTGCTCACCGCAGGCCCAACCCTGCTGGCATGCTTAGCCCTCTACTTCCTCGGCGGCGACGTGCTGAACGGCATCGCGTTCGCTCTGCTCGCAGGAATCATCATCGGCACCTACTCGTCGATCTTCGTGGCCAGCGCGCTCATGGTGCTTTGGCACGAAGGGCGCGAACGCCGGCAGGTGCGCACCGCGGCCCCGGTGCCCCTCACTTAGCTGCTTTGGCCGCGATTGCGTCCAACACCAGATACCGCTCGCGGTGCGTCTCGGGTTCCGCCTTCGTCTCCACGTCGATCCGCATCACCCGGGGCGCGCCGCCGGCATTCAGTGCCGGCCATTCCGGCAATCCCGCGCCGTTCGGGTTCCGCGTCTTGATAAAGTTCGCGAAGAACTCCTGCATTACCTGCGAGACCTTCTGATCGTCCGCCGTCCACGCGAACGCCTTGTTCCCTGCCAGATTGCCCATGGCGTACTCGATCTCGGCCGAGTGCACGGCGCCCTTTGGCGCAGGGCGGCTTGTCTCCGGCTGCCCGGCCACCGGCACCATCGACGGACGCGGCCGCGCATAGTAATACCGGTATACCGGCTGGCCGGTCTTTGAATGGACATCGATCCACTTCCACGTGCTGAAGCCGATGAACCGGTCACCCGACAGATCCGTCGCGGCCTGCAAAACCTCGTCCGGCGTGGCGGCCGAATACGCCTTCAAGACGTCCCCGGCCTCATCGCCATACAGCTTGCGCACTACCTTTTCGTAAGAATCCTTCGTCGCCGGCTGCGCGCCCAGCAGCGCGCGCCCTGTCATCTCTTCCGAGTTCCATCCGGCTAGCAGCGGCACCTTGGCCTGCTTGCCGGCCGCGTACAGAGCGTCGGGCGGTTCCGGGAAGAAGTATCCATCCACCGTAACGGAGAAACGCGCCCGCGCCTTCGCCGCACCATCCAAAATCTGTTGCGCGGACATGGCCCGCAGCGCGGCCAGCGCTCCGTCGCCCATCGTGGCGGCCCACTTGGCCCCGGCCTGCTCGGCCTGCTCCAGTTTTACCGCAGGCAGCGTGCCCAGCAGAGATCCGCTCTCGCCGATCGCGCCCGCAATCAAATTCCTCGACAGCGGTGACGCCATCTGCGCGCTCACCGAGATCGAGCCCGCCGATTCTCCCGCAATCACCACCTTCGCCGGATCTCCGCCGAACGCCGCGATGTTCTTTTTCACCCAGCTCAGCGCCGCAGCCTGATCCAACAGCCCGTAGTTGCCGGAGCCGTGATAGGCCGCTTCCTTGCTCAATTCCGGATGCGCCAGGAATCCAAATACGCCCAGGCGGTAATTCACCGTCACCGCCACAATGCCCTTGCGCGCCATGCTCTCCCCGTCGTAGCGGGACTCCGAGCCATCGCCCGAGACGTACCCGCCGCCGTAAAAGTACACCAGTACGGGCAACCGCTCGTTCTTGGATTTGGCCGGCGTCCAGACGTTCAGATACAGGCAATCCTCGCCCACGCCGTTCGAGCGGAAGATCATGTCGCTGAACAGCGTCTGCTGCATGCAGCGCGGGCCAAACCCCGCCGCCTGCTTCACACCCTTCCATTTCGCCACCGGCTGCGGCGCCTTCCAACGGAGCTCGCCCACCGGCGGCGCCGCGAACGGAATGCCCTGGAATACGCGTATACCGGACTTCGGCGCTCCGGCCTCCACAACTCCGCTAGCCGTCTTGACCCGGTCCGCGGCGAAGAGGCAGGTGCTCAACATGGCGGCGGCGATAATTCTGGAACGTCTGGTGAAAAACATGCGGTTCTCCTGATCGTATCCATCATATGCCGAACCTCGCCCGCTACGAAAAATAGCGCCGCAGCCGCAGGCTGTTTCCAATCACCGAAAGGCTGGACAGCACCATCGCGCCTGCCGCCAGGATCGGATTCAGCACCCCGGTCACCGCCAAAGCAATACCGCCCACGTTGTAAAAGAACGCCCAGAACAGATTCTGCCGCACGATCCGCAGAGCCTGCCGCGAAAGATCGAAGACCTCTCCGGCATGCCGCAGATTCGAGCTCATCAGCACGACCGGCGCCGCCTGCATGGCGAGATCCGCGCCACTGCCCATCGCGATGCCCAACTGCGCCGCGGCCAGCGCCGGCGCGTCGTTGACTCCGTCGCCGATCATCGCCACCACGCGGCCCTGCCCGCGCATCTCCTCCACCAGCGCGCGCTTGCCGTCCGGTAGCACCTCAGCCCGGAAGCCGCTAGCGCCAATCTGTCCCGCAACCCGCTCGGTGGTGGTCTGCGCATCGCCGGAGACAAGAAGCGTCTCGATCCCCCGAGCGCGCATCTCCGCCACAAACGTCCGCGCCTCCGCACGCACCTGATCGCCAAATGCCAACACGCCGCGGCAGTGCCCGTCCACGGCGACAAAGGCCACCGTGTGCCCCTCCTGCTCCCACGCCTGCCCTCGTGTCCCCGGATCCACGCCGTGTTCCGCCATCATCCGCCTGTTGCCCACCGCCACCGGTGCTTCACCCACGCGGCCGGCAATGCCAGCCCCCTTTGACACTTCAATCGCTTTCGCCTCCGGCACCGTCAGGTCCCGCCGCCGCGCCTCGGCCATCACCGCCCGTGCCAGCGGGTGTTCGGAAAATGCCTCCACCGCCGCCACTTCCGCCAGACAATCGCACTCCAGCCCCACCAGCCGGAAATCACCCTCCGTCACCGTGCCGGTCTTGTCCAGCACAATCAAATCCACGTTCTCGATCTCTTCCAACACTCGGCTGTCGCGCACCAGGATGCCCCGCCTCGACGCAGCTCCCACCGCCGACGTGATCGCCAGCGGCGTGGCGATGCCCAACGCGCACGGACAAGCGATGACCAGCACGGCGATTGTCCTCATCAGCGCCTCGGCCTGCGGCACGCCCAGCCACAGGCTCGCGGCCAGCGTCACACCCGCCACCATAACCACCACCGGCACGAAGACCCGCGAGACACGATCCACCACGCGCTCAATCGGCGCGCGGCTGCTCATCGCCGCCTCCACCGAGCGGATGATCTGCGTCAGAGTGCTCTCCGAGCCCAGCCGCGTAGCGCGCACGTGCAACACCCCGCCCGCGTTCAGGCTGCCGCCGATCACCGCGCAGCCTGGCGATTTCTCGCGCGGCGCCGATTCGCCCGTCAACACGGATTCGTCCACATGTGACGTGCCTTCTTCGACCGTGCCGTCGGCCGGAATCCGCTCTCCCGCCTTCACCACAAACACACTGCCCGGCAGCAACGCCTCAATCGAGACGAAGTGTTCCCTGCCCTCCGCCATCAGCCGCGCCTTTTTCGGCATCATGCGGTACAGCATGGCGATGGCCTGGGTGGTCCGCTCCTTCGCCCCACGCTCCAACAACTTACCCAACAACACCAGCGTGATAATGGCGCAAGCCGTATCGAAATAGTAGTGCTTGCCGCCCACAATCGCCTGCGCGGAACTGTAAATGTAGGCCGCCAGGATGCCCAGCGCCAGCAGCGCCTCCATCCGCAGAGCGCCCTGCCGCAACCCCAGAAACGCCACGCGCAGGATCGGCCAGGCGGAGTAGAAGATCGCCGGCGCTGTCAGCGCCATCAGCACGGCCGGCACCACGTGGCGTGCCGTCTCAGAGATCGCCTCCCAGTAGCTGGCGTAAATCACCAGGCTCAGCGTCATCACGTTCATCCACAGGAACGCCGAGACGCCGATGCGCAACAGCAGGTCGCGCCGCTCACTGCGGTCCACCTCTGTGTCGCCGCTGTACTCCTTGGCTCGATAGCCCAACGAGGCCACCCTCTCGATGATCCGCCCCGGCGGCACGTACTGCGGGCAGTACCTCACCTTCACCATGTCCGAGGCGAACATGACGTCGGCCGAGACGATGCCGCTCTCGGCCGTCAACGCATGTTCAATCAGCCAGCCGCAGGAGCCGCACCACATCCCCGAAACATGGAACATCGCTTCGCGCGTCTCCGCATCGGCCGGGATCTCCACCCTCCGCGCCGCGCCGTTCGAGATCAGCCCGAGCTTCAGGCTCTGCCGGTACACCTCGGAATCGCGGAAGTCTCCGCCCTGCGCCACCACGCCGCTCTCCAGCAGAATGGTGTAGACGTTCATGCAGCCCAGGCAGCAGAACGCCTTCTCGACCGCATCGAATTTGCGCAGCAGCGGGTGCCTGCCGGCTGGCAGTCCGCACAGATCGCAGCACTGAGCCGGCGCCGTCGCCATGGCCTACCGGGCTTGCCCGTGCCCACCGGCGCGGTACGCCCCGTGCTCGTCCAAAATCACCGGATCCACCTGCTTCGAGATGTACCAGGTGACCACCAGGATGCCCACAAAAAGCACGAAAATAAACCCCAGAAACTTCGGCAGAAACGCGCCCCGCGCATTGAACTCATAGCCCAGCATTACTTGCCCTCCGGCATCAGGAATGTCTCGTCGAACGACTCCGGCTTATCTCCGCCGGAGGGTACAGCTACGATCTGGAAATGGTTCACAACTTGCGCGCCTGCAAAACGCTTCGCGCTCACCTCAAACTCGCGCTCCACCATCTCGCCCGGCTGCAACGGCACCGGATTCGGCGTCAACGCCACCCTCGCGCCCGGCAGTCCCTCGGCCTGGAAGGTCACCGTCGTCGCCTGTGACCCCCGATTCACAAGCCGCACGCGAAACCGGTTGTGGATCATCCCATTCTCACCCACGCGGAACATCGTCGTCCGCACCGGTTGCAGTTGGATCATGATCTTCTCGCGCATCGAGAGCGCCACGGTTAGTCCCGACAGATAGAACAGCGTCACCAGCAGCACCACCACACGCTTGGCGTCGCGAATCCCCAGCTTCCGGTACCACTTCGTCTCGTCCACCACCGCCTTGCCGGTCTCGCCCCACGTATAGTGAATCAGCGTCTCTTTGCCTAGCCGCGAGAGCACGTCACCGCACGCGTCTATGCAATCGCCGCAGTGGATGCACTCGATCTGATACGGCGACTTCCGGATATCAATCCCCATCTCGCACACCCGCACGCACTTCTTGCATTCAATGCAGGCGTGCTGCTCGTCGCGATAGGTCACCAGCAGCGTATTGGCATCCCCGAGTATTCCTTGCAGATAGCCGTAGGGGCACACCGTGGTGCAGAACGTCTGCCGCACCAGCGTGAAATCCAGGAACGTGATCAGCGTCACCACCGCGCCCGAGATGCCCCCGGCCGTCTGCACGTCCAACCGCAGCAGGCGCGCCAGCAGGTCGCGCGGCTCCACAAAATACGAGATGAAGATGAAGGCGAGAAACACGCTCACCACGCCCAACACGGCCAGCCACACCACCCGCGCCACCATCTTGCGGCGCGCCGCCGGCCACCCGATGAAGTGCTTCGTGATCTTCTTGCTGATCCACTTTTCGATCTCCAGGCTCGCCTCGCTGAAAATCATCTGCGGACACGCGTAGCTACAGTAAATGCGCCCGTAGATCACCGACGAAACGACAATCACGAACATCAGAAACATCATCGCGAAGAAGATGATGCCGAACTCGTTGATCCACAGTTCGACGCCGAAGAAGTAGAAACGCTGCTTCGGAATGTCAAAGCGCATCACGTTCGAAAACGGCAGCGCCATGAAGATGAAGAAGCAGATGAGATGAACGATCTTCCGCTTGCGATGGTAGTTCGTCTTCTGGATCTGGGCGGGCGTGATCAGGTCAGGACTTGCCATGGCATTCCGTCCCCGTCGGAGGTAGATTCCCCATCGCCGGGTACGTCAGGCCCCGGTACAGCAAAAAAGCGCCCATCAACATTACGCTCACCGTGGCAAACGTGCTGGTCCATCGGCCCAAACGGGCGCCAATCGCCGTGGAGAAGATACCTATGGCAAGCAGCGCAAGCGCTGTGCCGGCGGCGAAGGAGGCCATGGTTACGGCGCCCCCGAGTGCTTCGCCCGTGGATACGGCCTTGAACAGTGCCGCATACAGCAGACCGCAAGGCAGAAATCCCATGAGCACGCCGAGGCCGAATCGACTGGTGGAACTGGAGGATGTCATCAATTGAGTGATGGTCTTTGAGAACAGACGTGACACCCCCACGCGCTCAATTCTAACCAGGCTGGATCTGGGCACGATGCCGGACATGAATACGCCCGCCACCAGCATCAGGCAACCCGCCACAATCATCGCCGGCTTCTCAACTCCCGCCAGTTGGCCGAACAGGCCCATGGCGTTGCCAAGTAATCCGGCCACCGCACCCAAGGCCGAATACGTCAACATCCGTCCCAGGTTGTAGAGCAGATGCGACGACGCCGTATCGCGCCCGGCCAGGCTATAACTCAGTACGATCGGCCCGCACATCTGCGTGCAGTGCAGGCTGCTCACCAGGCCGAACACAAACGGAACGGTGATGTCGGCCGCCGTCACTTAAGCCCCCCGCGTGTAGAGGATCTTCGAATTCTGCACAGGCACGGAAACGCACTCCCGATAAAAGTCGAAATGCTTCATCGTGATAGCGTGCGTGGGACAGCGGGACGCGCACATCGCGCAGCGGATGCAGGTGGATTCATCCTTCATCATCACGCCGCCCAGCGCATCCAACTCCACCGGATCCATCGCGCACACCTGCTCCCGCGACGTCCCCAGAGCCTCTGCCGCCATGTCCGCATACTCGCCGTCATGGATCAGCTTGCTGAGCCCAACCAGCCGGATCAGGTTCTCCGGACACACGTCCACGCAGCCGTTGCAGGCGATGCACATCGACGTGTCGAAGACCGTGTTCACATTGCAGCGCAGACACCGCGCTGCCTGCCGGCGGGCCTCGAACTCAGAGTAGTTCTCCTCTACTATCTCCATCGACGAGGCCCGCTTCAGGCTCTCGAGCACCGGCGGATTCTCCCGCCCGGTGCGCTGCCAGCCCTCAGCCATCGTGTAGCTGGCGGGCTTCCATTGCTTGCGCAATGCGACATCGGTGCGCGTGCCCCGCAGGAAATCGTGCATCGAACGCGCCGCAATCTGCGCCGAAGCGATCGCATTGATGAACAGCCGCGGCCCGTGCGCAATGTCGCCGCAGGCGAATACGTCCGGTGCCGTGGTCTGGTAGGTCTCCGGATTCACCTTGATCAGCCCACGGTTGGATTCCACTCCATCCTCTGGCGTCAGGAAAGACAGATCCGAGCTCTGCCCGATGGCGAAGATCACTGTGTCGGCGTGGATCTCTTCCACCTGCGCCTCATCCAAAACCGGATTGAATCGCCCGTCCGCGTCAAACACCGACGTGCAATGCACCGTCCGCAACCCGGTCACCTTGCCGTTCTCGCCCAGCACCGCCTTCGGTCCGCGGCGGTTGTGCAGGAAGATGCCTTCTTCGTCGCCTTCCACCACTTCGACATCGTCGGCCGGCATCTCTCCGCGCGATTCGAGACACACCACGTGCACCTCTTTGTCGCCGCTGATCCGCAGCGCCGAGCGCGCCACGTCATAGGCTACCTGCTCGCCGCGCTCCATCTCGGCCAGCGCTTCGCCCTTCTGCATTGCCTCGAACGGACGCACGGCTGAGCGCGCCACGTCATAGGCCACGTTCCCGCCGCCGATCACCACAATGCGCCGGCCTAGCGGCTGCGGCGTCCCCTGATTGAACGCCCGCAGGAAATCCATGCCGTCGTAGACGCCTTCCAGATCAGCGCCGGGCAGCGGCAACTTGCGGCCCTTCGGCAGCCCGATCCCGAGGAAGATCGAACGGAATCCATCCGCCCGCAGAGACTGGATCGTAAAGTCCCGCCCCAGTTTCATGTTGCAGCGCAGATCCACGCCTAGCGACAGAATGGCCTGTATCTCATGGCGCACCAGATCGCGCGGCAACCGGAAGATCGGCACGCCCACCGTGAGCATACCGCCCGGTTCGGAGTCGGCCTCAAATACCGTCACCTTATAGCCGATCTGCGCCAGATCGTGGGCAACCGTGAGACCCGACACGCCCGCTCCCACCACGGCGATTCGCTCGTAATCGCCGCGGTTGGGAGGCAGCATGAGCTTGTTGCCATACTCGCGATGCTTCGAATAGTCACCCGTCTCAGGACCGTGCTGGCCCGTGACAAACCGCTTCAGCGCCCGGATCGCCACCGGAGAATCGAGGTCGCCACGCCGGCAGTTGGCCTCGCACGGCGCGCCGCACACCCGGCCGCAGATGGAAGCGAATGGGTTGGTGGCGCGCGCGATGCGATAGCCGTCTTCATAGCGGCCCTCGGCGATGGCATTGACGTATCCGCAAGCGTCCGTATGGACCGGGCACGCGTCCCGGCACTTCACCATCTCGACCCAGTAGTCGGTGGCGTCGGGCACTCGGACCTGATAGAAGCCGTTGTTCATGCGAAGTTACTCTTCGTGGGTGGACTTGCGAAACGCAAACAGTACCGCAGTGATGACAAACACCAGGGCCAGCGCGGCGACAACATACATCAGACCATCGGCATTACCCGTGGTCTGATTGAACACACGCACCAGCGGGCCTCGCTCATCGTGATTCACCTCGCCGTTCATGTAGAAGATCAGGTACGAGGTGCAGCCCAGCCCGATGATCGGGAACGCGATCTTCAAAAAACCGGGCACCTCCGTACCCTTCTTCTCGGTGATCCATCCCCCGGCGTACTCGGTGATCTCGTCGTTCTTCTTGTTCGGTTCACTCATGGGAAGATCCCTCCTCGTCGTGCATCATCCGGTACTTGGGCTCCTCGCTCTCACGGCCCAGATAGCCGTGCTTCAGCGAGCGAACAAAGAAATACAGCGCGCCTCCCGCCAGCAGGGCAAAGAGGAAGTAGGAGAAGTAGATGCTGGGATAGACGTAGTCCTGTTGCATGGCTCCTCCTTACTTCTCAAAGTCGTTGTCCGGACGCCAGTTCTTCGAGCGTCCCAGCGTCTGGATATACGCCGTGATCGCTGCTAGTTCCGCCGGATCGTCCGCGATCCACGGGAAGGGCGGCATAACCGAGCCTGACACCAGATCGCGCGGATTGCGGAAGTGGGTCTTGTGCCACTGCGAATCGTATTTGCCGCCTACGCGCGACAGATCCGGCCCCGTCCGCTTCGTGCCGAACATATGCGGGCTGTCATAAACAAATTCGTCCGGTGTCGAGATCGGCGAATCCACGCCCTTCCAACCCGAGCGCTTCGTGTCGGCCAGCAGCGTCCGCGTCTGCTGCGTGTGGCAGTACCAGCAACCTTCCCGCACATAGATAGCGCGGCCCTTCAGCTCAATCTCCGTATACTGTTTGAGCTTGCCCGTAGGTCCCTTGGCCGGGTCGCTGTTCTCAAACGGCTTGGACCAGGACTTGTCAATGAGCGGCGGCACAATCGTCGTCAGCGTTCCCCCGATGAAGAAGAACACCAGCGCCGCCCCGATGGCGAATCCGAAATTGGAATCAGCTTTGCGTAACATGGTTCAATTTCTCCTCTGAATTACGCGGCAGCCGCTTCCGGCCGGTCCTTGGCGCCCAGAATGGTCGCCATGATGTTGTAGGCGAATAACACGATTCCAACGAACATCAGAATGCCCGAGAAGAATCGCACGATCCACACTGGCTTCAGTGCCACCACCGTGTCGATGAACGGGATGGAGGGGTTGTTCCACTGCCAGCCCTGCCAGAAGCCGCCCAGCCACAATGTGACGAAGAAGCCCAGGCCGCCCATCATCAGCATCCAGAAGCTCCAGTTGCCCAGGGCCTCGGAGAATAGCTCGGTCTTGAACACTCGCGGAATCATGTAGTACGTGCCGGCGATCGCGAAGAAGCTGAATGCGCCCAACACCGCCATGTGCGCGTGGCCCGGTATCCAGTCCGTCTTCGAAACAATCGCGTTCACCGTGCGCAGGCTGTGCATCGGCCCTTGGAAGCAGGTGAGCAGATAGAACACCACGCCCGACATCAGGAACTTAAGCGGCACGTTGTCTTTCAACTGGTGCCACTGCCCCTTCATCGTCGCGAAGAAGTTGTAGACCACGGCCCACACCGGGATCAGCAGCATCACCGAAAACGCGATGGCGATGGTTTGCAGCCACTGCGAGATCGGCCCGTGCAACATATGGTGCGCGCCCGTCCAGACATACACGAACGCCAGCGACCAGAAGCCGATCATGGAGAGCTTGTGGCTGTGCAATGGCGTGTTCGATGCCTTCGGAATGAAGTAGTACGCAATCGCCAGCCCCACCGGAGTGAAGATCAATCCCACCGCGTTATGCACATACATCCAGTTCAGGTTCGCCTGGTTGACGCCCGTTGCGAACAGCACCGCAAAGTTCCCCGTGAGATACACAAAGGCCGTCCACAGAATCGTCCCCATGATGTACCAGATGGAGACATACATCTGAACGTACTTCCGGTTAGCGATGGTCAGGAAGATGTTGGCGCCAAACATAATCCACGCCACTACCACCAGCACATCGAGCGCCAGCGGCAGCTCGGCATATTCCAGCCCCTGATTCCAGCCCATCAGCAGGCTGACCACCGCGCCCAGAATAATGACATTCCACAGCGCGGCCGTCGCCACGCCCAGCTTCTCGCTCCATAGTTTCGTGCCGCAGAGGCGCGGAATCATGAAGAACGAGAGCCCCATATCAGCAGCCAGCAGCCAGCCAAACAGCATCCCGTTGACGTGCAGCGGGCGCAGACGCCCGTAGGTCAAGTACTGCACCGAACCCAGCAGGCTCGGCCAGACGAATTTAGCAGCGATCGTGACGGCAATAATGCCGACGATGAAGAAGTAGGCGATCGAACTGATCAAGAACCACTTGGCCGTGGTATCGGCGTGGACGATGGCGGTTGTAGCGCCAGCCGCCGCGCGCGCCGCGGCGCGGTTGCTAGTTTCCTCTGGCATTGAGACTCCTCACGGGGGACTTCTGATTCATGGACCGGACAAAATTAACCAGGTCGCCGACGTCGTTCTGCGACAACCCGTAATCGATCCACGAGGGCATGGCCGAGCCCTGCACTCCGTAGAGGATCGATTCGAACAGCCGCCGGTCGGCCACGCTATCCACGAACGCGGTGTTGCGTAGATTGCGCGGACGCGGCAGAATGTCGGTGGAATTGGGCCCCTTGCCATCCGCCTTGCGGCCGTGGCACCCGGCGCACCGATTCAGGAAGGTGGCCTCGCCGCGGCTCACCGATTCCGCACTCATGGCAACCGGATTCTTGTCCGGCGCCTTCAGCGGCTTCAGCTCGCGGCGCTTCTCCTTCGTGTAGGTGTCGAGCACGTGCTGCAGCACCGCCGCCACCTGCGTCTCGTTCAACGTCCGGCCCCACGAGGGCATTGAGGTGCCGGCCACGCCGTTCTTGATGGAATTGCTCAGCCGCTCCATCGACTTGCTGTTGATGAAGCCGGCCTTGGTGAGGTCGCGCGGATATGGATCCAGATACCATGCAATCGCCCCATGCCCGTCGCCCTTCTCCCCGTGGCAGCGCTGGCACAGAGCCTTGTACGTCTCCGCCCCGTCGGCCGCAGCCGGAGCCGTCTTCAGGCTCGCCAGATATGCCGTCATCGCCTTGAAATCAGCGTCCGCAAAGCGGAACGACGGCATGATCGAATCCGACACCCGCGAGCGCGGATTCTTGAAGTGGTCGTAGACCCACGCCTCTTCTTTGATCAGTCCTTCGAACGAGAGGTCTGGCGCCACTCCGCCATCACGCGAGCCCAACTTGTGGCAGGCGGTGCACGCACGGTCCGTCACCAGTTTCTCGCCCCGCGCGATCAACGCCGCCCCCTGCAGCACCGGCTCCTTCGCTGCTTCATCCGCCGGACGCTTCGCATTCAGCGTCGCCCGGTAGCGCTGCAACGAGGTCTCGGCGAAATTCACGCCGCGCCGGCTCTTCAAAAAGATCACCAGATCCTTCACGTCCGCTTCGCTCAGATTGAACTTCGGCATGAACGAGGTCGCCAGGTTGGCGCGCGGATCCACAATCGATTCCATCAGGTAATCGATCTTGAACTTCTTGCCCACCTCGGTCAGGTCCGGCGCCAGCGTGCCGTCCGATAGGCCCTCAATTCTGTGGCAGCCGTAGCAGTTGTTCGAGAAGAATAGCTTGCGGCCCCTGTCCACGTGCGTCGTGCCGGCGAAGCCCTCTTCCGTGTGGCACTGCGCGCAGTTGGACTCCATGAACTCCTTGCCCTTCAGCTTCGGCTGCAGGTCCTTTCGCCACTCCGCCTGCACCACGTAGCCGGCCAGCGGATCCGGCCAGTACTCGTCCTCGCCGTGGCTGTACACAGTCAGCAACCCGCGGCCCTGCCCGTCGTGGCAAACCGTGCAGCCAAAGTCCGGGAACTTGTGCCGCCGCTCCCACTTGCCGTTGACCTGCGTGTCGCCCAACGCCGCCGAATACGGATGCGTCTGTAGCGGCTGGGCATGTTTGTTGAATCGCGGATCGTCCATCGCAATGTGGCACGTGCCGCAGCGGTCTACCCGCGTCTCACCGAAACTCGTGACGATAAACTGCTCCACTCGCGGCGCCCTCGCGTCCAGCGCCGCCTTCTCGGCCGGAGTCTTCGAAAGCGAGCGTGCCTGGTCAAAGTACGCCGTCTGATAGTTTTCCCACTTGTGAAAGAACTGCTTGTAGAAGACCGCCCCGTGCACGAGGAGGACGACAAAGCTTGCGATAGCTAGTGCAAGTCTCATGGTTTAACCTCCTATTTCCACGGGGAGACAAACTCCCAGTTAGCGCCCCGGAAGAAAGTCCCGATGATGACGAAAATGATGTTGGTGATCACAAACGAGAGGAAGATCGTGTTGGCCAGCAGGCGCTCCCGCGAGAACCATTTGCCCACGCCCTTCTGCCCCCGGTCTACATAAGGGGCGATCAGGAGCAGCAAGACAAACACCGTTGGGATGCCGACGCCCCCCCAGAATGCCGAGTAGCTCACCATCTCCTGCAGGCCCAGGAAGTACCACGGCGCCTTGGCCGGATTCGGCGGATGCAGCACGCTCACCGGTTGCTCCAGCGGCGCGTTGAATGCCAGCGAGACAATCAGGATAATCGCCAGCGTCAACACAAAAACGAACAGCTCCGCGATGATCAGGTTCGGCCACGCATACACCGTCTTGTCCGGCGTATTGCCCACCTTCGTGAACGGTCCGCGCACAAAACCCTGCAAACCGTAGATCTTGTCCTTAGCCATCTGCACCGCACGCACGGAAACCGCAACCGGCGTACCCGCCGTCTCCGTCTCATCAGCCTCAGGAGGCCGCGACAACCCGCCGTCCTTGCGGATGCGCCAGAAGTGCAGAACAATCAGCAGCGTCATCGCCAGCGGCAACACAGCCACGTGCAGAACATAGAAGCGCAACAGCGCCTCCTGCCCCACGTTGGCGTCACCCAGCAACAGAAACCGCACCTGCTGACCCACCACCGGCGCGTAGCCCGCAATCGCCGTGCCCACCGTGATCGCCCAGAATGCCAGTTGATCCCACGGCAACAGATAGCCCGTGAAGCTCAGGAACAGCGTCAGCAAAAACAGCCCCACGCCCAGCACCCAGTTGAATTCGCGCGGCTTCTTGTAGGAGCCCGTCAGAAAAACCCGGCACATGTGCAGGAACACAACGCCCACCATCCCGTGCGCCGACCAGCGGTGCATGTTGCGCAGGAACGTCCCAAATGCCACCGTGCCGCGCAGGTCCAGCATCCGGTCGTACGCTTGCGTCGTCGAAGGCACGTAGTAGAACATCAGCAATACGCCGGTGACCACCAGGATGAAGAACAGGAAAAACGACATCAGCCCCAGACCCAGGGTGTAGATCGGCCGTAGCGTGTTGCGGTTCACCTTCACCGGGTGAATGTGCAAAAAGAAGTTGGTGAAACTCGTCGACGAGCGCTCGTAGTCATCCGAAGGCAGCGGGTTGCGGAAAACCGAATGCCAGACATTGGCCGGCAGTTCCCGGATATTGCCCCATAGCGATGGGGATTTGGTAGCGCCGCTCATACGTTCAGATAGCTCCCAGGCTCAATCTCGGTGTCCTTGTCCACTTCCACTTCGCCGTTCGGCGCCAGGCTCACCTTGTACCAGGGCAGCGGCTTCGGCGCCGGTCCGCCCGTCACGTTGCCGTCCTGGTCAAACCGCGAACCGTGACACGGGCACGCAAAGCCTGTATCCGCGATGCCCACGATGCAGCCCAGATGCGTGCACGTCGTGGAGATTGCCGCCATCTTGTTGCCTTCCCGGACAATACACACGCGGCGCGTGTCCAGCGAGATCCGCGTGCCCGACGGGAACTCCTCCGGCTTGCCGATGTTAAACCGCTGCGGCTGGCCATAGGTGGCGCGCGGCTTGATGAACACAAAGTTCGAGAACGCGCTCAACACCGCCGAACCAGCCAGCCCGACACTGCTCAGCCAGGTCAGCATGCGCCGACGGTTCATCGGAGCGTCCGCTCCCGATCCTCTTTCACTCGTGGTTTTCGGAACTGCCATCTTCGTCCGGCTCCTTCGCTTGATCTACCAGTTCTTCCATGTCCGACCAGAACACCTGATACTTGGCGTCCTCCAGGTCGCGAAAATAGTCGCTCTTCACCGCAAACACAAACACGCACGCCGCCCCCAGCCCCATCATGAGGCTGGCTGCCAGGGCAAGCCACGTCAGCTCCATGCGCAATTCACCTGACTCTCCGCCGCCAGCCGCGCTAGCGTCGCCCCACGCAACACCGCCGTGAGCGCGTTCTGGGCATCGGCCCAGACATGGTGCACCACGCATCGCGTCACCCGGCAGCACCCCACTCCCGCAGCCACGCACACGTTCAACTGGATCGGCCCGTCCACCGCCTCCACCACGTCCAGCAGCGTCACAAACTCCGGCGGCTTGGCCAGCGCAAACCCGCCCGATGCACCCCGGTGCGACGTGATCAGCCCCCCTCGCGACAGCGTCTGCAGAATCTTGCTCAGAAAATGCTCCGGCACTTCACTGCTCGCCGCCAGCTCGTCCCGCGTGGCCCGCTGACCCGACGGCAACCCCGCCAGGTGGACCATCACCCGGACTCCGTAATCGGCTGCGCGCGTTACCTGCATGGAGCGTTAAAGATAAATTAGAGCCTGTTGGTCCTCTTTTGTCAATAGAGAATTTCAGACCGCTTGTATTGAATCTATACGCATTTGTCCAGCCATGATCGGCACCCGCCGACGCAGTACGACAAGCGCTTATATAAGGCGTCGCGGGCCTGACTCGCACATCCCCAGAATCGGGAGATGACCGAATCCCACTTGGGTCACATGACGGCTGGTTACCAACAACTCCGGCCTGGGTTACTCTCGGACCGTGAGGCTAACAATCGAACTCGACCGCGAGGAAGATGGCCTCTGGACCGCCGAAGGGTAAGACCTCCCCTCATCCGCACTGGCTCTTTCTTTTGTCACCCCAGAAGAATCATCGGCCAGCCCGTAAAGCCAAGCGCACCGGACTTCGCTCGGAAGACCTCTAGCCGCAAAACCCCCACACCACCCACCCACCCTTGTATCCTGCAAGTGATGACTACGTTGACCCATCTGGAGTGCAGCCTCTGCCTGAAACGGCACGAGGCCGGTGTCGCCCACAACCTCTGCGAATGCGGCGGCCCCCTGCTCGTCCGCTACGATCTCGATGCCCTCCGCCAGGGCTGGTCCCGCGAGTGGATCGTCAGCGGCCCATCCTCTATGTGGCGCTACGCCCCGGTTCTCCCCGTCTCCAAGCCTGCCTCCATGATCTCCCTCGGCGAGGGCTGGACCCCGCTCATCCGCGCCCGCAACTACGGCGACGCCATCGGCGCCAAAAATCTCTGGGTCAAGGACGAGGGCATCAATCCCACGGGCTCGTTCAAAGCCCGCGGCCTGGCCTGCTGCATCTCCATGTGCCACGAGCTCGGCATCAAGAAGGTAGCCCTCGGCTCGGCCGGCAATGCCGCCAGCGCCACCGCCGCCTACGCCGCCGCCGCCGGCATCGAAGCCCACATCTTCATGCCCAGGGATGTCCCCCAGGCCAACTACATCGAATGCAAGAGCTTCGGCGCCAAGGTCACCCTCGTCGACGGCCTCATCAGCGATTGCGGCCGCATCGTCGCCGAACGCAAGGCCGCCGAAGGCTGGTACGAAATCAACACCCTGAAAGAGCCCTTCCGCATCGAGGGCAAAAAGACCATGGGCTACGAGGTGGCCGAGCAGTTCCAGTGGAACCTGCCCGATGCCATCTTCTACCCCACCGGCGGCGGAGTCGGCCTCATCGGCATGTGGAAGGCGTTTGAGGAAATGGAAGCGCTCGGCTGGATCGGCCCGAAACGCCCCAAGATGATAGTCGTCCAGGCCGATGGCTGCGCTCCCGTCGTCCGCGCGTTTGAGCAGGGAGTGGAGCGCTGCACCTTCTGGGAAAACGCCATCACCGTCTCCAGCGGCCTGCGCGTCCCCAAACCCCTCGGCGATTTCCTCGTCCTCCGCGCCGTCCGCGCGAGCGCCGGCACCTGCATCGCCGTCAGTGACCGCGCCTCCCTCGAAGCCGGAACCCGCCTCGCCCGCCAGGACGGGATCTTCGCCGCCCCGGAAGGCGCCGCTTGCTTCGCCGCCCTCGACCAACTCCTAAAGTCGGGCTTCCTTACGCCCGATGAGAAGATCGTGGTTTACAATACTGGGGCGGGCTTGAAGTATCTGGAAGCGTACTCGACGCTGTTCCCACGCACGGCTGAAAGTGAAAGCGATAAGCTGGGCGGCCTGATCACACCCCGTTGAGGAAGCAACCCGATAAGAATGAGCGATAAGAGGGCCGTGATCATCGGCGCGGGCCCGGGCGGCCTGACTGCCGCGTACGAACTGCTCACCCGCACCGGCGTGAAACCGGTCGTGCTGGAAAAAAGCGCCCACCTCGGCGGCATCTCCCGCACGGTCAACTACAAGGGCAACCGCATCGACATCGGGGGCCACCGCTTCTTCTCCAAGTCGGTCCGCGTCATGGATTGGTGGCTCCACATGCTGCCCATGCAGGCCCTGCCCAATGGCGCGCAGACCGTCACCTACCAGCAGATGAGCCGCCGCGTGGAGAGCGGCCCCGGTCCCGACGCCGATGCGGTAGACAACGTCATGCTGCTGCGCCCCCGCCGCTCCCGCATCTACTACCTGCGCCGCTTCTTCGAATACCCCATCACGCTCAGCAAACACACCCTGCTCGGCCTCGGCCTCTGGCGTACCCTCCGCATCGGCGTCAGCTACATCCGCAGCGCTCTCTTCCCCCGCAAAGATGAGCAGACCCTCGAGGACTTCTTCATCAACCGTTTCGGCCGCGAGCTCTATCTGACTTTCTTCAAGAGCTACACGGAGAAAGTGTGGGGCGTCCCCTGCAACCAGATCAGCGCCGCCTGGGGCGCACAGCGCATCAAGGGACTCTCCATCTGGAAGACCCTGCTGCACGCCGTGAAGAAAGTCAGCGGAAACGGCGCCGATCTGGCACAAAAAGCGACCGAAACGTCGCTGATCGAGCAGTTTCTGTACCCCAAACACGGCCCCGGCCAGATGTGGGAAGAGGCCGCCCGGCGCGTTAACGCGCTCGGCGGCGAGCTCCACATGGGCTACACCGTCGATGGCATCGTCACCGCCAATGGCCAGGTCACCGGAGTCCGCGCCACCCACCAGGCCACCGGCGAGAGCCATCTCTTCGAGGGCGACTACTTCTTCTCCACCATGCCCATCCGCGAGTTGCTCGATTCGTTCGACACCCCGCCCCCGGCCAACGTCCTGGAGGTCAGCCGCGGCCTCGTCTATCGCGATTTCCTCACCGTCGGCCTGCTCATGAAGGACTTGAAGATTCACGACCAAACCCCGCAGGGCAAAAGGCTGATCGCCGATAACTGGATCTATATCCAGGAGCCCGATGTGCAGGTGGGCCGTCTGCAGATCTTCAACAACTGGAGCCCCTATCTGGTCGCCGATCCCGCCAAGGTTTGGATCGGTCTCGAGTACTTCTGCAATGACACCGACGCCCTCTGGCACAAGCCCGACGCCGAGATGATCGCCTTCGCCACCGAGGAACTGGCCCGCATCGGCATCATCGACGCCGCCGCCGTGGAGGACGCCACCGTCATCCGCATGGAAAAGACCTACCCTGCCTATTTCGGCTCCTACGACCGCTTCGACGAAATCCGCTCCTTCGTCGACGGCATCGAGAACCTCTTCCTGATCGGCCGCAACGGCATGCACCGCTACAACAACCAGGATCACTCCATGCTCACCGCCATGATGGCCGTGGACAACATCGCCGCCGGCATCAAGGACAAGGCGCCGCTCTGGGACGTGAACACCGAGACCGAATACCACGAAGAGAAGAAGTAGGCGCGGCCAAACCTGCGGCGACAGTGGAGTCGGGCCGAACGCGTCCAGTTTGGTAGTGGCCGTACGTCTCGGGCATGCCTTCATCAGTGTTGGCCGCATCAGAATGGCTGGAACTGAGGCCGTATTACGTCCCTGCTCCTCACTACTCCGCCGCGGGAGCGAACCGATCCAGAGTCCGTAACTATAGGGGTCTCAGCCGCTACGGCACTCGCGGGCCTCTCTCCTAAATGGCAGACGCCGCACAAGCTATCTTTAGATAGCCATAAGCTCAATACGGTGTCACAGGCGAACACAAGGGTGTAAACTGCGGCAAGATCACTCATCTGGCTTATTCCGGCATACGTTCTGGGACGACGCGGAAAAAACCGGAAGAAGGAGAAGGGCCTATATGGGACGCCAATCCTTCGCCATCGCGAGTCTGTTGACAGCCTTTGGGCTCGCAGGGCGCTATATTCCTCAAGACAGGCAGATCCTGAACGGAGCGGAGCCAGTCCTCGAAGTAGCTGTCGTGGGCGACTATTCGAAAAGGGCATCGTCTGCCTACACCAAATGGGAGGGTGCAAATTCTCAGGCAACCGTCGATTACTACGCTGGCGCTCGCGCAGCCCTGCAAACTGAGGTAAGGAAGCAGCCGGACAGCGGGGCCTATTTCAGAATCACCCCCATCGACGACGGCGCCAATGAGGCACAAGCCATCGATTTGGCTCGCCAACTCATGGCCAATCCGAACATTCTGGCCGTAATTGGGCACACGACATCTGCCCAGACGCGCAAGACTGCATCGATTTACGCGAAGGCCCGAATTCCGCTGATCCTCCCCGTGGCCACGGCCCAGGCTGCGGTCTACCCTGACGGCCTCGACGAGAATTTGTTCGGCAGGAACCGGCGCTTGTTGAATTGTTACCGCCTGCCGCCAAGCGACGATAATGCGCAGGCTCCAGCCATCGCCTACCTCGTCACTCAGCTTCAGCCACGAAGAGTGCACATTATCGAGGAAACGGCCGACGGCGGTGCGGTTTACTCAAAGCCTCTGGGCAACAGCGTGCGCACATTTCTGCAGATTGCCCGAATGTCGGATGTCCAGACGCCGCGCGAGGTGAGCGACTCCAGTGTTGAGGACACGGTGGACACAATCTGCAGGGGAGCCAACGGCGACGACGTAGTGGTTTACTGCGGCTACTCAAAGCAAGCCAAGGCGTTTCTCGCGGCCTTGGCGAAGCGCCAGGCGCCAGGCAAAGCTGCGCCCAGGATCATCCTGAGCGAAGGCTGCCAGGACTTGGATGAAGACCGTTCCTCAGGTCTTCCTTTCCTACGCATGAGTCCCTCCGACATCAGCCGTTGTGACAACGACTCCGAGGGCATGAAGGCGCTGCGGGCGATAGCCGGAGCCGACGTTGTTTCCGCCAACATGGTTTTCGGCTACGACGCAGCCAGGATTCTGATTGAGGCGCTGAAGGGTTGTGATGAAAAGGGAATCGGCTGGTCTCGCGCCTGCGTCCTGGATCAACTGCAAACCCGGCCCGCCTTCCCCAGCCTCTGCGGCGGATATTCCTTTCATGACGGCGAGAGCCTGGTGTCGAGCTATTTCGTCTACAAGTCGGCGGGATTCGACGGGAAGGCTCTACCTAAGGGGCTGGGCGAGCCAAGCGCGGGAGGCTATTACGAGATTCCGGCACGGCGGATTGTGCAGGTAGGCGCTCAGGCTAAAGGGAACCACCAATGAACAATAGCCTTTCCGCCCTTGTCAAAGGCCACTACCGGCTGGGCTACTCGACGCCGTTGCTGATCCTTGACGCCCTGTTGATCGTCTGCTGCTGCCTCGACTTCCTCAGATTCGCGGCTGAGGGGTTTTCGCTGAGTGCCGCGCTTCTGCTTCCAGCCGGAAACTGGAGCGAGCCGTTCCCGCCAGCGTTAATCCTCATGCCGTTCCTCCTTCTCGTCGCCCCCATCCCGATCGCCGCTTGGCGCTCCAGCGGGTTTGGACGCGCTATGTTCCACGGAAGTCTGGCATCCAAGCCCAACCTCGTTCTGCGCATCCACCTGTTGTTGGCCGTATTCCTGGTCTATTGCACGTTTGCCGCTCACGGCATGGAAAGGCTCTCCGGCTACGAGCAGTTTGAAAGGAGCTACTGGCTGAGCTTCAACTCGTACTTTTACTCCCTGGTCAGCGCGCCATGGCTCAGCCGAACCCTCGCCTGGCTGGGGGGGCTGGTCTATCTTGGCGGCAGTTTCCTGGTAGGGTATGTGCTTCTGGGGCAGGATTTACCCCAACCGGTGCAGCAGTACTTAAAGCGGCTGGAGCTTGCCGACGTGCCCGCCGAATTGCTGCCATCGAGAAGCTCCATCAGATCGGCCTATGGCCCCAAGGTGACCGGGTACCAGGTGGAACTGGTGGTGCGGCGGGAGTTACAGAATCTGGCGGCTTGTGCGCGCCTCGGCGCCGGCAGCATCGAGTCAATCCGCTTCCTCGACAATATGTTCGCCGCGACGAAGAAGTCCGTCCTGGACCATCTGGTGGAACACACCGCCACGGCCGGTCCCCCCGCTCTGGACATGGGCTTGTTCACAGGAACGGCCCGCGCGTTCGAGGCGGCGCTGGGCTGGATTCCCGGGCCCCGGACCATCGTCCTGTCACCCTACACCACACCCTCCCTCGCCGGGCTGGCGCAGTGGCGCGAAGCCACCATCGGAGACCAAGTCCGCCTTATCGAATTTAGCCCCGAGGATCACTTGCTGGAATGGCGTGAGCAGGAGGCGATCCTCCTCAGGGAGGTGGCCCGGGCGCGAAACGCCCAGGTGGGGATGGCGGCCTCGGTGGGCGGTGACGGATCCGCATCGGGTAGAGCGACGGCAAATGTCGTCTTGTTGCTGAGCGAGGTCAGCTACGCCACCGGGCTCAGGGCGCCGCTCCGGGAGTTTTTGGCGCGCCTGCGCAACGAGGCGGCCCCTATCCCGCTCAGCGTGGTGGTGGACGGCACCAACGCGGTCGGCAACCGCGGCCTCATCGACGGCGACGCTGATTGGGACTTCTACGTCTTCGCCCCGCACCGTTGGCTGCTATGCCGGCAGCGCTGCGGTGTGCTGCTCTCCAGGCGGACCCTCGGGAACTTTCCTGCCGCGCCGCCGAATTCCTGGAGGATGGGTCAGAACAAAACCGCCGCGCAGCGCGCCATTATTTCCGGCTTGTCCGCCGCGCTCAGCCTCATGGACGGGCGGGACTTCCAGTTACTGCGGAATCGCGCCGAAGAACTGCGCAGCTATATCAGGTTGAACTTGCCCAGGAACTTCGAGGTGGTGGGCGTCAACAAATCCCTGGAGGACACTTACGTGTTCGCGGTTCGGCCGTCGCTGGGCCACACCTGGAAATGGAACTCGGATGAGCTGAATCAGCGGCTCAAGACGGCGGAGCATCCGGCGTCCGTCGTGCTGCTGGACCCCTCCAACCCGTGGGTGCGCATTGCAGTGGCGTCCTTCGCGGATGTGCGCGATCTGAATCGCCTATGCACCTTCCTCGATTCCAGCATCACCTGACTCGACGGGAGTTGCATATTTGATCGGTCAGCACGCCGCCAGGCCGCGGGTTTTGGGCTGGGCGCCCTTTGCTCCCGATGGCCGCGGCGGGGGGCAGGGCGAACTCGCGGAGACACCGGTCTCAGAACAAGCGCGGAGTCTCGGATTGCTCATTTTTTCAGTGAGTACGGCGGGCAGCAGAGGACTTGGCGGTCCTGGAGCGCCTGATCGAGCAATCCCGTGTTTTGGCCGCTGGTTGGCGATGCAGGTGCCTGAGCCGACCGCAATCGCCGGCCGGTCTTCAGTTCAGTGAGCGTTTGCGAGAAGCGGACTTCACCTCTGAGTTCGCGTAAGGGTACGCAGGCCTGCGAGTCAGCCGCCAGTTCCAAACCGGGGCGAACGGTCTCAGCGATCCCGGCGGCGGCGGATTCCTTGAGGGAGGATTGGCTCCACTTTTGGATGAACTTGTCGGGGGTCATGCAGGAAGTTCCATTGTATGCGGGCGGGGGCGGGTGCCGGGCAAACCTGCAATGGTCGACAGCCAGAATCCAAGCCTCCAAACATTGCGCCAGAGTTTCCCAAAACAATCTCGCGCCCCGGATGCTCCAATCTGACCCTTCAATTTGGATCGGGGTACATTATCCGAACTTGAGCCGGCGTTTTGGAGAACGTATGGTGAACTGCACATCACAGTCCATCAGCGTGAGGCCAGTCAGCGAGTCTCTCGTCCTGTTCCATAAGTGCGCACCACTCCATTCCAACTTCGAGCTTGTAGGGAATTTGCGGTCCCTGATAGTGGTTCAGCACGCCAGTCAATGTTGGCCGATTCTTGAATCTCGCCCACCAGGCGCCGTAGGTGTGGAGGGAGAGGTTCGTGAGTGTCGTTGGGTCTGTCCCAATGTTCCGGACCGTCACCCTGAGAAATCTAGGATTTTGGGGTGGTGGTGGCATCATCACCATTCCAGCAACACCAATCCATCGATTCCCCGACAGCGCGTGTCTTCGAAGCCGTCCCCGGCGATCCTCCAAGCGAAACTTCAATCCCGCGGTTCACGCTCCCGCAACTTGAGCTGGATCGATTCATGAGACGCCAGCAGCGATTGCAGGATCTCCTCGTGGCTCCGGGACGTACGCTTCGCCGGCCGGTCTTCGTCGAGGCAAGGCCACAACCTGTCCCTCAACGACTGGGGCACGGCGCCTTCCAGATACTCCAGCGCAGTCCCCCGCAATACCTCGTCACTGGTATGTAAGGCTCGAAACGCAATTCGGAGAGGCTCCTCCGGCAGGATCAGCGCCAACAGCGTAAACACATGATCGAGGCCCCGGTTGGCGCGAGGTCCCACCAGTTCGTCCTCCTCGCATCCATCCAGCAGCCGGTGTGTCTCCCAGAGGTGTTTGCCCAGATCCAATTCGCGCCCCACCGCCTCGAGTACTCCCTCGTGAGGAGGGCGTAGCTCCGGGTTGCCACCGATGACCTTCAACAGTGCCCGGCCGCACCGGAAGCGCACCTCGAATCGCCGGTCCCGCAGCCCGGCGAATAGACCTGTCACAGTGCGCGGCGAAGGGTACGCCGCAAGGATCGCCGGTATACGCCGCCGGATGGCAAAGGTGACCGACGAATCGAGCATGGCATCAATGAGCTGGCCCGAAATGCCAGGTCCGCTGTGACCCAGGGCGCGCATCACATCCCGGGCCACTTCGTCCCAGGCCAGCAGTTGGACCAGTTCCGGAACCCGCTCCGGTTCGAGGACTCCGCGCCCCAGCGCCCGTCGCACACGGACAGGATCGGCTGAGCGCAGATCGTCAATCGGTTGCGGCGCGGGATCCGGTTGGGGGCACGCCGCCTCTCCCCCCTCCGCGCTGAGGCGGGGGCCAATCGGCATGACCGCCGTAATGCGAGTCAGCGTAGCCCGAGTCGTCTGATCCCCGATGTCTTCGGCCTCCAACTCAACGGAACGGTCGAGCAGGCTTCTTTCGAGCGCTGACACATAGCCGCGATCCAGGCGCACAGCAACCCAAGCGCCCAAAGCGCCTGTGATTGCAGCCACGGCCATCAGCGCTGAGCCGGCCATCCCCGCTGGAAGCATTAACAAAGACTTGCAGACCGTATTGCCTGCAATATCACCGAGCCGCTCGAACCCGACGTCGATAATCTGCTTGACGGACCGCTTCTCGGCGGCCGGCACCGGCGTGTACAGCGGTTCGTATGCCGATCGGAAAAGGGAATTCTGCGTTGCCAGCCCGGCGCCCCGCGCCGCACTGGCACCGGCCAGCCCTGGCCAGAACAACATCCCCAGGCTGCCGGCTGAAAGCGCGGCGGGGAATGCACCCGCCGTGATGCCGAGGCCTGCCTTCTCCAGCAGCCGTCGAGTGACAATCGTTTGGAGCAACAGGCTGATCAGGTTGGTGGCGGTGTAGAACACTGCAAAAAAGAACTGCATGTCTGCTTCAACCGGGTAGCTCTGCTTCACTCGATCGCTGAAGATGTACTCCACCAGGTTGGCGCTCGCGGCGCCAAGCAGAACCAGCAGCGCGAGTTGGCGCAGGTAGGGGAGCTTCGCGAGAAGACTGAGGTCCGGGCCCGCCCGATCCCGGTCGGCTTCCATCGCCGGCGCGACTCGGGACGGCGAGGGCGTCAGGCCATGCAGAAGCCAGGCGCAGAATAGGTGCATCGCTGCCAGCAACGGCAGCATCTGCAGGGGCTCCGTCAGCACCGCGGCGGTGAGTCCGCCGACCAGTGCGCCGAGCGTGGCGCTCCCCGCAATTCTGGCCATCCGCTTCTTCGCCGTGTGTGGGTCGAAACGCTCGTTGACCATCGACCAGAAGCCGGACACGAGCACGGCGCCAAACCCGGCGAAATGAAGATAGAGGGCCACGGCCGCTGCCCTTCTGGAGTAGGCGCACAGGCCCCACTCGCACAGATGAAGCAGTCCGCTCGCCCAAAAAGCGACTGGCACCACGCGTGCCGGCCCCCAGGTCCGCATCATCCGTGCAGCAGGCCACAAGACCGCAAGCGAGAATAGCGCCGCCCAGATCTTCATCGTAGGCAGATTCCCGATAGGAAAGTTGGGCAGGAACAGAGCGTCCCGGGTAACTTTGGCAGCCACCTGCTGGGCGATGATCACCCCCGCGCCTAGTGCCGCCACAATCACGGCGCTGCGTGTGTCGCTACTCCTCCTCACCGGTCGCCGGCTCCGGAGGGAGATCCGGCGCGAACGGGAGTCAGCTCTGCCGCCGGTATGTGGAGGTTCCACCAGAGTTCGGCGTCACTCGCCATCCATGGCCACGCGGCGGCACAGTCATCCAGCAGGCCGAGCAACTCACGCGCCGTTTGCGGCCGCCGCGCGGGGTCCTTCTCCAGACACTGTAGAACGATGCGCTCCAGGGAATCCGGGATCTCCAGCTCAGTCCGCCGGGAGGGGAGCGTCGGCGCGGTCTGCACATGCGCCACAGCTGCCGCCAGCGGAGTCTCCTCCTCGAAAACCAGTTGCCCCGTCAACAACCAGTACCCGACGCACCCGAGCGAGTAGATGTCCGACCGTCCATCGATATCATGTTTCCCCATCACGACCTCGGGGGCCATGTACTGCGGCGTCCCGGCCGTGACACCGCGGCGGGTCAGGCACGACTGCGTCTCCTCGGTCGCCAGTTGCTTGACCAGACCGAAGTCCAGAACCTTGACAAAATCGGCGTCCGTCCCCAACCGGCAGACGAAGATATTCCGGGGCTTGATGTCGCGATGGATCATGCCCTTCTCATGCGCTTCAGCCAGCGATTTCGCGGCCTGAGAGAGCAGGAATATGGTGCGGCCCGCAGGCAATGGTCCAAATCGATGGACGAGGGTTTCGAGATCCAGCCCTTCCAGTAGTTCCATCACGTAGAAAAAACTGCCGTCCTCGCTGATTCCATAGTCATAAAGCGCCACCGTGTGCGGCGATTGCAGTGTGGCTGTGGCGCGTGCCTCACGCTCAAAACGGCGCATCATGGCGTGGCCGCTGTCCGCGCCCTCCAGCTTGAGTACCTCCGGGCGGATCAGCTTCAGCGCCGAAATGCGCGTCAGCAGTCG
This sequence comes from Paludibaculum sp., assembly GCA_036504135.1. Taxonomy (GTDB): domain Bacteria; phylum Acidobacteriota; class Terriglobia; order Bryobacterales; family Bryobacteraceae; genus Paludibaculum. The sequence goes on from DASXVP010000020.1 coordinate 51,186, forward strand.
ATGCCTGGCGCGCCAGACTTCACCCATGCCGCCCTTACCGATCAATTCAATCAGTTCGTAGCTTCCCATCGCCTGTGCCCGGCTCGCCTGCGCTCCGAGGTAATACAGATACCGTGCAACAGGAATCGCCCAGGCTGCCGTGACAAACGGCATGAGCAGTAGTTGGGGCAGTTGATTCGTGGCGGGGCGCTGGTCATTGACGACGCTCGCTACCAGCAGGCCCACCGGAGCCATGCAGGCAGCCGTAAGTGCAGCGAGTACGTGCTTCCCGTATGTGCCGGGGATTGTCACTACAAACATGGCGATCCAGAGGCAAATCCAAGGAAGACCTCGGACCGGACCGGGCGGATAGGGCGTAGCGTATTCGTACGCGGAGATCGCAAACGCCACCAGCACTTGAAACACCAATCCGACGTCGAGGACCTGATCAACCCTGGATCGGTAACTCCACGCCCAGCCGCTCATCAAAGCGCCTAAAACGAACAGCAGCAGTGCCATGGCCGGCGCGACGGGGCTAGCGATCCGTTCCGGCTGAGTCAAGCTCTCCACAAAATAAACAGACGGTCCCATCAAGGCGACAATCAAACTCAGGAAGGCCAAACGATGGACGGCGCTGTGCAGCACTTCATCGCTCAGACTGTAGTTGAGGGTAGCGCCCGGTGCCAGAGGCGTACTGCGGCGCCGGATTGCCATCGGTTCAGCGAAGTGCGGCTCTACCTGATAGGCCATGTCGCTCTCCCATAGTCCATCCCACCGTCAGGACTGCGGAACACTGCCACGAGTTTACGCCAAGAACGCGTCAAGAGTAACCGTGTTTTTTTGACTGCCAACAACGATTGGCCGCTCAACTCCCACGACCGCGGCGTCATCATCTATACCGAATTCGCCCAGCTCATCGCCTCCCCGGTCATCGAGCTTAACCGCGCCGTAGCCGTCTCCATGGCCCAAGGCCCCCAGGCCGCTCTCGCCCTAGTAGACGCCCTAGCGGCCGAGCCCTCTCTCGCCCGCTACCATCACCTCCCCGCCGTCCGCGCCGACCTCCTCCACAAACTGGGCCGCCACGGGGGAAGCCCGCGCCGCATTATCCGGGTTCATCCGCTTTCGTCCGCGTCCCATTCGGCCCCCGGCCAAAGCCAGTCACAACCTCAAATCCCCCACCGTTTCACTGAAACTAAAACACTTACCACCCAATTCACCCAAAGAAAACTTGACACCCCGTAGTACACTCCATCCGGGAGCTACCACCATGTCCTTACTCAAAATGTCCGAGAAGAAACTCGCCGCCAATCGCGCCAATGCTCGCCTCTCGCGCGGCCCCTCCTCCACCGCCGGCAAAGAAAAGGTCTCCCGCAACGCCTGCCGCCACCACCTCTACGCCCGGAAACATCTCCTCCCCCCCGAGTGGGAAGCTCGCATCGGGGCCACCGTCGACCGTGTCTCCGCCGAGATCGAAAACCCGTACGAGCGCGCCGCCGCCGCCCGTTACCTCTCCTTCGGCCTGTGGCAGCTCGAACTCTTCGCCCTCGAGGCCCGCCTCATCAATCAGTCCATCGCCCACCATGGCTGCCCCACCCGCGGCGCCCATGCCTACTTCACGACAGACCCACTCGCCCTCCCCATCCAGGACCGCTGCATCAGGCTCTTCCGCCACATCGAACGCGCCCGAAAACTCTGGGAAGAGGAGAAACGCAATTCTGCACCCGGCCGATCAATCCCACAACTCACTGAAAACACAACACCGGTAAACGCCCCGGAAACCCTCGTCATGGCCGCCGGAGCCGTTGCCGGTAACGCCGCCGGTAACGTCTCCCAGTCGCCCTCCCCGGCCTGTGAACCCAATCCAACCCCGCCTCCCCCCTTTCGTTTGTGGTATCAACAAATTGGGCCCCGCGCCCTCCATTTTTTTGAACAACTTACCCACGGGAACCGTCTTAGGAATCAATGAAGGCCATATTTGTTTGCGGTGAGGCGTCCCGGATCGCCTCCGTCATACTCTGTGTAGCTCTGCTCGTCGCACCCTCAGCCTCCGCGCAGACAGCAGTCCGGATCGATTCAGGTAGCGGCAGAGCCAGCTGGCTCACCAACCCCTACCGCACCAGCAGCGTCCCCAACGTCAATCTGGCCAATACCGCCAGGCTCCAGTCGCTCATCCGCGCCGGCAACCTCTATCTCTCCGCCGCCGATGTGGTCGCCCTCGCCATCGAGAACAATATCGATGTCGAGGTCCAGCGCTATGCGCCCCTGCTCGCCCGCCAGGTGCTCAAGCGCGCCCAGGCCGGCGGCGTCCTCCGGTCCGTCGGCACCGGCGTCGCGGCCGGCCCCCAGAGCGTCAGCCTTCAGGGCGTCAACGTCAGCGCCAGCGGCCTCGGCAGCGGCGGAGGCGTCTCCTCCGGCGGCGGCATCCTCACCCAGCTCGGCCCCGGTATCCCCACGCTCGATCCCACGCTCTCCGCTTTCGCCAACTTCGCCCACAGCACCTCCCCGCAAAGCAACACTTTCCTTACCGGCATAACCTCCTTCGTCGCCGATACGCGCACCTATCAGGCATCCTACAGCCAGAACTGGAGCTTCGGCCTCAACGCCTCGCTCGCCTACTCCTCCACCCGCACTTCCGTTAATAGTAAGAACTTCACGCTCAACCCCTACACCTCCGGCAACCTCGATCTTCAGATCACCCAGAACCTCCTCCAGGGCTTCGGCTCCGCCGTCAATACCCGCAACATCCGCGTCCAGAAGAACAACCTCAAGGTCACGGACCTCCAGTTCAAGCTCCAGCTCATTACCACCGTCTCCGCCGTCCTCAACCTCTATTGGGATCTCGTCAGCTTCCAGCAGGACGTCCAGGCCCGCGAGCAGGCTGTCCGCACCGCCGAGCAGCTCTATAACGACAACAAGCGCATGGTCGAAATCGGCACCCTTGCCGAAATCGAGGTCACCCGCGCGGAGTCCCAGCTCTACGCCACCCGCCAGGATCTCGTCATCGCCCGCACCAATCTGCTCCAGCAGGAGACCGTCCTCAAAAACGCGCTCTCCCGCTCCGGCGTCGCCACCTCCGATATCGCCGACGTCCACATCATCGCGCTCGAGCGCATCGTCATTCCCGCCACCGATGAGAGGACGCCGGTCGATCAGCTCGTCGTCGAGGCCCTCGAAAAACGTCCAGAAATTCAGCAGTCGCGCCTCAACCTCCAGTCCAATCAGATGAACCTCGTCGGTATCAAGAGCTCCCTCAAGCCCACTCTGCAGGCCTTCACCCAGCTCACCAATAACGGCCTCACGGGTGAGCTTACCGAGCTCGGCATCATCGCCGGCGGCATCAATTCGCCCTTCGTCGGCGGCTACGGCAATCTGCTCGGCCAGATCGCCCGCCGCAACTATCCCAACTACTCCGCCGGCGTTTCGCTCAACATCCCCATCCGCAACCGCGCCGCCCAGTCCGATTACGCCACCAGCCTCATCGAGATCCGCCAGAACGAGCTCGGCCTCCAGAAGAGCGTCAACCAAATCCGCGTCGATGTCCAAAACGCCGTCATCGGCCTCCAACAGGCCCGCGCCCGCTGCGACGCCGCGGCCAAGTCCAGCTCGCTCGCTCAGGAAACCCTCGAAGCCGACCGCAAGAAGTACGCTCTCGGCGCCGGCACCGCCTTCCAGGTGGTCCAGGATCAGCGCGATCTCGCCACCGCCCAGAGCGCCGAGGTCCAGGCCCTCGCCAACTACACCCACGCCCGCATTGCCTTCGATCAGGCGGTCGGCCGCACTCTCGAGGTCAATAAGATTTCCGTCGAAGAGGCCATGGGCGGCCTCACCACGGCGCCCCCTAGCGCCATCCCTGCCTCCGCGGGTACGGAGGTGAAGAAGTGAGCCGCCTCACCGTCCGGCAGTCTCTCGCCATCGTCCTCAGCGCCACGTTCTCGCTCTCCCCTGCCCTGGCCCAGAACGCGTCCATCGAGCCCATCCGCCCCACCGCGTTCGTCCTCCAGCGCCCCTACATGGCCGTCGAGGTGCCTCCCGCTCGCCTCGCTGATTCGCAGCGCCTGGGCGGCCTCCTCAAGGCCGGCAAGCTCTACCTCACGGCAGATGACGCCGTCGCTCTCGCCCTCGAAAATAACATCGATATCGAAGTCTCCCGCTATTCGCCCATCTCCGCCATCTGGCGCCTCACCCGCGCCGAGGCCGGCGGCGCCCTCCCCGGCGTCCCCAGCGGCTCCCAACAGGCCAGCTCCGTCGCCAGCGGTCAGGGCGTCCTCGGCTCCCAACAGGCCGCCGGTGTCGGCGGCGGTGGCGGCGGCGCCGGTGGCGGCGGCAACGGCGGCAACGCCTCCATCTCCCAGGTCGGCCCCGTTACCCAAAACCTCGATCCCACAATCAGAGGCAGCGTCGGCTACAGCCACCGCAGCGTCCCCCAGCCCAATAACGTCCAGAGCGCCACGCCCGTCCTCGTCCAGGATTCCCGCTTCTACAACGCCTCCATCCAGCAGGGCTTTCTCACCGGCGGCACCGCTACCGTCACCTACAACCAGAACTACCTGAAGGAGAATTCGCCCACCAACGTGCTCAATCCGTCGGTTGCGCCGCGCCTCCAACTCAGCTTCCAGCACAACCTCCTCCGCGGCTTCGGCGTCGCCGTCAACGCCCGCAATATCACCGTTGCCAAAAACAACCTCAAGACCACGGACCTCAACTTCCGCACCCAGGTCATAGCCACCGTCGTCCGCACCCTCAACGCCTACTACGCACTCGTCGCCAGCCACGAAGACCTCAAGTCCAAGCAGGCCGCCTACGATGCCGCCGCCCAGCTTCTCAAGGACAGCAAACGCCAGGTGGAAATCGGCACCATGGCCGGCGCCGATCTCATCAAGATCGAGGCCCAGGTCGCTACCGCCCGCCTCAATTTCGTCAATACCGATACGACGCTCCAGCAGCAGGAGCTCACCCTCAAGAGCCTCCTCAGCCGCACCGGCATCTCCGATCCGCTGCTCGCCGTCGCCCGCATCGTCCCCCTCGATCGCATCGTCATGCCCGAGAAAGACGAGTTCCCCGCCCTCCCGGCCATGGTCGAAACCGCCCTCGCCAATCGCGCCGATCTCGCCGCCCAGCGCGCCAATATCGTCAACTCCGAGCTGAGCACACTCGGCACCAAAAGCGGCATCAAGCCCACCGTCGTCGCCTTCGGCAATGCCACCAACGCCGGCCTCGCCGGCACTGGAGTCCAGGTCCCCGGCCTCGCCCCGCCCAATCCCTACTTTGTAGGCGGCCTCGGCACCGCACTCGGCCAGGTCTTCCGCCGCAACTTCCCCTCCCAGAGCATCGGCATCTTCGCTCAGGCCCCCATCGGCAACCGCCAGGCCCAGTCCGATCTCGCCATCGATCAACTCCAACTCCGCCAAACTGAGCTCTCCGTCGCAAAAGACGTCAAGCAGACCCAGGTCGATGTGCTCAACGCGGTCGTCTCGCTCCAGCAGGCCCGCGCCCGCTATGAGTCCGCCGTCAAAAATCGCATCCTCGCCGAACAGCTCCTCAAGGCCGAGCAACGCAAGTTCTCCCTGGGCGCCTCCACCCCCTATGAGGTGATCCAGCAGCAGCGCGATCTCACCACCGCCCAGTCCAACGAGGTGGCCACCCTCGTCACCCACTCCAACGCCCGCATCCGCCTCGATCAGACCCTCGGCACCATCCTCGAAACCAACCACATCTCCCTCGCCGACGTCCTGAAAGGCCAGATGCCACCCGGGAAATAGATCGCATGCCGCCCGACCCCGAGGCTCGCGCCATCGCCAGGTTGATCGCTCAGATCAATGACCTCGATGCCCTGCGGGACCGTGTCGGCCGCCGCGTCATCGCCATCTTCCTCGTCACCTTCGCTGCCGCACTCACCCTGCTGGTTTACGTGGCGCTCCACGGCCCGCCCCCAACCACACCCCGACCACGGCCAGCGCCGACGCCCGAACGGTCTAAGTGCAGCCCCCCCGCGCCTCCAGCACCCAACACCCCGCTCGCGGCGTGATGCCAATGGCGGCCCGCTCCCGCACGCGTTCGCCACAGCCGCTCCGCCACCCAAGCCGCAATCTCGCACTACCTCGCTGGGTGCCATGATATAGTTGCGGTCGAATCAGTCTATCTATGCGATCCTCCTGTCCGGCACTCGTGCTGCTTCTCACGAGTCTTCTCTCCGCCGCGCCACCAGTCTCCAATCGTGCCGCGGTCTTCTACTTCGGACAGGCCGGCGCCGATCATGCCCGTCAATCCGCAAAGTTCGCATCGTCCGCGGCCAGGCGCTGGTTCAGTACGCCAAACTCAACCGCCGAACTAAGGCGCAGCGGCACGCTCACTGCGCGCCCCTTCGCGGCCACCACCGCGGCCAAAGAGCTCGATCAGACGTTCGCCGCCATCGCCCGCGAAGCCGGTGAAACCGATCCCGCCGAGCTCGCCCCGTCCCTGGAAGCCGCCGCCCAGTCGCTCACCCAAACCACCGGAGTCCGCCTGCTGGTTGTCGTCGTCGAAAGCCCGCCCGCCTCCACCGAGTTTGAGAACTCGCTCAAGCCCGTCGTCGAGCTGTGCCAGGCCAACCAGATTCGCGTGCTGATCCTTGATCCCGCCGAGTCCAACGCCAAAGACTCCAACCCGGCGCTCGTCCAGCTCGCCAAGGCGTCCGGTGGCCTGCTGATTCGGAATCCGAAGCTGCTCGATCAGGGCATCGTGACGCTCTCCGCCGCTTCCCTGCCCGCCGCCGCGCCCGCGGAAACAGCCGCGCCGGAGAGTACCAGCGTCCTGCCGAAACAGCTGAAAGTCACCGTCCGCTTCCTGCGTTCGACGTCCCAGGGTCTGCAATCATCAGGCACCGAGCTCGGCTCCCCCGTCGGCGGTGTCTCTGGAATGTCGCAAGCCGAGGGCGGCCCCAACGTTAGCAACATGAGCGGCCCGATGCGCGGGCTCTTCTTCGTCGAGACGCCGCTGAGCGGCTTGAAGTTCGAGACCAATCCGGCCACCAGGACCTATCTGGCACATGTGCGCATCACCCAGATCGCGCGCAATGCCAAGGGCGCAATCGCCTGGAGGGCAACCAAGGAAGTCTTTGTGCGCGGCCCGCTCAACAATCTCGAAGCGCGCCTGGCGGGCAACCTCTACTACATGAGGCAGCTCCAACTGCCCGGCAGCCGCTACACAATTGAGGCGACGGTGGAGGACCTGCTTGCCGGCAAAAGCGGCGCCGTGCAGGAGCAGGTACAACCCGGTCTCGGGCTGCCTGGCTTCTATGTGAGCGACGCGATGTTCGTGCGGCCGTTCGACGGCAAATCCGACAAGTTCGAAGCAGACTCGATCCTCGCCTACGACGGCATGGCTCTGTCTCCATTACTCAGCCCCGTCTTCCGAAGCGGCGGACCATTCAACCTCAACCTTTACTTCACGATTTACCCGGATATCAATGGCGCGAATCCCGATATCAGCCTGGAAATTCTCAACAATGGGCGTGTGGTGGGCCGTGCCGTGCTGCCATTTACCGATTCGCTCCGCGATACAACGCGCGATGGCATCGGCGCGTCCAAGGGTGAGCAGAAGCGCCAGTTTCCGTATCTGGCTACGCTGCGCGGGGCGCAACTGGGCCCCGGCGAATTTGAAGCGCGCCTCACCGTCCGCCAGGGCCGCAACGTGCTGGTACGCAGCGTTCCGTTCCGTGTGCTGGGCTCGGGTGAGACGATGACAACTGAGGTCGGCGGCCCGTCCGCGCCTCAGCCGGCGGCACAAGCCGACGACGACCCGGCAACATTTGTGATGCCCGAGGTGGATCCGGTGCGCCTCCGCACCGGCGGCCCGCAACTGCCGCGTGAGGAGCTCGACCGGCTCTGGCAGGAAGCAGGCGCCGCGGCGCGCGGCTATTCGTCCAATCTCCCCAACTTCCGCTGCCAGCGCGAGACCCGGCAACTGACGGCGCCGGTCAAGAGTCCGGACCAGTTGCGTGAGGGCGATGTCCTTGTGGATGAGCTCACCTACGAGAACAACACCGAAACCTACCAGCCGCTGTTGGTCAACGGACTCAAGGCAGACAAACGCTCAGGCACATCGCCGGCCGGAGTCCGCTCCAGCGGCGAGTTTGGCTCGATGCTGAAGGCGCTGTTCAGCGAAGAGGTGGCGGCCACTTACAAGTGGGCCGGTTATGCGATGGCCGGCGGGGCGATGTGCCGGGTGTTCGAAGTGGAGGTTTCACCGAAGAAGTCCAACTTCGTGCTCTCGCTCGGCGGCCGCCAGGAAGTCGCCGGCTACTCAGGCCGCCTGTTCCTCGATGAAGAGACTGGCACGGTGCGGCGGCTTACCATAAAGGGCTCCGGACTACCGAAGGACTTCCAGCTCCAATCCCCCACGTTTTCGCTGGAATACGGCCTGGTTCGCGTCGGGCCGCAGGACTTTCTGCTGCCGCTGCGCTCCGTGCTCCAGGTGAGAAAGAACAAGTCGCTGGTCCGCAACGAGACGGTGTTTCGCAACTACCGCAAGTTCGAGGCATCCTCGCAGATCCGCTTCTAAAGTGCTCCTCAGCGAATCGCGATAGCATTGCTGAATGGGTCAATACCTCTGTCTCGATCGCGGCCATGCCGCACCCCTCGGGGCAACTCTGGTGCGCGACCACGTCAACTTCGCCATCTTCTCCCAGCACGCCACCGACGTGTGGCTTGGCATCTTTGAACCGGGCGCCTTGGAGCCCTATACCGAGTTCGAGCTCAACCCAGAATGGAACCGCACGGGCAACATCTGGCACGTGGCGCTCGGCGGCCTGCCTGTCGGTTTTGAGTACGCCTACCGCATGGACCGCCGCCCCAATTCAGAGCCGCACATCCACCGTTACGATCCGTCCCACTGGCTGGTGGACCCATACGCGCCGGTGCTGACGGGTGGCGAGGACTGGGGGCCCAATCCGGACAGCCTGCACCGCCGCAGCGCGCTGCTACGCGCCGAATATGACTGGGGCAGCGACCGTCCGCTGAACCTGCCGCTGCGCAATTCCGTCATCTACGAGTTGCACGTCCGTTCGTTCACGCGCCACCCCTCGTCCGGCGTCAGCGCACCGGGCACCTACCTCGGACTAACGGAAAAGATCCCCTACCTCAAGCAACTGGGCGTCACAGCCGTTGAGCTTCTGCCGGTCTACGAGTTTGAGGAGGCCAATACAGACCGGTACAATCCGGCGCTGGGCGTGACACTGCTCAACCTGTGGGGCTATCAGCCCATCGGATTCTTCGCACCAAACGCCGCCTACGCGACCGACAAGCACCACGGCGCGGCAGTGACCGAGTTCCGCGAGATGGTCCGGCGCTTTCACGACGCCGGCATCGAAGTGATACTCGATGTGGTGTTCAACCATACGGCCGAGGGCGACGAGCGCGGGCCCACGTATTCGTTTCGCGGTATCGACAACGCCGTGTACTATCTGCTGGACGAGCACGGCGCCTACCGCAACTACTCCGGTTGCGGCAATGCGCTGAACTGTAATCATCCGGTGGTCCGCACGCTCATTACCGACTGTCTGCGGTACTGGGTGATGGAGATGCACGTGGATGGATTCCGCTTCGATCTGGCCAGCGTGCTGGGCCGTGGTGTGGATGGTGAGCCGCTGGCGAATCCGCCGCTGCTGGAGCACTTGGCCTATGATCCCGTACTGGCCAACACGAAGCTGATTGCCGAAGCGTGGGACGCCGCCGGGCTCTACCAGGTGGGCAGCTTTCCGGCGTGGGGCCGGTGGGCCGAGTGGAACGGTAAGTATCGCGACGACGTGCGGCGATTCGTCAAATCCGACGAGGGCATGGTGCCCGCCTTGGCCCGCCGTCTGACAGGCTCGCCCGATCTATATGCCGTGAGCGGGCGGCAGGCCAACCACTCGATCAACTTCATTACCGCCCACGACGGGTTCACGCTTGCCGATCTGGTCAGCTACAACAACAAGCACAACGAGGCCAACGGCGAAGACAACCGCGACGGCGCCACCGACAACCACTCCTGGAACTGCGGCACGGAAGGGGCGACGGACGATCCGGAGATCAACGATCTGCGCCGCCGCCAGATGAGGAATCTGGCCACGCTGTTATTCGTCTCGGGCGGCACGCCGATGATCCTGTCCGGCGACGAGATGGCCCGCTCGCAGAGCGGGAACAACAACGCGTACTGCCAGGACAACGAGATCGGGTGGATCAACTGGGAATTAGTTGACGAGAACGCCGACATGGTGGAGTTTTTCCGGCGGCTGATCGACTTCCGCCGGCGCAGCGACGCGCTACGGCACATCGACTGGGGGCCGGAGATTACGGTGGAGCACACCGACGTCTTCTTCCACGGGACCCAGTTGGGCCAGCCCGATTGGGGCACCGGCTCGCGCTCACTGGCCATCGAGCTCCAGTGGCACTATGAGCGGCTGTTCGTGATCGCCAACGCCTACTGGGAGCCCTTGACGTTTCAACTGCCGGATCTCGGCAACGGGCCGCTGTGGCAAGTGGTGGCCGACACCTCCGAACCGGAGCGCCGCATCGCGCCCGACCAGGCGCACTACACCGCCGCGCCGAGGTCGGTGGTCATTCTGGAAGCGATTGAGTAGGGCCGCGGCCTGCTAGCAACTGCCGTTGTTGCGGGCTGCCGCGTTCTTGCTGGAACTGTTGAAGCTGAGATAGTTGGAGACGTTCTCCCGCAGCAGGGTCGGGAAGCTCTTATCGAGGTTCGAGCGAATGGCTACGTAACATTCGTCGCAGGTGTTGTTGTTGGTGAACTCGCTCACCATGCGAGCCTGATCGGCGAGCTTGTAGCGCTTGAACTGCATGGAGCAGGGTTGCAGCATGCCATCGGCGGTAACGACCAGGAAGCGCAGGCCGGCCTTGCAGCCGGGCGCGCCGCCGGTGACGAAATAGTCGCGTGTGGCGTTGATGGTGGTAGGCGCGGAGACGATCCAGTTGGACTCGTTGCGCCGCTTCTCGATGCGGTCCAGTTGCTTGTGCAGGACGTCGAGCATTTCGGGCGTGTTGGGCAGCAGCTCTCGACAACCGGTGCGGCGCGCGGAGTAGGCGCTGTAGCAGATATTGACGCCCCACTTCTGGGCCTGATCGGCTGCGCCATTGATCTCGCCGACGTTGGCGGCGGTGATGCAGGTGTTCAGCACGATGTCGTCGTATCCGTATTTGACGCAGGCCGGGATGAGGGAATTCAGGTGCTCGTATAGCCCGGGGTACATGCGGAACTCGTCGTGGCGGCTATCGGGAAAATCGAGCGAAACAGAGAACTGATCGACGCCGGCCTGTCGCAGCTCCAGATAGCGTTCCTCCGTCATGAGAGACCAGGTGGAGACAAGGATAATGTAAGGCAGGCCGTTGGCCAGCTTGATGTTGCGCACCACTTCGGTGAGATCGTCGCGCATGAGCGGCTCGCCGCCGGAGACCTGGACGACGCAGGGCTGGAGGGTCTCGGTGTAGTGCCGGAAATCAGCCGGCTTCATGTTCATGGAGTCGTCTTTGGGCCCGCCATGGTCGCAATGGCGGCAGTAGCAGGTGCACGAATCCGTCACTTCAAACGACACGACGATGGGCCGTTGGGCCATCCAGTTCATCGAGCCCTGCCCGATGATCCGTAATGACTGGCTGAGTGGAACTTTGCGCATGAAACTACAATGATACCAAGAGGTCTGATTAGCGTGCAAGAAAGTACAGATACTTTAGGGCTCGCGCCGGACTACGCTAGACAAGAGACCTCATGAAGATCCTCGTCCTCAACGCCGGCAGCTCGTCGCTGAAATACCAACTGATCGATACGGGCGCGCACCCGGAGGCCTTGCTGGCCAAGGGTGGGGTGGAGCGGATCAGCGATCCGGCCGAGGCCGTGGAGGAGGTGCTGCAATCGATCGCGGGTCTGGGTCCGATCCAAGGCGTGGGCCACCGGGTGGTGCATGGCGGGGAGGCGTTCCGGGAATCGGTGTTGATCGACGCGGCGGTGGAGGCAGTGATTGAGGAGTGTTGCGGGCTGGCGCCGCTGCATAACCCGCACAACCTGTCGTGCTACCGCGCAGCGCACCGGCTGCTGCCCGCCGTGCCGCACGTGGCTGTGTTCGATACTGCGTTCTTCCACACGCTGCCGGCGCGCGCCTATCTGTATGGCATCCCTTACGAGCTCTACGAGCGGCACCACATCCGGCGCTATGGCTTCCATGGCACGTCGCACCGCTATGTCAGCGCCAAGGCTTGCGAGGCGCTGCGGATGGACCCGGCCGAGGCTCGGCTGATCACGTGCCACCTGGGCAACGGGTGCTCAGTCGCGGCGATCGCTGGCGGACAGGCGATTGATATCTCGCTGGGGCTGACGCCGCTGGAGGGGTTGTTGATGGGCACGCGGAGCGGCGACATCGATCCCGGCGTGTTGTTCCATTTGGGGCGGACGCTGGGTATGACGCTGGCGGAACTGGAAGAGATGCTCAACCGCAGGAGCGGGCTGCTGGGCCTTTCCGGGCGCTCCAACGACATGCGGGATCTGTGCGAGGCGGCGGCGGGCGGAGACGCGCGGGCGGGCCTGGCTGTGGAGGTGTTCTGCTACCGGGTGCGCAAGTACATCGGCGCGTATTGGGCGGCGCTGGGCGGGGCGGACGCCATCGTGTTTACGGGCGGGATCGGGGAGAACCGGGCCGAGGTGCGGGCGCGGATCATGGACGGGCTGGAGTGTCTGGGCGGGGTGGAGACGCTGATAATCCCGACGAACGAGGAGTTGCTGATCGCGCGCGACACGGCGCGTCTCATCGGAAGAGCAGGAGGGTAGAGAGGGCGGTGAGAATGATCACCAGGCCCTCGAAAACGGCGGCGGGGATGTGCGGGACCAGCTTGCGTCCGCTGACGGCTCCGACGTACACCATGGGCGCCATGATCAGGTCAAAGACAAGGGACTGTCGGCTGAACATGCCATGGTAGGCGTAGATGGGGATCTTGGTGAGATTGATGAGGAAGAAGAACCAGGCGCCGGTGGCGATGAATTCCTCCTTGGGGAGGCGCTTGCTGAGCAGGTAGAGGTTCATGACGGGGCCGGCTGCGTTGGCGACGGTGGTGGCGAAGCCTGCCGTGACACCGTAGAGGGCGGGGTGGGGCGTGATGCTGGCCGGGTTCTTATTGAAACGGCGGATGAGGTAGGCGACCAGCATTACGACGATGATGGCGCCGATGACGGGCTTGAGGGTCTTCTCCGGCAGGGACAGGGCAATGGCGCCAGCGGCCATGCCGACAAGGGTCCAGGGGACAAGCGTGAAGAGGCGCTTGGCGGCGGCATGGCGGCGCCAGTAGATGACCGCGAAGATATCGGCGGTGCAGAGGATGGGGAGGAGCCAGGCGGCCGAGGATTTGGCGTTGCCGACGGTGAGGACGATCATCGGGACGACGAGGATGCCGAGGCCGGGGACGCCGGTTTTAGCGACGCCGACGGAGAAGGCGCACAGGGCGCCGAGGAGCCATTGCCAGGGTTCGAGAGTGGGCACTAACCTCTAAGGATACCGTTTTCGGCTCCGCGCCCTCGAATGCTCTTACTGCACGAGAGTGCGGGCCAAGGCTACGGCGCCGTTGGCGTTGTCGCTGTATCCGTCGGCTCCAATCTCGGTGGCGAACTGGGCGGTGACGGGCGCTCCGCCGACCATGACCTTGACCTGCTCCCGAACTCCGGCCTGCTTGAGCGCTTCGATGGTAGTGCGCATGGAGGGCATGGTAACGGTCAGCAGCGCGGAGAGGCAAACGATATTGGCGCCGCGCTCTTTAATGGCGGCGATGAACTTCTCGGGGGAGACGTCGGCGCCGAGGTCTACGACCTCAAAGCCGCCGCCTTCCAGCATGGAGGCGACGAGGTTTTTGCCGATGTCGTGGAGATCGCCTTTGACTGTGCCGATGACGACACGGCCGGCGGGCTGGGCGCCCTGGGCTGCGAGGAGGGGGCGGAGGATCTCGAGTGAGCCCTTCATGGCGCGGGCCGAGAGGAGGAGCTCGGGAACGAAGTAGTCTTCGCACTCGAAGAGCCGGCCGACCTCGTCCATGGCCGGGACCATGTAGTTGGTGATGAGGTCGAGCGCATTGGCGCCATCGGCGAGGGCCTCGTTGGTGACGGCGATGGAGGTCTTCTGGTCGCCGTTGAGAACGGCATCGTACAGCTTCTGGAGATCAGCCATGGTTTGCTCCGTTGAATTCGTGGACTGCGTCAATCATTGCGACTAAGTTAGCGACGGGTGTGCCGGCCTGGATGTTGTGGATGGAATCGAAGACGAAGCCGCCGCCTGGAGAGAAGATCTCGCAGCGGCGAAGGACCTCGACGCGGACTTGTTCGGGGGTGCCGAAGGGGAGAGTTTTCTGGGTATCGACACCGCCGCCCCAGAAGACAAGGCGGTCTCCGTATTTGGCCTTGAGCGCGGCGGGCTCCATGCCGGTGGCCGAGCACTGGACGGGGTTGATGATGTCGAAGCCGGCGGCGATGAAGCTCTCGAAGAGCTTTTCCACGCTGCCGCAAGAGTGTTTGAAGCATTTCCACTGGGTATTGGCGTGGACCCAATCGTTGACCGCTTTGTAGTAGGGGAACCAGAGATCGTTGAAGGTGCGGACCGAGCAAAACTGGGAGGTCTGGGTGCCGAAGTCCGTGCCGCAGAGGAAGACGGCGTCGACGCTATCGCCGATGGTGGCATGAATCTTCGCGAGGTTTTGGAGGCCGATGGCGCACTGGTGTTCAAAGATCTTGTGGACGTAGGCGCGGCGGCTGGTGGTGGACATATACCATTCGGCGACGTCGCGGATGCCTTTGGGGGCTTTCAGGAAGGGCGCGGGGACGAGGGCAATGTCGCCGAAAGCGGTGCCGCCAAAGGTGGCGAGGATGCCGCACTGCTTGGCTTGCGCAGCGGTGACGCTGGCCTGGACGTGCTCCAGATCGACGTCTTTGATAGGCGAGAACTCCTCAAGGTTGTCCTCAATATCGAGCGTCTCATCGGTGAAGGGCGGCTGGCGGACGATGGTGTCGAAGAAGGCGCTGCCGAGGGGCATGCGGCCGCTGGGCGGGGCAGATTGGTCGCCCTCGGGATAGATGAGGATGTCGCCGTTGGGCTCCAGGGTGGTGCGGAAATCGGTAGAGACGAGTACGGGGAGGCCGCGGAAATCCCACTCCTTCCACTCGGAGTTGGGGAAGCCGAACATGGTGTTTCGGGGGAAGACTCCGGTGACGTCGAGGCCCATGGCGTGGCGGAGGTCCTCGTCGATGAAGCCGAGCATCTGGTAAGGCTCGTGAACGGAGACGGGGCGCCTCTCCAGGCCGTAGTGATCACGAAGGGCAGCGACGCAGGAGACGTGGACGCCGGTGACGGCGGAGCCGCCGAAATCGATGGGGATGCGATCCGGCTGGCGGTGGGCGAGCGTGTCGAGCAGGCGTTGGCGGGATGGCGGGAGCATTTACCAGACCTCAATTCTCAGGCTACCCTGGCCGGGGTCCGCGAACGGACCGGCGAGTAGGGTGGCCGGATTGCGTTTCTTTCCGAAGTAGTCGGTGTCGATCACGAGCGGCGAACCGTCCACGTTCTCGTAGGGAAGAGCGGAGACCTTCGTGTTCTTGAGCAGGCCGGAGTCAACCAGACGGGTCTTGGCAGTGCGGACTTCCGCACCGAGGTTGAGGCGAAGATAGACGTGGCCGCCCTCCTCAACGATGGCAGCGGTGGGGTCGGCAGCCAGTGTCAGCGCGCCCGTCTCGCCGGTGTAGCCACGGGCGCCTTTGAAGTAGACGTTGCCCCCGGTGAACAGCGGCAACTCACGATGGTTGTAGACCCACAGGCCGTAGCCGCCGAAGCGGAGAGGATTGGTGCCGGTCTCGGTGGGCGCGGCTGGCGGTGCGCCGTTGCCGATGAAGATGTTGTTGTAGAAGCGGTTGTCTCCGCCGGTGGTGCTGTTCAAGCCGGCCAGAGCGGTGGAGTGCGCCAGGTGGTAGGGCGTGGAGCGCGTGGGCTCCGGCCGGCTGAGGATCCGGCCGGCCATCAGATTATGGACATAGGCGCCGCCCTCGGACATATCAGACAGACTGAGGCCGGAGAGGAAGACGTTGTTGTCGACCAAAAACGGGCCGTGGTTGACCTCGACGAAGAGGTCGTCGGTGGTGTTGGCGTAGAGGAGATTGCCGGTGATGCGCGTGCCTTGCGCCATCCAGTCCATCCACAGGCCGCGGCCTGCGTGGTGAATGCGGTTGTGCTGGATCAGCACGTCGATCGCGCCATGGAGCTTGATGCCGCCCATCTCCGCGCCGTTGAACTGGCGCTTGGTCCAGACGTTGTAGATGTGGTTGTTGGTGATCTGGCTGAAGACCGCGCCGAGACTGCCGACGATACCGGCCTGCTCGCAGTTGAAGATGGTGTTGTTCCTGACGATGTGGAAACCGATGTTCTCCTTCGACCAGCCAGCCTGCAGGGCCCGCAGGATCACCTCGTTGTAATGTGTGGCGCCGTCCTTGCGCGGATCGTTAACCCAGACATTGTGACCGGTCTTGCGCTCCTTGCCGAGACTGATGCAGGCACACTTGGAATCGCTGACGACGTTGTTCTCGATGATCCAGCCCTTGCTCCAGTGTGTGCCGATGAGGCCGATCTGCTCGGCGGTCGGCGCGGCCCATTGAGTGGCGGCGTGTGCCATCTGGAAGCCGCGGATGGTGATGTAGTTGCGGCCGGGCTCGCTGGGGTAGAAGCAACTGTCACGGACGTTGATCTCGACGAGCTCCTGGTTGGGATTCCGGTCATGGAAGTTGGCGTAGATGTAGGTGAACCTGTCGTCGCTCTCGGCAAACCAGGTATAGGTGGAGCCCTCGACATCCACGATGTCGGTGAGCGCCTGTGGTTGCAAGACGCGTTCGAGAAGGTGGGTTTCAAAGAGGGACTTGCCGTTGAGATAGACCTCGCCCGTATGGTGGGGCCGGCCTTTGGCGCCGAACCAGTCTCCAACGATCAGGTCCTTATATGGGTTATACGAGCCAAAGAGGGAATTCGGAACAACAGCCTTCCAGACGCCGGGTGCGAAGAGCTTCCAATCGCGGACAACTTCGGATCCCTTGAGGATCACCTTCTCACCCTGGGCCGCCTGGTAGACGATGCGCCTGGCGTCGGAGTCACCGCCTCGGGGCGGAGTCACTCGCTCGCGGTACGTTCCCTCGTGCACGGTGATGGCGTCCCCGGGTTGAGCGACGCGCGCGGCAGCGGAAATGGTACGGAAGGGCCGGGCGGCCGAGCCGCCGTTCTGGTCGCTGCCGGTGACGGCGACGTGGTATTCGGCAGCGAAGGCGAGATGGGCCGCGCAAGCGAGCGCGAGGCAGGAGGCGACGCGGCCGGGGACTTTGCAGCGGGTCGGGAACATGGCAGGACTCCTGTTTCGGCAGACCGGAACCGTACACGGTTCAGGATCAGGCTATCCGAATCGGGGGGCTCCGTCAACACGGGGTCCTGGGGTAAAAAAGATGATTTGGCGGAGCGGCGGATTTGCATTACTCTATCCTGAGGGGTAAACCGGATGCTAAAGATCAGTTTGTTTGTGATAGTGGGCTTGTTGGCGGTATTGGCTGGCGTTATCGCCATGCAGCCGCCCGAGTATCAAGTGACCCGTTCGGCGACGATACAGGCGCCGGCGAATGTTGTGTTCGACCAGATCAACGACTTCCACAAGTGGGAGGCGTGGTCGCCGTGGGGCAAGCTGGATCCGGCGATGAAGGTGACGTATACGGGGCCGGCGGCCGGGACGGGCGCGAGCTACGCCTGGGTGGGCAACAAGGACGTGGGCGAGGGAAGGATGACGATTCTGGAAAGCCGGCCGGCGGAGTTTGTGCGGATCCGGCTGGAGTTCATTGAGCCGTTCGCGTCGGTGGCCAACACAGAGTTTAGCGTGAAGCCGGAGGGCAACGGGGTGGCCGTGACGTGGCTGATGAGCGGGGAGAAGAACTTTCTCTCTAAGGCCATGTGCATGGTGCAAAGCATGGATAAGATGATCGGGCCGGACTTCGAGCGGGGCCTGGCGCAGCTCAAGAGCTCGGCGGAGGGCGCGGCGAAGTAGGGGTCAAGAGTTCATGGCGGCGCGGATGGCGTCGGCGACGGCGGGGTGGTTAATGTCGGTATGGCTGCCGATGATGGCAGAGGATTCCAGATTGAGGATTGGCGCGGCGAGGTGCGCCCGGAGCTGAACGAGATCGGCCAGGGGCACCGTGGGCGCGTGGGGGGCGCCGTTGCGGCCGAGTCCACCGTAGGGGTCGGATTTGTCTCCGAGGGCAGATGCGTTCTGATGGGCGAGGCGGGAGGCGACGGGGTAGGCGAAGCCGACGGCCTTGTCGTGGGAGGAGTGTGTGACTAGAATGGGGCCGGTGACGCGGCGGGGATCGAGGACGTTGTAGAAGGCGCCGGTGGGCTCGAAGGCGAACTGGGAGAACGCTGCCTGGATGAGCGTGAGGCTGCGGACGATGCCGGGCGGGAGGGCGGAGACGGCGGCGGTGACGAGGCGGGCTCCGAAGCTGTGTCCGGCGAGATGGAGGCGGAGGTTGGGCTGGCGGTGATGGAGGGTCTGCAAGCAGGGAGCGAGACCGATTGCGCCCACCGCGCCGGCGCGAGTTTTCATGTGGTAGTAGGAGGCATTGTCGATGCCGGCGCGGACGACTCCCTCGGCGTGTCCGGGCTTGGAGGGCCAGTAGATGCCGTGGACGGGGATGGGCGCGAGCTGGGCGCGGAAGTATGAGATCAACTCGCCGGCGCGGGCGCGGTCGCAGAGCCAGCCATGGGCGAGGAGGAGGACGTCTTGCTGGGTATCGAGGGTTGCTAGTTCATCGAACTCGCCATTGGGGACGAGGCGGGATTGGGATTCGAAGGTCATGGGGTTGTTGCACCTCAGATTGGGTTCGATTTGTCGCTTTCGGTTTAGGCGGCCATCGCTTCTTCCTGTCGCGCCTCGGATACGGGCGGCTGCTGTAGGTCTCGCTGGGCAGCAGATTGGGTTTGATTGTTCATTTCGGCGGCCAGGAGCTGCGAGTAGCCATTGTGGAAATCGAGCTCGGTGGCGCTGCAAATTGCCCGATCGCAGGCTTTGTCGCTGGCGGCCTGGGAGCGGGCCACGGCGGCCCGTTGGCGATTGAGGTGGATGGGATTGACGAGAGCGGGCAACGGAACGGGAGGCTGCATGGCAGCCTCGATTGGATCGACAACTTCGGCGCTGAGGCGGGTGGTCTGCAGAGCTTGGAGTTGTTTGAGAGTTCGCTGGTAGGTGCGTTCCGCGCGACGGGTATAGACATCTATGCGCTGGAGGCGAGTAGTCATATCGAAGAAGAGCAGCGGATCGCCGCCCTTGCACCGGTCGTCCCACTGGGAGGTGACTTCGGCGCGCCGGCAGCGGCGTAGGCCCCAAGCGGCGTGGGCGTGCTGGGCGAAGAGCTCGAGCTCAATGGCGCCGACCGGCTGGATGGCTGCACGCAGCTCGGCCATGAACTCCTCGAATTCCTGTTCCTGACCTTCAAGGACGACGAAGTCCTGGGAGGAGAGTCCGTGGCTGGTGCTGTTGCGGGAGGAGGCGGCCTTGCCCTCGGCGGTGCGAGGACCGGTGGAGCGGCGAGAGTTCGCCTGGTTGGCGGCGATTTGAGCGGCGGTGGCCATGATGGTAGTCCTTTCGGGGTTGGCTGTAAATGGGGACAGCCCCGCTGGCGAAGCGGGGCCGTATTGGCTAAGAAGGATGCCGCTTTCCGGCACCCGATGACACGGTAGCAGGCGGGTGCAAGCATTTTGGTGCAGCGGGCCGGGCGGGGGCGGACGAAGGTATAAAGAACGCTGGGCAAATCGCCGATTATTAAACCTGGATTAACGCTGTGAACGGTTCGTGGCGGAGTGCGGTTCGGACCGATATCCGGCTGCCGCGACGAACCCGGCAGACACAGGGCGCATCGACTGGCATAGGATAGGATGGAGGAAAAATCTTGAAGTTACTGATTCCCCCCGCGCTTCCGCCATTGATCGAGATCATCCTGCTGGCGACGGTTCTGGTGGCGGCCTTCCACGATGTGCGGTCGCGGAAGATTCCCAACCTGGTGTCGGTGATTGGGTGCATTGTGGGCATTGCGGCGAACGTGTATCTGGGCGGACTGCCTGGGCTTCGATCCTCTCTGATTGGATTGGTTGTGGCGTTTGGACTGTACTTCGTCCTGTATCTCCTGCACGCGATGGGCGCGGGGGATGTGAAGCTGATGGGGGCGGTGGGGGCGATTGCGGGGCTGACGGCGTGGATTCCGATATTGCTCGCGACGTTGATTCTGGGTGCGGTGGCGGCTGTGGTGCTGGCGCTGACGAAAGGGCGACTGCGGTCTACGTTGTGGAACGTGGGGTTTCTAGCGCGGGAGTTGGCGGCGTTCCGTGCGCCTTGGCTGACTCATGAGCAGTTGGACGTGAAGAAGGAGGGGACGCTGCGGTTGCCGCATGGGGCGTCGATTGCGGCGGGGGTGGTGGTTAGTTTGGTGGCGATGCACGTGTGGGGAGGCTAATCAGTCAGCTTTGTGCCGCCGCCAAATTGACATTAGGTCGAAAGCCCTAGCCAGCCTTGCGGTGATCCTCGAACCTCCAATTCACGATCGGGATACCCGGTTCGTCTTGGCCGGCTTCGTCCAATTTAGCCCACGGTTTCCCCGCAAGCGGCGAGCTTTCTGCGTGGACGAGCCTGCGGTCGATACCGCTCCAAAACGCGAACGCCCTAGAGCACGCCCAGCCCTATCAGTGATTTCCAGCTCCCTCCCACTTCGCACGCGACACCGGTCTCAGAATAGAAACGAAGCGTAAGGAGTGAGCCGGTTGTCCCCGGTTCGTACCGTGCAAACGGCGCAAAAGGAACGGTAGGCGGGGTTCGATTTCGCAATCACCTGGGGTAGCACAATGTCGTCATCGGGTAGGTGATACATATCAAGCATAAGCCGAGGCTGCCACCGAGCGAGTGTACCCGCGGCGCCGCGGAGAGCCTCGCGTTCAGCTCCTTCAATGTCCATTTTGATGAAATTGACCCTCTCGATGCCTAACGAGCCTAGGACCTCATCTAGGGGGCGCACAGCAATCTCTGCAAACTCTTGCCCGTTCTTGAAAACAAAGCTGCCGGTGCCGGAGTTCGAAACGCCAACGCTGAGGCGAAGCCTGTCGCGCTTACTCCAGGCGCCTTCCGGAACCACAACAACTTTGCCGCTCGCGATCTCTTCCGCGAAATTGCGCCGGAGGCACTCGACATTTACCGGGTCGGGCTCGACCATTATTACCTTGGCAGCGCCGCGGCGAAGTGCGTCGTCTCCAAACGTGCCAATATGTGCGCCGACATCCACTACCACGTCACCGGGCTGAACCAGATAGTCTGGCGCGTGCTCGGAGATCCATTGTTGCTCGGCGATCACGAAGGCGAGAAGATCTAACCCATCCATGTCGCGGCCGGACTTCTTTATCCAGTACCCTCGAGCAGGAGTGCGAATCCGCTCTATTCCCAGAATGCCATCAACTTGCTCCAAGCGTAGTTGCTTTCTGGTCGAATGACGTAGGACCTGAAAGCGGATTGTGGATAGCGGAACGAAAACCGACCGGGACCACGGACACCGAACTTCGCCGCCAAATGCCCTTGAAGCGAGTGCGATTGCCCAATTTGGATAGCAGCCGAGCACGGCTACGAATATGCTGATCAGCACCACCATTAAGTGCTTGATTGCCTGCGTTAACGATCGGCCAACACTTTTCATTTTGCGGTTCTCAACCAACCAGAGTATACACAGAATCTCAGCTACCTTTGGAACGTATTGATCAGAGCAACCTTGTCGAGTGCACGGCTGACCGAGGTAAGATACTGCCATGAATACATAGTGTCAAACGGGTGCGCGGCGCTCATCCCAACATCGATGAATTGAGTGGGACACCAAAGTGACATAATGGCAGACGGTTCACTTTTCATCACTACTTGATCCGGTGAGGGTTGCTCAGCAAGAAGACAGCAAATTCCTTGTCCTCGAAAGTCGTCGCCCAGGACCCATCGCTTGTCAGGGCTGTTGCGAGTGGAGTTCCTATCGGCAGCACTACGGCGGTGACGCCATATTTCTTCAGCGCGGATGACCAACCAGGGCTCGCGTTCACCACTCGCGTGAATTCTTTGCCAAATTGGGAGCCGTAAAGGTCTCCTCGTCCATCAAAAAAGACTTTTACTCGTGGGAACATCCGGAATATGGCATAGTCACCTGCCGAATCAGTCGATAGCAGCTTCAGGTCAACATCGACCCCAATTAGTGAGTCGATGGCCGAAACCGGCACGCCCGGTAGATCGAAGGATGCCCGCCACCTGGTGCCCTCCCGGCTATGCGCACAGGTTACTACAAGGAGCAGCGCCAGAACTGCCGGCACAGCCAGTGACTTCCACCCGCTCTTGAGGACAGACCACTCCGGACCTATCTCGCTGACCTCTGACAGAAGCATGCGTATTTTCCGTTGCGGCATGACTTCGCTCGCCAATGCGATCAGCTCAGTGACTGCCTGACACAGAAATGGCAGAGAAATCGTCAGGTGAACCATTATGTGCCTCACGGACGAGAGTCCCATCATGGCGGTTCCGGCAATGAGGACGGCGCGCTCGTACTCCTCACGGAATAAGAACCACGCCACAGCGATTGAGTCCAGCGCGAAAAGCATCAGAAGTCTCAAGCTGATCAGATCCGGTGGGGCGAACTCCACTGTAGTCCTCAACAGTTCCGTGTTGCGCAAATAGTCCCAAAGGTGACCGTAGAGTTTGATGCCATAAGGGTTGACTGCACCCGCCAGCAGCGATAGCGCGGCCAACAGCAGGAAGGTGCCGCCCCCAACCAGACCACGACGCCGCTCATCAATGTCCCCGCCCACCAACCACCTGAGAATCCCGCCTGCACCGTAGGCTGCGGCGACGAGAATGCCCATTAGAAAGCCCCCGTGGACGTTCACCCACAGAGCGCAAAGCACCGGTAGCCATGCCAATCGCCATCCCCTGGAATTCCTTTCTTTGTCGACCAGCCACACGGCTAGAATCGAGAACAACAGGGTGACCAGATGCGGTCTCGCCAGCCAATGTATCGAAGACACAGAGATCGCCAGCATCGTCATTGCAAACACTACTAACGGATTTCCGCAGCTGTCAACCGATCGCCGGTATAACAGGTAATATGTTATGCAGAGAATTCCCACACTTACGAGCGCCACCGCCGACAAACCTCCCATCATTCTCACGCCTTCAAAGGTGACGTCCCATAGCCACTCCCATGCGTACCAAGGGCGCCCTCCTACGCTAAATGAAAAAAGATCCGCCTGAGGGACTTGGCCATTCTCTAGGATCCACTCGCCTGTTCGGAGATGCGTTCCGGTACTGGCGTCTTGGAGCAGATAGCTAAGGCCGAGCGGATGAAGGAACACGTAGGCGGCCGGCACCATCAAAATGAGCTCCGCAAACGTCGGCAAGAAGCCGGCAGATAACAGTTTGGATGGAATCGCGTATTCTCGCATTTCTGTGCCGGTTAATTCTGGTGATTCTAACTGCTTCTGCCACTGACGATGGTCGTACTCGCTCTTAGTGAGGTCCAATTCTCCAAGCTACCCAGCCACGTGAAAAGGTGGTGTGCTGACCCAAGCCTTTGGGCCTTCTGCGGTGGCAGCATCGGCATTCAGTGACCGCCTTTGCGGGGACCGACGACTAACTCACCGAGGAGATTGCCCCACGCTGCACATGCGACCAGCCATAGCGCAATCCACGGCCGGTCTCCTGACTCGTCGCGCCTCAACAGACACAGCAACAGCGCGCATGCAAAATCCGAGTACGCTTGAGCGGCAAGCGGCGGGGCACTTAGAACTCCAATTCCAACGGGC
Organism: Paludibaculum sp.; assembly: GCA_036504135.1. Lineage (GTDB taxonomy): Bacteria > Acidobacteriota > Terriglobia > Bryobacterales > Bryobacteraceae > Paludibaculum. The sequence goes on from DASXVP010000020.1 coordinate 75,049, forward strand.
ACCAATGCGCCTAGTGGGCAAGATAGGAGAGGAACACTGTCTATCGCCAGTCGTAGAGCGAGTAGACTCGAAATGGCTACAGGCAAGAAAACATAGAAATACATCAGCGCGTCGCCCGATCCAACCATCGTCAGAACGAGTCCGACCAGACCGGCGCCCCACTCTTGAGGTACTACAGGGTAGAGTGTAAGTGTGTATTCGACCGAATCCGAAACCGGGAGTCGACCCGACTGAAACAATTCCGTTCCAATCTCCATCTGGTGCCATAGATCATGGTGCGCTTGGGGAGGGCCAATCAACCCTACGCCGAACATTAACGCTACAGCCAGGGGCAAGGCACCCAACCAGATACCGTCCCGACGTGACGGGACTCTCAGTAATTCCAGCGAGCTCATTCCGCCCTCGTGATCCCGGATTCAGCATTGGCCGCCGGTGAAGCGTCCTCGTCGGATTGGCTCCTCCCCCTCTCGGCGGCCTTTAACATTCTATAAAGGATCTTGTGGGTTGGAAGGTGCTCTTCTACATGGTCCACACCGAGTCCAGTGATCACGATGTCACTGTTTTCGTCCTGAATCGCAAAATTTCTATCCTTTAAGTACCACAAGGTGAACATCAGATGTTCGCGAGCGAAGGTCATCACCTGTTCCAGTTCCAGTACGGACACGCCCGGCCGCTCAGGGTTATTCCGCCGGCGGTTGTATAGTAGGCATAGCACCCCCATACGCCGGTTGGCCTCGCCATCAATGCCAAGCTCAAATTCCTTTTCGCCAAAAACGCCAACCGGTTGGAGTCGTTTGGCATGGTACTCCGCGTCGTAGTTCGACCTAGCCGCAGAATCGGAAAGTGTCTTGTACGCCTCGTTGAGCACCAGGAACTTGTCGACGTCGCCGGTTCGCGGGTTGTCGGGATGATAACGAGAGGCCAGCATTCGGAACACACGCTGGATGGTCCCCGGTTCGGCGTGGGGACTGATCTGCATCAACTCGTAATAGTCTACGAACGGATCTTCGGGCATGGTTCCTTATCATACGGGTGCAGGTCAAGGACGGTTAAGGAAAGACGGGCGGACTGCGAGTTGGCCAGGGCCCCTCGCAGCCACCGGTTTAACCGCCTCAGTGGTCAGTTCTCTGCCGTCGTCGGCAGCTCACGGCCTCAGCGGAAATCCTTCAGTTTGCGAGCTCTGCGCCGCATCAAATACATGATCAAGAGTATGGCGGCACCTGCCAGGCAAATGCCACCGATTATTTCATTAGACATTGAATTACCTCACTTTCACTATTTGTCAACACTTAACGCCCCGTCCTCATCAAGGGAAGGAGTTCATTCATGATAGCCAAGAAAGCTGGCCCTCCTGATATAATCATGATGGCTGGTAGAATAAAGAAGAAGACGATCAGCGTCATCTTCACGCCCAGCTTATTGGCCTTCTCCTCTATCATCTGCCGTCGCCGCATTCGCATGAATTCGGCATGTGCCCGGAGCGACTCGGCGATGCTGGTGCCAAACCGGTCCGTCTGGACCATGATGGCAACGAATTTTCTGACCTCTGCCTCCATGGTTCGATCCGCCATGTTACGCATCGCGTCGGCTCTCTTCACACCGGTCCGCATCTCCAGTGATACCAACCCCAACTCACGACACAGCGCAGGGTGGGTCAACTTAAGCTCATCCGCAACTTTCTTGATCGCCTGGTCCAATCCTAAGCCTGCCTCGACGCAGACAACCAGCAGGTCCAGGCAATCAGGCAGCGCGATTCGTATATTCTCCTGTTGACGGTCAATGGCCATTTCCAGGCCAAAGGTCGCCAGAAGGAAGCCCACCAATCCGGACGCGCCCCAAGCGGCATAGACAAACAACATCCTCCAGCTCACAAAGCTAGTTCCCACGGCCGCAGCCAGGACAAAACCAGCAGTTACCAGGATGCGCAATGACAGATACACTGGTACTGAACTATCCGAGTAGAACCCAGCAGCCATTAGCTGCCGACGTGTAATGGAGGCCGCTATTGGATTGATCGGAATCTTCTCACCAACCCACTGCAAAAAGTGCACCAACCTCGGAGCATCCGGTGAAGTGCCTGCGAAGGAGCGCTGCTGCCCAGGGATTGGCGCGGACAACTGGGCTGCAACGGTTGCCGGCCTTGCATACTGGCGGTAGCCGTACCAGGCAATTGATCCGGCAATTAGCAAAAAAAGAATGACAGCGATTGCGATGGCCATGAGCTCACACTCTGATATCTGTCACTTTTCTCATCAAGAGATAACCGATGATCTGACCTAGAAAAGCGCCTAACAATAGAAGTTGGCCATCGGTGGTGTTCCAAAATACCTTCAGATAGCTCGGACTCCGGATTTGGAGCCCCAGCAGCACAATGATTGGGAGGGCAGTTAGAATTAGGGCTGTGATACGGGCGTGGGCGGTGGCAGCTTGAATATGCCCTTTTAGCCGGAAGCGTTCACGAACAGTGCTCGCCAGATTGGTGAGGATCTCACTCAGATTTCCACCGGCCTCTCTTTGCAGAATTACGGCGGAAACGAAGAACTTCACATCAATGAGCGGAACGCGCTCCGCCATCCCGACCAGTGCATTCTCTAGGGGAGACCCCAGATTGTGCTCCCGGAAGACTCTCTGCCACTCACCGCGGCTCGGCTCTGGCGACTCGGCAGCCAGCATTTCCAGGCTGACTGAAAAGGCGTGCCCAGCCCGAATTGCCCTCGCGATGAAATCCAGGGCTTCCGGGAACTGCTCCACGTATTGCTTCATGCGTTTGTTGCGTTTGGAGGAGATGACCATCAGCGGGCTAAAGCCCAGGATAGCCGCTAACACCGCCGCAGTTACCGGAGGCAGAATGACGATTGGAACATTCCAGCCGATAATCCCGCCGAGCACCATGAGGCCCAGACACGTAGCAAGGATTCCTCCTCCCGTCCACTCTGTGCCGGCTGCGGCCGCCCTGAGGCCCAACTCTCGAATCACTGTATCGATCAAACTCGGTCCCGAGGCGGGAGAATCGGGCCTTTCCTCGATAAAAACGGGTGAGGATGCCGTCCTGGGCGAAGTCGACGGAGTTCGCAGCCGGCCCATGAGTTCAGACTTTTGGGCTGAGTCAAGAAACTTGCTTCCAATCCAAATGGCCCCACCGATGCAGATGAGTAGAACGACAAAGATAACGAAGAATAGAGCTGGCATCGTATCCCTCAACGCAATTCGACGACAGACTGGAAGGTTTCAGGTGGGAACTGGTAGCCTGCGGTCCTCAATTTTTCGTAGAACTTGGGCCGAATACCAGTTGCCCGGAATCTTCCCACAACTCGTCCGTCTGGCGTGACTCCCGTTCTCTCGAACAGAAAAATGTCCTGGGAGGTCACGACATCCCGCTCCATCCCGACACACTCCGTGATGTGCGTGACGTGCCGGGTACCGTCGCTAAAGCGCGCAACGTGGACAAACAGGTCGATGGCAGACGAGATCTGCTGCCGGATGGACTGCACACTCATGCTCGAATTCGCCATACCCATCATCACCTCGAGGCGAGAAATGGAATCCCTGGGACTGTTGCAGTGGATCGTAGTGAGCGATCCGTCATGACCCGTATTCATGGCCTGCATCATGTCGAGCGCTTCTTCTCCACGTACTTCGCCGACGATGATTCTGTCTGGACGCATGCGAAGCGCGTTGATCACCAGGTTCCTGATCTTGATGGCGCCGGCACCCTCGACGTTTGGCGGTCGTGCCTCCATGCGCCCGACGTGGGTCTGCTGCAATTGCAGTTCGGCCGCGTCCTCAATGGTGACGATTCGTTCGTGCTCGGGAATGAATGTCGAGAGCGCATTAAGAAGCGTCGTCTTGCCGGAACCGGTTCCCCCGGATACGATGATGTTCAGACGAGACGCCACGCAGGCTTCTAGTACTTTTAGCATCTCTTCCGTCAGACTTAGGTTGCGGACCAGGTCAGCGGGCGTGAGCGGACTGCGCCCAAATCGCCGGATGGAGAGAATCGGCCCGTCCACGGCTACCGGCGGTATTACGGCGTTGACGCGGGATCCGTCGGGCAGGCGTGCGTCCACCATGGGGGACGACTCGTCGATACGGCGGCCGACCCGAGAGACGATCTTCTCAATGATCCGAATCAGGTGAGCGTCGTCTTTGAACTCCACGGGAGTCCGGTACAATTTGCCCGCACGTTCGATGTAAACGAGCTTTGGCGTTGTGACAAGGATATCGGAGATCGTGTGGTCTTCCAGCAACGGCTCCAGCGGTCCCAGGCCGAACACTTCATCGAGAACTTCGGAGCAGACTCGTTCGCGGTCAGCCAGGCTCAGGGGCGTCTCCTCCTCGTCGACCAGCCGCTCCACGGCCTGCCGGATCTCCATCCGCATCTGAGCTTCCGGCAGAGCCGACAGCGCCTCCAAGTTGATGCGATGAATCAGCTTTTTGTGCAGGGTGAACTTGAGTTCCTGGTAGTTGGGCGAGGTGTCGTTTCGGTTGAAGAGGCGCGTCACCCAGCCGGCTTCGCGGGTAGCCGGGAGATTTGACCCAGTTCGTTCGTATGCTGCCATCGTCGTGCCTCAACTCCCGACTGCCGTCATCATCCAAATAACGAGAACTTGCGCTTCTGATCTTCCGCCGCCAGGTTGGCGACTTTCCGTACGAGGCGGCGGACCGCGTCCCTGATCTGGTTCTTCTCAGGGAGCAACTCACCAGCCGAGTAAGCCTCTTCGAGCGCCCGATAGTCATTGGGCACCGTGACAGAGACTTCCATCCCGATTGCGTTTTCGATTTCCTCGGTGGTCAGTTGAGCCCGGCGAGACATGCGATTCAGGACCAAACGAATGCGGCTCCGGCGAAATCCGATTGCGGTCAACTGATTCAGCACCACCTTGGTCATCTGGAGCGCAGGCATCTCCGGCGTGGTCATCAGGCAGAGCTCATCCAATTCCTCCAGCGAGCCCAGCGCTCCTGCGTCCAGTCCATGGCCCAGGTCCAAAGCCAGGAAATCGTATTGCTTCTTTGCAAAATGGATGACGTGACGGATCTCCGCCGGCTTGGGATACTCTCTGAGGAAATCAGAAACCGGACCGGCGATCACTTCAACGCCCGGGTATCCGTTGGAGACCAACGCACCCCAGTAGCTTGCGTCCAGCCTCTGCGTGTTACTCAGAGCGTCGAGCACTGAATACCGGGACTTGGCTTGCATCAGTATCCGAACCAGGCCGCCGGAAAAGTCAAAGTCAGCCAGCAGTGTTTGCTTTTTTGTGAGCCTGGAGAGCTCGATCGCCGTATGGCAGGCGATGGTTGTGGTGCCACACCCGCCCTTCGCCCCGATGAAGCCAACGGTGATTGCTCGCTGAGCCGATTCGGGAGTGCGGTCTTCCCGTTTCTGCGCCAACCTCTCCAGAGCCTCACGCAATACATTTGCCAGCGGACAGTACAAGTATTCGTTGGCTCCGGCGCGGATTGCCTTCAGGATATCATCGGGAGAGGCGGTTTCCCGCATGATTATGACAAAAGGGCGCGCAGCGGTTTCCTTGATCGCTGGTATCAGCTCCGCCAGACCAATCGGGATCGTTGATGGGTCGAGCAGAAGGACATCGGGCTTGAACTTCTCGACCTTCCCGATGAAGTCCTTCGGATCCGCCACACCGGCCTGCTCCATCACGACAGTCACCGGAAGAGACCGCAATTCAGCCTGAGTCTCCTCCCAGAGACGTGCGGAGGATATCGCAATCCCAATCGTTAACGGATCCATGATGTAACCTTTGTCTGACACCTTGGCATCCTAATGGCTTGTTCCCTTCGTGGCCGTCGAGGACATGCCGCCCTGAGTTCCACTTCCGGAGCTCTTGTCCTGCTCTTTCTCCAGGCGCTTCTCTTCCCTCAGAACTTCGATCGGCATCGTCTTCCTGGCTGGTATCTGCTGTACTCCAGTGGTTTCGGTGCCAGGAGTACGCGGCACTGACGACGCACCTTCCTTGATTAACTGGCCTGGGAAGGACAATTCAGGTGTAGGTTGCCCGACTGGAATGGGACGAACGATTTCCGGAGTAACCAGTACCAGCAGCTCGCTCTTGTTTTTGCTGGTGGACCGGGACCTAAAGAGTTGACCGAGGATTGGAATGTCGCCAAGGCCAGGCACTTTGCTGAGGGTCTCCGTCATGCGGTTGTCCAGCAGGCCGGCGATGGCGAAACTTTGCCGGTCGGACAGTTCAATTTCCGTTGTCACCTTTCGTGTCGCAAGGGCAGGGATGTTGAAACCCTGGTAGACGAGGCCGTTGGCAAAATCCAGCGCACTCACCTCCGGCGCGACCCTGAGGCGGATAGTACCCCGCGATGTGAGGTAAGGAGTGAAGTTCAGCCGGACGCCAAATTCGCGAAACTGAATCGAGACTGTTGCGATAGCACCACCTTGCACAACCGGGTAGGGGTATTCGCCACCAGCCAGGAAGCTGGCCTCCTTCCCGTTAGCCGCAAGGACATTTGGCTCCGCCAGCATCTCGATCATTTTGTTGGTTTCCAGCGCTTTGATCGTCGCGCCGAGGTCGATTTCCGGACGAAAGAGGAAGATGTTCAGCGCGTCCGCGAGATTGAATACGCCGCCGGCGGCGGTTGCCGAGGTTACGCTAGGGGCGCTGAACTGCCCGGTCGTCGTTCGCCCGATCGTGTTGCCGGCACCGGTGGAGAACAGGTTGACTCCCAAGTCCTTTCCAATGGTCCTGTCCACATTTGCGAATTTTACCCGGAGTAAAATCTGGGGCTCACCCTCGGGGACATTGATATTCAGGAGGTTGACGAGCTTTACGTCCTTGCCGAGGCCGGATGCAATTGCCACAGCCCGGTCGGACGCGACCAAGGTATTCACGGTCCCACGCAGGTATACGGTCTCGCCGTCTAGATTGATTTTCACATCCTGATCTGGCAGCTCCTTCTCCAACTCACGACGTAATCCGTCGATCCGTTTGTCGGCGCGAACGGTGACGTTCACGTCGAACAGGAGCCGGTTGCCGCCCTTCTGCCAGACAATCACGGTGGTTTGGCCCGGAGTCTTGCCATTCAACACAATCTCCAACGGCGATATGCCGACTGCCTCGACGACAGCAGGATCCGAGACCGAAACGCGTTCTACATCCACTGGGCTATCGATCACCAGGGCCTTGCCGACGATGACGTTCAACTCGCGGGGAGCACCCGCAGTCTGCAAACCGCTAAGTGAGCCGCCTAGAGACGCGAACAGAACCACTGCTACCAACAACCTGGAGTTCACTTCTTTGTCTCCTTGACCACTTGCTCCGCCTCATACTGGCCCACCTTCACGTTTTCCTTCTTGGCTCCGGAGATAATCTCCATGTTGATCGGTAAGAGCACTTTTTCCACCTTCACCACAGGGGCAGGGGGCTTGTTGAATGCGGCACGCACGGCAGGCGGTGTGCTCATCGGAAGGCCGGTCGGACGTCCGGAGAATAGGTAAGCCGTCGCCGTTCCAGGCGTCTTCACTACATCCTGATCCAAGGGATTTCGGAGAACAAGCTGCAATTTGGTCTCATTGCCGGCCAAGCTCAGCGTCTCCGCTTCTTCGGGGGTTACCAGTAGATTCACCACCTGCACGGTTACCGGCTTGCCATCGGGCTCCCGCTGAATATTCTGGCCAGCCGAGAGGACCTCCACATTCTGGAGAAGCGTCCGAGCCTGGCTACCGAGGGTATCCTTGGTGGCGTTGGGCGGAGTGCCACACGCGATTACATCCACTTTCATACCCGGAAGAATAAACCCTGCCAATCCGACCACTTCATTCACTTTCACCGCCATGGCGCGCTTACCGGGAGGAATCGTCATTGCCAAGCCTGCTCCGGCTCCCTTCGCGGCGAAATGAGAGTTGACGAGTACTTCGCCTCGTTGAGTTGGGATTAACGATCCACGACCTATTACGTCTTCGGGAACCGTAACGGCGCCCGGTGGCAAGGGTCCGCCCCATGGAGCCCGGGCAAAATCTCCGGCTTTGACCAGATAGCCGACTGGCATATCACGCACAGCAACTAGCGCTTGTTTGCCGCCTTCGGCCGCACCGCCGAGTCGTCCCACGATCAGCTTGTAGACGATTGCACTGGAAGCCAGCGCGATGAATAGCGCGAAGACGATGACACCCACAAATCTCTTACTCACGGTCGGTGCTCCTACGCATCACTAAGTCTCGACTCGCCGCGAAAAATCTCTCGGATGGAGTTCTTCACTGGGAGAAGGATGCCTTTGAACAATTGACTCCAGATTGAGACTTGGGCGGTCAGACTCTCAAGGGAGCTAACCGCCCGGGCCGTTTGAGCAGAGTTACGGGAGTTTGGCTACTGTATCCAAATCTGTGTTAACGCCGGTGAAGATCGTCGTGATGCTCGCACCGATGGTGATCATGGTTCCACCGACTGCCAGCGCGATCGTGCCAGCCAGCAGAGCGTACTCGATCAGGTCCTGGCCGTCTTCTTCATTCCAAAACTTCTTGATGAGGTTCATTGTCTTCTTCCTTTTCCTTTTTTTCGAACTTACGAGTTGAGGGCGCCGTTGACGGCACCGTTGACGGTTCCCCCGGCCTTCTGACCGCGGTTGTCCTCCGAGAGAGGAACGGAATTACCTGCATGCACCGATGCTGGCCCCACCGGCTGAAAGTGCAACTGCCTAAAACGCACCGTCAACCAGAGCGAACCATCGATGGATTCGGAAACGTGTGTCGCTACGCCCGTGCAGTGCATGGCGCGCCGGCCGAACTTCGGGCTGAGGGGCAGACCGACCTCCAAGAGCACGGATTCCCGCGCCTTGATGGTTCGGCCCTGCAAATCACCCATCAACACCTGGATCACCGCGCCACGACGGTCGAATGTGTTTACCGCAGCCCTTACCGCTATTAATTGAAGCTTCGGAAAGCTCACGACACAGTTCAGATCCTGTGCCATTGTGTATAGTTTTGCGGGTTTTGCTCCGGTGCCCATGATGAGGTGTCGAAGCTAAGGTAAACAACTTGCGGCGTCCGTACAATCTTCCATTTGGATAGGCTAACCACAGTTAGCAGTACGACCGGATGTGCAAACCGCTGAAAACGCTAGCTCAAATGGATTAGTACCGGCTAAGGATAATATTGTCTTGAAATCTCCAAGAACTGGTGTACGCTCTAAGGTGTCTCATGCCTATCTTTCGGCCACCCGCTGATTGATCTACATGAGTGCAGGTTCACCCAAACGAGTATAAAGTTGCGAGCGGAGACCGCCCAGCTCGACAACAGCCCTGATTGTTGCTTCAGTGGAGAATACCTTGCCTCGCAATACAGTTTTTTTATTCACAGAACAGCCAGTTCTGGCGGAGGGACTGCGGAGCATCCTAGCTTTGCACCCGAGTCTGGAATTCGCGGGCAGTACCGGGAGCGCCGATTCGCTCCTCACAGTGTTAACTGAGTTGAATCCCGCACTGGTAGTAGTGGACTGGTGCCCCAACATCTCGTGGCCACTCCTGGCATTGACCTGTGGTGGAGTTCCTCCCAGGAGGGTGGTTCTCCTGGCGCGCAACCTGGCGCCGGAGCTCACCTTCCAGGCACGGGAGGCGGGCGTGGCGGCAATTGTGGACACCCACGCCTCGCCGGCGCTTCTGGCCGATGCGCTCCAGCGGGTGGCTGGCGGGGAGTACGTCTTCGATTCAGCGTCCGACGACAGCATGCGTGTTTCGCGGGCGGTACGACTGACTCCGCGCGAAGGTGACCTGGTCGCGCTACTCTCGCAGGGTTTAAAGAACAAGGAGATCGCGACGTGCCTCAACATTTCCGAGGGCACGGTGAAGGTCTACCTCTCGAAACTGTTCCAGAAGGTGGGGGCCAAGGACCGATTCGAACTCGCACTTTTCGGGCTGAAGAACCTGACGAGCGCCGAGATGGGTTTCGGTCAGGAGTTGCCACCGCGGAAGCCATCGAAAGCGTCTCCGGCGGTGAAGGCTCAGGCACTTCGCTCGCTGATCGTCCGGCCTTCGGTGGTTGTGACAACTCCGAGCTATTTCGGAGCAATGGCAGGCCGCTGAAATGAAGATAGTAGTCCGCGTCGCCCGGAATCCCGGAGGGGCGGCGCTGGATACGGAGCCGGGCGATGGACCGGGCGGCATGGCCGCAGCCTGGGAATCGCCCTACTTCGGGGGATTCCCAACCGGGTCCCGCAGTTTTCCGCTGGCCATGACGGCCTCTCTCTGCCTACATCTGCTGGGCGCTGTGGTGGTGAGTGAGGCGATCCGGATTGCCAGCCGGCCCGAAGTCAACGTCGTGAAGGAGCTCATTGCCAAGTCGCGAGTGGAGCACCTTCTGCTCCGAATCCCGCCCCGGCAGCCGCTGCTCCTACCGAGAATCCAAAATGTAGTCGCCGACGCGACGGCCTCTCAACGGAGTAGAGGTGCGAGAACGCGCCGCGCTCCGGCTGCCCTTTCAGCGGCGCCAGAGACGGCCGCTTTGCGAGCTACCGCAGTGCTGCTCCAGCCTCACCGGCTGTCTCCGGAACTGGCGGCCGCACTGGACATTCGATCCCTTACAGTTTGGAGCGGCCCTTCGCCACAAAGGACGCCGGCGCCCATTGTTGCCGGATCGGTGGAGCCGGTTTCATCCACAATCGTCGCCGGGCTGACTTCCCTGCCCGAGATACCGGTCCTCGCGCCGCCGACTTTGGCAGTACCGACTCCACCGATTCCATCCGACCGCGCCGGACTGACGCTGCCGGCATCGGGGTCCACGCCGCTCCGGTCCGAGGCGCAACCGACTCCGCCAGGGAGTACGACGACAGGTGAGTCCGCTGCCGTCATCGCTATCTCGTCACTTCCGCCAGTGCCGAATGAAGTAGTGGTGATTCCCCCGGGGAACTACCTGATTGTCGGGAGCGGCGGGGTGTCGAAGAAGCCGGAGACTGCTCCCGCAAAGGCGCCGGCTGCGGTGAAGGCGGAGAGCGCGAAGCACGAACCCACCAAGAACGAGCCAGCCGGCACCAACACCTCGGCGGAGACGGCCCGGGCGGTGAAGACCAGCAGCGCGAATGGGCCGGCGACGAGCCCTTCGAAACCGGCTCCCGCAGAGACGGCCAAAACCGATCGCGGGCCATTGGGCAAGGCCGGGCAGGCTGGGGAGCAGGTTTCGGCAAACCGGACGATTCCAAGCGCTTCGGGTGCAATTCAGGTGCGCGGCAATCAGGATGGGTCTTTGTCCCTGACCTACCCCCGAGATGGTCAATTCGACATTGTCGTCATTCAGTCCGGGGCTCCAGAGGCGGCCGGTGACTTGTCGAAGCTGCTTTCGGGCAAACCAGTGCATACGGTCTTCCTCCAGGTGGGCGGCCCCCGGGAGTGGATTCTGCAGTACTGCGTACCGGAGGGAGCGGAAACTGGCGCCCGGCAATCCGGGATGGTGGTTAGCTTGGGTTCGCCGGCCCCGTTGAAAGCGCCGTTTGTGCTGGAAGCTCACCTTCCGCCGGGTGTGACGTGGCATTCCAAGATCCATCAGGTCTTTCATGGGATTCTTGGGCCGAGCGGCAAGCTGGACCAACTTCGGGCGGTTACGGCGAACGGGAGTTCCGGGCAGTTGTTGGAGTTTCTCACCCGGTGGACCTTCCGGCCGGCGACTTCCGGGAAGGAGACCAAGTTGGTGGAGGTATTGCTCATTATTCCGCCCGATCCGGCGGCATGAACGACATGGGGGTTAACCAAAAGGAATCTTGATGGGAACAGAGGTTCGGACTAAGATCGGAGACCGGGACGGAGGAGAGTTCTATGCATACTCACGCTCCAACGCTTAACATGCGCAAGCTGAAGCGCCGAGGCGCGGTGCTGATCATGTTCGCGCTATCGCTGGCAGTGATCTTCGGTTTTTTGGGCTTGGCGATTGATGTTGGGCGGCTGTATATTGCGCGGAACGAGGCGCAGGCGTTTGCGGATGCGGCGGCGCTGGCGGGAGCGGTGATGCTGGATGGGACCGCGGCGGGCCTTACGAACGCCACAAACGCAGCGGCCGGCACCTATCTGTCCGGCAATACGGCTTGGAAGCGCAATTTTTTCCAGACTCGTCCATTCGAGGCTGGCGATTACACGGTGATGTTCTCGGCCAGCGGCGCGGACGGAAGCTTTCTTGCGAGTGGTGCTGGCGCTCCGCTCAACTCCCGGTTTGTCGAGGTCATCGCCACCGCAAATGTGCCGATGTCTTTCTCGATGGTGCTGTTGGGTGGCGACAGGACAAGCTCGCCCGCGAGAGCACGCGCCGTGGCGGCGCAGGTGCTCAAAACCACCTTCGACGACGGCTTGATCCCGTTCGCACCGAAGGGTCATTGCACTACCGACGCAACCGCGATCGCGGCAGGGTACCCGGCGTGCGTGGCCTCTGCTGCGAATCCAGAGGTCTTCGGCGTGAACATGACGAAGGGCCAGGAGTACACGATTCGCTGGTGGGGCGGTACGTGGTCCCAGAGTTTCGACCTCAACAAAAGGACAATAGACCCAGGCATAGACCCAGATCTCAAACCTAAAAAGCATTATGCGTGGTGTAAGGGCGACTCCATTCGCAACGCGCCCAACACAGGTGTGGACTTTACCGGTGAAGTCAACGACTTTCCTGAGCAACTTTACGATATGGCCGAGAAGAAAACACTGGCCGGCCGCGGCTATTTCACGAGTGGTCAAGTAAATAGTGCCAGCGATTACAGGATGCTCGTCAACGGGTCCATGGCCGGCACTATCGACCTGGCGTTCAATTTTGACGGTGTAGAACCCCAGGAAGTGGCCTCGATATCGAAGGCCCTGGAAGATAGAGGTGCGGGCACCAAGGTTTATGCTCCGGTCGTGGACCCGGTCACGGGCAAGATCCTCAGCTTCTACGAGTTTATTCTGGTTGGCACTTACGGCACAAACGAGAACTGGTGTGCCATCTACAATGGAGCCACGGTCTTCGGACCTGGGACGACGCCGGTGAACCAGGATGGCATATACGAGATCCGGCTCGTGAGGTGACAACCATGAAGCCGAGACGGAGCACGCGAGGGGCGATCCTGATTGAGTTGGCGCTCATTCTCCCTCTAGCCGTGTCGTTGATCCTGGGCGCTGTGCATTTCGGCTACCTCTTCTATCTGTACAACGGGCTTGAGAAATCAGTCCGAGATGGCGCGAGGTACGCGGCCAGCCGAACCTACACGACCGCGGCTGCGCACCAGACGATTGTCAGCAACGTGGTGGTTTGCGGCTCGTCGGCGGTCTGCGTTACCCCACTTGTCGCCGATCTGACTCTCGGGATGGTCTCAGTGACGACGCCGGTGCTTGCCGCAGACGGCCGCCCGGAGCGGATCAAGGTCGAGATTACCGGCTACGTGTATAACGGAGTACTTTCCAGTCTGCTTGGGCCGACGACGCTCACGGGGAAGCCGTCCATGGAGATCCCGTTCCTGGGGCTGTACCGTCCACCGGCGTGATGAGAGCGAGCCATGAAACACACAGCACAAAACAAGCGCCGCAAGGGAGCAGCCATGATCGAGTTCGCACTCGGCGCCATGGTGTTCCTGGTCGTCCTTTTCGGCGCCATGGACTGGTCGTGGGTGTTTTTCCAGCACCAGACTATTCTGTGGAGAACATCAGACGCGGCGCGCTGGGCGGCAGCTAACAGGCTGGACCAGACGATGGTGACAAACCTGGTACTCTGCGGCACGACTGCCGATTGCGGTGATAACCAAAGCGGCTTCTTCGCGGACGCCACCGTCAACGTGCAACTGGTCCAAAGGAATGACGTGATCGACACGATCACGACCGTCAGCCGGCACTATGCGCAGGTGACAGTTCAGGATTACCAGATTCACCACTTCACGCCTTTCCTGGCATCCACGTTTACCGGCAAGCCGATTGTTGTGGCTCAACCGATGGAGTGCCAGGACCCAGGCGGGAATTGCACCGCCTGGAGATAGTGTTCGTTTGCCCGCCTTGATGATGTGACTTACCAACCCACAGATAGGATCACGATGTACCTACACAGGATTACTCTGACTGTGCTCGCAGGAATTATTGCCGGCAGCATGGCTCCGGCCGCCTTTGGACAGCGCTTCGAATTGGGAGGGGGCGGCGGCGCCTCCTTCTACAACACGCGCACGGTGAGCGGCCCTTCGGCCAGCGTGGAGGCCGGATTCAAGACCGGCTACGCGTTGACGGGGTACCTGGGGCAGATTGGCGACCGGTTAGGCGGCGAGTTGCGATATTCCTACGCATCCAATGACATGGAGCTGACGTCGGGCGGCAAATCGTTCTCCATGACCGGGCGGACGCATGCAGTCCACTATGACCTGGCGTTCTACTTCAATGGAAAGAAGTCCAAGGTTCGACCCTACGTTCTGGTTGGCGGTGGGATGAAGCAGTACACCGGCTCCGGGAACTCGGCGTCGCTGGTGCAACCGTTTATAGCGACCGCCGTTCTGACGGACACCAGCGAATGGAAGCCGCTGGTGACGGCCGGCGGCGGGGTTCGTGTCGCGCTCAATCCGAAGCTCCATCTGCGGGCTGAGGTGCTCACCTACATGACGGAGGTCCCCACCAAGGTGATCACGCCGGTGAATGGCAAGATCAGTGGCTGGTACTTCGACATCGTGCCGACGGTCAGCCTGAGCTACGTCTGGTAGAAGGCGCCTACTGCAATGGGAGCAGGACCGGATTCGATTCCCGCCCGTTGATTCGTACCTTGAGTTCCAGGTTCTGCGCCTGGCCCATGGTGGCGTCCACCTGGAGCTTGAACAGTGAATAGCCCACCCGGCCGGGCGCTGCACCGGCCCAGACGTGGGGCCGGGTCTCGCCACCGGCCACGACTTCGAGCGTGTCCCGTAGTGCCAGCGGAGGCGCTGCGGGTACCGCAAAGCCATCCAGAGGGCTGGGCTCCACCGGTCCGAAACCGGTCCCGAGGATCGAGACCGTTTCGCCGGTCTGGGCCGGATTCGCGACCGTCACTGGGTGGCCGTTCTCGTGGAAGGCCATCGCCATGGGCGTATCGTCGATCGATTCCGGGGCCCGGAATAGTCCGGGGGCGTTGCGGGCCACCTGGCACTTGCCGAAGAGCGGCGCCTGCCCGGTGGAGCGGATGGTTACGGTGTATTCGCCTTCCACGAAGTCCGACGGCAATTGGGCGATGATCTCCTCCGGAGCTACCGAGACGAGCGGCAAGATGCGTGAGTTGATCTGGACGACCACACCCTGCAGGGTTTGCGTCAACGGGCTGGCCGGACCGGTCTGGGACCCTGGCGCGAGGTTGTAGCCGCGAATGGAGATGAGCGAGCCGGGCGCCACGATGTTTTCCGGGGTCACGCCGGCCGCATTGCGCACAGCGTTTTCCGAGAGCGCTGGAACTTTGTCCAACCGCGCCACGATGGTCTGGGGGGTGTTCATTGTCACCCAGCCCGTGTGATACGGTCCGCTCAAGGCGCCTTCCCAGCGCCGGAACTTGTGGCCCGGTTGGGCCACCGCCGTGACCTCTACGCGCGTCCCCAGCGGGAAATAGGTCCCGGCTTCCGGCGCCGGCGAGAACTCCCACGCCGCGCCGCCCTCCGGATCAGAGATCATCCGCAGGTGTTGCAGATAGCGGTACTTCGCCCGTAGCGCGATTTGGTCCGCTCCGAGCGTCACTATCCGGCTGAGTGCCTGCGATCCGTCCGTCCAACCGTCGAAGATGACTTTGGTATCCGGAGATAGCGCCAATTCAGGCGCGACCGCGACCGATACTTCAGTGCCGGCCACACGATCCAGGGTGCAAGGCGTTTTGCATTCCACTCCGCCGAGCGTTGCCGGCATCGAGGGCGGATCGCTTGTCAGATTCAGTTGTCCGAGCAGCTCATAGCGGGCTATCATGCGGAACGAATTCGGAGTCACCGGGTCTTCCACTATGGTGACTTCCTGTGCCGCCGGGCCGCCATTGGACCACCCGACGAACCGGTAGCGGCGCCCGCGCGAATCGAGCTGTTCGGTGGGAGCCTCGACGTTGTGCTTGTGGCCGATGCCCCATTCGAAGTTCAGGGAGGGCCAATTCTCGCGGCCGTCGATCTTCAGCTTCAGTCCGGTTGGCAGAGTGACAAAACTGGCGCGCAGTCCTGGAACGAATTGTGCGGTGAGAGTCTGCGGACTCCAGTCGTCCGGAACGGTCCACGAGGTATTCTGTCCGCCTGTCCTGCCGTCACCCAGATCCCACTGATTGAAGATCCAAATCTTTCCGGTGTTCGTCGTTTGTGACGTTGGAGCCGCGAGCAGCACTTGCGTGCCCGGCAGGAAGTCCCGGTCGCCGTCGCATAGAGGAACCAGCATGCCGGGGCCGTACGGGGCCAAGGTAGGGTTTTCAGGGCTGGTCGGCGGCGCTGGATTGTCGGGCGCCGGATAGTCATTTGGCTCGCTAGAGGCGGCGTAGCAGCGCCCGTTCGCATTGCTTGTCGGCATTAGGGTGCGGTCGACCAGGACCTTTAGACCAACCTCGGGCGCGGAGCGGATGTGGTGCCGGCGTCCCATCTCGAAGAGGGCGCGGATGACCGTGGGGCCGGTAATTGTCAGCGAGGTCAGGAAGGACTTTCCAGCGGAGTTGGGCAAATCCCAGCCCTTAAACACGTAGCCGGGGTAGCTGAAGGCGTTGAGCGCTATGGTCGTTCCTTCTTCGACCCAGCCTGCCCCGCCGGTGGGGTCGAGAGTGGCGCCAAACGCCACGCCCCTGGCCGATCCACTGGAGACGACACTGTTGCCGCAGACGAGGCCCGGCAGCGGTACCGAAGCCTGGACGAATCCGGTCTTGTTGATGTAGGGATTCTCGAAGGTGCATCCGAGATTGTCCCGTAGCCCAAGCTGCCAATTGTCTAGCGAATCATAGTTCAGGTAGAGGTCTACGCGATACTCGCGCACGAAGATGAGCTTGTAGGCCGTGACGGACGCGGTGACGGTGATTTGCTGAATCGGACTTTCGACGGGTGCAAGAAGCGTGGTATTCTCCTCAAACCCTTTGAACTTCAGGCTGGTGGTTCCACTGCCGTCCAACTGGCGCGGCTGACGCACTTCGACGAGGTGTTTCGTTCCGGCAGGCCAGAAAAACGCCGCTTGACCGGAGTGCCTGGCGCCGTCCACGTAGAACTCCGCGGCCGGAAACGTCGCTTGAAACCGCACCCCCACCGTCATTTGTGCGGCAAGTGGCAGCATCGCCATCAACGCCAGCACCAAAGTGGAGATCGGGTATTTTGAGTTACGCATGCGATTCCTTCCGTGTGCGGTGCATCGCGTACCGGGTCAGTCGATCACGCGCACGTCCGACGTGCTGACGTAACCACCTTGCCGGATCTGGAGCTTCTGGTTCATGCCGGCCGGCACCTTGAATGGCACTTTGACACGAATCTCGTAGACGCCGATTTGTCCGGGGACGAGGTTCGACGAAAGCACCGGCAACGGATGCCCGTTGATGTCGACGCTGGGCTCCACCAGAACGTTGGGGGCATCAGCGGGCGAGGGGATACCTGCGGGGATCTCCGGATTCGTCTTGCCCATGCCGGTGAGATAGATGTACAGTTCGTCGTCGTTACGGATCGGGTTAGCCGGCGAAACGACGGCGCCGTTTGCGGCGCGAATGATGGTGGGGACGGAGTAGTCGTCGGCGAGCGCAGTGCGGAAGACGGCTGGAGCAGTGGGGAGGATCGTAAGGTTAAAGTTGTCGCTGACTCCGCCCGGCGTGCGAAGAACCATCGTGACGTTTCCTTCTGCCTGGAAGGGCAGTTGGGCGTTGATCTGGGCGGTGGACACCATCAGCATTGGCACGGGTAGTCCGTTGACAGTCAGGCAGCTCTCGCCGAGCGCGGCGGGCAGCGGCTTTTCCTGCGTGGCAATGTTGACGGCGCTCAGATTCTGGCCGTTCACGATGATGAGGCCGCCCGACGCAACTGCTCTGGAACGATCAGCAGCGTTGGTCACTTTTGAAATCTGGGGCGCGGGTACCGAGGCATCGTAGTTCCACGGCAACACTGTAAAACCGGAAGTGGTCAGATTGATGATGCCGCTGAGGTCCGGTAGTAGCGCGAGTGTCCTGGTGAAAGCGTACGAGGTGTTGCCGAGTACTGGCGCTTCCACCATACGGGTGGCGTTTGATCCGGTGCCGGAGGACGGTTCCACACGTTGGATCACGCCCGGGCTGGATTGAGTGGATGCGCCTGTCCGATAACCGACTTTCCCGAGGAATGCGAAACCGGAGGAGAGGCCCACCGTGCCGTCCAAACGGTGAACCGGCACCAGCGACGCGTTGTAGATGGTGTTGCCGACGACGAACTCATCGAAATTGGAGGCGGCATAGGCGCCGGCCAGCGCGGATGATTCCTTTCTGGAAATCGTGAACGTGTCAGCGTTGGCATTGTAGAGCAGAAGGCTGCCATCGGCCTGAGCGGCCATGATAGAGCCGCCGTTGGTGGCCGCCACCATGGCAGTGTTGATGTTAATCGTGTTTTCGTAGATGCCGAGAGTGGGCAACTCGGTCGCGATGCGTCCAAACAGATCGATCCGGTCAATCGTGTGTTTCGGCCCGGCAACGCGGGTTGCCGCGAGAATTGCTCTCGCGGAAGCAGCCAGCGCCCGGGGATAGTGTCCGAACGGGAAGCGAATGGGAGGACCTTGCTCCAGCGTCTCGAGATCATAGATATTGGCGTATTGCGAGTTGTCATTACCCACGAGCAGGTAGCGGCGATCGAACGTGATCGCCAGGGAGGTTGGTGTATTCCCGGCTCGAAGGGCCGCCAACTGCCGGTAACTGGATCCGTCGAAAACCAGCACTTCATTGGTGTCCTGGCGGATGATGAAGAACCGGTTCCGTTGCGGGTCCGCGATGAGGTCCACCAGCTTGCCCGGGACGTTCACCATGGTGCCGCGCTGGTCGGGATCGGGTAGGCTGATCAGGACCCGAACCGTATTCGGGATGTTGACCGCCGTGGCGGAACGAAGGGCGATGACTGTCGATTGGGTGCCCTTCTTGTTCATGAAGGAACCGGGATCGATCGAAACCTGCACCGTGAGAGGTGTCACGCCCCGGCTGGGGGAAATTCGAATCCCGGGCGTCGTTGTGGACAACGAGAATTCGGTATTGGCGCCGCTGGGATCAACGATAGTCAGGTCCTGTGTCACAACACCGGGATTGCAGCTGTTGCTGCGAAACACGAGATCCTCCTGGAGCGAGGCAATCCGTGGGCTCTCGTGACGCCTGCCGACCGGCAGGATCATCACGCCGCTCTCGGACAGCGCATACATCACCATGCCATCGGAGGACATTATGCCCTTCCCGGCGAGGTGCTCCGGCAACTTCAACCGCTCGCGAACCGCGAGATTGTCGGCGTCGGTCACCATGAGAAATGCGGGCGGTAGAGTCTCGCTACTCGACGCCGTGCCCGAAGTACCGGAATTGCCGTTGGCGGTGGTGGTCGTGGTTGGTACACCCTCCGGAACCTCGGCATAAACGATGCCTCGATCGGAATCGATTGCATGGGAGCCCACGTTTAACAGGCCCTTGGGATTCGGGAACTGGCCCAGGATGCTTTGGGAATCGAACAGCGCCCAGCCGGCCAGGTAGTACGAACCGTCTTTTGAGACGCTGATCGCGCGCGGGCCCAGCGGAGGTGATGCCACATAACCGCCCGAACTGACGTAGTGACTCGCCACGTCGTATTGAATCAGGATGGTGTCGGTCACACCGAAGATCTTTAGGCCATCGGCTGATGCTTGCAGGGAAGCGCCAACGATCTGGGTAGGGTAGTTCGCGGGCGGCTGCGGGAGCGTCTTGGCGGTGACGCCACTCACCGTGTCAATCACTTCGGTAGTGCCAAACTCCGGATCGAACAATAGGAACTGAGCGCTCGTTACGACCAGGGCCTTGCCATCGATCCCGAAAGCCACGCCGAACGGCGGATCTGGCAGCGCGAATGTCTGCCGGGTGCGCGGTTCGAGCTCGATCAAAGTCAACGCGTTCCTGGGGCTATCGGGTGCTGCGAAGTTCCCGTAGTGTCCGATCAACAGAAACTTGCCATCGGGAGAGAGCGCCAGGGAACTAGGCTGCGAAGCGACATTGATGGATCGCTCAACGGTCCCGGAATCGACCGAAACCACATCAACCCGATTGGATGTGAAGTTAGCGACGTACAGCACTCCTCTCGGCTCGTCAAGCGCCAGGTCGGCAGAATGCCCGCCTAATGCCACGACCTTGCCAAAGGTCTGCGCACCAACGCCAGCCGACAAAGCCACCCAGATCACTGCAATCCAAAATCGATACGTAAGCATCGTTCTCTCCCTATGAAAACTGCCACCCTCACGCCGGCACTGTTGACAGCGTTTCACCCAAGTAGCGGGTGTCATCCAATCGCCTGCCGAATGATTGTTCGGACCTACCCGCTCCCGCCAAGACCGGCGCCGCTCTCGAAGATTGCGCAAGGCGAACCATGGCTTGGCTCCTCCTGGCCTGGAATACAGGCAGCCATCTCTGATCATGGGGAAAGAAAGGAGTTATGGAAATACCGCATTGGTCAGTTGTCATTAGATAACTAACTTCGGATATCACTCAAAATTGGGAAGGAGCAGGAGGTGGACAGGCACGTGCGGGCCTGCGAGGGCACCCTTCGCAAGTCCATGAGCCCGAGAGAACCAGACGCCCACGGAGTGCATCTGGCGGTTCCTTTAAAGTTCCGTTCTCGATCTGCCGAATAGAGAATTGCACGTGGAAACGCAGGCATCGGAATTTCCCGATGGGCGTCTCCAGTTCGTTGCTGTGGCCGGATGCGGCCTGAGGCATCGTGAAGCGAGGGAGTGCCTACTAGTGGCATGTCGCTTCATCAATCTGCACTCAAAAGGCGGGGTATCCGAGTACCACAGACTGCCACCTGGCGTTGGCCTCCTCCGGCGCCAGGTGCAACTCTCTCGAGGCGCCTAGGACGTGACCCCATCATCATCGGGCATCGTGGTCGGCCGAGATCGCCGCCATGTGGTGTTTCACTCGCTCCAACGGCATCACCGAGGGATTCCACAACAAGATGGAAACCATCAGCAGGCTGGCGTACGGGTTCCGCAACTTCGAAAACTACAGACTCAGGGTGAAAGTGTTATGTTCGTGATTTGGACTGGAATTGGGGCGGATGCCCCCGTTGTGGCGAAGAGCCGTCTCGGCACTTAATCACGAAAGGCGGTGCTGCTGGAATCCTCTCCCTGGATGCTGAACAAACGCCAGTTGGCGGCGCGGGCGGTGTAGGTGGTGTTGGATCGTGCGGCGGACATGCTGCAACCGATCAAGGCAGACGAGACGAAGCGGAAATTGCCCTGCACTCCACCATCGTGGCGGCGCCGATTCGATCTCGCCCGGCGGCGTTAGGTTTCGCGCCAATGGGCAACGGGCGCCGAACTCCCAACGGCACCCGCTACATTCTCGCCCGGTCGAGCCTACCTAGGCGCGGCGGCAGCCATCGGATGTATCCAGGTGGACGGCGCCGTTGATGGCGCATGGCGAAATCCAGTTGCACTACTCCCCCGCCCCACTATTCACGCTGGTAGCTGAAAGCGGACGTGCCGTTTCGTGGTGTCTGCTGATTCCGCAAACGTGCGTCCTGCCTTGGTAAACGTCCTCTTGGGTTACTTCTTGTCTTGTCCAGGAGGGCGGAAGTAGGTCACGTTGTCAATGGCGAATCGACCTCCGATATTGCTGAACGAGATCGTGACAGTCTTGACCGCAGGGCCGTCGTATTCATACCGAGCGCCGACAAAGATCGGATCAGCTGTTGTGATAAGGGTAATTGACTCACGCAGCAACCCGACGCCGGGGCGATTGAGGTTGATGATCACCTCTTGCGTAAGCGACGTCGTGCTCTGCGCCACCCCAAAACTAAACTTGGTCGTTGGGACAAAGAATGTCAGGTGGAGCACTCCGGAAGCACTGCCCTCGATATTGGGGCGAGAGATGTGGTTTGTCACACCGGGCCCAGCAAGAGTACCCGCCGTGCAATCGGCGCTCGGTGCCGGCCCAATGGTAAAAACGTAACCGACCCCCTCCAGATTGAGCCCATCACAGGCGACGGCAGGGATGTCGTAAGTCTGTGTTACTACCTTCATTTCCGCAAAAGCCATAGTTCCGGCTAGCGCGGTTAGAATCAACACGGTGAGAATCGACCTCATTCCATACCTCCAGGTTTAATGGTCCGCCTCCGGGTTGGACTAAGATGGGATTCCTTTGACTTGGCCACTCCCAGAAGCGGCTAGTCTCTCTCCGAGACGACAAGAAGATACCATACTCTCAAACATGAAGCAACAGGCTTTCCTTATGTGGTCCGAATTGAGAATCCTAGTACTGCCGGACTCACTACGGTCTCCGGGGCGCTTGGTCAGATGGGCCCAAAACCGGCAGATGGAGATGGATGGCATATCCTCGAAGCCGATGGGATTCGGCGGGGTGGTTGCGCTCTGCCGGCGGCGGGCGTATGATTCAGAGCGAGACCCGAACGGAGTGCAATCCGCGCGGGCCTCTGACCGCACACCGTGGAGTTAGCACGATGCAGGCTGTTCATATCCTACCGATTCCGATTCCCCTACATCTACTCACCCGTGGTGTCTCTCACATTTCAAAGGAGTAGACAACATGAACGCAACAGCAAAGACCCCCAAGCCTTCCCGCAGCGAGGCGATGGCTCAGTTACTGGAGGAGACGGCAGAGCTTCCCGACTGCTGCATGGAAAGCCTCGTGACATTCGCCAAGATCCTGAAATTGAACCGTGGATCCATCACCCCGGTGGAGCAATTGCTCTCGGGACTCGTGCGCACCTATGCCACACGGGACGGCACCATCCGGAGAGACGAGGTGATGCAACACGTGGAGCAGTTCGAGCAGGATTTTGACGAGATGATCGAGATGGCGAAGATGTCATTTGCCCGCTACCCGGAACTGGTGACTGGGCCGCCTATCAGCGAAAGCGCGGCGGCGTAATCGGATGCTCCATCCTGCTGAAGAAGAGCAGAACGCGCCAGCAGTGCCGGAAACTGGCCCCGCGCTTCCTGCGCGCCATCGTTGACTTGCGCCAGTCCGAACTGGCGCAATTGGTTACGCTCGGAGACACACTCCACTCCTGGTCGGCCGAGATTGCGCGTATGTGGCGATTCACTCGCTCCAACGGCATCACCGAGGGATTTCACAATAAGATGGAGACAATCAGCAGGCAGGCTTACGGGTTCCGCAACTTCGAAAACTACCGGCAACGTGTGCAGGTGCTATGTTCTTAGAAAGGTCACCACGGAGAAAGACCTCAGAAAGGCGACCGCCGACTGGCAGATCGCTCGCCTGGTCGGCGTATGGAATGGCTTTGCGGGCGTGGCGCCGCTCGGCGACCTGAAGCCGGTGAAGAAGTTCACGGACCGGACGACGGCGCTGAAGCGCATCTGGGGCGCCATGCGGCGGATGGCGGAGCACTTCAACGAGTCGCGCCCGGCTCCCAAAGCCGCGGCCACCGGCCATCGGGGCAGGAAGGCCAGTGCGAAGGCCACGGCGGCCTCACAGGCGTCGGCAGCTACGCCGGCGGCCGTCGGCTCGGCATCGGCGCCGGTGTCGGCCACCGAGCCCATCGTGCGCGAGCATCGGGCCGGAACGCGGACGGCCGCGGTGATCGCCCTGCTGGAGCGCGCCGGCGGCGCAAGCCTCGAGGAGATCGGCCTGGCCTCGAACGGGCAGAAGCACACGATCCGCGGCTTCGTGTCGACGCTGAGCAAGAAGGGGCACAAGGTCAGCAGCGTGCGGCGTGAGGACGGGTCGCGGGTGTACGCGATCGAAGAGTAGCGGTGCGCCGGTTTACTCGGGGCCCAGCCTTTGGCCTGGGCTTCTCTACCGTGGGACTTCAAGCGGCTTCATGCGGACCGACCAATCCGTGGCGATTCTCCCCAAGTACACTGGCACTCTGGCCCGACGCGCCCGCCATCGGACATATCTAGATCGACAACATCTCCGAATAACGCGGCTACACGTCATGATGGCGTACTCGGCGCGACAACCCTAGTTTTCGATCAGTGCGCGCGAGACCGCCGAAATGTTACAACAGTGGGAATTAGGACCTTAATCTCTTCGTACTAGTTAACAGGCCGTGACTCGATCCTCGGGTCAGGATCGGCCGCAAGGAAAGGAGATGAGGCCATGTCATCCAAGGCTGTGGCGTGGACGATACTAAGTGCAATGTCGCTGGCCGCTGTTCTGCTGTTCAACTACTGGGCTTCGTTTCAGCCGCTCAGTACGCTGGCTTACTCTGGAATCGTGCTGGCGCTCGGTGGGCTGGCGAATCTGGTTCTTCCTTTTCGGTTTCTGGGGGTCCACAAACGAGCCGTCGGAGCGCTTGTTCTCGCTGGTGGCGTGGCCCTGAGCCTTGCGGCTCTCTTCTGGCCGGCCTCGTTGATCCGTGTCGCGCAACCTAGAACCCGTCTCGACGACATCATGCCGGAGTACCAGTTTTTCGAGAGGCACTCAACCCGCATTCACGCCCCGTCCGAGCAGGTGATGCAGGCTATTCGTCAGTCAACGTTCGCCGACATGAAATCCTTGGTCACGCTCCTGACAATTCGCAGAGCGGCCTTGCCCGCTCATAACAACGGCGCCTTTTTGCAGGATATGCGGATACTCGATGCGTTTTCTGCCTCTGGTTACCTCTTTGGGGGCAGCGGGCGCGAAATCGTGATGGCCGGGGTTTGGAATGTGCGGGAGCAACGCCGCCCCGAGGTGCGAACTTTGCAGGAGTTCACTGTCTATCGGGAGCAGGGGGCGGTCAAAATGGCCTATGACTTCACCGTGGAAGATGCGGGCAGCGGATGGTCCACAATCAGCACAGAGACGCGTATCCAGGCGCTTGACGATATCACCTGCCGCGGCGTGGGCCGTTACTGGAGATTGATTGTACCCGGAAGCGGGCTGCTCCGGCTTCAATGGCTCGAGGGCATCAAGAATAGAGCCGAGCGCATGCCCAACCCACGGTAGGAGATTCGCACCAACGGTCAGTAACCGGATTGTGGAATGCCAGCGGTCCAGGAGATGCGACTCCAGATGTCCGGCTTCGAAAATCTCTATTTGCGGGTACGCGTTGCCATCAGCGAGAGGCCGCGAACAGCTGGCGTCCCATTTTCGGACACCTGAGCCCGAAACCGGTAACTGGTTAGCCGCAACGTTGAATGGAATCAATCATATAAAGCCGGATGCAAAATTGCGGGCGGAATCACATGCGAAGCGTCCTTGAAGACCTCTACTACGCGGCGCGCGTCCTCCGCCGGACCCCGGCCTTTACAGCGGTCGCAGTGCTAACCCTGGCGCTCGGTATTGCCGTCGCCACGACAGTCTTTGGCTGGATCGACGGGATGGTCCTGCACCCGTTCCGCGGCACCATGGACGACGGACGACTCGCCGTCGTCGAATCCGTCCGCGCCAGCGGCATCGAAGCTCCTAACCTCTCCTATGCCGACTGCCGGGACTTCCAGGAGAACCTCCAAAGCATCTCCGGACTGGCGCTGAACCAACAGGCCCCCGCTTCGGTCGGCGACGGAGAGAGCGCCTATTCCGCGTGGTTCGAACTGGTCTCCGGAAACTACTTCGACGTCCTGGGCGTGAAGCCGGTCCTGGGCCGCACGTTCGTTCGGGAGGAATACGGCGACAGGGCCAAGGCGTTCACGGCGGTCATCAGTTACCGGCTGTGGCAGCAATACTTCCAGGGCGACCCCTCCGTTCTCGGCCGCACCGTACGGATTAACCGGCAACAGGTAACCGTCGTCGGCGTGGCGCCTCCGGAGTTTCGGGGCAGTATTCCCGGGATCGCATTTGACGGCTGGGTTCCAGCGCCACTTATGGGCGAACGTGAGCGCGATGCGCGACACTTCAGGGCCATTGTCAGGCTCAAACCCGGTGTCAGCGTCCGTGAGGCAAATGCCGAGGTGGCCACGGTTGCCGCGCGCCTTTCCCGAGCCTTTCCGAAGACCAACGAGGGGATCGGCGCCCGGATCGTACCGATCTGGAAAGCGCAGTCGGGGGTGTCAGGCATCCTGGCGTCGCCACTGTCCATCCTCGGTGCGGCCTGCGGGCTCGTGCTGCTGATTGCGTGCGCCAATGTCGCAAATCTTCTGCTGGCTCGTTCCGCGTCCAGGCAGACGGAGTTCGGCATCCGCGCCGCCCTGGGCGCGGGACCGGGCCGGCTGGGCCGCCAGTTGGTTTCCGAAAGCGTGCTTCTGGCGGCACTGGCGGCACTGGCGGCGCTTCCTTTCGTGCTGTGGTCTCAGGACATCCTCATCTATCTCGTGCCGCCTACGGGATTGCCCTTGTACTTCGACGTCCACCCGAGCGGCCGGCTGTTCCTTTTTGCCGCACTGGTCTGCCTGGCTTCCGCCCTGATGTCCGGTCTGCCGCCCGCGTTTGGGCCTGTGCGGCGCGGACTAGTGGACGCATTGAAGCAAGGAGGAAGAGGCGATACACAGGGCGGGCACTCGCGGCGCATCTCCGGGCTACTGGTGGTAACCGAAGTGGGGCTGGCGCTGGCCGCCCTCGTAACGCTCGGGCTGTTTCTCCGGAGCCTCTACGGATTGCAGAACACCCCGGCCGGTTTCGATCACCGCAACGTGACGGTTTGCCGTCTTTTTCTGGTGACGAACAACTACACCCCCAGTGAGGAGCGGCAGTTCTCGCGGCAACTCCGCGAGCGCCTGCTCGCCGCACCAGGGGTGACAGGCGCCGCTTATTCCGACTCGATCCCGCTCGGCTTCGGGCTCGGGAAATGGAACGAGGTGATGGTCGAAGGGTATGCGTCGAGGCAAGGCGAGAACCTGGACGTGCATCACGCCTCGGTGTCGCGCGGCTACTTCGACCTATTGAGGGTGCCGATTCTCGCCGGCCGCGATTTCAGCCCTGAGGACAACGAAAATGCGCCACGCGCCGTGATCGTCAACGAATCCTTCGCGCGGCGCTTTTTCGACAGACGGGACCCGTTGGGGCACCGGGTGCAGGTCTATGGCAAACCCTTCACGATTGTGGGCATGGTGAAGGACAGCAAGTATGGCACCCTGTCTGAAGCGCCGCAGCCATACTTCTACATGTCCTTCGACCAGGTACACAACGGCAGTGGCGAAGGCGGCGTGGCCATATATGCCCGGACCGAGGGCGAGGCGCGCGGATTCGTCCCCGTACTCCGCCGCGAGATGTCGGCCATCGATCCGAACTCCGCAGGCCTGACAGCCATGCCCCTATCTGATTACATCTCGGCTGCCTGGTTCGGGCCGCGGATCGCCTCGTTGTTCCTCGGAGTGCTCGGGGCCATATCCATGCTGCTCGCCGGTGTGGGTCTCTACGGAGTTATGGCTTACTCGGTTAGCCAGCGCACGCGGGAAATCGGTATCCGCATGGCGCTGGGGGCCGACCGTGAGAGCGTGCTACGGATGGTTATGAGGCGAGGCCTGTTGTTGGCCTTTTCGGGGATCGCCGCCGGGCTCGCCGTCACTCTGGCAGCAACCCCGCAGATCGCGCCTCTGCTGTACCGTGTCGGTCCGGCGGACCCCGTGAGCATAGTGGGAGCAGCGTTTTTCCTGATTGTGGTTGCCGTACTCGCAAGCCTGATCCCGGCGCTGCGAGCCACCAGGGTTGACCCGATGGTCGCGTTCCGCCAGGAGTGACTGGCCGAGGGATTGTGGCCGCGTCAGGCGACGTTGGCGGCTCGGTGAGACGGATCGTTTGGTACCCATTGCTATGGGGCCACGATCAAGGCCAGCCCATCGGCCTGGCCAACATCGAAGATTCCGATAAGGCTCTTGTCATCAGGGGGAAGATCGACCGGGGCGACCCGGGCGGGTCACTCGCTTACGATCGGGCGGTAAAAGGCCTGATTAAAGGCCTGTCGATTGGATTTTCCCTTCCGAACCGGGATTCCGTGCAGCACGTGGACGGCGTGCGGAACCTGACCGAGGTCCGAATTCATGAAGTCAGTTTGGTGAGTGTGCCGGCGCAACCCGGCGCGCAAATCCTGACTGTTAAAAACTTGAGTCAAGCAAAGCAGCTTATCCGCAACATGGAGGTTGCTGCGCTGGAATCCGGGCATATCGACGAGCTCCGCGAATTGAATCTCGAAGTCAAGCGGCTACTGGCGCGGGACGACGAGCAATCCGAGGACGGGAATCTACTGGCCGAACTGAAACGGCTGGCCGAGGTGCTTAGACCCGCGATGTAACGATCTCGCTGGCGGCGTGATGTATCCACGCCAACGGCACGGGGGCCGGTCATCTTCCACCGGCCTCCGCACGATATCCCCGGCAACGGGGCGCTCATGCGCCGATGCAGTGATGAGCACTCGGCGCTCTCCTTAGAGAACCGGCCTCGTCCGCGTGGCGGGGCCGGATTTTTGAGGGACCGCGGACAAGCGGCGGCGGCCATCGGCAACGGTGGCCGTTACTGTCTGCGGGTCTAATACTCGTCGTGCAATCTTGCGGCGCTCGCTTTGGCTTCCGCCTCGGCGTCCGCTTTGAGTCCTCGAACACTCTGCACAAAACAGTAGATCGCTGCCAGCAAAACCAAGAGTTTTAGGTAGGTCTCCATGTGCATCTATCGGTTCTCCGGATGGTGCTCCGATAGACGGAGTATCGCTTAGCACGCTGGAACTTCAGGACCCCCGACGAAAGTACTAGTTTCGGCTTCAGGCTTTGGGTAGTTGCGCGCGGCTGGCAGCGGGCGTATGATTCAGAGCGAGACCCGAACGGACGCCAATCCGCGCGGGCCTCTGACCGTACACCGTGGGATGAGCACGATGCAGGCTGACTCAAATCTTACCGATTCACCTCCCATCAAATCCACACTCGCCCGTGGTGTCTCTCAAATTTCAAAGGAGTTGACAACATGACCACAACAGCGACGACAACAGACCGGGCCGTTCCTGAATGGCTCGAGGAAACGCCTGCGGAACCCAAGTATTTTCTGATGATGGAAAACGGGGAAGGTGGGTGGGAACAGGACGCCCCACTATCTCGAAGCGAATACGAGAGCCTCAAGCGTCACCTGGGAGGGATGCGGGGCTTTGACCTTGCCGACGTTGAGGAACCGGCGCCCGACCTCGCCTCGGGCGTGGCATCGATCACGCCTCTCGACTTGTACGGGAAAGAGATTCTCGAGCTCGCTGACGAAGCTATTGAATTCAGGATCGGCGAGGGCGATGGTGGGTCTTGGGAAGAGCCCCAAAAGGATGACCGATTGGTGTTCTATATGATGCTGCGGGATGTGCGGGACGATTGCGCAGAGGACGGGGCCAAGCCGCGGATGTTGTCATGGGCCGAAACCATGACGAAGCACGCGCGACGCATCAGGGCAGCCTTCAGCAGCCGGACGGCGTAGCAGCCGAGGAGCGAGGCCCGCGGGCGCGCAAGCACTCCCGGGCCTCTAACCTCCATCGGGGTCCAGTCCGATGGGGCTGATTTGATGGTAGCCGGTGGTGGTACAACGGAGGCAGCATGGCAGTTTACAGGCGCGGCGATATCTGGTGGTTCTCATTCATTGTCGCGGGGCGACGGATTCAGGACTCGTCCCACAGCACACGAAAGAGTGTAGCGGTACAGGCCGAGAAATCCCGGCGCCTGGAGATGGAGAAGGCATTGGCCGGAATGCCTCAGGCGGCATCGGAGACGCGCATCCGTACCGTGGGAGTCATCGTGGATGAATACGAGCGGTTCTACGGCCAGAACCACCGCCCCAAGAGCGTCATCTTCAGCAAGCAACGCCTGGTCCATGTGCGGCGGCTGCTGAAGGGCTTCATGCTGATTGATCTCACGGAGACGGTCATCCGTGAGTACATCCAGACCCGCATGGACGAGGGCGTGAGCGGCCGCACGATCAACATGGAGTTGGGCGAGCTCAGTAGAGCGATTGGGCGCACATGGCGCGAACTCTGGCCGAAGGTGCGAAAGCTTGAAGAACGGCAGGACGTGGGCCGCGCGCTGAGTCCCGAAGAGGAATCGCGATTGCTCGACGCCGCGGCGATGGACGATAGCCCGAACCGCAACCCGATGCTCTACACCTTCCTGAAGATTGCACTGACGACCGGAATGCGGGCGGGTGAGATATGCTCGCTGCGCTGGTCGCAAGTTGATTTTCGAAATGGCATTCTCACCGTGGGAGTAGCCAAGTCGGAGGCTGGGACAGGCCGCACGATTCCGATGAACGGCGACCTCCGGGCGGCGCTCGAAACTCACCTGAGTTGGTATTCGGCGAAGATGCGGAAGTTGGGACACCTGGAAGTGTTGCCGGATTGGTTTCTCTTTCCTGGCAAGGCCGGACGGCCGAAGAAGGGCGCACCTCGCCCGCTTGACCCTACCATCCAAATTGGCAGCGTGAGCACCGCATGGGAGAAGCTGAGGATCAAGGCCGGCGTGTCCTGCCGTCAACACGACCTGAGGCACACGGCGGCCACGAAGATGGCAGAGGCGGGAGTGTCCGAAGCGGCGATGAAGGCAATCCTCGGACACATGAGCTCGAAGATGCTGGAACTGTACTCGCACATTCGAATGGCGGCCAAACGGGAGGCGGTGGAGGCGATGAGTCTACCTGTCGTGGGAGCAAACAAGAAACCGATCTCTACAATTTCCACTACAGTGGAGCGGGGCGGCACCATTCAATAACTTGCAAGTTGTTGATTTTAAATGGTGAGCGCGGAAGGAATCGAACCTTCAACCTACTGATTAAGAGTCAGTTGCTCTGCCAGTTGAGCTACGCGCCCACAGTGAAGTGCGGCACTCACAAGTATAGCGAAGCGCCCGCCGATGCCGCAACTTCTATGAGACTTGGGCCACCCGAAAACGGTCTATCTGGTTGAGCTGCCCGCTAACCGGAACTTCCAGACCGTCGTGGATTTATACTCTTCGCCGGGCTTCAGCACGGTGGTGGGGAAGGCAGGCTGATTGGGCGAGTCCGGATAGTGCTGGGTTTCCAGGCAGAGGCCGGAACGCTTCGCATAGGCGCGGTTGCTGGCACCGACTAGGGTGCCATCCAGGAAGTTGCCGGTGTAGAACTGGACGGCGGGTTCGGTGGTCCAGACCTCCAGCAGACGGCCGGTGGACTCTTCCGTGACGCTGGCGGCCGGCTCCAGGCCCGTGCCTTTGCGGTCCAGCACGTAGTTGTGGTCGTAGCCCTTGCCGAGCTTGAGCTGCTCGTCGTCGTCGTTGATCCGCGCGCCAATGGCCGTTGGGTTGCGGAAATCGAAGGGCGTACCCTCCACTTTCTTCAGCTCACCGGTGGGGATCAGGCCGGCATCCACGGGGGTGAAGCGGCTGGCGTTGATGGCGATTTTGTGGGCGAGGATATCGCCCTGCCCTTCCCCGGCAAGGTTGAAGTAGGTGTGGTTGGTGAGGTTTAGCACCGTCGCTTTGTCGGTCTTGGCGCGGTACTCGATGGAGAGATCATCTTCGTCGGTGAGCGTGTAGGTAACGGTGACGTCCAGGGTACCTGGGTATCCTTCTTCACCGTCTTTGCTGGTATATTTCAGCACCAGGCTTTGCGAGGCAGGGCCGGAGTTCGGCACGGCGGTCCAGACTCTCTTGTCGAAGCCCTGCTTACCGCCGTGGAGGGTGTTGGCGCCGTCGTTGGTGGCGAGCGTGTACTCTTTGCCGTCGAGCGTGAATTTGCCTTTGGCGATGCGGTTTCCGTAGCGCCCGATGAGGGCGCCAAAGTAGGGCGGCGGTGTGAGATAGCGGTCGAATTTGTCGAAGCCGAGAGCGACGTTGGCGAGGCGGCCCATCTTATCGGCGGTCTTGAGCCAGACGACAATGCCGCCGTAGTTGGTGATGGCGGCCTCGACGCCGTTCTTGTTCTTGAGGACGTAGAGGTCCACGGCCTCGCCGCTTGCTGTCTTGCCGAATTCCTGTTTTGTCACGGAACCTTTCACTCCTGATTCTGTTGATTTGCACGCCGCCAGCAGCAGCAGCGCGGCGGTGGTAATTACGATTTGCTTGCGCATGAAACTCCTCCTTAGAACCGTTCCCGGGTCTTGGCAGTGAAATCGCCTTCCACCGGAGTCAGCCGGTAGCGGTAAGCATACGCCTGATCGGCCGGGATCCGGTAGGGCGTCATCGGGAAGGCATTGGGCGTCCAACTGTCGATGCCGCCGACACCCATCTGCCTCATATCGAGGTTGAGGAAGACCTGCGGGTGGGGTTGCATCATAAAGGAATAGGCGGCGCGCTCGATATCATCCTTGGTGAAGTGCTTGGCGCCAACGCTGAGCACCGGCGCGCCGATGGCGAGCAATCCGATGCCTTGCGGGTTCGTAAGCGCCACCCAGCGGACATCGGTTTTGTTGCCGTTTTCCTGCGGTTTGGAGTATTCCACCCATTCCTTGTTGACTGTGCTCTTGAAGAGGCCGGTGCGCTCAAACTGGCGGTCGACATACGTCTCGGCTGGCCCGCGGCCGTACCAGGTGATATTCTCCAGGCCTGGAGAAATGACCAGCTCCGTGCCAATGCGCGGGATCATGGGCCGCTTGGCGGCGCCGGGTTGATAGGCGTAGTCGACGATGACATCGCCGCTGCCGTAGACTGTGTGCGTAATTGTGGCCTTGGCGCCGGCCATACCTGCGAGCTGCGCCGTGGTGATGAATCGCACGACGCCGCCGTCGTTGTCCGCCTTCGTTTCCAGGATGGTCATCTGGGGCGCAGCCTCGCGCCAGATCCGGTAGTTGGTTTCCGGATTCACCACATTCTTCAATGAGAGGCCCGAACCCTTTGAGCCGCCGGTGTCGTTATCGGTGACAGCGCGCCAGAAATCGGCGCGGGGCCCGCGCTCGATGAGCGGCGTGCCTTTGTAGACATAGGAGGTGATGACGCCGTTGGCGCGATCGAAACGGAGCGAGAAGTTCGCACCCTTGACGGTGGCGAAATCGGGCTCGCTGTTGAGAGTCAACGGGGCCGCCTTGGAGACGTCCATCTTCGGCGGCTCCACGGTGGCGGGCAGCGGGAACTGCTCCCAGGAGATCTCGTGGCCGCGCTTGGCCCAGGAGGTATCGGCCTTCAGGGTGAAGCTGACGTTCAGCATGTACTCGGCGCCGGGTTGGGCGGCGAGCTTGGGCATGGCAATGGTGAACTGCTTTTCCGCGCCGGGAGCGATATCGAGCTCAGGCAGGCGGCCTGAGGCGACGGTGACGCCGCCGCTCTGGACAGCCCAGGTGCCCTCGGCCACATCCTTGGCGTTCGTGAAATTCCACCAGTTCTTCACTTTCAGCATGCCGTCCACCAGGTTGACCGGCGAGGCGTGCAGATTACGGTAGGCGTACTTGATGGCGTGCAGGCCGGGGTGCGCTCTGCGATCCGCGCTGACTAGGCCGTTGTTGTTGAAGTTGTTGTCGTTGCGGATGAGAGTCTTATCCTCCCACCAGCCGCCGTAGGCCAGAAAACGCGCAGACTTCGTGTTCGCCTTGAACTCAGCCGGTACAGACAGCCAGAGGCCCTGATCGACCCAATCCCACACGAACGCGCCCTGCGCGTTGGTGCCGGAGTAGAAGATGTCCCAATACTCCTTCAGGCCGCCGCTGGAGTTGCCCATGGCGTGGGAATACTCGCAGAGGATGAGCGGCATCTCGGGCCGGGCCGCGGCGTAGCGCTTCACCTGCGCCGGCGTGGGGTACATGAAAGAGTTGATGTCGGCGGATGAGCCGCCATTGGCTGTGGTGCCTTCGTAGTGCCAGGGGCGCGACGGGTCGCGGCGCTTGGCCCATTCGTAAGTCAGCCTGGCGTTCAGGCCGTCGCCGCTCTCGTTGCCCATTGACCAGAAAATGATCGAGGGATGGTTTTTGTCGCGCTCGATCATGCGCTCCACGCGGTTCAGATAGGCGGCGGACCATTCGGGCGAATTGGTGAGCAGGTTGTCGCTCTTGCCGTTGCCGTAGTGGTGGGCTTCGATGTTGGCCTCATCCATCACGTAAAGGCCGTATTTGTCGCAGAGCTCGTACCAATCGGGATGGTTCGGGTAGTGGGACGTGCGAACGGCATTGATGTTGAACTGCTTCATCAGCTCGATATCTTTGATCATCAGGGCACGGTCGACGACCTTTGCGGATTCGGGCGAATGTTCGTGGCGGTTGACGCCCTTGACGATGATGGCCTGGCCGTTGACCAGCACCTTGCCGCCGCGGATCTCCACAGTGCGGAAGCCGACGTTTTGCGGAATGACTTCGAGCGTGGCGCCCTTGGCGTCCTTCAGAGTGAGCAGCATCAGGTAGAGATGGGGCGACTCCGCGGACCACTTCCTCACTGCCGGCACTGGGATGTTGAGTTCAGCGCGGGCGGAGCAGGGTGTGGTGGCCTTGCCGGCGCTCCTGGGGCCGTCGAAGAGCTCGGCCTGCAGGGTGCAGCCCTCGGGCCGGGTGATGTCCGCCTTCACCGTGGCTGTGCCGTTCGTGTAGGCTGCGTCCAACCCGGCCTTCACCTCGTAGTCGCGGATGTGGGTGGCGGGCGCGCTCCAGAGATAGACCTCACGATAGATGCCACTCATGCGCCACATATCCTGATCTTCCAGATAGGCGCCATCGCCGAAGCGGTAGACCTGCACGGCCAGCGTGTTGGCGCCGGGCTTGAGATGCTTTGTGATGTTAAACTCGGCCGGCGTACGGCTGTCTTCGCTGTAACCGATCTGCACGCCGTTGACCCAGACGTAGAAGGCGCTATCGACGCCGGCAAAGTGCAGGAATACGTCCCGGCCGGCCCAGGCGGGAGAGACCGTGAACGTGCGGCGGTAGCTGCCCACAGGGTTGAATTCCTTGGGCACGGTGGGCATCACTTTGGGGTCTTGGGGAAACGGATAGAGGACGTTGGTGTAGATGGGGATGTCGAAGCCGCTCAACTGCCAGGAGGAGGGCACGGGCATGTTGTGCCAGGCGCTGTCGTCGTATTCGGGAAAGAAGAAGTCGAGGGGGCGATCAGCTGGACGCAGGACGCCGGTGAACTTCCAAGTTCCGTTCAGAGACTGGAACCACGGTGAAGACGCCATCGGGCCGGAACGCGCGAGTTCCGCTGTGGGGTAGACCATCATCGTGGCGTGCGGTTTTTCGGTGCCGACCTGGATGACAGCCGGGTTGTCCCAGTTGGGGCGGTCGGCGGCCAGGCAAGCGTTTACAAGGAGGATGAGGAGACACAACAGAGTGCGCATGGTGAAGTTTCCGGTAGGGGGTACCGAATCCGAAAATATCACACTGCGGGGTAGCGCACCTTTTCGAGGAAGAGCCCGGACGCCGGAGCGGTCCAGGAGGCGACGTCATGAACCGGGCCTTTGTTGTCGATCAGCGCGCCGAACTGGGCCACGGTGAGCTGCCGCAGGCCGACCTTGACCAGTGCGCCGACCAGGCGGCGCACCATCTTCCAGATGAAGTGGGAGGCCTCGATGCGGAACAGCAGCATGCCGTCGTCCTCCTCGATGGCCGCGGAGGTGACCACCACGACAGTGGACTCTTTGCCGCCCGAGGAATCCTTGGAGTAAAAGCGGGCGAAGTCATGACGTCCGGCGATGAGGGCGGCGGCCTCGCTCATCCTGGCTACGTCGAGCGGCTCCTTGATCCACCAGACGTACTTCTTGGAGAATGCGGTCTTGCGGCGCGAGATCTGGTAGATGTAGCTGCGGGCGATGGCGTCATGTCGGGCGTTGAATTTGGCGGAGGCTTCTTCGACGTCGAGCACCGCGACATCTGCCGGCAGCAGATCGTTCAGCGCGCGGATGATCTGCTCCGGTGTGGCCGGCCGCTTCGGCTTCGCGCGCAAGTGCGCGACCTGTGCCGCGGCGTGGACTCCGGAGTCTGTACGTCCCGAGCCCATCAACTCGACAGGCCCTTCAAAAAAGCATTCAGCCGCCTTGCGCAGTTCGCCCATCACGGTGCGCGGGGCGTTGGTCTGTTCGGCCCA
Organism: Paludibaculum sp.; assembly: GCA_036504135.1. Lineage (GTDB taxonomy): Bacteria > Acidobacteriota > Terriglobia > Bryobacterales > Bryobacteraceae > Paludibaculum. Next base: position 110,959 of record DASXVP010000020.1, read on the forward strand.
GCCGTAGTAGCGGCTGCCATCGTATTCCAGCAGGATCTTCCAGGTCTTCACTTCTCTTATCATGATGGAGATGCCTTCCACGAATCTCACCCCCGCGCAGATCGATGAATTGCGCACCTTCAACTCGCCCACGATTTCGAACGCGATTGAGACGTTTGACGTCCGCCCGCGCGGCGAGGGCTGCACGGACGGGCGCATCCGCTGCCTGTTCCCGGAGTTTGGCGTTGTGGTGGCGCACGCCTGCACGGCTGCCATCCACAGCGCGCAACCAGGCGCGGCGCAGCGCCGCGTGAATCGCAAAGACTACTGGGCCTGGACGCGCGAGATGCCCGGCCCGAAGATCACCGTCATTCAGGATCTGGGCGAGACGGCGGCCGGGGCGTACTGGGGCGAGGTGAACTCCAACATTCACCGCTCGCTGGGGAGCCTGGGCGTAATCACCAACGGCACGGTGCGGGATCTCGACGAAGTGCGGCCGCTGGGCTTCCACCTCTTTGCGGGCGCGGTGACGGTTTCCCACGCCTATGCGCACCTGGAAGATTTCAACTGCCCGGTGCGCGTGTTCGGCATGACCGTCCATCCCGCCGATTTGATCCATGCCGACAAGCACGGCGCAGTGATCATTCCGGCAGGGATCGCGCATCTGGTAGCGGACGCGGCGCGGAAGGTGGAGGCGGCCGAGCGGCCGATCATCGATCTCTGCAAGTCGGCCGATTTCGATCTGGACAAGCTCGATTCGCTGGTGTCGCCGAAGTACTGAACGCCGGAGGAGATGCGCCATGATCATCGTTCATGTCCATGTTCAGGTGAAGCCGGATTGCGTGGAGGAGTTCCTCGCAGCCACGATTGAGAACGCAAAAAACAGCATTTTGGAGCTTGGAATCGCACGTTTTGACGTCGTTCAGGAGCAAAATGACGCAACGCGGTTCGTGCTGATCGAGATCTACCGCGATGCCGCCGCGACGGCCGCGCACAAGGAAACGGCGCACTATGCAGCTTGGCGCGACACGGTGGCGCCGATGATGGCCGCGCCGCGCACCAGCGTAAAGTACAACGGTGTGTTCCCCGATGAACTTTGATTTCGCCACGGCCGCACGGATCCTCTTTGGCGCGGGCCAGCGCGGGCAGATTGCGGCGGCGGCGCGGGCGATGGGCGGGCGGGCGCTGCTGGTGACGGGCCGCGTATCGCGGCTGCCTTCTCTGGACGGCGTGCCGTTCGTGGTGGAGGGCGAGCCGACGGTTGATCTGGTGGCGCGCGGCGTGGCGACGGCCCGCAGCGAAGGCTGCGACATGGTGATCGCCTGCGGCGGCGGCAGCGCCATTGACGCGGGCAAGGCCATCGCCGGTTTGCTCACCAATCCGGGGGACATTCTCGACTACCTCGAAGTGGTGGGGCGGGCGCAGCCGATGCCGAACGCGGCGGCGCCCTTCATTGCCGTGCCGACGACGGCGGGCACCGGTAGTGAGGTGACGCGCAACGCGGTATTGGCGTCGCCCGCGCATGGCGTGAAGGCGAGCTTGCGCAGCCCGTCGATGCTGCCTCGGCTGGCCGTGGTGGATCCGGAACTGACGCTGGACTTGCCGCCGGCGTTGACGGCGTCCACGGGCATGGATGCGTTGACGCAGTTGATTGAGCCTTACGTTTCCGTGCGCGCCAACGCGATGACAGACATATTCTGCGTGCGCGGCATTGCGCTCTGCGCCCGCTCGCTGCGGCGGGCTTACACGCACGGGCTGGACATTGAGGCGCGCACGGACATGTCGATGGCGAGCCTGCTGGGCGGGCTGGCGCTGGCCAACGCGGGCTTGGGCGCCGTACACGGCTTCGCCGCGCCGATCGGCGGGATGTTCGACGCGCCACACGGGGCAGTGTGCGCCGCGCTGCTGCCGCACGTGACAGAGGCCAATCTGCGCCATGCCGGTGGCGATACGCTCCGCCGGTATGAAGAGGTGACGCGCCTGCTCACGGGCCGCGATGATGGGCTGGCGCCCTGGCTGGCCGCGCTGACGCGCGATCTAGGGATTGCGCCGCTGCGAACCTACGGACTGGCCGAGAAGCACGTGGCCGATGTCTGCGCCAAGGCGGCCGCCGCCAGCAGCATGAAGGGCAATCCGGTGGTGTTGCCGGTGGACGAGTTGCAGGCGATCCTCCGCGCCGCCCGATAGGCGGAGTAGAATCGCACTGATATGTCTCTTTCCCGCCGCAGCTTTGCCGCCACGCTCGCCGCTCCTCTGTTCGGAGCTCAGCCGGATGCCTGGCAGCGGATGGCCGAAGTACTGAAGCGGATCCGGCCGCCACAGTTCCCTGCCCGCGACTTTCCGATCACCCGGTTCGGGGCGGTGGCGGACGGCAAGGCCGATTGCACGGACGCCTTTCAGAAGACCATCGCGGCGTGCGCCGCGGCCGGCGGCGGGCGCGTGGTGGTCCCGGAGGGCATCTTCCTCACGGGCCCCATTCATCTGAAGAGCAACGTGAATCTGCATCTGCTTAAAGGCTCGGCTGTGAAGTTCCTGCAGGACCCGTCCCGATACATGCCGGTAGTATTCACCCGGTGGGAAGGGATGGAGTGCATGAACTACTCGCCCTTCGTTTACGCGGACCGGCAAAAGAACATCGCAATCACTGGCGAGGGCACGCTCGACGGACAGAGCGATGCGTCGCACTGGTGGCCGTGGAAGGGCCGCGCGGAGTACGGGTATGCCAAGGGCGGTCCACAACAGGCCAAGGCGCGGGCGCTACTGGCGGAGATGGTGGAGAGGGACGTGCCGGTGGAACAGCGCGTCTTCGGCGAGGGCAGCTATCTGCGGCCGCAGTTCATCCAGCCGTGCCGTTGCGAGAACGTGCTGATCGAAGGCGTCACCATCGTCAACTCGCCGATGTGGGAGATCCATCCCCTGCTGTGCCGCAACGTCATAGTGCGCAATGTGAAGGTGAACAGCCACGGCCCGAACAACGACGGGTGCGATCCGGAATCGTGCGCGGACGTGCTGATTGAGAACTGCCTGTTCGACACGGGCGACGATTGCATTGCCATCAAGAGCGGGCGGAACCGCGACGGGCGGCGAGTGGCGATGCCCAGCGAGAACATCATCGTCCGCAACTGCGAAATGAAGGACGGCCACGGCGGTGTGACGATCGGGAGCGAGATATCCGGCGGCTGCCGCAATGTTTTCATTGAGGACTGCCGGATGGACAGCCCGAATCTGGACCGGGTGCTGCGGCTCAAAACAAATTCGGTGCGCGGTGGTTTTATCGAAAACGTCTATCTGCGCAACGTCACGGTGGGCCAAGTGGCCGACGCGGCGATCCACATCGACTTCCTGTATGAAGAGGGCGACAGTGGCAAGTTTCCGCCCGCAGTGAGCAATATCGACATCACGAATCTGCGCTGCCGCAAGATGAAGTCCGTGGTCTATGCGCGCGGCTACGCCAGTGCGCCGATTCGCGAGATCCGGTTGAAAGACTGCGTCTTTGAATCCGCCGCGGAGGCCGACACTCTGGAGCACGTGGAAGGGTTGACGATGACGAACGTCATGGTCAACGGGAAGCTCGCCAAGCACTAATGCGAGAATGGGGGCGAGGTGACTTCGATGATGCGGATCGTCTCGTCTATCGCGCTGCTGCTTGCCCTGGCATTGCAGGCGCCAGCCCAACGCCGCCCGTTCATCCGCGCCGCCGGCGAAGGCGTGGTGAGCTTCAAGCCGGACCAGATGAAGCTCAGTGTCACGGTGAGCAATCAGGCCGATACCGCCCAGCAGGCGGCGGACGAGAATGCCACGCGCTCAACATCTGTGATTGACGCCATCAAGAAACTACTGGGAGCCAGCGCGGACCTGCGAACCGTGAGCTATTGGGTGAATCCGGTGTACCGCTACCCTGCGGGCGGGCAGCCGCAGCTCGTTGGCTATCAGGCCAGCAATTCGCTGGAGGTCACTACGGCGGATCTCTCCATCGCGGGCCGGTTGATCGATACGGCTGTCGGCGCCGGTGCGAACAATATTGGCGGAATTCGTTTCGGGTTGAAAGACCCGCAGCCGGCGCGGCAGCTCGCCCTGAAGCTGGCCACACAACAGGCACGCGCCTCGGCCGAGGCGATTGCTTCCGGGCTGAACGCAAAGCTGGGTGTGATTGTGTCGGTAGAGGAGGCGGCAGCGGTGCGCGCGATTTCCGGACTGGCCGGCGCGGGCTCGGCTGCGGCGGCGACGCCGGTGGAGACCGGCACGGTGGAGGTGCGGGCTAACGTGGTGATCGAGGCGGAACTGGTGCAGTGAGCGAGTTCAGGTAGACCTCGATATTGGTATAGCCGGCGGCGGCGGCCTTGGCGCCATCGGAGGCATCCTTGGGATTGAGGCCTTGCGCCAGTTCCCAGGAATCAGGCATGCCATCGCCATCGGAATCGAGAGGGGGCGCCGCAGCGCGATACACAGGCCAGCCGCCGACCTCTTTCTGAGAATCGATGATGCGGCCCTGGCCAGAGCGAACCTCTTCGATGATGCGGCGGTCCACCGAATCGCGCACGGGCAAAGTGGCGCCCGCCTGGGCCAGCACGTCGGTGTAGGCGGCCTGCGCCGTGGTGGCGCTGACCGGCGCCGTGTCAAAGGGGGCGGGGGCGAACTCAACAGTTCCCTTCCCCGGACTGAACATCGCCGCTGGCTCTCGCGTGTGCCCGGGCCGGCCTTCCACCACGTTGCCCGCCACGAAGTAGCGGACGTGCGCCGTATCGGTAAGGACAATCGGCGGCCTGCTGCTGCTCTCAGGACCGGGCTTCAGGTAGTTGTTGACGTAGTTGGCGCGCAGGTCGTCGCCGGTCATGCCGCTACAGATGCCGCCCCAGTTGGCCATCACGTTGTTGCGCACGTCGAACAGCGGGAACGGGGGCTTGCCGTAGTTGTCCCCCAGGCGCGGATTGCGCGCCGTGTTCTTCACCCAGAGGTTATGGTGCAGCGTCACGCCGCCCGAGGCGCGCACGAGAGAGCCGTAGCCGTGCTCGCCCTTCTTGTGGACGCTCTTCCGGAGAGACTCGCCGATGAGGCACCATTGCACGGTGATGTTGGTGATGGCGCCGCTGGGAGAGAGCGCCTCGTCAACGGACCATGTCGCGGAGACATGATCGAGGATGACGTCGTGGCTGTCTCCGACGATGTTCACGGCGTCCACTTCCTCACCGAGGATGTCGCCTGGGCGCGAGCGGAGATGACGAATGACGACGTCGTGAGTGCGGATGCTGAGCTCCGAGCCACGGAGGCAGATGCCATCGCCGGGCGCGGTCTGGCCGGCGATGGTGACGAAGGGCTCGGAGATGCGCAGTGGCTTGGCCAGGGTGATCAGGCCGCCAACGCGGAAGACAATGATGCGCGGTCCGGGGGCTTCAATTGCCGCGCGAAAGGTGCCGGGGCCGGAATCGGCCAGGCTGGTGACGGCCAGCACACGGCCGCCACGGCCGCCGGGCGTGCTGGCGCCGAACCCCTCCGCGCCAGGAAAGGCCGGCAACACCGTGAGCGCCAACAGCGGCAGGAGCATGATGGGTATCCTATTCGTGCGAGTGTTCGATGAGCGTGCCGAAACGTTTGCCGATGGCCAGCGCTGGATCTAGCGGGACATCGACGGCCTGGCAATCCGGTGGAATGGAGATGAGAGGCCTAGGAGCGATGGACTTGCCTGCAAAGCCCGGCAACCATTCGCGCTGGGCCTCCATCATGCCGGCGCACATTTCGCGGATTTCGCCGAGGGTGAGGACGGCGGAGGTCAGCGGATCCATCGCCACGGCGTGGACCACCGATTCGGGGTCGCTCTCCAGGGCTGCTTCGGCCGCCAGCATCTGCACGTTGACGTTGGTCATGCAGAGCGCCGCGCACTGAGTAGGGAGCGCGCCGATGACCGTGGGATGCAGGCCCGTGTCGTCCGCGAAGGTGGGCACCTCCACACAGCAACCCTGCGGCAGATTGGTGATGTAGCCGTCGTTGCGGACGTTGCCCATGAGGCGGAACGGCCTGCCTGTGACAACAGCCTCCATGATGTAGGAGCAGTATTCGACGCTGCGCTTCTCGATGGCAGTGGACTCGTATTGAAGCGGATCGTGGCCGGCGTACCAATCCGCCACAGTGCGGCACCAGGAATAGTAGGCGCCGCTCTCGCCGCCGAAGCTGGGCTCGTCGCAGTAGGTATCGAGGGCGCGGCGGCTCTTGCGGAACCACGGCACGTATTCGCTGAGGTGGCCGGTGCTTTCGGTCATGAAGTAGCCGAAGTGGCGGAAGACCTCGCCGCGGACCTTCTCGTTTTTGTAGAACTCGGGCCGCTCGAAGAGGGCGCGGAGTTGCGGATAGAGGTCGCGGCCGTGGTGCTCCAGGCGAAGGAACCAGTCCATGTGGTTGATGCCGCCGCACGTGTAGGTGATCTCGTCCTTGGGCACTTCGCAGTAACGGGAGATGAGATCAAGCGTGGTCTGCACGCCGTGGCAGAGACCAACGAACGAGACGTCGGTCGCCTTCCCGAGAGCGAGGCAGTTGGCGGCCATGGGGTTGGCGTATTGCAGCAGGATGGCGCCGGGCTTGGCCAGGGCCTCCATATCCTGGGCGATCTCGACCAGCAGCGGAATGGTACGAAGGCCGCGGAAGATGCCGCCGGGACCTAGCGAATCTGCGATGCACTGATCGACGCCGTACTGGAGCGGGATCTTGTAGTCGAGCTCGAAGGCGTCCACGCCGCCCACCTGGACCATGACGACGACGAAATCGGCATCGCGGATGGCCTCGCGGCGGTCGAGCGTGGCCCACACGCTGCCGGTGAGCCCGTTGTCGCGGAGCATCCGGCGGCCAAAGTCCTCCATGGCGCGGAGCTTGGGCTCAGTGCGGCTCATCAGGGCGAACTCGCAACCGGCCAGCGCCGGCGTGGCCATGATGTCGCTCATCAGGGTTTTGCAGAAGACGATACTGCCGGCGCCGATCATGGCGACCTTCGTGCTCATTGTGTGCCTCCGTGAGACACCGTTTTATCACACCCGCAGCGGGAGCCCCAGGCGCTGGCAGGCGTCATCGAGCATCGCCGCAGTCCGAGTGGCGCCGGAGCGTGTGACGCCTAGCGCGCGGACGCGGAGGAGAGCGTCGAGATCGCGTATGCCGCCGGCGGCCTTTACCTGGACGTGGGCCGGGGTGTGTTTACGCATCAGAATGAGGTCTTCATCGGTGGCGCCGGAGGGAGCGTAGCCCGTGGAGGTCTTCACCCAATCAGCGCCAAGCTCGCCACAGATTTCGCAGAGCACGATCTTCTGCGCGTCGTTCAGGTAGGCGTTCTCGAAGATCACCTTCACCTTTTGGCCGGCGTCGTGGGTGGCCTCAACGACGGCGGCGATGTCGGCCTTCACGTAGGCCCAGTTGCCGCTGAGAACCTGACTGATGTTGACCACCATATCGAGTTCCTCACCGCCATCGGCGAGCGCCTGCCGCGCCTCGGCGAGCTTAATGGCCGTGGTGTGGCCGCCGTGCGGAAAGCCGATGGTGGTGCTGGCGCGCACGTTGCTACCCTTGAGCCGGGCGGCGCAGTTTTTGAGGGCGTAGGGCAGGATGCAGACGCTGGCGGTGTCGTATTTGAGGGCGAGTGTGATGCCCGCCTCCAGATCGGCCGCGGTGAGCGTGGGGTTCAGCAGCGAATGATCGATCATCTTGGCGACGTCGAGGTAGGTATAGTTCATGAGGATTCCTTGTGACTCATTTTTGAAAATGTGGTTTGGCGACCAGCGCGCCGAGGCGATTGACGAACTCGTAGGAATCGCCGCGATAGAGCGTGGATTCCCGCCATAACGGTTCCTGGGTGTTCAGATAGCCGGTGCAGAGGTTCAACAGGCCGGGGGCGCCGGGGGGGACGCCCAACCGGGCCGCATCGGCGGCGGCGAGCGCGACGGCGCGGATCGTCTGATCGGCGCCGGAGATCTCCAACCCGTACTGCTCGGTCCAGAGCCGGTAGATGGAGCCACTGACGCTGGCGCGCCGCATTCCGGGACAGAAACGACAGCGGATGTGGCGCCGCTCCAGGATCACCGGCGTCTCGTCTGCCAGGCGCAGGCGCTCCAGATAATAGACCGCTTCGCCGGGCAGCATCTTCAGTTGCGCCGCGACGTCCGGCGGAACTTGTCCTGGCGCCAGCCTTTCGTAGCGCAGCACCAGGGTGCGGGGCGTGCGGCCGGCGGCCTTTGCTTTTTCCGTAAAGCTGACCAGTCCGCGCAGGTCGTAGTCCAGAGCGGCCCGGCTGACGAAGGTGCCGAGTCCTTTGCGGAACTCCAGAATGCGCTCACCCACGAGGCTGGCGAGCGCCTTGTTGGCCGTAGGGCGGCTGACAGCGAAGCGTTCCGCTACGTCGCGTTCGGTGAGAAAGCGATCGCCGGGCTGCCAGGCGCCGGAGCGCAGGAGTTTGCGGATCTCGTCCCCAAGTTGGCGGTAGGCAGGCGGCGGAGCGGGCATCATTTGTCATCATACGTGGCTAAGCCACGCGCGTACAACCCGCCGGCATCGCCGCTTCACATACAATGCCTGCTGACTCCTGCCATGACACCCAATCCGATTATCGGCGTCCTATTCCACTGGCTCGGCGGCCTCGCCTCGGGCAGTTTCTACGTGCCGTATCGCGGCGTGAAGGCGTGGGCGTGGGAGACTTACTGGCTGGCCGGCGGCTTCTTCAGTTGGATCATCGCACCGTGGATGATGGCGTTTCTGTTGACCAACGATGTGGTCCAGGTTCTGAGCGAGGCGTCGGCAAATACGTGGTTTTGGGCCTATTTCTTTGGAGTTCTGTGGGGCGTGGGCAACGCGACGTTTGGCCTGACCATGCGGTACCTGGGCATGTCGCTGGGGATGGCCGTGGCCCTGGGCTACTGTGCCGCGTTTGGCACGCTGATGCCGCCGATTTTCAACGGGACGTTCGTGACGCAGGTGCTGGGGACGCCGTCCGGGCAGGTGGTGCTGATTGGAATCGTCGTGTGCCTCACTGGAATTGGCTTTGCCGGCATGGCAGGCATGTCCAAGGAGCGAGAGATGGCGGAGGAGCTGAAGCGGGCCGTCATCAGGGAGTTCAGCCTAAAAAAGGGCTTGCTGGTGGGCACGGTATCGGGCATCTTGAGCGCCTGCTTTTCGTACGGTCTGGCCGCCGGCGATCCGATTAAGGCGCTCACGATGCGGCACGGGACGGGCGCCATCTGGCAGGGGCTGCCGGTGCTGATCGTTGTGCTGCTGGGCGGCTTTACGACAAACTTCGCGTGGTGCGTATTGCTGAATATCCGAAACAGGACCGGGTATCAGTACCTTTCGCCGGTGATGCGCCCGGCGGCGGGGGAGCTTGCGGCGGCACCGCAGCGGGTTCCGATGCTAGCCAACTACGTTTTTTGCTCGATGGCCGGGATCACCTGGTATCTCCAATTCTTCTTTTACAGCATGGGCGAGACGCAGATGGGCGCCTACAAGTTCTCCAGTTGGACGCTCCACATGGCCAGCATCATTATTTTCAGCACGCTGTGGGGGATTGCGCTGCACGAATGGCGCGGGTCGAGCCGCCGAACGCGCGGGCTGGTGACGGCCAGTATCTTGATCCTGATCCTGTCCACGGTGGTGGTAGGGTACGGAAATTACCTGGGATCCAGCGGCTCGGCACATTGAGCAGAATTCTGCTGCCGGCGGCCTGATGCAAGGGCGTTGCGCGTCTGCTGTGGAGACGAATGTCCGCGAAATTTCCTAACGACACACCCAACCTAGACGATGTGGAGACTAGCAGCGGAAAGTTCGTGAAAGGAGGCCACGTCGTGGAAGTTGGAAAGCTGTCAATGGTAAACGAATTGATGACGGCGGAAACCGTCTCTCCCATCACTCCGCAGGAGAGGGCGGCACAGCGGCAACTGATTCGCGCGGTGGAGTCGGTCAATGCGTCGCATTTGTTCGGGCAGTCAACCGAACTGACATTCGCCTATGACCGGCACTCGCGTAAGACCATCTTGCAGATTGTCGACCGTGAGACCAAAGAGGTCGTCAGGCAGTTACCGCCAGAGTACTTGCTTCGGCTGGCACAGGAACTGGAATCGGAATAGGGAACCCAGGATAGCCATCGTGACAAACCCATATCGAAATCAGATTGAGCAGGATATCCTCTCTGCCGAACCGCTGGAGTTGGTCGTGATTCTGTACTCGGGTCTCCGTGACTCGATCGGAGATGCACGCAGGCAGTTGGCGGCGAGGGACATGCAGGGAAGGGCCGCGTCAATCAGCAAGGCAGTGGCGATTGTCGGCGAATTGGCCAGTACGCTGGATCTGAATCGAGGGGGAGAACTGGCCATCGGATTGAACCGGCTGTATTCCTTTCTGGTGATGCAGCTCTTGGACGGAAACTACCGCCAGGAAGACCGGCCGCTGGCAGAGGCGGAAGGCGTCGTCATCGCATTGCTGGAAGCTTGGACTGCGATTCGCCCCACGGGAAATCCATTCGGTGGAATCTCCACCTATCCTGGAGCGGCCGAACTGGCGGAGGCGGAATCCTGGAGTGTTTGTGGTTGAGGGCTGCGGGCCAAGCCTTGTACAATCAATGAGGCCAGGCCGAATCCTCCACTGGCGCTGAGCAATTGAGCCATCTGCTGCTCGGCGAACTCCGCCATCGACGCCCCCGCCTGATCCTCACCGGACCCCAGCCAGCCGCCGGCGGATTCACGCATGGTTCGCATGATCTGGCCGATCAGAAGCGCCTCAAACTGCCGGGCGGACTCGATGAGTTGACCTTGTTTGTTCTGGCCTGAGTTGCCGGTAGGGGTCGCAATCTCACCCAGCGTCTCAGTTCTCAGCGATTCGACCATTCCTAGATGACCTCGATTTCTGCGTCCAGAGCGCCAGCCGCCTGAAGATTCTGCAAAATGGCAATAATGTCGCGGGGCGTCGAGCCAATCGCTGTCAAACCCCGTACTAGAGCATCCACAGTAGAGCCCTGTTTCAATTGCAGACTCTTGGCCTGATCCTCCTTCACGCCGATGCTTGTTTGGGGGGTCACGGTCGTCTTCCCGTCACTCAGCGGCGCCGGCTGCGAAACATCGAGCGTGGTCTGCACCTCTACCGACAGGTTTCCATGCAGGATCGCTATCGGGCGAACCTGAATCTCCCTGCCGGCCGTCACGGTTCCGGTCCTCTCGTTGATGACAATTCGCGCCGTCCGGTCCGGATCCAATGTCAGACTCTCCATCTCGGCAATGAACTCGACCGTCCGGGCTGCCCAGTCCGGCGGTATCGTGACAACGACTACTCCCGCACTTTCGCATCGCGCCGGACCGCTCTTGAACCTCGTGTTGATGCTCGCCGCCAGCCGGGCTGACGTCGTAAAGTCCGCTTTCCTCAATTGCAGGCGCAGCGTTGTGCCTGGCGAAACCGATGGCGATGCTCGCTCCACAATCGCGCCGCTCGGAACTCGGCCTGCCGTGGGATGATTGACGGTCATCGAGTTCCCTCCACCCCTCCCCGCTACAAATCCGCCGGTGACGACGGGCCCCTGTGCCGCCGCGAATATCTGCCCGCCAGACGATTTCAGAGGAGTCATGATAAGCAGTCCGCCCTGGAGATTCGTCGAATCGCCGATTGCCGCGACGTGAACGTCAATCCTGGTTCCAGGCTGGGCAAAAGGCGGGAGGTTAGCAGTTAACAGCACCGCCGCGGTATTGCGGACTTGCATCGCGGTCGGGGAGACTTGAACGCCCATCCTCTCCAACAGGTTCGCCAGGGTCTGCGCCGAGAAATAGGTCTGGCGCTTGTCGCCGGTGCCATTGAGACCCACCACCACTCCATACCCCACTAGTTGGTTGTCGCGTACTCCCTCGATCGCCGCCACCTCCTTCACCCGTATCGCGGCGGACAGCGGAGAGAGGCACGCCAGGATGGCAAGAAGATGTTTCATAGGCTAGAACGGCAGAATGCCCAAGAGCAACCGATAGAGCAGGCCGGGCCGCCGTAGAGCGTCGTTGACGAGACCCTTTCCGTCTACCTTTACCTCCAACTCGGCCAGACGGTCCGAGGAGATCCTGTTCGACGTACTTAGATCATTCCAGCGCAGTATTCCGCGCACGTAGACTCGCTGGCGCTCGGAGTTGATCGTAATCTCTTTGGTGCCTTCCACCACCAAGTTCCCATTCGGCAGTGCGTGCGTCACGCGGGCCGACAGAGTCGTTGAGAGTTGCGATTCGCGGCTGGTCTCGGCCTGTCCGTCGAGCTTCCCCTCACCACTCAAGTCCGCCAGTGAGGATAGAGGGCCAGGCGTCTTGATTGGCCCCGCGAGAGCTTTGACGCTGGCGTTGACCGAGGACTTTCGGGATGCCGTGCTTCCGCCTTTTGAGACCGCGGATGCCTTGTCGAAAATCACAATCGTCACCAGGTCATTTGGCTGCAAGGCGCGCTGGTCTCGGGACAGGTCCGCCAATCGACCGGATGGATCATAGAGCGAGCCGGGCGCCAGCATGACGTCGCGAGCTTGTGCCTCCGAGTCCCGGATAATGCGATCGATGGAGCGCAAATCCGGCGTCTTCCGCTTCCGCGCGCCCTCGGCGCTCGTCATTAGCATGAATGGCAGGAGGCAGCCCGAGAGAAAACAGCGTGTGCTCACCTGGCTTTCGCCTCCATCCGCACCACGACTGTGCCGGGACCAGTAACTTCAGCCCGAAACATCCGTCCGTTCTCATCGTTCTTCACAAGCAGCGTTTCGCCGAAGCTGCCACTGTTGAGAGCGCGCCCATCCAGCCCGACCCGTGCCTGGCCGGACTCTACCAACACGCGGACGGCCTGCCCTTTCCGGATCAATCGAGGCTCACGAATCCAGGTTGGTTGGATAACCTGTTTTGCATCAATCCGTCGCCTTGCCTCCTTACCGACCAAATCGGCCAGACGCAGCGGCGGAGTAGCATCGAGGAGTGAAGACTGCTCCACTGCCTCGGCCAAGTCTTCGCTAGACACCAGGGCATTCACTGGAATCAGCCGAACAGCCCGAACCACCGGCCGGCTGATCACCACCTGAACCATTGCCCAGAATGGCGCCGTTCGCTGTTCGTCGTCGATCACAGAGCCCCTCCAATGAAGCTCCTGTCGGCCACCTGCATTTCGAACCACGGGACCAGGCGCAAACCGTAGGCGTCCCGCCATCGTGGGCAGCCGGCAGTAGTCCACCAATCGCAGCTCCGCTCCGCCGGGAAGACGTTCCCGTAAGGCCGAAATCACCTGCTCCTCGGAGAATAGGACCGTCCTTCTCTGCAGGCACACAGTCGAATTGGCTGGAAGGGTCAGGCTCTCTTTCGCCGCCAGTTGTTGCAACTCAGGACTTCTGAGGACTCGAGTCAATCCCTGAGCTGGTGCCCACATCAAGCGCCGGTCCGCCGGAATCGCCCCAAACTCGGGCAGCACGGTCGCCAGGTCCCCTGCCGTAACCGAGGATCGGTCCACCATGACACAGCCGGCCTGGGCCCAGACGGAAGAAGCTAGTTGCAGAATAAGCGCTAGTCTCATCGAGTTACGTTGTTGGCCTGTTGGTACATTTCATCGGCAGCTTTGACGACTTTGGAATTTGCCTCGTAAGCGCGCTGGCTCACAATGAGATTGATGAACTCCTCCACCACCGAGACGTTCGACTGCTCGACGTAGCCCTGCATGAGTGCGCCTAACCCCTCCTGGCCGCCGGGCGTGCCGACGGTGGGCTCACCAGAAGCATTGGTTGGCAGATACAGAGTCCTGCCGATGCTGTTCAGGCCAGCCGGATTGGCAAAATTGGCGAGTTGGATCTGCCCGCCGAGCTGCGCCGCAGTCTGGCCAGGCAGCGTGAAACTCACGGTTCCGTCGGCGGCGATCGTGATGCTCTGCGCTTCTGGAGGAACTGTCACTTGAGGCTCCAGAGCATCTCCTTCCGAGGTCACGAGATTGCCGTCACGGTCCAGATGAAACTGCCCAGCCCTGGTGTAGCCGATCTCCCCGGACGGGCGCCGCACTTGGAAGAACCCACGACCCTCAATCACAAGATCCAGCGGATTGCTCGTACCGGAAAAGCTTCCTTGCGCGAACGTGATTTCGTTGGAAGCGATTCGGGTGCCGAGTCCCAGTTGCAATCCGCTCGGAACGACGGTCTGGGATCCGGCAGCCGCGCCCGGTTGGTTCATCGTTTGATAGAACAGATCCTGAAACTGGGCTCGCCGCGCTTTGTAGCCAACTGTGTTCGCATTGGCCAGATTATGGGCGATATTGTCGACGTTAGCCTGCTGCGCATTCATCCCGCTTGCGGCGCTGAAAAGTGCTCGGATCATGAAACTCCCTTCGATTCCCTACGGTGCGACACGGGCAACATCCTCGACCGTCTTCCGGCCCATCTCACCGCCCAACTGCATGGCGCGTTGCAGCGTCTCGAACTGTCTCAAGACCGCAATCAACTTCACACTAGCCTCGGCAGGGGAGAAATTGGAGCCCTCCAAATGTCCCTGCCGGACTTGGTATCGCTCCGGCGACAGGTTCCGGAGCTGATTGGAATCCAGACGAAAATACGCTGCTTCCTGTTTGGTTGGCGTCACGCCGGGCATCGCCTCGGAGATCCGCAGATGCCCAGCCACGGAGCCGTCCTGTGTGACAGCTCCGTCCGTGCCGATCTCAAAGGGCAAGGCCGGATTCAACCGAATCCGCCGTGGCTCTACCGTGGCGGCCTCATAGCCCTCTGGCGTCACCAATTTGCCATCCTGTGTCACGTGGAGCTTTCCATTCCTGGTAAGCAAGACGCCACGCGGCCCGTCCACGGCGAGGAATCCATCGCCGGAAATGGCGATGTCCCCTGGATTAGCAGTCACCGTCAGAGGTCCTTGAGAAAAGTCCGTAACGTGCGATTCGATGACTGGGGAGAAGGCCATCTCGGGGCTATTCTCGCCCGCGATATAGAGTCGATAGGCCTCCCGGTCCGCCTTGAAGCCGGGGGTTCCGCTGTTGGCGAGGTTGTTTGCGAGTAGATCGAGCGACTCCATTCTCGCTCGGATGCCGGCCGCCGCTGTGGAGGTAATGGGGTCCATAATGGTCGAGCTGGACGTTGCAATTTTCGGCCCAATGCAGAGAACCCCCGCATTTCTGAGAGTCCAGCGAGTAGATCGTTCAAAACGGCACACGTTTTTCAAGTTCCCAGTTTCAATTCGGAACTTCATTTGCCAACCGGAGCATCCGCAACAGGCGCTCGCTTTTGCTTTCATCCAGTTACAGTTGGCCCACCGATTGCATTCACCCAGACGTGACTTCACCGTCGGCATCTCCGTTGCAGATTCTGATAGGCCCATCCGCTTTGAGCGCCTCAGCGGTTGCCCAACCCAATGGACCTCAGGTCTCACTACTGCCGGACCTCTTTAATCTCCTGCTCGCCGAGATATTTCCGGCCGCAGAGGCTGCCGAAGCCGACGTACCCCAACCTGTGGAAGGCGAACAGGCGCCCCAACCAGCCGGGCGCACTCCCAAGTCATTGATCCCCAGCATGCCAACAAGGAGTACCGAAGAGCCCAGCACACAGTGGTTCCCGCTGTGTGCGGTTCCAACCCCGCTCCTTTACCTCTCCCGTTCCGATTTTGGCCTCGCTCCACCCAACTCTCTGGACAGAGCCGCCCTCGCACCATCCGGACTGGTCGAGACGACAGTGCCATCGCCCGGAGTACCTGGGCCAACCAAGGGCGCCGAACTGCCGTCCGATCCAGCCCGTCCGCCTGTCGCGGACCCGACGGTTGTACCTCCGGGTGAGGGCCCGCTTCAGCCCGAAACACCGGCAAAGCCGGTCATCCTGGAGGGCTGGATGCGCGATTGCCCAATTCAACCTGACTGCCCGCCCCCGGATGCAACTGACGCCGGGAGCCATCCGATCGTTGAGCTGAAGATCGAAGACCGACCAGCCAATCGAGTACTATGCGGACTTGCTTCCACCGATCGTCCGAAAGCGCAGGAGTCTGCCGAAAGCGCGGCCGAACCCTCCGGCCAACAGGTTCCAGACAGCGATAGAAGGCAGAAACCCGATCAGGCGCGGCGTCAGGAGCCAGCAACGTCACCGACAGCCGACTCGCTCTGGACCGCCCCCCATCCGGCGCCGTTCGCAGCACGTCCGGGTGGTCTCGGCCAAAGTGGCGCTCTCACTCCGACGTTAGACCGGCCTGCCGCGGCCCACCCCGCAACGGAGCCCGCTTCGGAGGTTGCGTCTCACCAACCCCAGTCCATCACAATCCGGCTTCAGGCTCCCGCCGGCCATCCAGTGGATCTCCGATTCATTGAAACCAGGGGCGACGTCAAAGTGACGATCCGAACCGAGGACCCACGGCTGGCCTCAGCTGTCGCGAGTGATCTGCCGGCTTTAGAGCGAGGGTTGGAGTCCCGCGGGTGGTCCTCCGAATTCCGCGTTCCCAGTCGCTCCTCTGAGTCAAGGCCGATCGAGGAAATCCGCTTTCTCAACCACGAGCTGGCTCAGCCCACCGTACGGAGCGTTGGACCGGGACTCGATACCTCCGGACAGGGCCCTGATCCCGAGCGCCGGACCGACTGGGCAGAAGAGATCGAAGACAGAAACGTCGCCGCCGCACTTCGGCGGCTATCCATTCTAGGAGGACAACTTTGAGCGAACTAACCGGAGTCACCAAGGAGCAGGCGTGGGGTAACATCGCCGACCTCCTCGCGCAGAAGTCGACTACGCCAAAGGCATCCAACGATGACCTGGCAAGTAAGGATGTCTTCATGAAACTCATGGTGGCGCAGCTTCAGCATCAGGATCCCACCAAGCCGGCTGACGGCATCGGGTTCGTGACGCAACTCGCCCAGTTCACACAGCTGGAGCAATCGATGGGCATGAAGCAGGAACTGGAAAAGATCCGAACCCTGCTGACTCCCTCAACCGAAAACACCACCACCCAGCCCTAGCATCGGAAGGACACGCCTCATGTTCACCTCTTTCTCAACAGCCCTCAGTGCTCTCGGCGCACACACAACTGCAATCGACGTCGTGGGCAACAACCTCGCCAACCTCAACACGCCGGGCTACAAAGCGAGCGTGGTGGCTTTCAGTGACCTGGTCACCCAATCCCTCGGTGCTGGGCTTGGTGAAACTCAAGTCGGATTCGGGGTTGCCCGGCCGACCACCATCAGGCAGTTCTCCCAGGGAGCCATCCAGGCGAGCGCCGGCCCACTCGATGTCGCAATCCAGGGTGACGGTTTTCTGGTCGTGCGCGACTCATTGACGAACAGCGTTCTCTATACGCGTGGCGGAAACCTGCAGGTCAACCGGGACGGTCAACTCGTAACCGCTACCGGCTTCCGTGTACAGGGTTGGAATGAGATCAACGGCGTACTGGATACCACTCAACCCCCAACCGATGTCAACGTACCGGTCGGCTCGTTGCGGGCGCCAGTCGCAACGAACTCACTTTCGTTCGACCTGAATCTTGACGCATCTGGCGTTGCGGTACCGACGCCGACCACCTTCTCCACGTCGATCGAGGTATTTGACTCTCTAGGAGGCTCGCACGTCGTCTCCGTTCAATTTCAGAAATCGGCCACGCAGGGGCAATGGAACTACTCGATGCAGTTCCCGAATTCCGACCTCGTGACACCGCCCTTTGCGCCGGTGACCGGCACGATCACATTCGATGCGATGGGCAAGATGACCGCTCCTCCCGTCACTGGGCCGATGCCGACGATGGCAGTTCCCGGCCTTCTGAACGGAGCTGCCAATATGAGCATTACTTGGAATCTTTACAACGGCACGACACCCCGGCTTACGCAATACTCACAGCCCTCCGCCGTATCCGCAAATGCTCAGGACGGATTCGCGGCTGCACAGCTCGTCAGAGTCGGAATCGGCGATGGCGGCAGAGTGCTTGCCCAATACTCCAACGGACAGCAGGTAGCCGTTGGCCAGCTCAGCATGGCGGCCATCCGCAATCCAGAGTCGATGCTGGCGGTCGGAAACAACAACTTTCAGTTGAGCGCGCGGAGCGCGCTGCCCGCAGTCGGCGTACCCGGCACGGGAGGTCGCGGAGAAATCATGGGAGGTGCTGTCGAATTCTCCACGGTTGATATCGCCAAGGAATTCACCAATTTGATCGTGCTGCAACGCGGGTACCAGGCGAATGCGCGAGTGGTGACGGCAGTCGACGAGTTGAGCCAGGACACGATCAACCTCAAACGCTAGTGATCGGCGCAGACCGAAGATGACTACCGCCGAACAAACCGCGCTGCTGCTCGATGTGATGCTCGATCTGGAGGTCGAACTGGATCGGAGGGTAATGCGAATGCGCGAGGTCCTCGAACTCGAAGAGGGTAGCGTGATCCGGATGACTCGATCGGCTGGCGAAAACATCGACATCATCGTGGGCGGGTCCCTGGTTGGATTTGGAGAGATCGTGATCATCGAAGATACGATGGGCGTCCGGATTACGGATTTCAATATTGAGGAGTAGTTTGGTGCAAATGGCGGAACAAGTAGCAGGTCTGCTAGCGGTATTCGGACTACTCGCTATTGCGGTCTGGGCATTAGGCAAAAAGACCGGCCGGTTCTGGCTCTTTCCCGGCAGACGGGCTTCCGAGAGAGGAACCATGTTCGTAGCCGGCCGTCTGGCATTGACGGCACAGCACAGCCTGCACCTGATCCGGATTGGAGACCGGACAGTCCTTTTGGCAACCCACCCCCAGGGCGCCACTTTTGACCCGGCCGGAGCCCAGTTCCTCGCCGAACTGGGCACTGCGATTATGAGGCAGCGCGGGGAGGAGAGTTGAAACTCCACATTGCACTAGTGATGGCGACGCCGATGCTGGCCGCGCCAGCCGACTTCCTGTCGGGACTGGCCGCGACCGGTTCCGGCCGCCGCGAGATACCGGGCTTGCCGCTGCAGATCGTCATGCTGATGACGGCATTGACGCTGCTGCCAGCGGTCCTTGTGTCCCTGACCCCGTTCCTGAGAATCAGCGTGGTGCTGCACTTCCTCCGGCAGGCGCTGGGAACGCAGACTGTCCCTTCCAACCAGGTCCTGATCGGACTCTCCCTCTTCCTATCTCTGTTGGTCATGCAGCCCGTGCTGAAAGATGCCTACGAATTGGGTTGGGCGCCGATGGAGCATGGCCAGTTGTCCGGATCAGAGGCGCTGGAAGCGGGGACTAAGCCCATCAAGGCGTTCCTTCTTCGCTTCGCCAAGGAGCGCGACATCGCATTGATGCTCGACGTTACGAAGTCAGTCGCGCCTCGGCATGCCGCGGATTTGGAGCTCAGGGTGTTGGCGCCGGCATATGTGCTTTCTGAATTGAAGGCCGGCTTTCAGATCGGGGCCGTTCTGTTTTTGCCGTTCCTGATCATCGACATCGTGGTGGCGTCCGTGACGCTTTCCATCGGCATGGTACAGCTTCCCCCCGTCATGGTTTCGGCACCATTCAAGATCCTGCTCTTTGTGCTGGTGGATGGCTGGGGGCTGGTCGTCGGCTCGCTGATGAGGAGTTTCCAATAGGAGAGCTGTGAATACGCAAGCCATTGTCGATCTTGTCCGGCAAGCACTGCTGACCGCGTTTTGGATCAGCCTGCCGATCCTATTCGTTGGATTCGCAATTGGGATTGTGATCAGCCTCGTGCAGATTGTCACTTCGATCCAGGACCCGGCGTTCGGCAGCCTGCCCAGACTGGCGGGATTTCTTGCGGGCCTACTTCTGTTCTTGCCCTGGATGCTGATGCGCCTAGTTACGTACACGATGCAGCTGTTTGGTGACTTCGGCCGCTTCTCCAGGTAGACAGTGAGCGGCATGCCATCCATCACTGCGTTGTTCTTGGTGCTCGCCAGACTCGGCAGCATACTCGTATTCGTTCCGATTCCGGGCATCAGGAGCGCCCCGGGGGTGGCAAAGGTCCTGCTCGCCGTTTCTCTCAGCATCACACTACTGCCATCCGCAACAGAATTCCAGGTTCAGCCGGCCGGCATCGGACAGCTCGTGCTTTGGCTGGTCGGCGAAATGGCCTTTGGGTTGACGGTCGGTCTTGTTGTCGGTTCTCTGTCCGACGGTCTGGTTTTTGGGCTGCAATCGATCGCGGTGCAGGCTGGTTTTTCCTATGCGTCGACAATCGACCCCAACAGCGAGGCTGATTCCGGAGTCCTCCAGGCGTTGGCCCAGATCGCATCCAATTTGCTCTTCCTCCAGTTCGGCGGTGACGGACTGGTGATCCGCGCGTTTTCGCAGAGCCTCGCACGCTGGCCCCCGGGATCGGGCGGTCCTGGTTGGTCGGCAGCGGAGTCGCTGGTGCATTTCGGCAGCGCAATGCTCGAGCTGGGTGTCCGGTTGGCAATTCCAGTCGCGGCCCTTCTTCTACTCGCCGATATCTCACTGGCGTTGATGGCGCGGATTCAGTCTCAGCTACAATTGCTCTCTCTCGCATTCCCGGTCAAGATGCTGGGCTCGTTAGCGTTCCTGGCAATGCTGCTGCCCGCAATGGCGATTCTCTACCGCTCAGGAATTCAACAGGCGGCCATCCAGATCAGCCGTCTAGTTAGGTGATTTCCCAACATGTCTGACCGCGATCAACGAACCGAGCAACCGACACAACAACGCCTGAAGAAGTCGCGGGACGAGGGGCGTTTCGCGGTCAGCCGGGAGTTCACCGCGGGCGTGCAGTTTCTGATCTTCGTCTCCATGCTGACAAACTACTCCGCCCTGTGGTTCCAACAGATTCTGGGTGGAATGAACTCCCTATTCGTTACGGCATTTCAGATCGACGTCAACTCAGCCAACCTAGTCGCGCTCGCAATTCAGTGTGCTGTACCGGTTTCCGCAGCGTTCTTCGGAACAGGCAGCCTGATCGTGGCTGCCGTACTTTTGGCGCAGATGACGATCTCAGGCTTCGGCTTCGCTTCGGCCAAGCTGACGCCGGACTTGAGCCGAGCCAATCCGCTGGCCACACTGAAGGAGCTTCCTTCGCGGAACCGGCGGGCCTTCCTCGAAGCACTCGTGCTCCTGCCTTTATTCCTGGGCATCTGCTGGGTCATCATCAAGGCCCGGCTGGAGGAATACCTCAGAATCCCCTTGATGACCGTCATGGGCGGAGTGTCACTGGTCGGCGATTCCATCGCCAGCGTTCTCTGGAGAGCAACGATTGTCTTTCTGATATGGGGTTCCATTGATCTTCTCCGCCAGCGTCAGCGTTTCCAGAGTGAGCTGAAGATGACTAAACAGGAGGTCCGGGAAGAGTCAAGGCAGAACGAGGGCAACCCCGAAATCAAAATGAAGATACGCCGTATGCGGCGGGAGCTTCTGCGGCGGCGCATGATGTCCGAGGTGCCCACAGCCACCGCGGTGATTGTCAACCCGACCCACTTTGCAGTGGCCCTCCGCTATGACATGCACGGCTCCACCGCACCTAAGGTTGTCGCAAAAGGAAAGAACTTCCTCGCGCTTCGCATTCGAGAGAAGGCACTCTCATGTCAGGTACCGGTGATTGAAAACCCACCGCTCGCGCAAGCGCTCTACAAGCACGTCGAAGTAGGACAGGAGATCCCGGCCAATCTCTATCGGGCCGTCGCTGAAGTGCTGGCCTACGTGTTCCGGTTGATGCGTGGAGGACCTTCGGCTGGATAGTACGTCCTGCTGCCAAAAGCCTCATTCCAATTCTCAAACTCAAACATGACGTCACCAACTCTACCTATCTCTTCCATCCCGAACTCCCCGCCAAGCGCAAGTGCACGAAAACAGGAGCACGGCTGGAAGCCACCATCCGCGGGCCCAGGCTTCGAACTGGCCCGGCTGGCAAAGGCCGAAATCGTTGTTCCCGCAGCGGTGTTGGGCATACTCCTGGCGATGGTGACACCCCTCCCGTCGTTCGTCCTCGACATCCTGATCAGCGCCAACATCACGCTTTCGACAGTAGTGCTCCTCGTCTCGATGTACATCCGCCGTCCCGCGGAATTCAGCGTGTTTCCAACCACGCTCCTGTTGATGACCCTCTTTCGGCTGGCGCTCAACGTCTCATCCGCGCGTCTTATTCTTCTACACGGCAGCAAAGGAACAACGGCCGCCGGTGAGGTGATCGAGTCGTTCGGCCAGTTCGTTGTTGGCGGCAACTTCGTGATTGGAGTTGTGATTTTTCTTGTACTGATCGCGATTCAGTACGTAGTGATCAACCACGGTGCAGTTCGAATTTCTGAGGTGACAGCACGATTCACGCTCGATGCGCTGCCGGGTAAGCAAATGTCGATCGACGCCGACTTGAACGCAGGCCTGGTCAATGAGGTGGAGGCCAAAGCACGGCGGAAGGAGTTGTCCGCGGAAGCGGAGTTCTACGGCGCAATGGACGGCGCCACGCGTTTCACGCAACGGGATGCCGTAGCGAGCATTCTGATTACCGGAATCAACATCGTCGCAGGATTTCTCATTGGTGTGCTGCAGCACAATATGCAACTGGGGCAGGCGCTCGAGACCTACACCGTTCTGACGATTGGAGATGGGCTGGTTACCGTGATTCCAGCGCTCATGATTTCAATCTCCGGCGGCCTGATCGTAACCCGCGCAAGTTCTGAAAGAAACCTCGGCAACGACTTCCAGAAGCAGATGTTCGGCAACTATCAGCCGCTCCTGCTGGCGTCCGCGGTACTCCTGATGATGGCGGCAGTTCCCGGCCTCCCAAAGATCCCGTTTCTCGTGCTGGGCGCCGGCCTCGGCTTCATTGGATACCGGGTCAGGGGCCGCCAGCTTGCGGAGGCATCTGTCGCTCCAGCGGAGCCTCAGGTACAGAAGGACAATCTGGAGTCGCTACTCCGGGTCGAACCGCTGGCGATTGAGGTAGGCCTTGGGTTGGTAAAACTGGTCGAAGGTGCGCAAAATTCCCCTCTTCTGCGCAGAATTTCGGGAATTCGAAGGCAGATGACCTCAGATCTGGGCTATATTCTGCCCCCGGTGCGGGTCACGGACAACTTGGCGCTGAAGGTTCGGGAGTATGTGGTCCTCTTAAAGGGATCTGAAGTCGCGCGCTTCGAATTGCCCCAGGGATGCGAGCTCGCCATTCCGCCCGCTGGCGGCAGTCCAAACGTATTGGGAACGCCAACACGGGACCCGGCGTTCGGGATTCCCGCGATGTGGATCCAAGCTGAAACAACCGACAAAGCGCGAGCAAGCGGGTGCACGGTCGTCGATCCGGTCAGCGTGATGAGCACCCATCTTGCTGAACTGGCCCGCCGGCACGCGCACGAGATATTCTCCCGCCAGGATGCGAAGAGAATACTGGACCGGATCGCCGCCGAGAATCCCAGGATCGTAGAGGACCTGGTCCCGAAGTTGCTCCCGCTAGCCACCGTTCAGAGAGTCCTTCAGAATCTGCTCCGCGAGCGCGTGTCGATCAAGGACGCTGGCAGCATCCTGGAGAGTCTGAGCGAGGCGGCTGTGGTGACGCGGAATCCTGTACTGCTCACGGAGTACGTCCGGCAGACCCTTCGCCGGTCCCTCATCACGCCACTCCTCGATGCAAAAGGGGACCTACCCGTGTATTTTCTGGATGACGCAGTGGAGTCCTCGATTGAACATGCGATCGAGCATAGCGAGAACACTTCGCACCTGAATCTGCCGCCTCAGCGGGTCAGCGAGTTGCTTGAGTCGGTTCGCGGGGTCGCGCTGGACGGCCAGGCCAACTGGGTGGTTCTGACTAGCGCAGGCGCCCGATATTTCGTTCGCCAGATGCTGGAAGTCCAGCACCCGCTCGTCACCGTAGTCTCCCACGGCGAGGTTCCGCCTGGAGCTAGGGTCGTTTCTTTAGGTGTGCTGAAGGGAGCTAGGTAAGAGTAATGCGGAAGGTCTTCTACGCCCCAACTGTGGAGGCGGCGGTGGCATCGGCCCGCCGTGAGCTGGGTGAAAACGCGCTTCTGGTCGATGTGCAGCAGGTGCCTGACGATCGCGGTGCTCAGGACGGATATCAAGTCCTTTTCGAGTTGGATGGCAGTGGACTGGCGCCTGGGGTCAGCGAGGGGACTGGCTTCGCGAGCCGCGAGCCAGCCGACTCCAAACAGGGAGTCGCCGAGTTAAGAACTGAGTTGGCGCGGCTGTCATCGCTGATCGCCAGTCTCGCCTCATCGGGAGCCCCTCATTCCCGCCGACCGGAGTTGACCCGGATGGCCGCGGCGCTTCAGTCATACGATCTTCCTCCCGATTGGACCCACCACTTCCTCAACCGCGTGGAGCAGAGACTTGGCTCGGAGTGGCGAGATTCCCTTGCCAGCCGCGTGTTGGGCGAGGAGTTACGCGCAGCGGTCGCATTGGCCTCGTGCGCCGACCCGGGAAAAGGAAGAACCGTGGTAGCGCTGGTCGGTCCCCCTGGTGCGGGAAAGACAACGATGCTGGTCAAACTGGCAATGCACCTCGGAATCGCAGCCAGGCGTTCCACCCTGGTGTTGACAACCGATACATACCGCGTCGCGGCTGTGGACCAGCTCCGGACCTACGCATCGGTCCTCGGCCTGCCATTCCAAATGATTGAGACGCCCAGGGCGTTGGCGGCCTCGCTGGCGGAATACAGGCAGAAGCAACTGATTCTGATCGACACACCCGGATTCAGTCCCGGGGATTGGGAGTTTGCCAGAGAGTGGGCGGCGATGCTCGAAGCCACTCCCGAAGTCCGGACAAGCCTGGTTCTGCCCGCGACCATGCGTGGCGCGGACCTGCGCGATCTCACTCGCCGGTGGACTCTCTTCCAACCACACGAGATGATCGTGACCCGGATGGACGAGACGACCGCTTATGGCGGGTGTGTCGCCGCCTCGCTGGATTCCCGCATTCCGATCTCCTGGCTCGGTACGGGCCAGAACATTCCGGAAGATCTCGAATCCGCGTCGCCGGGGCGGCTTTTCGACGGCGTAGTTGGGCAGGATCTCAAGAAAATGACAGCAGCCGCCTGATGCCGATATCTCGAGGTGACAAGAAATGAATCCGTATCAGACCATGACGACGCTGGCATCCGAGGAGCGCGAAAAACTGATCCTCGACCATCTACCCCAGGTGCGGCTGATTGCACGCCGAATCCATGAGCGCTTGCCGGAGAGCGTGAATTTTGAGGATCTGGTCTCTACCGGGATCCTCGGTCTGATAGCGGCGATCGACCGCTTTGACCCGACCCACAACGTCAAATTGAAGACCTACGCCGAGTACAAGATCCGAGGCGCCATTCTGGACAGCCTCAGAGGATTGGATTGGGCGCCACGCCAGCAACGAAGGCGGAGCAAGCAAATCGAGATAGTGGTTGTAACCCTGGAACAGCGGCTCTCGCGCAGCCCATCGGAAGAGGAGATTGCCGCCGAACTCGATATCCCGATTGAGGAGTACCACGACTGGCTCGTCGAGATACGGGGACTCAACCTGGGAAGCCTGGAGAGTCATCCGGCTGAAGAGGAAGGCCGCAGCCTGCTGCGCTTTGTGGCCGACAAGGAGGAAGACTGGCCCTCCGAGCTCTTCGAGAAGGCCGAACTCCGGAAGATTCTGGCGCAGGCGATCTCCCGGATGCCCTACATCGAGCGGACTGTGCTGGGGCTGTACTACCAAGAGGAACTCACGCTCCGCGAAATATCGAAGGTGGTCAAGCTGCACGAATCCCGGGTCTCCCAGTTGAAGACACAGGCAATTGTCAGACTGAGAGCCTTCATGCGGAAGAAATGGCCGATGGAAAGGGGCAAATGAACACCATGTCGAGCAACACCGATGCAACCTGGCTTTGTGAAGCCTGGGCCTCGCATATCGGCCCCGCGATCAGCGCCATGACGGGGCAGCCAGGGGATGCCATTCGCATTCCGGATAGCGCGCCGCCGCCGAACGCGTCGGGACTGCTGCTCTGGCGGCAGCCGTTTGGCGCCGCGCCCGGCGCAGAGCTGCTGATTGCGGTGTCAGCGGATGCCTGGGAACAGATCGGCGGCCTTGTCCTGACATCAGCAGGGTTGGAAGAGACCGACCCTGCTGAGGTCCGCGGCACCTTTCTCGAAGTATTGCAGCAATCGCTCTCGCCCCTTTGCGCGGTGGTGGGGAGCCGGCTGAGACGGGAAGTGCAGATTCACCCCGGTGAGCCGATGGACGGGCTGCCTGACTCCGATGAATGGCAAACCATCCTGGTCCAGGTAGCCGGGCGCCCAAGTGGGTTCATCTGGGCACTCTGCAATCCGGCGCTACGGCAGGTTATCGCTCTTCCGTCCGAATCCGCTGCCACTGACAGTGACCGCGCCAAGGGGCACAAACCCTCCAAGACCCTGGACCTCCTGATGGAAGTGGAGTTACCCGTAGGCGTGTCATTCGGACGGGCACAGATGCGCCTGAAAGACGCCATTAAACTAACGACCGGCAGCATCGTCGAGTTGAACCGATCTATCTCGGAACCGGTCGAGATCATCGTCAACAACTGCGTGATCGCCAGAGGAGAGGTCGTCGTGGTAGAGGGCAATTATGGAGTCCGCATCGCGCAGATTGTCAGTAGAGAGGAGAGGCTCAGAACGCTATTCTAGTGGGTGCGGTGGGGACGGTCATTGCTGACCGCCCCCGTGCCCTGCGACGGTACCGCTATGCGGAACGGCGTGACATCGGGCCAGGCAAGCTCGGCGATGTTTTCGCTCCCAAGTGCGGATTCTCTCGAAATCGATCAGTGATTCTCGGCTGAATCCGATCACGGTTCTCCGGTAGCCGATCAGGCAATCGGAGCGAAGCGAAGCCGGCAATTCGCTTGTGCCCTCCAGTGATCGGAGACGCAAGACACTGGCGTTGTCCTGAACGCAGCGAATTCCTCACCGCGGCCGGGGAGGAAGGGGGCGAGGGGAGCCGTGATCGGCTTCAAGGAAGAACAGGTGATCGATTTGGAGGAGGATCCGCCGCGGGCGCCGCGGCTTTCGCCATCCGCCGGAAGCATTGATAAACGCCTGCGTGCATCCCGTCGTTAGGAGCAAACCGATCGATATTGGCTGGAACGAGGATTCGAAGACACCCAGACCCCGTCATGCGTCAGACGAATGCAACCGCGCATAGAGCGTCAGTTCCCGCCAATCATGCCAGCCTGGCCCCATCGCTTCCAGAGGGAATTGACTCCGCCCCGCGCCTCCAAAAGCCAATCGTACCGCCGCCCGTTCAGCCTCCGCCTACCTGCTTCAATCCGGCAGCCGATTTCTTACCGCTCTCCGATTCGGGTGCCACGTGTACGGCTTTCTGCCAGTACTCCTTCGCCTTCCCCACGTCGCCGGTGTTGGCATAGATGGCGCCAAGATTGTACAACGCATCGACGTTTTTCGGATCCAGTTCCACCAGCGTCGCCGTCTCCGAGATCGCACACGGCAGGTCGTTCAACTCGTAACAGGCGCGCCCGAGTTCGAGCAGAGCCTCCATGTTCTTCGGCTCCGCCTTCAGCACCTCTTCCAAGCGCCGGCGAGCCTCGCCGGGTTGGCCCTGCTCGGTGGCGATCTGCGCCAGGCGCAGCAACACCGGAGCGTGGCCCGGTTTCTTTTTGAGCTGCTCTTCCAGCGTGATCTTCTCATGCGCCGTGTCGGGCGCCGCTACCGCTGCGGGTTGGGGCTTTACCTCCGGTATGATCTTCCGGTTCATTCCGTACCAGAGAGCCCCGCCCAACATGGCAGCCAGCGCCAACGCCGCAATCGCGGCCTTTAGATTCGACATACTACACTCGCCTTCTCGATTGCCGCTCGGAGCCCACTGTCCGGCCCTCCTGCGCGAATCGGCTACCGGCATCCGGGACGCCGCCTCCGGCCGCGCCGTTCCCCAACTTCTTCCGGTAGCCGCTCAAGGGGAATAACGTGATCACCAGCGCACCTGCAAATGAATAAACAGTTTCCAAATCAGTCCGCTCTAAAAATAGCCCATCAACAGCACTGTGCCGACATGGGCCGCCACCAGAATCACGAAGGCATAGCTGAACGGCCGGTGGACCACATGCCACAGGTGGAACACCTGTCCGGCCCGGCTCAGAAAGAGAATCTTCGAGGTCAGCCACGATTGCTCGCGCACAGCCGCAAGTATGGACTCCAGTTCATCGTGACTGCTGGCGCGCAGTCCGCCGAGCGTCGTCCACAGCTCGCTTGGACTCAATACCTTGCGCCGGACTGCGGCGATTCGCCAGGGGCGGCGCAGGTCGAGACTCGCCATCGTCATCATGGCTGTCCCAAGGGACATCACCGCCACCTCGCGGGATGACGGCAGTTCCAACACGGTTTCCAGCTCCTCTTTGCTAAAGATGCTCTGCGCGTGAAGCTCGTCCGCAAGCGCGTCCGCTTTATCCGAAAGCTCCTTCAGGGATAACTCGGCAGCCCCCATGCTGCGCGGAATCTGCGCGTAGAGGTATCGCCCCACGATACCGCTCAACACAATCGCCATCATGATCCAGTACGCCATCCCCGCCAGCCCCTTCAGTTTCAGCGAGGAGTGGTAGGTGACCACCATGGGCACAATCAGACCCAGTAGCACGTGGATGTCCAGCCACCGGCTCGTCTTGCCGACGCGCTGCATCGGTTTGATGCGTTTCCTGAGCGGATACAGGTAAATCCCCGCGAACAGAATTGTCGCCGCCACCCCCAACCGGATGCCCATGTAGCCGGCAGGTCTCAATGCTACATGCTGCGGATGAAACGGACGCTCGGTCAGCGGTAAAAGGTAGTAGCCCGCCCCTTGCCAGCCCAGATACAACGCCGCCGCCATCGCCGAGCACACCAGCGTGGTCACCACCGCCCTGTGGCCCATTTCCCTCAGCGGCCGCGTCCGGATCACTGTCTTCATTGCTTCGGCAACTCCTGCACCTTCTGCTCCGAACTGACTTCGAACCGCCGGTAGGCGGAAAACTCGTGCTGATTCCGCCAGTGCTGGTGCGCCGTTCGGGCCTCGACAACAGCCAATTTCGGAACCCAGACCGTCACGGACGCCGCTCCAGGTCCATACTCCACCGAGGACGTCAGCGCCTCCAGCCCGATGTCGGCCAGCGGTTCGCGCAGCTCCGTTTGAATCCTATTCACCGCTCCAGTGTCCTGCGCCAGCCATGCCGTGCCTCGCCACGCAATCGGGTACTCGCGTCCTTTGACTTCCAGTACAGTCGGCGAGGCGTGGCCCGGCAGGTGTTCAAACTGCACCCTCTTCCACACCACCCCGCCGATCGTCTCAGGCTCAATCTCCTTAAAATCGTAGCTACCCTGAAAATACGGGTGAAACACAACCTGCATCACGGCAAAACCCGTCGTCGCCAGCAGTGCCTGCGGCGGCTCCTTCTGCGGACGGCTCTTTTCCAGCCGTGATTCTTCCACCGTGAAGCTGTCGCCGGCCGTTTCCATCAGGATCAGATAATCGAAAACACTCTCCCGCCGGTTGGCAACCTTGTTACCCTGCCCGTACTTCACCTGCGTCAGCTTCTCCGTGCAGGCCAGGGCCGGAAACAGCGTCGCAAACTCCTCGGCCTGCCGCCCCGCCTTCTCCAAAAGCGCCACTGGCCGCTGCGCGCGCGCCCGCCCCGCCGCCCCGGCCAGCAGCAGCGTGGTGAGCAGGATATGCCTGAATCTCGTCATCAGAATCGGTATCCCAGTGTAAAAAACATCTGATCGTAGTTCTGCACTTCGCCTCGATATGAGAGCCAGCCGCCCATGAGAAAGTAGTGTTCGCTCAAACTCCAGTCCGCCTGGC
Organism: Paludibaculum sp.; assembly: GCA_036504135.1. Classification (GTDB taxonomy): domain Bacteria; phylum Acidobacteriota; class Terriglobia; order Bryobacterales; family Bryobacteraceae; genus Paludibaculum. Next base: position 140,605 of record DASXVP010000020.1, read on the forward strand.
CGTTGACGAATCGCGAGCGGTTCTGCCGCGTCAGCGGCCCCGCGAAGTTCTGCTGCCCCACCTGCAACTCCAGACGCAGACTGGCGCCCAGTTCGCGTGTCAAGCTGAGCGATTCATACGAGCCGTTTCCAAACGTGCTGTTAAACCGGGTGTACCGCCCATCCACGCGCGTGCCAATCCACGGAAGCCGGGTCCAACCCACGCTATACATCTGGTTCAACGAGCTTTTCTCGTCTCCTTCCCGCTTGCTCCTACCCCAGTTCGCCGTGAGCACCAGGCGATCGATCGGTTGCGCGCGGAATCCGCCGCTGAAACCCTGGAACAGATACTTGTCCAGCAGGCCCGTGCCAATCAGCGTGGTGTCAAACGTCGGCAAGCCGCGGAAGTAGTTTTGGTTCACGTCGAAGGAGAGTCGTGTCGAGGGCTGGTAACGGGCTGTCAGGAAACTCCGGCTCAGCATCGTTCCCGTCTCTCCGTTCATGTAGCGCGGGTTCTTCTGGTCCGCCTCCATGCTGTGCATGATGCTGAACTTCGACCCTGTGTAGAGTGAGTTCTCGACAAACAGAAACTGCCGCTCCGGCCGCCAGTGCACGCGCGTGATCGCCGCGCCCACCGTACCGGTCCAACGGACTTTCTCAAAGGCGCCCTGGTCAAAACTGGTAAAAAGCCCCAGCATCTGCCGGTTCGGGTCGTAGTTCCATTGCGTCGGGTCCGGCGTCGAGCCCGCAAAAATGCCGGCCGTCACGTGAGGTACAACCCGGATGGCCGCATAGCCGCCGTCAATGGTGCTCAGGCTCGAAGCCCACGGCACCAGAACACGCCCGAATCCGAGCGTGTAACGGGACCGCGGATTGTTGTAGAACATCCCGATCGTGTACGTGCGATTGATCAGATCGAGCATCGTCTCCTGCTGAGAGCCTGACCGTCGCGTGTTCCACCGTCCACGCCAGTACCCGGTGAGATTCCAGTAGGTGCCGTCGAGCCGCGTCCAATCCACGCGCGCCGAGATGCCCTCCTGGTGCGAACTCAGCCCGCCCGGGCTGCGGTCGTTGAGGACATTCACCTCAAACCCAATCCGCCCCCTTAGCCGGCCCACCTCCCGCAGTTGCGGTTTCGGCACATACTCGCGGACCTCCTCTTCCAGTGGATCGCCGCTCGTGAAGCTGATCACTTGCGCGTAGCGCTGCCGGCGGCTGGCGGCCACCAGCCGCTCAAACGCTTCTGCATCTTTGCCGGAGAGCTCGGCCATGTCACCTACCTGCGGCTGCGCGTCCTTTTCCGGATTCCTCACCTCCGCCAGCGCCGACTGTGTCGCCACCGACACCACCACCAGATCTCCGATGCGCTGTGTCGCCATGCGGGCATCGCCGGGCGCGCGTCGCTCCAACTTGAGCGACATGCCCTCCGCCAGTCCGTGAGCGCTGCCGCCATCCAGATACACCATCCCCGGCACCACCTGCTTGACCGCGAACGTCCGGCGCGCCGGCGCTGCCGGAGTGGGCTGCCCCGCGGCGGCGGCAGCCAACAGCATGACTGTGATGAAGAATCTGATCATGCCTAGGTCTTGCCCTGCGGATGGCACTGGTAGCACGAAGGGCTAGCGTAGACATAGCCCTTCCGCCCGCTGTGCTTCCTGTCCATGTCCGTTTTGTTGTGCTGGTGGCAGTCGATACAGCTGAAGACCGCGTAGGACGTCTGCGTGGTGTGGCAATCGTTACACGTCGTCCATTTGCCCGCATGCGAGCCCGAGTAAATGGGGAACTTGTGGGTGGTCAACCTGGCCCCTGTCCACGCCGTCGTCATGTGGCAGGTGGCACAGGTCGTGGGCAGCTTCGCGGTAACGTGATTCGGATTGCTCACCGTTTCGTATACCGTGCGGTGGCAGGCGTAGCAGTCCGTCGGAGTTCCGGTATACCGTCCGCCGACGTGGCATAGCGCGCAGTTCACCGTCGTGTGCTTGCCCGTCAGCGGGAATTTCGTCGTGCTGTGGTTGAATACGGCGCCCTTCCACTGAGTAGTGGTGTGGCAGATTGAGCAGTCCTTGGGGAACCCTGCCGTGACGTGATTCGGATTCGTCGTGGCGGTGTAGTTCTTCAGGTGGCAGCCGTCACACGTGGCCGGCGTGCCTTTGTAAACGTTATTGATGTGGCAGGCGCCGCAGGCAACAGTAGTGTGGAAGCCGGTCAGAGGGAACTTCGTGGACGCTGTGTGATCGAATTTGGCGCCCAGCCACTGGGTCGTCGTGTGGCACAGCGAGCAATCCTTCGGGAAGGCCGCCGCTACGTGGTTCGGTTTCGTCGTCGCGTTGTAGTTCTTCAGGTGGCAGCCGTCGCAAGTGGTGGCCGTGCCTTTGAACACGTTGTTGATATGGCACGAGGCGCACGGCACCGTGGTGTGGAAGCCCGTCAGCGGGAACTTCGTCCCGATGGTGTGATTGAACACGGCGCCTTTCCACTGCGTGGTGGTGTGGCACACCGAGCAGTCCTTGGGGAATCCGGCGGTCACATGGTTCGGGTTGTTCGTCGTCTTGTTGTAGTCCTTCAAATGGCAGCCATCGCACGTCGTCGCCGTGCCCTTGTAGATGTTGTTCACGTGACAGGCGCTGCACGCCACGGTGGTGTGAAAGCCGGTCAGCGGGAACTTGGTGTTCGCCGTGTGGTCAAACTTGGCGCCCTTCCAAGTCGTGGTGGTATGGCACAGCGAGCAGTCTTTCGGTAGCGCCGCCGCCACGTGGTTCGGGTTGTTTGTCGTCTTGCTGTAGTCCTTCAAATGGCAGCCATCGCACGTCGCCGCCGTGCCCTTGTACACGTTGTTCACGTGGCACGACGCACACTGCACAGTCGTGTGGAACCCTGTCAATGGGAACTTCGTCGCCGTGTTGTGGTTGAACACCGCGCCCTTCCACTGCGTTGTTGTGTGGCACAGCGAGCAATCGGTCGGGAACCCGGCCGCCACGTGGTTCGGGTTGTTCGTCGTCTTGTTGTAGTCCTTCAGGTGGCAGCCGTCGCAAGTCGCCGGTGTGCCTTTGAAGATGCTGTTCACGTGACAAGCGGCACATTGCACCGTGGTGTGGAACCCGGTCAGCGGGAACTTCGTCGCCGTATTGTGGTTGAATACCGCGCCCTTCCACGTCGTGGTCGTGTGGCAGACCGCGCAGTCTTTCGGGAACCCGGTCGCCACGTGGTTCGGGTTGTTCGTCGTCTTGTTGTAATCCACCAGATGGCATCCGTCGCACATCGCCGGCGTGCCCTTGCACACATTGTTCACGTGGCACGCGGAGCACGCCACCGTCGTGTGGAACCCGGTCAGCGGGAACTTCGTCGCCGTGTTGTGGTTGAACACCGCGCCCTTCCACGTCGTGGTCGTGTGGCAGACCGCGCAGTCTTTCGGGAACCCTGCCGCCACGTGGTTCGGGTTGTTCGTCGTCTTGTTGTAGTCCACCAGATGGCATCCGTCGCACGTCGCCGGCGTGCCCTTGTACACATTGTTCACGTGGCACGCGGAGCACGCCACCGTCGTGTGGAACCCGGTCAGCGGGAACTTCGTCGCCGTGTTGTGGTTGAACACCGCGCCCTTCCACGCCGTGGTCGTATGACAGACCACGCAGTCTTTCGGGAACCCTGCTGTCACATGGTTAGGATTCGACGTACCGTTGTAGTCCTTCAAATGGCAGTTATCGCAATTCAGCGGCGTGCCGGCGTAAACCCCATTGATATGGCAGGCCGTGCAGATCGGCTTGGAGTGTCCACCGGTCAGCGGGAACTTTGTCTTCGAATGGTCAAACTTGGCGCCCCTCCAGGTCGTCGTCGTGTGGCAAACCAGGCAGTCCTTCGAGAACCCTGCAGCAGCGTGATTCGGATTCGTTGTCCCGGTCCAGTCCTTCAGATGGCAGCCGGCGCACGTGGCTGCCGTGCCTTTGAACACGCTGTTCACGTGGCACGACGCGCAAGGCACCGTAGTGTGGAAGCCCGTAAGCTGGAACTTCGTCGCCGTGTTGTGATCGAACTTCGCACCCTTCCAGGTCGTCGTTGTGTGGCAGACCGTGCAGTCCGTTGGAAACCCGGCCGTCACGTGATTCGGATTGTTGGTCGTCTTGTTGTAATCCTTCAGGTGGCAGCCTTCGCACGTCGCCGCCGTCCCCTTGTACACGTTGTTCACGTGACACGCGGCGCACGCCACCGTCGTGTGGAAGCCCGTCAGGGGGAACTTCGTCGCCGTGTTGTGGTTGAACACCGCGCCCTTCCACGTCGTCGTCGTGTGACATGCCGTGCAGTCCTTCGGAAACCCGGCCGTAGCGTGGTTCGGATTCGACGTGCCGTTGTAGTCCTTCAAATGGCAGTTGTCGCAATTCAGCGGCGTGCCGGCGTACACCCCGTTGATGTGGCAGGCCGTGCAGGCCGGCTTGGCGTGTCCGCCGGTCAATGGGAACTTTGTCTTCGAATGGTCAAACTTGGCGCCCTTCCAGGTCGTCGTCGTGTGGCAAACCAGGCAGTCCTTAGAGAACCCTGCAGCAGCGTGATTCGGATTCGTCGTCCCAGTCCAGTCCTTCAGATGGCAACCCTCGCACGTCGCCACCGTCCCTTTGAATAAGTTGTTCAGGTGGCACGCCGAGCACGCCACGGTCGTGTGGAAACCCGTCAGCGGGAACTTCGTCGCCGTGTTGTGGTTGAATACCGCACCCTTCCACGTCGTCGTCGTGTGGCACAGCGTGCAATCCTTCGGGAAGCCCGCCGTCACGTGGTTCGGATTGTTCGCCGTCTTGTTGTAGTCATTCAGATGGCAGCCATCGCAGGTCCGGTTCGTACCCGCGTACACGCCATTGACGTGGCACGCGGCGCAGAGCGTCGCAGAGTGCGCGCCGGTTAGCGGGAACTTTGTCTTGGAGTGGTCGAACGTCGCGCCCTTCCAACTCGTCGTCGTGTGGCAGACCTTGCAATCCTTCGAGAACCCCGCGCTGGCGTGGTTCGGATTCGTCGTCGTCGTGTAGTCTTTCAGGTGGCAGCCCTCGCACATCGCCGCCGTGCCCGTGTACACGTTGTTCACGTGGCAGGCCGAGCACGCCACCGTGGTGTGGAATCCCGTCAGCGGGAACTTCGTCGCCGTGTTGTGGTCGAACTTCGCGCCCTTCCACTGCACCGTCGTATGACAGACCGCGCAATCCTTAGGGAACCCGGCCGTCACATGGTTCGGATTGTTAGTCGTCTTACTGTAATCGGGCATGTGGCAGCCCTCGCAGGTCGCCACCGTCCCCTTGTAGACATTGCCCACGTGACACGCGTTGCACGAGACCGTCTTGTGGAAACCCGTCAACGGGAACTTCGTCGTCGTGTTGTGGTCGAACTTCGCGCCCTTCCACTGCACCGTCGTGTGGCACACCGCGCAGTCCTTCGGGAACCCGGCCGTCACGTGATTCGGATTCGTCACCTTGTTGAAGTCGGGCATGTGGCAGCCCTCGCAAGCGAGCGGCGTACCGGCATATTTCCCATTGACGTGGCAGGCCGCGCACTCCGCCTTGGTGTGTCCGCCGGTCAGCGGGAACTTGGTCCTCGCGTGGTCAAACTGGGCGCCCTTCCACGTCGTCGTCGTATGGCAGATCACGCAGTCTTTCGAGAACCCTGCGCCGGCGTGGTTCGGATTCGTCGTCTTGCTGTAATCCTTCAAGTGACAGCCGTCGCAGGTCGCTGCCGTGCCCTTGAACACGTTGTTCACATGGCAGGCCAGGCAGGTCTGGCTGACGTGCGCACCAGTCAGCGCGAACTTCGTCCCCGTACTGTGATCGAACTTGCCGCCCTTCCACTGCACCGTCGTGTGGCAGACCGTGCAGTCTCGCGGGAAACCGGCCGTCACGTGATTCGGGTTATTCGCCGGCCTGTTGAAGTCCGCCATGTGGCAACCCTCGCAGGCCATCCCCGTGCCGCCGTACTTGCCGCCAACATGGCATGCCGTGCACTCCGTCTTGACGTGAGCGCCTGTCAGAGCGAACTTCGTCTTGTTGTGATCGAAGATCGCGCCCTTCCACGCCGTCGTCGTGTGACAGATCGAGCAATCTTTCGCAAATCCCGCCGTCACGTGATTCGGGTTGACGGCCTTCGTGAAATCGGCCAGATGGCAGCCCTCGCACGTCGCCGCCGTCCCTTTGAATAGGTTATTGACGTGGCACTGCGCGCACTGCTGGTTCACGTGCGCCCCGGTCAGCGCGAACTTCGTGGTGTTGTGATCAAACTTCGCGCCCTTCCAAGCCGTCGTCGCGTGGCAAAGCAGACAGTCCTTCGGGAATCCGGCGGTCACGTGGTTCGGATTGTTGGCAGGCTTATTGTAGTCCGCCATGTGGCAGCCTTCGCACGTCTGTCCCGTGCCGGCAAACTTCTCGCCAACGTGGCAGGCCAGACACTGCACATTCACGTGCGCCCCGGTCAGCGCAAACTTCGTCGCCGTGTTGTGATCGAACTTCGCGCCCTTCCACTGCGTCGTCGTGTGGCACTGCGTACAGTCTTTCGAGAACCCCGCGCTCGCATGGTTGGGTGTCTTCGTCTGGTTGAAGGCGGCCAGATGGCAGCCCTCGCAGGTCCCCGGCGTCGACGTGAAGTTCCCGTTCAAATGGCAGGCCGCGCACGTCTGGCTCGTGTGCGCGCCAGTCAATCCAAACTTGGTCGCACTGTCATGGTCGAACTTGGCGCCCTTCCACGCCGCCGTCGTATGACAAATCATGCAATCTTTCGGAAATCCGGCCGCCGTGTGATTCGGATTCACCGCCTTCGTGTAGACGCCCATGTGGCAGCCCTCGCACGTCTGAGTGGTGCCGGTGAACTTCCCGTTGATATGGCAACTGGCACACTCCACCTGCGCGTGGGCGCCGGTCAGGCGGAAACGGCTCAGGTTGTGGTCGAATTTCGCGCCCTTCCATTGCGTCGTCGTGTGACACTGCGCGCAGTCGCGCGGGAAATTCGATGCGGTATGGCCCGGATTAGTGCTCTTGTTGAAAGCATCCATGTGACAGCCTTCGCACGCCTGCGGCGTACCCGCAAAGCGCCCGCCCACGTGGCAGGAGTTGCACTGTACCTGGGTATGGGCGCCTGTCAGCGGGAACTTCGTGCCCGCCGTATGGTCGAACTTTCCGCCCTTCCACCGCACCGTCGTATGGCACACCGCGCAATCGCGCGGAAATCCCACCTGCGCGTGGTTCGGACTCTGTGTCGCGTTGAATTCCTTGATGTGACAGTTCACGCACTGCGCCGAGGTCCCGGCCCATTGTCCGTTGGCGTGGCAATCCCGGCACGCAAGACGGGCATGACCGCCATCCAGCGCAAAGCCCACTAGCGCGGCATGGTCGAACTTCGCGCCCACCCACGTATCCATCGTGTGGCACTGCTCGCATTCAACTGGAATCTTCGACCCGCGATGCGGCGGGTTCACGCTCTTGTTGTAGTCCGGCGTGTGGCACGCCATGCACTCCGTGCTCAGCCCCTTGTACTGCCCGGCCGCCGCATTCTTGTGGCAGCTCTCGCACGGTGCCGCCGCATGCGCCCCAATCAGCGGGAACCTGTTGTTGTGCTCGCGAGTCTGCTGGATCGCCACCCGCCAGCCCTTCACGGTGTGGCACTGCTGGCAATTGCCGCCAAATTGCCGGCGGTGAATGTCGGCATGGCAGGACGAGCACTCCTTGCTCACGTTCTGGAACTTCTTGTCCACGTGGCACGACTTGCACGCCACGTTCTGATGCATGCCCAACAGCGGCCACTTCGTCTGCGAATTGTGATCGAAGTCCGGCCTCGGCCGGATCGGCTGCCAGGCGTTGGCAGTGTGGCAGCTTTCGCAAGCCACCTTCAAAACGCCGTGCGGATTCGCAGTCCGGCGGGCCGCCGCGCCTGCCGGCGTTTGGGCCGCCACCGCAACGCCCACCACGACAAATCCAGCCAGCAACCGGAACACCCTGGTGCGCAGTCCCCTCATCGGTGACACTCCTCGCACTTCTTGGGCGTACCCCGGTAGATCACAATCTTGCGCGTGCCAACGTCGCGCCTAGCTGTGTGGCACATCCAACAAGGCACCAGTTCATGGGCGCCCGCCAGTGAGAACGTCGAGTGCTTCTGGTGATCAAACCCGGTCGGATTCCAGTTACTCGTCGTGTGGCATCGCCCGCAATCCGGCCTGCGCTCCGTCGTTGTCTGAAACTGCCCCACATGCACATCGGCATGGCACGCCCCGCATTGCTGCGTCGTGCCGCGGAACGTAATCAGCTTCCGGCCGCCAGGAATCTCCGGCTTGTGGCACCCCGTGCAGGTGGCCCCGCGATGCTTGCCCGTCAGAGGAAAACCGGTGGTCGAGTGGTCGAACGGCCCGGTCTCCTTCCACCGCCGGGTGGTGTGACAGTTCTCGCACGAACCGAACTTCTCCGCCAGCGTCCCGTGCGGAGTTTCGTGACACTCCGCGCAGCGCGTAATCCCAAATCGGAACTTTGTCTCTTCCGGGTTCGCCGCCCGCTTGTGGCATTCCACACACGACACCGCAACATGAGCCCCGGTCAGCGGCATCTTCGATTTCAGGTGATCCGCCGGCGTAAATCGGGCCTGCTTCCAACTCTGCTCCCCATGGCAGCGCTCACACCGGTTCTCGTGCGGCGCCGCCGCAAATTGGCCCCCGTGACGGTCCGCATGGCAGTTGCGGCACGACACGAACTCAGGGCGGTAATTGGTAGCCGCACCCGTGCCCTTGTGGCACTCCCCACAGGCCACCGTCGCATGCTTGCCCAGCAACGGATAGCTCGTCTTGGCGTGCTCTTTCCCGGTAAACGTCGCCGGCTTCCAGCCCGTCTCCTTATGACAGGCGCCGCACTCTCCCTCGTCGCGCTTCAGAAACTGCCCGTTGTGCTGGTCCTTGTGGCAGTCCATGCACCGCTCGTGGACGACCTTCGCCTTGAAGTTCTCCGTCTTGTGGCACTTCTTGCACTCCACCGCCGCATGCTTGCCCTTCAGCGGAAACTCCGTCTTTCCGTGATCAAAGCCCCCCTCCGCCAGACGCGCCGGCCTCCAGCCGTTCGTCGAATGGCACTTCTGACAGTCCCCGGCGAACGATCCTCCGTGCGGGTCTTTGTGGCAGGACTTGCAGGTCTCGAAGAATCCGAAGTTTTTGTACTGCACATGACCGCCTTGTGGCGGCATCCTCTTATGGCACTTCTCACACGCCGCCTTCTGGTGCAGGCCCGTCAACGGGTAGGCCGACTTGTCATGCGAGAATCCCGGCGGCGCCTTCCAGGTCTCCTGGTTGTGGCACCGGAGGCAGTTTGCCCCCAGGTCATTGTGGTGCTCATCGACATGGCAATTCGTGCACTTCTGGGAAAGTCCTAGGTAAGATTTACCGGGATCGGATCGCTTCAGCGTGGCCTTGTCTTCCGGCGAGATCTTCGACGCGTCGTGGCACTTTTCACAGGCCAGCGGCGCGTGCTTCCCCTCCAGTGGCCAGCCCGCCTCCTGATGGTCAAAACGGGCCTTCGGCGTGCGCCAGCGCACGAGTTGGTGCTGCCGCCCGTTGTGTTCCGCGTGGCACCTGGCGCAATCTTGACCGGCCTGTTTCAACGATCCTTTCACGACGCGGGCGTGATAGCCTCGCTTCTCTTCGAGTCGCCGCCGGATCTCCTCATGGCAATCCAGACACTTGAGTTGTGCTGCACCGGCGCCGAATGCGTGGCAGGAAACACACTTCAGCGGGCCATCGAGGTCTTTGTGCGCCTGCGACAGGTCGCCGGGCGACATCTGAGCATGGGCCATTGCGCCCCAAAATCCCAGTACCATCGCCATCGCAACAATTCCTCGTCGAACCAACATCCTGAAAAAGAACCCCAGTGCCTCTCCATCGGCCAATCCAGTTATTCCAAACAGATCTCCGCTCATGCTTGCAATTCGGTTGCCATATCTGCTTTCAGATAACGCCATCTGTTTTTTGGGGCCACCCGCATACCCTAACTTTTCCCCCATCTGATCGCCCTATCAACACGAATGTTCTGGAGAAGATCGGACGAGTTGACCCGTGTACGGCTGGGAATCTCAAACTGAGACAACTCCGTCTTCCAACAAAGGCCGAAGGTCCATCCCGCACTCGCGGCAACTGGGAATGTGTCAACCTCGCGCCATGGATCGGGCGCTGATCCTAACCGTCGCTAGCGCCGGCTGCATCAGCCGGAGACCCAATCGAATCGAGGCGGAAGAGAACAAGTACTCCGATGCGGCATCGTGGCCGCCGCGCCCGCAGCTATGGCTACTAGGACTTCACCCCTGCGCCATGCAATCCAATCACGAAAACACAGCGTCAGCATTTCGGCATTACCCGACAATTGTCCCCGCGTCCCGGTGTATACTCTCGAATACCAGATATCGGGCTGGAGATCCATCGATCCTTGTGAGACTCCGGCCCCCCAGGACCAACCCGTCCTAAGAGAGGTAGTCGAGCATGAAGTCTCTTCGCAGATTTTCCCTTTGCTCCGTAATTCTGGCGCTGCTGCTAGCGCCGGCAAGCCTGTTCGGTCAGTTGTCCACCGAACAGAAACTGGCCGATTTCCAATACCTTGCCGGACTCTACGCCAAACGCTACGGCCCGTATGAGTGGAAACGGGACGTCCTCAAAGTGGACCTCCTCAATCTCTCCACCTGGCTGCCCCGCGTCTCGGCATCCAAGTCCGATCTCGAATTCTTTGACCTCATGTCGGAGTACGTCGCCAACCTGAACGACGCCCACTCCGTCTACATCCTCCCCTCGTCCTACACCGCTTACCTGAATTTCGTCGTCGACATCTACGATGGAAAACTGCTAGTCGATTCCATCAACCGCACGCGCCTCCCCGCCTCGGAATTCGGCTTTGTCACCGGTTATGAGCTGGTTTCCATCGATGGCGAATCCGCGCAAACCCTGCTCGACAGGTACACGAGGTACGGCATCGCCGCCAATGCCCACAGCACCAGCCGCTTCGCCGCCCAGTACATCACTTACCGCCCGCAGCAGATCATCCCCAACGCCACCAGCGCTCCCGATATCTCTACAGTCGTCTTCCGCCGCCCCGACGGCGGCCTGGAGACCTACCGCATCCCTTGGGCCCGCGCCGGCCTCCCGCTCACCAGCGTCGGCAAGTACATCACGCCCAGCGCCGCCCGCCGCCCCACCGCCGAGTCCATCGATGAACTACCCCCGGAAAACCCGGATTACCTCCAGGTGCTCCAGCGCCTGCAAAACTGCACTCTCCCCGATCGCGGCGTGCTCAACTTCGGCTCCGTCCAGCCCATCTTTGTCAATGCCCTGCCGCCCGATTTCTCCCTCCGCCTCGGTTTCACCGGCGACCCCTTCTTCTCCGGCGTTTTCACTTCCGGCGGCTACCGCATCGGCTACCTGCGGATTCCCAGTTACGCCCCCGCCGATGCCAATCTCGCCCTCACCCTTCTCGCCCGCGAGATCGCCTACTTCCAGGCCAATACCGACGGCCTCATCATCGATGAAATGCGCAATCCTGGCGGCTCTGTCAGCTACGCCAATGCCGTGGCCAGCTACCTCATCCCCACTCCCTGGACCGCCATCGGCTTCGAAGTCCGGGCCACCTCCGAATGGGTCGTGGGCTTCTCCGCTTCCTACGAATCGGCCAAGGCCCAGGGCGCGCCGCCCGACATCCTGGCCCTCCTCCAGCAGTTGAAGGACACCATCCAGTCCGCCAACCGCCAGATGCACGGGCGCACCCCATCCATCCCGCTCGACGACCTCACGCTCGATCGCGTTCCCGCCACCGACGCCAGAGGCAACGTCGTCGCCTATCGCAAGCCTATCCTCATGCTGATCGACGAAATGTCGGCCTCCGCCGCCGATCTCGTCGCCGCCACCTTCCAGGACAACGCCCGCGGACCACTCTTCGGCTGGCGCACCATGGGAGCCGGCGGGAACGTCGAGCCATGGGAGGGTGGCAGCTACTCCCTCGGCACCGCCGAAGTCACCGAGTCCCTCATGGTCCGTAATAAGGACGTCACCACGCCCGATTACCCCGTCACACGCTACGTCGAAAACGTCGGCGTCCGCCCCGACATCGAGGCCGACTACATGACCGCCTCCAATCTTCGCTCCGGAGGCGCCGACTTCGTGGACGCCTTCTCTAGAGCCATCGTTGATCTCATCAAGAACACAGCCAAGCCTACGGAGGTGAAACCGTGAAAAAGCTCATCGCCATCCTCACACTTTGGATCGTCGCCGCTTCCGCCCAGGGGCTCACGCCCGCCCAAAAGGAAGCCGACTTCCGCTACATGGCCAGCCTGTACTCCACCCTCTACGCGCCCGTCACGTGGAAGGCCCAGCTCTTCCAATTCAATGCCCTCGATCTCAAGCCATGGCTCACCCGAGTTGCCAACACCACCACCGATCTCGATTTCTACGAGCTCTGCGCCGAGTACGTCAACAGCCTGAACGACACCCACGATTCGTTCGTACTGCCTTCAGACTTTAACGCCTCCCTCGGCTTCAGCGTCGATCTCTACGACGGCGTGCTCCTGCTCGATTCCATCACCCGTTCCCGCCTGCCCGTCGCCCGCTACCCCTTCGTCATCGGCGACGAACTGGTCTCGGTGGATGGCGAAGACGCTCTCGCCCTCGCCGCGCGCCTTGCCAAGTATGTCGCGCAAGGTAATCCCCGCGCCGCTCTCCGGCAAGGGGCAGCACGCATCGCCAGCCGCGCCCAGTCTCGCTTCCCCCACGCCGTGGACCTGCCGGACTCCGCCACCATCGTCATCCGCCGCCAAAGCGGCGCCCTCGAAACCTACAGCATCCCGTGGGTCAAAACCGGCACCCCGCTCGAAGTGGGCCCCGTCCCCTCACCCCGCTCCGCCCGCACCGCCAGCGCCGCACGCGACGCCGTCCGCCGCGATCCGCTCGCCGAGCTCCAAACCTCCGCCGTCAGCCCGGATCTCCAGGAGGGCCTGCTCGGCTACGGCGCCCGCGCTCCCATCTTCGCGCCCCCCTCCTTCTTCACCCGCCGCCTCGGCGGGGCCAGCGCCGATTTCTTCTACTCCGGCGTCTTCGAATGGTACGGCCGCAAGATCGGCTACATCCGCATCCCCAGCTACTCTCCACCCTCCACATCAGTCGCCCTGCGCCAGTTCGATACCGAGATCGCCTACATGAACGACAACACCGATGGCCTCGTCATCGACGAGATGCGCAACACCGGCGGCATCCTCTGCTTCGGCGAGAGCATCGCCACCCGCCTCGTCCCCCACGCGTTTCAGGTCACCGGCTTCGAAACACGCCCCTACTGGTCGCGCGTCGTCAGCTTCTACAACACCATGGTCAACGCCAAGGCCTCCAACGCGCCGCCAGAGATCATCGAGCAGTACGAGGTGGTCTATAAGGAACTCCTCGCCGCCAACCGAGAAGGCCGCCAGCTCACGAACCCGGTCCCCCTCTGCACCAGCAGCCTCACCCGGCAGCCGAATGCCATCGTCTACCGCAAGCCGGTGATGGTCTTGATCGACGACTTCTCCACCTCCACCGCCGATTCCGTCGCAGCCATGATGCAGGATTCCGACAACGCCTTCATCTACGGCATGCGCTCCAACGGCGCCGGCGGCAACAACATCAGCGTCGATTCCGGCTCCTACTCCGAAGCCTACGTCGGCATGACCCTGGCCCTCCAGTCCCGCCCGAACTGGGTCACCGTCGACGGCTTCCCCACAACCCGCTACATCGAAAACGTCGGCGTCCGCCCGCACGTCGAGATGGACTATATGACCAAAGAGAACCTCCTTGGCGGCGGCCTCAGCTTCGTCAACAACTTCCTGCAGGCCATGAACGCCTACATCGATCAGCGCCAGTAACGAGAACGGCAGGCTGCTCCCAATCGGGGCAGCCTGCCGCCGCTTAGAGCGCCTTCACCATTGTTGTGGACCACCGCTTGCTTACGCGCGCGGCTCGGTTCCGAGCCACGACCGTCAGGGAGTGGATTACGGATTTTCTGAAGATACTCTAGCGCCCCAATAGGATCGCTACCAAATTGCACTACGTCCGACATGACACCTGTTCCACCGCATTCCGAGACCCTGGAAGAGCGCCTATACCGTGACAATCTCGAACTGAACCGGCTCGAGTATCAGACCGGGCGCATTCATCTATGGTCGCGTCCTCGCTGCCTGGGCGTCGTCCTCGGGAATGCGTGCAATATCGATTGCATTCACTGCTACCAGGCCAAAAACGGCGATCATCTTCTTCGCCCTCTCGAAATTGGACACGAGTTCCGTAGAGAGCTCGCCGCATTCTATCCCTACCTTTCGACCCTGCGCATTCTCGGCGGTGAAGTCCTGGCGCTGAAGGGGTTCGGTGACCTGATTGAGGATCTTCGCTCAGTGGTGAGCCGGCCTATCCTCAGCATCAGTACGAACGGCACACTGCTGGACGATCAATGGGCAGAGCGAATGGTGCGCTCCCCATTCCTTGGGGTCACTGTCTCGATCGACGGCGCGACGCACCAGACAATGGCCAAGCTTCGAGGTGGCACGGATCTCGATGCCGTGCTCAATGGAGTGCGCCGGATTTTGGAATGGAAGCGACGCCTGCGCAGCGAATTGCCCCTCGTCAACACGTTCTTCGTGATCATGCGTTCCAATTTCCGGGAGATTCCCGCGTTCCTGCTCCTCATGCGGCAAAACGGCGTGACGGAAGTGGCGCTTCAGACGCTTGAGATCAATCCCGAGAACACACGGCGCCACGCGTCGCTCGAACGCGACGAGTCCATCAACTCGCCGGAAGAGGTCCGTGAATTGCACCACATCCTTCGGGAGACGCTGGCTAGCGAGCGCCCGCTTTTCCGCATGATTCGCGTGAGCGGTCTGGAGGGACTGTTCCGAGCCCACGGACTCGCGACGGAGTTCCTCTGCGAACAGAGCCAGGGTCTCTATCCGGACAGTGATGATCTGGCCGACGAGAAGGGATTCGAGTGCTGTCCAAATCCGTGGACGACTCTGTTCGTTGGAGAAACCGGCAGCGCCCATCTCTGTTTCTTGTCGGAGGCGATCGGGAACCTGTATGAAGCGCCTCTTGCGACTATCTGGAACTCTCCCATGGCGGTCGCGAAGCGCAGTCTCGCCATTGCAGGGCGATACAGCGCGTCGGGTTGCTCCAGCCAATGGTGCGGTTGGCGCGATGGCCAGGCGGCGTCTCCCCGTGAGGGATTTGAGTCCGCACGCACAGCGATGACCGAACTGGCCCGGCAGGCACGAATCCAGCCGGCTCCTTCCGGCGAAAGTCCTCCGGTTGCGGCGGTGCGCAGGCTCTTCCGGGAGAAGAACCAGTACATCGCCGAATTGGAGTCCAGATTTGTGGAACTCTCCCGCGTAAACGATGAGGTTCACCGCTACGGCCAGCAGTACATCAACGAACTGGAGGGCCGCATTCGTGTCAACGACAATGTTCAGCGCCTCGGCCAGAATTACATTGATGAGCTGGAAGGCCGCATTCGCGCGGACGATGAGGCTCTCTGTCACGGGCAGCAACACATCGACGAACTGGAGGCCCGTATCCAAACTCACGAACTCGAGCTCCGAGAACTGAGGGCTCTCCCTCGGCCGCTGCTCCCGAGAGCCGCAGCCTGGCTCAGCCGCGCCATCGCCGGCGCACGGCATCGCCGGCCTCCAAAATAAGCGGGGCGTCCCCCGCCGTCCATACACGCTGCGCGCCATAATCCTCCTATGCGGCCTTGGCTGCTCCTACTCTCCTTCCTCTCCTTCCTCCAGCCTCCGCCCCGCGCCGACCTCCAGGTCGACGTCAGCCTCAGCAATGTCAGCTTCACGGTTCGCGACCGCAACGGCGCACTCCAACCCTCCCTGAATCAGCGCGATTTCACCGTGCTCGAAGACGGCGTCCCCCAACAGATCCGCTTCTTCTCGCGCGATTTCAGCCTGCCTCTCTCTCTCGGCATCCTGATGGACCTCAGCGGCAGCCAGGACGGCCTCGTGGCGATAAACATCAGCCTCGCCCGGGATTTCCTGCGGAATATCCTCCAGCCCGCCGACTCCGTCTTTGTCGCTGCCTTTGATAGCCGCATCAGACTCATCCAGGAATTCACATCATCCGTGCCGGACATCGAAGATGCCATCCTCCATGTCCGCGAACGCAGCAAGAAAGCGCCGGTCCTCGGCAAGGGCAAGGGCAACGCCTCGCCGGTGCGGGAGGCCATCTACCTCTGCACGCGCGAGAAACTCAAACCCGTCCGTGGCCGCAAGGCGCCCATCCTCATCAGCGATGGCAACGATAACGCCAGCCGCGTCTCCGTCGCCGACACAATCGAAATGCTGCAAAGCGCGGACACGATTTTGTACGCCGTCAACCCGGGCACGTCCGCTCTGGACAAGGTCGCCCACGTGGTCTCGCCGACGCTCCTTCTGTACGACCGTCTCACCCAACACAACCACCTGCAACGGATATCGGCTGAATCCGGCGGAGATCACTTCAAAGTGCGCGGAATCGACTTGAAGGCCACATACCGCCGCATTGAGGACGAACTCCGCACAATGTACGTGCTCAGCTACGTCTCCACCAACACCAACTACGACGGCAAATGGCGCAAAGTGGAAATCCGCCCCAACCTGCCAGGCCTCGTCGTTCGCGCACGCCTCGGCTATCGGGCCGTCAGCCCGCGCACAGTCCAGTAGTCTGGGTTGCAGCCTGCGAACTCCCGCCTGTGTACACTGAAGAACAGTGGCACTGCGCGGCTTGCGGACCCTCAACCTGAAAATCTGGTTCGTCCCGTTTTGGCTCCTAGGCTGCCTCGTCACCATCCTTCAGATCGAGGCCCTACCGGAATCCAGCATGGGCGAGGGCTTTGAAAACCTCGCCGTGGCCCGCAGCCTGGTCGCCGGACAAGGCTTTGCCAATCCCTATCGGACCTTGCGGACCGGTGTAACGGCCCATGTCGCGCCCTTCTATCCGGCAATCGTGGCTGGCGTCACCCGGTTGTTCGGCAATGAGAACGCCGCCACTCTGCCCCTCGCCTGCCTGCATGTGCTCTTGCACGGCCTTCAGCTCGCCCTGCTGCTGCCGCTGGCCCTGTTGCTCTTTGGCGATATTCGCGTCGGCTTGGCCGCGTATGCCCTATTGGCATTTCTGCCCATTTTCCCGCTCACGCTCCAGCACGAGTCAATTTTCCTGGCTGTTACTCTCATGTTTGCGCTGCTCATGCCTGTGCGTCGATGGAGTGCCCTACCCTCCGCACTGCTCTGCGCCTTCGCGCTGCACGTTAGCCCGTCAAGTGTATTCGTCCTCGCCGCCTGGCTTTGGTGGAAGTGCCCCAGTCCCATCTGGCTGGCCGTTTGGCTGCTGACCCTGGTTGCCGCGATGACACCCTGGACCGTTCGCAACTACCAGGCTCTGGGCAAGCTCCTGTTCATCCGCGACAATCTGCCCCTTGAGCTCTACGTCTCCAATAACGACATGGCCCAAACCTCTATGCGAGACAACGGTGGGGCCGCCATGAGCGCCTTTCACCCCAACTTGAATATTGGCGAGGCGAAGCTCGTACGGGCCATTGGCGAAACCACATATATGCAGGATCGGGGACGCATCGCCTGGGAATGGATACGCTCCCATCCGGCCAGGTTCGCAACCCTGACGTTCTCCCGTACGTGGCGCTACTGGTTCCCCGCAATCACCAAACGGCCCTGGCAGGGCTGGCTGATTTGCCTGGTCACCCTTCTCTCTCTCCCCGCGCTCCTGCGCCTCTGGTCCCACCCCATTTTCTTCAGCGCCACGCTCCTCACGCCATTGCTTTACTACATCATCCAGGTCGATCCGCGTTACCGCCTGCCCTTCCTCTGGGTCACGCTCCTGGCCGCGGGCTGGACCATCATCTCGTTCGCGGATCAATGGCAAGCCCGGCGCCGGCAGCCCCCCACTCCAACTACCGAACCGATGACCCTGTCGTGAAGTTGGAAGATCCTGACTTGGCTGATATGCCGGGCCAACGTCCAACTGGGCGGCCGCCTTCCTCCCGTCTCGATAACTTCGACCTCACAATCACCGGACACGCTTGAGCAGAGAGGAAACTCGCCGGCGACGTCCGCGCCCAAATCGCAGGACCGTCCTGCCCCGTCGCGAAGGCCTCCCCCGCCGAGGCGGAACATGCGAAGTCGACAACATCAAACTGACAGCACCCACTCCCACCCCAGCCCGCGCCATAATAAGGCAATCTCATGACGCGACCCCTGGCCCTACTCGCATCCACGCTCCTCCTACTCTCCGCGCAGTCCCCCCAGCCACCCCTGGCCGGTTTCTCCCCCGATACCGCACGCCGCCAGTTCGCGCTCGAAAAGGACTTCGATGCCAAACTCCAGCGCCAAAACCTCCAGCAGTGGCTCAAGCACCTCTCCGCCAAGCCCCACCACGTCGGCTCCCCTGGCTCCCGCGCCGTCGCCGAGTTCATCGCCGCCCAGTTCAAATCCTGGGGCTACGAAACCGAAATCGAGACCTTCTACCCCCTCTTCCCTACCCCCAAAACCCGCCTCCTCGAAATGACCGGACCCGATAAATTCACCGCCCGCCTCGGCGAGCCGCCCGTCGAGGGCGACGAGTCCTCCGCCATGACCCAGGGCGGCCTGCCCGTCTACCACGCCTACTCGATCGACGGCGACGTCACCGCACCGCTGGTCTACGTCAACTACGGCCTCCCCGACGACTACGACAAGCTCGCCCAGATGGGCATCGACGTCAAGGGCAAGATCGTCCTCGCCCGTTACGGCGCCTCCTGGCGAGGCATCAAGCCCAAGGTCGCCGCCGAGCACGGCGCCATCGGCTGCCTCATCTACTCCGATCCACGCGACGACGGTTACTTCATGGGCGACGTCTATCCCAAGGGCCCCTGGCGGCCCAGAGACGGCGCGCAGCGCGGCTCTGTCATGGACATGCCCACCTACCCCGGCGATCCCCTCACGCCCGGCGTCGGCGCCACCAATAAAACCCTCCGCCCGGACTTCAAGACCGCCGCCACCACCCTCACCAAAATCCCCGTCATGCCCATCTCCTACGCCGACGCCGAGCCGCTCCTCCGCGCTCTCGCCGGCCCCGTCGCCCCGCCCGAGTGGCGCGGCGCCCTCCCCCTCACCTACCACATCGGCCCCGGACCCGCCACCGTCCACCTCAAGCTCGAGTTCAACTGGCAGCTCGCCCCCACCCACAACGTCATCGCCCGCATGAAGGGCAGCGAGCGCCCCGACGAATGGATCCTCCGCGGCAATCACCACGATGGCTGGGTCTTCGGCGCCTCCGATCCCCTCACCGGCATGGTCGCCGTCATGGAGGAGGCCCGCGCCATCTCCGAGCTCGCCAAGTCCGGCTGGAAGCCCAAACGCACCCTGATCTTCTGCGCCTGGGATGGTGAGGAGCCCGCCCTGCTCGGCTCCACCGAGTGGGCGGAGTTCCACGCCGCCGAGCTGAAAGAACACGCCGCCGTCTACGTCAACTCCGACGGCACCTCTCGCGGTTTCGTCCACATCGGCGGCTCCCATACCCTGGAGACCCTCGCCAGCCAGGCCGCCCGCGACGTCACCGATCCCCAGACCAAAGTCACCGCCCTCGCCCGCGCCAAAGCCCGCCAGTCCGTGCTCGGTGAGCCAGCCACCCCTGAGCTCGACGTCACCCCCCTCGGCTCTGGCTCCGATTACACAGCCTTCGTCGATCACCTCGGCATCGCCAGCCTCAACATCGGTTTCGGCGGCGAGGGCTCCGGCGCCGGCAGCTACCACTCCAACTACGACACTTATGACCATGTCGTGAAATTCGAGGATCCGGACTTCCTTTACACCCTCGCCACCGTCCAGCTCGGCGGCCGCCTCACCCTCCGCCTCGCCAACGCCGACGTCCTCCCCCTCCGCGTCGATAGCTTCTCACGCACCGTCACCAACTACGCCTCGGAAGTAAGAAAACTCGCCGACGACCTCCGCACCCAAACCGCCAAGCGCAATACACTCATTCAGAGCGGCGCCATGCAGTTGGCCGCCGACCCCCGCCGGACCTTCATCCTGCCCAAGCCGCAGGACCCCGTCCCCTTCCTCAACTTCGCCCCGCTCGAGAACGCATTGGCGCGCCTCGATGCCGCCACCAGGGCATTCACAGCCTTGGACCTGTCCGCACTATCCCCGGATAAGGCGAAGGCTCTGGACGCCATCCTCATGCGTACAGAGCGTGTTCTGACACGTCCTGAAGGCCTCCCCCGCCGGCCCTGGTTCCAGCACATGATCTATGCCCCCGGCTTCTATACCGGCTACGGCGTCAAGACCCTCCCCGGCATCCGCGAGGCCCTCGAACAGCGTTTCTGGCAGGAAGCCGGAGAGCAGATCGGCTACACCGCCACCGCCCTGGAAGCCTTCGCCGCCGAGGTGGAACGTGCGGCGAAGATGACATCAAACTGACACCCCATTCGCGCTACACTGATCACACTGCACCATGCATAAATCCTTCCTCGTATCCTTGGCGTTACTTCTCTGCTCCGCCGCCCACGCACAAGTTTCACTCACCACCCTCGGGTCGCCCTACACCCAGGATTTCAACACGTTGGCCGCATCGGGCACCAGCTCCACGCTTCCCTCAGGCTGGGTAATCCTGGAGACCGGAACCAGCACCGCCGCTGACGGCAGCTACGCAGCCGGCACAGGCTCCAGTAACGCCGGCAACGTCTATAGCTTCGGCGTTGCTGCCTCCACGGAGCGTGCATTAGGCGGCCTGCTGAGCGGCACCCTGACGCCCACTCTCGGCGCCGCTTTCACCAACAGCACCGGCTCCGCCATCACCTCTATCGCCATCAGCTACACAGGTGAGCAATGGCGCCTCGGTGCCCTCTCGCGCGTCGACAAAATTCAGTTTCAATACTCCACCGACGCCACCAGCCTGAGCACGGGCACGTGGACCAGCGTCACCGCCCTGGACTTCACCGCCCCCGTCACGTCCGGCGTGGTCGGAGCCCTCGACGGCAACACCGCCGCCAATCGCACCGCCATCAGTTCCACCATCTCTTCCCTGAACATCGCATCCGGCGCCGCAATTTGGATTCGCTGGACGGACTTCAACGCCTTCGGCGCAGATGACGGCCTCGCCGTTGACGACTTCTCTCTCACCCCAGCCGGCACCGCCTCGCTCGTCCCCGCTCTCAGCATCAGCGACGTCAGCGCCGCCGAAGGCAACGCCGGTGCTACCAGCTTCACCTTCACCATCTCTCTCTCTCAGCCGGCCGGCGGCGGCGGCGTCACCTTCGACATCGCCACGGCCGAGGGCACCGCCACCACCGCTAACCTCGATTACGTCGCCCAGTCCCTCACCGGGCAGACGATCCCCGCTGGCAGCTCCACCTACACCTTCTCGGTGCCCGTCAACGGCGACCTCAACGTCGAGCCCAACGAGACGTTCTTCGTCAACGTCACCAATGTCACCGGCGCCACCGTCGCCGACGGCCAGGGTCTGGGCACAATCGTCAACGACGATGTGACGATCACCTCCATCAGCGCCATTCAGGGCTCCGGCCTGCTATCGCCCCTCACCGGCCAAGTCATCTCCACCCAAGGCATCGTCACCGCACGCATCAGCAACGGCTTCTTTCTCCAGACGCCCGACGCGTCTGTCGATGCCGATCCGCTCACCTCCGAGGGCATCTTCGTCTTCACCAGTTCTGCGCCACCCGCCGCTGCCGCCGCCGGCAACTCCGTTCAGGTCACCGGCACTGTCGCCGAATTCAAACCAAACACTGATCCCAACAGCCGCACCCTCACCGAGCTAACCAGCCCCTCCGTCATCCAACTCTCCACAGGCAACGCCCTGCCCACGCCCATCGTGATCTCCGCCGCCAACCTCACGGCCGCCGGCGGCCCGGATCAACTCGAGCGCTTCGAAGGCATGCTCGTTCAGGCCGTCAGCCTCACCGTCGTCGCCCCCACCGCCGGCAGCGTCGACGAAACCAACGCCATCTCCTCCAGTAACGGAGTCCTCTTTGCCGTCCTGCCTGGTGTCGCCCTACCCATGCGCGAAGCCGGCATCGAAATCCTCGATACACCCGCCAACCCCGCCACGGCCTGCGCCGCCGGAGTCGCCTGCACAATCCCAATCTTCGATGCCAACCCCGAGCGCATTCGCATCGATTCCGATGCCGCCGGCCAGCCCAAACTCGACGTCAATACCGGCGCCACCCTCACCAATCTCATCGGCGTCCTGAACTACGCCTCCCGAGCCTATACCATCCTGCCCACCCAGGAGCCCACCGTCGGCGGTACTCAGGTCTCTGCCACAGTCGCCCCAGCGCCCCCCTCCAATGCCGTCACCATAGCCGCCATGAATGTCGAGCGCCTCTTCGACACGGTGAACGATGCCGGCATCAGCGACGTCGTGGTCACTCAGGCCGCGCTCGATGGCCGTCTCGGCAAGATCTCCAAAACCATTCGCACCCACCTCCGCGCCCCCGATGTCGTGGCACTCGAGGAAGTGGAAAACCTGAGCGTCGCCCAAGCTCTTGCCACACGCATCAACTCCGACGCCGCCAGCGCCGCCGAGCTCAACCCCGGTTACACTGCCTTCCTCGTCGAGGGCCTCGACCCCGGCGGCATCGACGTCGCCTTCCTGGTGCGCTCCGGCGTCACCATCGAATCGGTAACTCAATTAGGCGCAGCCGCTACCTTCACCAACCCCTGCACTCTCGTCCAGGATTCCCTCAATGATCGTCCGCCTCTCCGCTTCCGCGGCTCGGTCACCAGGGGCAGCGCCACACTCCCGTTTGTCGTCTTCGTCAACCACCTTCGATCCTTGAACGGTGTGGCCGATAGCGAGTGCGCCGCCGGAGGGCGCGTACGCTCCAAGCGCGCCGCCCAGGCCGATTACCTCGCGCAAATCGTCCAGGAAGAGCTCACCGCCAACCCGGCCTCGAAGATCATCCTCGTCGGCGACTTCAACGCCTTCGAGGTCAACGACGGCTACGTCGATTCCATCAACGCCATCCTCGGCACCCCTGCGCCTGCTACCAAGGTCCTCACCGCCACGCTCGACCCCGCCTACCCCAACATGACCAATTTGCTCTCGCTCCTCCAGCGCGCCCAGCAGTACTCCTACGTCTTCGACGGCAACCACCAGACCCTCGATCACGCCATCCTGAATCCCGCAGCGCTCGCCCAGTTCGTCGGCGGCGGCTACGTCCGCGTCAATGCCGACTTCAACGAGACCTTCCGTGGCAACTTCAATACGCCTGAGCGCTACTCGGATCACGACCCCGTGTACGTCCAGCTCACCACCGCCGCCAATATCACCGCACAGCTCGCCATCGCCCGCGCCGGCATCGTCTACAATCGCACGGCCCTCACCGCCACCAGTTCCGTCCGCGTCACCAACAACACCGCGGCCCCCATCAACGGCCCCCTCCAGTTGGTCATCACCGGCCTGCCCGATGGCGTGCGCCTCACCAACGCCGCCTCGTCCTCGCCGGCATCGGCCATCTACAACCTGGCGGCGCCCCTCGCACCCGGCCAGACCCTCATCGTGCCACTCGCGTTCTCTCTGAACGCGGTCAAATCAATCACCTACTCGGCCGTAGTCTTCGCCGGCGGCCTCTGAAGCGAAATTCCAATCGAGATCAACCAGCTATGAAAAAACTCCTGCTCGCAACCCTAATGTTCGCCGCCTTCGCAGCGGCCGCCCCCATCCAGTTCACCATCAATACCTCTGCGCTCAACGGAGAGGCCGGGACCATCGACATTCAGTTCAATCCCGGCGCCTTCCCTGCCGTCTACGACCCCGGCACCGCCACCATCACCAACTTCCTGATCACCGGCGGGACCCTCGGCCCCATCTCCGCCGGACCTGATGGCGGAGTCGCCGGCGCCCTCCCCGGCCCGCTCGTGCTAACCAACCTGGATTTCCTCAATGGTCTCGTCCATGACGCCACCTTCGGCTCCCAGGTCAGCTTCCTCGTGGATTTCGCCGGCCTCGCCTATACCGCCCCCAGCCCCTCGATCCTGTCAAGCTTCTCGGTGACGCTCTCGAGTAACTCCGGCGCCATCACCGCGCTGGCCGATCTCATCGGCGACAGCAAGCTGGACACCTCGGGCAGCTCTCCCGAAGTAAGCTCCGTCCCCGAGCCGGGTACCTGGTCCATGCTCGCCCTCGGCCTCGGTGCACTCGGCTTCGCGGCCCGCCGCCGCCGGATTCAGTAGCCACTGCCCAAACCGCGACAGGAGCCCGTCGGTGTTGTTGCTTCTCCTATCGGCGCTCGTGATCACCGACGCCCGCGTCTTCGACGGCGAGCG
Organism: Paludibaculum sp.; assembly: GCA_036504135.1. Classification (GTDB taxonomy): domain Bacteria; phylum Acidobacteriota; class Terriglobia; order Bryobacterales; family Bryobacteraceae; genus Paludibaculum. Next base: position 164,886 of record DASXVP010000020.1, read on the forward strand.
CATTCTTCCCCGCGCCAACGTCGTCGTTGAGGATGGCATCATCACCGACGTCGGCACGACCGTCAAGCCAAAACCAGGAGCCCGCATCATCTCCGGGGCCGGCCGCACGCTCCTTCCCGGACTCATCGATGCCCACTTCCATGTCCTGAATCCCGACGCCCTTAACGCCGCGCTCGCCCACGGCGCCACGACACTCATCGACATGTTCAATCGCCCCGATGTGCAGTTCGGCCCGGGCGCCGACGTCTACTCCGCCCGTGTCCTCGTCACCGCGCCCGGAGGCCATGGCACCGAGTACGGCGTCGCCATCCCTACCATTCGTACGCAGGACGAGGCGCAGTCCTTCGTCGACGCACGCATCGCGGAGGGCTCCCGCTTCATCAAAATCATCCTCGACGACGGCAGTGCGTTCAACTTCCAGCGCCCCGCGCTGAACAAGGCCACGCTGAACGCTGTCGTAGCCGCCGCCCACCGGAGGCACAAACTCGCCGTCGTGCACATAGCCACAAAGCAGGATGTTCTTGACGCGCTCGAAGCCGGCGCGGACGGCCTCCAGCACATCTATGCGGGCGAGCCGGACGCCGCCCTGGCCCGGCGCATCGCCAGGAGCAAGGTCTTCGTTACGCCCACCCTCAGCGTCGTGAAGGCGCACGCGCCCCAAGCTCTCGCCGTCGTACGCCAACTTCACAACGCCGGTGTCTCTCTTCATGCCGGCACCGACGTGCCCAACGAGAATCTCGCTCCCGGAGCGAGCCTGCACGACGAACTCGCACTGCTCGTCCAAGCCGGACTCACGCTCGCCGAGGCCCTCGCCGCCGCCACCTCGCGCCCCGCCGCCGCGTTTGGCCTCATCGATCGCGGCCGCCTCGGTAAAGGCCTGCGCGCTGATTTGCTGCTCGTGGAAGGCGATCCTACAGTCAACATACAAGCCACCCGCGCCATCGTCGGCGTCTGGCAACGCGGCGTAGAGTTTACAAAGATCACTCTTGATTAATCCGCTCCGCGGATTCATCCTACCCATAGGCTAACTATGGGAAGAGATGAAGACATCCTACGAACCGAAATCCCTCCGGGCACGCTCTACATGCTCATCCTCAAGAGCCTCGCGCGCCTCGGCCCCATGCATGGCTACGGCATCGCCGCCCACATCCAGCAGACCTCCGAAGACGTGCTTCAGGTAGAAGAGGGTTCCCTCTATCCCGCCTTACAGCGCATGATGCTGAGAGGCTGGCTCGTCGCCGAGTGGGGCCAATCGGAAAACAATCGCCGGGCGCGCTACTACAGCCTCACGCCCGAGGGCCGCGCCCAGCTAACCAAGGAGATCTCGGAATTCGAGCGAGTGGTCCAAGCCATCACACGAGTGATTCAGCCTGCATGAAAGGAGGCTGCAAATGAAAGCGATGAAGGAACGCGTGAAGGAGATGTGGCGGCGGATTCTGTTTCTCTCGCAGCAGCGCCAACTGGAGCAGGACCTCGACGAAGAGATGCGCTTCCATCTGGCAATGAAGGCGGAGCGGAATCGCGAGAGCGGCCTGTCACGGGACGAAGCGGAGTGGACGGCCCGTCGCCAATTCGGCAACGTCACGCGCATGAAGGAACAAAGCCGCGAGGCCTGGGGCTGGAGCGCTCTGGAACGGTTCGGCAAAGACGTACAACTCTCACTTCGCAGCCTACGGCGGGAGACGGGGTTCACAGCCCTGGCAGTCCTGACACTCGGCCTGGGGATGGGTGCGATGACATCAGTCTTCAGCGTGATCCGCGGAGTCCTTCTGACTCCCCTGCCGTACGAAGAACCATCGCGCCTGATGGCGATCTGGCAGAACCGCGCAGCGACGAATGACCATCGCCTGCCGACCTCGAATCCGAATTTCGTAGACTGGCGCGAGCAAGCCCAGTCCTTCACTGCAATGGGCGCGGCCTCAGTGCCGGCGACAGTGACCGTGCAGGAACCAGAGCCGGACGCCGTGCCTGTCTATCTCGTCGACCGTGATTTTCTCAGCGTTCTGGGCGTTCGTCACGCCGCGAAAGGCCGCCTGTTCATTCCGCAGGATTTCGCACAGGGCGGCGAGCGAGTGGCTTTAATGACCTGGCCCGCGTGGCAGGCCCGGTTCGGCGGCGACGCCTCAATCGTGGGCCGATCAGTTCAGACCGGCGGGCGTCCGCTGCGAATCATCGGCGTCCTTCCCGCCGGCTACCGTCAGCCGCCGCTGGATTTTCGAGCTAAAGACCCGGAATTCCTGCTACCGCAGGACTTCAGCCGGATGTCGATCCGCGGCGGCGGCATGACAAACGTAATCGGACGATTGAAGCCGGGCGTCCGCCCGGAGCAGGCTGAAGCAGAACTGATTGCCATCGGTCGCCGCCTCGCGGCTCAGTACCAGGAGAACCGTGGCGTCGGCGTAGAGGCCGCACCACTGGACGACGTCTTTGTCGGCAAAGTGAGGCGCCCCCTGTGGCTGCTGATGGGAGCAGTCAGCGTGTTGCTACTGTGCGCGTGTCTGAACATGGCGAACATGATGCTGGCACGCGCCGTGCGGAGACAGCCGGAATACGCCATCCGGGCCGCGCTGGGCGGCCGGCGCGGATTGATCTTCGGCCAGGTAATTGCCGAGGGCTTGGTGCTAAGCGTCATGGGCGCGCTGGTGGGCTTCGGCATTGCCGAGCTGTGCGTGCCGTCGCTGGTGACGGCGGCGGGCGCCCTGGCGCCCAGGAGCGACATGATCCGCGTCGATGGCGGCGTGCTCGCATTCTCACTCTTCGTGGCGTTCACCGTGGCGCTGCTGTTCGCTCTCGCCCCGGCAATGTGGAGCGCGCGCACAAACGTGAGTGAGTCCTTAAGAAACACCGGGCGCAGCGGCCTCGGACGCGGCGTCGTGCGGATGCGGCTCTGGCTCGTAGGCGCTGAGATCGCAATGGCCGTGATGCTCCTCGCGGCCTCCGGCCTGCTGCTCCGGAGCTTCTGGCAGGTGCTCGCCGTCGACATGGGCTTCGATCCCGAAAACGTCCTGACTGCCGAGGTCGCCATGCCGTCCCGGCCCGGCTTCCTGGGCGATTACCTCGAGCGCGTGCGGCGGCTGCCGGGCGTCGTGGCGGCCGGTGCGGCGGGAACTGTCCCCCTGGCGCTCAGCCCCACCGCCGAGGTCGGCATCGTCATCCGCGGCCACGCCGCGCCTCCCGGTGAAACTCGGCGAGCCAGTGTGGTGCCAGTCACGCCCGGCTACTTCTCTGCCATGCGCGTGCGGCTGCTTCGCGGACGCTTGATCGACTACACCGACGCCGCAAACACGCCGGAAGTGGCGCTCGTGAATGCGAGCTTCGTGAAGCGATATCTCCCCCAGGACGAGCCCATCGGCCAGATCGTCGAGATCGGTCTGGGCAGCCGCAACTTCGTCATGGGCGTGGCGCGGATTGTAGGCGTGGTGGAGGATGTCCGCCAGTCAGATGTGCTCACCGAGGCGCAGCCGCAGATGTGGAAGCCGCACGCGCAGTGCCCCATGCCGTTCATGGCTCTCGCGGTGCGTACCAGCGGACCGGTGCCTGAGCTCGATCAGATGCTACGCGGCGAAATCAAAACCATGGGATTGGCGGTGCCCCTGACCCGCGTGCGGGCCGCCGGTGAATACTACCGCGACGCTCTCGCTCATCGCCGCGTATCCCTTCTCTTGCTCGGCATACTTTCCGCACTCGCGCTCGTGTTGAGCGCAGTCGGCGTCTACGGCGTGATGGCCTATTCGCTCATGCAGCGCCGCAAGGAAATCGGCATTCGCATGGCGATGGGCGCCCAACCCGGCGACGTCGTCGCGATGGTAGTGCGGCAGGGCTTGGCGGTCGCCGCCGCAGGCCTGTTCGTTGGCACTCTCGCGGCCCTCGCATTGACCCGATTGTTTGGCACCGTGCTCTACGGCGTCACCCCGTATGACCCGTGGACCTACGGTCTTGTCGCGTTGGTGTTTTTGACCGTTGCCGGAGCGGCAACCTATCTGCCCGGCCGCAGGGCGACGCGGTCCAATCCCGTTGCCGCCCTGCGATTCGACTGACAAAGGAGACCATCATGTGGACCAGAACAGGATTAGTGTGCGTGCTGCTGGCCGCGCCGCTCATGGCGGCGGAACTGCCGAATTTCACCGGCAAATGGAAGCTCAATGAATCCAGGACAAAGGGCGGAAATCATCGCGGCACCGTCTTCGTGATCGAGCACAAGGATCCTGCCTTCCGTTACACGGCGACAGGCACTCTGAGGATGGGCGGGGCATTGAACGAGTCGTATGAGTTCACCACCGATGGCAAAAAGCCGGCAGTGTCGGACCGCGTGTCGGCGGTGGGAAGTTGGCAAGGCTCCACCCTCGTCACGGACTACCTGAAGGGCAACGCCCCGCTCATGACCTTCACCTTCCGCCTGTCGCCTGACGGCAAACAACTCTTCCGCGACGCCGAACTGAAAGACGGCCGCCGCATCCACGAGGTCTACGACCGCCAGTAGCAAGGAGCCCCCATGTTGGAGGTACTCGGTCTCACCAAGCGCTATCAGCGTCGCGCCGTAGTCGACGTCGTCAACTTCCGCGTCGCCCCCGGCGAAGTCCTCGGCTACCTCGGCCCCAACGGCTCCGGCAAGAGCACAACGGTGAAGATGATCACTGGACTGCTGGAGCCCAGCGAGGGCGTGGTCCTATATCACGGCCGCAATATCCGCGATGACCTCAAGGCGTTCCAGCGCATTCTCGGCTACGTGCCCGAAGAGCCGTTCGTGTACCCCTACCTCACGGGCCGCGAATACCTCCAACTTACCGGCCGTCTCCGCTCAATGCCGGAGTCATTGCTTTCGGAGAAGATCGATTCGCTCCTCAACCTCTTCTCCCTCTACGAACATCGCTTCTCGCCCATCTCGTCCTACTCGAAAGGCATGAAGCAGAAGATACTCATCACCGCCGCGCTCCTCCACGACCCTCAGGTGGTCATCTTCGATGAGCCCCTTTCCGGACTCGACGTCACCACCGCCATGGTCTTCAAAAGCCTTGTGCACGCCCTCTCCCGGCGCGGCAAAGTGATCCTCTACAGCTCCCATGTCCTGGAGGTTGTCGAGAAGGTCTGCACCCGCGTGCTGATCCTCCGCCAGGGCCGGGTGGTGGCTCACGACTCCGTAGCCCACCTGCGCACCTTGCTCCAGTCCCCCTCCCTCGAAGACGTCTTCTCGCAACTCGTCGTTCAGGAAGACACCGAAAAGATCGCCGAGGAAATGGCCGCCGTAATAGGAGGGTAATCCCGTGCCCGACATCTGGAGACAATTCCGCGAACTCTCGCGCCTCTTCTTCGGGCGCTTCATCGAGAACGACCTCATCAGCGTCGATGGCGACACCCAAGGCACGTTAGTGGGCATACTAGGCCTGCTCGCCGCCCCCGGCCTCTTCATCCCCTTCTTCGAGTTCCTCCAGTTCGGCTCCCACCCGCTCTGCTGGCTGCCCTGGTGGCAGCGCGACCTCTTCTCAATTCCCGACAAAGTCCTCCACCTCGGACTCTCCATGGCCGTCCTCGGCGTCGTCACCGTCCTTCAGTGGGACGCGATTCTCCCCGACCGCCGCGACTACGCCGTCCTCAAGCCGCTCCCCATCGGCATGGCCACGATGTTTACCGCCAAGCTCTGGGCGCTCCTCCGCTTCTGGGCCATCTTCACCCTCGTCCTCAACGCTCTGAGCGTGTTCCTCTTCCCCCTCGCCGTTACCCAGAACAGCACCCTGCCGGAGCTACTCTGGTTCGTCCGCTGCCACGCCCTCGCCGTCCTGGCCGCCAACGGCTTCGTATTCCTCCTGATGATCGCCATCCAGGGCGTGCTGCTGAATCTTCTCGGCTGGCAGCGCTACCGTCGCGCCGCACCCTACGCCCAATCCATCCTCGTGGCCGCCATCCTCGGAATGTTCTTCCTTGCCATCGGAGTCTCCCTCCAGATCGACCCCGACGAGCCCGTCCGCGGCCTCCTCGGCTGGTTGCCGCCCGTCTGGTTCATGGGCCTCTATGAGCACGAGCTCGGCTGGTCGCAGGCAGCCTTTGTAGGACTCGCCGCCACGGCATGGCGCGCGTTGGGCCTTACCGCCCTGATCGGCGCACTCGCCTACGCCATCAGCTATCGCCGCAGCATCACCGCCGCATTCGAACAGGGCGAAGGACCCACCTCCCTGCCCACCAGCCTGCGACTCGCCATCGACACCGCTCTGAACCGTTGGGTCCTTCGCACGCCCGCCGAGCGCGCTTCATTCCATTTCGTCCGAGCCACCATCCTGCGAAGTCGCAGCCATCGCGTCCTCGTCGCCACTTACGCCGGAGTCGGTTTCGCGCTCGTCTTCCAGAGCGTCGCCACCATGGTCGCCTACGGCAACCGCATCTGGTGGCGCAGCCCGCAAGGGCCGCTTCTCCCATCAGCCCTTGTGCTCGCTCTCTTTATCCTCGCCGGACTCCGTTATGCCTTTTCCGTCCCCGCCGAGTGGCGAGCCAACTGGGCCTTCCAGATCGCCGGCGGTGCCGATGAGTCCGGCTACCTCGTCGGAGTCCGCAAGGCAGTCGTCCTCCTCGCAATCCTCCCCCTTTTCACGCTCCTGCTGCCCATCCACATAGCCCTCTGGGGTTGGCGAGCCGGAGCCATCCATATCGCCTTCGGTGCCCTGGTCGCGTGGCTCCTGATGGAGCTGATCCTCCTCGGCATGGAGAAGGTTCCCTTCACCTGTTCCTACGTCGCGGGCAAGGCTAATCTCCGCTCCAGTTGGCCCCTCTACGTCGCCGGATACCTGGCCTACGTTAGCGCCTGCGCCTGGGCCGAGTATCACATCCAGGAACAACCAGCGCTCCTGGTGATCCTCGTCGTCTTCGTAGCGCTGGTGAAACTGGCGGTCGAGCGATACCGCATCCTCCAGGCCCCCGACTTCCACCTGCGATTTGACGAGGCGCCGGAGCCCGTTGTCCGCACCCTCGGTCTGCAGGAATAAGGGGAATGCTCAGTGCGTCATTGCATACGCCACATAGTTCACGCCCAGCCGGATCGCCTCGGATCCATACTTCTCCGGATACTGCGGATCGTCCGCAAACTCCCACCCATCGCCCACGTCCATGTTGAAGCAGATCGCAATGATCATGTGCCCCTTCGCGTCGCGGATCGCCCGCCAGTGCGGCACCACCCCGCCGCGCTCAATCTGATCGCCATGCACGACGTTCGCCCCCGGCACTCGAATGCGCTCCTTCTGATCGAAGACGACGTGAAACGCCGGATCGGGGTCTTCCAACTCCTCTACCACCGCGCCCGGGTACATCTGCTCGATGCCCGCCATGAAGTTGGCCCACTCCCGCTCGTTGTGAAAGTCGTCCACCATCAGGAATCCGCCGCGCTCAAAATACTGCCGCATCCGCGCCGCCTCTTCCGGTGCGATCCGCCAGTCTCCTACCGAGCCCGCCATCATCCACGGATGCTGGAACATCTCGTCGCTCGAAGCGTCGATGATCGTTTCAATCGACTGCACATCAATCCGCGTCAGCCGGGCCAGCAGCGAGATGAACGTGCGGTCGCCCTTGTTAACGTCGATCCCCCACCGGAAATACCGCCGCCCCATGCGATCCATCGGAGACCGGTACCTCAGCCGCCCCAGCGCAAACTCCGCTTTCCGCAACGCATCCGGCGGATCGTCCACCGGGTCCTGCATCTCGCGCTCGTAGCGCGCCCACACCCGCGCCCGCATCTGGCCCGGAATCAGCGCCGCCAGCCCGCCCAGCAACACCACTACCGCGCAGGCACGTAAAGTACCCGTTCCCAGCGTCATTCATCGAGAATACCGGACTCGCGCGCCCCGGCAAAGCAAATAATCCACGCGCCTGCGCCGCGCCCGCCACAATCAAAAAGCGGGGAGGATCCCGATCCTTGGATCGCGACCCTCCCCGCCCATTGCCTACTCAAAGGGAGCCCTCACTTACCTCCGCCCACCGCGCCCCCCTCCGCCGTAGTGTCCGCCGCCGCCGTAGTACCCGCCCCGGTAGTAGCTCCCGCCGTAATACCCAAAGCCCGGCCCATACCAGAACGGCGAATAGTAATACGGGAAGCCGTACCCATAGCCCAACCCCAGATACAACGGCGCCCGCTGCACCACCCGCACCGCCGGCCTCTGCTCCAGCCGCGTCTCATAATCCCCCTCCGCCGCTGGCCGGAACGCCGCCACCGCCCGCTCCGTCGATACCGTCAACGGCTCCAACAGACGAAACGTGATCAACGCTTCCGGATACACCTCCGTCGCGTGGCCGCGCGTCACCAGCACCCCAATCGTCGATGCCGCCGCCCCGGCCAGCGCACCCACGCCAGCGCCGAATCCGCCATCCGCCATTCCGCCAATCGCCGCCCCTGCCGCCGTCGTCGCCGCCACCGCTGTACCGTCCCGTCCCATCGAAGTCCCGCCTGAATAATTGATCAACTGCGTGCGCACACGCATCTGCCGACCATCCGCCAGGCTCAACTCTGTCATCTCCAAACCCAGCCGCGACGTGCCCTTCACCCGGCCGCCCTTCTCCACTTCCGCCACGCGCCCCGCCAACGTCTGGCCGCGCCGCGCCAGCACAATGCCGTCCACAATCAACGGCTGCGCCAAAGTCGCCGAAAATACGTCGCCCGCGTGATTGCGGCTCGTCGATAACACGTCATTCACCCGGATCGTGATCCACGTGCCCGCCGGAGCCACCAACGTGGCCGGTACCACCACAGCCGCTACCGGCGCCGGCCGCCCTTCGAACTTGCGCCAGCCCGTCTCTGCCTGTACCTCCGCCGGAGGCGGCGCCGGCTGCTGCCCCCAGCCTGCCATCGTTGTCAGTCCCAGTGCCATCGTCACCGGGAGAATCAGTTTGTTAGTGATTGACATAGTCGTCGAAGTCCTTGCCCAATCCATTGCAACTCCGTTACCAATCCGCAACTCATTGATTCTCAACCGCAAATCGGCCAGCATCGCTGGCCCTTTCCCACCAGAACGGTGGTGCTTATCCACCATCACCCGCCGCTTGACCTCTCTCGGTCAGATGTGTAATTATTCAGTGAAACGAATAAGTATTCAAGACCACGTTGCCAACCCCTATGCCCGGGAGCCTCCTCATGACCACGCCTTTGCTCGCCGCCGGCGACCTCCGCAGCGATTTCGATCTCTCTGTCGATGAACTGCGCGCGCTCATGGACCTCGCCGCCGACGTCAAACGCTCTCCCTCCGCCTACCGCTCCGCCCTCAAAGGCCGCATCGCCAGCCTCCTCTTCGAGAAACCCTCCCTCCGCACCCGCATCACTTTTGAAGTCGGAGCCAAGCAGCTCGGCGGCGACGCCATCCTCCACGTCGGCCCCATCGGCGGCCGCGAGCCCGTCGCCGACGTCGCCCGCAATCTCGATCGCTGGACCGATATCATCATCGCCCGCACCTTCGCCCAGCAGACCGTGGACGACTTGGCCCGATACTCCCGCGTCCCCGTTATCAACGCCCTCAGCGACTTGTTCCACCCCTGCCAGGCCCTCGCCGACATGCAGACCATCAAGGAGCACCTCGGCGGCTGGACCGGCTTCCACATGGCCTACGTCGGCGACGGCAACAACATGGCCCACTCGCTCATGCTCGCCTCCGCCCGTCTGGGCCTCAGCTTCACCTGCATCACCCCGCCCGCCTACGAGCCCAACGGCGACATCCTCGCCCGCGCCCAGCAATACGCCGCCGCCACCGGAGCCACTATCCGCGCCACCACCGATCTCGAATCCGGCCTCCGCAACGCCGACGCCGTCTACACCGATGTCTGGGCCTCCATGGGCCAGGAGCACGAGGCCGCCGCCCGCGCTCGCCTCTTCTCCCCCTACCAGGTCAACCCCGAGCTCATGGCCCTCGCCTCGCCCGGCGCTCTTTTCATGCATTGCCTCCCCGCCCACCGCGACGAAGAGGTCACCGATAATGTGATTGAATCCAAGACCTCCGTGGTCTTCGATCAGGCCGAAAATCGCCTTCACGCGCAGAAAGCACTCATGCTCATGCTCGTCGATGGCCCCGCGCGTTAGCCTTAATACGGAAAGCAGGAAATCATCATGGCAAACCCCAAGAAAGTCGCTCTCGCCTACTCCGGCGGTCTCGATACCTCCATCATCATTCCGTGGCTCAAGGAAAACTACGGCTGCGAAGTCGTCGCCGTCTGCGGCGATATCGGCCAGGGCGGTGATGAGCTCAAGGGCCTCAAGGCCAAGGCCAAAAAGACCGGCGCCTCCGAATGCCACGTCGCCGATATGCGCGAGGAGTTCGTTGCCGAATACCTCTGGCGCATGGTCCGCGCCGGCGGCATCTACGAAGATAAGTACCTCCTCGGCACCTCCATCGCCCGCCCCCTGCTCGCCAAGCGCCAGGTCGAGGTCGCCCTCGCCACCGGCTGCGACGCCCTCGCCCACGGCTGCACCGGCAAGGGCAATGATCAGGTCCGCTTCGAGCTCACCTACAAGGCACTCGCTCCCCACCTCCCCGTCATCGCCCCCTGGCGCGAATGGGACATCATCAGCCGCGAAGACGCCATCGAATACGCCGCCAGCCGCAACGTGCCCATCGCTCAGACCACCACCAAGATCTACTCCCGCGATCGCAATATCTGGCACATCTCCCACGAAGGTGGCGAGCTCGAAGATCCCGCCAACGCCGCGCCCGATCATATCTGGATGCTCACCAAGTCGCCCGAGCAGGCCCCCGACAAGCCCGGCAAGGTGACCATCGGCTTTGAGGCCGGCACCCCCGTCTCCATCAACGGCAAGCCCGCGAAGTCCGCCCTCGCTCTGCTCGAACAGCTCAACAAGATCGGCGCCCAGCACGGCATCGGCCGCATCGATCTCGTCGAAAATCGCTTCGTCGGCATGAAGTCCCGCGGCTGCTACGAAACCCCCGGCGGCGCCCTCATCATGTACGCCCACCGCGAGCTCGAATCGCTCACCCTCGATAAATCCACCGCCCACTACAAGCAGCGCCTTGCTCTCGATTACGCCGAGCTCGTCTACAACGGCCTCTGGTTTACCCCCCTCCGCGAGTCGCTCGATAACTTCTTCTCCGAGGTCTCCAAGCCCGTCACCGGCGAGGTCACCCTCAAGCTCTACAAGGGCAACATCGAGCCCCTCTCCCGCAAATCGCCCAACTCGCTCTACTCCCTCGACATCGCCAGCTTCACGATGGGCGATAGCTACGATCAGAAGGACGCCCTCGGCTTCATCAACCTCATCGGCCTCCCCATCAAGGTCAAGGCGCTGCTCGAGCAGTCCAAACTCGCCAACGCGAAGAAGGCTCAATAATGCTCTGGGGCGGTCGTTTCGAAGAAGGCCCGTCGGAGGTTTTCCAGCGCTTCTCCTGGTCGCTGCACTTCGACCGCCGCCTGTTTAAGGTCGATATCCTCGGCTCCCAGGCCTACGCCCGGGCCCTCGCTCGTGTCGGCATCCTTACTGCCGCCGAATGTACCCTCATCTGTGACACGCTGGCCTCCATCGAACAATTCGATGAGGCCGGCGCCGCCACGGCTCCCGACGAGGACATCCACTCCTACGTGATTCGCCTTCTCAAGGAAAAGGCCGGCGCCGTCGCCGACAAGATCCACACCGGCCGCAGCCGAAACGAGCAGGTCTCGCTCGACGTCCGCCTCTGGCTCCGCGGAGAGATCGACACCACTCGCGCCCTCCTCCGTGCGCTCATGGGCCTCCTCCTCGATTTCGCGGAAAAGCACCCCGATGCCGTCGTCGCCGGCTACACCCACATGCGCCGCGCCCAGCCCGTCACCTGGGCCCATTACCTCCTGGCTTATTTCGAAATGTTCTCGCGCGATCTGGAGCGCTTCACCCAGGCCCGCGGCCGCGTCAACCAGATGCCCCTCGGCTCCGGCGCACTAGCCGGCTCCGGCTTCCCCGTCGATCGCCACACCCTCGCCGCCGAACTCGGCTTCGAGGGCATAACCCGCAACAGCATGGACGTCAGCGCCGACCGTGACTTCCTACTCGATTACCTCTCCGCCGCCTCCGTCTGCATGACCCACCTTTCGCGCCTCGCCGAAGACTGGATCCTCTACTCCTCCGACGAATTCGGCTGGCTGGAATTGGGCGACGGAGTCACCAGCGGCTCCTCCCTCATGCCGCAAAAGAAGAACCCCGATTCCCTCGAGCTCATCCGAGGCAAATCCGGCCGCGTCTTCGGCGCCCTCACTTCCCTCCTTACCACCATGAAGGGCCTCCCCATGACATACAATCGCGACATGCAGGAGGATAAGGAACCCCTCTTCATGGCCGTCGATCAGCTCTGCGGCTCCCTCGAAATGGCCTGCGTCGTCGTCCAGACCACCTCTCTCAAAACCGCCCCGCCTCTCCAGGCCGCCGAGGAAGGCTGGCTCGTCGCCACCGATCTCGCCGAGGCCCTCGCCCGCTCCGGTGTCCCGTTCCACCAGGCACACACCCTCGTCGGCGAGCTCGTCCTCAGCTCCGTCAAGCAGGGCCGCAAGCCCGCCGATTGGACCGGCGCAGCGCTCCACGCATTCGACCCCCGCTTCACCCCCGAAATGGGCGCCCTCATGAATCCCGAGGAAGGCATGAAAACCCGCACCGCGCCCGGCGGCACCGCCCCCGCCACTGTCCGCACTGCCCTTGTCGAAGCCCGCCAACGTCTGGAGGCCCTTTCCCAATGACCAAGAACTACCGCCAAGGCCAGATCCTCAAGCTCATCCGCGGCAAGAAGATCAGCACCCAGGATGAGCTCGCCCGAGAACTCCGCGAGTTTCAGATCGAGACCACCCAGGTCACCCTCTCCCGCGACATTCGCGAAATGAAGCTCGTCAAAACCGCCGACGGCTACCGCGAAACCCTCCCCGATCCCACCGGCCCCTCCCTCGGCCAGGTCATGGCCGAATACCTCCTCGACGTCCGCCTCGCTCAAAATCTCGTCATCCTCCGCACATCAACCGGCAGCGCCAACTCACTCGCCGTCGCGCTCGATCAGGAAAACTGGGGCGAGATCGCCGGTACCATCGCCGGCGACGACACCGTCATGATCGCCTGCTGGGACGATCAGCGCGCCAAGGTCGTCCAGGAGCGCCTCCTGGCGTACCTGAACATCTGATGTTCGGCCCACCGCTCGCCCCTGGCACAAAGGCCCCGGAGTTCACCGCCTACGATCAGGACGGCCACGCCGTCCGTCTGGCCGAACTCCGTGGTAAGCACGTCATCCTCGTCTTCTACCCCGCCGACGACACACCCACTTGAACGTCCCAGCTCGCGGAGTTGCGCGACGCCTGGAAGTCGCTCCAATCCGCCGGCGCCGTCGTGTACGGCGTCAACCCCTCCAGCCAATCCAGCCACCTGCGCTTCGCCAAAAAACACTCGTTCCCCTTCCCCCTCATCGTCGATCAAGGGGCAAGAATCGCGCGTGCCTACCGCAGCGGCTTCTGGCTCATCGTCCGCCGCACCGTCTACATCGTAGGCCCCGATGGGATCATCCTTTTCGCCCGGCGCGGCAAGCCTTCCCCCGCCGAGTTGCTGGCTGAAACTGCGCGCTGAAGCAGAGATTGACTCTTCATCCATCTGGATGATATCCCTCACATTTTGCTTGATTCGCCCAAATCTTCGGCGCATTATTTCAGACGAGCCGGTGTATCCACATGCAGGAGCGCGAAGTGTACGCGCTGCTGCGGGGTACGACTGATGCCGCCCTCGCAGTAGCCCCGGACGGTAGGATCCGTTGCTGTAACGCAGCCGCTGAACGAATGTTCGGCCGCCTTGCCGGGACGCTCACTGACACCTATTGCATGGATCTGCTGGCTGGCGAAGGCCCGCACGGGGATCGGATCTGCTTCCGCAACTGCGTCGTCATTGACCGTGCTCTCAACGGTCTGCCTACAGAGGCGTTCGACTGCTCAATTGCGACGCCGTCCGGGCGGCGCTGGGTGAATGTCTCCACCATCACGCTCCCGCTGCACGAGGGCAATGTGCTGATGATCCATCTCCTGCGTGATGTGGACGCAAAGAAAGAACTCGAAACACTCACCCGCCAGATGCTGGATCAGATCCCGGGCCTATCCGGCGATAGTGTGGACTCCCTGTTGAGTTCACCCCTGCCGCACATCGATCTGTCACCGAGAGAACAATCGGTGCTGAGGCTCTTGGCGCAGGGCTGCTCCACGAAGGCCATCGCCACCGGGCTCGGCATCAGCGTGACCACCGTCCGCAACCACGTCAATCACATCCTCCAACGCCTCTCCGCACACTCGCGGACCGAAGCCGTCCTGCGCGCGGTCCGCGAGCGGTTGATCTGAGAATTCAAACTACCGGACCTGCGCCAGAATCGTCAGGGTCTCTGCCCGGTTGGCCGTAACGAGTTTGACTGTCACGTGCTCACGCTCAGACCGGGACATTGGCAGTTCCCATCCAACCTGACGCACGCCATGCCAAATCTGCTTGAGGAAGATGTGGTCCGCGTCATATCGCCGGAACACCACCAAGCACTGATCGGCGTTCTTCGTCGGCCTGCTCATGGCAGAGGCCGCGGAATATCCGGATTTGGCTTTCCGCTCAACTGGGCTCAGCAAGGTGCTCAGTCCATTGTGGGTCTGTTGAATGTAATAGGAACCCTGCGGGTACAGAGTGTTAGCCATGTAGAACTCGAAAGGAACGTCGACTTTCACCATGACCTTGGGTTGTTGCGCCACGACGACAGGCGCGAGTAGTAAACACAACACAGCGAGGACTACAAACAGCTTCACGGAATGATCCTCCAATGAGTGCGATTCTGCGGTCACACTCCGAAGACCACAATGAGCCACATGCATCATTCCGCTAATGCAGGGCGGCCACCACGACTTCGAGCTCCAGTGTGACACTCACCGTAGTTTCGACGGTGGTGCAAACCAGCAGCACCAAAACTATATGCAACGGCAGCGACTGGCGCGAGGCATGACCCGCCAGATAAACCAATCTTCGCACTAACAGAAGTCCGCACCCGTTGCCCCCTGCACGCCCCTCAGCACGCCAATTCCAAGCCCCGCCAAACCCGCGCATCCGGGCCGCCGCTCTTTCACCCCTGCCGCACAAAGCGTAACCGCCGTCCGCAACCAAGCCAATCACATCCTGCAACGCCTCTCCGCCCACTCGCGGACCGAAGCCATCTTGCGCGCGGTCCGCGAGCTGTTGATCTGACGACTCTCACTACCGCGCCTGCGCGAGAATCGTTAGTGTCTGCGGCTGGTTGGCCGCGGTGAACTTGACTGTCAGGTGATCACGCTCGGTCCGGGCCATTGGCAGTTCCCATCCAACCTGACGCTCACCGTGCCAAATCTGCTTCAGGAAGACATGGTCAGCGTCTACTCGCCGGAACACGATGTAACACTTCTCGGCGTTCTTCTTCGGCACGCTCATGGAAATCACCGGAGAGAATCCCGGGTTGACTTTCACATCCACGGGGCTCACCATCGCGCTCATTCCATTGTTTGTCGATTGAATGTAATACGTACCTTGCGGGTACACGGTATTGGCCATGTAAAACTCGAAGGGCACATCGACTCTCAGCATGGGCTTGGGTTGCGCCACAACGACAGGCGCGAGCAGCAAACACAACATGGCGACAGCCACAATCATTTTCACGGAATGATCCTCCAATGAGTGCAATTCTGCGATCACGCCCGGAAGATCACAATGAGCCGCATGCATCATTTGGCTGATGCGCGGCCGCCACCACCCCTACCAGTTCCGCCAGAGCAGATACCCGGCCAGCACCAGCAGCATCCAGGCAAAATAGTGCCTGAGACGGCCTGGATCGGTGCGATGCGACAGCGCGACGCCCGCCGTAATTCCGATGATGGTGCAAGCCAGCAGTACCAGGACCATACGCCACGGCAGCTTCTGGCGCGCGGCATGGCCCGCGAACGCCGCCGCCGAGTTGATGGCGCTGATCAGCAACGAGGTCCCCACCGCCCGCCGCATCGGCAACCCCGCCAGATATACCAATCCTGGCACCAGCAGAAATCCGCCCCCATTGCCCAGCACGCCGGTCAGCACCCCAATCCCGAATCCCGCCACCACCGCGCTTCCGAGCCGCAACCGTGAGGAAGCGGTAGTCTCCCCGCCCTCAAGCATCATCCGCACTGCCACCACCGTCACCAGCCCGCCAAAGCAAATCAAGAGCGTCCGCCCGCTCAGCATGTAACTCCAAGCCGACCCTAGCACCGCCCCCGCCACGCCAGCCGGCGCAAACACCGCCACCGCGCGCCAATCCACAAACCCCTCGCGAGCGTTCAACACAGCCCCATAGGCGCTAGCCCCGCCCACCAGCACAATGGAAACCGCCACCGCCGCGTGCGCATCCAGCCCCACCAGATACACCAGCACCGGCAGCGCGATCGTGGTCCCGCCCGCGCCCAGAAATCCGAGCGCCATCCCTACCGCGAATACTCCCAATGCGCCAGCCAGCACCCCGCTATCTTACTGGATCCGCTCCCCCTCGCCCTCAACGCGCGCGGGCCAGAATGGTCAATGTCTCGGGCGCGCGCTGCGTCACCAACTTTGGCGCCGAAAGATCCCGTTCCGTGCGGGATTGGCCCAACTCCATTGACAATTGCGCGCCGGAACTCCAGCGTGCGGCTTTTAGAAATAGATGGTCATCGTCGTATTTCTTGAAGACCATGACCGGGGGTAGGTAGGTCGCCGGCACAAGGGAGGCCACGTGCGCCAGCGCAGCACCCGAAATCCCGATGCTGCTCACTGACTGGAGCAACACGATCCCGCTGACGGTGGAACGTTGCAGCGTGAGCTCATAGGTCCCTTTAGGAAACGTCTTGTCGCCGACATAAAAGTCGAACGGAATGTCGGCAACCAGGCGTGGCTGCATTTGCGCAAACATGCCCGCCGCCATCAGCAGCGACGAAACGGCGACACTCAGAACGAGTCTCATCACAGGATCCTCCAATGAGCCCTATTCTGTGAGCGGCTGGGACGTCCGGCAATGAATCAGATGCATCATTCCGTTGATGCGTTTGTGCAACCCCAGCGCTCGCGCTAAGCCGGACTATTCGTATCGCGCCATCCAGCCCCGCCAGCGCCCGGCTATCTACTGGATTCGCTCCCCCTCGCCCTCAACGCGCGCGGGCCAATATCGTCAATTTCTCTGTCGTCCGCTGCGTCACGAACTTCGACGTCACGTGCTCCCGTTCCGTGCGGGACTGGCCGACCGACAATGACAGTTGTGCATCGAACCCCCACCGTGCGGCTTTGAGAAACGTATGGTCATTGTCGTACTTCTCAAAGATCAAAACTGCGGGTTTGTCCGTCGCCGGCACATTGGACGCCATGTGCGCCGCCGCCGCACCCCAAATCCGGATGCCGGTCGCTGACTGGAGCACCACGACACCGCCGGGACGCCGCGCCGTTAGTTCATACTCCCCTTTAGGAAACGCCTTGTCGCCGAGATAGAAGTCGAACGGAATATCGGCAACTAGCCGCGGCTCTGTTTGTGCAAACACGCCCGCCGCCATCAGCATGGACGAAACGGCAACACTCAGAACAGGTCTCATTGCAGAGTCCTCCAATGAGGTCCATTCTGAGAGCTGCCGGGTCCTCGGGCAATAAACCATCTGATCCATTCTTTTGATTCAATCGCGCAACCCCAGCACGCCCGCCTACTCGTATCGCAACGCCCCGATTGGATCAATCCTCGCCGCCCGTAACGCGGGCAGCAGGCCGGCCGCCGCCGCCACCAACCCCAGCACCACCACCGCCGCACCAAAGCTGGCCGGATCCAGCGGCTGGACGCCAAACAGCGTGCTCGCCGCAAACCGCGTCAGCGCCACTGCCGCCACAAGCCCCAGCACCGCCCCGCCACACACCAGCATCAACAGATCCCGCACAACCATCCAGGCCACGCCCGCCTGCTCCGCCCCCAGCGCCATTCGAATCCCGATCTCCCGCGTCCGCGACTGCACCACAAACGCCAGTACGCCGTACAAGCCCAACGACGCCAGCAATGTCGCCAACAGGCTGAACGCCATCGCCAGGGAGGCCAGCATCCGCTCCAGCACCAGCGACATCTTCAACTGCTCCGACAATGTCCGCATATCCTTCACCGGCAAATTCGGATCCAGCCTGGAGACCTCCGCTCGCATCGCCGGAAACAACAGCTCCGGTTCGCCCGTGGTGCGCGCGACGACCTGCATGCCGCCCAGAAACTTACCCCACCGCTCGTAAGGCCAGAACACCTGGTTTCCGCCCTGAGCCCGCAGGCTTTCGTATTTCGCGTCCGCCACCACGCCGATGATGATGGTCTCCAGCTTCTGGTTCAGCCCGCCGCCCGGCTCGATCCTCCGGCCCACCGCGTTCACAGTTCCGAAGTACTTCTCAGCGAACGATCGATTCACGATTGCCACCTTCCACCCCGTAGCCGCATCGCGCTCATCGAAGTCCCGCCCCGCCAGCATCGGCATCCCCAGCGTCTTGAAGTACCCCTTCGACACCGCGTTGCAGAAGGGACTCACCACCTCGCCCGGCCGCCGCGCATAGCCCTCCACTGTGATCACAGAGTCCCACTCTTCGTTCGCCAGGACACGGATCACCGTCAGTGCCGCGCTTTCCACACCGCGCACGGCTTGGACGTTGTGATGGAGTTGCCGGAAAAACGTCATCCGCCGCCCCTCGTCGTAGGCCAGCAACGATGGATCCACTGTGAAGGCCGAGAGACGCTCCACCTGAAAACCGGGCTGCGTCCCCTGCAGGTTGGCCAGGCTGCGAACAAACAAACCCGCTCCAATCAGCAACACCAGCGATAGCGCCACCTGCACCACCACTAGCCCCTTCCGGAGTCGCAGTTGCAGCCGGCCGCCCACCACGCTGGCCGTCTGGTCCTTTAACGTGTCAGCCAGCTCCACTCTCGTCGCCTGCCATGCCGGCACAAAGCCGAACACCATGCCTGTCAGGATCGACACCAGCGCCGTAAATCCCAGAATGCGTGCGTCCGGCGTGGTGTGGATCACCAGTTGCGAATCCCCCGTCCGCAGGAACGTCAGCAGGAAATCGCAGCTCCACACCGAGACAATCACGCCCGCCACGCCACCGCCCAGCGCCAGCAGCACGCTCTCTGTCAACAACTGCCGCAGCAGTTGCAGCCGCCCGGCGCCCATCGCCAGCCGCACGGCAATCTCTTTACGCCGCGCCGCGGCCCTCGCCAGCAGCAGACCCGCGACGTTCGCACAGGCAATCAGCAACACCAGCGCCACCAGAAACGACAACACGCGCAGAGGCTTTTCCACTCTCCCTCGGACATCGGAAAATCCGCGCGACGCCGCCTCCATCTCAAACTTCTGAGTCAGAAACTGCTGCCGCACCTCGGCCGGTTTCTCGACAAAAAACGCAGCCTTGGATTCCTCCACCAGCAGGTTGTGGTAGTCCACCGCCAACTTCGCCTTGGCCCGCTCCAATGTCACGCCGGGCTTCAGCCTGCCGAACAAATGCGCCCACGTTCCTCGCCTGTCCTGCAGATCATCCCAGGTAGGCGTCACCGCCTTCTTCATTGCCATCGGAACCCGCAACAACACCGGCGCCGTGCCATCAATACCCTGGAAACCCTCCTCACTGACACCAATCACTGTCATCGGATGATTGTTCACAAGAATCTTCCGGCCCACCACGCCCGGGTCCGCTTTGAATCGCTCCCGCCAATAGCGGTAGCCCAACACCACAACCGGATGCCCATCCACGTTGCGGTTGTCTTCGTCGCTGAACGTACGGCCCACCGCCGCCCCCACTCCCAACACTTCAAAGTAATTGCCGCTCACCAATTCCACCCGCCCCACCTCGACGCCCTCGCCCACGCCAATGTTGGCGTCTGCCGGAAAGCGCGCCATCACCCCGGTCAACACATCTCCGGCGCGCGCCCGCAGATCCACATACATCGGGTACGAGAACGTGTAGCGCGAATCGCCCCGCGTACTCCCAACGTGCGGCCCGCTATTCTCCAGTTGCACCAACTCCCTGGGCGCCCGCACCGGCAGCAGCCGCAGCAAAATCTGGTCCGTCAACGTGAAGATCGCGGTGTTCGCCCCGATCCCCAACGCCAGCGACAACACCACGATTGCCGTGAAGACCGGAGCCTTCCGGAAGGAACGGAGCGCGTAGCGGACATCCTGCATCATGGATCGCATAAGCTTCCATCTGCACTTGATCGGCCAACCCGCGCCCCGCCAGAATAAACACTTACCGCAACGCTAAAAAGATCGCGGTGTCCGATTCTGGGACTCGCCGTTCGCCTGCGCCACATTTGCACTATCATGAACAGATTGCTCCCCAGGGTCTATCCCATCGTCGACACCGCGGCCCTCGCCCTGCGCCGCTGCCCCCCTGTCCCCTTCGCCGAATCCCTCCTAGAAGCCGGCGCCGCCATCCTTCAGTTCCGCCACAAAGAACATTTCTCCCGCGACACGTTTCAAACAGCAACCCTCATTCGTGATCTGTGCCGCCAGGCCGGCGCCGCCTTCGTCATCAACGACCGCGCCGATATTGCCGCCCTCCTCGATGCCGGCCTCCACCTCGGACAGGACGATCTCCCCCCTTCCCTCGCCCGCCGCATCCTCGGCCCCGACGCCCTCCTCGGCTTCTCCACCCACAACGAAGCCCAACTCATTGCCGCCGCCGCCGAGCCCGTCTCCTACCTCGCCATCGGCCCCATCTTCTCTACCGCCTCCAAAGAGAATCCCGATCCCCAGCTCGGCCTCGCGCTCCTCCCCGTCATCCGCGCCGCCACCACCAAACCCCTCGTCGCCATCGGCGGCATCACACTCGAATCCGCCCCCTCCGTCTGGGCCGCCGGAGCCCACACCATCGCCGTCATCGCCGACCTCCTCTCCAACGGCACAGACAAACCCTCCACCCGAAAGCGCATGGAACAATGGCTCAACTTGTAAAAGGCCTCGGCCTCCTCGACGCCACCACTCTCGTCATGGGCTCCATGATCGGCTCCGGCGTCTTCATCGTCGCCGCCGATATCTCGCGCCAGGTGCAGTCCCCCGGTCTCCTCACAGCCACCTGGCTCGTCACCGCCGCCCTCACCATCATCGCCGCCCTCAGCTACGGCGAGCTCGCCGCCGCCATGCCCCACGCCGGCGGCCAGTACATCTATCTCCGCGAAGCTTTCGGCCCCCTCGCCGGCTTCCTCTACGGCTGGACCTTCTTCACCGTCATCCAGACCGGCACCATCGCCGCCGTCGCCGTCGCCTTCGCCAAATTCCTCGGCGTCTTCTTCCCCGCCGTCTCCGCAGATAACTGGATCGTCCGCCTCGGTCCCGTCGGCCTCACCACCCAGATGCTCGCCGCCATCTCCATCATCGTCTTCCTCACCTGGGTCAACACGCGCGGTCTCCGCACCGGCGCCGCCGTCCAAAATGTCTTCACCATCGCCAAAATCGGAGCCCTCATCGGCCTCATCGTCCTCGGCCTTTGGCTCGGCCGCCGCCCCGAAGCAATCACCGCCAACTTCACGGATTTCTGGCGCGCCCCAGCTTCCCTCTGGGACATCATCCGCCTGGTCGGCGTCGCCATGGTCGGAGCCCTCTTCTCCTCCGACGCCTGGAACAACGTCACCTTCACCGCCGGCGAGATCCGCAACCCCCAACGCAACCTGCCTCTCTCCCTCGCTCTCGGCGTCGGCGTCGTGTCTCTCCTCTACCTGGCCTGCAACATGGTCTACCTCATGGCCCTCCCCCTCGCCGGAATCCAGACCGCACCCGAGGATCGTGTCGCCACCGCCGTCATCTCCATGATCATGGGGCCCGCCGCCACCCAGGTCATGGCCGTCGCCGTCATGGTCTCCACCTTCGGCTGCGTCAACGGCCTCGTCCTCGCCGGAGCCCGCGTCAACTATGCCATGGCCGAACACGGCCTCTTCTTCAAAGCCGTCCGCAAAGTAGACCCCGTCCACCACACTCCCTACGTCTCTCTCTGGGTCCAGTGCCTCTGGGCCTGCTGCCTCACCCTCACCGGCCGTTACAATGACCTGCTCGATTATGTTATGTTCGCTGTTTTACTTTTCTATATCCTCACCATCGCCGGGATCTTCGTCCTCCGCCGCACCAGACCCGCCATGGCCCGGCCCTACAAGGCCATCGGTTATCCGTTGCTGCCCGCGCTCTACATCGTCGTGGTCGCCGTCATTGAGAGTCTTCTTTTGATCTACAAGCCCAACTACACATGGCCCGGCCTGATTCTGGTCCTCCTCGGAATCCCGGTCTATTTCCTGTGGACACGGCACAACTCCCCAACCAGGAACCAAGCATGAGCATCTTCCGAAAAAAATCCATCGAATACCTCCTCCAGCAGGCCGGCGAAACGGGCAGCCTCAAGCGCACCCTCACCGCCACCAGCCTCATCGGCCTCGGCATCGGCGCCATCATCGGCGCGGGCCTCTTCGTCCGCACCGCCGCCGCCTCCGCCGAAGCCGCCGGCCCCGCCGTCACACTCTCCTTCATCATCGCCGCCGTCGGCTGCCTCTTCGCCGGCCTCTGCTACGCCGAGTTCGCCGCCATGATCCCTATCGCCGGCAGCGCCTACACCTACGCCTATGCCACCATGGGCGAGTTCGCCGCCTGGACCATCGGTTGGGCCCTCGTCCTCGAATACGCCCTCGGCGCGGCCACCGTTGCCATCGGTTGGAGCGAATACCTCAACAATCTCCTCGGCGGCGCCATTCCCTATCAGTGGTGCCATTCCCCGATGGAGTCACTCAACGGCGTCCACGGCATCCTCAACGCCCCCGCCCTCATCGTCCTGCTCCTCGTCACCGCCCTCCTCATCAAGGGCACCGAAGAGTCGGCCCGCATCAACGCCATCATCGTCTTCGTCAAGGTGGCCATCGTCATCGGCTTCATCGCCATCGGCTGGAAATTCATCAACCCCGCCAACCACACGCCCTTCATGATCCCCGACGGCATGGCCGGCCATGAGGGCATCTTCCGTCACGGCTGGGGCGGCGTCCTCGGCGGCGCCGGCATCGTCTTCTTCGCCTTCATCGGCTTCGACGCCGTATCTACCGCCGCCCAGGAAGCCAAGAACCCCGCCCGCGATATGCCCATCGGCATCCTCGGCTCCCTCGCCGTCTGTACCGTCCTCTACGTCCTCTTCGGCCACGTCCTCACCGGCGTAGCCAACTGGCAGGAGTTCGCCACCGCCGGCAAAGAGGCCTCCGTCGCCTACGCAATCCAGAAATACATGATCGGCTACGAATGGCTCGGCACCATGGTCACCGTCGCCATCCTCGCTGGCTTCACCTCCGTCATCCTCGTCATGCTCCTCGGCCAGAGCCGCGTCTTCTACTCCATGTCAAAGGACGGCCTGCTGCCTCGCATCTTCTGCGATCTGCACCCCAAATTCCGCACGCCCTATAAATCCAACTTGCTCCTTTTCGCCTTCGTCGGCGCTTTCGCGGCATTCATCCCCGGCTCCATGGCCGGCGATCTCACCTCCATCGGCACGCTGTTCGCCTTCGTCGTCGTCTGCATCGGCACCTGGCTCATGCGCCGCACCGATCCCGGCCGCGCCCGGCCCTTCAAGACCCCCCTCGTCCCGCTGGTGCCCATCCTCGGCATCCTCATCTGCAGCGGCATGATCATCTCCCTCGACAACCGCACCCAGCTCACCGCCTTCCTCTGGATGATCTTCGGCTTCGGCATCTACTTCCTCTATAGCCGCTACCACAGCAAACTCGCAGGCGAATAATGCGCCGTCGATCGTTTCTACTCGGGGCCGCCTCTCAACCGGCGGCCCCCGCCCCGCCCCTCCTCCTCTTCACCACCGAAGAAGCCGCCCGCCTCAAGCCACCCGCCCGCCTCAAGGCCCTCTGCGATCAGGCCCTCCAGCAGAAACCCCTCTCCGTCACCTTCCACCGCCCCGGGCCCCTCAGCAAAGCCGGACCCCACGACTTCTTCAGCGAAGGCCCCTACTGGTGGCCCGATCCCGCCAACCCCGCCGGCCCCTACATCCGCAAGGACGGCCAGGTGAATCCCGATCGCTTCGAGGACAACGACCGCGATCTTGCCCGCATGAGCGATACCGTCTGCACGCTCGGCCTCGCCGCCTGGTTCCTCAAGGATCGCCAGGCCGCCGCCCACGCCTGGCAACTTCTCGATACGTGGTTCCTCGCCCCCGCCACGCTCATGAACCCCAACCTCGAATTCGGCCAGGCCATCCGCGGCGTCACCGAGGGACGCGGCATCGGTATCATCGACGCACGCCCTCTCATCTGGTGCGTCCAGGGCGCTCTCCTCCTCCACGCCGCCTTCCCCGACCAGCCCCGCATAAAGGAACTCCGCAGCTGGTTCGCCCGCTTCACCAACTGGCTCACCACCAGCAAAAAAGGCATCGACGAGCGCGACAACGGCAACAACCACTCCACGTGGTGGGCCGCCCAGGTCGCCGCCTACGCCGTCTTCTGCGGCAACGAAAAAGTCGAGCGCCTCGCCTACGCTCAATACCGCGACACCATCGTCCCCAAACAACTCCGCCCCGACGGCGCCGCCCCTGAAGAGGAAGCCCGCACCCGCTCCCTCTCCTACTCCGCCATGAACCTCGACGGCTTCGCCCTCCTCTGCCGCGTCGCCGCCATCCGCGGCGCCGACCTCTGGACCTATAAAACAAAAGATGGTGCCGGCGTTTTAACCTCCGCCGCCTACCTCATCCCCTTCCTCAACGGCACTGCCGCCTGGACCAAGCCACAGATCACCCCCATCGACAAGATCCGCCCCTACTTCCCAGGCCTCGCTGGCTTAGCCACGCACAACGAATCCTGGCTCGGCCTGCAACGCAAAACCGGCCCCCTCAACGGACCCTGGGGCGTCATCCTCGAAATGCTCCTCCAATGACCACCGCCCGCCTCATCGAAACCGCTTACCCGGATTTCGGCGCCGCCCCCGAGCCGCAGGACTGGCGCGTCCCTCTCGACACCTACCGCCAGCGCCTTCACGACGTCAGAGCCCGCATGGACCGCGACGGCCTCACTCACCTCGCCGTCTACGCCGATCGCGAACACTTCGCCAACCTCGCCTGGCTCACCGGCTTCGACCCCCGCTTTGAGGAAGCCCTCCTCATCCTCGGCCCAATGGACAAGCCCCTCCTCCTCGCCGGCAACGAGTGCATGGGCTACCTCCCCGCCTCGCCCCTCTTCCAATCCAACGACATCGAAGTCCGCCGCTATCAGCCCTTCTCCCTCCCCGATCAGCCCCAGGGCGAAGCCGCTCTCCTCGACGGCACATTCATCGACGCCCACAGCAAAGTCGGAGTCGCCGGCTGGAAATCCTACGCCCAACCCCACCAGATCGACGCCCCCTCCTATCTCGTCGACGCCCTCCGCTTCGCCGCCGGCTACGAAAACGTCACCAACGCCGCGGCGATGTTCTTCCACCCCACGGACGGCCTCCGCACCACCGTCCCCCCCGAAGAAATCGCCTTCTTCGAGTGGACCAATACACTCGCCTCCGAGGGCATGAAGCGCGTCCTCGCCGCCATCCAACCGGGCGCCCGCGATTACGACATCCTTGAGCAGGCCCGCTACAACGGGGTCCCTCTCTCTGCCCACATGACTCTCAAATGCGGAGCCAACCGCGTCAGCCTCGCCTCCGCCCGCGGCGAACGCGTCACCCGTGGCGGCCGCTTCTCCTGCGGCATCGCCTATTGGGGCGCCAATTGCTGCCGCTGCGGTTGGGTAGCCGACGGCCCCGACGATCTCCCTCCGGAGGCCCAGGGCTACGCCGAGCACTTCGCCGGCCCCTACTTCGCCGCCATGGCCGCCTGGTTCCAGACGCTCCACATCGGAGCCCCCGGCGCCGCCCTCCACCACGCCATCCACTCCCGCCTCCCCGCCGATCCCTTCCACATCTTTCTCAACGCCGGCCACCTCATCCACCTCGATGAGTGGCTCTCCTCGCCCGTCTACGCCAACTCCGCCATCCCCCTCCGTTCCGGCATGGTCATGCAATCGGACGTCATCCCCTCCCACTCCGCCTTCTACTCCTCCCGCATGGAGGACGGTTACGTCCTCGCCGATTCGGCGCTACAGGCGCAGCTCCGTCCCGGCCTCCTCGCCCGCTGCCTCGCCCGCCGCCACTTCATGCGCCACACCCTCGGCCTTCCCGTCCACGACGACGTCCTCCCCCTATCCAACCTCTCCGGCATCGTCCCGCCCTACCTCCTCCAAGCCCGCCGGATCTTTGCGTTATCCTGAAATTCGTTCGCGAAAGGAACTAAAATGACTCGCAGATTCTGGGCGCTCGCCATCGCCGCCACTCTCACTTGCGGCGCCGCCTGGGCCGCCGACAAGCCCAACTTCACTGGCAATTGGAAGATCAACAACGCCAAGAGCGACTTCGGCCCCATGCCCCAGGGTCCCGATAAGTTCGAACGCACCGTCGATCACAAAGACGCCAACCTCAAGGTCAAAACCATCCAGTCCATGCAGGGCAATGAGCGCTCCACCGACGTCGCCTACACCATCGACGGCAAAGAGCACGACATCCAGATGGGCCCCGCCACCGCCAAGGTCACCGCCAGTTGGAAGGACGCCACGCTCGAGATCATCGCCAAACGCGACATTCAGGGCAACGCCATCACCTCCACCGAGGTGTGGTCTCTCTCCGCCGATGGCAAAGTCCTCACGGTCGATTCCACCATCTCCGCCCCCCAGGGCGAATTCAAGCTCAAGTTCGTTCTCGACAAACAGTAAACCGGCCGCAAGTTTTATGAGGCGCGGCGCCGCCGGGATGAATCCATTGGGATATGTCTTCCGCGGCCCGCGCCATCACCTTGTCCCGCTTTGAGCGGCCCGATCACCGCTTCCGCTTCTTCGATACCCTCATCGTCATCTTCGTCACCGTACTGCTCATCTCCAACCTGATCGGTCCTAAGATTTGCGCCGTCGGCCCCTTCCGCATCTCAGGCGCCCAACTCCTCTTCCCCATCACTTACATCTTCGGGGACATCTTCACCGAGGTCTACGGCTACGCCGGCTCGCGCCGCGCCATCTGGCTGGGCTTCTTCGGCGCCGCCCTGATGGCCGGGATGGGCATGCTCGTCGTCTGGCTCCCCGCCGCACCCGATTTTAAGGACCAGGCCGCCTTTGCCACCGTCTTCGGCTTCGTCCCCCGCATGGTCGCCGCCAGCCTCGCCGCCTACTGGGCCGGCGAGTTCGCCAACTCCTACGTGATGGCCCGCATGAAAGTCTGGAGCAAGGGCAAGGCCCTCTGGTCCCGCACCATCGGCTCCACCGTCGTCGGCCAGCTCGTCGATTCCACCGTCATCATGGTGCTCGCCTTCGCCGGCCGCGAAAGCTGGCCCACCATCGTCAATCTCATCTTCTCCGGCTACATCGGCAAGGTGCTGTACGAAGCCGCCGCTACGCCGGTCACCTACCTGGTGGTGAACACTCTGAAACGCGCCGAGGGCGTGGACGTGTATGACGAAAAGACAAACTTCAACCCCTTCGGCAGCGGCACTTCCGGTGAAGAGTTCGTCGCCGTCGGAGATTGAAACCCGCCCTACCCCGCCCACGTCTAATCGTGTTGTGCACAACCATCGGGCACGCTCACCACAGTTCCACGTTTCGGCCGCACCCCAACAGCGCCGCCGAACGTGCCCGCTTCGCCGCCTCATCCGTGGCGCCCAATTCTCGAAATTGCGTTACACTAGAGCTGGTGTGTCCTCTGGGAACTGAATGGCTAAACGTATGATGAGTAAAGAGTTGGTCTCCGCAATCGTGACCGCGATCCTGCTTGCCGGCTTGCCCGGCCAGGCATTCGCCCAGAAGAAACCTGCCAGCGGCCAGCGCGAAACCGTGGCCAAGCCATTGAGCGAAAAGGAACAGCGGAAAAAAGAAGCCAAGCTCCGTAAAGAGCTTGAAACCCCCTACCGCAAGTGGCTCAGCGACGACGTCGTCTATATCATCACCGACGAAGAGCGCAAATCCTTCAAGAACATGCAGACCGACGAGGAACGCGAGCAGTTCATCGAGCAGTTCTGGATGCGCCGCGATCCCACTCCCGATACCCAGGAAAACGAGTACAAAGAAGAGCACTACCGTCGTATCGCCTACGCCAATGAGCGCTTCGCCTCCGGTATCCCCGGCTGGAAGACGGATCGCGGCATGATCTACATCACCTTCGGTCCCGCCGACGAAATCGAGTCCCATCCCTCTGGCGGCACCTACGAGCGCCCCTACGAAGAGGGCGGCGGCACCACCTCCACCTACCCCTTCGAAAAATGGCGCTACCGCTACCTACAGGGCGTCGGCAACCAGCAGGACATTCAGATTGAATTCGTCGACAAGACCATGACCGGCGAATATCGCATGACCATGGACCCCTCCGAAAAGGACGCCCTTCTCATGGTCCCCGGCGCCGGCTTGACCATGATGGAACAGATGGGCATGGCCAGTAAGAACGATCGCTTCAGCCGCACCGACGGTACCCACCTCGGCACCGGCACCCAGCCCCTGCCCTCCCGCATGAATCAGTTCGACCGCCTCCAGCAGTACGCCGATCTCCAGAAGGCCCCCAAGATCAAGTTCAAGGATCTCGAGGCCCAGGTCAATTCCCGCATCATGTTCAACCTGCTCCCCATGCAGGCCCGCGCGGATTTTTTCCCTGCCACCAGCTCCACCGTCCTCACCAACATCACCCTCCAGTTCAACCGCAAGGATCTCCAGTTCAAGCAGGAACAGGGCATGTCCAAGGCGGTGGTCAATATCTACGCGCGCATCACCACCCAAACCCGACGCGTCGCCAACGTGTTTGAAGAGGTGGTGTCGGTCGACGTGCCTACCGAGCTCCTCCAACAGGCCAGCCAAGGCATGTCCATCTTCCAGAAGTCCATTCCGCTCCCCCCCGGTATGTACCGCCTCAACGTCGTCGCCAAGGACATCGTCGGCGGCAACATGAATAACTACGAGATGGCCCTCAACGTCCCCCGCATGGAGGACGACAAGCTCTTCGCCAGCTCCCTCATCCTCGCCGACGTCCTCGAAGACGTCCCCACCCGCTCCATCGGCACCGGCCAGTTCGTCATCGGCACCTCCAAGGTCCGCCCACGCATGGGCGATTCTTTCAAGCGCGCCGAGAAGATGGGCATTTACATGAAGTTGTACAACTTCGAGCCGGAGGAGAAATCCAACAAGGCCAGCGGCACCATCGAGTACGAGATTGTCCGCACCGCCGACAACAGTAAGGTGATCGAATTCTCAGAGGAGATCACGGCCCTCGAAGGCTCCGCCTCTCAGATGATCCTTAAAAAACTACTGCCCCTCTCCACCATGGAGCCCGGCCAGTACACTCTCAGAATCAAGGTGACCGACAAGCTCAGGAATCAGACCTTGACCCAGTCGGCGCAGTTCTCTATAACTTAAGATAGTTCCGGTGTGTGTCCAAAAGGGCTAAACAGGAGGCCCGAGCCATCAGGATGTTGCGCAATACCAGCGTCCTCCTCCTCGCCACCCTCATCGGTGGTGCGGCAAACGCGACAGGCGCCGAGCTGAAACTCTTCGGCTCGATCACGGGACAGGTGCGTAACACCGCCGGCACCACTCAGATGGGCGCCACCGTCCTCCTGATGAACCGCAACGAACGCGTAGTCCAGCGCGCCCTCACCGCACCCGACGGCCGCTTCCGCTTCGATTCCCTCACGCCCGATCAATACAGCGTCCGCGTCAACCTCAGCAGCTTCGTGCCCGCCATGCGCGGCAATGTGCCGGTCCGCGCCGGCATGGAGAGTTTCCTCAACATCCAGCTGGCCAACCTGTTCAGCTCCATCGAACTCGTTTACACAGCCCCCGGACAAACCGGGGTGCTGAATGAGGATTGGAAGTGGGTGCTCCGCAGCTCCACCGCCACCAGGCCTGTCCTCCGCGTCTGGGATCCTCAATGGAAGGGCGGGACGTCCTCATCGGCGTCGCCCTCCATTTTTAATGCCACCAGCGGCGTCATGCGCATCTCGGCCGGCGATTCCGGCGTCTCCTCCGCCCTCGGCTCCGAACCCGATCTCGGCACCGCCTTCGCCGTCGCCACCTCCGTCTTCGGCGACAGTCAGCTCCGCGTCAGCGGCAACCTCGGCTACGCCTCCAGCACCGGTTCTCCCACCGCCGGCTTCCGCACCCGCTACACCCACGGCACCGGCGATTCCGTCTCACCCGATGTCGAGCTCACCGTCCGCCAGGCCTCCGTCCGCCAGCGTGCCGGGGCCGGCCTCCTCTTCGGCCCCGGTAACGCTCAATCCGTGCCGCTCCTGCGCACCATGTCCGTTAAGGTGACGGACCGCAAGCGGATCACGGAAGACCTCACTCTGGAATACGGCGCCCTCATGGAAGCCGTCGCCTTCCTCCAAAACCTCAACGTCTTCAGTCCCTACGCCCGCCTCGGCTACGCCCTCAGCGAGGGCGATCTCATCGAGTTCGGCTTCTCCAGCGGCGCGCCCGCGCTCGACCTCATGGGTAGCGGCGCCGACGGCGACGCCCAGGACTCCCTCATCGGCCTCGCCATGTTCCCTCGCCTCTCGATCGATAACGGCCGCGTCCGCGTCCAGCGCAATGAAACCTACGAAGTGGGCTACCGCAAAATCGCCGGCTCCCGCACCTACTCGGCTTCGGTGTTCCAGGACTTCACCCGCGATGGCGCCATCACCGCCGCCACCAGCGGAGGCGCCAACTCCATGCCCGAGCTCCTCCCCGATCTCGCCTCCAATAGCTCCGTCATCCACGCCGGCAATTACCAGAGCTTCGGCTACTCCGCCAGCCTCACCCAGTCTTTCTGGGACCGCTGGTCCGCCACCTTCGCATTAGGCGCCGCCGGCGCCCTCACCGCCACCAGCCGCGAGCTCGAGGCCAACGACCCCGCCGAGCTGCGCACCGTCCTTCGCTCCGTCCGCCGCCCCTGGGCCTCCGCCCGCCTCAACGGCATCTTCCCCACCACCGGCACCCGCTTCATCGCGTCCTACCTCTGGACCACCCACGGCACCCTCGGCTCCACCCACGCCTACCTCACCCAGCGCTGGCAGCCCCAGATGGGCCTCAACCTCCAGTTCCGCCAACCCCTCCCCGCCATGGCCGGCATCCCCGGCCGCCTCGAAATGACAGCCGAGCTCCGCAACCTCCTCGCCCAGGGCTACATCCCCATGACCAGCCCCGACGGTGGCTCCCTCCTCCTCATCCAGTTCCCCCGCACCATCCGCGGCGGCTTCAGCTTCATCTTTTAGGCCCCTCCCTCCAAACCCGTTCACAGCCCTTCGAAATATCAGTATCTCCCTTCTCTTCAATTCCTTACAGCCATCCTCCCAACCGGAAATTTGGTGCCCGTCCGCTATAATGGTTTTGGGTTGAAACGCCGGCCGGCTCATCGCCCCTCGCCTGAAGTACAGCGGCGGCTCCCCACATGGCGCGGGCCGCTCCCCCAATCCGGGCCGCTCTCCGCAGTTCGTGGGAGCGCGTCTACCGGTAGTGATTCCGATGAGCTGGAATTAAAATTCGAAGGGGCCCCAAACGGGTCCCTTCGGGCGTAACCGTTCGTCAGTCCGCCTCGAAAAAACACCCCGCTCAAGGCCCCCGTGCGTCTATACGCCCCCTACCAGCGCGGCAACACCCTCTGCCAGTTCGGATCCACGTGCGCCCGCATCTCCGCCGCGTCGTCCCGCTTGCGGAACGGCAGCTTCCGATACCGCTCTTCCAGCCGCGCAACTTGGTCCATGTCCAGCTCAATACCCAACCCAGGCTTCTCCGGCATCACCACGCACCCATCCACGAATTTCACGCGCCCGCCCACTAGCACTTCGTCCTGCTCGCTCTGCCACGGATAGTGAGTGTCGCACGCAAACTTCATCGGCTCCGAGACACAGCATGTGTGCGCCATGATCATCATGCTCACGCCCAGGTGATTGTTCGAATGCATCGAGACGCCCATGCCCAGCGCCTCGCACAGATCAGACAGCTTCTGCACCGCCCGCAACCCGCCCCAGTAGTGCGGGTCCGATAGCACCACCTGCACCGCGTCCGCACGCCACGCCGGCACCACGTCGTCCAGCCCCGTCACCGCTACGTTCGACGCCAGCGGAGTCTCCACGCCAACGGCCAGCAGCCGCCGCCGCACCTCCGCCATCCCGTCCATCCCCGCCGCCGGATCTTCCAGATACCCGCCGCCCGATAGCTCCGCTTTCAACGAGACGCCCACATGCACCGACGTCTCCACACTCCACGCGCAATTCGGATCAATCCGCAGCGGGTACGCCTCGCCAAACTCCGCCCGCAACTGCCGGATCGTTTCGATCTCGATCTCCGGCTCCAGCACGCCGCCCTTCAATTTAATCTCGCGAAACCCATACTGCGTCACCATCTGCTGGCACTGCCGCACCATCGTCTCCGGAGACAGGCACTCGCCATACTCATCAGCCCGCGCATCGTCGCCCGTCCCGCCGCCGCCGCCGTGCTTGTAAAACAGATACGCCGAAAACGGCGCCGCATCGCGCGCTCGCCCGCCCAACAGATCGCACACCGGCTTACCCATGGCCTTGCCGATGATGTCCAGGCACGCCGCCTCTACCGCCGCAAACGCTCGCGTCCGCGCATCCCGCGGATTCTCGCCCGGCACCATCCATGTCTGCGAGCGGTCGCCTTCGTTCGCCGGCCGCCCC
The DNA here is from genome assembly GCA_036504135.1 of Paludibaculum sp. Taxonomy (GTDB): domain Bacteria; phylum Acidobacteriota; class Terriglobia; order Bryobacterales; family Bryobacteraceae; genus Paludibaculum. The sequence continues at coordinate 197,560 of DASXVP010000020.1, forward strand.
CACTGCATCCAAAGCGAATGGAGCTGGAACGGATCCATCCCCTCCACCATCGGGCGGATCGCTTCCAGCGCCGCCAGCGAGCCCTCACCGCCGTGCGCTTCACTCACGCCCGTGATGCCGTCAGTCGTCGTCAGGACAAGGATCGTCCTCAACGCATAGGGAGCGTGCAAGCCATAGGAACTGCGGATGGGTGGGTCGGCGACCGCGACCGGATGAATCGAAAAGGAAGAGATGCGCACGGCCTGAGATTATCACGCCGCGCGCCCACGAATCAGCAGACGGAAAGGAGGGACTACAAAACTACTTGCGCATGCCCGTGCCAGGGCTCTTTAGGCGAAGCTGGCGCATCTTCTTCTTGCTACGCTTCGGCTTGCTGATGATAAACGTTCCGCTACCAAGGTATGTTGCCTTGTACAGATTCTCTTTGACCTTCTCTGCTACCTGCTCAGCCACTACGAACCTCCAGATGATCGATTGACATTTCATTGTAGCGCAGTCAGTTGCAGCGCCCCAAAGGCTACCATGGACTATGGCTGGCGGCCCGTTTCACGTCCTCAGGCACCGCAACTTCCGCCTTTACGCCGGCGGCATGGCCGTCTCGTTGGCCGGCACCGCCATGCAGCAGCTCGCCCAGAGCTGGCTCATCTATCGCCTCACCCACTCCGAATGGCTCCTCGGCCTCACCTGGTTCTGCGCCAACGCGCCCATCCTCCTGCTCAGCCCCATCACCGGCGTCATCGCCGATCGCTTCCCCCGCCGCCGCATCGTCATGCTCGCCCAGACCGCCGCCATGCTCCAGGCCGTCGTCCTCGCCGCCCTCACCCTCACCGGACATGTCCAGATCTGGCACGTCCTCACCCTCGCCACCCTCCTCGGCATCGCCAACGCCTTCGACATCCCCGCCCGCCAGTCTCTCTTCATCCATTTGGTGGGCAAGGAGGATCTCATCGGCGCCATCAGCCTCAACTCCGCCACCTTCAACTCCGCCCGCGTCATCGGACCCTCGCTCGCCGGCCTCCTGGTCGCCCGCTTCGGCGAGGGCCCCTGCTTCGCCCTCAACGCAGCCAGCTTCCTCGCCGTCATAGGCAGCCTGCTCGCCATGCGCGTGCAGGAATCGCCCGCACCGCCGTCGGCCGAATCACCCCTCCAGCGCCTGCGCTCCGGTTTCCACTACGCCTGGCACACGCGCGCCGTCCGCGTCCTGCTCCTTACAGCCGGCGCCATCAGCCTCTCCGCCGCCCCTGGCATCGCGCTGGCGCCCATCTTCGCCGACGCCATCTTCCACCGTGGCTCCCCCGGCCTCGGCCTCCTCACCGCCGCGCTCGGCGCCGGCGCCATCCTCGGCACGCTCAACCTCGCCGTCAGCCGCGGCGCTTCCAGCCTCTACTTCGTCATTCTCACCGCCGCCGCCGGCACCGGTATCGGCACGCTGGCCTTCGCCTGGTCTCCGCTCTTCCCCCTCTCCCTCGCCATCATGACCATCGTCGGCGCGTCCCAGTTCCGCCTGAACGCCTCCACCAACACCGCCATCCAAACCCGCATCGACGACGCTTACCGCGGCCGCGTCATGGGCCTGTTCTCAATGATGGTAGTGGGCATGTTCCCTGTCGGCAGCCTGCTGGCCGGCGCTTTTGCCACCGTCGCCGGCGCCCGCTGGACCGCCACCCTCGGCGGATTTGCGAGTCTACTGGCCGCCGCTTACGTCTATTCTGAGAGAAGGACCCTTCGCACTTGGCTCGCACCCTAACCACTCTCCTCGCTCTACTCCTGCCCTGGCAACTCTTCGCCCAGGCCCCCGACGCCGCGCTCATCAAAAAGATGACCACGGAGATCGCCGATATCACCGGCCTCGCCGTCAAACGGCCTGTGCCCTTTGAAATGATCTCGCGCGCCGGGTGGAAACAATGGGTGAACGACGAGATCACCCGCACCGTCAAGCCCGAAGAGATCCGCATCGAGGAACTCGTCCTCAAACGCTTTGGCCTCATCCCCGCCGATTACGATCTGCGCCAGGCCACCGTGGATCTACTGGGCGAGCAGGCCGCCGCCGTCTATGACCATCGTCGCAAGCGCATGCTCTTTGTCGAAGGGGCAGCGGAAGGCGCCATGGAGGAGGCAGTGCTCATCCACGAGCTCTCCCACGCCGTCGCCGATCAGCACTACGACATGAAGCGCTTCCTCGAAAAAGGGCCCAAATCCGACGAGGCACAGACCGCGCGCATGGCCGTCGTCGAGGGTCAGGCTATGTGGATCATGCTCGAGTCGCAAATGCGCAAAATGGGCACGTCGCTCAGGGGCAACTCCGCCGCGCTCGATCTCATGCTGCCCAACATGGGCAAGCTGGCCGCCGATTCCTACCCCATTTTCACCAAGGCCCCGCTCTACCTCCGCGAGACGCTGCTCTTCCCCTACACCGCCGGCCTGCTCTTCCAGCAGGCGGTGCTCGAAAAAAACGGCAAATCCGGATTTGCCGACGTACTTCGCAATCCGCCGTCCTCCACGCAGCAGATCATCCACCCCGCCAAGTACTTCTCGGCCACGCCGCAATCGCGGCCACCCGTGCCGGCGCTGGCCAACCTCAAGGAGTTCGACAAGCTCACCAGCGGCTCCATCGGCGAGCTGGATTTCCAGATCCTGCTCCAGCAGTATGTGGGCGAACCCGAATCTCGCGCCACTGCGCCGAAGTTGCTGGGCGGCCTCTTCGATCTCATCGAACACAAGAAGGAGAAGTACGCCGTACTGCGCTGGAGCGTGGAGTGGGATTCACCGGAGACCGCGCGCGTGTTCTTTGCCCAGTATCAGAAGGTCCTGCGCGGTAAGTCCAGACTGTTGGAGCTCAGCCAGGAAACACCCACCCAGCTTGCCGGACACAACGAGCACGGCGATTTTCTCATCACTCTCGAATCGGCCCGCATCACCGGGCTGGAAGGCCTGAAACGCATCGAACCCGCAGGCCGTCCTGCGCTATAGTGAAGAATTCCCCGATTATGATCAACCGTCGAACCTTTGTTGGCTTGGGCGCCGGCGCCGCCCTTGGCAGCCTCGATTTGAGCGCCCAGATGAAGCCTGGCAAGCCCGCCCCTGAGCTGGTCATCTCCCTGAATAGCGGCGAGCAGCTACTGCTCAGCAAGCTCAAGGGCAAGGTCGTGGTGCTGGAGGTGCTCCTCACCACCTGCCCCCACTGCCAGAAATGCTCTGCCACCATGCAGAAGCTCTATTCCGAGCTGGGCGGCGCTTTCCAACCCGTGGGCACGGCCATCAACCCGGACGACATGGGCCAGGCGCGGATGATGATTCCGCAGTATATTTCCAACCTGGGCCTCAAGTTCCCGGTCGGCTGGACACCGCGCGAGATGGCTTACAAGTGGCTCGACGCCGATTCCACCAAAGGCCCCATCTACTTCCCGCAGCTGGTGGTCATCAACAAAGCGGGCATCGTTCATTCCTATCATCCGGCCACGGATCAGAAGTTTTTTGAGAACGAAGAGGCCCGCCTGCGCGAAGAGATTAGCCTGCTGACTGGCGGCACGGCCGCCGCCAGGAAAGGGACCTAACCCCATGCGCCTTCTCCTCCCCGCCCTGCTCGGCCTCAGCCTCCTCACTTCGCTACAGGCCGCCAATGTGCCGCGCGCGGCCACGGAAATCAAGTTCATCTCGCAGACCGGCGAGACCATTCGCCTCAGCGAGCTGAAAGGCAAGGTCGTCATCATCGAGTTCCTGCTCACCCACTGCCCCAGTTGCAAGAACTCCGCGCGCCTGCTGGGCAACCTCCAGCGCCAATACGATGCCAAGGGCCTGCGCGTCATCGGCCTGGCCATCGACGCGGGCGCCGGCCCCAAGATCCCCGGCTTCATCCAGGAGACCAACGCCTCGTTCCCCATCGGCGTCATGGAACACTCCAAGGCTCAGGAGTTCCTGCAGTTCCCCTCGATTGTGCAGATGATGATGCCGCGCATCGCCATCGTCGACAAGAAGGGCATGATCCGCGAGCAGCATGGCGCCGACGAGCCGTGGATGTCGCCGGCCATGGAAGAGACCAACATCCGCAAGGTCATCGACAAACTACTGGCCGAGCCCGCCTCCGCCGCCCTCAAGAAAGCCGCCCCTAAGAAGTAATTCATGCGCACTGTTCTGCTACTCGTCTCTGCCGCCTCGCTGGTCTTCGCTCAGGCGCCCAACACGCTCACCCCGGCCGAAAAAGCCGCCGGCTGGCAACTGCTGTTTGACGGTCAATCGATGAAGGGCTGGCAGCCCACAGCCGCGGGGACCTGGGCCATTGAGGACGGCTGTCTGAAGTCGCTCAGCAAGCCGGTGCTCCGCGAGGATCTGATCTCCAACGCGGCCTTCGGCGATTTCGAGCTGACGTTCGAATGGAAAGTGGCGCCCGGCTCCAACAGCGGCGTGAAGTACAGGATCCAGGACGCCGTGCTGGTGGACGATCATCAACTGCCCAACAAGATGCCCTTTGAGCAGCAGGTGGCCTACTTCCTGAAGACCCGCAGCGCTAAGAAGGAACTCGTCCAGGCGGGCTCGGATGCGCAAGTCTATCCGGTGGCATTTGAGTATCAGGTGATCGATGACGCCAAGCACCCGGACGCCATCCGCAACGCCTCCAGCCGCGCCGGCGCGCTCTACCGCATGGCCGCCCCCACCGAGGCCGCCGCCAAACCGGTGGGCGAGTTCAACCAGGGCCGCATCGTGCTGCGCGGTAAGCATGTGCAGCACTATCTCAACGGGATCAAAGTGGTGGAGATCGATCTCGACGCTCCGCAGGTGCGCGCCAGCATCGAGCAGCGCTGGGCAGCCGGAAATCCTGTGCGGGACCTGCTCGAGAATATGCCGAAGGCGATGACACCGGTTGCCATCCAGCATCACAATGATGTCGCTTGGTATCGCAACGTCAAAATCCGGCCGCTCGCCGCGGCGAAGTAAGTTATAATCAACCTATTGGGCGCCCGTAGCTCAGCTGGATAGAGCGCTTGCCTCCGGAGCAAGAGGTCGCAAGTTCGAATCTTGCCGGGCGTACCACGAATTTAGTCTCCCTCCTCTAAAGAGGCCTCCTCCGAGGCCTCTTTTTGTTGGGACAGGCTCCCTTCCCCTACGCCGCAATCCGGAACTGCTTGCGTCCGGCAGGCGCCAACTCCAGCCCGGAGCTGACTCCCAGCCGCTTCAGCGAATCCAGGATCGCCCGCAATGTAGCCTGCTGATACGGACTCTCCGCCCACTCCCGCACACACTCCAGTCGGTGTTTTTCCATTTCAACCCAACGCGAATACATCTCGTCCTCCTCGCAATTCCGGTTGCCCGACACTTCAACTAATCAGCATGTTTTGGGCCACACAGCCGGCAGGGCCCACAACCTGCTGGATTCACGGAATCTGACGCTATCTCTTCGCCTTCCGGACCTTAGACACAACGCCATCCCATTCTGACGCTCCTGTCACTTTTGACACCGGGCAGCCACCCAGCCGGTCTCACCGAATCTCGATGCCCAGCAGCGGCGCGAAGGCCAGCGCCTGGGCCATATCCACGATGGCGCCCTGGAGATCGGCCGCCTCCAAGCGCATTCCATCCACAATCGAGCCGCGCAGATCCGTCCCCGCCAGCCTCGCCTTTGTCATCTCCACGTTGAGCAGGCGGCAATCTTTGAAGACGCAGCCGCGCAGGTCGGCGCCATGGAAATCGGCGTCCTGAAAGTCGCAGTTGACGAACTCGCAGTGCTCAAACCGGGAGAAACGAAACTGGCCGTAGCGCTGGTCGCCTCCGGAAATCAGGAGGCTTTGCCAGGAAGTTTCGCCAAGGCGCAGGCCGGTCATGCGGCAGCCCACCAACTCCACCCGGACTGCCGTCAACGAGGTGAGCTCCACGTTGGCCAGGTCACATTCGGTGAAACGGACGTCCTTCCATTTGCCCGTGCGGATGACGGCGCGCGGCAGGGCCACCCTCTCGAAGGCGCAGCTCTCCAGGCGGAGTTTGTGGAGCACGATGTCCTCAAATTGCCCGCCGGTGACGAGCTGATCCATCACCTCCACATCGCCGCCGGCAAACAAGGCGGCAGTGTCCCCGGCCGGCTCCAACCCGCGCGGCAGATCGGCGGGGTCCCGCTGGCAGCCCACCCTCTTGGCCGCTTGTCCATTTGTCCGCATGGTGGTCTTCTTCACTCGACCAGAGTAACCTGAAGCGTGCGCCTCCTGACACTCTGCCTTTTTTCCCTGACAGCCGCCTGGGCCGCCGCGCCGGCGCGCTTTGCCGAACACACCATCGCCACGGATCTGAAGGGGGGCTACCAGGTGGTGGTGGCCGACCTCAACTCCGACGGCAGGCCAGACATCATCGCGCTTGCCTCCGGAATGAAGGAACTGGTCTGGTACGAGGGCCCGGACTGGCAACGTCACGTGCTCGCGGACGGCCAAAACCGCATGATCAATTGCACTGTCGTGCAGGTGGCGGGCCAGCCGCAGGTGGTGCTGGCCAGCGAATTCGATAACGAGGCGAAGAAGAGCATCGGCCTGGTGAGCGTGTTGACGCCTGGGGCGGACGTGCGCCAGCCGTGGAGTGTGAAGGAGATCGACCGGCTGACGACGTCGCACCGGTTGCGGGTGGCCAACATCGACGGGCGCGGTCCGGTGGTGGTGAACGCTCCGCTCACCGGCGCCAAGGCAGTGGGTCCGGACTATCGGGATCATGCTCCGCTGGTTTACTACCGCCCCGGCGAGTGGAAACGGGAGATGATCTCGGATGCCAATGAAGGCGTAGTGCACGGGCTGCTGGCACTCGACTGGGACCACGACGGGCGCGACGAGATACTCACTGCCAGCTTCGTGGGGCTGCATCTCTACAAGCTGAACCGGAGCGGAGAATGGGCGCGGACGGAGCTGAGCAAGGGGGATCCGTCGCCGTGGCCGAAATCGGGGTCCAGCGACGTGGCCGTGGGGCAGCTGAGGAAGACGCGGTTCCTGGCGGTGATCGAGTACTGGCACGGCAACCAGACCGTGATCTACCAGAAGAAGAAAGGCGCGTGGCAGCGCCAGGTGATCGACGACGCTCTGGTGGAGGGCCATACGATCCTGACGGCGGACTTCAACGGAGATGGCCGCGACGAGGTGGTGGCCGGCTATCGCGGCAAGGGGCGGAGCGTGTTCATGTACTACGCCAACGGGGACCGGTGGACCCGGACAATCCTCGACAACGGCGGCATCGCGGCCAATGCCTGCGCGGCGGCGGACTTGAATGGGGATGGCCGGGTGGACGTGGTTTGTATCGGCGGCGCGACGGCGAATTTGAAATGGTATGAGAACCAGGGGGCGCGGCAGCGTTGAAGGCGCGGAGAGGCTACCCGGTTTCCGGCCTCAATCGAGGTGTTTCACGAGGATGACCTCGTTGCCGGGCTCGTTGTAGATGACTTCGTCCACCAGCTTCTTGGCCATGAGGATGCCGAAGCCGCCCATGCGCAGCCCGGCTTTGTCACGCGCTTCCAGGTGGGCCACCGGGGACAACTCGGGATGGGAGACGGCGGCGTGATCGAGCGCGGTGCGTGAAAACCCGGGGCCGGGATCTTCCATGTGATAGACCAGCGCGCGCTTGCTGCGAATGCGTGAGACACGCACCCACTGTTCGGGATTGAGATTGCCGCCGTGCTCGATGGCATTGATCAGAAGTTCGCGAAATGCCGTCGCGACGCCAATGCGCTCGTCGGGATCGAGATCGAACTTCATCTCCTCCATGAATTGGAGAAGGCGGTCTGCCGTGGCCAGGGTGCAACGAATCTTCAGAGTAAGAAACTCAGGCAGAGCCGACGTGACGCGGATGCAATCGTCGCAGGCCGGTTGCCGGACAGCATTCTCCATCATGTCGCGGACGGCGCCGCTGGAGAAGGGCCGGCTGAAGTAGCAGTAGGCCTTTTGCTGGAGAGCGTCGATGACGTCGGCGCTGCTGGGCGCGGCATCGATGAGGATCACCCGCACGCCAGGTTGCGCCTGACGAATGGCCGCCACAAAGTCGCCGCCGCCGCCGGCGGTGGGACGCCCGTCCTCGACGACGACGAGATCAAAACGGCGCTTTCTGAGCAGAGCGAGCCCGACCTCCAAAGTGGCAGTCTGCTCCACCATCCATTCGAGATCCTCGGACTGGCTCTCGAACAGCGGTGGCAGATCCGGCGCGCTGCCAATCAGTAATCCGACATATGGCTCGGTCATGCAGATTGACTCAATTATAGAGCCAGAATCAAATTGCCGCTTGTGGATTAGAGGAGCAGCTCTTCTGGGACCGGCAGACGGCATGGCAGGGGGTCTAGGTCCGCATGGCGTCTACCGGAACCAAAGAGCGAAGCAAGCCAGACAGGTTCACGATTCAAGGGGAGCCGTCCGATTCGTGCTTGCTCACCTATTTCATTGTGAGACAGGGATTCGCATATATGGGGTAAAGAATTGTCAACTAAAGTGCCTGCGCGGCGAGACGGTGATAGCATAGCCACCAATGCTGACCCCCCACCCTCGCCCTGATCATGTTTGCCGCCGGTATTAACGGATCGTGGGTCGCGCAGCGCCCCGGCCCTGGCGGCCAGGCCACGGACACACAATTCAATTTCGTGCAGGAGGGCGATGCCTTTACGGGCACGATGCTTTCCACGATGGGCTCGCAGAAGATCGTCAACGGCAGGATCGATGGCGACGCGATCACGTTTGAGGTCATCGCCAACATGATGGGCCAGGAGCGGCGGATGACGTACCAGGGCAAGCTGGAAGGCGACACGCTGAGGCTGACGATGCTGATGCCGGCGGGCGTAGGGCCGGGCGGGCCAGGCGGGCCAGGCGGACCCGGTGGCGGCGGAATGCGTGGGCAGCGGGAGATTGTGGCGCGGCGCGGCGTCTCGGAATCGCTGAAGAAGCAAATGGAGGCCGATGCCAGGCGGCCCAAGCCTACGCTGCCGGAGCGGAAGGCACTGGCGCCGAACGGGCTGGCCCAAACTCCTCCGATGGGGTGGAATAGTTGGAACAAGTTTGGCACGCGGGTCAGCGATCAGCTCGTGCGCGAGACGGCCGATGCGCTGGCGTCGACTGGGATGCGCGATGCGGGCTACATTTATCTCACCATCGACGACGGGTGGCAGGGCGCGCGCGACGAGGCCGGCAATCTGCGGCCCAACGAGCGGTTTCCGGATATGAAGGCGCTGGGCGATTACGTTCATGCCAAGGGCTTGAAGTTTGGCATCTACTCCTCGCCGGGGCCGCGCACTTGCGGACGGTTTGAGGGGAGCTATGGCTACGAGGCGCGCGATGCCGCGATGTTTGCGTCGTGGGGGGTGGACTTTTTGAAGTACGACCTTTGCAGCGCGGGCCAGATGTTCGCGGAGGCGGATCAGCCGCGGCTCTTCCAGTTGATGGCGGAGCACCTGCGCGCGGCGGGACGGCCGATCGTGTACAGCATCAGCCAGTACGGCCGCGCGAACGTGCAGGACTGGGCCGCCTCCACCGGCGCCAATATGTGGCGCACGACGTTCGACATTCGGGATCAGTGGGCATCGGTGGCACAGATCGGCTTTGCGCAGAACGGGCTGGAGAAGGCCGCCGGACCGGGGCGCTGGAACGATCCGGATATGCTCGAGATCGGCAACGGCGGGTTGAGCGCGGATGAGTCGCGTAGCCACATGGCGCTATGGACGATGCTGGCGGCGCCGTTGATGGCCGGCAACGACGTGCGCTCGATGGGGAAGGAAACGCTGGAGGTTCTGACCAACCGCGAGGTGCTGGCAGTGAGCCAGGATGCGCTGGGCCGGCAGGGCTACCGGCTGGCGCAGGAGGGCGAGGCGGAGACGTGGGTGAAGCCGCTGAAGGACGGAGCGTGGGCGGTGGCATTGTTCAACCGGGGCAATGCTCCGGCGGAGCTGAAGCTGGCGTGGTCCGCGCTGGGGTTGAAGAAGCCGCCCAAGGTGCGGGACCTGTGGCAGGGCCGGGAGTTGACCGCCGGGGCGGGCGGGCTGGCGGGGACGGCGGCGGCGCACGGCGTGCTGCTATGGAAGGTGACACCCTAACCGGAGTGTCACGTTGAGGCGGGACTTTGTGTCCCATACCTTACCCATCAGTATAGTTTTATTGTTGTAACAACAGCACTTAGGCGCCGGCGTGTGGTGGCGCTGTGATTGCTAATCAGAAGAGTGAAACATCCGCAATTCAAGCGAAGCTAGAATTCGGTGTTTCGAGTTCACAACAGAGATCCTAATCCTCAGGGCTGCCCACACACCAGGGGCAGCCCTTTTTTTTGTCTGTTGGCGGGGCAGACCGCAAACGCTCCGCACCCAATCGACACCTTGCCGCGTCTATCACTTAGAGCGATTGCTCGACGGTTTGGCTTGGTGTGCCCTGTTATACTGACTCTCAGGGAGACTGTACCCGGCCGGGCCAGCCCGGGAGGGGCTTCGAAATGAATTACAACGGCACCTTTAAGTATGCGGTGGTCACTGTGTCCACCTGCCTGGTTGCGCTACTGCTCATCGGCGCCGTGCTCGGCCAGAGTTCAGACAATGGCCCCAGCGATCCCTACCGCCACATCAACGTCTTTACAGAGGTCTTCGCGAAGATCAAGGCGGACTATGTGGAAGAGCCGGACATGAAGAACGTGGCGTTGGGCGCGATCAACGGTTTGCTGGTTTCGATCGACCCGTTTGCCAGCTATCTGAACGCCGAGCAGTACAAGCAGTATCTGAAGACAATGGCGGACCCGAAGGCGGGTCTGGGCCTGCTGCTGAGCCGCAAGTATGGCTACGAGATTGGCGTGGTGGACGCGATCCCCGGATCTCCGGCCGACAAGGCAGGTCTCTCGACGGGCGACATCCTGGAAGCGATCAATGGAATCTCGACGCGCGACATGCCGCTGGCCTACGCCGACGTGTTGCTGCATGGCGAGCCTGGCTCGACGATTGAGCTGACGGTGCTGAGGTTGCGCAAGCCGGAGCCGGTGAAGATGACGCTGACCCGGTCGGTGGTGACCGCGCCGGCCCTGACCTCCAAGATGATTGACAAGGAAACGGGCTACGTGAGCGTGGAGGACCTCTCGGCCGGCAAGACGGCCGGTGTGCAGGCCGCCATTGCGGGGTTGCAGAAGCTGGGCGCCACCAAGCTGGTGCTGGATCTGCGCCACTCGTCGCTGAGCGTGCCGGAAGAGGGCGTGGCGCTCGCCAGCCTGTTCCTGGAAAAAGGCACGATTGGCTCACTGAGCGGCCAGAAGGTTCCGAGGAAGACGTTTGAGGCGGACGCCACGAAGGTGATATTCAAGGGCCAGATGGTGGTGCTGGCCAACCGCGGCACGTCTGGCGCGGCGGAGATCGCCGCGGCTGCATTGCTGGAGAACAAGCGGGCCCAGGTGGTGGGAGAACGGACGTATGGCGACGCGGCCCTGCGCAAGGCTGTGACGACGGAAGACGGCGGCGCGGTGCTGATGGCTGTGGCCAAGTACTATGCGCCGAACGGCAAGGCGATCCAGGACAACTCGGTGACGCCGACGTTCGCGGTAGTGGACGCGGAATCGGAGCCGGCGGTGGACGAGGAAGACGTCAAGCCGGCCCAGCCGGCAGTGAAGGAAACTGCCAAGCCGACGGAAGACATGATCCTGAAGAAGGGTCTGGAAGTGCTGAGCGGCAAGGCGGTGCAGGCGGCAGTGCCGGCAGTGACAGTCCGGCCCGGCGAGCCGAAGGTTCTGGGCCCGCTGAATATCCCGAAACAGTAGCAGAGTTTGAATCAACCCGATTGAAAGCCGAAGAGAATGCCGATTTACGAGTACAAGTGCGAGAGTTGCGATCAGGTCATTGAGAAGATCCAGAAGTTCAGTGATCCTCCGCTGACCGTGCATGAAGTGTGTGGCGGTAGCCTGGTGCGCCTGATCTCGACGTCCGCGCTACAGTTCAAGGGCAGCGGTTTCTACATCACGGACTACAAGAAATCCGGCGCCAACGGCGGCAAGAGCCCGAACTCGAAGAACAGCGACTCGTCGTCCTCGAAGAGTGAGTCGTCGTCAAAGAGCGAATCATCCTCCAAGAGCGAGGCGGGGTCGTCGAATTCGGATTCGTCCTCGTCATCTTCGTCCTCCTCGACGGCGAGCAGCACTCCAGCCACCACGTCCACGTCTACCTCTACCGAATCGAAGAAGTAGTGCGCTACGTAGTCTTCGACCGGGACGGAACGCTGATTGTCGAGAAGAACTATCTGGCGGATCCGGACCAGGTGGAGTTGCTGCCCGGGGCGCGCGAGGCGATGGCGCGGGTGCATGAACTAGGCTTGGGCGCCATCATCGTCACCAATCAATCCGGCATTGGGCGGGGCTACTTTGATCTGGCGACGGCGGGGCGAGTGAACGGCCGCATGATGACTTTGCTGGGCGAGAGCGGCAAGGCGATCCGCGGGATCTATCTCTGCCCTCACGATCCGGCAAAGCCGTGCGACTGCCGCAAGCCCAAGCTGGGCCTGTTGAAGCAGGCGGCGCGCGAGTTGAAGTTCAAGATGGAAGAGTGCTTTGTCATCGGCGACAAGGATGCGGATATCGAGCTGGCGCGGAATGCCAAGGCGAAGGCGATCCTGGTGACGACGGGATACGGCGCGGATGCCAAGGCCAAGCCCGATTTCACTGCGCCCGGCCTGGTTGCGGCGGTGAACTGGATTGCCGCCGCCATAGCGAACTGAGGCCGGCGGCAAGCGCCGCGAGGGCGAACCCGGCGACGGCGTCGATGGCGAAATGGTAGCGCCCGTAGATGGTGGCGAAGCCGATGAGGATCGCCAGTATCAGAAACGCACGGCCGAGCCACGGCTTCTCTGGAATCAACTTGATCACTGCGAAGGCGGCGGAGAATGCGGCAGCCGAGTGTCCGCTGGGGAAGACACTTGTGTGGATGCCGTAGTTGCCTACGAAGAAGAGATTGAGGCGGCGGAGTGAACTGAGCAGGGGGAGATCATCGAGCGGGTAGACGCTGCGGGGCGGCTCGCTGGGGAAGAACGGATACATGGCGTAGGCGGTGAGCGTTCCGAAGAGCAGGATGCTGTAGGCGTCGTCGAGCCGCGGGCGGGCGCGATAGAGGTAGAAGACCGCCACCGTGACAATGGGCATAACGTAGACGAGCAGGTAGGAGAGCTCCAGGAGATTGGGCAGCAGCGGCCCGAGGGACTCGATGGCGGCTTTGAGGCCCCAATCGTGGAGCAGGCGGCGGTCCCAGACGATCCAGTAGTCCTCAAACGCGCGCGAGGTGTGGGGCAGCGCCATCCAGCCCATCTCGCGGAAAGCCAGCAGGATGAGGGGCACGGGATACCAATCGCGGACGCGATCCAGCAGGGTGAAACCGCGGTCTTTGTGCGCCCAGGAGAAGAGGCAAAACCACATGATGAGCGCCGGATTGAGGGTGAAGATGAGCATCCGCACGTCGGGCGCGATAGGGCGTGCGGCGGCAATGGCCATGACGTAGAGGAAGTAGGCGCTGAAAAAGAGCTCGGAGCGGCGGAACTTCATGGCAGCTCCGACGCTGCATTCGATCCGCGACTAGAATGGTTGCATGGCATCGACCAGACGTCACTTCCTGCAAGGCACGGCCCTCGGCGCCGCTGCCCTGCCCGGCGGATTTGCCCAGGTTACAGGCAAGTCACCAAACGATCACATTCAGTTTGCCACGATCGGCATCGGCGGGATGGGCACGGGCGATACGGAATCCGCCGTGCGCGTCCCGGGCAGCAAGCTGGTGGGGGTTTGCGACATTTATCAGGGGCGGTTGGACCGCGCGAAAGAGGTGTACGGCGACGGGCTTTTCACCACGCGCGACTACCGCGAGATCCTGTCGCGCAAGGACATCGACTACGTGATCATCTCGACGCCGGATCACCTGCACGCGCCGCTCGCCATTGCGGCAATGGAGGCGGGTAAAGACGTCTACGTGCAGAAGCCGATGGTGCAGAAGTGGGAGGACGGGCTGAAAGTGGTGGAGGCCGCGCGCAAGACGGGGCGGGTGATCCAGGTGGGCAGCCAGCGCGTATCGAGCGTGGTGTATCAGAAGGCGCGGCAATTGCTGCAAGCGGGCGCGATTGGCGAATTGAACATGGTGGAGGCGTGGTGGGACCGGAACTCCGCGATCGGCGCGTGGCAGTATTCGATCCCGCTGGATGCGACACCGGCCAATATCGACTGGGACCGCTTCATCGGCGGGGCGCCGAAGCACGAGTTTGATCCGGTGCGGCTGTTCCGGTGGCGCAACTATCAGGACTATGGGACGGGCGTGGCGGGCGATCTGTTTGTCCACCTCTTCTCCGGGATGCACTTTGTGACGGGGGCTGTGGGGCCGAACCGGGTGTTTGCGTCGGGCGGGCTGCGATTCTGGAAAGACGGGCGGGACGTGCCGGACATCCTTTTAGGTCTGTATGACTACGAAAAGACGCCGGCGCATCCGGCATTTAATTTGGCATTGCGCGTGAATTTCGTCAATGGCGGCGGGGAGACGTCGGGATTTAAGTTCACGGGCAGCGACGGCGTGATGACGATCGGGAACGGGGTGACGCTCTCGCGGTTGCCGAAGGAGAAGAATCCGGGCACATCGGCCGGCGGCTTCGACAGGGCGACACAAGCGCTGATCCTGGCCGAGAACCGGAAGAAGTATCCGCCGCAGAAAACGGATCTGGAGAGCGCCGAGCCTGTGACTGACGAGCGGTGGCTGGCGCCGCGCGGCTATAGCGATCAGGACGAGCATCATGCCAACTTCGCGGCGGCGGTTCGGGCGCACAAGCCGGTGACGGAAGACGCGGTGTTTGGGCTGCGCGCGGCGGGTCCGGCGCTGCTTTCGAATCTGAGCTACTACTCGCGCCAGACGATGGCGTGGGATCCGATCAATATGCGGGTGAAGGCATGAAGATGAATATCGCGGCGAATGAGAATCTGCAGATCGCGCTGATCGGGTGCGGCGGCATGGGCCAGGGCGACGTGCGCGACGCGCTGATGAATGCGGGTGTGAAGATCGTGGCGGCGGCCGATATTTATGACGGGCGGCTGACGCGCATGAAGGAGCAATACGGCGGCATCGCGACAACGCGCGACTACCGCGAAGTTTTGGCGCGGGCGGACGTGGACGCGGTAATCATCGCGACGCCGGACCACTGGCACGCGCCGATCTCGATTGCCGCGCTGAACGCGGGCAAGGACGTGTATTGCGAGAAGCCGATGGTGCAGAAGATCAGCGACGGCAAGCCGGTGATCGACGCGCACAAGAAGACCGGGCGGATCTTCCAGGTGGGGAGCCAGTATGCCTCCGCGCTGTCGTTTGTGAAGATCCGCGAGCTGCTGGAAAAGGGCACGATCGGGACGTTGAACACGGTGGAGGCGTGGCTGGACCGGAATACGGCGATGGGCGCGTGGCAGTATTCAATTCCGCCGGACGCGTCGCCGGCCAACGTGGATTGGGAGACGTTTCTGGGTCGTGCGCCGAAGCGGCCGTTTGAGCCGATCCGGCTGTTCCGCTGGCGGAATTACAACGATTATGGGACTGCCATTGCGGGCGATCTGTACGTTCATTTGCTGACGGGGCTGCATACGGCGACACGTTCGCTGGGGCCGAACCGGATCTATTCAACCGGCGGATTGCGGTATTGGAAGGACGGGCGCGACACGCCCGACGCGCAGCTCGGAATCATTGAGTATCCGGAGACGGCGACTCATCCTGCGTTTTCGTTCATGATGCGGGTGAACTTCAAGAGCTCGAAGTTGAACGAGGATTTCGGGTTTCGCTTCACGGGGTCCGAGGGCACGATCACGACGGACGTGCGGACGGTGACCGTGGCGCGGCAACCGAGGGAGAAGGAGCCGGGCTACACGGTGGAGACGTTCACGAAGGCGATGCAGGGTAAGTACGTGGCGGAGTACCGGAAGAAGTACCCGGCGCGGCAAGCGACGGCGGAGAGTCTGGTGGGCAACAGCGAGACGAAGTACGAATACGGGCGCGATGCGCATCAGGTGCACATGGCTAACTTTATTGAGGCGGTGCGTACGCGAAAGCCGCACTTTGAGGACGCGACATTTGGGTTCCGAGCGGCGGGGCCGGCGCTGCTGTGCAATACGAGCTATGACGAGCGCCGGATCTGCACGTGGGATCCGGAAACGATGGCGGCCGGCTAGGGCGCACCCGCTAAAGCTCCTTCAGCCAGGCTTTGGAGAACTCAACGGCGGCCGTGGTGGGCGCTTTGCCGGCGCGGAACATGGCCTTCCAGATCCCGCTCTTGCGCTCGTAGGCAGGGTTGACGAATTTCCTGCGGCCTCCCGCTTCGGTGGTCTGCGCGGCGAAATCGACCGAAGCGGCTTCCTTGACGACGACCTCGAGCTTTTTCTTGAGGACCGGTTTCCAGTTGTGCTCGTTGAAGGCTCGCTGCTCCTCTTCGAGCTTGCCCTTGTTGGCGAGCTTGACGAGCTCTTCGTCGGTCTCGGGGCCGTCGTTGTCCATGGAATAGAGCACCGAGTAAGCCTTTTTGAACTCGTCGGGTTTGGAGGTGATCCAGGGCTGGATCTCCTGCGCGCGGGCCGCCATCTTCTGCGCCCTGGCTTTCGTCTTGGGATTGGTGGCGGTCTGAGCCTTGCGGGTCCAGGACTTGAGCGAATCGTCAAACATCGCTTTGAGGGATTCTATAGGCATAGCGCGTAGCTGCATGACGCCCTGCGCCATCAACTGTTTCTGCATATCGCCCATGGGATCGACGCCCGGCTTGGGATTCATCGCCATCTTGAGGGCCTCTTCCTGCGAGTAGACCTTGATGCCGTGATCGACGGCCTTGTGGCTGAGCCGGATGGATTCGGCGTGCGACTTCTGGAAGGCCTCCGAGGTGACGAAGGTCTTGATGGCAGCGCCGATGGTCTGGACGGCGGCGGCACGATCTGCCTCGCTGAGGGCGAGGGCGGCCTTGCGGCCGGCAGGCATGAGCCAGGGCGCCTGGAGCTCGCTGGAGCCGTCGCGCAGGGCGCCGGCGACGCGGGTCTCAATGTCTTTCTGGGTCAAACCGAGGGTGGAGATGTTGAACTGCCAGGCGAGTGCCGTGCCACAGAGGGCCAGTGTCAGGAAAGCTACGAGGTTTCTGGATTTCATGGTAATACGAGAGGTTTCATCAGTGTACACCGGATCTGATAGCTTGGGAGCCTATGCCGGGCAAGGTCGCTCTCTATGTCGATGGATTTAACTTCTACTACGGGGTGACGAATCACTACCGTGCGGGGAAAGAGAAGCGCGGGTACTCGCTTTCCGGATTATGTTGGACGGACTTTCGCGCGCTGGTGGAGCGCTATTATTTGAAGCCTGGCGAGGCGCTGACGCAGATCCGGTATTTCACGGCGCCGGTGACGGCGGCGGTGGAGACGACGAACCGGCCGGGCGAACAGAACCGGTATGAGACGTGGATGAAAGCGGTGCGGACGATAGCTGGGCTGGAAGTGATCAGCGGGTATTACAAGCCGCGGCAGGAGGCGCCGGGACAAGGGGCGAAGTCGCGGGATGAGAAGCAGACGGATGTGAATCTGGCGGTGGAGCTGCTGCTTGACGGAATGACGGGGGCGTATGACCGCGCGATTGTGTTGAGCGGCGATGCGGACCAGATTCCGTCGATTTTCGCGGCGGCGTACCGGCTGCCCAAGGCGCGGCGAATGCTGGCGCTGCTGCCGCCGGCGCAGGACAAAGAGGATTGGAAGCAACGGTATTGCTGGGCGGCTGAGGGCTTGACGAAGCGAGTCACGCTGCCGCAGACAGCTCCGCACCATGTGGACGTGGGTGTGCTGAGCGAGCGGGAACTGGCCAACAGCCTGTTGCGATACGAGTTGCCGGAGGTGAGTTGCCCGTTGTACTGGCGGCTGCCGGGGCATTACCTGAAGGCGCAGTGCGAGGAGCGCTGGCAGCCGGAGTGATTGTGTCCGGCGGGCAGGACGCCGTAGCGCCACAGCGCAGCAGCCATGGGCCGTAAGACTTGCGGAGGCGATCTAGGCGAGCGGGTTGGAGCAGGGTGTGGCGGGAGCGTGGCCATTTTCGCACTCGTAGAAGACGAAGTGGATGGGAGCTTGAAGTTGCCGGGCAGCCGGTGTAATCTACACCAGGCGAACGAGGCGCATTCATGGAACGGACTTGGGCGAGTTTGAAGAACGGCATTTCGGCTCTGGGTTTAGTGGCGGGGTTGATTGCAGTCGGCTACATGGTGGAAACGTCTTATCACGCGCTGCTGGGGATCGAAGTCTATGAGATCGACCCAAAGGGGTATGTGTTGGCGGCAGGCCGGTTCCTTTCGGACTCAATTGTTCTGGTTTTGGCGCGCGGTGTGCCGAGTCTGTGGTCGTGGGCTGGGGTACTGGTAGCTTTGACGGTTTGTGGGGCCGGGTTGATTTGCCAGACTGCAAGTTCGGCGGGGAGGGTGCTAGGCGAGGGGCTCCTGCTGGCAACGGCGGCAGGAAACGTCGTGCTGTATGGCTTGCCTGCTCTCAACCTGGAGTTCCGGCTCACCGTGAAAGGACAAACGCCGTCGAGTGACGTGGCGATGGGGTATGTGAAGGCGGGCGGTTTTCCGGAGTGGCGGTCAGGGAAGCTGGCCAAATCACTGGTTTGCGCGCACGCTCCGATGGAAAAGGATCCATGGAAGCAGAACTGCGCAGGGTTTCCAGCCCAACTCAATCGAGGTGTTGAGGATTGGTACGTGGCGGGATTGGCGGTGACGGTCGCGCTGTTAGTAGCGCTTTGGGTATCCAGCGGCACAGAGGGAGCAGGCGGAATCACGATATGGCTGAGGAATGCCACATGGATTCTCGTCTTGCTGGCAGGCATTCTGGCGCCGATTTCCTACGGGCGGCTGTTGCGAGTGGATCAAACGTCTTCGGTGATCGTGTTTCTGAAGGCGGGAACGGTGGACTGCAAGGACGGTTCCAACGCCGACTGTGCGGTGAACGGGATTCTGCTGGCGGAGTCGTCGAGCACAGTGGTGTTCTATTGCACGAATGATCAGTTGATCTGGCAGGTGAGCAAGGAACAACTTGCGACCTTGAAGCAGCTTGGCCCGGAGCGGGTCCTGGACGCGGTAATCCTCGCCGGCCAGTAACCGTAAGTAGTGTGAAGGACAGATGGGAGCGAGACGATGCGGTATCCGTTATTTACATGGCTTCTCACAGTGACTTCGGTATGGGCGCAAGATGTGGGAGCGCGGATCATCGCGTTTGAGCAGGCGGGGCGGAGAGCCGACGTGTTTTTCGGAGAGGACGTCCTGGTGGAAGGCCGGGTTGAGCGACCTGCCGGGGGCAGAAGGGTGGCCGTACGGATCTTCGAGGGTGTGACGAAGGCACAGTTGAAGGAGAAGGCAAGGCATACGCCGCCGATGGACGGGTGCGTCTATCTTTGGGGCCGCCACGCGACGGCGCTGGTGGGTGGAATGATCAAGGTGGACGAGAAGGCCCGGGAGCCGTGGCTGGAAGTGAGTGGTGATCGCTATGTGGATCAGACGCATGTGATTGTGCTGGAGGATGGCGACTTTCGGACGCCGCGTATCGGACTCCGGCTCGGGACCGGGGCCGACATGTGGACCGACGTGGACCGCTACATCGACAGCGGAGCAGAGGTGACGGTACACGCGCGGTACAGAAGTGGACAGATGCTGGCCAGTCAGATTAGGCCGCAGATTCCGGGTGAGGTAAACGCGACGAAGACAACAGCGGGGGCGCATGTCGAGTACACGCTGTTCCAGCCTAAGGTCGAGGATAAGACCCCGTGCCTGGTATTCACCGGGAGGCCGCGGCCGAGAAGGACGAATCAAACGATGGCGAACTGCAACCCTATGCCAGTGGAGATCTGGCGGGGGGGGGCGGACGGGGCGGCGGCCCCGTATTAACACCACGCCCTGACGAAAGGATTAGCAGGGGAGAGTGAAGAGGGCAGGGCTCGGCAGGCCCCAGAGGCGGATTGGCCGCCCCGGCGGACTCTCTCACACTTACGCTGGAATCAGCCATTTCGGGATCGCTGACTGGCTGAGATTCTGCCGGTTTTCGCACTCGTAGAAAGTGCTCCAGGCTGGGCAATAATACCGCAACGGCACGGCCAGAAGGAATGTAGCTGGGGGCCGCAACGGCTGTCCCGGGACTACGAGGAAAGGCCGATGCGCGGCCGGCAAGCGATGGCGAGCTACGCCATTCCGATCCATGGCAAGATCAGCGTCGAAACCGGGTGGTGTGCAAACGCGATATTCGTGCTCGGAGTGAGCGGAGACGCGGACCAGGACAGGGTTCGGCGCGCCGGGGAAGGGATCGCGCGTGGGGTGCCAGTACAGTTCACGGCAGAACTCGCAACCGATGTGAGCCACAGGGTCTAGCCTGGCGCCGCCACGACGACGAAGTCCGCGATGTTTCTGAGTACTGCGGAGATTCAGCCTGTCCGGTGGCAGGATGGAGATCTGAAGGACATTCCACTGAGCCTACTGGTGGGCGATTCCGGTCTCATCTACAGGCAGGACGGAACCGGTGCGATGCCGGAGCCGGGCGCGTTGGGAGTGGTAGGGCGGGGCCAGCAGCGGCGATGCCGAGGCGTAAGCGGCGTTAGTTCAGGGCGCTGTGGCTTTCCGCGGTGCGGTAGAGGATTTCAAGGGTGGAGCGGAGGCCGCGGCGGGTGAGGAAGACGTGGCGGTAGGCATCGAGTTCCTCGTCGTTGCCGCCCTGGAAGTGGAGATTGTGGAGGGCGCGCATGTAGGCGAGCCAGCCTTGGGGAGTCTTGAGGCGCGGGTAGTGGAGGTGGCGAAGGAGGTAGCCATCAAAGAGAGTGGAGAATTCGCGCTCCAGGGCTGTGAGCGCCTCCAGATAGAAAGAGGCGGAAGCGCGGGTGAAGGCGATGCCTTGGAGAATGGAGTATTCGAGGAGGGCGTGGGCGGCGACGCGCTCGTAGAAGAGGGGGCGTCCGATGCGGAGGACGCTGGCGGCCATTTCGAGGGGGGCGAGGCGGTGCTCGAAGCAGTAGAAGTACCAGCGAGAGAGGCGCGAACGGAGGAGGTGGGCGAGCTGGCCGGGCTGGCGGATGGCCCAATCGTTGGGGGAAGGCGGGACGAGATAGTTGAGGGCGTACTGCGCCATCCACTCGGCAGTTTCAAAGCAGAGGCTGAACTCGGAGATTTGGAGGCCCAGTGCGAGGCCTTTGAGCTTGGCGACTTCGAGGGCGAGGCCGTGCTCATTGAGGGTGCGGTGGAAATCGGGGAAGAGATCGGCCTGGGCGCAGACGTAGAGGTGGGAGAGAGATCGTTCCTCGCCATCGGTGCGGCGGAGGAACCAGACCTGGCGGGCGCGGAACTCGATGCCGTTCTGGAGGAAGTCGACGGCGGCGCAGAGCTGGCCGTAGGAAGTCTTGCCGGTGCGCCGGGTCCAGCGTTTGGCGGAGAGCTTGGAGAAGCCGCGGGAAACGGGGCAGCGGGAGAGGGAGACGTCGGCGGCGGCGGCGAGATTAGCGAATTCGTCCTGGACCCAAGCGGCGCGGAGGAGCATGCGGGGGAGCTCGACGAAGCCCTGATTTTCGGCGGGCTTGGGACCGCTGAGGTGTTCGGAGATTTCGGAGAACTGGCGGGCCATGTGCCACTCAGAGGCCTGGGGATGGGGGCGGAGCTCGCGGGAGATTTCGACGATCATGCCTTGGAACTCGACGAGGAGCATGGCCATGGCGTCTGGGGATGGCTCTTCGACGAGGAGTTTGGTGGCGAGGCGGAGGGCGACGCTGCGCTTGGCCAGCGACATGGAGAATTCGCTGGAGACGGCGTCTTCGAGACGCTGAGCGTGATCGAGCAGCTCGGCGTCAAAGACGGCGGGGAGGTCGTCTTCCTCCAGATGTAGGGCAGAGGCAAACTCGTTGAGGGAGTCGCGGATATCGAGCAGCGGATCCAAGTGCGGGGCCCCTCTACTTGACGGCCTGGGGCAGGACTTCATTCATGGAGCCTTGGCGGTAGCCGTTGAGGTCCAGGGCAACGTAGGTGAAGCCGAGGGACTTGAAGATGGCCGAGAGCTGATCGAACACGGTGAGGGAGAGGGCGGCGGGCATCTCCTCGCGGGCGATTTCGAGGCGGGCGACTTCGCCGTGGTAGCGGACGCGGAACTGGCGGAAGCCGAGGCGTTTCATTTCTTCCTCTGCCTGTTCCACCTGGCGGATGTTTTCGGGCGTGACCTTGGTGCCGTAGGGGATGCGGGAGCTGAGGCAGGCGGCGGCGGGGCGATCCCAGGTGGGGAGGCCGGCGAGGCGGGAGAGGGCGCGGATCTCGTTCTTAGTGAGGCCGGCTTCGACGAGCGGGGCCTGGACACCGTGGAGTTTCGCGGCGCGCTGGCCGGGGCGGTAATCGCCGAGATCGTCCTGATTGACGCCGTAGATGATGGACACGCCGCCGTAGGAGGGAGCGATCTCCTCCATGCGGCGGAAGAGCTCGTCCTTGCAGTGGAAGCAGCGATCAGCGTTGTTGGCGGCGTATTCGGGATTATCGAACTCGTGGCTGGGGATCATCTCATGGCGGATGCCGAACTGGACGGCAAAATCGGTGGCATCGCGTTTGTGAGACTCGGGGATGGAGGGGGAATCGGCGGTGATGGCGATGGCTTTGTCGCCGAGAGCTTGTGTGGCAGCCCAGGCGAGGTAGGCGGAGTCTGTGCCGCCGGAGTAGGCGACGAGGACGCTGCCCATGGCGCGGAGCTGGCCGAGGAGTTTCTCCTGTTTGCGGAGGATGGATTCCAGATCGATGGGATCGGGCGGAGCTGCGGCGGTGAGAGTGACGAGTCCGGGCATGGCCTCATTATAACGAGAGGACGCGACGGGAGAGGTGGGGAAGTTGATTTTTGGGTGTGAAATGGCGGGGGGGAGTGGGCAGGATCGGGCCGGGGACCCTGTAACGTTTGAGTTAACTTGTTAACGACTGTGCGCAGTAAGCGCAGATATACCCATCTGCGCGTAATGCCTCTTGAGAATGAATCGGAATGAGTGCAGTATCAGGCGAGTGAAGTCTAGTCTCCTTCTCGTTCTGCTATGTCCCGGCATTTTCGCCGAGACTCTCGCTATCCGTGGTGAGGCAGGCGATTGGCGCTTCTCATTTCGAGTGCTCTCAGAGGCTGCGGTGAGTAGCAAAGCGGCACTGGAGCACTCGAGTTTTGTGGCGTGGCATCAGGGGACGGCCGTCCCGGTGGATGGGCACAAAGTGGAGTTTAGCCGCGGACTGTGGGGCTACACGCTGACCCTGCAGGCGAATGAGACGTCACCGCGCATCACGATCTTCAATCACACGTCGCAGGGAGAGTTATGGTTTGACAGCGAGGCGGACGTGCTGAAGCTGCGGCCGGGCTGGTACCGGTTTGGCGAGGGGCACAGTTTGGGCCTGGAGGGCGCGACTGCAATGTTGAGGGTCGAAGGCGAGGTGGCGGACACTCCGGCGAAGACCTCGGCGTCCGCATATGTGTTACTGCTGGTGGGGCTGCTGGCCGGGGCCGGGATCACGTTCCTCAATGGACGGCGGCCCCTCAGTGGACGGCGTCCAGACGATGCGTTGCAGGCGTTCCCGGAAACGAGTATAGGCCCACGAGACGCCAATTAGAATCACTCCTAGCACGATAAACGAGAAGATGCGAGGCAGTGTTTCAAGATTGCGCAGGTCGTAGAAGAAGAGTTTCAGAATACAAACGAGCAGCAGGAGGAGTCCCAATATGCGCAAGACACGCTCGCGCAGGGGGAATCCGGCGACTAGCAGGAGGAGCCCTTGCACGCCCCAGGCCATGGTGAGCAGGCTGCCGGAGCTTTCGCGGTAGAGCACGACGGAGACGAGCAGCGTGGCAAGGGCGCTGAAGGCGGGGCGGGCGAAGCGCTCCCAGGCGGGGCTGGCCGGTTGGCGAGGGGCGAGAAACGCCTTG
Organism: Paludibaculum sp.; assembly: GCA_036504135.1. GTDB lineage: Bacteria > Acidobacteriota > Terriglobia > Bryobacterales > Bryobacteraceae > Paludibaculum. The sequence goes on from DASXVP010000020.1 coordinate 221,440, forward strand.
CCGTACAGAACGGCCGCGGCGGTGGCGCAGGCGATGGCGCGGAGAGGATCGTCCTGGTCCCAGGCGAGGCAACGGAGGGTGGTGGCGGCAGCGAGGGTGTAGCTCTGCCAGCGGAGATCGGGCAGGGCGAGGTGGAAGCCAGCGAGGAAAAGGCCGAGGCCCAGGAGGGACCAAGAGATGACGGCCTGGGACGGCGCGAGCTCGGAGTGTAAGAGCAGTACGACGAGCAGGGTGGCGGCCCAGGAGTAGGCACGAGTCCACTGCGTATCGCGGCAGCGGCGCCAGAGCCAGGCGTAACCGGCGGCGACGGGGAGCACAGTGGACGTGGTCAATTTCGCCCAGGCCAGGGCTCCCAGCACGAGGGCGGCGACGCCGTGGCCCAGCCAGCGGAGCGCGGGGTGGGCCCAGCGGTAGCCGCATTCCATCCAGAGAAGCGCGACGGCTATCCAGGCGAGAGCGACGCGGTTATCCGGCAGGACGCGAGTGCTGAGGTGGAGGGCGAAGACGGTGGCGGAGAGGGCGGCGGCAGTGCTCGCGAGGAGAGCGCGGTTGGCGCGCCAGAGCCGCCAGCAGCCATGGAAGGCGAGGACGGCCGCGCCAGCCATGGAGACCCAGGCCACTGTGGGCGGATCCTTGGTGAATTTCGACAGGTGGGTAAAGCCGAGGGCCAGGCAGCCGAGCGCCCAGGCGAAGTAGGACTGGCGGAGGAGATCGGCGGCCTTGCGCCAAAGGCCAAACTCCATCTGGATGGCGGCCCAGACAAACCAGACGAGGCCGAGCCAGCGTTCGGACGATTCGGCGCCGAGCGTGAGTTGGACCACTGCTGAGCCGAAGTAGCCGTAGGGGACGGGGGCGGTGCGGTAAAAGCGATTGGCGTATGCGAGGACGGCGATGAGGGCCGCGGCGGGCGTCCAGTCGCGGAGATCGAGACCGGCGACGGTGATGGTGAGGATGCCTGTGGCGGCGAAGCCGAGGCGAATGAGGGCACAGGTGAACACGGCGCCGGCGAGCCATTCGAGGAAGCGGAGGCGCCATTTGAGGGCGGCGATGAAGAGTAGCTCGGCTTCGACGGCGAGCATGGCTGCGGCCCATGCGCCGCCGGCCTGGCGAACGATGGCGAGGGCGGCGAGTGCGGCGGCGAGGACGATGGAAGCTCGGTAGGCGTCTTTGCGGAGGAAGGCGCGGAGGATGGAATCGATGAGATAGAGCGCGGCGGCGGCAGCGAGGAAGGTGTGGAGTTGCTCAGGCGCGGCGGAATCCCACTTCATGGCGGAGAGGCCGAGGAAGCCGAGAGCGTTTAGGGGAAAGAACGCGCCGGCGTAGACGGGCGGGGGCTGAGGGTCGCTGAGTTGAAGGAGATCGAATGCCTCGAAGATGAGCCAGAGGACGAAGAGGAAAGCCTGGGTGGCGAGTAGCGGCGAGCCCTGATCACCTCGGGCGATGACGATGCCGTAGGAGGCGACGAGGCTGAAGAGGCCAACGGCGTGCCAGCGGAGGCGGTGGGCGAGGGCGAGGAGGATGATGGAGAGCGGCAGAAGGCCGGTGGCGGCGAAGGGTTTTGAAGGCGAGACAGCGAGGGCGGCGAAGGCGCTGGCGGCGGCGATGGTGGTAACGGTCTGCTGGCGGTATTTCAGGGAGTGACCGAGCATGGCGGCGGCGACGGCGAGTTGGAGGCAGACGCCGAGGCTCTGGTTCTCGATGACGCGAGCGGCGTCGAGGGCGTACATGGCGTATGACGTGGCGTAGAGGGTGGCCCAACCGGCGCCGATGAGGCCCCAGGCGAAGACGCGGTAGCGCTGCTGGCGCTCGACGAGGATGCCGGCGGCGAGAAGGGCCGCGCCCGTGCCGACTGAGACGGCGACGCGGCCGGCGGGGCCCATGCGGGTGAAGGAATAGCCGAGGAAGAGGATGATGCCGACGACGAGGATGAGCGCGCCGAGCTTGTTGAGGAGGCTGCCACCGACGAGGGCCTCCCACTCGTCGTCTCCTACGTACTTGCGGACGCGATCGCCCAGGGTTTCGGAGGGGGGTGAAGGGGGAAGCGGGATTTCGGGGATCGCGACGGGGACGGGTGGCGGCTCGGGTGGCGGTTGCGGGTCAGCTACGGGCAGGGGTGCGGGCGGGGGCGGCGGCGATGTGAAAATGGCGCCGCCCGGATGTTCCAAGTGGTACACCCGGGCGGTGAGCTCGCGAACGGTCTCTTCCAGGCGGCGGCGCGACTCGGAGTCGCTCCTCGCCCGGAGGTAAAAGATCACGGCCAGAGCTACTAGAAAGAGCCACTCCACTAGCTTTGCTCCCGACCGCCGTTAGTCTTACTGCAACGGCAAGTCGCCTTGCGGATCCTCGGCCTCTACCTCTTCCGCCTCCTGGACGGTTGTGGCGGCGGCGACGGCATCGCCGGGCTCCATGGTCACCAACTTGACGCCGGAGGCCGAGCGGCCGGTCTTGCGGATGGACTCCGCTTCGGTCCGAATAATCTTACCATCGCGGGTGATGAGGATGACATCGGTGTCTTCCGCAACCCCGAGGATGGCGAGCACCTTACCGGTCTTGTTCGTCACCTTCATGTTGATGACGCCGCGGCCGGCGCGGCCTTGCAGGCGGTATTCGCTGATCTTGGTGCGCTTGCCGAAACCGTTTTCGGAGACGGAGAGCGTGAGATCGTCTTCGGTGACGACTTCCATGCCGATGATGTAATCGTCCATATCGAGGCGCATGGAAGTGACCCCGGCAGCCGGGCGGCCCATGGCGCGCACGTCGGTTTCCGGGAACTTGATGGCCATGCCGTCGCGGGTGGCGATGAAGATCAGATTGCTGCCATCGGAGATGCGGGCGCTGATCAGCTCGTCGTTATCCTTGAGTCCGATGGCGATGATGCCGCGGGCCATGGGGTTATCGAACTCGGTGAGGCCGGATTTCTTGATGACGCCACGTTTGGTGGCCATCACGATGTAGCGATCCGGCGTGAACTCCTTGACCGAGAGGAAGGTGCGCACGGTCTCGTCGGGCTGGAGATTGATGAGGCCGTTGATGTTTTTGCCCTTGGTGGCGGCGGCGGCATCGGGGATGTTGTAGACCTTGAGCCAGTAGAGGCGGCCCATGGAGGTGAAGATCAGCAGGTAGCTGTGGGTGTTGGCCACCATCAGGTGCTCCACCACATCTTCGGTGCGGGTGGCCATGCCGATGCGGCCCTTGCCGCCACGCGACTGCCGGCGGTAGGTATCGAGCGAGGTGCGCTTGAGATAGCCGCCGCGGGTGACGGTGACGACGACATCCTCGGGCTTGATGAGGTCTTCGAGATTGATCTCGCCCTCATCCTCGATAATCTGGGTGCGGCGGGCGTCGCCGAAGGCTGCTTTGACTTCCTGCAGTTCCTTGATGATGACGGCGCGGAGGACCTGATCGGAGCCGAGGATTTCGAGGTATCCGGCGATCATGCGCTGGATTTCGGCGAGCTCGTCGAGGATCTTCTGCTGCTCCATGCCGGTGAGGCGCTGCAACTGCAGTTCGATGATGGCCTGCGCCTGGCGCTCGGAGAAATCGAAGCGGGAGAGCAGGGCGCCGTCGAAGATGAGGGTGGGCGACCACTTGGCCAGCACCTCTTCGAGGCGGGGATTCTCGGGGAACGTCATCGTGCCGGTGAGGGCCTCGCGGGCTTCGCGCGGATTGCGGGAGGTGCGTACGGTTTCGATGACGGCGTCGAGATTCTGGAGAGCTTTCTGGAAGCCGACCAACAGATGCTCGCGCTCACGGGCCTTGCGGAGGAGGTATTCGGTACGGCGGCGGACAACCTCGACGCGATGATCGATGAAGCGCTTGATGCAATCGATGAGGCCGAGCTCGCGCGGCTGTCCGTTGACGATGGACAGCATGATGACGCCGAAATTGACCTGCATCTGCGTGAAGCGGAAGAGGTTGTTGAGGACGATGTCGGCCTGCTCGCCGCGCTTGAGCTCGATGACGACGCGCATGCCGTCGCGGTCGCTCTCGTCGCGGACGTCGGAGATGCCATCGATCTTCTTTTCGTTGACGAGCGTGGCGATGCTTTCGACGAGGCGGGCCTTGTTGACCTGGTAGGGGAGCTCGGTGATGACGATGGAATCGCGATCCTTGCCGAACTTCTCCTCGTGGACTTTGGCGCGGATCTTCATGGAGCCGCGGCCCTTGGAGAAGTAGTCGTAGATGCCCTGGCGGCCGAGGATGATGGCGCCTGTGGGGAAATCCGGGCCGGGAACCAGTTCCATCACCTTGTCGAGGGTGAGGAGGGGATCCTTGACGAGCTCGATGGCGGCGCTGACAATTTCACCGAGATTGTGCGGCGGGATGCGCGTGGCCATGCCGACGGCGATGCCCTCGCTGCCGTTGACGAGCAGGTTGGGAATGCGGGTGGGCAGGACCTCGGGCTCGGTTTCGCTGTCGTCGTAGTTGGGGCGGAAGTCGACGGTTTCCTTGTCGATGTCTTCGAGGAGGGCGGCGGCGATCTTGGAGAGGCGGGCCTCGGTGTACCGCATGGCCGCCGGGGGATCGGCATCGACGGAGCCGAAGTTGCCCTGGCCATCCACCATGGGGTAGCGCATGGAGAAGGGCTGGGCGAGGCGGACGAGGGCGTCGTAGACAGAGGAGTCGCCGTGGGGGTGGAAGCGGCCGAGCACCTGGCCGACGATCTTGGCGCACTTGGTGGTGGGACGGTTGAAGTTGAGGCCCATCTCGCTCATTCCATAGAGAATGCGGCGATGGACGGGCTTCAGGCCGTCGCGCACGTCGGGCAGGGCGCGGCCGATGATGACCGACATCGAGTAGTCGAGATACGAGCGGCGCATCTCGTCTTCGATATTGACGGGGGTGATGTTCCTGCGGTCGCCGAGAGGCAGAGCGGGCTGCTCGGGCAGTTGCGGGTTTTCAGGATCCTGCGGATTGGCCATAGATAAACCATTAGTTTACCAAAATGGTTGAAAGAATGGGGCTTATGGTAGGCTGGGAGGAAGGACAGCATGCTGAGCATCGTCATCCCCATCCACAACGAAGAGCGGGCCATCCTGCGCCTGTACGACCGGCTGACGGTTGTGCTGGAGCAGATTGACAAGCCGTACGAGATCATTTTTATCGACGACGCGTCGTCGGACCGCAGCTTTGAGTTGCTGGCAAACCTGGTGGAGACCGATGCGCGGCTGAAGGTGATCCGGCTGCGGCGCAACTTCGGGCAGACGGCGGCGCTCTCGGCGGGCTTTGACGAGGCGAAGGGCGAAGTCATCATCTCGATGGATGGCGACTTGCAGCATGCGCCCGAGGACATGCCGGCGCTGCTGGCCAAGATCGACGAAGGGTTTGATATCGCCAGCGGGTGGAGGAAAGAGCGCAACGATAATCTGGTGATGCGCAAGGTGCCGTCACGGATCGCCAACTGGCTGATGAAGAAGGCCAGCGGGGTGGACCTGCACGACTTTGGTACGACGTTCAAGGCGTACCGGAGCGAAGTGATCAAGGACATCAACCTGTACGGCGAACTGCACCGGTTCATCCCGGCGCTGGCGAGCTTTTACGGTGCGCGCATCGCGGAAGTGCCGATCCAGAATCCGCCGCGGACCGGCGGGGCGTCGCACTACGGGATCGGGCGGACGTTCAACGTGATGTTCGACATCATCACGCTGCGGTTTCTGTTGAAGTACTTCACGCGGCCGATGCACTTTTTCGGGCGGATCGGGCTGGCGTGCTTCGTGGTGGGCGGCTCGATCCTGAGCTACCTGCTGGTGAAGAAGATGATGGGGATGGAGATCATCCTGGAGAACGGTCCGCTGCTGTTCACCGGCGGGTTGCTGTTGCTGGTGGGCCTGGTGATGTTCACGACGGGATTGCTGGGCGAGATGATGATGCGGACGTACTTTGAGAGCCAGGGCCGGCGGATCTATGCCGTGCGGGAAGTGCGGACGCAGCACGAGACGAAGGCGGCGGGCGAGGGCAAGTAGGGGCGGTTAATTGGGAATTGAGTAGACCGTCCCCGAATTAACGCCAGCGCTGGTCGAAGAGGCCGGCCATGCCTTCGGCGAAGCCGTGATGATCGAAGACTACGGCGGTCCAGGCGGGCCTTGTGATCACGGGATCGAGCAGAGCGACCAATCCCTGGGAGTTGTCGAACACGGCCAGCTTCATGGGGAGAGAATCGACCAGGCGGGTTTCGATGCCTACCGCTTTGTAATCCTCCAAACGTTCCCGATGGACATCGTCGAGAGCTCCGGATTCCAGGAGAATGCGGCAACGGACTCCGCGCAGGGCGGCCTGTTTCACGAGTTGCTCGTCGAGGGGATCGACGGCGTAGGGCGGGCGGGAGAATTCGACGTACTCATGCTCCACGGCGGTGAGCATGGAGCGGTAGTGGACGGCGATCTGGGAAGGATCGTTGACGATGCGCAGGTAATCTAGGGTGCCGCGGCCTCCCTGCCCTTCGGCGTAGGCGGCGCGGAGTTCCTGGGCCAGCGAGGTGCCGTGGCGGCGCTGGTCGTTGAGCTGCTCCTCCATCATCTCCTTCTGGCGTTCGAGATAGGCGGGGATGGCGAGGCCGGGCTCGACCGCGGAGAAGAGCTTGGTCTTTTCCTGGACCACCTGGGCAAAGCCGCGCTCCACTAAGCTATCGAGCACTTCGTAGATCTTCTGGCGGGGGACGCGGGCGCGGGCGGCGAGCTCCAGCGCCTTGAATCTGGGGTGGCCGACGAGCACAAGATAGGAGCGCGCCTCGTAAGCGTTGAGCCCAACCTGCTGGAGACGGCGCCAGTATCTTTCGTAGTCGACTTCGGCCAAGTCATTTGGCATAGAAGAGATCTATCACACTCCGAGGCGCATCTGTATAAGATGGACGCAAAAACTCTGGGCGAGCTGCGGGTAAGCGGCTGGGACGGATCCCGCAGCGTGAAGGACGAGCTACGCGAGAATCTGATGCGCAAGCTGGCGTCGGGCGAGACGTTGTTTCCAGGCGTGGTGGGCTATGAGGACACGGTGGCGCCGCAGGTGGTGAACGCGGTGCTCTCGCGGCACAACTTCATTTTGCTGGGGCTGCGGGGCCAGGCGAAGACCAAGCTCATCCGCATGCTGACGACTCTGCTGGACGAGCAGATGCCTTATATCGCAGGCTCGGAGATCCACGATCACCCGTATCAGCCGATCTCGAAGTACGCGCGGACACTGGTGTCGGAGATGGGCGACGAGACTCCGATTGCGTGGCTGACGGCGGAGAAACGTTACGTGGAGAAGCTGGCGACGCCGGACGTGACCATCGCGGATATGATCGGGGACATCGATCCGATCAAGGCGGCGCGCGCGGGACAGAACATCAGCGACGAGCTGACGATTCACTACGGGCTGCTGCCGCGGGCCAACCGCGGGATCTTTGCGATCAATGAACTGCCGGATCTGGCGGGCAAAATCCAGGTGGGGCTGTTTAACATCCTGCAAGAGGGCGATGTGCAGATCAAAGGCTATCCGGTGCGGATGCCGCTGGACCTGATGATGGTGTTCACGGCGAATCCGGAGGACTACACGGCGCGGGGCAAGATCATCACTCCGTTGAAGGACCGGATTGGAAGCGAGATCCGGACGCACTATCCGCTGAGCGTGGAACGCGGGATTGCGATCACGAAACAGGAGTCTTGGACAGCGCGTGGGCCAGTGGTAGATGTGGAGATCCCCGCATGGATGCGGGAACTGGTGGAGACGGTGGCGTTTGTGGCGCGCGAGGACAAGAGGATCGACAAGCGCAGCGGCGTGAGCCAGCGGCTGCCGATCTCAGCGCTGGAGAACGCGGTATCGAACGCGGAGCGGCGGGCTTTGGCGGCGGGCGAGAAGGAAGCGATGCCTCGGGTGGCCGACTTGTATGCGGCGCTGCCCTCGATCACGGGCAAGCTGGAGCTGGAGTATGAAGGTGAGCTGAAGGGCGGCGACGCGGTGGCGCGGGAGTTGATCCGGGCGGCAGTGGCGCGGGTGTATTCGCGGCTGTTCGATGGCGTGAACATGCGCGATGTGACGGCGCACTTTCAGAATGGCGGGACGTTGAAGCTGGGCGAGCTGGCGAGCTCGGCCGACGTGGTGGCGGCACTGGAGACGGTGCCTGGGTTGATGGAGAAGACGAAGCATGTGGGGCTGAGCGCGCGGGAGAGCGACGCGGCGCGGGCGGCGGCGGGGGAGTTCATTCTGGAGGGACTGCATTCGCTGAAACGGATCGGGCGGAGTGAGGAGTTGGGATTCCAGGGCGAGGAGATCGAGATCGAGGAGGAGGACGAGTGGCCGCCGCGACGAGGCGGGAAGAAAGACAAGCGGCGCAACTTCAATTGAGGTGAATCAGCCATGAAGCGAATCAAGTACTCCAAGTTCGAAGAGGACGACCTGGGGCTGAGCGCCGAGGACCTGATGCGGATGCTGGGGGATCTGCTGCTGGACAGCGGATACTCGGGCTTCAGCGAGCTGACGATGGAGCAGTTGCGGGAGGCGCTGAAGAAGGCGCTGGAGGAGCGCGGAGAGTATTCGCAGGCGCAGATCGATCAGGCTCTGGCGGGCTTGCTGGCGAAACTGGAGGAGGATGGCTATGTCAGCACGGAGGAGCAACAGGACAGGGTGACAGTGAACGTCACGGACAAGGCCGTGGACTTTCTGGGGTTCAAGACGCTGAAGGATTTGCTGGGCGGGCTGGGGCGGGCGTCGATGGGGGCGCATGAGACGCGGGAGATGGCGACGGGTGTGGAGACCAGCGGTGCATCGCGGCAGTGGGAGTTTGGCGACACGCTGAATCTGGATACGAGCGCGACTCTATTTTCGGCGATGCGGCGCGAGGGCGTGGGGATGCCCTTGAACTTGGAGTATGAGGACCTGCACGTGCACCAGAGCGAGTATCAGAGCTCGTGCGCGACCGTGGTGATGCTGGATTGCAGCCACTCGATGATCCTCTACGGCGAGGACCGCTTCACTCCGGCAAAGCGCGTGGCGCTGGCGCTGGCGCATCTGATCCGCACGCAGTATCCGGGGGATTCGCTGCGGTTTGTGCTGTTTCACGATACGGCTGAGGAGGTGCGGCTGGGGGATCTGGCGCGGGTGCAGGTGGGGCCCTATTACACGAACACGCGGGACGGGTTGATCCTGGCGCAGAAGATCCTGGCGAGTGAGCGGAAGGACATGAAGCAGATAGTGATGATCACGGACGGGAAGCCCTCGGCGCTGACTCTGGAAGACGGGCGGATCTACAAGAATCCGATGGGGCTGGACCCGTTGGTGATGAGCAAGACGCTGGAGGAAGTGGGGCGGTGCAAGCGGGCCGGCATCCCGATCAACACTTTCATGCTGGCGACCGATTATGCGCTGGTGCAGTTTGTGCAGCAGGTGACGGAGATGTGCAAGGGTAAGGCGTATTTCACGACGCCGTACACGCTGGGGCAGTACGTGATGATGGACTTCCTCACGCGGAAGACGAAGACGGTGCACTAACGGCGGTTACGCCGGGAACTTACGAATCATCTCCAGGCAGGCGCTGAGCGCTTTGCTGTGCGTATTACCCCAGCCGCAGGGCGTGATGGCGCCGAACTGCTGGTTCACCTCGCGATTAGCCTTGGCCAGGTATTTCATCGTCGGGTCCTTGGGTGTCAGGTACTCGTGGACGGCGATGATGAACTCGATCTCTTCGCCGGCGGCGTTGGCCTGGCACATGGAGTAATACTCCACGCGGGCGAGCTGCTCGGCCTTGTCTTTTTGTAGAAACTCCCAATCGGCCATGTGTTCCGCTCCCTATTCAAGGGCCAGGAGGGCGGCGTCCATCGTCTCGTGGATGGAGAGCATCTTGTTAGCGTGGGTGATGTTGAAGACGTTCTGGACGCGCGGGTTGACGCCGAAGAGGGCGGACTTGCCGCCGACGGCGCTCATGCGCGAGCAGGTGACGATCAACATGCCGAGGGCGGCGCTATCGATGGTCTCGGTCTCGGTGAGATCGATGAGGAGCTTGCGCACTCCGGCATCGAGGAGGCCCTTGGCCTCATACTCAGCGTCGCTGAGGGCATTGCCGAGATGCATGCGGCCCTTGATGATAAAACGGGTGACCCCGGAATCCATGGAAATTTTTTCGATGCTAAGCATAGTGAAACCGTGCTGGACATGGTAGCACGAACCGGGGTCAATCTTTGCAGAGTAGTCCAGACTGTCCGCGCGACGTGGTTAGTGGAGGCGGAAGGTCAGGATGTCGACGGTATCGCCGTTGGAACTCATCAAGGATTTGCGGTAGGCGGCGAGCTCGCGAGTGGCGCGGGCGATCAGTTTGAATCCCTCGTCGATGATGCGGTCCCGGTTGGCCGACTCGCGCAGGGCGGCGGAGAGCTCCGCGTTGCTGAGTTTGCGAGCGCCGGCGAAATAGTCGTCGAGCAGGGCGTCGAGTGGGAAGGCATAGGTGAATTTCTGAATGATGGACAAGGTCTTGGCGATCTGCTCGACGATGGAGGTCTCGACCAAGCCCTGGGGTTTGTACTTGGCGAAGGCCGCGTCGCGGAGAGCCTCGGTAGAGTAGATCGCCTTGGGCTCGGTGGTGGTTTCGGGGGCGGTAACAGGCCCTTTGGTGGAGGTTGCGCCGCGGCGGACGCGTCTGTATTTGGTTGGCGTGGCGTTTGTCATCGCGATTCTTTGTAGCATGGCGGGTGGTGTGGTTTTGGCGATCGGAAATGCAAGTTGTTGATAAGAAGTGAGATTGAGTTGCTAGATTCGCAAACTAAGGATTCTTCATGGTCGGAGATGGGATGGGTGGGCCGGACGAGGGCGTCCGGCGCAGTCCAGGGGGACCGCCCCCGAAGCGGGGGTAGATAGAGTTGGGTGAGGTTGGATTGGGAGCGGGCGTGGTTAGAGTTGGGCGAGGATGGCCTGGAAGCGGGGGTGGGCACGGACGGAGTCGAGGTTGCTGTCGTGCTCGAACCAGCCGCGCTGGCGGAGACCGTGATGAACGGCCTGTTCGAGGGCGTGGAGGGCGTCCTCTTCGCAGTTGAGCAAGGCGTAGATGCAGCCCAGGTTGTAGAGCAGCATGGAATCTGTGGGGCGCATGGCGAAGGCGCGCTGGGCCCATTGGCGGCTGCGTTCGCGCTGGCCGAGGGCGGCCATGCCGTTGGCGGCCATGTAGACGGCGCGGGCATCGTCGGGATTGAGGCGGAGATGTTCCTCGGCGGCGGCGACACCCTTTTCGCGGGCGGCTGTGGCGTCGGCTGGGCGGCCGAGATCGTCATAAATCTGGGCGACGAGGAGGGGCGCCTGGTAGTCGTCGGGACGGAGTTGGATGGCGGCTTCGTACTCTTCAGCTGCCGTGTCGAGGCGGCCGAGGACAAAGCTGTGGCGGGCGCGGAAGTAGTGGGCCTCGAAGAGGCCGGGATCGAGGCGGAGGGCGGTCTCAAAGGCTTGTTCGGCCTCGGCGTCGCGGCGGTTCAGAGAGAGGGCGAGGGCGCGGGAAGCCTGGGCCTGGGCGGATTCGGGATCCAGATCGACGGCGCGGCGGCTGGCTTCCTCGGCTTTGCGGAGTAGGTCTTCGGAGCGGCTGGAGTAGAGATAGAGAAACGACCAGCAATCGGCGAGGCCGGCGTGGGCGAGGGGGTAGGCGGGGTCGCGCTCGATGGCCTGCGAGAACATCTGTATGGCGCAGGGCATATCGGAGGGGCCGTAGTGGTAGTAGAAGGTGCGGCCGCGGAGGTAGAGATCGTAAGCCTGGAGGTCGTGGGTGGGCGGGCGCTCGAGGGCGGCGGCCTCGTTGGGGCTTAGGGTGACGGCGAGGGCTTGGGCGACGCTGCGGGCGATCTCCTCCTGGATGGCGAAGACGTCGCCAAGGGCCCGATCGAAGACGCCCGACCAGAGCTGGTAACCGGTTTCGGGATCGATGAGATTGACCATAATCCGGATGCGTCCGGCGGCGTGGCGGACGCTGCCGGTGAGCAGGGCGCCGACGCGGAGTTGGCGCCCGATGGCGCGCTCGGCTGTATCGTCATCGCGAAAGCGGAAGGACGACATCCGGGAGCAGACGCGGAGGCCGCGGAGCTTGCCGAGGGCGAGGATGAGCTCCTCGGCCACGCCATCGCAGAAGTACTGCTGATCCTGCTGCTGGCTGAGATCGGTAAAGGGCAGGACCGCGATGGACGGGGCGGCGGGCTGGGCGGCCGGCGCATTGGCGAGGCTGGCGCCACGACTGATCCACCAGGCATCGAGTTCGTGCTGCCAGGCATAGACGGAGCCGAGCTTGTCGTGATGGAGGCGGTGAACCGGCAGGCACTCCTCGCTTTCCCAGCGCTGGACGGTGCGGGTGCCTCGCTTGAGATAGGAGGCGATGTCTTTCCAGGAGTCGATGCGGTGGTGCGTGCCAGCGGAAGTTGGACCGTTACGGGGGTAATCGGGCGCAGGTTGGGACATGGAGTTCCCTCTGGAAAGGATAGACGCGCCAGAGTCTGCCAAAGTTCGCCAAACGTTACATGGCGCGGCGTGGCGCACGGGATTTCGAGTTTTGCATCGTCTATCCGGTTGGCGACAGACGCCAGAAGGAGTGATGACGATGACACATAAATTGATCCGGGCCGCCGGTTGGTTGGCGGCGGGTTGCCTGATGGTGGGGCTGACGGCTGCGCCGGCGCTGGCGCAAGGCCGGGTAAGGGTAAACATCCCGTTTTCGTTTGCGGCGGGCGCGGAATCGCTGCCGGCGGGGCAATATTTAATTCAGCGGTCGGGCATGGCTGGGACGTCGCTGGTGCAGCTCCACAACGTAGACCGGAACCGTACCACCATGTTTATGACGCTGCCGGTGAACCATCCGGGGGTTAGCAACAATCCGCGGCTGATGTTCGAAGTGCTGGACGGGACCTATCGTCTGGCCGAGCTGTGGACAGCGGGCGCGGAATCGGGCGCCATGGTGCCGCGAACGAAGGAGCAGGCGTTAATCGCCAAGCAGGATGGCAAGATCAAGACGGTTGCCCTGTTGTTGCGGACGGAGACGGTGAAGGCGCGGTAGGGCGGCATTCGACCAGGACGCGGCCGGAGCGCTGGCGGCCGCTGCCGGTGACGGTGAGCCCGGCAGCGAGGGCGAGCGCGGTGAGCTCGTCGAAGGTGCGGGCCTTGCCGCCGACGAGGACCATCATGAGCAGCTCCGGTGATGCGTCCTCGCCGGGGCCGGCGTTCGTGAAGATGATCACGCGGCCGTTGGGGTGGGCGGCCTGTGCGCAGCGTTGGAGAATGGCAAGCGCTGCAGGATCGGGCCAATCGTCAAGGACCTTGCTGAGCAGGTAAAGATCGGCGCCGGCGGGGAGAGGATCGAAGAAGCTCTGCGCGGAGGTGGAGACGCGATCGGCCACGCCGGCCGCCTGGAAATGCACGGCGGAGCGGGCGACGGTGCGCGGCAGATCGACGAGGGTGCCGCGGAGGTGGGGCTGGGTGCGGAGCACCTCGGCGAGGAGCGCGCCGGCGCCGCCGCCGACATCGACGACGTGGTGGATGGTGGGCCAGGCTGCGGGATCGGGCAGGACATCGGGATCGGGCGTGCCGTGGCCGGCTGGTCCCATGAGGGCGTCGAACCGGGCGGAAAGGGCGGGGTGGGCGTCGAGATCGGGCCAGAAGTCGCGGCCAAAGGCCTCGTGATAGGCGGTCTCGCCGGTGCGGACGGCGGAGAGCAGAGTGCCCCAGGCATGAGCCATCCGGCCGCCGAAGCCATCGAGATCGAACCCGAGGAGGCAGCCCTCTTCAAGCAAGGGGAGGGCTGCGTCGTTGAGAGCGAAGTGGCCGGGGGTGGGCTCGGCGAAGAGGCCGCGGGCGACGAGGTGGCGGAGGACGCGGTGGAGCGATTCGGGGTCGGCGCGGGCGGCCGCGGCGAGGGCTGTGATCTCGGAGTGGCCGGCCTGGATGTGAGTGGCGATGCGCAAGGTGGCGGCGACGTGCACGCACCAGGGGGTGGCTAGATCCGCGAGGGCCCAGATGTCCATGGGGACAGGATGGCAGATTGCGGCGATGGGTGGCGCTACGTAGCGGTGAAGCCGCCGTCCAGCATGAAGATGCCGCCGGAGGAGTAGGACGATTCGTGGCTGGCGAGAAAGGCGGCGAGATAGGCGACCTCCTCGTTGGTACCGAAGCGATTCATGGGGATGCGGGAGTGCATATAGGCGCTGACGGCGGCGGGATCGTCGGGCGAAAGTTGGGATTGCAGGGAATGGATCATGCGGTTCTCGATGGGGCCGGGGCCGATGGCATTGACGCGGATACCGGCCGGGGCGAGTTCCACCGCCGCGGATTTGACCAAGCCATAAACGGCGTGTTTGCTGGCAACGTAAGCGGCGCCGCCAGCGAAGCCCACCATGCCGGAGATGGATGACGTGGCGATGATGGAGCCGCCGCCGCGCTGCTTCATCGGCTCCACGCAGTACTTCATGCTGAGCCACACGCCGAGGACGTTGGTGCGCAGGACGTCGTCGAATTCCCCAAAAGTCAGTGCATCCAGCGGCTTCAGCCGGCCCTCGGTGCCGGCGTTGGCGAACAGGATGTCCACGCCGCCAAAGGTCTCGACGGTGGCGGCGACGGCGGCGGCGGTTGCCGGTTCATCGACGGCGTCAGCGACGAAATGGGCGAGATTCCGATGGCCGGACAGCCGGTCGCGGGTGGCCTGGAGCTTTTCAGCCGAACGGCCCACCAGCATGACGTTGGCCCCTTCTTCGAGAAAGAGCTTGGCGGTGGCTTCGCCGATGCCACCGGTGGCGCCGGTAATAATGGCAGTCTTGCCGAGTAGCTTGGGCAAAAGGGGGATCCTCCAACGGAAGGGCAATAGGTGACTACTCTAGCAAGATTCCGCTGGCGGGGGTGGAAGCTTCGCGTGGCAGCAGGCGACGCGCACCGGGCACTTGCCGCAGGCGGGGCCGTTGCGGAGGCAGAGATCCTGGCCGTGCCGGCGGAGGAGGAGATGCGCCGCTGTCAGCAAGGGGAGATCGGCGGGTAGTTGTTCCAGCATCGCCTCGCGGACTGACTTGTGAGTGGCGGCGTAGTTCTGGCGCTCTTCCCCGATGCCGTAGCGGACCAGCACTCGCAGTCCGTTGGATTCCAGTGCCAGCACGGCCAAATTGCCGCAGAAGAGGAGGATCTTCTCAGCTCCGGGCTCGCCGATCATGGGGAAGCGCATCAGGTGCTTCTTCGCCTTGGGCGGAGGCAGGCGGAGGACGGAGGACAGATCGCCGCCAGACTCGTCCTGCACGAGTTGCGCGGCGGCCTGGAGGCGAGTGGCACGGTCGTCGGCGGCGATGGGACCGCCGAGGCGGGTGATTTCGCGAAGAGTTTCGATGGGCGCGACGAGGATCTGATGCGGCGAGAGGCCGACCCGCTCCCGCAGCGCGGCAAAGGCGGCTGAGCGGCGAGCGTCGTCCGAGAGATACGCGACGATCTCCCAGCAAATCATCTCGAAGGGGCCGGCGCAGGGCTGGGGCTCGAGTAGGCCGTAGTGCAACTCCAACTGGTGGAGCAGGCGGCCCGCGGGAGTATCCGGCCAGCGGGGCATTGAGGCTAACGCAGAGAGAGCGTGGCTTCGCCGGCGGCGCCGGTGTAGATCAGCTCGATGGAGCGGATGTTTTCGGTTTTGCCGCGGTGCTGGAAGAAGAGCAAGCCGGCCTGGGGCAGCGGGCGATCGCCCTCGGCGATGGCGGCGCGTTGAATGCGCTGCTGCCAGTTGCGGCGCAGCTCGATGGGCACCTTAGGAGTGGAGGGTGGGGGCGCGCCGTCCTGGGCGTTGCCTGAGCCGCCGAGGGAGCCTTTGGATTTCTTTTCGGCGGCCTCGGGCGGATTCCATTCAGGGTCCTTGACCTCCTTGCCGGCCAAGCCGTAGGGCTGGCTGGGGAGGGACGTCTTCTTGCCGTTGATGCGCAGGGAGAAATCGGCGGCGTTGATGGTGAAGCGGGCGTCGGGCTTGCCGAAGAAGGCGACCTCGACGGCGACAAACTCTTCACTAATCAAGACGCCTTGTGGGCAGGGCATGCCGTGGCCGGTGAACTCAGCGGCGATGGTGATGGGGCCAACGATGGCCTGGGCCTGATAGTCCACTGGCGTGGCGCGAGCGGGCAGGTCGTGGGCCTCTTTGACGGGCGGTGCTGCGGGCGGAGCCGCGGCCGGCGCCTGGGCGTGCAGACAGTGGGCGGCGGTCAATATGGACACAATTTGGGCGGCTAGGCGCAAGGATGACAAATAGCGCATTTCTGCTCACACGTTAGCATACTTGGCGACGGGCTCAGCGCACTGTGGCGAGGAAAGCGCGCAGGGTAGCGAGCGCCATCGGCTTGTTTTCGCGGCGCACGTTGTGGCCGGCGCCATCGATGTGGACGATCTTGCCCTGGGGCAGCAGAGCGGCTGCCTGTTCATTTTTGAGGCGGGCGTCGCCTTGGGCATCGGCCTTGAGGATCAGCGTGGGGGCTGTGATCTTGGGGAGGATCTCGGACATCGGCGGGCGGCCGGCCATTGTGCCGAGCGTAGTGGCGGGGTGGTGGCGGCGCTTGGAGGGGGCCCAGACAGCGCATTCATCCGCACCCCACTTGGGGCTGTTCTTCATGCACTCGGCGGTGAGTTCGGCGAGCGAGAGGCTGTTGTGCTGGATCATGCGCTGGATGCGCTCCTCGGGCGTGGAGGGCGCGGCGCCGGGCGCGCCGGCTGCGGCTGGCGGGCGGGGCGTAAGGCCGGGATCTTCGAGGATGACAGCCTTGGGGATGGTGGGGTACTTAGCGGAGAACCAGGCGACGGAGGAGCTACCCATGGAGTGGCCCATGAGGATGGGCTTGACGAGCTTAAGCTCGCGGATGAAGGCGGCGAGGTCTTCCACCTGGACGTCGGCGGGGTCGCCGGGCTTGGGCGGGTCGGAGAGGCCGTGACCGCGGGCGTCGACGAGATACATGTCGTAATCGGCGGCGAGCTCCTTGGCGAAGTTGGTCCAGCACAGACCGTCGTCGGAGGAGCCGTGGGCGAAGACGATGACGGGCTTGCCGGGGTTGGCGGCGTGGGTGTAGTGGATGCGGATGCCGTTGCCCCAGACGTAGGCTTCGGTCCAACCGGCGGGCGGGGCGGGCTGCAGGAACATGGCGAGGACGAGTGCGGTGAACATGGGGTACTCCTGAGCCGGGGCGCGTAAGGGGCCATTCGGCTCCCATTCAGCATATGCCAAATGGACGGGCCGAATTAGCGGGGCGTGACCCGGCGGGGCGATTCGGTGAAGCGGTGCAAGAGCGCGCCGGCGCCGAGGCTCAGCAGCCAGGCGGCGGCCATGCCGGCGGCGTTGGCCGTGTGGCTGGCAGGCCAGGACTTGTACACGACGGCGCTGACGGCCAGGATCACCGCGTAGTGGATGACAAACACGGAATAGGAGATGCGGCTAAGGAACGACACCCAGGACCAGCGCGGGCCCGCGGCGCCGCCGGTAGCGGCAAGCAGCAGGGCCGTGACGCCGGCGACGAGAATGCGGGTACGCCACTCCACGGTAAGTGCGGCGGCGACGAGAAGAGCCAGGGCCGCCAGCGACGAGGTCTTGCGGGGCTGGCTGGAGATCCAGTGGGCGACAATGCCGAGGCCGTAGGCGCCGAAGAAGTAAGGGGCCAAGATGTCAAGGCCGGATTGGCGATTGATCCACAACAGGGACGCCACCGCCAGGGCGGCACAGATGATGGCGGCAAGGACGGAGGCACTGGCGCGGCCGCGCCGGGCGGCGGCGCGCGTCAGCCAGAGGATCAGGAGAAAGAGGGCGTAGAGCTGAAAGTCGATGGCCACGTACCAGACTCCGGCCGAGAGCGCCTCCTGGCCGACGATGTCCTGGAGGAGGAGGACGTGCGCGGCAATCTGGGGAAGGGTGGGCGCGGTGGGCGTGGAACGGTAGTGGATCAGCGCGCGGGCGAAAGCGGCGGCGGCGATGGCGGCGGCGAGCGCGACGAGGTAGGGGCGCGCCAGGCGGAGATAGCGCCGCCACAGCAACCGCGGGATATCGCGGCTGGGCGTTTCGAATTCCATATCCGGCGCCAGGGCGCGGGCGGTGAGGAAGCCGCCCAGGACGAGAAAGACCTGTACGGCCATGCGGGCGTAATCGTAGTGCCAACTGATGAGCGCGGGGGCGTATGGATATACGACGTCGGACATGGGCCCGTAAAAGGCGAGATGGTGCCAGACGATGAGCTGCGAGGACAGCGCCTTCAGGAGGTCGACGAGGGGGAGAGATTGGCGAGGAACAGGACCCACTTATCTTGATTTTACACCGGGCGGCGTGTGCGGGCCGATCGGGCGGAAGGGTTTGTGTGATTCTATCTGGAAGGAGGTCTACTTCTAATGAAGAGATTGGGTATGTGGATGGCGGCATTGGCGCTGGGCGCGGTTTCGGCGCAGGCGGCGGATCAGCCGGTGATGCACTGTTTCGCCTATACGGTGATCGAGACGGCGACGCCGGCGGAGTGGGATGCGTTCACGAAGGCGACGAAGGAGTTGCCGGCGAAGATTCCGGGCTTGACTCATGTATGGCTGGGCAAGCTGGCGCGGCCGATGGGTCTGGTGAATCCGGACACGACGGCGACGGCGGAGGATGTGAAGAAGCTGCGCGCGGGCGAGGCGGTATCGCTGCCGGTGAAGATGCTGCGGCGGCAGGCGGCCGTTTGCATGGAATTCAGCAGTGCGGCCGCGCTGGCGTCCTATGCCAAGCTGCCGGCGCACGACGAGTGGATGAAGAGCTACGAGAAGGTGCGCGTGGCGGGGACCACGACGATCGACATCCTGACGCAATAGCGAGGGCGCCGCCGGAGGGTCACTCCTCCGGCACGTCGAAGTTGATGATGTTGTTGCGGAAGAAGTTCGTCTTGTAAGCGCCGTAGGCGAGTCCGAAGGCGAGCCACGCGCCGCCCGCGAGTTTGGCCAGCGGGCTAAGGCTCAGCCAGAGATAGAGGCAGACGACGAAGCCGATAGCGGGGACGAGCAAATCCGACAGGTGACGTTCCTCGCGCCGGATGTAGTAGTGCAGCAGGCTGGAGGCGTTAACGCCCATGAAGCCGATGAGGGCGCCGAAGTTGAGCAGCTCCGCGCCGGTCTGGTAGCTCATGAGGAAGGAACCGCCGAGGCAGAAACCGCCGATGAGCATGACGTTGCGGCTGGGGACACGGGTGCGCGGGTCCAGGTAGCCAAAGAACGATTTCGGGATGGCGTTGTCGCGGCCCATGCCGAAAAGCAGGCGGCCTCCGGCGAGCATGGCGCCGGTGGCGGAGCCGATGGTGGCGATCACCAGGGTCCAGGTCATCACCTGAAAGAGCAGCGGGCCGCCGGCGCGTCCGGCGATGTGGATGTAGGCGGTGTCGCTATCGGGATAGGGCTGGGAGGCCGGCCAGACCAACTGCGCGACATAGACCTCGACGGCTGAGAGGACGCCGATGACCAGGCAGGTGCCCACCATCGCCTTGAGGATGTTGCGGCGTGGGTCCTTCACCTCCTCCGAGAGCGTGGAGATGCCGTCGAAACCGATATAGGTGAGCACCGCGATGGAGGCGCCATTGGAGATGGAGCGCCAGGAGAAGCGCTCGGGATCGTAGAAGGGCGTAGTGAAGACTTCGGCGGTGAGTTGCGGCAGGCCCATGAGGTAGCGGGCGGAGGCCACCAGCATCCAGGCGATGACGGCGCCCATGGCGAGGGTGAGCAGCTCATTGGTGCGGGCTGTGGCCTGGATACCGCGCAGATTCATGGCGGTGAAGAGCAACGCCAGGCCCAGCACCCAGAGGCCGTAGGGCGTGCCGGGGAAGATGCCCATCATGGCCTTGGCGCACCAGATGGTGCAAATGAGCGGATTGACGACGTAATCCAGCAGCATGCTCCAGCCAGTGAGATAGCCGAGGGCCGGGTGGATCTCGCGGGCCACGTAGGTATAGGCGCTGCCGGCGCTGGGGTAGGCGCGCGCCATGCGGCCGTAACTGATCGCCGTGAGAAGCATGGCAAACATCGCCATGAGGACGGTGGTGACCACGTGGCCATTGGCGCCGGCGCTGATGGCGCCGAAGGGCGGCATGGGCGCCGTGGGCTGCACCATGATGATGCCCATCACGAGAAGCTGGAAGAGACCCAGTGAACGGTTGAGCTTCACGGGCTGGGCTGGGGAACTCGACATAGGTAAAACGATTGTGCCATGTTGGAGGCGATCGGTGAGTGGAAGAGATGTCGGGGCGCGGTGGCAGGTTGACGGGAGAGTATGAGGCGCTGGTGGCGCGCACAATCCGTCCGGTTCAGACAGTGGCTGGAATTGCGCGTGCGGGAGCGGGTCACCTTTGCCGGTCTGGTATTTCTGGTGGCCGTGGCGCTGACCGCGTTCGCCGCCTTTGCCTCCGCCAACAATCTGCTGTTCCTTTTGCTGGCGGCGATGCTGGCGACGCTTTTGATCAACGGATTCGTGAGCCGCATTGGCATCGCCGGCCTGGAGTTGGACATCCAGTTGCCGGATCACATCAGCGCGCGGCGAGCCGTGGCGGCGCGCATTGTGCTGCGCAACGCCAAGCGCTGGATGCCCTCGTTTTCCATCCGTCTGGTGGGCGTGGAGGACAGTGTCTTCACGACTGAGTTGTATTTTCCGGTGGCGCCAGGCAAGGCGGAGCTGGAAACGATTGTCGACGTGAGTTTCGCGCGGCGCGGCATCCACCGGCAGGATAGTTTTCTATTTTCGTCACGGTTTCCGTTTGGCTTCGCGGAGCGGCGCGCGCGGGTGGTGATGAAACGCGACGTTCTGGTGTATCCGGCGCTGGACGCACAGCCGGGCTTCGATCAACTAGCGGCGGACATCAGCGGCGACGCCGAATCGCAGGTGCGCGGGCGCGGTCATGATTTCTACCGCATCCGGCCCTACGAGCCTTTCGAGAGCGCGCGCCACGTGGACTGGCGGGCCACGGCGCACACCGGCGACATGCAGGTGCGCGAGTTCACACGCGAAGAGGAGCATCTGATTACTCTGTTCCTGGATCTGGAGGTCCCGCGCGAGCAGGAAGAGTGGTTTGAGCGGGCCGTGGAATGCTGCGCGTTTCTGGCGTGGCGATGCGCGCTGACCGGGGCGAGCATCCGGTTTCGCACGCAGGATTTCGAGTGCCTGCTGCCCATCGAAGGCGACGTCTATGTGATCCTAAAGTATCTGGCGATGGTGGAATGCAGACACCGCGCCGCACCCCTCAGGAGTCTGGACGAAGAGAGTGCAGCCATTGTATTTAGCGCCTCGGCGCAACGTCTGGAAGGTGGCGGCTGGGCTGGCGCTCGCCTGCTGGATCCCCAGCATTGGGTATTCGCAAAGCCCGAGTGAGCCCGCGCCGCTGCACACCGCCATCACCGTCACCGGGCTGGTCTCCACGGAGGCGCCGGCCTCGCTCACGGTGTTGACGAATCTGGAGATTCGCGAAGCGCCGGGCGTGAACCTGGACGACCGGTTGCGGCTGGTGCCGGGGTTCTCATTATTCCGGCGCTCCTCATCTCTGGTGGCCAACCCGACGACACAGGGCGTGAGCCTGCGAGGGCTGGGCTCCACGGGCGCGAGCCGCACGCTGGTGCTGTGGGACGGCGTGCCGTTGAACAGCCCGTTTGGCGGATGGATCTACTGGACGCGCGTGGATCCGGCTTCGCTCGAGCGGGTGGAGGTTTCGCGCGGCGCATCCACGAGCCTGTTTGGCGACAAGGCGATGGGCGGCGCACTGGGCCTCTTCTCAGCGGCGCGGCAGAAGGCGGGCGGCACGCTCGGCTACGAGATGGGGAATGAGAGGACGCACGAACTGAGCGGCGCTGGGAGTATCTTCCTGGGGCCGAGATGGGCGGTATCGGGCTCGGCGCGCGGCTTCACCACGGACGGGTATTACATCGTGCCGGCATACGCGCGCGGTCCGGTGGACACGCAGGCGAATGTGCAGTTCGCGGCGGTGACCGCGCGGCTCGATTACCTCAGCGGGCGGCAAAAGCTGTTCCTAAGGGCCGATATTCTCGCGGAAGAGCGCGAAAACGGTACAAAACTGACACAAAACTCGACGTCATTGGGCACTGTGGCGGCGAACTACACGATGCAGCAGGGCGCGAGCACATACAACGCACTGCTGTTTCACAACCGCGAGGAACTGCGCGCGTCTTTTTCGTCGATCGGGGCCGGGCGGCTGACGGAGCGGCTGACGTCGCGGCAGAGCGTGCCGGCGGAATCGACTGGCGGCGCGGGTCTCTACCGGCGCGCGGCGGCGCAGTGGAATCTGCTGGCCGGCGGGGATTTTCACCGCGCGGAAGGCTACTCGAACGAGACGTTGATTCCGGCTGGCTTGCGAATCGGTGGTGGCATGCAGACGCAGTATGGCTTCTTCACGCAGGGCGATTATGCGAAGGGGCCGCTTCGGTTGTTTGGGGGGTTGCGCGGGCAGGATGCAGGCAACGGCACGGCGTTCTGGAGCCCGAGCGGCGGTGCGGCGCTGGGGCTGGAAAAGTGGCGGCTGCGCGCCTCGGCCTACCGGGCGTTTCGCGCGCCGACGCTGAATGAGCTCTATCGCGAGTTCCGCGCGGGGAACACGCTGACGCTCGCCAATGCCCTGCTCCGGCCGGAGACGTCGCGGGGTGTGGAGGCGGGCGCGGACTACGTATCCGGCGGGCTGCGCTTTTCGGCAACGGCCTATGCCAATCACCTGGACGCGCTAATTACGAACGTGACGCGCAGCGTGACACCGTCGCTGATCACGCGGCAGCGCGACAACGCGGGCGCGGCCACGGCGCGCGGCGTGGAGGCGAATGTGAACTACCGCTGGCGCGCGGTGCGTGCCGAGGCGTCGTATCTCTTCGCGGATTCGCGGTATTCAACGGGAGAACGGATTCCGCAGATTCCCAAGCATCAGGGCTCGGCGCTGCTGGCATGGTCGCGGCGCGGAACGCTGGTGGCGGGGGGGCTGCGGTCTTCGGCATTGCAGTTTGAGGACGATCGCAATCTGTTCCGGCTGCCGGGCTTTGCGGTGTTTCATGTGACAGCGCGGCAGGCCTTGCCTTATGGGCTGGCGCTGCACGCGGCGGTGGAGAATGCGTTTGGGCGCGAGGTGGTGGTGGGGTTCAGTCCGACACCGTTAATCGGCGCGCCGTGCCTGTGGCGGGTAGGGCTGCGCTGGAACTCGGCTCCGTGATCAATCCGCCCGGAGCGTGATTGCCGGGTCGATGCACGACGCGCGACGCGCTGGGATGAAGCCGGCGATCAGGGCCACAGCGGCGAGCAGAAGAATGATAACTGCGAACGTCGCGGGATCCGTTGGCCGCGTGCCGAAAAGCAGAGACTCGATCCACCTGGCGGCCACCAACGATCCGAGGCCCCCGGCCACGACTCCGACGAAAGCCAACTTGACGGCTTTGCCGATCACTCCAATCTGAACCTGCGGCGCAGTGGCGCCCAGTGCCATGCGGATGCCGATCTCCTGAGTGCGGCACGCCACCGAATAGGAGATGACGCCGTAGATGCCGAGCGAGGCCAGAATGAGACCCAGTGCCGCGAAGCTGCAGACGAGCCAGACAAAGAAGCGGCGCGGCGAAACTGAGCGGTCCACAATCTGCTGAAGAGGGCGGAGTTCGGTGGCCGGCTGCGCCGGATTCAGGCTCCGCAGCCGCTGCATCACGGTGGGCGCGAGGGTAGCCGGCGGCAGTTTCGTGCGAATGACAAGCTCGGCACCGTTGGGATTGGCCTGCGTCACCATCAGGTACATCTCCGGGCCGGCGGGCGCTTCAAGACTGTGTGCCCGGACGTCGTCGATGACACCGATCACTCGAGCGTCCCGGCCTGCAATCTGGCCGAGCCGCCCCACCGGATCTTCGCCACGCCAGAACTTCACTGCGGCCGCGCGATTGATCACCACGGCGGTTTCACTCTTGGGGCCGTCCTGCCAGGAAAAGTCGCGGCCGCCCGTCAGGTGCGTACCCATCGCCCCCAGATATCCCGGCGTGACGATCCGAACCAGCGCGCCGAGAGTCTCCTCCTTGTCATAAACAATGCCTTTCGCGCGGAACCCCCAACTGCGGTTCCGGCCCAGCGGGAGCATGTCGCCGACGCCGGCCGCCTCGACGCCCGGGATGGATTGGATGCTGAGCAGCATCTCCTGGAGAATCGCACCGCGCCGCTCGCGGTCGCGCCCGTCTTCGTAGGACACCGTGATCACGGCGGCCCGGCCCGGCTGGAACCCAAGGTCCACATCGAGCACTTTCAGAAAGCTCCGCAACAGCAGCCCGGCGCCGATCAGCAACACACAGGAGAGGGCGACTTCTGAGATCACCAGCGTAGCGCGCAGGCGTTCGTGCCTGCGGCCCGAGGTGGTGCCGCGGCCGCTATCCTTCAGCGCGCCCACGAGATTGCGGGAGGAGATGTTCAGACCGGGCGCCAGTCCGAAGATCACGGTGACGGCCACGGTGATCAGGAGAGTCCACAATAGCGCGACGCCATCCACTCTTACGTTGTTCAAAAGAGGGAGCGCGATCGATCCCTGGCGGGCCAGGTACGTGGTGAGCGCATAAGCGAGGCCCAGCCCCAGCACGGCACCGGCACTGGAGAGGATCAGGCTCTCCGTCAGAAGTTGGCGAACCAGGCGGCCCCGGCCCGCGCCCAGTGCGCTGCGCAATGCGAATTCCCTACTTCGGGTGGCGGCGCGCGCCAGCATCAGATTCGAGAGATTCACGCACACGATGAGGAGAATCAGCCCGACTGCGCTCCATAGGACGATCAACGAGCGGCGCAGTTTGCCGCTGACGAACTCCTTCAGTCCGGTGATGCGGGAGACGTAATCGCCCCACCAGTCCTTGTGGGCCGCCTTAAACTGCGGGAACAGAACATCGGCTTCGGCCTGAGCCTGGGCGATGGAACTCCCGGGCTTCAAGCGCCCCACCATGGCGAGCGTGTTGCCCCAGTTCCGCATGTTGTCGAGGACAACCGGAACATAAACATCAATCTTTGTCCCCGGCGAAAACACGGCTCCGAAATCGAATGTAGGCGGCAGGACGCCAACCACGGTGAAGGACTGTCTGTCCATCGTGATCCCTTGGCCCACGATCCCCGAGCCGCCGGCAAACCGCCGCTGCCAGAAGGCGTGGCTCAACAGCACCGCGGGTGTGCCGCCTATCCTGCATTCCTGCGGTAGGAAATTGCGGCCGAGCACGGGCTCGACGCCCAGTGTCGGGAAGAAGTTCTCGGCCACCATCAGGGCGTCCACAATCTGCGGCTCCCCCCGGCCCGTGAGCAGAAACTCACCGTTGGCGAGGAAAGGGTTGTAACTGGTGACCTGCTGGAAAGATTGATTGTGCCGCTGGAACTCTTCGAACGCGGCGACGGTGTAGGTGATGTTGGAAAGGTCGTCGCCACCTCCGCCGGTTCCCTTTTTGACGAGGTCGCGCCCGGACGCGAGCCAGGCGAGCCGGTCCGAATCGGGAAACGGCAGCGGCCGCAGGAGCACGGTATTGACTACGCTGAAGACGGCAGTATTGGCGGCGATGCCGAGTGCCAGAATCAGCACTGTGACGATGGCGAAGCCGCGATCCTTGCGAAGGGTTCGCAACGAATATCGAAAGTCCTGAGCACAGGCGCTCCAAAAATCTCTGTTTCTCATGTTCCGGTCCATCTCCCTGCCCAGGCGTTCGCCCGCCGCCCGCACCGACTTAAAATCTCCGAACTGCCGCTCGGCTTCGCGCCATGCTTCTTCCCGAGCCCAGCCTTGCTCGACAAGGTCGTCCACCTTGGCCTCGAGATGAAAGTGAAGTTCGTCATTCACATCAGCCGCGGGGTCCGCCCCAAACATGCGCGCATAGCGGCGCCACATCGGGATGCGGGGCATCAACCCTCCTCCGCCAGGGGAGGACGCGTGGCATTGAGCATCTTGCCCACCGCGAGGGCATAGGCCTCCCAGACCCGAGTCTCCGCTCGCAGTTGGCGGCGGCCATTCGCGGTCAGCCCGTAATACTTGGCCTTCCGGTTGTTAGCCGAGAGGCCCCATTCGGCCTCCACCCAGCCCTGCTTCTCCAGGCGCCACAATGCGGGATAAAGCGTGCCTTCTTCCACAAGCAGGGCGTCATCGGTCTGGCGGCGGATCAGGCTCGTGATGGCGTAGCCGTGCAGCGGTCCCCAGGCGAGGGCTTTGAGAATCAGGACGTCGAGCGTGCCGCGAATGAGTTCGAGCTGGGTTTTGTCCACACGCCTCCCCTTTGCTTTCTAGGGAAGTGTGCCATGGCTCCCCTTTGAACGCAAGGGGAGGGTGAAAGAGTTTACTTGCGTTCAGCCGCGATCACAATGCGGAGCCAGCGGAAGCGGGTGTCGCCATCGGGCAGGGGCTGGATGGCGAAGGTCTCTCGGATGGCGGCGTTGGCGCTGGCGAACATGTCGCGCACAGTCTGCTCGGCATCGCCGGTGCAGCCGGCCTTGTGCAGCCAGGCGTTCAGGGTCATACGCACGAAGCCGCCCATGAAGTCGAGCTCTTCGACGACGAATCCGGCCTGCTGGAGATTATGGATCCACTCGGCGGGCCGGTAGTTGCGGTGGTGGGACGGATCGCGGATCAGTTCGAGACGGTTCTGCCATTCGTCGATCCCGGGTGCGTCGTCGGGCACGGCGGTGTCGGCGACGAGGAGGCGGCCGGCCGGCACGAGCACGCGCGCCGATTCGGCCAGGAAGGCTGGCACCGAATCGAAGTGATGGGCCGCGATGCGGCACGTCACGACGTCGAACGAGGCATCGGGAAACGGCATCGCTTCAGCACTGCCCTGCTGAAAGGTCACGTTGGCCGCGCCGGCTTCGGTCGCCCGGCGGCGGGCCTCGTTGAGCATGCCGGAGGAGACGTCGAGGCCCGTAACGCTGGCGACCAGCGGGGCGACGGCGAGCGCGGTGAAACCGGTGCCGGTGGCCACATCGAGCGCGCGGTCAGTGAGGGCGAGCTGGCCGTGCTGGACAAGCCATTTGAGAGACTCCTCCGTCCACGTGTTCCACTGGCCGTCGTAGTGGGTGGCCTGCTTGTCGAACTGCTCTTGCGGAGTGCGCCGGGGCATGACTTAGACCAGCTCGAGTTTCGCGCGATCGAACTTCATACGCCGCCCGTTCGCCAGCGCCGTCGCTGACATGATGCCCGCCACGGCGTGCGAGAAGCCGGCCTCCACATCGGCGCGCGGCGCCTTGCGGCTTCGGATACATTCCAGAAAATCGTGCATATGCGAATTGGTGACCATCGGCTCGATTTTGGTCTCCGCCTGGAGCTTGTCCTTCATGGAGCTGCCATCGCCGGAGATGATCCACTTTTCGCAATCCAGCGTGCCGCGCGTGCCGAACCACATATTGCGGATGCCGTTGGAGTTGGTAAGCGTCATGGAGAAGGCGACCAGGAACTCCTTGGGATATTCGAGCAGCGTGTAGAAGACGTCGCTGGTGGTGCGGCCGTCCTTCCAGAGATAGACGCCGCCGTTGGAGACGACGCCGGACGGATACGGATCGTCCATGTACCAGGCGACGAGATCGATGTAGTGGCTCATCCAGAGGCCGGGAATGCCGTTGGTGGTCTCGGTGCCGAAGAGCTGCCACTCGCGCAGCAGGCGTGGATCGAAGGAGCGTTCCAGCTTGCCGAGCTGGAACATTTTCCAATCGACGTCGGCGGGATCGATGTTTTCGGCGGGCCGCTTCCAACGCGGGGCCTGCATATTCATGGAGAACTCGATGCGCGTGACTTTGCCAAGCGCCCCGCCCCGCACCAATGCCTGGGCGGCCATATACTTTCCGTCGCTGCGGCGCTGGGTTCCGGCGGCGACCACTTGCCGGCTGGCCTTGACGGCCAGGTAGGCGGCCTTGCCCTCGACGAAGGTAGTGGCGAAGGGCTTCTCCACGTAGGCGTCCTTGCCGGCCTCGACAGCCGCCTTGAGGATGATGGGGTGGCCGAAATCCGGCGTAGCGATGATGACGGCGTCGACATCCTTGCGGGCGAGCAGTTCGCGATAGTCGGTGGTGGCGTGAGGCGTGACGCCAAGGCCGAGGGCGGTGGCGGCGGCGCCACGCTCACGATTGGGGCGGTAGACGTCGCAGACTGAGGTGACGGCGAGATTCAGGTCTTTGAGTTTGATGAGATCGGCGACGTGATCCATGCCGCGGCCGCCGGTGCCGATGAGGCCGATGTTGATGCGATCGTTGGCGCCGGAAACGGAGATGGCGGAGGCCGCGGTGGCGGCGCCGAGAAAGAACCTGCGGTTCATGGATTCACCTCACTCGCTACAAGATAGCGCAGCGGTGCGGCGGGGTCTGCCGAGCGACTTTCTGCATCGGCGCGTGCAACGGCCGATCGCAACGAACATGAACGTTTCGATGTTTGAAGAATCAACCCTCCCTGGTATATGATTCGTGTGAATCGCATTTCAGGGAGGTTCTGGTCTGAAACGCCGAATATTTCTCGCCGCCGCGGCTGGGGCAACTGCCGCCTGTACCCGCGCGCCCTTCCAGCCCTCCGCTCTGCGGTTTCTGACGCCATCGGAGGCCGCCACGCTGGAGGCCTGGGTGGAGACGCTCATCCCCGCCGATCAGGACCCCGGCGCGAAAGACGCGAACGTCGTCATCTACATCGATCGCCAGCTCACACGGAAGTACAAAAAGTTGCAGACGGACTACCGGCAGGCACTGACGGCAATGGACCGGCTGGCGCGGCGGTTGCGGGATGTCCCCTTTGCTCAGCTGGAACCGGACGACCGCACGACACTAATGGTCAACCTGGAGGCCGGCAAGGCCGACAAGGATATCTTCTCCGACGGCGGCAAGGCCGTTTTTGAAATGGTGCTGGCGCACGCGATGCAGGGCTTCTACGGCAATCCGCGGCACGGTGGCAACAAGGACTACGTTTCGTGGCGCATGATCGGCGTGCCGCCGATGCCGGTGCGCGGGCGGCAGCATTATCTGGTGGCCGACACATTCCCCGTCCCGGAGAAATCGTAATGGCGCTCCCGAAAGTGAATGCCGTGATCGTCGGCGCGGGCGCGGCAGGCCCCATCATGGCCAAGGAACTGACCACTGCCGGATGGCGCGTGGTGCTGCTGGAGCGCGGCCGCTGGGCGACGCCGGCGGACTGCCACAAAGACGACCTGATCAATCAGCGCAACTCCACGCTGGGCCATCCGTTCGGACCCGACGACGACGGCAACCCGCGCGTGGTAGTGGACACGAAAGGACACGACCGCATCGTCGAGCCATCGGGCGGCGGTTACAACAACAACGCGGCGTGCGTGGGCGGCGGCACGCTCTCCTACGGCGCGATGGCGTGGCGTTTTCATCCGAACGACTTCCGCATGAAGAGCGTCTATGGCGCGAAGATTCCGCGCGCGGTGGAGGGCTCCACGCTGGTGGACTGGCCGATCAGCTACGACGATCTGGAGCCCTACTACACCAAGGCCGAGTGGGAGGTGGGCGTCTCCGGCGACGTGAGCACGGACCCATTCCACGGCCCGCGCAGCAAGCCCCTGCCGATGCCGCCGCTGCCGGCAACGCGCGAGCACCAGATCCTGGAGAAGGGCGCCAAGGCTATGGGGCTGCATCCCTTCCACATCCCGATGCTGCGTAACTCAGTACCCTATCGCGGGCGTCCGGCATGCATGCGCTGCCGGTGGTGCGTGGGGTTTGCGTGTGAGGTGGACGCCAAGTGCGGCTCGCAGAATACGGTGCTGCCGGTGGCGCTGGCAACGGGCAACCTGGAGTTGCGCACGCAGTGCATGACCAAGGAAGTGCTGGTGGACGAGCAAGGCAAGGCCAGCGGCGTAGCGTACTTCGATCGCGAAGGGAGGCTGTGGGAGCAGCCGGCGGATTACGTGATTGTTTCGGCCTCCGCCGTGGAATCGGCGCGCCTGCTGCTGAATTCCAAATCGAAGCTTTTCCCCGAAGGTCTGGGCAACCGCAACGACTGGGTGGGCCGCAATCTGCAGGGGCACACCTACACGGGCGCCGCTGGACTGTTTGACTTCGAAACGTATGACGATGTTGGACCGGGCGCGGGCATCGCCATCTGCGACTACAACCACGGGAACGAGGATCTGGCCGGCGGCGCGATGTTGGCCAATGAGTTCATCCGTCTGCCGTATCAGTTTGTCACAGGCACGCGGCAGCCGGGTGTAGCTCGCTGGGGGCGGCCTCACAAGGACTGGGTGCGGCAGTTTTACCGGCGCTCCATCACGGTGCAGGGGCCCACGCAGGAGATGCCGGTGTTTGATTCGCGGGTGACGGTCTCCACCACGGTGCGCGACAAGTTCGGCATTCCGGTGGCGCGGTTCTCGGGCTACAAGCACCCGCACACCATCGAGATCGGCAATGCCATGGCGGCAAAGGCCGAGAAGTGGCTGCGGGCCAGCGGGGCCACCGAGACCTGGCTGAAGAAAGCGGGACCAGGCGTCTCGGGCGGGCAGCATCAGGCGGGCACGTGCCGCATGGGCGCGGATCCAAAGACCTCGGTTGTGGATCAGTGGTGCCGGGTGCACGACACGGATAACGTTTACGTGGTGGACGGCTCGGTCCATGTGACGAATGGCGGATTCAATCCGGTGCTGACGATCATGGCGATCGCCTTCCGCTCGGCGGAGAAGCTGGCGAAGGAGGGCAAGCGCTCATGAAAGCCCTGATTGTCGCAGCTGTTCTGGCAGCCGCCGTACTGCTCTCCATTCCGACGGCCAGTTTTGTGTACGAAGCCGGTGGCCCGCAGGCTTGCGCCCGCTGCCACGAGATGGGCACGCCGGTGGCCAAGTGGCAGGGCTCGGCGCACCGCAATGTACCGTGCGCGGAGTGCCACGGCGATGCGCTGACCACGGATCCCAATTTCCACGTGACCAACGCGCGCCGCGTGTATGAGCATGTGAAGGGCGAAGCACCGGAGCGCGCCAGCCTGCGCCCGGCCGATGTGTTCTTCACGATGGAGCGATGCAAGAAATGTCACCAGCAGGAGTTTGCGGCGTGGTCCACCGGTCCACACGCCATCACGTACAAGCAGATCTTCACGGATCAGAAGCACAACTCGACACGGCACCTGATGGATGATTGCCTGCGCTGTCACGGTATGCACTTCGATGGCGGCATCCGTGAGCTGGTCTCGCCGCTGAATAACAAAGGGCCTTGGACAATGACGCGGACCGAGCTGACGGACCGGCCGACGATTCCCTGCCTCACTTGCCATTCCATGCACCGCGAGGGCCGCATACTGGAGGAGAAGAAGCTGGAGGCCAAGACGGTGGGCGCGCGGCAGGAACGCTTCCGCCCATCGCTGGCTTTCTTTGATCGGCGCGAAATGGCGCCGGTGCAGCTGGGCTTGCTGCCCATGCCGGTGCTGCGCGAGGGCGAGCGCATGGTGCGCATGAGCCCGGATCAGCGGCAGGCGCTGTGCTATCAGTGCCACGCACCGCTCTCCACGCGGGAGGTGCGTTCCGGCGATGACCGCACGCCCATCGGCGTGCACGAGGGCATCTCGTGCCTGGCCTGCCACGACAAGCACCGGCAAACCACGCGGGCCTCGTGCGCCACGTGTCACCCGAAACTATCGAACTGCGGAATCGACGTGGAGAAGATGGACACCACATTCGCCAAGCCGGCCAGCACGCATAACATCCACTTTGTGAAGTGCGCGGATTGCCATCCGACGGGCATTCCCGCCAGACGAGTAGCGGCGCCGCCCAAGCCCTAGCTGCCTTCGCTACTATTGAGAGTTGAAGCTCCTCGTCCTCACCACCGCGTTGCTGGTTGCCTTGGCGCTTGGTTTCATACCCACTGCTTGGGCGCAAACCGACACGCCCGGAGGCCAACGCGGAACGAACTACGACCCCCCGCCGCCGCCCCAGCCAAAGCACGATCCGCCGCCAACGGTCGATCCCGAGGCCGGCAAGCCGTGGTTCGAATTGCAGAAACTGGATTGGTCCGATACAGCCACGTGGGTCAAGTTCGCGCTGTTCGTCGGCTCCATCGTGTTGGCGCGCCGGGCCTTCCGGCAGATGAAAGAAGTGGACGTCGAGGAAGACGACGAGTCAGCGGAAGAGCCGTAGAACGCCTACACGACCCGGATGGAGTAGGACACGCCGGCCGCCGTGGCAAACTCGATGACGTCTCCGCGCTGGGTGTGCGGCACAGCCGTCCCACCCGTTGCCGCCTGGACAGCAACAGCCCGTTTCTCCCAAGGGTTGGCGACCCGGGCGGCGGCGCCCCTCTCGCTCTTCAGCGTCAGCCCCGAAACAGCCTGGCCATCCCAGGCCGCCGACACCAGGAACGCGCCGGCAGCGCGGAGATCGCGGAAGCTCGCCTTGCCGAGATTGCGCGTATTGGGGAAGACGCGTAGCACCCCATCGTAGCTCTGCATCAGGCACTCGTTCAGCACGCCGGGCAGCGAGAGGTTTTCAGTCCAGACACCCATGCGCATCATGTAGTCGAACTGAGTCTCGTCGCGATAGCGGCCGCCGGTCTGGCGCAGGCGGTCATTGGCCATGCCGAGCGGCGTGGTGCTATAGCGCACCTCGCGCTTGAACCAGTGGAGATCCAGGATGCCGAGCCGCGCGCGCACCATCGGCTGCCACACCAGATCGTTGCCGCCCTCCAACCGCACCGTGCGGGCCGTGCGCCGCGCCAACTCGAGCAGTTCAGCCGGTGAGCCCAGGCCAACCCGCTCCGCCGGAAACACCGGAGCGAGCGTCACAGGCACATTGAAGACATATTCCAGCGGGCCGTTCACGATGTCCAGCCAGACCTTGCCATAGGGGCCATCTGCGGCGGGATACGGCGCCAGGTTCTGCTTCACTTCCCGCCATTTTGGGCGCAACTCCGCATCCACGCCGAGCACCGCGGAGCCCTCCAGCATGGCATCGAGCAGAAACTCAGTGAGCGCCAGATCGATGATGCAATCTTTGTTCAAGCGGAAGTCCACGGTGGCGCCCCAGTTCTCCGGCGAGACCGTCGGGCTGATGTGGTATTTGCCGTCGGCGCCCTTTTTCACGAAGCCGACGAGGAAATCCGCGGCGGCGCGCAACATGGGGTAGACCTGGCGCAGATACTGCTGATCCAGCGTGTAGCGGTACTGCCACCACAGACTCTGCACGGCCCACGGCGTCTCACAGATCTCATAGCCCCACGGCGGCGCCGGGTACGGATTCACATTGCTGGGCACCGGGTAGGCGGTGTGCGGGAAGTAGGCGCCGGGCAAGCCAAACTGCACGCGGGCGTTCCATTCCGCCATGGGCATCAGATTCTCAATCAGCCGGGTGTAGGGCTCGTGCTGCTCCACATGATTGGACGAGAAGACGCCCCACCACACCTGCTGGGTGTTGTAGTTCATGTGGTAATCGCCATGCCAGGCGGTGCCGATCTTGCCCATGCTCCAGTTGCCAAACAGGCCGGGGGCCACCTTGCCCGGCTTCAGACAGCAGGCGAGGAAATACTGGTTTTGATACCAGATCTGTTCCAGTTCGCGATCGGCGAACTCGACGGCGGAGCGCGACCAGAACTGCGCCCACTGCGCCGTCGATTGCAGACGCAGTTGATCCACCGGCGCTGCCGCCAGCCGCGTGGCCTCGGCGCGCGTGTGCGCCACGGTATCCAGATTGCCATCGCGCGGCGTGAACAGCGTCACGTCGAGCCGGAGAGGTTGCGCCGCCTCACTGTGGAGCAGCACGCGCCGCCGTTTCGCATCGGGCGCTTCCGCGCGCCACTTGCCGGCCAGGACGCCGTGCAGGGCGAAGTTGCGATCGTCGCGCGTGGCCGGCGGCTTGGGCTGCGCCTCGGTGGGCGCCGTGGCCGGGAAGAGTTGGAATCCTGAAAAACGTCCGCTTTCACAGGAAAGGACAGGCTCGGGCAACTGCGCCTCGCGGTCCCAGTTCGGCTGGTAGGCGACGGAGAGGATGGG
Source organism: Paludibaculum sp. (assembly GCA_036504135.1). Classification (GTDB taxonomy): domain Bacteria; phylum Acidobacteriota; class Terriglobia; order Bryobacterales; family Bryobacteraceae; genus Paludibaculum. Next base: position 255,294 of record DASXVP010000020.1, read on the forward strand.
CGCGGCCGTATCGCTGCTGAGGGAGACGTGGCCTTGCTCGCGGCTCACAAAGCAGGTGAGGCACACGGGCTTTACCGTGCCGCGCAGATCGTCATATTCCAGCGAGATGACAAGCACGCCGGTGGCGATATCGAGCTCCTGCCGCACCACCCGCACCATGCGCGAATCCCAGTGGAGCCACACTGTGCCGCAGGGCCACGGACGCGGCCACGGCTTGCGGTAGGAGGCCTGCATGAGGTCCGAGTACTCCTTGAAGAAATCGATGTTCGACTCCAGAAAGAGCATCTCCGGCTTGCCCTGGCGCTTGGCCTCTTCGCTGGCGCGCTCCCATATCTTGAGCACCTCCGCGAAGGGCTTGATGTGGGCGGCGTGTTCCTCGCTCACGCGGATATCCCACGCGTCGTTCTTGCCGAAGTGGAGCCCGAGCGCGTCGGGGCGCACGGTGACGCACACGCCGATGTCGCCATTGCCCAGCAGAATGCCCTCGAAGAAATCGGGAGTGGGCTGGGTGCGCACCAGCGGGTGGCGGCGGGCGATGGCAACGGAATCGAGCGGCGGCGCGGCGGGTGGGGCGGCGGCGGCGGTAGTGGCGGTGGCCGCGGTGGTGGCAAGAAAGGTGCGTCGTGTCGTACTCATGAGAAACCTCAGCAATCGCAGGTCAGCATTACATCCACTTTGCGCCGGATGGTTTCGGCGGCATCGGGCACGTGGAGCACATCGCACTCCGAGCCCAGAATATGCGGATGGCCACAAGCGGCCATGCGCTGGCGCAACTCCGCGGTCATGCGGCGCACCTCCTCCACCGGCAGGGCCGAATCGGAGTAGAACGTTTTGGTGGGCAGATTGCCGAAGAGGACGATGCCGCGCGGGACCACCGCTGCGTCCTCCCACAGCTTACGGCTGCTGCCGAGACTGATCACCGCCGGGCGCAATTGCTCGGCAAACTGCCGGACCATCTCCGTATTCAACTCGCCGCAATCGTGGAAGATCAGGTCCACTCCGTGCTCGCCGAGGATCTGCCGGATGCGGCGGTTGGGCGCGAGGACGAAACGCTCCAGGATATCGGCGCCGGCGCGCATCTGGCGCGGTGAGAGATAGACGGTATTGGCCGCGGGCTCGCAGAGGATCATCGCCCGCGCGCCGGCCTGAATCTGGGCCTGCGCCGAGCGGATCACAGTGGCCTCGGCCAGCGCCAGGCAGCGCTCCACCAGGCAGACGGCCTCATCCTCCAGCGCCGTCACGCCGCCGCCGGCCAGCGCCACGCCGGCGATGGGATCGGCGACGAGCTTGGTCATCAGCGAGAAGGGTCCAATCAACATACCCACCGGCAGCAGGTCCGTCTGTTCCGCGATGTAACGCACCGCACCCTGGTTCGCCTGGATGCGCGGCAGGAAGGTGCGGCCGGCCGAGGCGAGCACATCGCTCACCATCGCAAGCGAAGGCGGCTTGTCGAAGTGGTAGAGGTCCACCTCCGCGGGCGCCACGCCCAGATGGCCGAGCAAATCGGCCTTCTCCAGCGTCAAATCCATCAGCGGGAAAGCCAGGGGCGTGTGGTAGCGCCGCGCGGCGGATGCCACCACGGCGCCCAGGCTCGCGGCATCGTACTTGCAGCCTTCCGGATCGGCTGCTTCGTGCAGCACCAGATCGGCGCCGATGGGCATGCGCAGACCCTGCTGCGCGAGGCGGATGAACGGGTTGTCCGGCATGACTTAATCCGTGTGAAAAACCTCGTCGATTTCGGTCCACCACGCGTCGGGCCCATCGGACAGCGGAAACTGCATGGGCTTCATCAGAGTCCACCAGCGCTGCGTCGCCGGATCGGCCGCCATCTTCGCCATGTCGCCTGCGAAGTCCGCGCCCGTGTATTCGAAGTAGCTGAAGAGTTTGCCTTCATGCAGGTAGATGGAGTAGTTGGCGATGTTGCAGGCGCGGATCATCGCCAGCACCTCCGGCCAGACGTTGGCGTGATGCTCGCGATAGCTTTTCTCCGCCTCGGGCCGCAGCCCGATCACCATGCCGTAGCGTTTCATGCCTTCACCTCCGGCCCGAACTCGGGCAAGTCAAACTCCTCCAATTGCAGCGGATAGACACCGTGCCGCCGTACCAGCTTGACCACGTATTCGTAATTCGCCGCCGAGACGTCGCCGGGTACGGAATGATCAGACTGGAAGATGAAGCCCCCGCCCTTGGCGGCGTTCAGCTTGGTCAGGACGGCCTCCCGGATCTGGTCGCGCGTGCCGCCGGCCCACACCATCACGTCCATGTTGCCGCAGAAGCCGATGCGGTGGCCGAAACGGCGGCGCAGGTCCACCACGTTCATTCCGGCCTTTGCCTCCAGTGGATTGTAGGCGTCCACGCCGAGCTCGATGAAGTCCTCGAAGATGCGGTTCACGTTGCCGCAGCCGTGATAGATCACCGGCAGGCCGCGGCTGTGGCACTCGTCGATCAGCGCCCTCACACCGGGCTTGAAATGCTGCCGCCAGAAGACCGGCGAGAAGAGCATCCCTTTGCGGTAGGCCACGTCGCCCCAGATCACCATGCCGTCCAGCCGCCCGTCCGCCGCCTGGATCTGGGCCCGTACCAGCCCGAGATTGAAGGCGTGGAGACGCTCGATGAAGCGGGCGAGCTCGGCCGGGTAGAGCCCCATCCACAGCATGACGTTTTCGCTGCCGAGGATGCGCCACAGCATCTCGTGGGCCTCGCAGACGCCGCCGAATACGGGGAAGTCCGCATGGATGGCCTTCACGCGCGAGTCAAACGCCTCCGTGTTGCGGGCGAAGCCGTCGCCCACTCCGTTGATCTGATCGTCGCCCGAGTGGAAGTAGCGACGCGGATCCCACGGATCGTCAAACTGAAACGCCTCCATCTTCTCGATGGAGTCGGTGTCAAAGGCGATGAAGCCGGGCATTGCCTGGTCAAACTTCTTGCGCAGCACAGCCTCGAATCCGGTGCGCACCGTCACCTCTTCGCTGTCCTCGCGCAGCGTCTCGAAGGGCTTGATGTGCGGATCCATGTTCGGGTTCGCCACCATCCAATCGAGATCGTAGTAACGGTAGATATCGGCATCGGCGGCCAGGCCGAGTTCAGCCCGCCAGCGTTTCAGAAAACTGCCCCAGAAGAAGTCGCTGATGGGGACACGATCTGCCTCTTCGTGGCGCAGCGTGCGGCGCATCCGGTCGAGCTTCAATAGACAGTTTTCGCTTCGCATGGAGGATTCAACCATTCAGATCGTATCGTATGTTGGCCCGCGTGGTGATACATTAGCGGCCATGCGACCCATCACTGCCAGTCTAGTTCTGCTGGCCGCTACCCTCGCCAGCCTCACCGCGCAAAAAAGGCCGGTTGTCTTCGTGATTACCGACGCCGAAGGAGTGTCCGGCATCTGCCGCCAGGATCAGACCGACACCAAGAATTCTGAGTTGCAGCGATTGCTCACCGGCGAGGTCAACGCCGCCGTGCGCGGGTTCAACCGCGGTGGCGCCGACGTGGTGGTGTGGGACGGGCACAGCAACAGTAGCACGCTTTCTGTGTCCACCGTAGAGGGCGCGCGACTGGTAATTGGCGGCCTGGGCCCGAAGATGCTGCTGGATCGCGGCTACGACACCGTGGCCTTTCTGGGCCAGCACGCGCGCGCCGGCCGCGAACGTGCCGTCATGGCGCACAGCTACAGTTCGCTGGGCATTCAGCGGCTGACAATGAACGGCAAAGAGGTAGGCGAGATTGAGACGCGCTCCGCGCTGGCCGGCGCCTTCAACATCCCGGTGATCTTCCTGAGCGGCGATCGGGCAGCGGCCGATGATCTGCTGGCCATCGTCAAGGACGCCGAGGTTGCGGTGGTGAAAGAGGGCCTCGGCTACTATGCCTGCATTTCACTGCCGGCTGTAAGCGCACAGTCGCTGATCGAGCAAAAGGCCGCTGAGGCGGTAAAGAAGATCGGCAGCATCCGGCCCTACCGCATCGAGGGTCCTGTCGAGATCATCACAGAGTACTCCACGCGTAGCACGCCCTCGCCCGAGAATGCCCTGCCCGATGGCACGGACCGCACAGGCCCGCGCACCCTCCGCATCCGCGGCGCGAATTTCATGGAGGCATGGACTCGCTGGAGCAGCCGTTAGATAACCGTAGTACACTCATCCAATGCGCATCCGCTGGGTTCGGATTGCTTCCACGATGAGTGTCGCCACGTTGGGCGTACTGCTCCTGTCGTCTCAACATCCACCGCCGTCCGGTTTCCGGGAACGCGCCGCCCGGCAGTCTGCCGAGGCCGAAAAACGTGGCCTGGCGGAGCCCTTCCGCGGCATCACTACCGCCGGAACGGTCCAACCGGGCCTGTTCACCATCCGCTCCACCGGCGTCTCCACGGAGCCTGTGCGCCGCGCAGCCGAAGCCTGGCTGAACACGCTCTCCGCCGCGCAGCGCGACAAAACCACCTTCGCCATTGATGACGATGAGTGGCGCAAGTGGATGAACCAGCACTTCTACGTGCGCCAGGGTGTCTCGTTCCTGGAGATGTCGGAGTCCCAGCGCGAGGCCGCCGTCGGACTGCTGCGCGCCTCGCTCAGCGCTAAGGGACTCCAACTGACGCGCGACATCATGCGGTTGAATCATACGCTGGCAGAGCTGAACAACAACGATTTCGAGCAGTACGGCGAGTGGCTCTACTGGATCACCATCATGGGCAAGCCCTCCGCCACCGAGCCGTGGGGCTGGCAGTTGGACGGCCACCACATCATCATCAACTACTTCGTTCTGGGCGATCAGGTGGTGATGACGCCCGTCTTTGCGGGCTCCGAACCCGTCACGGCCCATGCCGGCAAGTACAAGGGCCTCTCTATCCTCCAGGACGAGCAGAATGACGGCAGGACCTTCTTCCTTAGCTTGACGGAGGCACAGCGCGCCAAGGCCCTCGTGCGTCTCTCCAAGACCGGCAACGACAACATTGGCGAGGCGTTCAAAGACAACGTGGTGGTGGAGTACACAGGCGTGCGCGGCGACGAATTGCAGCCGGCCCAGAAGAAGCAACTGCTGGACCTGATCCATGAGTACGTCCGCAATATGGACGACGGCCACGCGAAGGTGAAAATGGCCGAGGTGGCCAGCCACCTGGATGAAACGCGGTTCTCGTGGATCGGCGGCTCCGCGCCCGACAGCGTATTCTACTACCGCATCCACAGCCCGGTGATCCTCATCGAGTTTGATCACCAGCAACCTGCCGGTCTACGCCATCTGGCCCAGGACCCCAAGGCGCCCAACCGTGAGCACGTCCACACCGTCGTGCGCACGCCCAATGGCAACGACTACGGCAAGGATCTGCTGCGCCAGCACTACCTGCAGCATCCGCACCCCCACGCTCACTGAGCCCGGTGTGCGCGCTCCAACTGGGTGCGGCCCAGTTCGAGATTCTCTTTCATGCTGGCCGGACTGCGGCTCTCGGCGATCTTGCGTAGAATTGCGCCGCGGATTCCGGTCATCCCGTCCACGAACGAACGCTGGCAGGCCATCAGATAGATGGCTTGCTGGCCCGACGCGGTCCGCACCGGATAGATGTACTTGAACTCGAACGCCGCCCGGAAATAGTGGGTCGCGAACAGCATCTTGGACACGATGGCGTAGTGGGGGTCGCCGGCATTTGGCAGTTTCTGGATGATGACATGCTGCGTGCGAAGGACACGCTTCAAGCCAAACGCCGCTTCCTGCCAGTAGAAGAAGTCGTCCACGCCGGCCGGCTTGTGCCTGGGATAGCTCTCCACGTATGTGGCCAGGTCCGGCAGTTGGCTCCAGAGCCCCCTGGAAGCGCTCAAGACGGCGCGCAGTCCTTCCGCCAGAGAATACGGCGCTGGCGTATCGTAGTAAACCGCCAGGGCGGAATCGCCCTGCTGCTGATAGCGCTTCACATAGGCGATCCAGTGCTGCTTGATCAGCGCCTTGGCTCGCGCCTCGGCGTCGGGCGCATCCCAGTTGATCTTAGCTTGCAGGTCTTCCATCAACCAGGCGGGCAACTTGTAGGAGCAGTGGCCCGGCCGGCAGGCCTGCAACTCGCGCTTCGTGAAATCGGTTGAGTTGAAACCCTCGATGTCTGCTTCACTAGGAGGCGAGCTGAACCGTCCGGCGTGCAGGACCTCTTTGCTGACCTCAAACGTCTCAATATGCCGGTAGGCGCGCATGAACTCGTCGGAGGAGACCTGGATGCGGATCACTCCGGCCATGCGCACGTCATCGGGACTGTGAGTCGGCGCCATGCGGGCGACGGCCTCGCCGCGCTCCACCTTGTCCAGTTCCGAGGACGGGAACTGATACTCACTTTCCATAACGGCCCTCATCTGCGCCGGCATTGGCTGCGCGCTTGCGGAACCGGAGCACAATGTCACCAGAAAAAGCAGCGGGAGCAGTGCACCGCATCGTTTGGAGGCTGAGGGCATGGAAGTGTTTTGGAGCGGGGTACGGGAGTCGAACCCGTCTAAATCAGCTTGGAAGGCTGACGCCCGACCGCTAGGCCAACCCCGCTCAAGGGCAGTACTTTCATTCTAGATTACTGCGAGCCCTTTCGCATCAGCATGACCTTGGCCGTGTGGAAGGCGATGTACATATCCAGCGAGAGACTCAGATGCTTCAGGTAGTAAAGGTCGTACTCCAGCTTCGTGATGGTGTCTTCCATCGTGTCGCCGTACTTGTGATTGATCTGCGCCCAACCCGTGATGCCGGGCAGCACCGCATGGCGCTCGCCATAGAACGGAATCTGTTCACTCAGGATCTTCACGAATTCGGGCCGCTCCGGCCTGGGCCCGACAATCGCCATCTCGCCCTTCAGAACGTTGAAAAACTGGGGGAGTTCATCCAGCCGCAATTTCCGCAGCCAGTACCCCAACGGTGTCACCCGCGGGTCGTCCTTCTGGGCCCATACCGCCCCGGTTCTCGCCTCGGCGTCGATGTACATGGAGCGGAACTTCAGAACGTTGAAGATACGGCCCTTCAGCCCAACCCGCGGCTGGCGGTAGATGGCAGGCCCCGGCGAAGTCAGGCGGACAGCTAACCACACCAGCGCCATGACCGGCATCATCACGATAGCCCCCACCAGCGCAATCAGCAGCGAGCAAAGGCGGTGGATCACCAGGCTGGCCGAATCCGGACCCAGGCGGTTGTCGAACAGGAGCACTGCGGGCCGCAGCGCCGCGATCGACACTCGCCACCGCACTACTTCGTAAAGCGAGGAAACCTCCTCCACGCGCATCCCGTTCAACTTCAACTTCAGCAACTCATTGACCGGCAGTGCTCCACGGCGGTCTGAAAGTCCCACCACAATCCGGTTGGGCGGGTCCTCCGCGCACACCCTGGCCAAGTCCGCGACTTCTCCCAGCCTGGGGCCCACCACCGCGGGAATGTCCGGCTCCTGCTCGTCGGACAGGTAGCCCATGCTGACTATGCCAAACTGCGGCTTGCCCTGAACCTCCGCCATTACCTCTTGCACCAGTTCGTTGGCCCCTACGAACAGAATCCTGTCTTTGTTGAACACCCGCATCACCGCATGGTCAAACGCCATGCGCCAAAGCGGCAGCGCCACCAGCACGATCAGGCTGCCAAGCATCATGTGCCAGTGGCCGAGAATCATATCCCCGGAGAGGTAGCCGATGAGCCCCTGGCCGAGAAACGCCAAGCCAAGCACCAGGCAGATCTGCTGCACCAGACGCAGCCGCGAGACCACCCGCAGCTCCGAATACAAATCGTTGAAGTAGATGCCCAGTATGAGCGTTGCCACCACCACGGCTGTCCGCTCAAATCCACCATCGAACAGATAGTAGATGACGAAATCATCCTGCCCCACAAAAAGGAACGCGAGCGCGTAGCAACAGTACGCCAGGATGATCTCGGAGACAAGTAGGCCCACGACGGATGCAGGTATGAAAACCCGGAACAGCTGAATCATTTTCTAGCCCGGTTGCTCCTGAAAAAACACCCTCAGTCTATCACGCCCATCGCCCAAATCGGTGATCCTAGGGCCTCTCCGCAGAAATAGCCGACATTTTTCGTCCAATATTAAGGCGATGGAAACATAGGCGGTTGAGCCCCTTGACCTACGGAGAGATGGATGCTAATCTGGATCTGGGACTGGAATAGTCCGAGATCACGGGAGACGAATGCTCAAGCTCACCAAAAAGGCCGACTATGGCCTCATCAGCCTGAAGCACCTCGCCCTTCGCGGACGCGAGCGAACTGCGAGCGCCAAGGAGATGGCTGAGACCTACCGCATTCCCTTGCCTGTCCTCTCCAAGGTGCTCCAGAAGTTGGTCCGCGACGGGTTCCTGGTCTCTGAGCAGGGCACCAACGGCGGCTACCGGCTCTCCCGCGACCCCTCCACTATCACCACGTTGGAAGTGATCCGCGCTATCGACGGCCCCATTATCCTCACCACCTGCTTCACCTCCAGTGGAGAGTGTGAGTTATCCAACCAGTGCACTGTGCGGGAGCCGTTGCGCAAGGTACACGAAGGAATCCTCAGGCTGCTGGACAGCATCACCATAGGTGATCTGTCCGTTGACGAAAAACCGAGCCATGACCTTGGAGCCATCGACGGCATTGCGCCCTTGCATGTGCTCGCCAGTTGAACGGAATCGATCGATCAAGGAACTGCGAAGAAGAGATGCTTAATTTTCCGATCTACCTCGACAATCACGCCACGACGCCGATGGACCCGCGAGTCCTGGACGCCATGTTGCCGTATTTCAAAGAGAGCTTCGGCAACGCCGCCAGCCGAAACCACTCCTTCGGCTGGGTGGCCGAAGAGGCGGTGGAGAAGGCTCGCAAGCAACTCGCCGATCTGATCGGCGCCACGTCGAAGGAGATTGTCTTCACCAGCGGCGCCACCGAATCGAATAACCTGGCGCTGAAAGGCGTGGCCGAGATGTACGTCCAGAAGGGCAACCACATCATCACGGCGGCCACGGAGCACAAGGCTGTGCTGGACACCTGCAAACGGCTGGAAAAGCACGGCTCCCGGGTCACCTACCTGCCGGTGCAAACCAACGGGCTGGTGGATCTCGATATGTTGCGCGATGCCATCACGGACAAGACCACTCTCGTCAGCATCATGTATGGAAACAATGAGATCGGCGTGGTGCAATCCATCGCCGAAATTGGCAGGATCTGCCGTGAGCGCGGCGTGCTGTTCCATACCGATGCCGTGCAGGCCGTTGGCAAGATCCCGGTGGACGTGAACACGGACAACATTGACTTGATGTCGTTCACGGCTCACAAGATGTATGGGCCCAAGGGAGTGGGCGCTCTCTATGTGAGGCGCAAGAACCCGCGGGTGCAGCTAACCGCCCAGATGGACGGCGGCGGTCACGAGCGCGGCATGCGCTCCGGCACACTGAACGTTCCCGGCATCGCCGGCTTTGGCAAGGCGGCAGAGCTCTGCAAGGAACTGCTGCCGCAGGAGATGCTGGCCCACCGCGCGCTGCGCGACCGGCTCAAGAACAAGCTCATGGCTGAGCTCGATGAGACCTACATCAACGGCACCATGGACAGCCGCCTACCTCACAACCTGAACATCAGTTTCGCTTACGTCGAGGGGGAGAGCCTGCTGATGGGCATCAACGACATCGCGGTCTCCAGTGGCTCCGCCTGCACCTCAGCCACGCTGGAGCCCAGCTACGTGCTCAAGGCTCTGGGCGCCGGCGACGATCTGGCACACTCTTCCATCCGCTTCGGAATCGGCCGTTTTACCACGCAGGAAGAGGTGGACTACACGGCCGACAAAGTGGTTGACGTTGTCACGAAGTTGCGCGAGCTGTCACCGCTTTACGAAATGGTCAAGGAAGGCATTGATCTCTCCAAGGTTCAATGGGCCGCCCATTAACTTAACCCGCAGTAAGAACGCCGAAATCACAGAGGGGACAGGATCACAACATGGCTTATAGCGACAAAGTGCTCGACCACTACAACCATCCGCGTAACGTGGGGAGCCTCGACAAGAAAGACCCCAGCGTCGGCACCGGCCTGGTGGGCGCGCCCGAATGCGGCGACGTGATGAAATTGCAGATCAAAGTGAACCCGGAAACCGGCATTATTGAAGATGCCCGGTTCAAGACGTTTGGCTGCGGCTCGGCCATCGCCAGTTCCTCGCTGGCCACGGAAATGCTGAAGGGCAAGACCGTGGACGAGGCGCTGCAGATCAAGAACACCGAGATCGTCAACGAGCTCAGCCTGCCGCCCGTGAAGATCCACTGCTCCGTGCTGGCGGAAGACGCCATCAAGGCCGCGATCACTGACTACAAGGCCAAGATGGAAGTGCCGTCCGTCTCGCCGCTGCAAACGGCGTAAGCTGTAGGTGGGGCCTGCCCGAGCGCCGGCCCCGGAATCATCCAACTCCAGGTAGTGCCTATGCCCGAAATCAACGTTACCCCGAAAGCAGTCCAGAAGATCCGCGACGCCTTCGCCAAGCAGGGCGTGGATGGCGGCCTCCGCCTCGGCGTCCTCGGCGGCGGCTGCTCCGGCCTCAGCTATCAGTTCAAGTTCGAGCCCAAGCCTCGGCCCACGGACCACATCTTCACCTTCGACGGCGTGAAGGTGTTTGTGGACCCCAAGAGCATCGTCTTCCTGGACGGCATGGTGCTCGACTACAAAGAATCGCTCATGCAGTCCGGCTTCGCCTTCGAGAACCCGCACGCCACCAAGAGCTGCGGCTGCGGCACCTCGTTTTCGGCCTAATGTCGACGGAGCACAACTGCTGGAAGTGCGGCACCCCCGACGTAGCCTCTCTGTTTTGCCGCTATTGCAATAGCCTCCAGGCGCCGATCCCCAACTACTACGAGTTCTTTGGACTCGACTGCCAGCTTTCCCTCAATCCGGATCATCTCCAGAAGCAGTTCTACCAACTGAGCCGCCTCCTGCACCCGGACCGTTACACGCGCCGCAGCGAGCAGGAAAAGCACTATTCGCTGCAGGCGTCCTCCATCCTGAACGACGCGTATCGGGTGCTGCGAGACCCCATCCGGCGCTCCGAGTACGTCCTAAACCAAGCGGGCTTCGAAATTGGAGATCCGCGCAACAAGGAAGTGCCGCCAGAGCTGCTGGAAGAGGTTTTCGAGCTCAACATGGCGCTCGACGAACTGCGGATGGGCGATACCGAGGTGCTCCCTCAGCTCGATGAGATGCGCCAGCATTTCATGGACATGATGGCGGAGATGGACGGCGAGTTAGAAACGCAGTTTTTGGCCCATGACGCGCAGCCCGATGACGAGGCCCGCCGGAAGGTCCTCACCGGCATCCGCGCCATCCTGAACCGGCGCCGTTACATCCGCAATCTCGTCGATGAAGTAGATAAGCAACTGACGTCGCGCAACGCCTAGCCGGCGCCCCATCTTCCCATGAGCACTTTTCAAATCGATTTTTCGTCCGTCAACAAGAAGCGCATCGTAGGCATCGACCTGGGCACTACCAACTCGCTCATCGCCTTTATGGACCTCACCGGACCCGAGGTGATCCCCGGCGCCGACGGCTCCGCGCTTTTGCCCAGCATCGTCAGCCTCAACGACGACGGCACGTTTACCACCGGCGCGGCCGCCCGGCGACTGTTGATCGATCGCCCGGACCGCACAGTCTATTCCGTCAAGCGCCTGATGGGCCGGGGCGTGGACGACGTGCGCGACGAGCTGCGGCTGTTCCCCTTTCACATCGCCTCCGGCAGCGAGCAGGTGATCCGGCTCCAGCTCGGAGACCGGCAGTTGACGCCGCCCGAGATCTCGGCCCAGGTGTTGCGGGAGCTCAAGCACCGCGCCGAAGAGTATCTGGGCGAGGAGATCACTCAGGCCGTCATCACGGTACCCGCCTACTTCAACGATGCGCAGCGGCAGGCCACAAAAGATGCCGGCCGCATCGCCGGTTTGGAAGTGCTGCGCCTGGTCAATGAGCCCACCGCCGCTTCCCTGGCCTACGGTCTGGACAAGCGCAAGGACGGCGTGGTGGCCGTCTATGACCTGGGCGGCGGAACGTTTGACATCTCCATCCTGCGGCTCAAGGAGGGCATCTTTGAGGTGCTGGCCACCAACGGGGATACGCACCTGGGTGGCGACGACATCGACAACCGCATGCTCTCCATCGCGCTGGAAGACATCGCGGCGGAGTGGGGCGAGGACGTGTCCACGAACGGAGAGGCCGTCCAGACCATCCGCCAGGCCGTCATCGAGGCCAAGGAGAAGCTCTCCTTCGTGCCCACGGCCACGCTGGAGATCCACTACCAGGGCAAGCAATATCTACGCGAACTACGGCGAGACCTGTTCGAACAGCTCATCAAGGACATCGTCGATCGCACTCTGGGCCCCTGCCGCCAGGCGATGCGCGATGCCGGGTTGCAGCCCGAGCAGATCGACGAGGTGGTAATGGTGGGCGGCTCCACACGCATCCCGCTGGTGCGCAGCGCGGTGGAAGCGCTGTTCCGCGCCAAGCCGCACACCGATCTCAACCCCGACGAAGTCGTGGCCCTCGGCGCCGCCGTGCAGGCCGCCATTCTCTCCGGCGACGTGCAGGATAAGCTGCTACTGGACGTGACGCCTCTGTCGCTCGGCATCGAGACCATGGGCGGCGTCGTCAGTAAACTCATTCACCGCAATTCCACGATTCCGGCGTCGGCCACCGAGGTGTTCACCACTTCCGTCGATGGCCAGCAAAACGTGCTGATCCACGTTTTGCAGGGTGAGCGCGAACTGGTGAAGGACGGCCGCTCTCTGGCGCGTTTTGATCTCAAGGACCTGGCGCCCGTGCCGGCCGGCATGGCCCGCATCGAGGTGCGGTTTCTCATTGACGCCAACGGCATCCTGAATGTGACGGCACGGGACCTGCGCAGCGGCAAGGAGCAGAGCGTGGAGGTCAAACCCTCCTACGGCCTGACCGACGAGCAGGTGGAGGCCATGGTGCTGGAGTCGTTTGAAAAGGCCGAGGACGACTTCCAGGCGCGCCAGGTGCGCGAGGCGCGCGTCGAAGCCGATACGATCTTCTCGGCTGTGGAAAAGGCCCGCTCCAACGACGCATGGCACACGCTGGACAGCGATGAGCAGGCTGCGGTGGATCTCGCTCTCAACGAGTTGCACATGGTATACCACGGTGAGGATCATCTCCTCATCCGGGACCGCATTGAAAAGCTCGACAACACCACTCGCCGGCTCGCTGAGAACATGATGAACACGGCCGTGCGAACCGCGCTGAAGGGCACGAAAGTTTAGTGGTTCGCGCCGTCAGATAGGAGCGCTCATGACCTGGAGCAGTTTTGACGACCTCGGCATCGCGTTGTACGAGGCCCACCCGGATATCGACCCGCTCACCATTCGTTTCACGGATTTGCATAAAATGGTGATAGAGCTCGATGGTTTCGATGACGACCCGCACAAGTCCAACGAGGCGAAGTTAGAAGCGATACAGATGGCGTGGTACGAAGAGTGGAAGGACAATCAGTAGCGCTTCTCCTCCTGTTGGCGGCACTACCCTGCCGGGCACAGCCCGACCCGGCGGCGCTACTGCGGCAAATGGGCGAGGCGGAAAAGCGCAACCGCCAGGATTCTGCATACTTCGTCTATGTTGAGGACATCCGCAGTTTGCGCGGCAACGCCGCTCAACCTCCTCGGCAAGCCAGCTGGATCACCTACGAGGTGACGTTTCTGGAGGGTGAGACGTATCATCGTCCCGTGGCGCGCGACGGTAAACCACTGCGGCCGGAACAGTGTCAGTTTGAGGACGAGCGGTTTCAGCAGGTGAGCGAATACCGACGCAGCACTCCCCTGGAGGAGCGCCGCCGGCGCTACTTTGCCGCCGAGGAGAATCGCTACAGAATTGACTCGGCGATCGCTATCGAGCACCACGAGGCCCAGCTTCTCGGAGCTGACAAAGTGAATGGTCGCGATGTGTGGGTGGTGGCCGCTCAGCCCCGCCGGGGCACGCCGAAGCCGAAGCGGCGATCCGAATGGAGCCTTTGCCAGAAGTTGAAGTACTGGATCGATCAGGAAACCCACTTGCCCGTCCGCATTGAAGCAGAGCAACTCTACGACTATGACGGCACACGGAAGGGCGCTATCTCCAGCGTCGAAACGGTAAATGTGGAGGGGGTCCTGCTTCCCGAACGGATCACCAGCACGACACGCAGCAAATCCGGGCGCGCCCAGACCAGCGTCATCATAGAGCAGAAGTACTCCGCCTACAAGAGATTCAGGACGGAGACGGTGCTGTTGTTTGGCGATCCTTCCCTTTCTTCCAGGTTCTGATCTTTAACTTGGCCTTTCCGGCCCAACTCAGCGGCCAGTCCGGCTGAGTGCGCTACTGCCCGTCGGGCCTCCTCTAGATATCCCTCTGCCGGAGCATGGGCCAGCGGCTTGAGCTCGTCGCATAGGAGTTCCAGAAACCCGGCCGTGACATGGATAGAGGTTTGGAGGCGGTGACGCGCTTGGACCACCTGGACTCTCAGGCTTTCCGAGTCATCCAACATTTCATCGAACATGAACCTCATGGTGGAACGCCGGGTCATCGTCTCTTCGCGGAAGCAGGCCAGCATCTGCCGCATCTCACGCAGCGTCCGATCCTGCTTCCGCGGCATCCACCACAACGCCAGCAAGCACAATGCGGCAACCGCGCTCATCATTCGCCAGGCCGGAGCCACCGCCGAAAACAGAGGTCCCGCCAGAGCCACGAGTCCGCAGCCCAGCAGCAGCGAAGCCACCGGCGTTTCCAACACCCCGCCAGCTGCTTTCACAATTCTCTTCATTCTATTTGGCGCCTCTGAGCGCGTCCGAGAGTCCTGCCACCGTGAAGGGCTTTCGAAGCACCATTGCATCGGCAAGCGCCCCCGGGGGCAATACGGCCCCGTGAGCCTCGCACACGGTGTAGATGACGGTCATCCGCGGCTGCAGCAGACGAAGGCGCGATCCGAGCGCAACGCCGCTGGACCCTGCAATCAGAACTTCGGTGACCAGCTTGTCTACCGGCAGGGCCTCCTGGCCGGCAATCCGCTCGGCCTCCTCCGCTGACCGCGCCTCCAAAACCCGGTACCCCTGTTTGCGCGCCACCTCGCCCATCAATCGCCGCAATCCGTCATTGCTCTCCACAACCAGCGCTACTCTGTCGGACTCCGCAGTCCGTAGCGCTTGCCGCTCTCCCTCCTGCTGCCGCCGCCCCCACGGGGATGACCGGATGGGCTCATCCAACGTGGATTGCAGCGCCACCAGGCTGAAACAGTGAACGAGCTGCCGGTTCAGATCGCGCGCGGACTGCAAGGCAAACCGGATCTCGCCCAGCCGCTCCCGAATAGGGTCTCTCGGATTCAAGTCCCGGAGTAGAGCCGTCACTTCTTGGTAGGCAGAGTTCAGCAAGTCTCCCGAAGTTCTCGCCAGAACGCCGGCAAACTCGGCCGACTCCGACGTCTGATTCAGATTCATGGTTGATACAGCTCTGGTCATGGGCAGCTCAACAGCTGCCAGCAAGCCGAGTGCCAGAGAATGAATTGGGCAAAAAGGGCCGATCTTCTTGCCCGGCAGTGTTCCGGGCAGTCCGGGCGTCCCGTTTTGCCGTTCCGAACCGATACAGGTACCGGCACAGATTTCATTTTGAAACCGCGCCACCCCCAGGAAGTCTCGAAAAAGGGCTCAAGTCTGAATGGCCGGTCAATTGCCAGCAAATGAGCGACGCCCGCGTACGATTGAAACCAACATCGTGCGTCGGTGGTACCACACTCGGCGAGATACGGCATGGCTGGCGGCCCGGCAGTAGTAGGTGGTTGGCATACCTCGCTCTGAAAGAGGAGAGCGGGAGGTTTGCCGGCCACGCCGGATCTGGCCATGCCGTTTTTTTCGAATTCGCCCCGCTGCGTCACGCCCCGTTGGAGACTCCGCCGCTGACCGCATGTTATACTCGATGAAGTCGTTGTGCTCCACATCCCGTGGTGCGCCGATCATCAGGACAATACCAATGGCAAAGCTTAAGCTGAAAACCCACAAAGGCGCGTCCAAACGGTTCAAGAAGACCGGAACGGGCAAGATCGTCCGCGCTCACGCGTTCGGTCGCCACATTCTCACTTCCAAGAGCCGCTCCAAGAAGCGTCAACTCCACCAGACCGTGGTCGCCGACAAGGCCGACCAGGCCAAACTGGCGGAGATGCTGCCCTACTAGCAAGGGTGTAGGGCGTGCGAGCCGAGCGCGTGGCACGTGCCCGAGCCGCCGCCCGTCAGGTTCCGTGGGGAGCCTGTAACTCCGCCGGCAGACTGCCGGACGGACTTTATTCCAAGGAGAAAAACGTGCCCAGAGTCAAAAGATCTACGAATCGCCGGGACTCCCGGCGGAAGGTATTAAAGCTCGCAAAGGGCTTTTTCCTAACCAAGAGCAAGCTCTACCGCGCAGCGCAGGAAGCCGTTGAAAAGGCTCTTCGCTACGGCTACGTCGGCCGCAAGCGGAAAAAGCGTGAATACCGCGGGCTCTTCATCCTGCGCATCAACGCCGGCTGCCACATGAACGGCATGAGCTACTCAAAATTCATCGGCGGGCTGAAGAAGGCCGGCATCGGCCTCAATCGCAAAATGCTGGCTGATCTCGCCGCCAACGAACCCGTTGCCTTCGCGTCGCTGGTCGAAAAGGCCAAAGCCGCCATCGCCTAGACCGTCTTAGGAGAGCCGTCATGCATCCGATCCAGGACGAAGAAGACGATATCCTCGCACGGCTGGAAGGCCGCCTGGAAGGCGTCAATGGCGTCATCTCCCGCCTTCGTGAGCGCAATGCGGAGCTGGAAACCCAGCTCCGCCAAGCTCACGCTTCACGCGAGGAATTGTCTGCTGAGCTCACCGCCGCCCGCGAAGAGGCCACGCGCTTTCGGGAAGAGGCTGAGCACCTGCGTTCCCGCCAGAAGCAGGCCGCCACGCGCATTAAGACCCTGCTCTCCCAGGTAGAGCAGATGGACCTCCTCACCGAAGCCTAGTCAGCGAAAGGAACGACGTGGACGCTGCCCCCCCCGACAAGAAGCTGGTGCGAGTCATCATCTTTCAGCAGCCGTACACTCTCCGCTCTTCCGGCGAGCCGGGTGAAACTGAGAATCTCGCCCACGCCGTGGACGAGCTCATGACTCAAATTGCCACACGCGCCTCAGGCGGAGATCCTACCCGCATTGCTGTCCTCGCCTGCCTCCATCTCGCCGACAAAGTTCGTCACCTGGAACGCGACTCGTCCGCCCTGCTAGGCCGTCTCGAGGAGCTCGATCACAAGCTGGCCGACCTTCTCGACTGAGCCGGCCTGCTCCCGCCCGTTCTCACCAGGCAGCGCCCGCTAGAACAATCGGCCCTGCCGCCGCAGCGCACCGAAGCGCCCAACGTCGGCGATTGGCAGCGCTACACGAAACTGATTCCCGTTGCGCGTCTCCACGTTATCTGCTCCCACCCGCTCCCGCCAATCCGCGCCCCTAGAACAAACGGTCCTGCCGCCGCAGTGTGCCGAAGCTCCCAATATTGGCGATTACCAGCGCCACGCGAAACTGATTTTCGTTGCGCGTCCCGACGTTAAACAGCCTGTATTGACCGCTGAACGCGCAACAGTTCGTGTTGTACGTGATCTGCGTATTGGCCGACAGCAGCGTGCTCGTTCGGTAGTCGTAGATGGCATGAATCCCGGCATTCCAACCCCGCTTGTTCTCCTGCCCCAGCCCCACCATCGTCCGCAACTGGTTCGACGAAGGCGAGAGCACCCTGGCTTCCGAAGACGAATCGATACATGGGTTGGTCACCACACCCGCGGCAACGCCGATCGGCACGCACGACACGTTGCTGTGGCCAACGGAGAAGAGGTAGTACTTCACCCGCGCATCCAGAGAGAGGCTACTGTTGGTGATCTTGCCGCGCATCGGATCGTAGTCCATTCTCCACTCCACGCCGAAACTGGGCAGCGGTTGCGCCCGCAACGCCGAGATGATCGGCGAATAACCGCGAGGATGATCAATGAACGAATACCCGGTGAGCTCGGACGAGGTCTGAAAAACATTCCGCTGCCCGCTGACAACAGCGTTGCCGAAGGTCTGATCGAAATACCGCCGCTGCCGCACCTCCAACGTGAGCCAGTCCCTCACCTCGCCGCTACGGTCCTTCACCCACAACCGGTTGGCCAGAGAGACCTCCACTTCCGACGTGTTCGAGAGGATCTCCATCTCATCGAACCGGATGGTGTTGATGAAGTTGTCCACGCCGGACACCGCACGGAAGTTCGCACGGGGTTCAATTGAATGTTTCAGTTTTGTCCCTAACCAATGGGGAGCATCGAACGTACGCTCCAGGACCGGCAGAATGAGCTCGGCCCGAAACTCCTTGGTAAACCGGTTCAGGTTGTCGCCGGAGACCTCCCCACCACTGATCTTGTCCAGGTTGGTGCGGAAGCTGGAGCCATAGTACGTATCCCGAATGGAGAACGACGGGATCAGGTGCACGTCCTTCCAGCGCAACGCCGTCATTACGCGCGGCTCAATATCCAAGCGTTCCACAAACTGCCGGGTCTGGAAGAGCGGCTGATTCCGCCGGACCAATCCTGCGCTGGCCCCCCAGGACACCCACACCGGCAGTACCTTCCGATTGATCTCGCGGTCGCGGCTGTCGAATTCCAACTGCGGCAGCTTACGGATCAGGATCGTGTCGCCGGGCTGGGTGCTCTGGAAGTTCTCCTGCCGGGTGAATACCGCATTCAAATGATAGGAGGACCACTCTTTGGTTACGCTGATCACGCTGTTGGATTCCGACGACACCGCCTCGTTGAAACTCTCAGTAAAGGACTGCCGGAACAGGAAGTTGCTTAGGTAGTTCACCACCCCGCGCAAGTGGAACCCATACGGCAGATCCGCCTTGCCGGTGAGGGAAATGATGTAGCCGCCCTGCTTTTCGCGCGTCCCGTCGCTATGCAGCAATCCTTTATCTTTTACGCCGTAAACATATGCATCAAAGTCAGATGTGGCATTGGGCTTGCCTCGGAAATCAAAGGTCTGCGCCAGACCACGCTGGGAGAAGTATTGGGGCCGGTACATCATGTCGTAACTGCGGTTGATCGCCCAGAAATACCCCAGGCCCACCATCAGTCCGCGGCGATTGCTATTGCCGAAGTTCGGCGTCAGGAATCCGCTGCGGCGCACATTGCTCGACAGGTCCTTATAGAATACCGGCGCATACAAAACGGGAATGCGCCGGAGTCGCATCCAACTCTTATAGGCCAGCGCCCGCTCGTTCGGGATGATATCGATAGTGGGCGATTTCAGCGTCCACCACGGACTCGGCATCTCACAGTTGGTGATCGTGCCGTTGTGCAGAATGTAGCGGTCTGTCAATTTCTCCGCCCAGTCGCCCTGGAACAAAAACGGGTTGCCGGTGGTCAAAATGCCAGGCCGGTAGTCGATCTTTCCAAACGCAGAACCGTTGACTTTATAAAAGGTTCCTGTCTGATCATTCAAGTTATAGTCGACCCTGTCGGCCTTGAGGATCTCCCCGCTCTGAAACTTCACGAACTTCACGGCGCCCCGCGCCTCGGCCAGCCCGGACTCGCGGTCGTAATCGATCTCATCCGCTTCCAGCAGGAACTCCAGGGACTCCAGGCGGGCACTTTGGCGTAGCCGGTACTTATCCCCCTCGCGTTCCTGTTGAACCCCGTAAACCACAACGATGCCTGGCGGCGGTGGGTCTGCCCGCTCGATCTTCGGAGCCTCGGCGGGCGGCGCGGGTGCCGGCGCGGCCAGGCTGGGTCCAAGGATCGGAGAGCGGTAAACCTGGCCGCCGGCCGCCACGCAGAAGAGGAAAATCAGGGGAATGAAAAGACGAAGACGCATGGATTAGTAGGGACGCACCGCGCAATGGTTCCAGTACAACTCAAGCAAACAGAATGAAAAGTATCGACAAACGTCAGCAGTTATGTTACTTAGGATAGGACGGTACCGCTTGGCGCATGCCTCGAATCGCCTGCGGCGCGAGAACGGTGAGCTCACGGCTCAACCCTAGCACGACAAAATGACCGGTCGCAATGAGCGAATCGGCATAGACTGGGGTCGCCTGCCACCAGACACTCGTCACCAACCTGCAATGCCTCTCGCGTTGCGGGGCAAGGGAGTATGGGCATGCGTTGCAGATACTGCGGATCAAACATCTCTCAGAATGAAGTGCGGTGCCAACGGTGCCAGCACCGTCTCAACGAGGATGACGGACGCCGCTTCCCGGTAGTGGAATCCGCGGCTGCGCCAGACTACAGCCTGGAACCTGCTGAGGCTCGAGAGCCCGCACGGAGACTCACCACTGTAGCTGAGAATCCCGGCGCGCCGCAGCGTCCGAGACAACCCATCCAACCGCGGCTCTTCCCCTCGGACGACGGCCGCCGCGTGGTTGGCTTTGAGGAGTATACGAACACGCCAGCGCGTCCTGACCGGTCCCGCCCAGGCGACAGCCACCGCCAGCCGAAACGAAGGCTCATTCCCGGGCAAGGATCATTCGATTTCGCTTCTCCGATGGGGGTGCCAAACACGGCGCCCCTCAGCCGCGAGATCAGCCGCCGCTCGGAACTGCCCGTGGCCGGCCTCCGCTTCCGCGCCATGGCCGCACTCTTCGATGCCGGATTCATCTTCTCGCTGGCCGGCCTCTGCCTGCTCACAGTCCGCCTGTGCCTGCACACATTGCCGGCCGGACCCGTCGCCTATGGCTGCTACGCGGCCGGGGCGCTGATCATCGCCGCGGGCTACAAACTTCTCTACTGTTTCGCCGGCCTGACCACGCTCGGCCAACAGGGCGCACGCCTGCGCATCGTCAGCTTCGACGGCCACGCCCCCACCCGCCCGCAGCGAATGATCCGAATGACCGCGGGTTGGGTTAGCCTCGCCAGCGCCGGCATGGGCATCCTCTGGGCGCTGGTCGATCAGGAGACGCTGAGCTGGCACGATCACATCTCCCAGACGTTCCTCACCTACGACGAATAATTGCCGGGCCGGCCACTTGAGCTGGAACCTCGGGCACGGATAGAGGCCATCAGGCGTATGCCGAAGCAGAAGAGCTATCGCGCTCTCATCGTTTGCTGCGGTCGCATGGACCGCGGAGATGATGCCATTGGACCTCTCTGCGCCGACGCTTTGCAGAACCACAAGATCCCGTCGCGCACCATACGCGGCGACACATCGGAGCTCCTGGACGCCTGGCACAATGCACAGCACGTCATCCTGGTGGATGCCATCGTGACCGGCCAGGCCCCTCCCGGAACACTGCACTGCCTGGAAGCCCGCGACGAGCGCTTCCGCCCCGCCATGGCCCGCTGCTCCGCCACTGGACTGGGACTGGTGCAGGCCATGAAACTGGCGCCCCTGTTGAAGTGCATGCCCACTTCGATGGTGCTGATCGGCCTGGAGGCCGGCAACTTCGAATGGGCCTCGACGCTGTCCCAACCGGTGGCGGCAGCCATGCCGCAACTCGTCGAGGCCGTCGTTCTGGAGTGGCAGCGGCTCGTCGCCGCACCCGCCCGCTAGCTTGCGTTATACTCCCCGCATGCCATCTCGCCGAAGCTTTCTGCGCTCCACCGTCTACACGCTCGCCGGCGCCGCTCCCATGATGAAAGCAGCCGGGCCCAGCGATACGGTCAACCTGGGGCTCATCGGAGTGGGCATTCGCGGCAGCCAGTTGATGGACGAGTTCTCGAAGATCCCCGGAGTGAACCTCACCGCTGCGGCGGACCTCTACGACGGATACCTCCAGCACGCCCGCGAGTTCACGCAGGGCAAGATCAAGACCACTAAACGTTACGAAGAGATTCTGGCGAACAAGGATCTCGATGCCGTGGTGATCGCCACGCCGGACCACTGGCACAGGCGGATGACCCTCGATGCGCTCTCAGCGGGCAAGCACGTCTACATCGAGAAGCCGCTGACCTGGCGGCTGGAGGACGGACCGGAGATCGTCGCCGCCGAGAAGAAGTCCGGCAGGGTGCTGATGGTGGGCAGCGGAGGCAAGACCACCTCGCTGGTGGCTAAGACACGCGAACTGATCGCCCAGGGCGCCATCGGCCAGGTCCGCCAGATCCGCATGATGAACTACCGCAACTCGAAGGAGGGCGCCTGGATTTACCCCATCCCGCCGGATGCCTCGCCGGCGACGATCGATTGGGAGCGGTTCCTCGGTCCGGCGCCGAAGCGCGCATTCAGCCCGGAGGTGTTCTTCCGCTGGCGCTGCTGGTGGGAGTATTCGGGCGGCGTGGCCACCGATCTATTCGTCCATCTTCTCACCACGCTCCACGAAGTGATGAACGTGCAGGCGCCCGTCTCCGTGGTCTCGCAGGGCGGGCTGTTCAAGTGGAAAGACGGGCGCACTGTACCGGACGTTCTGGAATCGGTCTTCGAATACCAGCAGGGATTCTTCGCGCAAATGAGCGTCAATTTGACGAATAGCTCGCGTGCGCCGGGCATGGTGGTTTACGGCGAATCGGGCACGCTGGTGATGGAGCCGGGCAAAGTAATCGTCACGCCAGAACCCGTGGACCGCGACGTGCAATCATACGGATCGTCGGCCTGGCCAAAGGCGGCGCGGGATCAGTATTTGAAGGCGCAGGCAGAGGCTCATCCATCCGCGCCGTGGCCCGAACCCAAAGAGGTAGCCGTGGAGCGCGGCATGGGACACGCCGAGTACTTCATCCAGAGCATCCGCGAGGGCAAGCCGAGCAAGGAGAATGCCACCGAGGGTCACGCCGCCGCCGGAGCCGCGCACCTGGCCAACCGCGCCTATCGCGAGGGCCGCAAGCTGCGTTGGGACTTCGCAACGAACAAGGTCGCTGCCGGCTAGCCGGCCGCCTTCTCCAGAATGGCGCTCATGGAGCCCTTGCACTTGGGCATGCGCCAATCCGCGCCGTAGCCGTGGATCTGATCGCGAGCGAATTCAGCGGCTTCCTTCTCGCAGGTCATCACGATGGTGCGGCCGATGGAGTCGACCTCCACAGCATTGCGGTAGGCCTCTTCGGCGGTTTTGACGAAGAGGCGGCAGAGCATCTCGATGACGTAGTCGTAGGTGTGCTGATCGTCGTCCAGCAACACGACGTTCCACAGCGGGGTGAGTTCCTGTTTCTCTTCCTCGCTGGATTCGGTCGAGCGGCTGGGGGTTGCCAAACTCATAGGTCGATCTATTAGTCTCTCACGGTATGGGGTCTCTCAGCAGATGGCCGGGTGGTATGCTGGAGGTGACTGGTCCTGTGGGGGCGTAACGGCTTCGACGAGATGGAATCGGTATGATGAGGCGTGTCGGGTTCCGAGCTCCCGTAAAACGATCGGAAAAACACAACTGCCAATAACCAGCAGTTTGCTTACGCTGCCTAATTAATTAGGTAGCCGCTTCCGGTAACGAGCCTGCGCGTTATCGAGCAAGCGTCATTTTGCAGGATAGGCCGAGAGCCTCCGTCTGGGGCAGCAGGCCGAGATCAATCAGACTGGGCACCGTAGTTTCTTGCCGGTTCAGGGCGCGGGGCTGAGATTTTGAATCGGATACACACGTAGTCTTGTCATGGCGGGCCATTTCGGACGCGGGTTCAACTCCCGCCGCCTCCACCAGCCTTCGCCAAGGCTTCGGCTGGCAAGCCGGAGACTTGACGAAGGCTGGTGCCCGCCGTAGCCCGAAGGGCGAAGGAGGGCTGCCGGGAACCTCAACGGAAGGCCGGCGAGACGTCATTCTCGCGGCCCAACCAGCCGCCGCACTGGAACTCCAAACCACAAAGAGCCCAGAGCGTGCATTACGTCTATCTGCTCCGAAGCCAAACCCACCCAGCCCAGCTTTACGTCGGACGGACCAGCGACCTAAAGGCCCGCCTCCAAAAACACAACGAAGGCGGCGTCCAGCACACCTCCAAATACCGCCCCTGGACACTACAAACCTATCTCGCCTTTTTAACACGGGAACAGGCCGCCGAATTCGAGCGCTATCTCAAATCCGGCTCAGGCCGCGCATTTGCCAACAGGCATTTATGGCCGTAGGAGAGCACCTTGCCTGGCCTTCAACCAAAAACAACTTCAGAGTTAATCCCGTGCATCCTGTTACGACTACTGGCACTCAAAAAGGGGCGGTTCCCCGCCCCGGATCAATCTACTTCTTCAGCTTGGTCCGGCGATTCGCAACGGCGTAGCCCGGGAGTTCCTTGCCGAATTGGGTCAGGTAGCCGGTGATGATGTCTTTGTTCTTTTTCCCTGCCACAATCTGCTGATCAATCCACGACTTCTCTTCCGGCGTGCTTCTGGGCTTGCGTCCACGAGTGGAGGCGACTCGGGCTGAAGGGGAGGCGCCCTCCACAAGTCTGTAATATTTACCGATCGACGCCAGCGCATCGAGGCGTGCCTGAATTGCATCGAGTTCAGATTGCACGCTTGCTTCTATCTTCTGTTGGATCGCATCCTGCTCTTTGAGTAGTTGCGCCAAGGTAGCCGGTGTTGATTCTTCCATGCCGTCATTCTACCTCGGTTAGATCGAGTGTAACAATTGAATTAGTACGGGGGGCTGGGTGCGGGGGACAGGTTGAAACTTGTCCCCGGTCAGGCTTTTTGTCGGGTTGCGATTTGCGATGAATCGGATTCTCACTTCAGGAGGTCCTGGCGGAGGAGTCCTTTAGTGGCTTGCCGGGTGGCAAGGGTGGTGGCACTGGCGAGACCGTCCTGATGGGCGGAGGGGTGGTCTGTGAGGTTGGTAAGTTCTTCGAGGAGTTCCTTGCGGTTGTGGATATCGGCGGCGATTTTGGGGTCATCGAGTTCGAAGAGGACGCGTAGGGCGGGGATGGAAGCGCCGACCTCGACGGCGTAACGAGCGTTGATGGCTTCGACCATGCGGCGGAGCAAGCGGCGGACCATGCGGCTTTCGAAATCCGGAACCTTGGCGTAGAGCGCGCCCGACCAGAGCGCGGCCGGGCTGCGCTTTTGGGATTCGGTTTTGGGGTCGGCGGGGCTGAGTTGAGAGCCGCGGCTCAGGCCACCGCGTCCGGGGCGGCCCGGTTGGGCGCGGTTTAGAAGGCGGAGTAGGCGAGCACGCCGGCGTGGACGGCGAGATCGGGCAGATGGTGGTTACAGTCACGAGAACGGGAATAGCGTGTGCGATGGTTACCTGGATTGACCGGGAGTGCGTGTATAATCGACGCACTATGATGCCGATCACCAGAAGAGAGATGCTTGCGTCGGCGGCGATGCAGGCGGCCGCTCCAGCGGCGGGAGTCACACACTACGTCCGGTATTCGCTGCGCGGGGGGATTTCGTACGGGGTGTTGGAGGGGGACCGGATCCAGCCGCTATCCGGGAGCATTTTCGACAAGCCGAAGCCGAGCGGGAAGGCTGTGGCGGCGGCGTCGGTGAAGCTGCTGGCTCCGTGCGTGCCGCCGAAGGTGCTGGCGGTGGGGCTGAATTACAAATCGCATATCGGCAATCGTCCGGCGCCGAAGCGGCCGGAGATTTTCTACAAGCCGGTGACGTGCATTCAGAATCCGGGGGATCCGATCGTGATTCCGGCGGACTCGAAAAACACGCATTACGAAGGGGAGCTGGTGATTGTGATCGGCAAGGGGCCGGGGCGGATTTTCGGGTACACGTGCGGCAACGACGTGAGCGAGCGGGACTGGCAGAACGGGGCGGACAAGGATCTGCAATGGTGGCGGGCGAAGGGGGCGGACACTTTCGGGCCGTTGGGGCCGGTGATTGCGGTAGGGCTGGATCCGAAGCCGAGCCAACTGGTGACGCGGCTGAACGGGAACGTGGTGCAGAAGCAGTTTGTCTCGGATCTGCTGTTCGATTGCGAGGCGATTGTGGCGTTTGTGGCACGGTATGTGACGCTGACGCCGGGGGACGTGATCTACACGGGGACTCCGGGAGCGACGAAGGCGCTGGCGGCTGGGGATGTGGTGGAGGTGGAGATTGGGGGGATCGGGACGCTGCGGAATCCGGTGAAGGCGGGGTGAGGCGGGCACCTAAAAAGGTGCTGTAATAGGAAGCAGCCCATGCTTGACATCACTAAGGACATCCAATCACTAACGACGTTCCGGCGCCGGTCTGGCGACTTCATGAAACAACTGAAGAAGACCAAGCGGCCGGTGGTACTGACGGTGAAGGGGAAGGCCGCAGCGATAGTCCAGGATGCCGAAGCGTATCAGCGTCTGCTTGACATTGCGGCCGGCGCAGATCCGGTGGAGGGTATCCGCCAAGGTCTGGAGGACGCGAAACAGGGCAAAGTGCGTGCAGCCCGGGAATTCTTCGCCGACTTTGAAGCTGGCCATGGCGAACGCCGTTAGGCTCACCAACCGCGCCGTGCGCGATCTCACGGACTTATACGAGGCAATCCACGCCGAGGATTCCGATGCGGCCCTGCGATGGTACCGGGGGCTGAAGGAGGCCATTCTCAGTCTAGAGGAACAACCGAACCGCGGTCCTGTGACGCCCGAGAGCGACAAGCTCAGGCATCTGCTTTATGGCAACAAGCCCCACATCTACCGGGTGATTTACCGCGTGCAGGATAGGCAGAAGCAGGTTGAGGTGCTGCACATCCGGCACGGCGCGAGACGGAGGTTTCAGGCCGCCGGTAGCGGGCCGGCGGACCGGGGCTGATGGTGACGGCAGGGCTTGGTGACGCCGGGAGGGCGAGCGGCAGGGGCCGGAATTGGGAATTGAGTAGACCGTCCCCGATTTAGGATATCCTCGGGATGTCATATGGCGTCGCCGTTCAGCGTCGCGGTAGTCGCCGAAAAACCTTCTGTTGCGCGCGACATCGCCCGAGTACTCCAAGCCACCAGTCAAGGGCAGGGCTACCTGCACGGGAACGGGTATGTCGTCACGTGGGCGATCGGTCATTTGGTGGCCCTGGCGCAGCCGAGCGAGATCCGGCCGGAGTGGAAGTACTGGCGGCTGGATACGCTGCCGATGCTGCCGGCGGAGTGGCCGCTGGTGGTGGGCGAGCAGACCAAGGACCAGTTCGAAGTGGTCCGCAAGATCATCACATCGCCCAAGATTGGCAGCGTTATCTGCGCGACGGACGCGGGGCGCGAGGGGGAGCTGATCTTTCGGTATATCTACGAGGCGGCGGGGTGCGACAAGCCGGTGGAGCGGCTGTGGATCTCGTCTCTGACGCCGGACGCGATCCGGGCGGGATTTGAGAAGGTCCGCGACTGGAGCCACTATCATCCGCTGGCCGACGCCGCGAAGGGGCGCAGCCGGGCCGACTGGCTGGTGGGCATGAATCTCTCGCGGGCGTATACGCTGGGGTCCGGCGAGGACGTTTCGGTAGGGCGGGTGCAGACTCCAACTCTGGCGATGCTGGTTGAGCGGGAACTGGCGATCCGGCGGTTCGTGGTGGAAGATTACCTGAACGTCGTGGCGCGGTTCTCGCCGGAGGAGTTGGACGCGGTTTACGAGGGGACGTGGTTCCGGCCGGGGGTGGAGCCGATGGAGGCGGCGATGCGGCTGCCTGCGGGTGGGGGTGCACCGCTCTCTGACGGTCGCGGCTCGGAACAGGCGGAGGCGGCGGCGATTGTGGCGCGCGTGGAAACCGGCAAGGCGCGCATCGAGAAGATCGAAGCGCAGACCAAGCGGATGCCGCCTCCGCCGCTGTACGATCTGACGGAATTGCAGCGGCACGCCAACCGGCTGTACGGCTTCAGCGCGCAGCGGACGCTCGATCTGGCACAGGCGCTGTACGAGAAATACAAGCTGATCAGCTACCCGCGTACGGACAGCCGCCATCTATCGGCCGATGTCGCCAAGACCCTGCCGAAGATCGTGAAGGCCATCCAAGGCTCGTACGCCGGGATGATCGCGCCGGGCACAGGGGAGCGGCCGCTGGGCAAGCGCTTCGTGGACGACACGAAGGTCTCCGACCACCACGCGATTATCCCGACAGGTGTCTCGCCGGGGGGGGCGCCGCCGGATGAGCAGAAGATCTACGACCTGATCTGCCGGCGGCTGCTCTCGGCTTGGCACGACGAACACATCTGGGCAGTGACCTCGGTAACGACGCTGGTGGTGAGCGGCGAGGAGAAGGCCGAGGACCGGTTCCATTCCAGCGGCACGGCCGTGCAGCAGGTGGGTTGGAAGGTGCTCGATATCGGCGGGGGAAAGAAGGCGCCCAAGGGAGGTGACGACGACGCGGGCGAGGGCGGGCAGGCGCTGCCTGCGGGGTTGGAAGAAGGACAGGCGCAACGCGTGTTGGACGTGGAGGCGGTGCAGAAAAAGACGCGCCCGCCGAAGCGATTTACGGAAGGCACGCTGTTGACGGCGATGGAGACGGCGGGCAAGACGCTGGACGACAAGGAGCTCTCCGACGCGATGAAGGAGAACGGCCTGGGTACGCCAGCGACGCGCGCGCAGATCATCGAGGTGCTGATCAAGCGGGCCTTCATCGAGCGGCGCGGCAAGAGCCTGGAGGCGACGGACAAGGGCATCCGCTTGATCGAGGTGGTACATCCGGAAGTAAAGAGCCCGGCGATGACGGGCCAGTGGGAGGCGTACCTCAAGCGGATTGAACGCGGCGAGGCGCAACTGGCGCCATTCCTGAACGGCATCGAAGACTACGTGCGTGAGGTGGTGGGCAAGGCAGGTAGCGTCTCGCGGCATATCGAGGCGGCACCGGAACCGGAAAGGCAGGTAGCGATCGTCGAGCGGAAGCGCTCGGAGGCGCCGTGCGATTTCAGCTCCGCCGGGCTGCACGGGATTCTGAAGGACCGCTTTGGCTTCTCGGCGTTCCGCCCCAATCAGGAGGCAGTCTGTCACGCGCTGGTGGGCGGCGAGGACGTGCTGCTGGTGATGCCGACGGGCAGCGGCAAATCGCTGTGCTATCAGTTGCCGGGTATCGCGCTGGGCGGGACCACGCTCGTAATCAGCCCACTGATCGCGCTGATGGAAGACCAGGTGGCGAAGATGAACGCGCTGGGGTTCGCTGCCGACCGGATCCATTCCGGGCGCAGCCGCGCCAACTCCCGCGACGTTTGTTTCGCTTATCTGGAAGGGCGGTTGGATCTTTTGTTCATCGCGCCGGAGCGGCTGCGCGTGCAGGGCTTTCCAGAGATGCTGGCGAAGCGGAAACCGTGCCTGATCGCGATCGACGAAGCGCACTGCATTTCGCAGTGGGGCCACGATTTCCGGCCCGACTACCGGACCATTGGACAGCATCTGCCGGCGTTGCGGCCCGCGCCTGTGATCGCATTGACCGCGACGGCGACGCCGATGGTGCAGACCGACATTGCGCGGCAGTTGGACTTGGCCGACCCGCGCCATTTCATCCACGGATTCCGGCGCGACAACATCGCCATCGAGGTGGTGAAGGTGCCGCAGAGCGCGCGGCCGGATCTGGTGCTGGAGATTCTCAGCGAGGAGGGCCGGCGACCGGCGATTGTCTACTCGCCCAAGCGGCGCGACGCCGAGACACTGGCGCGCGCGCTGGGGCAGGAGTTCCCAGCCGCAGCGTATCACGCGGGTCTGGAGGCCAGTGTCCGGCACGACGTGCAGACGGCGTTTCTCTCGGGCCGGCTGGAAGTGATTGTGGCGACCATCGCGTTTGGCATGGGCATCGACAAGCCCGACGTGCGGACGGTGATCCACACGGCGCTGCCCGGCAGCCTGGAGGGCTACTACCAGGAGATGGGCCGCGCCGGGCGCGATGGGCAGCCCTCGCGGGCCATTCTGATGCACGCCTACTCGGACCGCCACACGCACGACTTTTTCTTCGAGCGCGATTATCCCGGCCCCGAAGTGCTGGCCGGGCTGTTCCAGACGCTGACGGCTGTGCCCACGGAGAAGGATGCCGTGCGGGCGCGCAGCCGTATGTACGGCGACGAGTTTGACACGGCGCTGGAGAAGCTGTGGATTCACGGCGGCGCGGTGGTGGACTATGCGGAGAACGTGAGCCGCGGCACCGAGGGCTGGCGGGCGCTCTATATCAAGCAGCGCGAACACAAGATGGCGCAGTTCGAAAAGATGCTGACGTACTGCGAGACGCCGTCGTGCCGCATGACGTCGCTGGTGCGCTACTTTGGCGATACGGGCGACTCGGCGCGCAAGTGCGGCGTGTGCGATTTTTGCGATCCTTCGGCGACGGTGGGGCAGCAGACGAGGGAGCCGAGCCAGGCGGAGCGGCTGCATGTGGCGAAGCTGCTGAAGGAGCTGAAATCGACGGGGCCGATCTCGGCGGGCCGGCTGTTCACGCTGGCTTTCGATGACGGCGCGCTGGAGCGGCGCGGGTACGAGGAGCTGCTGGGCGCGGTGGCGCGCAGCGGGCTGGTGGAGGTGATGGACACATCGTTTGAGAAGGACGGCAAGGTGGTGGAGTACCGCAAGGTGCGCATTACGCCGGCGGGCGAGGCGGCCGGCGACGATGTGGACGTGCTGATCCCGGTGGAGTTGAAGGCCGTGGCGCGGAAGTCGCGGGCGAAGGCTCCGGGGAAGGCGTCCGGGAAGGCCAAGGGCAAGGCGAAGACCAAGAAGGTTGCCGCGCCGAAGAAGACCGCCGCGACGAAGCAGCCGCCGGCGCCGAGGCGCGCGCCGCTGGCGCAGGTGGAGTTTGAGCCGCCGCCGGCACGCACGGATCGAACCACCGCGATCGAGGCGGCGCTGAAAGCGTGGCGTCTGGCGGAGGCGAAGAAGAAGGGCGTACCGGCGTTCCGCGTGATGACGGACAAGGTGTTGAGAACCATCGCGGAGACGGAGCCGGCGACGACGCGCGAGTTGCTGGCCGTGCCGGGCATCGGATTGAATACGGTGGAGAAGTTCGGCGCGATCATTTTCCGTATCCTGCAAAAGGCCGGGTAGCGAGGCGAAGGAGGTCCGGTGGTGCTGACGAGAGCTTTGATTCTGACCTGTGGACTGGGCGTGGTGATGGCCGGCGCGGCGAAGCGGCCCGTTGACTATGTCAGCCCCTTGACGGACACGCACAAGTCGCGCTGGATCTATTTCTCGTCGGCGTCGCGGCCCTTCGGGATGGTGAACCTGAGTCCGGATACCAAGGTGGAGGGCGACTGGGGCGCGGGGTATCTGTACGGCGAGCCGTACGTGCGGTGCTTCAGCCACATTCACGACTGGCAACTGGCTGGCATTCCGGTGATGCCGATTGTCGGCGCGATGAACGGCCCGGCGGGCTACGAGGGGTACAAGTCGAAGTTCTCGCACGCGACGGAGATCGCCAAGGCCGGGTATCACAAGGTCCAGCTGGACCGCTACGGCGTGACGGCGGAGCTGACCTCGACCAAGCGCGTGGGCTTCCACCGCTATACGTTCCCGGCGACCGAGGACGCCTATGTGCTGATCGATACAGGCGCTCCCATTGCGATGACGGGCGTGCAGGACGCGGCCATCCGGCGGGTATCGGCGCGCGAGCTCTCGGGCTACTCGTTGCTGGCTCCGACGCAGCGACGGCCGAAGCCGGTGACCGTCTATTTCGTGGCGCAATTTGACCAGGACGTGACGGAGTTTGGCGGCTGGGAGAACGGCAAGGCGCGCATCGCCTCTCAGATTGTGGGGCCGAAATCGGGCGGGTATGCGCGTTTTCGTTTCGCGCAGGCCGGGCCGCTGCTGATGAAGGTGGCGCTCTCGTACGTGAGCGAGGAGCAGGCGCGGCGGAACCTGGCGGGCGAGCTTCCGGGCTGGGATTTCGACGCCACGGTGCGGGCTTCGTATGACGAGTGGGACCAATGGCTGGGCAAGATGCGCGTGGAGGGCGGCACGGAGCAGCAGCGGACGAAGTATTACACCGACCTGTGGCATGCGTTGCTGGGCCGGCGGACGTTCAGCGATCTGGACGGATCGTATATCGACAACACCGGCACGGAGCCGAAGATCCGGCGGGTTCCGCTGGACGCGAAGGGACGGGCCACCCGGAGCACCTACAACTCGGATGCGTTCTGGGGCTCGCATTGGACTCTGAATCTGGTGTGGTCGATGGCGTACCCGAAGCTGATGAGCGAGATGATCGACTCGCTGGTGGACTACTACAAGAACGGCGGGATGATTGCGCGCGGGCCGGCGGGCGGCAACTATACGTTCGTGATGGTGGGCGACCAGGCTGTACCGCTGATTGCGGCGGCGTACAACAAAGGCATCCGCGATTTCGACGTGCAATCGGCGTGGGCGGGCACGCTGAAGAACGCGTTTCCGGGCGGGATTCGCGACCATGCCGGGTACGAGCATGGCGTGAATGCGCAGGGCGGCGGTATGCGTGAGTATGTGGAGCGCGGGTACGTGCCGGTGGGCGTGGGCGGTACGGGGATGCACCGGGCGGGCGCGGCGCAGACGATGGAGTATGCGTATCAGGACTGGTGCGTGGCACAGTTCGCCCAGGGGCTCGGCAAGGGCGCGGAGGCGGCACAGTTTACGCAACGCTCGGCCAACTGGAAGAAGCTGTGGGACGCCGAGAGCGGATGGATCCGGCCAAAGACGATGGACGGAGGGTGGCTGACGCCGTTTGCGCCGACGTGTCTGGGATCGAATTGCGAAGGATTTGTGGAGAGCAATGCGGCGATTTACACGTATTTCGTGCCGCACGACGTGCCGGGCCTGATCGCGCAGATCGGCGGCGAGGCGAAGTTCATCGAGAAGCTGAGCAAGCAGTTTGAGCTGGCGGCGCCGGCGAAGTTCGTGACGCCGCATGGCAAGCACGGGGAAAACTGGGTGGATTACGAGAACCAGCCCTCGTGCGAGATGGCGCACCTTTTCAGCCATGCGGGTGCGCCGTGGCTGACGCAGTATTGGGTGCGGCGCGTGAAGGAAGAGACGTACGGCGACGTTAGCCCGTATGGCGGCTACAACGGCGACGAGGATCAGGGGCAGATGGGCAGCCTGGGCGTACTGATGGCGATCGGGTTGTTTGATGTGCAGGGCGGCGCGGCGGTGGAGCCGCGGTATGAGATCACGAGCCCGCTGTTTGAGCGGGTCACGATTCAACTGGACTCGCGGTATTACACGGGCAAGACGTTCACGATCACGACGAAGGGATTGGGGCCGAAAAACGTCTATATTCAGTCCGCGGCGCTGAATGGGAAGGCGCTGACAGGGCGGTATTGGATCACGCATCGCGAGTTCTCCGCGGGCGGCACGCTCTCGATCGTGCTGGGGCCGGCGCCGAACAAGCAATGGGGTGTCGCGGGGGCGAAGTAGGGCGCGGCCGGGTGTTTGGAATCAGAGAGATATGGGAGTGTTCGGCCTGTACGGGATGCGCGCGGTGGCGGATGAGCGCGCGTTGCGCGCGGCCCATGCGAACGTCGAGCCAGCGGAAACGGCGGACGATCTGGAGGAATAGAGGGTCGTGCGCGGCGAAATTGGCATGGCCCCGGCGGCTGTCTCCGCCACAGTGGGCGATGTGGGCCCGGAGGCGGGCCTCGAAGAATCGATTGAGAAGCAGGGACCACTGGCGGTAGTAGGCGAGGTCGGTTTTGATACGGCGCTTTTAGGTCAGGGTCCATTGCGGCTCCCAAAGGGGTCGTATCGTGAGTCGAATTGTTTGTTTCTGTAACGTGTAGCCAGCGGGCTTGAGCTCGCGACGGTGAATGTCATAAGGAATCTGATCCTTGCGGACTGAAACAGCGGCGACTCAACAATCAGCGGGCGAAGCACGAGGACGGCTCCGCGCTGGCCTCTGCCGGGAAGCGGCGAACCGTTTATCATCCCACTGCAATGGCGCGGCGGCCCCTTAGGGGAGCAGCGTCGCGGTGAATTCGACCGGGACGGCGGCGAGGGCGCGGGAGACGGGGCAGTTCTTCTTGGCGTCTTCAGCGGTCTGGGCGAACTCGGCGGCGGTGAGGCCGGGGACGGAGGCTTCGGTGGCGAGGATGATTTTGGTGATGGTGAAGCCGGCTTCGAGTTTCTCGAGCTGGACGCGGGCCTTGGTGTGGATGGAGGAAGCGGGCTTACCGAGGCCGGTGAGGAGGGCGGAGAGCATCATGCTGTAGCAGCCGGCGTGGGCGCCGGCGATGAGCTCTTCGGGGTTGGTGCCGGGGCCGTCGGCGGCGCGGGCCTTGAGGCTGAAGGGCGCGTCGAGCGCGCCGCTCTGGAGTTTGATGCGACCGCTACCGTCGCTGACGGTTCCGGCCCAGGTAGCTTCGGCACTGCGGAGGATGACCATGCGGGTATGGATGCACGGCGGGTGCAAAAGGGCTCATCGGTCCCAACGGAGGGCATGCGGGGCGATTCGGAGGCCGCCGGGCATGAGCGATCATGGCCCGCCCCTACTTCTTTTCCTTCACCACCCGGCGCAGTTCGGCATTGATCTTGATCTCCGCCTCGCCGCGCTTCACTGTCACCACGGCCGTATCGCCCCAGTTCCGGGTGGCCATCAGACGATTCCACGTTTCGCGGTCCGGCGCGGCGATGCCGTCGAGCGCCAGCACCTGATCGCCGACCTGGAATCCGCTGCGGGCAGCGACGGAATCCTTCTCCACGGCGATGATCTTGCGCACCCCGCCGGACTCCGTGGTGGAGAAGCCCAGCGAGGGATAGAGCGAATCGTGCTCGGGCGGGATGCCCCACACGAAGTTCGCGTAGGAGGCCTTCACGTTCACCACCGGTTTCTCGTCGGAGTCCTGCACGGGCACGGGAATCAGCGTGGTGATTTTGCCGTCGAACCACTGTTTGGCCTGATGCTCGATGCCCACGCCGTAGGCGACGTGGCCGCTGCCCACCAGCACCACCAGAATCGAATCGGAGTGCGCGGCCTTTAGCACCTTCACGCTGTTGAAGCCCATGCTGGCGTCCCAGGTGGCCTGTGCCGCCTGCATGCCCTTCAGCATGGAATCCGGCATGCGCCCGTGCATGGAGCCTTCGTCATCGAAAGACGCCTTGAAGAAGGTCAGGTGATCGTTGCTGTCGATATCGATCTGGGGCGGCACATGCTGCTTGTCCTGGTCCGAGAGCTTGTCGATGCCCTTTTGGCGCACGGCCGTGACGACGGCGCGGGGCGTGTTGACGCCGTACATGGGAATGCGGTGGTCGCGGGCGTAGAGGAAGATGTCCGAGTAGTAATTCCAGTGGTAGCCCCAGAACTCGTACCAGCGGGCGAGGGTGAGGAAGCCCTCCTCGGTGAGCAGCCCGTCGCGCCAGTTCTCGAGCGAGCGCTGCTCGGTGTATGGGAACATCTCCAGACCGATCATCACCTTGCGGCCGGACTGTTGCAGGGCCTGGATCACGCGCAGTTGCACGCGATGAAAATCCACACTGGTGTGCGACTCGCCCACCAGCAGCAAGCGCGTGTCACGTAGCCGGCTGGCCAGTTGGCTGATGGAGAGCACTTCGCCCGTCGCTGTGTCCGTGATACCGTCGAGCACCACGCGCGCGTCCCGCGTGCGCCGCTGCGCATCGCCGATCTCCAGATGGAAGATCTTCTGCCCGGATTGGGCGAAGAGCGAGAGCGAGACCGACATTGCCGCCGCGAGGAACCAAACCCGTGTCATGAGCGTTACTCCGTATGGGAAGGCTATCATGCGGGGCGGGCCATCAGCCATTCCGCCGTCAGGACGCAGAGCGCAGCTCAAACCACCGGCAGCTTCGGGTTGACCTTCCAGTAGTTGCCCGGCAGGAATGGGTACTTCGCCGCGAGCCCCGGCTTGACCTTCATGCCAAACCCAGGCCGGCGCGGCAGATCCAGAAAGCCGTTGCGGACCACGAGAGGATCCTCGAATATCTCCTCTTTGAACGGATTCCAGGTTTGGTTCAGTTCCAGCATCAGGCGGTTCGGAATCGCCGCGACCAGGGCGGCATTGGCCATGGTGGTCAGGCCGCCGTGCCAGTTGTGCGGACAGCAATCAATGCCCTTGAGCGCCGCGATGGCGGCGATGTGCCAAGCTTCCGTCAGACCGGTGACGTTGCAGTCCGGCTGCACGATGTCGTAGCCGCGCCGGTCGATCCACTCCTTGAAATCGACGCGTCCGCCGCGGCTTTCCCCGCCGGACACCTTCACCTTGCGCAGCGACTGCCGGATGCGGAGGTGGTTTTCCAGCGCCCCGGGCTCGTACGCCTTGACGGGTTCCTCAAACCAGAGAAAGCCCAACTCCTCCAGTACGGGGCAGAGCTCCAGGCACTCCTCGAGGCTGAGCCTCATGTTGCTCTCCTGCATCAGATCCATGCCAGGACCGACGGCCTCGCGGAGTTTCCGCACCCACGGGATGTATTTGCGCAGCGTCATGCCGCTGTTCTTCCACTCGGTGCCGATGCGGAATTTAAAGGCAGTGTAGCCAGCCTGCCGGCAGCGCAGCGCTTCCTCAACAAGGGCCTCCGGGCGTGCGTACCAGGCATATTCCACTCCGCCTGAGGCGTACATGCGGATATGGGGTTGCGCCGCGCCGCCGGCGGCCAGCAGCTCGTAGACAGGCTTGCCGGCAGCCTGCCCGAGAATGTCCCAGCAGGCGGCGTCGATGCCGGCCCACACGGCGTAGTTGGGGCGCGGGCCGCCCCATGCCGTGGTGAGGTGCTCCACATCAAACGGATTGTGGCCCAGCAGCATGGGCCGGATCACGTCCTCGATGGTCTTTTTGAGAAACTCCGGGCCGGCATAAGGGCTGCACTCGCCGATGCCGACGATGCCTTTGTCGGTGAAGACTTCCACCAGAACGGCGTCGGATTTCCAGATCAGCATATTGGCGGTGACCCACGACCTGTCCTTGAGATCGCAGGAGAGCAGCGTGACCTTGATATCGGTGATCTTGAGGTTTTCGCGGCGGAGGAAGGCGAGCGGGTTGTTCCACGGCGCAGCGGCGCCGGCCAGGAACGTGCGGCGGGACGGCATCATGATGCCCTCCATTTTGCGCCAGGCCCGCGCCGGGCGCCAGCCAAAACCGGTGGTGGGCGCACCGTGTATCCTTCACTATTTTGTCAGTTTTATTACCGTGAACTTGTCCGGTAAAGCTTCCCAACCAGTACGGAAAGTTCTACCGACGCGATTCAAAACCCCGCGGCACATCTCTCCCAAATCGTACTCTCAGGTGAAGCAACAATAAACCCCATGAGGACTTGTCCTTACGAGACTCGGCGCAGATTTCTTCTGGTCGGAAAATTACCTTAGCACCCTGTCGCCGCGCGAACGGCCCGCCGACTGCTTAGTACAGGACCCGATAGTCCGCTATCGAACCAGTAAGGCCCGATAGCGTCTGTCTGCCCTGGCACGCAGGCGATGCCGGGGAGAACCTGAGGGTGAAAGGATCAAACAAATCAATGAAGCTCTTTCCGAACATCTCAACGTCCGGACTTTTTCGGTTGACGCACAAGACCCAGCCGGCCGGGCTGGCGCTACTGCTGGCGACGGCAGTGCTGGCCCCGTTCCCGGCATCGGCGCAAGAGGCGCCGCTGCTGTGGGATTCGACGAAGTTCTTTCAGTACAACATCCATTCGGCCGCGTTCGACAGCGTCAGCCGGACTGTGACAGTTGTCTTTTCAGTGACCAACCCGCAGGCTGCCCAGACGCCCTACAATATCCGCTCCGGGACTCCGCCGTTCCGGGCGCCGGCGACCTTGCGGGTCAATGTGGGCTGGAATGCGGGCACATGGGGCACTGCTGAACTGGTGAACACGGGTAGCAACCCGGGCACTACCGCAATGAACAACGTCATCCGCAACTGGATGAACTCCACGCCGCCCAACCCCGGGGGAATAGGACCAGCCTATCCGAACGTCGTGAATGCGCTAACCGCCGCCAATCCCTGCACCGCCGCCGGCTCTCCGTGCGCGGGCGTGGCCAATGCGGCGCTGACGTTCTGGGTGCGGAATGTGCTTCCGCTGCAGGCGGCCGGCGCGGGCCGGGTGGCCATCGAGGGCCATCCCAGCATCCAGACGGGCATCGATGCAGTGGGCGCGCCGGTCTTCGGCAGCGTGCCTGTGAAGTCAGTCTACAAGGACTACGCCATCACGGCGGGCTCCGTCGCCAGACGCCAGGTGGTGGACTTCAATAAGTGCAAGGTCTGCCACGACGGAGGCCAGCACGGTGACGTGATTGTGCCCCGTCTGAGCCTCCATGGAGCCAACCGCAACGAGGAGCCGGGTCTCTGCGTGATGTGCCATAACCCCAATCAGACCGACGCGGCCTATCGCAGCTCGGGCGCCGAGGAATCCATCGACCTCAAGCGCATGGTCCATGGCATTCATGCCGGCGGCTTCCGGAAGAGCCCGCTCGTGATCGTGGGTTTCCGGGGCGCGCTGCTCGACTTCAGCACAGTCCGGTTCCCCAGCGAGCTCCGCAATTGCGTCACCTGCCATATCGACAAGAACGGCAAAGGGACGTTTGAGCTGCCGCTGGCCAGCAAGCTCGGCTCCACGGTGGTTTCAGCGAGTTCGTTGAACCCGCTGCCGGGCTGGGTGGACGTCAATCCCGCCAACGACCTGCGCATCAGCCCGATAGCCGCCACGTGTTCGGCGTGCCACGATTCCAGCGAGATCAAACAACACATGATCTCCAAGGGGGCCTCGTTCGGCGCGGTCCAGAGCGTATTGGAAGGCAAGGAACAGTGCGTCACCTGCCACGGTCCGGGTCAGGAACACAGCGTTCGCAGCGCCCACCAGATCGGCTCCATCGACCGGTAGGCGGAGGAGATGCACGGCGCTCTGCCCAGGCGGGGCGCCGTGCCATCTGCCGCGCCTATCCCGCCAGCAACCCGTCATCCGTGATGCTCCGCAGATCCGACTGGAGTTCAAATGGCATTGCTTGCCGGTGGCCAATTCGCGGCTACTTGATCCAATCCGCCAAGCGTTCCGCTCCCCTCCACAATCGCTCTCATCGTTCCCAGCGGCAGAAGTCGCCCTCGATGATACGCGACGATGACCTGCTTGCCTGTCGAAACATTACGCCACCCTTGGTGGCTGCCGGCGCTGCCAGCGAGAACAAATCCGTGACGGCGGAGAATCGAGATCACCTGATCCGCGGTAAGACGCGGCGTTCCGCGATCACCCAACCGTCACCTCAACCAGCTTCGCGGTGGGT
This sequence comes from Paludibaculum sp., assembly GCA_036504135.1. Classification (GTDB taxonomy): domain Bacteria; phylum Acidobacteriota; class Terriglobia; order Bryobacterales; family Bryobacteraceae; genus Paludibaculum. The sequence goes on from DASXVP010000020.1 coordinate 294,200, forward strand.
GAAAGTTGGATGTCGGCCGGTGAGAGGTATAGGCGGATTGCCTCTGCGATTCCCTCCCGCGCCTCCGCTTCCGTGTCACCGGCGGAAGCGCACCCTGGCGGTTCAGGGCAGACTGCAGAGAAACTCGCAGTCTCAAGGTCATACTCAAGGACCACGCGGAATTTCATACCTAAATTATGGCCCCGTCAACAAAACCTACCCCGCCAGTTCACCCAACCGAGGCAGCTTCCCCGTGCTATCCCCCAGCGCCTCTTCTCTCACCCCGGCCGTCTCCAGCAAAGATAGGAACAGATTGTTCAGCGGCGTCTCGGGCGCATAGCGCACGTGCCGGCCCATCTTGAACGCGCCGTTCGCCCCGCCGGCCAGCAGCACCGGCAGATCCACGTGCGAGTGCGCGTTGCCGTCGCTGAGGCCGCTGCCATAAAGCAACAGCGTGTGATCCAGCAGCGTGCCGTCGCCATCGGGGATGGACTTCATTTTCGCCAGGAACGAGCCAAACAGCTCGACGTGCAGGCGGTTGATCTTTGCCAGCTTGTCGATCTTCTCCACCGAGCCCATGTGGTGCGAGATGCCGTGATGGGCCTCCGGCACGCCAATCGAGCGGTAGGTCCGGTTGCTGCCCTCGCGGCCCATCAGGAAGGTCGCCACGCGTGTGGAATCGGTTTGAAACGCCACGGCCATCAGGTCAAACATCAGCCGCGCGTACTCCTCGTACGTCGTCGGCACGCCCGCCGGCTTGGGCAGAGTGGGATCACGGCTGGCGTCGTTCTTCTTCTCGATGTCCTGCTTCTCGGCGGTCTGCACTCGGCGCTCGATGGCGCGCACGGAGCTGAGATACTCGTCGAGCTTCAGCTGATCGGTGGCGCCGAGGCTGCGCTTCAACTGGCCGGCATCTTCGAGCACGGAGTCGAGCAGGCTGCGATCCTGCCGGGCGAGCTTAAGCCGTGTGGCGCGGTCGTGCAGTTCGCCGTCGCCAAAGAGCCGTTCAAAGGCCGCGCGCGGATTCAGCTCCGGCGGCAGCGGGGTCTGCGGCCCGCTCCAGGCGATGGAATTGGTGTAGGCGCAACTGTAGCCGCTATCACAGTTGCCGACCAGGCCGCCACCCTCCAGACCATATTCCAGCGAGGGGAAGCGCGTGGCCGCGCCCAGCGCGTTGGCCGCCACCTGATCCACCGAGACGCCGTTGTGGATGTCGGCGCCCTCGGTCTTTTTCGGATGAAAACCGGTGAGGAACGAAGCCGCCGCGCGGGCGTGATCGCCCGGCCCGTCGCCGAGCGCGCGGCCGTTCTTCTGGGAGAGGCCGCTCAGCACCATCAACTGCTCGCGATGGGCAGCCACGGGCTCCATCGCGGCCGGCATGACGTAGTCGCGCCCCTCGGCCACCGGAGTCCAGTGCTTCATGATGATGCCGTTGGGCACGTAGACAAAGGCCAGACGCAGCGGCGATTGCCCTGCCCCGCGGGCCAGCGACGGAATCATCGCGTCCAGAGCCGGCAACGCCAGCGCCGCGCCCATGCCCCGCAACATCGACCGCCGGGAAAGAGATTTCCTAGTCACCAACATGACGCCCCTCTTTGGTTTGGACGGAGATTTCCGTGGCGCGGCGCATTTGGAACGGCGCGCCGCGGACAATGCCCAACACGATGGATGAGAATTTGTAGTTGTCGCGCGCCGCGTCGCGCGCCATGGCCCGCACCAGCGGCTTGTCGTTGCGCTCCACGCCGCGGCCCAGCGCATAGGTCAGCAGTTTCTCGGTGAGGCACAACACAAACTCGTCGGGGTTGGCGCGCAGATAACGCTTCAGCTCCGATGCATTCTGAAACGACTCGCCCGACGGCATGCGGCCCGATGCGTCGATCTCAAATCCGCCCTCTTTCGTGCGCCAGCGGCCCACGGCGTCGTAGTTCTCCAACGCAAAACCGATAGGATCCATCTTCGCGTGGCAGGCCGCACACGACGGATCGGCGCGATGCTGCTCGATCTGCTGGCGCATCGACATAGTCTTCCCGATGGCTGCTTCCTTGAGCGCCGGCACGTCCGGGGGAGGCGGGGGCGGCGGCGCGCCCAGCAGGTTTTCGAGCACCCACTTGCCGCGGATGACGGGCGATGTGCGGGTGGGATAGGAGGTCACCGTCAGCACGCTGGCCATGGTCAACACTCCGCCGCGTGTCCCGGCGGGCAACTCCACGCGGCGCAGGCGCTGGCCCTCCACGCCGGCCACGCCGTAGTAGGCGGCCAGACGCTGGTTCAGATACGTAAAGGGCGCGTCCAGGAAATCCAGCACGCTGCGGTCTTCGTGCACCACAGCGTCAAAGAACATCTCGGTCTCGCGCTGCATGGCCTCGCGCAGAGCGCTGTCAAACTCGGGGAACAACACCGGGTCCGGCTTCATACTCGCCAGATTGCGCAAGTGCAGCCACTGCCCGGCGAAATTCGCTGTCAGCGCAGCCGCGCGCGGATCGGCCAGCATGCGCCGTACTTCGCGCTCCAGCACGCCGGGCCGCTGCAGCGCTTTGCGCTCGGCCAGGCCCAGCAGCGTCTCGTCGGGGATACTGCTCCACAGGAAGAACGAGAGGCGCGAGGCCAGCTCCAGATCGCTGATGCGGTAGACATCGGCCGCACGCACCGCCGGCTCGCGCTCCACGCGGAAGAGGAAGTGCGGTGAGACCAGGATCGATTTCAGACCCAACTCGATACCGCCCTCAAACTCGCCGCTGTCGGTCTTGCCCATGCGGTAGAAGCGCAGTAGCCGGGCGCTTTCGGACGCGGTGACGGGCCTCCGCCACGCGCGGCGCGCCAGGCGGGTGAGAATGGACAACGCGCAGGGCTCTTCGTCTTTCGCGCCAGCGGGTTTGCATGTCAGCACGGCGCGGCGGCTGGCCGTATTGCCGGGCCCGGTGACGTCGAACGGGCCGCCGATTTCCAGCCAGTCCACCCCCAACGGATTGCGGCGCAGCTTGCCGCCGGCGGCGATCTCCAGCGTCGGGCTTTCGTTCTTGGAATCGTCGCGGAGGAAGCTCAGCAGAAGCTGATGGCGTCCTGCGGTGACGGGCACTTTGATCTCAAAGCGGCGCAGTTCCTCGTCCTCATCCGAAGGCGTGAACTTCACTTCCACTCGCTTCAGCAGCTTGCCGTCGAGGCGGAAATCGAGAAATTCCGGAACCTTGGGATCGGGCGCAAACCGGACCCGGACGCGCAGCAGATACGTGGCGTCGGCCGGAAAGCGGTGCTCCACTTCGATGCCGCCACGGGAGCCCACCGGCGCGGCCTCGCTGATGCGCTGGTTCTGCGGCCGGTTGCGGGGCGCTGTGTAGCGATCCAGCACGGCATCGAGCCGCACACGGCCCAGCGCCTGGCGGCTCACCTTGCCGGCCACGGCCAGATATTTCTCCATCAGCACGGGTGGCAGCGAGAGCACGTCGGCGATGTTGTCGAAGCCGTAGCCGGAATCGTCGGCTGGGAAATCGTCGGCGGGCCGCCAGTCTACTGCCAGCAGATCACGCACAGCGTTGTTGTACTCGGCGCGATTCAGCCGGTGGGCGGTGATGCGGCCGGGATCGGGCCTGGCCGCGGCAGCGCGGTCCAGTTCCTCGCCGACAAACTGCACCACGTCATTGACGGTACTCTGCGGCGCGCGCGGCAGACCGGGCGGCGGCATCTCGCCGGTGCGGATCTTGCGCAGGATCTTTTCCCAGGCGCCGTTCTGCGCGCCAATTGTTTCGCCGGTGAGGAATCCATCGACGGCTACACCGGCCGTCTTCACACGCGCGTTGTGGCAACCGGCACAGTATTGCTTGAGGAACGGGCGCACTTGCGATTGATAGACGCACTCCCGCCCGACGTCAGCCGCCGCGGAGCGGACGGGCAGCATCAAACCCAGTGCGAACAGGCCCAGTGCAAACAGGGCCCCTACCGTAAATCCCTTCATCGCCTTTCCCGTATGGTATAACACTAACCAGACTTGGGACCTCTGATACTGCTATTAATTTCCCTGCTGGCTCCGCCGGCCGTGACACCCGCCGCCCTGCTGGAAGCCTGCGCCAGCGGCACGCCTGGCGAAGTACAGGCGATCCTGGCCAAGGGCGCGAACGTCAACGCGGTGGGAGAAGACGGCGAGACCGCGCTGCTCGTGGCAGCCCGTCGCGGCCAGGCGGATCTCCTAAAGATTCTCCTCGCTGCCGGCGCCAACTTAGCAGCCCGGCGCTGGAACGGCGAAACGGCTCTGCACGCCGCCGCCGGCTCCGGCCATCCTGCCGCACTCGCCCTGCTGCTGAGCAGAGGCCTGGACGTCAATGCCACGGAGAATCGCCGCGGCCAGACCGCGCTCCACTACGCCGCCGCCGAGGGACGCACGCCGATGGTCGCTCAGTTGCTCGCCGCCGGCGCCAAGGTGGACGCGCCCTCTCTCTCCGGCGTCAGCCCGCTGTGGCTCGCCGCGCAAGGCGGTCACGATGAAGCCGCGGCCACATTGCTCGGCGCCAAGGCCGACCCCTCCGCCGCCGGCCCAGAGGGCTATCGCCCCATCCATCTCGCCGCGCGCGCCTGCCGCCCCGCCACCATCACTGCCCTGCTGGCCGCCCGCGCCGACTCCAACGCCCGCACTACCGCGGGCAGCACCGCGCTGCACCTCGCAGCCGCGCAAAACTGCCTGCCTGCCGTGCAGGCCCTCGCCGCCGCCGGCGCGGACCTCGACGCCAAGGACGCCCGCTCGCAAACCGCGCTCGATCAGGCGCGCCGCCGCCGCTTCAAAGAGATCACCGAATTCCTCGAACAGAAAGCCTCTCCGTCCAAGCCATGAAGCTACTGACCCTCTCCGCACTCTTCGCCTGCACCGCCCTCGCACAGGTTCATCCGCTGGAACAGTTGATCCACACGGCACGGGGCGGCCCCGCCGCGCCCGGATTGGCGGAGCAGATCACAAAGACCCTCTCCGCGCGCGGCGGCGTCGCCGTCTGGGGACAGGATTTTCTGTTCGTCACCGCGTCGGATGTGCCGGTGTCGGTCTCCATCAACCAGCAGCCGCCGGTGCCGATGCTGCGGATCGTGGGTTCTGATCTCTGGATGCGCCTGGAGAAGATGCGCACGGGCGTGACGTATTCCTACCTGTACAGCGCCGATGGGAAGCTACTGGGCTCGCGAGCCGATCTGACCGGATACAACGCCGATTCGTACCCGAAAAGTGGCGTTCCGAGCGGCAAATTGAGCGAAAAACGCACGATTGTGAGCACTATCTACGACGGCATGAAGGCCGACTACTGGTTCTACGCCTCGCCAGGCGTCGATCCGGCCCAGCCCTCGGCGTTGATGGTGTGGCAGGACGGCCAGACCTTGATCGCCGGCGATCTCTCGCGGTTGCGCCTCTTCACGGTGACAGAAAACCTCGTCCATCAGAAGCTGATTCCACCGATGGTGCACGTGCTGATCGCGCCCGGCTTCGCGCCCGACGGCAAGGCGATGCGCTCGGTGGAGTACGACACGGTAAGCGACCGTTACACGCGATTCCTGCTCGAAGAGGTGCTGCCCGAAGTGGAGAAGATCTACAAGCTGCGCCAGGACGGCTATAGCCGCGCCATCGGCGGAGAGTCTTCCGGCGGCATCTGCTCGTTCACCTCGGCGTGGTTTATGCCGGAGAAGTTCAGCCGCGTGCACTCCACCATCGGCAGCTATGCGTCGATTCAATGGCGTCCGCAGGACAAGCTCGATGGCGGCAACCTCTTTCCGTTTTACGTGCGCAAGCAGCCCAAACGAAACATCCGCGTGTGGATGAGCGACGGCACGGACGATCTGGAAAACGATCACGGCTCGTGGCCGCTCCAGAACATCCAACTCGCCAATTCGCTCAAGATGCGGGAGTATGACTATCACTTCCGCTTCGGCCAGGCGGCGCACAACAGTTCGCAGGCGGCGCTCGATCTGCCGGAGTCGCTCACCTGGCTGTGGCGCGGCTACGATCCGGCCAAGACATCAGACGTCTTCGTGATGGACCCCGCGGAGAGAAACAAGCCCGTTTACCGCGTGACCATCACCAACCGGGACGCCTGGTAGCGGCGGGGCTGCCCCGCGCCGCAGCGCGCCGAGCCTGACCGAGGCGCGGAAGAGCGAGCCCACGGGGATGAAGCCAGCCACTTTGTGGGAGCCCACGGCGGCAAGCGCCATCGAGGCCATGCACCCGCACTGGCTGCAATCGGGGTCGCCGCCGAACTGGCACGGCGTGATGGCGGTGCGCAGATCGGCGGAAATGGTTTGCGTCACCTGGGAGAAGATACAATCCGACGGACTGGCTGGCGGATTGCCAAAGTGATCCACCAAACGGCGCGGCATGGCGAGTTTCGGGTAGCGGCCACGGAGTTCGTGGATTTGGCGGATGGCATCCTGGCGCTCGGCGGGGGTGAGAATCTCAGGCAACACCTGCCCGCGCTGGGGGGTGAAGATGCTGAACCAGACCTTCTGCACGGCGTCCACGCGACTCCAGTGCTCCATGAACTCCCGCAGATAGCCCGGCCGTTTCATCATCTGGCCGGTTATGGTGCAGTGGATGGTGACTCGCTGGTTCGCGATGTTATGGAGAATTCGTTCATAGGTGGCCGGAGCGCGGCGCGCATTGTGCTCGGCTTCGAGACCATCCACCGAGACTGACAGCGTGAAGCCGTGGTAGGAACTCCAGATGTCCGGCATGGGCCGGAAGGCACTGGTGACGAGTTGGACATGAATGCCCAGCGCCAGCAATTGGGGCAGCATTTGTTCCACTTCGCGATAGCGCACGAGGGGATCGCCGCCGACCAGCGACAGGTGCAGGGGACGCAATTCGCTGGCCAGCCCCATGACACGGCGTACGAGTTCATCGCCTTTAAAATCACTAAGTTGGCGGAGATTGACGCCATTGCCCAGATGCTGATCTTCAAATGCGTAGCAGCCTGGACAACGCAGCAGGCATTCCTTGGTGATCTCGATAGACAGCGTGGGTTTGCGCCCCCTGAGTATGAGCCCCCAAGCTCGCATGATGTCGCCGGCCTGCATTAGCACCCCCCGCTCGTAGCAGACAGAGATTGGGTCACACCTTTCAGACGCAGCCCCGGCGCATTCCGGTATCAATTTCTTTTTGAGGCCGGCACCATAGCGCGGCGGTTTATGCTGGTCGCTATGGATCAATACCCGAGTTTCGACCTGAGCGGCAAGGTGGCGCTGGTGACAGGAGCGGCGCGCGGACTGGGCCGGGCCATTTCGCTGGCTCTTGCCAACGCGGGAGCCGATGTCGCGCTGGGGCTGCGCGATGTCAGTGCCAACGGCGGCTTGCAGGATGAGATCGCCAGCCTGGGGCGGCGCCCCCACTCCGTGCAGATGGATGTCACGCGGCTGGATCAAATCCGCGCCGCTGTGCACTCCACGGTGGAACATTTCGGACGCCTCGACATTCTGGTGAACAATGCCGGCTTTGCCATCTTCGACGATGCCGAATCGGTAAGCGAGGCGGACTACGACAGCGTGATGAACCTGAACGTCAAAGGGACGTTCTTCGCCAGCCAGGAAGCCGCGCGCGTGATGATCCGGCAGGGCGGCGGACGCATCATTCATCTGGGATCCCAGGCCGGCGCCGTGGCCTTGCCGGGCGTGTCGGTCTACTGCATGACCAAGGCCGCCATCGCTCATATGGCGAAGTGCCAGGCAGTAGAGTGGGGCCACTACGGCATCAACGTTAATGTCGTGGCGCCGACGTTTATCGAGACGCCCAGCACAGCACCGTATCTGGCCATCACCGCATTTCGGGGAGATGTGGAACAGCGCATCGCGGCGCTGCACCGCGTCGGACAGCCGATGGAGGTGGCCGGAGCGGTCGTGTTTCTGGCCTCACCTGCGGCATCGCTAATCACCGGCCATACGCTGCTGGTGGATGGCGGTTGGACCGCGCGGTAGCGCCTCCGCCTGCGGCTACATGGGAGAGCAACCGCTAACGGCCCAGCGCCCGCGGTGAGGCGCGCACTGCCCGCTCAAAAGCCCAACTGCGGATATGATCGATCTGCTCGCTCATGGTGCGCGAGAGCGGCACGGTCTTCACGGCGACGCTGATGAGATCCTGTCCAGCCACCGGCCTCTCCGCCAGGCGCGCCTTCAGGACCGCCGAGACCACGCACTGCTCGATCTCAGCGCCGGTCCAGCCGTTGGTGAAAGACTTCAACTGCTCGATGTCAATGCCGGAGATGTCCACGCCGCGCCGCTTGAGGTGAATCTCGAAGATCTCGGCGCGCTCGTCGTCGTGCGGCAGATCGACGAAGAAGACCTCGTCGAAGCGCCCCTTGCGGATCATCTCGGCGGGCAGCAGATCAATGCGGTTGGCGGTGGCCGCCACAAACAGGCCGCGCGTCTTCTCCTGCATCCACGTCAGAAAGAAGGCAAAGATGCGCCCCTGCTCACCACCGGATTCGGTGGAGGTGATGCCCATCTCGATCTCGTCAAACCAGAGCACCGCCGGCGCCATGTCCTCCATCATCTTGCACGCCTGCACGAACGCCCCCTCCGGCTTGCCGTGGCGGCCGGAAAAAATCTCGATCATGTCGATGCGATACAGCGGCAATTGCAGATAAGAGGAGAATGCCTTCACCGAGAGGCTCTTGCCGCAACCCGGAATGCCCATAATGAGCACGCCCTTGGGCACCAGTTCGGCGCTCAGGTCCTCACCCATCTGGAAGAGCTTCCGCCGCTCCAGGAGCCATTTCTTGATGCCTTCCAAACCACCCACCTCGCTCAAGCTGCCGCCATCGGAGATGAACTCCAGATAGCCCGTGCGGTTGATCAGCAGGCGCTTCTCTTCGAGCAGAGCTGGACGGGCGGCCAGGGTCAGGGCGCCGTGTGCCGCGATGGCGCGGCTGAGCGCGTAGTGCGCTTCGTCCAGCGTCAGCCCTTGTAGGGCGGAGGCGAGCGGCTGGAGGATCTCGGGGTCCGTCTGGCCGCTCTCGCGTCTCAGGAAATCCACCAGCTCCACGATGTCCGGCGGCCGCAGTTCGAGAAACAGCAGGTTGCGCTCCAGCTCTTCGGGAATGACGCGGACCGGCGCAGTGATGACGATGAACTTGCGCTCGCCCTGGCAGGATTCGTAGAGGTCCCGGAGATGCCGGCGGATGGCGACCGAATCGCGGAGAGGCTCGTGGAAATCCTTAAGCTGGAAGATGGCCGGCTGCTTGAGGGCGGCGATGAACTCGAGCGCCTGCTGCGGATCATGCGTGCCGGCCTCCGCGTGTACGCCATCGCGATAGAGACCCTGAGTGAGACTCCACGTCCAGACGCTCAGCGAGTGCGGACCCGCCAGGCGAAGGGCCGCCTCACGCAGTACCTGGCCGGCGCGCTGTTCCTCCGAGGTCTGGAGGTAGGTGACCGGGCGGCCGGATTCGAAGACCTCGCGAAGAATGCGGGCAGCCCGGCTCTCGGGCGCGGACGGGATGGAGCGCGGTTCGGGTTGGAATTGATTCAACGTAGTACTCATTATCGACGAAACAGGGTAGGGCGTGGCTCGGGCGTTTTCGGAGTTTCAAATTCAAAGGATACAGTGATTGCCAGCCGGACCCGATATGATGGGAGTAGGATCAAACTGTCATGAGCAATCAAAACTGGTTGAAAGAGAACCTGGAGTACGGCAAGGAACTGGCAAGTTCAGCGTTGAAAGGCGCGGACTCGGCGCGCCACGACGTAATGGCGGAGGACGGATTGTCGGAGATCTCGCAGGCGGCAAGAGATTCCTGGCAGCCCGCCGTAATCGGCGCGTGCGTGGGCGCGCTGGTGGCCTATCTGACCGACGAACGGAGGTCTTCCCGCACTGCCCTGGCCGGCGCGTTGGTGGGCGCCGCGGTGGGCTTCAGCGGCGGCGTGATCTGGGGCTCGCGCGGGGTTACCGGCCCCATCGCGAAGGGTGCGTTGAGACAAGTGACCCAGACGAGGGACAAGCACTGGCTGGACAAGAATCCTGTGGTCTATGGATAAGGGATAGGCCGCGCCGCAAGCCAGTGCTGAGGAGCAGTATCGTTGAGACGGCTCCAGTTCGATAGTCAGATGCGGCCATCCCACCTGGCCCTGATGGCCCTTGCGCTCGCGGGCCTGGCTGGCCAACTGCGGGCGCTGGACCCCGCCAAGCAGATCAAGCACTTCCAGTACTCTTCCTGGGAAGAGGCCGAAGGACTGCCCCACTACACCATCAACTCCATCGTCCAGGGCGAGGAAGGCTACCTCTGGCTGGCCACCTACTATGGTCTGGTCCGCTTTGACGGGAAGGAGTTTCGGGTTTACGACAAAACGAATACGCCAGGCCTGACCACCAATCTGATCTGGTCTCTGCAAAGGGGCAAGGACGGCGCGCTGTGGCTTGGGACGACGGAGGGAGCATACCGCGTGGTGGGCGGCGTCTTCCAACCGGTAGCGGGCGGGACTTTGGCCCACGGCGTCTCCGTTCGCACCGTCCTGGTGGGGCGTGGAGGAGAGGTCTGGCTGGGGGCCGTAAATGCAGGTCTTCATATGTGGAGAAATGGCCAGCTTCAGTTCGTCGGCCTGGCGGGCCAGACGATCCGCACGATTTTCGAGGACAAACAGGGCGCCATCTGGGTTGGCACGCACAGCGGGATCTACCGCTATGCGGAGGGGCGATTTGCTCGCACCGGTGCGCGGGAGGGCCTGCCCAGCGAGCGAGTACTGTCGGTGGCGCAGACGCCCGACGGCACAATCTGGGCCGGCACCAGCGATGGCATCGCCCGTATGCGCGAGGACGGCGGCGCGGAGCGCGTGCGGGAGGCGCGGATTGACGGCAAGGTGGTGTGGGCGCTCACCTGCGATCGCGACGGGGTATTGTGGGCGGGCATCCTCAGCGGCGGCCTGGCGCGCTGGACCGGAGGCAAATTCAGTTTTCAGGATGCTCCCGGGCCGTACACGGCGGAATCGATTATCGCCATCTATGAAGACCGGGAAGGCAGCGTCTGGCTGGGCGCGAGCGGGGCCGGACTGCGCAGGCTGCGAGACGTCTCATTCCGGACAATGACGGCAGCCGACGGGCTGGGCGGCAATCTGGAGCAGTGTGTGCTGGTGGCGCGGAACGGCGCTGTGTGGGTTGGGCACAACGGCGGTGGCATCTCGCGAATCCCGCCCGGCGGCGGCCCGCCGGAACGGCTGAATCGAACCAACGGCCTGCATAGCGAGGACATCTGGACTCTGCATGAGGACCGCGCGGGCAACATCTGGGCCGGCAGCTATAGCGGAGATCTGGTACGGATCGGGGGTGGAGATTTCCGGAACCTGACAACGTTCACCCCGAAGGACGGCTTGCCGGGTACTCCTTTGTTGAGCGTGCGGGAGGACCGCGCCGGCATCCTCTGGATTGGCACCATGGGCCGCGGATTGTACCGGATGCAGCAGGGGCGCATCAGCCGGTTCAAGGCCGGCAACGAACTGCCGGGCGACCACGTACGCGTGATTCACGAAGACCGCCTGGGACAGCTCTGGTTTGGCACGCAAAAGGGGTTGTGCCGGCTGAAGAACGGACAATTCGAGATCTTCACCAAACGCGACGGACTCGCAGGAGAATACATCTTTTCCATCTACGAAGATGCCGCCGGGGATTTCTGGATCGGTTCGTTTGACGGCGGAATGACAAGACGCCATGGGGGCCGGTTCACGGCCTACACGCCCCAAAATGGATTCCCCGTGGATGTCGTTTTTCAGATCATGGAAGACGGCGAGGGCTACCTGTGGGTGAGTTCCAGTTCCGGCATCTTTCGGATGAACAAGGCGGATCTTCTGGCCCCGGACAACGGCTCGCGACGCGAGATCCGGGCTCTGGCATTCGGCATCGCCGACGGGCTCAACAGCCGCGAATGCAATGGCGGACAACCCGCCGGCAGCCGCTCGCCGGACGGCAGGCTGTGGTTTCCCACCATGAAGGGGTTGTCGGTGGTGGACCCCAACCGGCTGGCCTTCAATCACCTGCCGCCGCCCGTACGGATTGAGAGCCTTGTCGTCAATGGCAAGGAGGCGCCCCTGGATGGCGTGAGCATACTGCCGGCGGGCAGCCGGAATCTGGAGTGGCGTTTTGCCGGGTTGAGTCTGGCGGCTCCCGCCAAGGTGCTCTACCGTTACCGTCTGTTGCCGTATCAGACGGAGTGGGTGGACAGCGGCAGCCGGCGGGAGGCGTTTTATACCACCCTGCCGCCCGGCGACTACGAGTTTCAGGTGATGGCGGCCAACAACGACGGCGTCTGGAGCCAGAAGGGGGCCTCGGCGAAGACCCGCCTGATGCCCTATTTCTATCAAACGCCTTGGTTCGTGGGCCTCTGTGTCTCGGTGGCGGCAGTGCTCGCTTGGTTGCTCTACCGGTTGCGGTTGCGCCATTTGGTGGGGCGGAACCGCGACCTGGAGGCACGTGTCACCGAGCGCACGCACCGACTGGAGGAGACTAATCACCAGTTGCTGGGCGTCATCGACGAACTGGACGCAGCCAAGGAACGGGCGGAGGTGGCCAGCCGCGCGCGAAGCGAATTCGTCGCCAACGTGAGCCATGAAATCCGCACCCCAATGAACGGCGTGCTGGGCATGACCTCGTTGATGATGGACACGCCGCTGAACGAAGAGCAGCAGGAATACATGCGGCTGACGCAGGTGTCGGCGGAGTCTCTGCTGGGCATTATCAACGACATCCTGGACTTCTCCAAGATCGACGCCGGCCATTTGACGATGAACATTGCGCCCATCAGCCTACGGCAAACGGTGGATGACGCGGTGAGCACCCTGCGGCCGAAAGCGATGGAAAAGGGGCTGAGCCTTTCCTGCGAGTACGCATCCGGGCTGCCGGCCTATGTCGCGAGCGACGCTTCCCGCCTCCGGCAGATCATACTGAACCTCGCCGGCAACGCGGTCAAGTTCACTGGCCGCGGCAGCGTCGTAGTCCGGGTGGAGTTCACGGCCGGCGACGGCGACAGCGTTGTGCTGCATTTCACGGTGGAAGATTCGGGGCCGGGCGTGCCGGAGGACAAGCGCGCCATCATCTTCGAGCCATTCGAGCAGGCCGACAACTCCATCACTCGGGCCTATGGAGGCACTGGCCTGGGGCTCGTGATTTCAAAGCGGCTGGTGGAAGCCATGAACGGCCGCATCTGGGTGGAAGCACGCGCGGGAGGGGGCAGCGTATTCCATTTCACCGCGCAAGTGGGAGTGGCCCGCGAGGCGCCGCGACCCGCTACCGGGCTCGCGCCGGAGTCCGGAATACTGGACGGGCAGTTTCCTGACGTGCGTGTGCTGCTGGCCGAGGACAATCCGATCAACCAGAGGATCGCCGGCCGGTTGCTCTCCAAACTCGGTTGCCCGTTCGTGGTAGCAGCCACCGGCCAGGAGGTGCTCGATCTACTCGAACGCCACACGGTTGACCTGGTATTGATGGACCTGCAGATGCCGGGAATGGATGGGATCACGGCCACCGTAGCGATCCGCAAGAGGGAATCCACCGCCGGAGGACGCCTGCCGATCGTGGCGATGACGGCCGGATCGATGGCGGGCGACGTGGACCAGTGCCTGGCTGCCGGCATGGATGGCTATCTGAGCAAACCTGTTCAACCGGGCGAACTTGCCGCGGCCCTCGCCCGCCTGTGTCCCGGCCGTCTGGCCGGCGGCCCCACCCGTTAAGCTACATCTGTTCGACACCCCGAACTGCCCAATTGCCGACCTTCACGTCTTGATACAATAAACGGCGGAGACCCCATGTATCTGGAGAACGTCAACGAGCGCAACTTCATGGTGACCTCAGTGGACTACGTGTTCAACTGGGCCCGCAAATCTTCGATCTGGCCGCTGACGTTTGGCCTGGCCTGTTGCGCCATTGAGATGATTGCCGCCTCTGCCGCGCGCTTTGACATCGCCCGCTACGGCGCCGAGGTCTTTCGCCCCAGCCCGCGCCAGTCTGACCTGATGATCGTCGCCGGCACCGTGACCCTGAAGATGGCCCCGGTTCTGCGCCGCATTTATGACCAGATGCCGGAGCCGAAATGGGTGATCTCGATGGGCGCCTGCTCCAGCGTGGGCGGCCCCTTCAACACCTACGCCACGCTCCAGGGCGTCGATAAGATCGTCCCCGTGGATGTCTACGTCAGCGGCTGCCCGCCGCGGCCGGAAAATCTCTTCTACGCGCTCCTGAAGCTGCAGGACAAAATCGACCAGATGAGCCTCGTCGAGCGCCCCACGGAAGTGCGGCTGGAAGAATCGATGCTTGCCCAGTTCCAGCAACAGGTGATGGTGGCGCAGACCAAGCACCCGGCGGCGTGAGCGTCGTCAGAAGCCCGCGCGGCTACTATATTTCTCCGCTGCTCTCCCGGCTCGATTGGGTGGAGCACTCCTTCGGCACCGCCATCGCGGCACCCTCGCCCGGTTACCGGCTCCTGCATCAGGTCCACTCCGCCAAAGTCCTGGAGGCGAGCCAGTGCGGCCCTGGCGTGGAAGGCGATGCCCTGTTGACACAGGACCGCGGCGTCTTTGTCGGCGTCAAGACAGCCGATTGCGTTCCCTTGCTGATCGCCGACCCCGCAAATCGTGCCGTCGCCGCCGTCCACGCCGGATGGCGCGGCACGCTCGCCGGCATCGCTGGCATCACCATCGCACGCCTCACTGAAACCTACGGCAGCCGGCCGGAGGACCTCATTGTGGCCATCGGCCCCAGCATCGGCGTCTGCTGCTTTGAAGTGGGGCCCGAGGTGGCGGTGGAATTCGGTGGGATCTTCCCGGAGCGCGGCGATCTCCTGCAAAAGACCAGGCTCGACCTGCACGAGGCCAACCTGCGCCAGTTACTCAAAGCTGGCGTACCGGGCTCGCAGATCGACGCCGATCCGCCGTGCACCTGCTGCGGCGGGGCGGAGTTTTACTCATGGCGCCGGGATCGCATCCAAGGACAGCGAATGTTCGCCGCTATCGGCGTTATTTCCCCTTCCGCGCCCAGGATGCGGTGATCTTCGAGTAGACACCGCCGCGCGGCGTGAACTCGCCCGTCACTGTCATCTCGTGCGGATGGCAGGCCTTCACGCAATCGGCCAGGATACGGTTCACCACGTTCTCCTGGAAGATGCCCAGGTTCCGGTACGCCATCCAGTAGAGCTTAAGCGACTTCAGTTCCAGACACTTATCGCCCGGCACATACCCAATCTGAATGGTGCCGTGATCCGGCAATCCGGTGCGCGGACACACGCTGGTGAACTCCGGCGTGGAGATCTCAATCCAGTAACCGGTCTTGAACTGGTTCGGCCAGCATTCGATGTCCGGCATATCCGCGTCCAGCCCCGCCGCGGCGTGCTCATCGGTATAGACCTTCCCGGCCTTCGCTGCCTTTTTCGCCATTATGCCTTGACCTCCGTAAGACTCTTATCCAATAACTCGAGGAACATACCGACGTCCGTCACCACGCCCAACGCCTGCCCCGTGCCGCGATCGCTCAGCTTGGTGGCCACGGCCGGATTGATGTCCACGCACACGGTCTTCACCCAGCTCGGCAGCATGTTACCCACCGCGATGGAGTGCAGCATCGAACCCAGACAAAGCACCAGCCCGGCCGTGCGCAGATGCTGCACGTAGGCCTCCTGCGCGTCGTTCATATCGGTGATGGTGTCGGGCAACGGACCATCGTCGCGCAGGCTGCCGGCCAGCACAAACGGCACTTTGTGCGTCACGCACTCGTAGAGGATGCCCTTCTTCAAACGGCCCTGCTGCACGGCCTGCGCCACCGAACCGGCGTGATAGATCAGATTGATGGCCCGCATATGATTGCGATGCCCGTGCTCTTCCTGGCGCCCGTCGGAGAGCCGCACACCGAGCGAGGTGCCGATCATCGCCGCCTCCGCGTCGTGTACGCCCAGCGCGTTGCCCGCCAGCAGGGCTTGCACACAGCCCTTGCGGATCAGCGACGCCAGAGACTTCGCCCCTCCCGTGTGGACCACCACTGGCCCGGCCACGACGATAACATTCTGCCCGTTTTCCCGCGCGTGGCGTACCAGCGCAGCCGTCTGCCGCACCGCCGTCTCCACCTGCCGCTCGCTGCTGATGCCGTTCGACATGAACGCAAAGGCCAGCCGGTCGCGCTCCTTCGATTCCGGGATCACGCGGATGCCGCGCATCCCCACCACGATCTCGTCGCCGGCCTTCAAATCGCGCAACCGCCGCGCCCAGGGCTTGTCCCCGGCCCACACGATGATGGCGTCCATGCGCTGGTTTTCCACCACGTGCCATTCGCCGCCGCGGCGCACCAGCGTGCGGTGATTGGTGGTGGAGTAAAAATCCTCCGGCGCGCACTTGTCGCGATCGACCACTCGAAACTCGGCATCGCTGCCATCCACCGGCGTACAGCCGAGGCCGAGCAGGGCGCCGATCATCTTTTCGAGTTCGTCGCCCGACGGCGCCTCCACCCGCAGCCGCAGCCGCGACGGGTCCGCGTTGGTCTTGCCGATATGGAAATGCTCCACCTCGAAACGGCCGTGGTATTCCACCACCGTGTCGAAGATCTGCTCCATGATGTGTGAGTCGATGAGGTGGCCCTCAGCCTCCACGATCTCCTGCAGGGAGGGCTTCACGTGCTTCTTAGTCATTGGGGGTCATCTTCAGGATACCAGCCGCCCTAAAACCCTGGCCGACCCTCGCGGATCCGCCGCGAGAATTCGGCCTCGGGTGCTTCATGCGCCACGGGGTTGATGTGCGCCCGCCGCTTCAATTCGTCAAAAGGGAGCGCCCCCGCCAAGATGCCGCGCTCGTAGGCCATCTCGTCGCCGAGTCCACTGACCAGAATCCGGTAGTCCCACGGCATGGGCCCGCCCGCCACCGTGCCCTTGGTCTGCATGCGGATATCGGTGGTGCAATTCTTCGTCAGCGCGTTGTACCATTCCGGCGTGGTGTGCAGGCTATTGGTGGAGCTCAAGTAGTTGAGCAGGATCGCCCGCGCCTGCTCCGGCGGCACGGTGGTGCGGTACAGGTACACATCCTCGCCCTTGCGGTAGTTGGTCCGCAGACGAATGACGTCCCGCTCGTCGGCGGCAATGAAGGTGAGCTCGTACTGCCGGAAGAAGCCCAGCACGGCGGAGTATTCCTCGCCCACTTCTCTCCTGGTTTCGATGGAGAAAGCCAGATGGGCATCGTCGCCAAACTGAAAGCTCAGGATCGGATGGGCGATATAGGGCGAGCCCCAGTAGGTGATGAAGAGGTCGATGCCGCGCAGTTGTGCCAAGCTGTAGGAGCGCCTCTCCCAGCGTGCCGTGTAGTCGGTTTCAGTCCTGTAATCGCAGTAGCGGACGTTGTGCATGACGATGCGGTCTCCGTCAATCTCCGCCCAGGCGGTCTGAGCAACGTCCGGAATCCAGCGGCGCGCGTTCGATGGGGCCAGCGAGAACCACCAGATGAGCACTGCCACCACGCCGGCAACGCAAACGCCGCGTCCCACCCACCGATTCTTCCAGAAGATCGCGGCCACCATCGCGATCGCAAACAGGGCCGCCAGGGGCAGCCGGAGCCGAGCGGCCGGCACATCAATATAGAGCGCGGCGCAGCACCAGGCAGCAGCCAGCAACAGGATCACGGTCAGGATGACAGACACAGAATAGTCCTCCTATCGCCTCCCTTGACTCCCGGCTCAACTCGGCGTAACTACCAAGATAGCGGAGCTCTGGCCATTCCAAGGAGGTGAGTGATGCCAAGCCGATCCTTACGATTCGCCCTCGCCGCAATCCTGTTGCTGGCGGCCGGCTGCGCCAACGGGCGGAGGTCTCCGTCCGGCTTCCGGCTCCCCAGTGGCGACGCGGAGAGGGGCAAGTTGGCATTCGTCAAGAATGACTGCCACACCTGTCACGAAGTTTCCGGAACAGACCTGCCGAAACCAGTCGTCCAGCCGCCGGTGCCAGTGGTGCTGGGCGGCGCCATCGACATCGACAAGACCGACGGCTACCTGGTCACGTCCATCATCAACCCGTCGCACCAGATCGTGCCTGGGCCGAAGGCGCTCCTGACGGTAGGTTTTAACTCGCGGATGCCATCGCGCACCAGCGAGATGACTGTGCAGGAGCTGGCCGATATCGTCGAATTCCTACAGGCCCACTACGTCGTACGGCGGCCGCTGCTGAACAGCGGATACTACTGACCTAACGCACAGCGAGCCAGGCCAGAAACAGGCCGTCGGGCTCGACATCTTCCCAATAGCTGATCGGGCGCGACTCCACTTGGGAGCAGTGGCGGCGAAGCAGCTTCTTCAGTTCCTCGTCGTGAAACCACTTCTCCCATTGCGGCGTTTTCAGCTTGCCCCAGTGCGCCGCGTTCTTGTCTATGACGACGATCCGTCCGCCAGGCTTCACCACCCGGCATATCTCGCCCACCGCGCGCTCAATATCCACGGCGTGCTCCAACGACTCCGTGGCGTAGGCCCCGTCGAAGCTGCCCGCCGCAAACGGCAGATCCAGCATCGAGCCGGCCGTGCGGGCCAGGTTGGCATCGGCGTAGCGCAACATCGATACCGCCAGATCCATCGCCACCACCGTAGCCCCCGTGTGCCGCTCCTTCACCAGGCGCGCAAACCGGCCCTTGCCACAGCCCACGTCCAGCACGCTGCCCCCGCCGATTTCGCCCAGCCAGTCCAAAATCACCTTGACGTGATAGATGCGCGGATCAATGGTGGACGGAAAATGCTCTTCGTCCGCCGCCGAGTCCTCAAACAAACGCCGGATCTCTGCTGCGAGATCCGGCGTCAGTTCGGTCGGTTTTTTCTTCGAAAACGGACGTTCGAAGAACTTCATCACTTGGCGTGTGCGAGGAAGACCGGGAAGCCGGCCTTGCCGCTGTAGATCGGCCGGTAGCGCTCCGTGTTGTACATGCTCTCCAGATCCACCGTGCGCGGCCCCAGCTTCGGATCGGGGATTTCCACCATCTGGAAACAGCCGTTCACGATGCCGGTCATCATGCCGCTCTTGCCCTCGGCCAGCGCGTCCATCGCCATATTGCCGTAGGTGCAAGCCACGAGCTTGTCGGTGAAATCGGGATCGCCCGAGCGCAGATCATATGTCAGGTCGCTGACAATGGTGTCTTCGCCGGCGCGCCGCTTCACTTCATTGGAGAACACATCGCCCACGTTCATCTTTTTGCGGTGGCCATAGGCATCGGCTTCACCATAGTGAACTGTCTCGAAACCCTCCCACTCGGCGCCCTCGGAGAGCAGCACCAGCGAGTAATTCGACGGGTTGCTACGCTTGTCTTTGACAAGCAACTGGATGAGCTTGTCGAGGTCCACGCGGTACTCGGGGATGACGCAGCGGATGTTGGTGACGTAAGCGGTATAGAGTGCCGTGTGGCCGGCGTCGCGTCCGAAGATGCGGAAGATGCCGATGCGCTCGTGCGAGCCCACGGTGGTGCGCTGGCGCTGGATGGCGCTATCGGCGCGCGTGATGGCCGTCGAGAAGCCGATGCAATACTCGGTGTTGCGCACGTCATTGTCCATCGTTTTCGGGATGGCGATGACCTTCACGTTCTCGTCGTGCAGGCGGCGGGCATAGCTCAGAGTGTCGTCGCCGCCGATGGCAATGACGGTGTCGGCGCCGAGCGATTCCAGATTCTTCAGAACCTGGGTGGTCATGTCATAAGTGACGGCCGTCTTGCCTTCGCCCTTGTCGACCTCTTTTTTGGGGAACGAGACGTTCGCCAGGTGCTCCGGCGGCGCCTTCATCTTGGCCGGATTCGTGCGGGAAGAGTGCAGGAACGTGCCGCCAGTGCGATCGATGGTGCGTGTGTTCAACATCGTGAGCGGCAGCGTGTAGCGCGCGCGGCTCTCGGCGTCTTCCATGTTGATATGGGTCAGGCCTTCCCATCCGCGCCGGATTCCGACGACTTCATAGTCCATACCGATGCCACGGTAGGCCACTTGTTTGATTACGGCGTTCAGGCCGGGGACGTCGCCGCCTCCGGTGAGGATTACGATTCGCTTGGGCATTCTATCTCCTGTCCTATGAATGGGGAATGAGTCTGGTTTCAGTATAACTGGTCCGCATTAGGGTTTCGCTGCCCCGCGAACGAGTTCCTGCATCGTCTTTGCGATCACCGGCGCGGCCTCCGGTCCTACTGAGTTCACCTCGCCATACCACGCCTTCTTCGCTCCAAACGTGAACGGGGCCGTCTCATCCCACTGCGACTTGGGAATGATGTAGCCGATCTCGTCGTTCGCCAGGCCGAAGAGCATACGAAATGGCGCCGTGAACATCCCCTTGATGGGGGGCTCGACGGGCGAACCGGGCAGATCCGCGCCAGGATCGTTGGCAATCACGCCGCCGACGCTGAGCTCCGGATACATCTCACCGGGGATCAGCGCGGCTTCCAACACAGGCTTTCCCCCGAACTTGAGCGCCAGATAGCCAACCGGCGAGACGCTCAGCTTTTCCGCCGCCATCTGCTTCCGCCCGCGGAACAGGTCCGCCGCCGAAGCGGCGAGGAAACCCGCGTTGGCCACCGGTATGCGGACCACCGCCTCCCGGTAGATAATTTCGTCCACAGGCATGGCGCGCGGGGCCGCATCGATGGCGTCGATGACATGGCCGGCGACATACTCGCCCACCACGTCGGCGAAGCGGAACGTCTCCGGCGCGGCGGGCTTTCCCGTCTTGGGATCGGTCAGCTTGGCGCCCAGCGGGGATTGCATGCCGCCCACCGCGCCGTTGATGTAGACGGCCGTACCGCCATCCTGCGCCTCCAACCGCTCGTAGAGCGCGGCCGGCCAGTCTGCGGTAATCAGCGTATTCTTACTCCCCATCGCTTCCGGATGATTGGCCCAGTTGACCACGGTGGCGATCCGTTCGCGCCGCATATCGTTCAACGCCAGCGCCAGAATCTCCCCGTCGTTGACGACAGGCGGCCGGGAATCATCGAAGTAGCCGGCAACGTCCTTGGGCTTGACCGAAATCATCTGCGCGTTGGCGGGCCGCATGGTGGCTACGGCATCCAGCGCGGCGGCGGCGGCCTGCTCCACCACGAAAGCGTTGTAGGCGTTGTCGATGCCGCTGACACCGCGCTGCGGCCCCCACATGCCCATTGTGTCCGGACCCTCGTGGACGTGCGTGGCGGCCACAATTACCGTGGCGCCCGGCACTTTGGCGCGGATCTTCTGCACGTCGTCCCAGAAGATACCGATGACATCAACGCCGCAGATCACAACAGGCTTGGCGCCCGCGCTGATCGCCGCACAGCGCACCCAGAGGTCATCGTGCACTCCGGTGGCCTGGCGGTTGTTGCCGAAGCCGGCCATGTAGGCGGGGACGCCCGATTTCAGGTCGGGCGTGATTTTGCGCTTGGCGGCGCCGGCCATCAGTTCCGCGCCGCCGGCAATCAGCATCGCGGCGCACAACAACGAACAGAGGAGTGTGATTCTTCGCACCATGGCCCTACCAATCTAACGCAAAGCGCCGCGCCCCTTGCGGGAGAGGCGCGGCGCTTTGCGGTTCTGTTGTGGTTGCTTCTATTCGTCCTCGTCGGCCTCGCCGGTAGCAGCGGCCCTAAAGGCGGTGATGATTTTCTCCGCCTGCAGGCCGGGCACGTAGTCGTAGTGATCGAACTCCATGGAGAACGATGCACGGCCCTGCGTCATAGACGTGAGATCGTTCTGATAGGCGAGCATCTCCGACATCGGCACCTGGGCGCGAATGATCTGCGTACCGCCCTTGACGTCCATGCCCGAGATGCGGCCGCGCCGCACGTTCATGTCGCTCATCAGATCGCCGGCGTACTCCACCGGCGCCATCACTTCCACCTTCATCACGGGTTCCAGCAGGGCGGGCTTGCCCGCCTCCATGCCCGCCTTGAACGCCTTGCGGCCGGCCACTTTGAACGCCATTTCCGACGAATCCACATCGTGGTATGAACCGTCGTAGAGCGTGACCTTGAAATCCACCACCGGGTAGCCGGCCAGGAAGCCGCGGGCCGCCGCCTCGATGATGCCCTTCTCAATCGCGGGAATGAACTGCCGCGGCACGGCGCCGCCAAAGACGGCGTTGACGTACTCGAAGCCCTTGCCTCGCTCCAGCGGCTCCATTTTGATCTTGCAGTCGCCAAACTGGCCGTGGCCACCGGTCTGCTTCTTGTGGCGCCCGTGCACGTCGGCGAAACCGCGGATGGTTTCCCGATAGGGAATCTTCGGCTGGCGGAGTTCCACTTCCACGTTGTAGCGCTTCTTCAGGCGGCTGACGATCACCTCGATGTGCTGTCCGCCGCTGCCGGCCAGCAGGAAGTCCTTGGTCTGCGGATCGCGATAGAAACGCAGGCCCTGATCCTCTTCCAGAATCTTGTTTACCGAGTTGCCCATGCGGTCTTCATCGTTGCGCGATTTGGCTGCGATGGCGTAGGCGATAGAGGGCTCAGGTATTTGCACCTTGGGGTACTCCACCGAGTCGCCCTTCTCGCACAGCGTATCGCCGGTGAGCACTTCCTTGAGCTTCGCCACTACGCCGATATCGCCGGCGTGCAGTTCCGTCACCGGTTGCAGCGTCTTGCCCATCGGCACACTCAGGTGCGCCAAGCGTTCCAGGCTGCCGCTACGCATTGAGGTCAGGTTGGCGTCGGTTCTCATCACACCCGTGCAGACCTTGAAGAACGAAAGGCGTCCGGCGAACGGATCGGCAATCGTCTTGAAGACGTAGGCCGTAACATGGTCTTTATCCGTGATGGCCTTGAACTCTTCGTGATCACCCACCATGGCCCGCAAGGCCGGGTGCTCCGTCGGATTTGGGCAAAACGCCTGGAGAAACTCCATCACCAGATCCGTGCCGATGTTGCGCAGGGCGGAGCCGCACATGATCGGAAAAATCTTGTCTTCCTTCACCGATTCGTGCAGGCCAAACATGATGTCTTCAACCGGGAGCGTGCCCGCGTCAAAGAACTTTTCCATCAGCGAATCGTTGCCCTCGGCCACCATTTCAATCAAGGCATCGTGCGCCGCCTTGGCCGCATCGGCCATGTTGTCGGGAATCGGAATCTCCGTGCCCTTGCCGTCGCCGTCGGGAGTGTACTTGTACGCCTTCAGGCTGATCACATCGACGACGCCGCAGAAGTCGCGCTCGGCCCCGATGGGCAGATAGATCGGCAGGCAGTGGCGGCCAAACACCTCGGTGATGTTATCAACCGTCTTCTGAAAGTCGCTGCGCTCGCGATCCAGTTTGTTGATGAAGAACGCGCGCGGCAGCACGTAATCCTCGGCGTAGGTCCAGACCCGCTCCGTCATCACTTCGACGCCGGAGCAGCCGTCCACGACGATGAGGGCGGCATCGGCCGCGGCCATCGAAATCTTCGTGTCGTACAGAAAGAGATTGAAACCGGGCGTGTCCAGCACGTTCAGCTTCTTCTTCTTCCACTCCAGGGCGACCAGCGACGTGGAGATGGTCATCTTGCGGGCAATCTCTTCGTCGTCAAAGTCCGTAATGGTGTTGCCCTCGTCGACTCGTGTCAGGCGGTTGCTCGCCCCGGTGGCAAAAATCATGCCCGCCGCTAGGGACGTCTTGCCGCTGTGACCGTGGCCGACGAGGGCCACGTTTCGGACATCTGTGCTTTCAAAAACCTTCACTTGGCACGCTCCAAGATGGATGATTGGGCGTCTGGAATCAGACGAGGCGCCCGTCTGAGCGGAATCGTATCACAAATGAAATATTGAATACCGGACAGTGGGGTCCGGCACTCGCGGAGCCGGGCTGGAACGAAGCAAATCATCGGCAACTAGAGCTGCTTCAGACCGTATTCCGGCTCGTGGTCTAACATTGGGGCATGAGCCCGTTTGCCGCCGGTCTTCGCTGGGTTGAGGTTCCGGATCCACCGCCGGCCGATCCCATCCCGCTGCTGATCCTCTACCCGAGCAACGCCACCGTGCAGACCGAAACGCTGGGACCCTACCCCCTGAGCGCCGCCAGGAATGCACCCGTCGCCGGCGGCACTTTCCCCCTGGTCGTGATCTCGCACGGCACGGGCGGCTCCCCGCTCGTTTACCGCACGCTGGCCGCCCATCTGGCCCGCAACGGCTTCGTTGTCCTGCTACCGGAACACCCGCGAAACAACCGCAACAACAACGAATTGGCGGGCACGGCGGCGATCCTCACCAACCGGCCCAGGCATCTCCGCCGCATAGTGGACTGGGCACTGCTGGACGACGCGCTCGGCGCTGCTCTCCAGCCAGGCGCCTTCTCCATCGTCGGGCACTCACTCGGCGGCTACACCGCGCTGGCAGTCGCGGGCGGCCTCCCCACGGCATTCCCGCATGAGACACCGGACCATGTCAGCCGGCCCATCGAGGTCGCCCCGGACCCGCGGGTCAGTGCCCTCGTCCTGCTCGCCCCGGCGGCTCCCTGGTTCATGGCGCCCGGCGCCCTCAACGCGGTCCGCGTCCCAATTCTGATGCTCACTGCCGAAAAGGACCCGCACACTCCGCCGGAACACGGCCAGATCATCCGCCGTGGTTTGCCCGAACAGACGCCGCTTGAATACAGAGTCGTCCCCAACGCCGGCCATTTCTCGTTTCTCAGCCCATTCCCACAGACGATGACCTCTCCGTCATTCCCACCCTCGCAGGACCCCGAGGGCTTCCACCGCGAGCCGTTCCATCAGCACCTGAACGCCGAGGTTCTGGCCTTTCTGAACCGCGTCGCGCGCGCGCCCGGCCCGGCCGCCGCCTCCACTTAACCCAGGCGTCTCGCTCCCCTGCCTCCGGGCCGCACTGTTTCACTCCGAAACAGGAGCCATTTTGCATAGAGGCGTTTTGAAGTCCGGCACCGCGAGACGCGGCAAATCCTCTGGATTATCTCTGACCGAGCCCATGGCCCCTCGGCTCGGAAGGCGAACAGCCGAGATGCCAGAGAATCCTGGAACTGCTCGGCCGCAGGACAATCCGGCGCCCGCCAAGCCCGCGACAAGGCCCGAACCGCAATCATGAAAAAAAGTTCTCCTGCGCCGAAACGCCCACCAACTCGCTGTCACTACTTAGCCAGAGCTGGCCAGCTTGAATCACGTTCAAACTCACGGAGGTTTCGCACATGCCTTTCAAAGTTAAGGACCTGCTGGTCGACGTCGCGTCGGCCACCAACGCTCTCCAGTGCTATCCCACGTTCATCTGCCACTTCGGCTGCAGTTTCCACATCTACTCGGGATGCCACAACTACTGCACCTACCTGGTGCAGTCCATCTGCCACTACGGCTGCACCAACCACTTCCCCAGCATCTGCCAGCATGGCTCCGTCACCGTGACGGTCACCTGCCCCGGCACGCTCGTCACCGACACCACGCCAATCATACAGACGACCCCGCAGTATAGCGGACCGGCGTTGATCAACCTCAAGGAGCAGTTGAAGGCCGCCCTCGAAATCGCCGAGAAACAGAGCGTCGCCGAAGCTGACGCGCTCCAACCCCAGACCCTTGCCGACGTCGAAATGCTCGAAACCAAGATGGGCGAGGCGCTGGAGGCGCTAAAGGCCCGCAAGGCCGAGCTGAAGAAGAAGTAGTCCGCACCGGTTGAAACCAGCACGGGAGGTCCGATTCATGAAACTGCCAGCCACCGTCTCAACGGCCCAACAGCCCGCGAACCTCAGGCCGATCCTGGATCGGATCTTCCGTGCCAACCCAAGCTACGAACTCGTCGCCTACAACCGCCTGCCCGCCGAGCAGCAGGAGCTCTTCGCCAACCTGCGGCGGGATCCCGATTTCTACGGCATCTTACGTCCCAGGGATGGCGCGCCCCTGGCCGTCAAGTCCGCGTGCCGCGACACCGCCCTGCTCTTCCTGACTCTCCAGGAACCCGACGCCCTGCCGCCGTTCGTCCTCGCCGGCGATTCCGGAGACACTAACCGCGCGCTCGCCATGCTCGTGCTCGACGGCGTGTTCGAGATCGAGACCAAAGGTAGGATGGTTCACGGCGCCGAGGCCTTTGCCGATATCTGTGAGACGCCCGCAACCGCGGCGGCACTCTCGGGAATCGCCGCCATCTCCCGTCAGGCGCTGCACTACGGCCAGTCTTTGCCGCTCACCGATGCCGCGGCCCTTTCCGCGCGGCTCTACTCATATGGACGCCTGCCCCTGTCGCCGGAGTGGCGCAGAAAGTACCCGAATGAAGATGCCGTCCGGCGCTGCCTGGGCCTGGAGCCGGATGGCGCCAACACCAGCCGGCTCGCCCCGGACTGGCACGCCCTGCCGCCCGATCCCGATAACGACGGCTGGATCGCATACCAGTCGCGTCATGCGCCTCCGCCCGTCCAGGCCATGTATAAGCTCTACGTCAGCCCCCACCCGGACCACCTGCGAGCAGCCTTCGACGCCATGACGCCCGCCCTCACGGCCGCCCGTGCCCACGCCTTCAAAGTCGGCAAGGATTTGCCCGGAGTGCTGCGGCCCGATAAGTTCGTCGCCTACTTCGCAACCTTGGAGCAGGTGCAGCAGGCCGCCCGCACTATCCTGGAGAGTCTCGAAAACTGCCCCGCTCATGGCGTGCCGTTCACGGCAGAGCTCGGCTCGCCGCTCGTCTCGTGGGGCATCGATCCGCCCGCCGAAAGCGACGCGCCGGTGTGGCTTTCCCGCCAAAGCTGGCGGCTGTGGGTGACCAACCGCCTGGCGATCGCATTGCTCATGGCCAGGCAGAACGACGCGCAGGACGAAGCGCAAAAAATGACCCCGTGGCAGTTCGCCATCGAGCGCCTGCGCTTTGAGGGCGTGGACACCGATACCTGGACGCCGGTTCGAGAGGAGCGCAACTAAGATGCAAGGACCCATGGTTCTACCCGAGGACGTGCAGATCGTGCCGGTGGCGGAGCTGCCACCCCAGATCCGGGCACAGGTCGCGGCCGAGGAGGGTGATTTCGCGCTCACCCGGCCAATGTCCAGAACTCCATCGAAGGTGATCGATGCCAATGCCGCTGCGTTGCTGAGGCGCTTCCGCCAGCCGACCACCATCGTAGACGCCATCCTCGCCTATAGCCGGGAGATCCAGACGCCGGCCGCCCAGGTGCTCGAGGACGCGTATCCGTTCCTTGAGAGCTGCCTGCTGGCTCGGTTGCTGGTGGAACCCGGCGCACAATCGGAGAAGATCCTGCCGTCCTTCGCCGAGGGCGACATGCTCGCCGGTTACACAGTGGAGCGCGTCATTCAGACCCTGGAGGACTCCGAGGTTCTCCTGGCCCGCACGGAAGGCGGACAGCGCGCCGCCATCAAGATCGCCCGCAGCGGCGCCGTCTCCGCCATGGAGCTGATGCTGGCCCACGAAGCGGAAATATTGCAGCGCCTCGCCGGCGCGCCGGCGCCCGGCTTGATCGCCAGCGGCAAGCTCGACGACGGGCTGCCCTACCTGGCGATCGAGTGGTTCGACGGCGTCGATTCCCAAATCGCCGCTCAGAGGATCCGCGAGCGCAGCGGCCCGGACGTCTCAGGCGAACTGGTCCAGCTCTGCGACGCAGTCCTGGACGCCTATGCGCAACTCCACCAGCGCGGCGTCATCCACTCCGACATTCACCCGCGCAACGTGCTGGTCTCGGAAGCCGGCGAGGTGAGGATCATCGATTTCGGCGTTGCCCATCTGGCCGGCGGCGCGCCCGGCCCCTCGCCGCGAGCCGGCGTTGCCTTCTTTTTTGAGCCGGAATGCGCACTGGCAATTCGGTCCGGCGCCGCGGCGCCCCCCTCCACCGCCACCGGTGAGCAGTATGGGCTGGGCGCGCTTGTCTACTTCCTGCTGAGCGGCAGCCACTATCAGGATTTCTCCTTCGAGAAGGAAGAGATGCTCCGGCAGATCGCCGAGGACCGGCCTATCCCTCTGGAGCGGCGCGGCGCTGAGTGCAGCGAGGCACTGGAAGCAGTGCTCCTGCGCGCGCTCGACAAAGACCCGGCGCGGCGCTTTGCCTCCACTGCCGAGTTCGCGGCGGCCTTCCGCCGTGCAATGGCCAATCCCGGCGCAGTCCACGCCGCCGGCGCCGGGGCTATGGACGCGTCCCGCAAACTGCTCGACCGTGTTCTCGATATCGCCGCCACCGAATTGCGCATTCCCGCCTACACCGGCCCGCGCTCGCCCTCGGCCTCCGTCACCTACGGCGCTGCCGGCCTGGCCCACGCACTCTACCGCATCGCCATCGCACGCGATGACGCCCGCCTGCTGGCCCTGGCCGATTCCTGGGTCGAGCGCGCCGCGCTCGAGCCGTCGGACAGCGGCTACTACTGCGAGGACGTGAAAATCTCTACCGAGACCGTGGGCCGCGTCTCGCCTTATCACACGCCGAGCGGCGTGGCCGCCGTCCAGGCGCTGGTCGCCAATGCCCGCTGCGACAGAATGAATCTCGATCCCGCCGTGGAGCGGTTCCTCCAGACCACCGACGCCCCCTGTGAGAACCCGGATCTCACACTCGGCCGCGCCAGCGTCCTGCTCGGGCTCTGTCTCCTGATGGAGGCGGGCGGCACAGTACGGCCGCAGTCTCTGGTCGAGCGCGGCAATTCGCTTTACTCCGGCCTCGTCGCCCAACTCGCGAATGATCCGCCGATCGGCCAGGGCGGCGGGGATGAGTATCTCGGCATCGCCCACGGCTGGGCGGGGCTGATCTATGCAACGCTGCGCTGGTGCAAGCTCCTCGGCATCGCCCCCCCCGCGGCCGCGGAGGATCGGCTTCAGCAGCTCGCCGCGCTGGCTCAGTTCACCAAGCGCGGCGCCCGCTGGCCCGTACAGGCCGTGGCCGGCTCCATCAGCCTGGCCGGCTGGTGCAACGGTAGCGCTGGACATACGTTCCTGTGGACCCTCGCGCACCAACTGCTCGCCAATCCACGCTACCTCGAGCTGGCGGAACGGGCCGCCATCGATGCCTTCGAAGGCACTGGCGGCGGTCACGGCCTATGCTGCGGCTTCGCCGGACAAGCCTATGCGCAATTGAGCCTCTTCCAGCACACTGGCGAGCGCCGCTGGCTCCTCCAGGCCCGCCAACTCGCGGACAAAGCCGCGGCCTTTGGCAATACCCTGGCGCGCCGCGGCGAAGAAGGCTTGCCGCACAGTCTCTACAAAGGCGACGTCGGAGTAGCTGTGTTGATTGCGGATCTGGAGCGGCCCGAAGCCGCCGCTATGCCGTTCTTCGAAGGATAGTTTCGAAAAGCTGCTCAACCGCAATTCCTATCAAGCGGACCACGCGCGTTTGGTCTATTCTGGTCCAACGTGAGCGTCACGAAAAGGGCCGTCTGGTATATCGAATGCCGCCTCGACGGCGAGCTGTCCCTGGCGCGCATAGCCGAGGCAACCGCCGTCTCGCGGTTCCATCTGTCACGCGCATTTGCCGTCTCGACGATGACTTCGCTGGCCGGATATGTGCGGACGCGCCGCTTGAGTGAGGCCGCCAAGGCTCTCTCACAGGGCGCGCCTGATATTCTCGCCCTCGCCCTCGATGCCGGATATGGCTCGCATGAGGCGTTCACGCGTGCGTTCCGTCAGCAGTTTGCCCTGACACCGGAGCAGGTGCGCGCCGCTGGCACACTCACCGGCATATCACTCCAGGAGCCTTTCGAAATGAACCCCACCACCCATGTCTCTCTCGCCACGCCGCGCCTCGTCGAGAGCGAAGCGCTGCTGATCTTCGGCCTCTGCCAGCAATACCAGTGCCAGTCCAACGCAGGCATCCCCTCACAATGGAATGCCTTCCTGCCGCACTTCGGCCACATCCAGGACCAGCTTGGCAACGTCGCCTTCGGAGTGATCTGCAACTGGGACGATGCCGGCAGCTACGACTATATCTGCGGCGTGCAGGTGCCGGAGTTCCCGGCGCAGCCGCCCGAATTCACGCGCATTAAGATCCCGCCCGCGCGCTACGCCGTATTCGAGCATCACGGCCATGTTTCCGCCATTGCCGCCACATGGAATGCGGTCTGGGAACGCGGCCTGGCCGATGCCGGATACCAGGCCAGCGACGGCCCCGCGCTCGAACGCTACGGCGAGGAGTTCAACGGCCAGACCGGCCTCGGCGGCATGGAGCTCTGGGTTCCCGTGCGAAGCTAGTCCCATGATCTCTGCTCCTCTGCTGTTGACTCACCTGAACTACTCCGAGTGGGCGTCCATTCGCCTGCTGGACGCCGCTACCGCTCTCGAAATGGAGGAGCTCACTCGGGATCACGGGACAGCCGACAAAAGCGTGCTTGGAGCCCTCGTTCATGCCTTCGCCGCCGATCGCAACTGGCTCACCCGCGTCCGTCTCCAGACGCCTTGCCGCTTCATCGAGGAATCCGACTACTCGCTGAAGGTGCTGCGGCGGGACTGGCCAATCCTCTTCCAGGGTTGGCGGGAGTGGCTGGCCTCGTTATCCCCGGATGACCTCGCCGCTGAGATCCGCTACCTCGACTTCAATGGCCGGCCCTTCGCCACACCGGCCTGGCAGATCATCCTCCACGTCGTGAATCATGCCACGCATCACCGTGGGCAGGTCTCGGGCTTCCTGCGCAAGATGGGCCACCGGCCCCCGCCTGTGGATCTGATCGTCTACTATCGCGGACTCTAGCGCAACGGCGTCAGCCGTTCATCTGCGCGTCAACATCCACCGCGGGCTCGTCGTAGTAGAGAATCCGGCGGCAGTTCTCGCAGTTCAGCACCTGCTCGCCGGACTTCACGTCCTGGAAATACTGCGGCCGCATCAGCATCATGCAAGCCTGGCACATGCTGTTCTTCGCCTCCGCCACCACGGCGCCTTCCTTGTAGTAGCGCGTCCGCAGGCGCTGGTAGTAGGCCAGTGCCGGCGCCGACAACTGCTGCGCGTGGTGGGCGTGCTCGGTCTCCGCCTTGGCCAGTTCCGCCTTGTCTTCCGCCGTGCGCGCCTGGGCCTTGGTCCTCTCGGCCAGCACCACTTTCTTCTCCGCCGCCAGCGACACCTCCGCCGTCTTGACGTTGGCCTCCAGAGCCTCCGCCTCGCCCATCAGATCCAGCGTCTGATCCTCGCACTTGCGGATCGATTGCTCGCAGAAATCGATCTCATGCTGGAATGCCCTGTACTGTTCGTTCGTCTTGGCCTGCAACATCTGGTCGCGCAGCTTGGAGATCTTCTGCTGATGCACGGCCACATCGCCGTCCAGCCGTTTGCGCTCCCGCTGGTTGGCTGACAGCGCGGCCTTGTCCATCTCCAGCCGCTTCATGTGGCTGATCAACGTGTTTTCGATCTCGGCGATCTGGCGCGGCAGCGTGGCGATCTCGCGCCGCAGTTCAGCGATCCGGGCATCAATCGTCTGGAGCTGAAGCGTGATGGCGACGTCTTTGTGCATCAGCCGCTAATTTTAGCATTCAGGGCGGAAAACCGTTTTAGAATCGGTCCGCCCAACGCCCGCGTGGCCATCTCCAGTTCTTCCACCCGCAGCGCTCGGCACATGAAGTAGAGCACCCCGATGCCCACCGGAATGCTCACCGCCAGGTCCGCCAGCCGCGCCACCGCGCCATGCCCCAGCACGCTGGTAATACCCTGGCTCGACACCCACACCGCCACTCCCATCACCGCCGAGGCCAGGCTGACCTTGCCGATCACGGAGCGCAGCCGCCTCCCGTGAATCCCGCCGATCCGTACTTTCAACACCTGGAACAGCACCAGAAAACTGAAGAGCGCCACGGCCGAGGTCGCCAACGCCAAGCCGGAGTGGCCCAGCCGGAAACTATGGACCATCACATACGCCATCCCGGCATTGATCACCACCGAACCGAGACTCACCAGCATCGGTGTCCGCGAATCTTTCAACGCGTAAAACGCGGGCGTCAGGATCTTCACCGCGGAATAGCCGGCAAGCCCTATCGCGTAACACGACAGCGCCAGCGCGGTCTGTTGCGTGTCGTACGCCTGAAAGCGCCGCCCCTCATAGATCACGCCGACGATCGAGCGGCCCATGACGATCAACCCAACCGACGAAGGCAGCGTCAGCACAAAGACCAGTCCCAGAGAGCGCGCCAGCGTTTCACGGAACTCCTCCGTATCGCCCGACGCTGCGCTGCGCCCAATGGCGGGCAGAGTCGCGGTCGCAATCGCCACGCCGAATAGACCCAGCGGCAGTTGCATGAAACGGAAGGCGAACTGCAGCCACGACGTCGCGCCGTCGAAACCGCGCACCGGATCGTAGATGCTGGCCGCGAAGAAGGTGTTCACCAGCACGTTGACCTGCACGCTGGAGTTGCCGATGATCGCCGGCCCCATCAGCTTGACGATGTGCCGCATACCGGGATGGTTGAAGTCGAACGCCGGCCGGAACCGGAAGCCCTGCCTGTAAAGGCTGGGGGCCTGCGAGAGCAATTGCAGTGCGCCACCGACCACCACCCCGTAGGCCATCCCCTCGATGCGTGTAATGCCCAACCAGGGCCCCAGAACGAAGCCCAGCAGCAGGCCGGATCCGACGCTGCCCACATTGAACCAGGTGGAGGAAAATGCCGGCACGGCAAACTGATTGCACGCGTTCAGAATCCCCATCGCCTGTGCCGCCAGCGAAACCAGCAGCAGGAACGGGAACATGATTTGAGTCAGCTTCACCGCCTCGGCTACCTTCTGCGGATTCGCGGCAGCCCAGCTCGGCGTCATCAGCGGCAGCAGCCACGGACTCAACAGAACGCCCGCCGCGCACAGCACCCCCACAAACAGGATGATCGCCGTCGCCACCAGATTGGCCAGATGGGCCGCCTCTTCCCTGCCCTTGTTTTGCAGCTGCTCGACAAACGTGGGGACAAACGCCGAAGACAACGCGCCCTCGGCAAACAGGTCCCGCGTCAGGTTCGGAATGCGGAACCCGAGATAGAACGCGTCCAGCGATGAACCGGCGCCGAACAGCCGGGACATCATGCCTTCGCGCACAAGTCCGGCCATCCGGCTCATCAATACCGCGATCGATGCGACGCCGGCGCTCTTGAATACTTTCTCTGACTGTGATGCCAAGGTGGTGTAGGAGGCTACGCGCCGTACTTCTCGAAGAAGTGCGCTACGGTCATCGTGCCCTGATAGAAATTCTCGAGCTTGAACTTTTCGTTCGGAGAGTGCAAGCCGTCATCCGGCAGGCCAAAGCCCATCATCACGGTTGGAATCCCCAGATGGCGCGCGAAATCGCCGACAATCGGCACCGACCCGCCTGAGCGCGTGAACACACACGACCGGCCCATCACGTCCTCAAACGCCTCGGCTGCCGTGTGAATCGCCGGATGATCCGGATTCACCACCACCGCCGGTCCACAGCTTAGCTGCGTCACCTTCGTCTGGATGCCGGCGGGCGTATTGGCGGCAACCCACGCCACAAACGCCTGATACATCTTCTCCGGATCCTGATCCGGCACCATGCGCATGCTGACCTTCGCCGTGGCCGTGGCCGGGATCACCGTCTTGGCGCCCGCCCCGGTGAATCCGCCGGCAATGCCGTGCACCTCCAGCGTGGGACGGGACCACACCCGTTCCAGCACCATGCGGTCCGCCTCCCCGGTCAGCACGGACGCGCCCACTTCTTTTTCCAGAAACTCGGACTCCACAAACGGCAACGATTTCCAACTGGCGATCTCCGCGGCCGCCGGCTCGGCCACCGAGTCATAAAAGCCCGGGATCTGGATCCGCCCGCCCGCGTCCTTCGCCTTGGCCAGCAATTCCACCAGGCCAAACACCGCGTTCGGCGCAGCGCCGCCATACAGCCCCGAGTGCAGATCCCGCGCCGGGCCCTTCGCCTCCACTTCCAGATAGATCAGGCCCCGTAGCCCGATGCACAGCGTGGGGATGCCTTCGGCATACAGCGATGTATCGGAAACCAGCGCAGCGTCGGCCTGGAGCTTCGCCTGGTTCTCACTCACATATTTGGTGATGGAAACCCCGCCCACCTCCTCTTCGCCCTCGATCAGGAACTTCAGATTCAGCGGTAGCTTCCCGTACACCGCAATCAACGCTTCCACGGCCTTGATATGCATGTACATCTGGCCCTTGTCGTCGGCCGTGCCGCGCCCGTACAGATTGCCCTCGCGAATGGTCGGCTCAAACGGCGGCGTGTGCCACAACTCCAGGGGATCTGGTGGCTGCACGTCGTAGTGTCCGTAGCAGAGCACCGTCGGCTTGCCCGGCGCGTGAAGCCAATCGGCGTAGACCAGCGGGTGGCGGCCCGTCGGGATCACCTCGACGTTTTCCAGCCCTGTGTCCTTCAACTTGCCCGCCACAAACTGCGCTGCGCGCGCCACGTCACCCGCGTTCTCCGGATAGGTGGAGATGCTGGGAATCCGCAGCAGATCCTTCAGCTCTTCCAGCATTCGGTCAGCATGAGTGCGGACGTAAGTATCGGTTGCCTGGGACATGAGGTCCCCCCCTCAGGGACCATTTCATTATACGGGCCGCGGAGCGCCGCGGAATCGGTTGCCTGCAATCAGACGAGGGCCCGCCGGAAAGGAGAAAGTTCCTGCCGGCCGCGCCCTCACAACGCAGCCGGCCGGAGCCGGACGAACCCTCGCTACGGCAATCGACGCGGCGCGCCAGGGCCGCACAGCCCCGCTGCCGGACGCTCATCAGCCGGAGGACGACGCCCATCGTCCTGGTTCCGGCCGGAAATGAAAAAGCCCTCCTGCCAGGGAGGGCCGCATTCCGGTTATCAGCGAGCCGCGCAGGCCGCTCTGGCCCGCCGCGTGTTTCACCTGCATCCATCTTACTCACACGCCACCAAGCATTTCGCCCCTCTCTAGCGCTAAGTCGCTGAAAATAGTGTGAATAAAATCTCAAAATTGATGAACTGGCTCTTCGACCGGCCTCGAAACCGGGCGCCGCTACGGCCGGACCGGAATCGGAAACCCTTGAACGGTCAAAAACGGCGGACGTTCGCGATCCCACCGTACATGAAATCGCCGTTCACACCATTCCTCAATCCGCGCATAATCGGCATCGCTTCGTATCGCACTTTCATAAAGCAACACCTCGTCCGGAAAGTTGTAGCCCAACGCCCCAATGATGTCCAACCGGGCCGACCGCCTCAACGCCATGGGTACCTCCAGCACCACCCCAGTCCGCATCTGCTGCGCCAGCGCCTGCAACGCCCCGCCAGTTCCAATCCAGCCCAGCACCTTCGCCAAATGGACCTTCTGCCGGCCATCCGTCGCGCTGGCAAACGCCGCGATAAACTCCTGCTCTATCGCTCTGTCGCCCAAGGCAGCCGCGGCAACCCGGGCGGACTCCTCCCGCGACCATCGCGACGTGGCCAGCAATCGGCGCACCAACACGCTGGCCTCCGGCGGCTTGGCCTTGGCAATGACATGCAGCGCCGTCGAGTCGGGCGCATGCTGCAAGTCGGCTGTTAGCGCACGTCCGTGTGGCCGCAGGAGCTCGGCCGGCACGTACGTCTTCAACACCTCCAGAGCGGCGTCCCGGCCCACATCGACATGCGCCAGACCGCCTTTCACCAGAACATGGATCGTCGCCTCATCGTGGATCACCCTGCCGCCTTTGCCGTACGAAGGGTCCGCCCTCCACGCCAAATCCGCCAGCAATTTCACAATCTCCACGCGCACCGCGCCCGGTTCGGATTCCAGCGCGCCTCCCAGTTGGCCCAGCAGTTCTCCCGATGCCTCGCCGCCGAGGAAACTGCTGGCCGGGGGCCGGAATCGCTCGCCGCTGCGAAACCGTTCGATCGCCGCTTCTGCCTGAGTCATACCGCCTCTCGCTTTCGTGGACGCCAATCCCTGAGTCCGCGCCGCCGCCGGCAGCCAAAGGCACGCCAGCAGCGCCCGCCTGCTCAGTCGTCGCGCGGGATCAGTTGCCATTGGTTTTCCGTGCCGCTTTTATAGTGTCTTGGAAGGAGCTTATAGCGCAATCGGTGGTCCGGGTTCCCTCTGCAGTAGTTCATGATGTCCGTCGGTGCATCCACGTCGGCCAGAAAGAGCTTGGAATGGCCCAGTTCGTGCCCAAACGTCCAGCCGATATCTCCCTCATCCGTCGCCTCACCCTCCGTCACCACAATCGGATCCCCACTCCAGCCGGCAGCTGGAAAGATTAGGCCGGATCCCTCCGGGTGATCGTGTAGCAACCTGCCTTCTGGGTTGATCGGAGTGACGTCGATCGTCACCACGCCGGAAGACCTGTTGATCTGCTTCAAACGCAGCGTCTCTTGAGTTGGGCCCTGCAACGTGGCGGTCTGGCCGTTCTTAAAGTAGAACCCGTCGGGAAAGTACTTGGAGCGGAAGGTCAGCTCGCTGTCGCCCTGTTTGGCGCCTTTGTCCAGATAGTACAGCGACTGCAGATTCCGCACGACGATGATGCGCTGGCAGCTCCTCCGGAATTCGTCCCGGATCACTTCAAATTCGGGACCGCTACCGCCCACTTCATACGTGAGGTATCCGTCGTTGTTCAGGTCGTAACGAATGTCCAGCAGACCGCAATCCTCCAACTGCGTCACAGCCACGGCCGCCTTGTACTTGGTATTCAGCTTGAATTCCCATCCCGCGACGTTCAAACCGCCAAACTTCAGCGCCGTCGCCGGAGACGCACTGTCCCAGACCTTCGCCACCGCCGCCTCCACCACCTTCAACTTGTACACATTGACGTAAAACGCGCTGAAGTCGGGCTCGTCCTCGCACTTGCACTTGGCGCGCAGCAGCGTCTCGGCGCTGTCATAGCCGCCGGCTGAGACGGAAAGATCGAAGGCCGGTGCGGCGGCGCCGTTACCGCCCAGCGCCACCGACGGATCGTCGCAAACGTATTTGAGCTCGTCGCCGTTCACGCCACCCTCAATGGAAACCCGCACACGCGTCTTGTCGCTCTTGAGCACCGAGGCGTGCGGCAGTTCTCCATTGGGATTATCCATGTCGTCCCATCCCCAGCTCAGCAACTGGGACTCGCTGAAGCGGACAATCGCCACCGTCACGTTGATCGTCACCGGCGCCAGCGGTGCCTCCCCGCTGGGCGTGAAAACCAGTTGCACGGTCTCTGCTCCCCGCGACGGGCTCGCCGTCTGGCCGCCCCACACATCCACCGTATCGGCGTAGGCATTGGCGAGCGCAATGCGTCCGCTGGTGGTGCTCCATTGATACGTTCCCGAGGTCGGCGGCTGGGGAACGCCCCTCAGGCGCAGGCGCCCGCCAGCCGGAACGATGGTGCATGGGATCGTAATACCATCCGGGCCTGTGATTGTAACCGTGTAGATCTTCTTGAACGGGCACGGGCCGATCGTAGTGCCGATTCCTATGTCCCCGCCTCCGCCATCCCCCCCAATCGTGCCAGGCACACTCCAAAGGCCGCCCGGCACGCCCCAGATACTCCCGGGACCAGTTGTACCGGGTGTATCTCCGCCAATGTCATCATCGTCGTCGTCAGTGTCATCCAGGCCCGTGCCGCCGTCCCCGTCATCGTCGTCACCGGTCTCGCCAGATCCTGTGCCGCCGCCCCCGCCATCGTCGTCCCCATCCGTGTCGTCCGATCCTGTGCCGCCGCCCCCGTCATCGTCGTCCCCATCAGTGTCGTCCGAACCTGTGCCGCCGCCCCCGCCATCGTCGTCCCCATCAGTGTCGTCCGAACCCGTGCCGCCACCCCCGCCATCGTCGTCATCGGTGTCCCCCGAGCCTGTGCCGCCGCCCCCGCCATCGTCCTCATCACCAAAATCCCCGAACATTCCGCCGCCACCGTCTTCTCCCTCACCCGTGTCGACGGCGGCCCCTCCCGCGGTCCCTTCACCCTCCGATTCCGAGTCGCCTTCATCCTCAAACCCGCTCAACGCCCCGTCCTCCTCACCTGTGGCCATGCGCCACCTCCGCCTGCCAGCCCTGCCGGCACTCGATATCCTTCTCCATCGCCGCCCGCAGCCGCGTGATCCGTTTTTCGGGCTCCACTCCGGACGTCAACTCGGCCGCATCCAGCAGGAACGGAAACCGCGGGTCCTCCAGCACACCGGCCCCGCCCAGCAGCATCATCGCGGCCAGCCCAGCCTGGCCGCTGGCAGTGTTCACACCCCAAGCCGCGGCCTTCGAAGCCGAAAGCAGCACCAGCTCATCGAGCCGCTTCGGCCCGAGACGCGCACACTTCCGCGGATACAGATCGTGTAGCGCTCGGGACAACTCCTCGCCGTAGCAGATCTCCGGCTCCCAATCCCACAACACCGGGAACCTTCGGAATCGGTCAAACGCCGCCAGCAGGAGTTCTCCGTCCCCGCCCCGGACTACTGCGGTGTGGCGTTCGACTTTCGCGCTCAGCATTCGCGCGCGGGCCGCCTCGCTGAGGCCCGGGTCCCTCAAAACGCGCGCCGCGAAAACGTACTGTGGATCGTCGTCAAAGGACACGCCCAATTGCAGCATCGTGTCGAGGAACACCGTGATACCCGCCTCCGTTACCATCCCGTACGAGGCAGCCCGGCGTATCGCCGCCTCCACCAAGCGACGGGCTTGGCTCACTCCGCATAGGCCGAGCTCGAAAGGAAATCGCTCTCGTGCGTGAGCTGTTAAGCGATCTTCGGCGGCCCTGATGCGCGCCTCTCGGAGGCGGGCCATCTGCGCATTGCGAATCACCAGCATACTGCTCCGATGAAACGGTCTGATTACCCGAAAACCCTGTATCGGACTTCCGAGTCCGAAACAGTATACACCCGGAGCCCGCTAGCATCAGCGGGTTAAGTTCCGATTTATTGCCCGGCCAGGATCATCGCCTGCCTAGCTGTTTGCCCGGTACCACTCGAGCGTCAGCCGCAAACCCTGTTCAAACGTGAACATCGGCGCATGGCCCAGGTCCCGCACCGCCGCCGTCGTGTCCGCCTGCGAATCCCGCACGTCGCCCTCTCTAGGAGGCCCGAACGTCGGTGTAATCTCCACGCCCTCAATCTCGCAAAGCAGCCGCCACGTCTCGTTCAGCGTAATCCGCCCGCCGTTGCCCGCATTGTACATGCGCCCGGAAACCACCTTGGCATCCGCTAGAGACGCCTTCAAACACAATCCCGCCACGTCCTCTACGTACGTGAAGTCGCGCGACTGCTCGCCATCGCCGAAAATCACCGGCGGCGTCCTCGCCAGCAGGTGCTTCATGAACAGGCTGAGCACCCCGGAATATGCGCTGGAAGGATCCTGCCGCGGGCCAAACACGTTGAAGAACCGCAGGCTCACCGTCTCCAATCCGAAACAGGCGGAGTAGACTGCTGCGTAGTGTTCGCCCATCAGCTTCTGCGCCGCGTAGGGCGATTTCGGGCACGATGCCATGGATTCCGTCTTCGGCAGCACCTGCGTGTCCCCGTAGGCCGATGATGACGCCGCGTAGACAACCCGCCGCACTCCGCCTTCGGCACAGGCCCTGTACACATTGAACGTGCCATCGATGTTGACCGTGTGCGAGGGCACCGGCTCGCTGATCGAGCGCGGCACAGAGGGGATGGCCGCCAGATGGAACACCCGGTCCGCCCCTTGCACTATCGGCGCAATGGCGTCGTAGTCGCGGATGTCGGCAACGTGCAGATCCACGCTGCCCCGCACTTCGGACAGGTTGGATTCCTTCCCCGAAAGCATATTGTCAATCACGCCCACCCGGCCGGCGCCCGCCGCCAGCAACGCACGCACGATCCCTGAGCCGATGAATCCGGCGCCGCCCGTCACAATGACTTTGTTCATATTTTTTCGATTATGGAGTTCAGGTAACGCAGCGACTCACTCGCGATCCGCTCGGCGCCGGGCGCGAAGTCGAAGGCCTCCAGCGAAATCCAACCGCCAAATTCCAGCCGTTTCAGCGCCGCCAGCACCGGGCCAAACTCGTAGTGCCCCGTGCCGCAGTGTCCGCCATCGGTTTCGTTGACGTGGATGTGCCGGATGACGTCGAAATACCTCTCCACCAGCACCGCGTGCGGCTCCGTCTCGTCCACAGCGTTGTGCGTGTCAAACATTGTCTGGATCGCCGGACTGCCCACCTGTTTGACGATGCCCTCCGCCTCGGCCAGTGAACCCACAACGTTGGTCTGGTTGGCCGGCAGCGCCTCCACCAGGATCTTCACACCACGAGCCTCGGCCTGCGGCGCCACCGCAGCCAACCCCTCCGTATAGCGTGCCGTAGCCTCTTCCCGCGTTGCGCCGCCAACCGTGCCACGTTGCAGCGGCGAACCAAACACCATCACTCCGCCCGGCCCCAGATCGGCGCACAGATCAATCAGACCGCGGATGTGATTCCAGCCCCGCTGGCGCAGCTCGTCATCGGGCGTCGTCACATGCAGCCCCTTGGGAGCCACCATCAGCCAGTGCAGCCCGACAAACTCCAGTCCCTCCCCCGCAATGATCTCCGCGTGCGCCTTGCGGTCCGAGGCCGGGATGTTGCACGGATCCTCCGACAGCGTGAATGGCGCAATCTCAATGCCCTCATAGCCCGTCTCTTTCATGTGACGGCAGGCCTTGGCGAAATCCCAACCTTGGTAGATTTCGTTGCAGATGGAATGGCGAAAACGGAAAGCCATATATGTTGTTCTAACAGTTTAGTGGAAAACCGAGGGTCACACGAGGATCGCGAAACTGGAATCGCTCCGCTCCACCCGGTTGTAGGCCGTATCGCGCTCCACCGGCTCCCGCCCGGCCGCGCGGATCAGCCCCAGCAACTCATTGCGCCTCAGCCCCTGCGTCGTCTCCGCGCCCGCATCGTGATAGATCTTCTCTTCCACCACCGTGCCGTCGATATCGTCCGCCCCAAACCGCTGCGCCACCTGCGCGATCTTCGGCGTCATCATCACCCAGTACGCCTTGATGTGCGCGATGTTGTCCAGCATCAGCCGCGCCACCGCAATGTTCTTCAAATCCGTAAATCCCGTCGTCTTCGCTATATGCTCCAGCGGCGTGTTGTCCGGATGGAACGCCAGCGGGATGTACGTCACAAAGCCGCCCGTGTCATCCTGCACGGCGCGCAGCTTCATCAGATGGTCCACCCGGTCCTCATCGTTTTCGATATGGCCGTAGAGCATCGTGCAGTTCGATTTGATGCCCATCTTGTGCGCCATCCGCGCAATTTCCAGCCACTCGCCGCCGTCGATCTTGTGATCGCAAATGATGCGCCGCACCCGCTCGGTGAATATCTCCGCGCCCCCGCCCGGCATCGAGTCCATCCCGGCCTCATGCAATCGCCGTAGTACTTCTTCATTCGACATCTTGAAGCGCTTGGCGAAGTAGGCGATCTCCACCATCGTGAATGCCTTCAGATGGACCTGCGGGAAGCGCTGCTTCAATCCGCGCAGCATCTCGCAATACCAGTCCACCGTCAGCTCCGGGTGCAGGCCCCCGACAATGTGAAACTCCGTGGCCGCGTCAGTATACCCATGGCCCGCTCGCTCCCAGATCTGCTCCAGCGACATCGTGTAGGCGGTCGGGTCCTTCGCCTTCTTCCCAAACGCGCACAGCTTGCACGAGGCCACGCAAACGTCGGTGGGATTGATGTGCCGGTTGACGTTGAAGTACGTCACGTTGCCGTGCAGGCGCTCCCGCACCAGGTTGGCCATGTGGCCCACCGCGAGCAGGTCGGGCGTGCGGAACAGCGCCACGCCATCGGCCTGCGAGAGCCGCTCGCCCCGTTGAACCTTCTCCAGAACGGGCAGCAGTCGCTTGTCGTCAATCACAGACTGCAACAAATCAGTCGTCATATGTCTTATACCCATCCACCTGAGAGAAGAATGTCGGCGCCCCAGAATGCAAAAAACAACAGGCTCACCCAACCGTTCATCGTAAAGAATGCGGCATCCACGCGCGACAGATCGTCGTTGCGCACCAGCCTGTGCTCCCAAAGCAGCAAAGCCGCCACCGCCGCAATGCCCAACCAGGCCGCAATGCCCAGCCCCAACGCGACATGCAGGACAATCAGGCAGCCGATCATTCCCACGTGGAACAGGCGCGAGACGTTGAGCGCGCCGCCGATGCCCAGCCGGGCCGGCAGGCTAAACAACCCCTCCCGCTGATCAAACTCGTAGTCCTGGCAAGAGTAGATGATGTCAAAGCCGGCCGTCCACAGCGTCACGGCCGCCGTCAGCCAAACGATCCGCGCGTCCAATGAACCGGCAATCGCAATCCACGCCGCTGCCGGCGCGATGCCCAGCGCCAACCCCAACACAACGTGCGAAAGCGAGGTGAACCGTTTAGTCCACGAATAGCAAAACACCACTGCCAGGGCCACTGGCGCCAGCCGCAGGCAAAGGTCGTTCAACATTCCGGCCGCCAGCAGAAACACGGCCGAGGCGATGGCAATGAATCCCCAGGCGAACGTGCGGCTCAATAGGCCGGCCGGGATGTGGCGCGATTTCGTGCGCGGATTGCGCCCGTCAATGTCGGCGTCCAGCACTCGGTTGAAAGCCATGGCGGCCGAGCGCGCGCCGATCATCGCCAGCACAATCCAGCCGAACTTCGCGGC
This sequence comes from Paludibaculum sp., assembly GCA_036504135.1. Taxonomy (GTDB): domain Bacteria; phylum Acidobacteriota; class Terriglobia; order Bryobacterales; family Bryobacteraceae; genus Paludibaculum. The sequence continues at coordinate 336,508 of DASXVP010000020.1, forward strand.
CAGTCCCGCCGAAACATAACCGGTATGCCGCCACGCCAGCAGTGCGCCGGTCAGCGCAAAGGGCAGTGCGAACACCGAATGCTCATACCGGATCATCTCCAGCGTGAGCACGAACCGGCGCCACAGGGCCGGCGTCTGAGTCTCGAGTGGGGCTGCTTGCTGCATTCGGGGCGGGAATCCAGTTACCATTTTAGTCGATGCATCCCAGTAGATTCCGGATGGCCTGGTTGGCCAGCGCCGCGCTGTGCGTTTCCCTGGCCGCCTGTGGCGATAAATCGATCGCCGCGGACGAGCTCAACACGCGCCTGATCACCTTTCCCAATGGCAACAAAGTCCGCGCCGAATTCGTCTCCCACCCCAAGGACGTTCAGCGCGGCATGAAGTACCGGGATTCGCTCGATCCCAGCCGCGGCATGCTCTTCCAGCACGGGCGGGAGGGCTTCTTTCAATATTGGATGTTCGAGGTACGCATCCCGCTCGATCTCATTTGGCTCGATAGCCGCGGCGTCATCGTTCAGCTCGTCCACAACGCGCCGCCCTGCCCGGGACCGCAGGAAAAGTGCCCGTCCTACGGCGGGGCTTTCAAAGCAATTCAAGTGCTCGAACTCGCGGCCGGCACCGCCGCCAGGAACGGGCTCAAACCCGGAATGCGACTGGACTACTAATTCTATGGACCGCGATCACCTGAAGACCCTGCTGGAATCCGTGCGCGATGGCGCCGTGGACATCGACGAAGCCATCGCCAAGCTCCGCCACCTGCCCTTTGAAAACCTCGGCTACGCTACCGTCGATCATCACCGCGCCATTCGCATGGGCATGCCGGAGGTGATTTTCGGCAAGGGCAAGACACCCGAGCAGATCGCCGGCATCGCCTCCCGCCTGCTCAGCCGCGCCAGCAACGTGCTGGCCACCCGTGCCTCTCGCGAAGCGTTCGAGTTGGTCCAGCAGCAGTTCCCCGAGGCCGAGTACTTTCCGCTCTCCGGCGCGCTGCGCGTCTGGCGGGACCGCACCCCTCTCGGCAAAGGCAACCTGGTTGTGATGAGCGCCGGCACCACGGATCTGCCTGTCGCCGAAGAGGCGATTGTCACCGCCGAGGTGATGGGCAACGAAGTCACCCAGGTGCACGACGTCGGCGTGGCCGGCATCCATCGCCTGTTCGGCAACTTCGATCGCATCAAGGACGCCCGCGTCATCGTCTGCTGCGCCGGCATGGAGGGCGCTCTGCCCAGCGCCGTTGGAGGGCTGGTCAGTTGCCCCGTGATCGCGGTCCCAACCAGCGTCGGCTACGGGGCGAGCTTTCACGGCCTCGCCGCTCTGCTGGGCATGTTGAACAGTTGCGCCAGCAACGTCAGCGTGGTCAATATCGATAACGGTTTCGGTGGCGGCTACGTCGCCAGCCTCATCAACCGCATCTAACGATGGCACGGCCTATCTAGTGCGCCGCCTCCAAAACTCCCTGCTTTACCGCCTCGGCAAAGACATACAGACCAAACAACGGCGTAGGCTCGCCGCGGCCCCAGCGATTCATCTTCCAGTCCACACGTAGATAGCGCACGTCCGGCTGATCCGTCAGATCCACCAATATGCTGTAGGTGCCGCAGTAAAACTTCTGCGGAAACGACGCGATGGGCTTGTCGCTCCATACCTGTCCGTCCGCCGAGCCCCAGATCGAAACATCCAGGCTCTCCTGCTCAATGATGCGGTTCACACCAAGGGTGACTGCGAACACCCCGCCGGCTTGTTCACCAAGATTAATTGCAGGTCCGGAACCGTTCTGCCGGACAACTTGATCAGGCAAAAGAAAATTCGGCAGCATCTCTAAACTCCTGAGGACACACTCTTAAGTAGTTGTCCCGCTAGGTCCAGAGTCTCATACTTTTTGCAGAAGCAGAAGCGAATTAGGTGAGCCCCCAAATGGGGCTGGCGGAAGAAGCTACTGCCGGGCACGGATGCAACCTTCACTTTTTCAATAAGATAACGGCTAAACCTCAAGTCATCCAGGCTCGTAAGAGATGTAATATCTGCAATCAGGTAATACGCTCCGGATGCCCCAAAACAGGTGAATCCGGCTGCCTCCAGATGTCCCCGGAGCCGGTCCCGCCGTCCGGTGTAGTGTGCCGCCAGCCCGGCATAGTAGGAATCCGGCAGCGACAGCGCCAGAACCCCGGCCTGCTGCAGCGGCGCTGCCGCCCCCACCGTCAGGAAGTCATGGACCTTGCGAATGGAGGCCGAAAGCTCCGGCGCCGCTACCACCCAACCCACGCGCCAGCCCGTCACCGAGTAGGTCTTCGACATCGAGTTCACCAGGATGGTGCGCTCCCTCATCCCCGGCAGCGTAATCACCGGGATGTGCTCGGCGCCGTCGTAGGTGATGTGCTCGTAGATCTCGTCGGTGATGCAGAGCGCGTCGTGCTCCTGGCAGAGCCCGGCAATCAGAGTCAGCTCCTCGCGGGAATACACTTTGCCTGTCGGGTTGTTGGGCGTGTTGACGATGATCGCCTTGGTGCGCGAGTTGAATGCGGCGCGCAACTCCGCCGGGTCAAAGTGCCAGTCCGGCGCATGGAGCGTCACATACCGGCGCGTGGCGGAACAGAGATCCGTGTCAGGCCCGTAATTCTCGTAATACGGCTCGAAGATGATGATCTCGTCGTCCGGGTTAGTGGTACCGAGCAACGACGCGATCATGCCCTCGGTGGAGCCGCAGACCACCGTGATCTCCGCCTCCGGGTCCAGGGTCAGCCCGTAGTGCCGCTGATACTTGGCCGCGATGGCATCTCGCAGCGGCTTGGCGCCCCACGTGATGGCGTACTGGTTGAAGTTCTCGGCAATGGCCTTTGCCGCGGCCTCCTTCAACTCCGCCGGCGCCTCGAAATCAGGAAAGCCCTGAGCCAGATTCACCGCGCCATGCCGCATGGCCTGCCGCGACATCTCGCGGATGACACTTTCTGTGAAGTGCGCTACACGGTCGCTGCGAAAACGCTCATTTCCTTCGTCTGGCACTCGATCTCGCCTTCGTATTGGATTTTGCAGGGGCCTTGGCCGCCGGCTTCACCACCGGTGTCTCCTCGCGCGGCGCCGGTTCGTTGGCATAGAGCCAGCGATAGATATCGGCGTTGCGCGTGATGATCTGCACGTAGTCCCGGGTCTGGGCAAAGGGAATATTCTCCACGAACTCGCTCGGCTCGCGATATTCGGCCCAACTCCGCCACGTGGGGATGCGCGTGGGCCCGGCATTGTAGCCGGCCAGAGTCTCCTCAACGCTGCCCTCGCGCGCGTCAAGCTGGCGGCGCAGGTAGTAGGTGCCGATCTTCAGATTCGTATCCGCGTTCGTCAGCCCCGCCGGACGCACCACGCCCAGTCCCACGCGACGGCCCAACTCGCGGCCAGTCCCGGGCATCACCTGCATCAGGCCGATCGCCTTGGCGTAGGAGACGACGTCCTTGTCAAACAACGATTCCTGCCGGATCAGAGCGGCCACCAGGAACGGATCCAGATTCTGCTCCCGCGCATACCGCTCGATCTTCGCCCGGTAAGGGAACGGAAACGCCAGCTTCCAGAAACGGAGCGGCGCCGCATCGCGGCCCATAAACAGGTAGTCGGGCAGCGTCCCGATGATGTGCCGGATACTGACATCGTACGAGCCGCGCCGGGCGGCGGTCTCGGCCAGCTCCATCGCCAGAGGCACGCGGCGCTCCCCGGCCCGGACTCCATAGCGCATCTCGCCTTCCGCCCACTTGTCGAGCCCGGCGCGCGCCAGCATCCGGCCCCGCTCAATGCGCTGCGCGGTAGCCGGGTCTGTCACCGTATCGGCCTTGCGGATTCGCTCGGGAAACTGGAGTCCAGCCAGAAAATTGTCCGTGGCAAGAGATGGCCCCGCCTGCGCCACCTCGGCACGCTTCAGCCGCGGGCGCACAACCATCGCGTAGTAGTAGTTCGGAAAGCGCGTTTCCAGTTCAACCCAATAGCGCTTGGCCGCCGCAAAGTCGCCAGCCTGTTCCGAGATCCGGCCCAGGTAGTAGAGGGCGGCGCCGGCCTTCTCCGAACCGGGGTAGAGCGTCAGGTGCGCCCGCAGATCCGTGAGCGCGCTCGGGCGCCGGTCCAGGTAAGAGCGCCATACCACTTTCCAGTGGCAGTGAGCGCCGTCTTCCGTATCAGGCACCGAGTCGGCACAAGCGCGGTAGAGCCGCGTGTAGGCGGCAGTCTCGTTCTTGACAAGCAGGCTGTTGGCCGCCGCCAGCAGCGCCTTCTGCCGCCAGACCGACGACGCCGCGCGGCGTTCCATCTCGTCGAGGGTAGCCAGCATTTCCGGCTCCCGCTCCAACCGCCGGTAACACTGTGTGATGTAGTAGAGCCGCTCGGCATCGGCATCAGGGTCGTTCACAGGCAGCGATCGCAATGCTCGGAGGGCGATTTCGGTCTTGCGCGCGTGATAGTCCGCCGCAGCCGCGCGCACACAGGCCTGATCGCGCTCCAGTCCACCCAACAGCGGGATCATCCGTTCATACTCATCCTGCGCGCGACTCACCTGCTTACCGTCCAGCAGTTTCTGGCCACGCTCCAGCTGGGCTTGTGGCATTGCCGGCGGAAAACGGTCGCCTAGTTGCTCCTGCAGGCGCACCAGCGCCGACTTCGCATCAGACTCTTCGTCGCTCAACGGGTAGCCGAAATAGACTCTCTGGAAATGCGTGGCGGCAGCCACCAGATCGCCCGTGGCCTCTTTCGCCTGCCCCGCCACCAGCGATCCCTGCGGCTGAGGCAACTGATCCGGAGCAACGCGCGCGAGCATCTGGAGCGCGGCTTTGGGCTGATTCAATTCCATTAGCGCCCTCGCCCCCAGAACGGCGGCGCGGCCAGCCAGCGGCGACGATGGCTGGGTCCGCCACACGGGCTCCAACGCCGGAACTACGGCTTCGAAGTTCTTGTTCTGTGCATGAGCCTGCGCAATCCAATACGCCGTGTAATCGGCGATCAGCGGGTATTTCGGCTTGGCGGCCGAAAGATGGCTCAGCGCCAGATCGAGGCTACCCTTGTCCAGCGCCTCCACCCCGGCTTTCAGACGCAAGGCTGCGTCGTCGGCAGGCTGTGCGCCCGAAACTACGACGCCCACCAGCAGGGCGGCGGCTCTAAACGAGCGGGCCAGGATACTCGACTCCCAGCAGCGAGGCATCGTCATTGGCAAGGGTCCGCACCAACTCCAGGTGGAAGTAATCGATCATCGAAGCCACTGTCAGAAACTCGTGCTTGAACTGAGCCCGGCCGCGCTCCATTTCACCGCGCAGCGCCATGTAGAGCCGTGCCTGTTCTCTGCCCTGGCGAACGGCCTGCGCCTGATAAAGACGCATTTCGGCCACCCGGACGCGGGCGAAACGCTGCGCCTTGGCGTGCAACTCCTGATCCTCGCGCGAGAGCTGGGACCAATCCGGAGAGTCCGGCGTTTGTACCGGCACTGGCCCCGGCTCCACCGGCGCCGGGATATGCGCCACGGGCGCGATCGCCATCAGTGCGCCGGCCGGCGCCTGCGTCGTCGAGCGTTGCGCGGCCTGGCGGCAATCCAGCGCCATGCCCGCCAGCGCCGTCACCACTTCCAGCACATTCACATCCAACGGCTCGCCGTTGCTCTCCACATAGAGGATGGCGGCCACGCGCCGCTTCTGCTCGCTCTGGCCCACAATCACCGGAGCCAGGCACACCCGCTTCTCTTCGTGCGCGCCCAGCAGCTCCGCCAGTTGCGGCGACAACTCATTCGCCGTCGCCATGGCGATCACCGTATCCATCGTTTCCAGCACCGTGGCGAACGCCGGTGCGTCCTGGGTGGCCACCCGCATTTCGAGCAGCGGCCGCAGATTTTGCTCCTCGGCGGCGCGATGATCTTCATATTGCAGTTCGCCGTTGATGATGCTGAACAGGATCGCCCGGGCCGACCATGCCGACGCGCCGTCCAACAGCGCTCCGGCCCAACCGCCGCCGTCCTCCGCCTGCTCCAACCGGCGCGCAGTCTGGTTCAACCGCTCGCTCATTACTCTCTCTGCGGCGGCCTTGGCACGAGCCGACTCTTCAGCCGCAATGGCCGACGCTCGCACTTCCAACTCGGCGGCAAACTGCGTCTGCAAGGCGTCAAACCGTTCAGCGAGCGCGCGCCCCACATGCTGGCGCCAGCCTCGCTCCAACTGCTCCTGCACCTGCTCGACATGCAGTTGCCAGGCGGCCCCAATCTGGTCCTCGGCCACGGCCCGTTCGGCGGCCAGAAAATCGACGGGTTGTGGTTGCGTATCGTCCGTACTCAATGGAGGAATCCTTGTTCGAATTTTAGCGCGTCCGGGGGTTGTCACCGATGGGCAAATCGAAACGAAGCGAGCGTCTGGGCCCCACCAGTTCAAATTCCAGCTTGCCGTCCAGCGCCACTGGGGGCGGACCATGGAGCCACTCGCCGCCAACCTGCGCTTCCAGGCAGGCCAGCCTCAGGCGGCCGGCCAGCCTGGATCCATCGTAGTCGAAGCACGCCTGAAACAGCCGCACCGGGTCCTCGCCGAGTTCTACGTTGCGTCCGCTGACATACCCGCTGGCGCGCACGGTAGCGGCATACGGCCCGCCCAGCCTGGAGGTCTGTAGCTCCAGGTCGGAGTCCACCATGCCGCCCCGCCAAGCGTAGTTGTCGACGCGGCCTAGGAATCTGAGTTCCGGCGCCACTCCACCCAGGCGAAGGCTCAAGCGGCCCGCAACAGGCGCCTCGTTCCACCGGGCGCTCACTTCAGGCATCTCGATCATGGCGTCATCCCAATAGATCCGGGAGGTCCAGTTGGTCAATGTCTCCTCGTCGAGTTGGAGTTTGCCGATGCGGAGTGTGCCCTCGGCGTGACGGCCCCGCAGCCAGGCAGGGATGGCGGCCTGGCGCCGCAGAGTGCGATCCAGCAGGCTCCGGCGCGCCAGCAGCGCGGGCTGCAAGAACTGGTTGAGGCCGGCGCCGGTGGCGTCTTCCAGCACGAGGCCAAAATGCCACGGCCGCGCAGAGTTCGGCGAATAGGCGGCCTCGCCAGTGAACTTCCAGAGGCCCCAGACTCCAGCGGCCTTCTTGGCGGACCACGATGCGCCCTTCCAGTTCATGTCGGCGGATTCGATACGCAAGGGATCCGGCGCGCCGTCCACGGCACAGATCATCTGTTTGGCCAGCAAGCGGCCGGACCAGGTCGACTCCGGTACAGTGCCGGCCGTGCCGCGTTCCAAGCGAAGCGTGCCCCGCACGCTGCCTCCCTCACAGGACTCCAGCACCGGTAAGGCAGGTACTCCTTCCAGGCTGGAAACGGCCGTGCGAAGCTCCGCCAGGGGCAGGTTCTCAGTCTCCACTCCGAAATCGAGGGTTTCGCTATCGGTCCGCCACAGGCCGGAGATGCGCGCCCGGTTGGAGGATGCCGTTTCCACGGTCACCGGCGCCAGCGTGACGCCGGTGCCGGCCAGCACGATCTGTGCGGTCTCGATGGATAGCGGGCCGGCCTCTCCCATGCTGACCTTCCCCTCCCGCAGTTCGACGTTGCCCTCCAGCGGCTTGCTCTGGGAGTAGTCGATGAAGCCGACGACTTTGCCTGCCACCTTCAAGGACGGCGGAGCCGGTACGCCGAGCCGGGTAGCAAATTCGAGCAGCGCCGGGGCCGGCAGTTCCTCAAAGGCGAAGTAGGCGTCCCATTTCGGATCGGCCAGCAAATGCGCGCACGCCAACTTCACGGTAAGAGGCAGCGCTTGTTTATCCTTGGGCTTGACAGTGTGGATTTCAAGCGTCTGCCGGGAGAGGTCCACGGCGCCCTCGTAGCCTAGCGCCCACTGCTGGCCGCGCAGGCCAAACCATCCGGGGCGATCCACTTTCTCGACCTCCACCGTGCCGCGGATGCGCAGTTGATTGAGGGGCCCATCGAGGGTGGCTTTGGCGGAGATGCGCCCCTGTAGGCCAAGATCGCGACCGGTAACCAGCGTCAGCACCTCGCCTATAGCGCTGCGCTCCACAATCATGTCGATCGCCATGTCTCCTTCGCCGCCGGTGCCGGGCCTCCACTTACCGCCGCCGGAAAAACGGCCGAAGCCCTGTTCGGAGCGATCCGTGCGGGCCGGGGATGCCTCATAGCGCCATTCGAGGGCGCCGCTGCCGGTGGGCGGGGGCTGCAGTTCGAGGTCCACCGCATTGAGGTAGAAGGGCGACTTCAGCGTACCGTTCTTGAAATTGACGCGGCCTTCACTGATGGCGATGCGCGGCGCGGATCCTGACCTGGCGACTCCCGCAGCCATGCGCTGCAAGAGGCGCGCGAGATTCCAGCCTTGATCATCGCGTCGAGTTAGATTGACGCTGGCTGTGAGCAGGCGGACCGAGGAGATGCTCAGACGTCCGGAGAAGAGGCTGGAAAAGCTGATGCCGGCCTGCATTTCGCCGACATAGGCGAGCGGCTCCAGTCCGAACGCCGGATCGTCGGGGATCACGAGGTCAATGGCGGAAAGGCCGGGCGTCGGCAGTATTTGATAGTGGACTTCGCGGAACTCCACCTTGCGTCCGAGGGTTTCCTGGAGGGCGACGGAGAGGGGCGCGCGCATCCGTTCGGCGTCCATCCGAGGGGCAATCAGAGTGGCGGCGCCAACTAGCACCAGGACACCGGTGGTGATGAGGGCGACACGGCCCCAGCGGATGGTCACGGATAGACTCCAGCGATCAGTTGCTCGTAATCCTGCGGCGTATCGATGTCGCGATGGATGGCGGAGTCCGCGGTATCAATGAAGAGCGTAGTGGCGCGGTGCGCGTGGACGACGTCACGCGCGGTGGCGCTGCCCGTGAGGGCGAGAAGCTCGCCGCAGATCGCGGATCGCATCAGTACGGGGTGGCCGCGGCGACCGTCATGCGTTGGGATTACAAAATCGGGGGGTGCGGCAGCGGTGTCCCAAGCTTGGCACATGGCCAGCAGAGTGGCGGGCGCGACGCCAGGGGAATCGACAGGCTGAATGAACACCCCGTGGATGTGGCTGGGCAGGGCATTCAGGCCGCATTGCAGCGAACTGAGCTGGCCGCGATCCGGATCCGGATTGAGGAGGAGCACGGCGTTTTCGGTGCGCTTCGCGCCGGCCGCGATCTCAGCGGCATGGTTACCGAGGACGACGAAGACCTGCCCGCTGCAGGCACAATGGAGGGCGATCTGCGTATCGAGAAAGGTCTCGCCGTGATAGTCCAGCAGGGGCTTCGGGCGGCCCATGCGGGAAGACGCGCCCGCCGCGAGGAGGATGGAAGCGAAGTGAGGATGGGGCAGGATCACAGAGGGACGGCCTGCACTTCCGCGGCAGAGAAGACGGATTTGGTGACCGACCGCCAGTTGGACTCCGCGCGCCGCCGGATGGCGATCATCTCAGCCGCGACGCTAACGGCGATCTCTTCCGGTGAGAGGGCGGCGATATCGAGCCCCATGGGGGAGCTGACACGCTCGAACGCCGTGCGGTCGATGCCCTCCTTCTCGAGCTCCTTGTAGACGGCAAGCGCCTTGCGACGGCTGCCGATCATGCCAATGTAGCAGGCATTCGTGGAAACGGCCCAACGCAGAACGCGCATGTCGTCGCGATGGCCGCGCGTCACGATGATGAGATAGCTGCAATGATTGACTTCGAGCTTGGGGAAGGCGTCTTCGTATTCGCTCGCAAAGATTTCGCCGGCGTCGGGAAAGCGTTCGCGATTGGCAAATGACTCGCGATTATCGACAATCGTGGTTTGAAAGCCGATCATGCCAGCCACCTGGCAGAGGCTTTTCGAGATGTGGCCGGCGCCGAAGATGATGGCGCGCGGCTGCGGCTCTACCGGCTCAATAAAAACTTCCAATTGGCCTCCGCAAATCAGTCCGTTATCGTAGGCGGCGTCCTGTCCAAGAGAAAACGTGAAGCGGCGGGTTTTGCCGGTCTCCATGCACTGGCGGGCGGCCTCCCAGACTTCGGCCTCGACGCAGCCGCCGCCAATGGTGCCGACGATGGAACCATCGTCGCGGACAAGGAGTTTGGCGCTGGTATAGCTGGGGATGGAGCCGTTGGCGTGGATGATGGTCGCGAGGGCGCATTTGCGACCGGCGCGGCGGAGACGCACGACTTCTTCTAAGACGTCCACTGTGGTCAATTATACCTTGCTGCCGGCCTGGAATACGTTCAAGTGTGAGTGAGGGCGCAAAGGTCGGAGGGCGGCTGGGAGCGGCATGAGCAGGTGTAGCCGCCATTGGGGGCGGAGGGTGGCGGGGCTTGGAGGAGGAACCGCAGGCTGCCGGGTGGTCCGGACGGTGGATGGGGGCTGGAGAGCAGGCGTGCTGAAGGTGGACGGGCGGAGTGTGTGTAGGCGCAAAAAAGCCCCGGGTATGATACCGGGGCTTTTTGTGTTAATCGGGCGACGTCCTACTCTCCCACGCACTTGCGCACGCAGTACCATCGGGGCTGAGAGGCTTAACTACCGTGTTCGGGATGGGAACGGGTGGGAC
>DASXVP010000021.1:0-130773 GCA_036504135.1 Paludibaculum sp.
TTCACGTCGATGCCGGAACGGTGCTCGCCGGCAAGGGTGCGCTTCGCCGCTTCGCGCCCTTGCCCGCTCCGCGCCGTTCCGGCCAGGCAGTCATGTGACGGGCGGCTCCGGCGGGAACACTTCACGATTTGTGGAGGTGCCATGAGAAGGAAAAGGCCGGTCTCACTCCTTGCGGAGCGAGGCCGGCCTGAATTCAAACCCGCCAAACCCGGTGGGGCTTGACAGGGTCGCTCCATATCAGAACCGGTAGCTCATGCGAATGGTGGCGGTGCGTGGCGGCGCGATTTCGATGGATGCCCCGGTGGTGGCGTTGACGAAGATCCGCCGGTCAGTGAGGTTCTCCACATTGAGCGACCAATCGAGATGGCGGTTCAGCCGGTAGGAGATCGCCGCATCCACCCGCAAGTAGGCGGGCAGCATGAGCGGATCGGGCGCGGCAAAGGTGCGGGCGCCATTACTGCCCAGCCTCTGATCCTGCCAGAGCAGAGCGAATCCCGCGCCCAAGCCGCTCAGGCGGCCCTCGGAGCGTTGATAGTCCGTCCGCGCGGTCCACGCCCATTTGGGCGTTTTCTCTGCCTTGGAACCGGGTATAGCCAAGGTGCTGGCGGCACTGGCCGGACCGGAGCCGGTGTAGATGGAATCCGTATAGCTCACCGTTCCGCGGAAGAGCACATCGCGCGTCAGGTGCAGGTCGGACGTCCATTCCACGCCTTTGCCGCGGCGGCTGCCGGCCTCGACGTAGTAGCGCAGGCCATTGGGGTTCAGATCGTTGATCCCGGTTTGCACGAGTGCGTTGCTGATACTGTTCCGGAAGTAGCTCACAGTGGCCGAAACGCGGCGGTTGAGCGAATCGAACTTTGCGCCGGCCTCGTAGTTCTTCCCGGTGGTGGGAGCGAACCCGCCGCGGACGCCAGCCAGGTTCTCGAGCGTCGGATCCACCGGATTGAAGCTGGTGGAATACGAACCGAACAATGCCAGCGCCCGCGTGACGTTGAACAGCGCCGAGTAGTTGGGCATCACCTCGCCCTTGCGGACTGCTGCGCCGCCCGGATGACTCTGGCCGTAGCCGAGCCCAAGGGCGAGGATCAGCCGGTCGTTCAGCAACAGAGTGCGGTTCTGGAAGTAACCGTTCCAGTTGGTGGTGAGAGCACGGCCACCGAAGGCAAGCGCGGGATAGACGTCCTGGATCGGCTGGGGCCCGGCGCCAGTATAGATGTTGATCGGGAATGCGGCGGCGGGCACCACGCCCAACGGAACAGTGGCGCGCACACCGGTCACGCGCGTATAGGCGCCGATCTGCATCGAGCTCTTCCAGCCGTTGCCGCGCAATTCATAGGACGTATTGGCATCGAGATTCTGATATCGATTCTGCGTGTCGCTTTTGCTCTGCGCGCGCATCACTTCATCGCGGGTAGTGAGTAGGGCTATCTGCGCCGCGGTGCTGACCTGCGGGGTCCACTGGTTGATGTGGCGATCGTTGCGGAAATAGCGATAGGCGAGGTTGAAGTTCCAGCGAGCGGTGGGGACGGCGCGAAAATCGAAGCCGGCCTGGGAGGAGTAGTAGTTCTGCAAGCCCGCCGAGAGATTCACGTCGAGCGGCGAAAGGTCGTTCTCGTGGATGGGGCCGGAGATGCCATCGCTGACGGAGAGCGACGTGGAGGGTGAAATGACAACGCCGCCGCCCGTGGGGCGGACCATTTTGCCGTACTGGAACATCGGAGTGATGGTGTACAGGCCCAGCCGGTCCAGGCGGAAGGTCAGCGCGCCATTTGCAAATCGATTGCGATCCCGGACGTTGGCTGTAAAGTAGCTGTTGTTCTCAGAGGTGAAGAGAGCGCGGTACAGGATTCTCTCATTGCGCAGGACCGCGCCGGTGGAATCGAAGTCGAAACTGACCGACGGCCGTTGGGACAGGGCAACTCCATTGCCCTGATAACCACCGGCGCGCAGATCGAGCCGAGTGGCCCGCACCGGCTGCGGGCGTTTGGTGACGAGGTTGATCAGGCCGCCTGGCGAGCCGGTTGCTCCGTAGAGCAGGCCCGCCGGCCCGCGCAACATCACAGCCTCCTCGACTCCAAACAGCGAAGCCCCATAGCCGCCCCCCAGGTTGATGCCAGGGAATCCGTCCACGCGCGTGTCCTCGGGCAGCATTCGGAAGCCTCGGGCGTAGAAGTGATAGCCCCCTGTGCGGTAGCTGTTGGGTGACATGCCGGGAACCGTGGCGAGCAGTTCGGGGATGTTGCGGACATTGCGCTCGCGCAGTTCACCGGCGCTGAAGGCCGTTACAGACCGTGGCGTTTCGTGTAAAGAGCCAGCCATTTTGAGGATTGCGAGGGCCGCGATGTCCGCCGTATCCACCACCTCGATCGTCTGCCGCACCGGTGCCGGCTGCAACGCGACGTCCTGCGTTACCTGGGTGGCGGAGATCGTCACGTTGGTTTGTGCCAGTTCGAAACCTGCCTTTTCGACAACCAGAAGGTACTGCCCGACGCGGATTCCCTGGATGGAATATGCGCCATCTCCATCACTGGTGGCTTCCCTGTCGATAGGGCCGCGCAACAGCAGGCGGGCTTGCGGCACCACCGCGCCCGACGTGTCGCGCACGGTGCCCGCAATGCCGTTGGACGGCAGCGGGCCGGCTGGTTCCGCTGGCCCGTTTGCGAGCACGGCCAGGAGTGAGAAGATAAAGAAATGCGGCATGACGAGGCTCCTCTTCAGCGGCCATGGAAGCCCGCCTGGAACCCCGCTACAATAGGGCCAGCAGGCTGCCTCCACGGCAGTTTGTGACAGCGGGGCGCCAGGATCGTTCTGCCAGGAATAGCTCCCGGCGCCTCACTCGGGATTTTGCGTTGATTTGCAACTGAGTTGCAACTCCACTTCCCTAGCCACTATACAATCATCAAGCCAGCGATGCAATAGGGCCGCGCAGGCGCCGCGTCAACTAGTCTCTGAATGCCATTCACTTGCGGATCTGATCCGCGGCCGTCAGGGAGAGGCGGCGCCAACACGCCGCCTCAGCCGGCGAGAAAGCCCATGCGGAGTTGCGATTCTCATATAATCGTGGTGCCGTTTGCGCTTTGCGGCGCGGCCGGTGCATTTCGGGAGGTCCCATGCCATTCAGCTCCGTTTCCAGACGCCGCTTCTTCTTTGGTTCATTGCTCGCCGGCGCAGTCCCGGCCGGAGGCTTCGGCAGCGTGCCGTCGCTGCGCGCCCTGGGCTATAAGCCCTACTACGACAAGCTGAACGTAGCCGCCATCGGCTGCGGAGGACAGGGAGGCGTGGACCTCAACGACGCCGCACGCACGGAGAACATTGTGGCCCTGTGCGATGTGGACATTGATCGCGCCTCCGCAAACCTCAAGCGCTTCGAAAAGCTGCCGCTCTACAAAGACTTCCGCGTAATGTTGGACAAGGAGGGCAAGAACATCGACGCATGCACGATCGGCGTACCCGATTTCATGCACGCCACGGTGGCGCTCGCCTGCATGCAGCGCGGCAAGCACGTCTACGTCGAGAAGCCGCTCACGCGCACGCCCTGGGAGGCGCGCCTGCTCCAGGATGCCGCTCTCAAGTACAAGGTGGCCACGCAAATGGGCAACCAGGGCTACTCGCACGAGTGCCACCGCGTGGCTGCCGAGATCATCTGGTCTGGCGCCATCGGTGATGTCACGGAGGTCCACGTTTGCACCACGCCGGGCACCCACCCGGTCGCGTTGCAGGAATTGCCGCCGGAAGCCGCCGTGCCCGCCACGCTCGATTGGGACCACTGGCTGGGCGCGGCGCCGATGCGGCCCTACAGCCCGTACTACGTGCCCTACAACTGGCGCGGCTTCTATGATTTCGGCACCGGACAGATCGGCAACTGGGCCACGCATTCCGCCGGCCCGGTTCACCACGCGCTGCAGCTCGGCGCGCCTTCCAGCGTCGAGTGTGTGAGCCAGGACGGACGCAGCAGCATCACCTTCCCCAACCGCGCGACGATCCGCCTGGACTTCCCCGCCCGCGGCGGCATGGTTCCGGTGAAGGTGTTCTATCACGACTCCGCCAGGCCCGACGATCCGGATGTCTATCACGTCCCCGGCATGGAGAACGAGACCATCCTGCCGCCGGCCAACAATCTCGCGGACAAGGGTCGCCCCACCGGCGGCAGTCGTGGTCAGGCCGGCGGACCGCCGCAAGCTCGCCCCGGGGGACCTCGGCCCGCGGCGCCCGGCGGTCAGCCGATGGGTGCGGGCGGACCCGGCGTGCGCGTGTTCGGCACGCGCGGCGGGGGCCCGAAGCCGGGCATCCTCACAGGCAATGGCGCGGTCTTCATCGGCACGAAGGGCATACTCGCCACGCGCGAGCGCGGCGAAGGCGTGTGGCTGCTGCCGTCGGCGCGCTGGCAGGAATACGTCCTGCCGCCGCAGTTGCTCACCCGCTCGCCGGGCCATATGTTGGACTGGGTCCGCGCCTGCAAGGGCGGTGACGCCGCGTGCTCCAATTTCAGCATCAGCGGACCGTACGCCGAATGGCTGGCGCTGGCCGCAATTGCGTTCCGCGTATCGGGCAAGCTCGAATGGAGCAGCCAGACGTTGAACTTCACCAACAGTCCGGAAGCAAACAAGTATGTGAAGCCTGTATTCCGCAAGGGATGGGAGATGAAGCTGTGATGATGAACTACACCAGACGCGATCTCGCGAAAATGGCGCTTGCGGCTCTGCCGGCGTCGCGCCTCATGGCCAAGCCCAATTCGAAGTTCGGCGGCGTGCAGATCGGCATTAACGCGCCCTACAGCTTCCGTGGCCGGCCAGCGGATGCCGACAGCGTCCTTAAGGATTTGCTTGCCCTCGGCCTGAGCGACGTGGAACTGCGCTCGCAACCCGTGGAGCAGTTCTTCGGAGCGCCCAAGTACGTTCGCGCCGGACGCAACGCCACCCCGGAACAACTGGCATCGGTGGAGGCTTTGCAGAAGTGGCGCCTGGCGGCGCCTATGTCGAAGTTCAAGGAGTTCCGCAAGACCTGGAAGGACGCCGGAGTCAACATCGGCGTCATCAAGTTCGACGGCGTGGACGCCATGTCGAACGACGTGGCAGACTACGCCTTCCAGTTCGCCAAGGCGCTGGGCGCCCGCGCCATCTCGTGCGAGATTCCCGTCAGCAAGACGAAATGGTTTGGTGAGTTCGCGGCCAAACACAAGTTCATGGTGGGCTACCACGGCCACGCCAACATTACGGACCCCGAAGCGTTCGGCCGGCCCGAGAGCTGGGAGACGGCGATGTCGTATTCGAAGTACAACGGCATCAATCTCGACATCGGGCATTTCATCGCCGGCAACAACAAGTCGCCGATGGAGTTCATGAAGAAGTACGCCGATCGCGTCACCCACGTCCATCTCAAGGACCGAAAGCTGAACAATGGCCCCAACACCGTATGGGGCCAGGGCGAGACGCCCATCAAAGAAATCCTCCAGACGATGAAGAAGGAAAAGTACCCGTTCCAGGGCACCATCGAATTCGAATACAAGGTGCCGGAGGGGTCGGAGCTGATGAAGGAGATCGGGCGGTGCGTGGAATTCTGCCGCGAATCGCTCGCCTGACACGATAGGAGTGCCTCATGCTGAATCGCTCGCTGGCCGGAAGGGCTTGGCTCTGCGCCATCGCCCTGTCACTGCCCATGCTGCCGGCGCCGCCGGTGAATCCGCACACCGCCAAGGCGCAGGCGCTGCTCCAACGCATGACGCTGGACGAGAAGATCGGCCAGCTCTCGCAGATCGGCGGCATCAACTTCATTCCCGACGCGCTCACGCCGGAGCAGCGCGTACGCCTCGGGCAGGCAGGCTCCATCCTGTGGCTCTCCGATCCCGCCGCCATCAACAAGCTGCAGCGAGTGGCCGTGGAAGAGACGCGCCTGCACATTCCGCTGATCTTTGGCCTGGACGTCATCCACGGCTTCAAGACGATCTTCCCCATCCCACTGGCGATGGCTGCCTCGTGGGATCCGGCGTTGATTGAGAAAGTGCAGTCCACGGCGGCGAGGGAGGCGCGCGCCGCCGGCATCCACTGGACCTTCGCTCCGATGGTGGACATCGCGCGCGATCCGCGCTGGGGCCGCATGATTGAAGGCGCCGGCGAAGACCCGTTCCTGGGCTCGGCCATCGCCCGGGCGCAAGTGCGCGGCTTCCAGGGCGCCGATCTCAGCAGCCCCGATCGTGTACTTGCCTGCGCCAAGCACTTCGCCGGCTATGGGGCCGCCGACGGCGGGCGCGACTACGATTCCTCTTATATCCCGGAGGAGCAGATGTGGAACGTCTATCTGCCGCCGTTCCACGCCGCACTCAAGGCCGGCGCCGGCACGTTCATGAGCGCCTATATGGATCTCAACGACGTGCCCGGCACGGCCAACCGATTCCTGCTGCAAACCGTCCTGCGGAAAACCTGGGGCTTCCAGGGCTTCGTCGTCAGCGACGCCAACTCCGTGGGCGACCTGACCACACACGGATTCGCCCGGGATAAGCGGGACGCCGCCTACCGCGCCCTCACCGCCGGGGTGAACATGGACATGGCCAGCCGCACGTATCTTGATCACCTCAGCGAGCTCGTCAAGCAGAAGCAGCTACCGGTCTCCGTGATCGACAATGCCGTCCTGCCGATCCTGGCGGCCAAGTACCAACTGGGCCTCTTCGAGCATCCCTACGCCGATGAAGCCCGCGCCCGCCAGATCATCGGCGCGGCGGATCATGCCAAGGTGGCCCGCGAGGCCGCCGTCCGTTCCGCGGTCCTGCTGCGCAATGAGGGACAGTTGCTGCCGTTCGACAAACGGGCTGGCCGTTCCATCGCCGTCATCGGCCCGCTGGCCGACTCGCAGCGCGACCTCTACAGTATGTGGGCCAGCTTCTCCGGCGATTTCACCAAAGTGACCACCGTGGCGCAGGCCATCCGGGCGAAGCTCGGCGCAGGCGCCCGTGTTGAGACCGCGCCGGGCGTGGAACTCCGCAAAGTGTACCCTTCCATGTTCGACCGTATGTTCGGCGGGCCGCCCAAGGCCCCGTGGACACTGGAACAGACAGGCAGTGAGTTCAAAAAGGCAGTGGAGCTGGCCAGCCGGTCCGATTTTGTCGTGCTGGTGATGGGCGAGCTCTCCGCCATGAATGGCGAGAGCGCTTCACAAACTACGCTCGCGCTCCCCGGCCGGCAACTTGAGCTGATGCAAGCCGTGGTGGCCACCGGAAAGCCTGTTGCGCTGGTACTGATCAATGGCCGCCCGCTGGACATCTCATGGGCCGCCGGCCACGTCCCCGCCATTCTCGAAGCCTGGCATCCGGGACAGGAGGGCGGCAACGCAGTGGCCGATCTACTCTTCGGCGACAGCGCGCCCGGCGGCAAGCTGCCCTTCACGTGGCCCCGCTCCGCCGGGCAGATTCCCATTTTCTACGCGCACAACCTCACGCATTCGCCGGATACCGCCAAGGATTTCGGGTCCCGTTACTGGGATGCGCCCAGCTCTCCGCTGTATCCATTCGGCTACGGGCTCAGCTACACCAGATTCGCGATTTCAAATCTGCGTGTGCGGGCCGCCCAGGTTCCGGTAGGTGGCAATGTGGATGTGACCGTGGACGTGGAGAACACCGGCAGCAGCGCCGGCGAGGAGGTAGTGCAACTCTACATCCACCAGCAGGCCGGCGCCGCCTCGCGCCCAGTGCGGCAGTTGAAGGGCTTTGCCCGTGTTTCTCTCCAACCTGGAGAGAAGAAGACCCTGCCGTTCCTGCTCGGCAACGACGAGCTCACCTACTGGAGCTCTGAACACAAGAAGTGGGTTGTGGAGGCAGAGACCTTTGACGTGTGGGCGGGCGCGGACTCGAACGCGGCACTGCACTCTTCGTTCCGGTTGATTTCGGCGGCGGCGAAGTAGACGCGCGGCGTCACGCGACCCGGAGTCGGCCTCCCTCCGCCTGCAGCGCAGCCACCGGCGCAAATCGCATTCCGCGCCGGGCTGGATGCATCGACTGATTCGGAAGGACAGCGGCCTGGCCGGGCCCGGGTGCGCGACGCAGACCCCCTCCCCTCGTCGAACCGGACGCGCCTCTCCGTTTCCCGATGAAACCCGTGTGCGGTTATTGATACCCGCTCATGGTTGGGACGTTCTCCCATCCCACCGGGCCTCCCAGGTTCCTCTGCTGATCTATCCACGCGCGCTGCCCCCAGCCCTCCCGGAAGGTCCAGCGAGTGCTTGCCAGTTGCTCCCCACTGGTTTCAGACTTCATCCCGGCTGGCAGACTTGCCACCTTCGTATTCCTATTGAGGCCGAACCGGGTTCACTTGCGTTGCGGCGCGCGTATTCGCACATACCGTGGCTTCGCAAAGATGGATCACTCCACTCCGCGCTCGTTGGGCTACACACCCTACTCATCAGCGAACCAGATGCAGATAGCGGCTGCGCACCTGTTGCCGGCCCCACTTGTTCACCATCGGATAGGAGAACAACAGCCGCTTCTTCGCGCGGCTGATTGCCACGTAGAAGAGCCGCTGCTCTTCCGCCTCCTGCCCCTCGCGCACGCTGCGCTGATTCGGATATTCGCCCTCCGCGCAGCCCGCCACGAATACAGTGTCAAACTCCAGCCCCTTCGCCTGATGCACGGTGAGCAGCAACACCTTGCTGCCGTCAGCCGTCTGGCCGTCGATCTCCTTGGCGAGCGAGGCCACGCTGAGCACGTGCAGCAGCGCGTCCACGGGTTGCATCGATTCGTCGTCGAACTGCTGAAACAATCCGGCGAGTTCTTCGAGGTGCTCGCGGCGCGCGCCATCGGAAGCATAGAGTTTGCGCAGCCCGGATTCATCGAGCACCACTTCCAGCAGTTCCGCCGGGCGATCCACCGTCATACGAGCCCGCCACGCCGTCATCATCCGCGCCAGCGGTTGGAAGCGAGCGCCATACTTCTTCACGGCATCGAGCCGTGCGGCCGCGCCCTCTTCCAGCTTGGGCAGCAAGTATTGGAGCAGTTCAACCGTGGCGGCGACATCGGAATCGGCGCGATGCGTGGGGATGTTCTGAAAGGAGAGCCGGCGCGCGATGTCGCCGAGACGGTGGCGCGGCATGCGCAGATAGCGGCGCGAAAGATCGAGCGTGTCGAAGACGGCGCACTCGCCCCATGGGGGCAGGCCGAGGCGCACGCAAACGCTGCGGAGCATCGGCATATCGAAGTTGGCGATGTTGTGGCCCACCAGAACGCAGCCTTGGCAGAAGGAACGGAACTCTTCCACGACAGTGTGCGGATCCGTGCCGTTTTGTGCCAAAAAGTCGTCGCTAAGGTGGTGTATGGGCTCAGAATCGAGCACTTTTTTCGAGGGCACGAGATAGCGGTGAAATGTTTCGATCACACCGCCGGCGCCGCAGCGGGCGGCGGCCAGCTCAACAACTTCGTCGGAGGCGATGCTGAGGCCGGTGGTCTCGATGTCCCACACCACTACGCGGCCGGCGCGCATGCCGTCCACCAATGGAAGGAACGGATCGCCAGTGCGGAACGTGGCGGGATCGAGCAGATCGCCCATCTTGAGGCCGGCCTCGCGCGGCGCGCCGCGCGAGAGCGCCTCGATGGCGGCCTCGCCCACTCCCTTGGGCGGCGTGCGCAGAAAGCGCATCATACTGTTGGCGTCGTGCGGATTGATCAGTAGGCGCAGGTGGGCCAGCGTCTCCTTGATCTCGGCGCGCTGGAAGAACTTGAACTGATCCACTTGCAGGTGCGGCAGGCCCAGCTCCTCGAAGTGGCGGGAGAGATCGCGGGCCGTGAAGTTGGTGCGCGTGAGCACGGCGATGTCGCCGTAGGCAATGCCGGCGCGGGCGCGAATGGCCTCGATCTTCCTCTGCATCCAGCGGGCCTCGTCGAGCTGGTTGTCGGCCTCGTAAAATTCAAGCGGCTCGCCATCGGCGGCGGAGTCCGGCACAATGCGCTTGGTGACGGCGCCGGGGCAGGCGAGAATGAGTTTCTCGCAAGCGGCCAGAATGTTGCGCGTGGAGCGGTAGTTGCGCGTGAACTGGAGCTCGCGCACGGGCGCAAACCGGGACTTGAAATCAGCGAGCACCTCGTGCGGGGCCGAGCCGCGCCAACCGTAAATGGTCTGATCGATATCTCCGAAAAACGACAGGCGCTTATGCTCTTCGGCGAGCAGGCGGAGGGGCAGGTACTCGCCGCGGTTGGTGTCCTGCACTTCGTCGATCTGGATCCAGGCGAAGCGCGCGCGCCAGCGGGCGAGCGCGGCGGGGCTCTCCTGCCAAAGGCGATTGACACCGAGGATGAGATCGGCGAAGTCCACAGCGTGGCACTCGCGCAGGGCGTGCATATATTCGGTGAGCAGCGGCTTGAAGATCAGGCCGCCGCGGAATTTCAGGAAGTCCAGGCGCGAAGCGGCCAGCGCAGCATCGAACACCTGCTGCGGCGTGCGGGGCGGCTGATCCTCAAACTCGCTGAGGCGCGCGGCGGTGGCGGCCTGAAAGAGAAGGAACTCGAACGCGTCGGACTCCTTTTCAGGCACCGAGATCTGGGCGTGTTTGGCGGCCTGGCCGATGAGTGAGCGGCAATCCTCTTCGTCGTAGACGAGAAAGTCGCGGTCCCAGCCAATGGTGGGCGCCTCGGCGCGTAGGATCTGGGCGCAGAGACCGTGGAAGGTTTTGGCGGTGACCTCGCCGCCGGCTTTGCCGAGCAGGCGGATGAGGCGCTCGCGGACCTCGCGGGCGGCCTTGTTGGTGAACGAGAGGCAGAGGATGCGCGCAGCGGGTATGCCCTGCTCCATGGCGTGAGCGGCGCGGAGGGCGAGGCAGTTGGTTTTGCCGGTACCAACCGGCGCCATGACGAGAATCGCTTCGTCCCAGGCCTCGATGGCCTGGCGTTGCTCCGGATTCAGAGTGTCCCAAGGGATCATAGATTCATAGTCCCGCAACTCACCGGGTGGCACGGACGGGGCGCAGCAGGGAGAGCGTAATCGCCCCGCGCCGTGCCGGTGAGTTCCTCCGAGTTTTCAGTGTGCGGCGAGGGGTGGTTCACCGGCTGAGCCTGGGGGATGGCGTGGCGGCGATGGGGCTGGGCGGCGGGGCGCGGGCTGTGGGGCCGGATCAGTCGCCGGCGCTGGCCTGGCTGGCGGGGCTGCGGCGGATGGCGCCGTATTGCTCAGCCGCCTCACGGTGGGCCTCGGCGACGGCCCTCCGGAGGGCTCCAGGGGCCTCCACTTCCACTGCGGCGCCGTGGCGCAGTACATCCATCAGGATCTCCCTGGGATGGGCATAGGGCACCTCCAGGCGCAGGCTGCCGTCGGGGAGCAGAGCGGCGCGCTGATCGGCGTGCCAGACCTCTTTGGCGACCCAGCGGGCGGCGTCGGCGCGGAAACGGAGGACGGCGGTGGAATCGACTGCGCCGGCGTAGATGCCGTAGCCGGCTCCGAGGTGGGCCTCGATGCGGGCCGAGTCGATTTCCAAGGCGCGCTCGCCGGTGGGGCGGGCGGCGCGGATGGAATCGAGCGCAAAGCTGCGCAGGTCTTCGCGCAAGTGGCACCAGGCGTCGAGATACCAGTTGGAGTTGTAGTAGATGAGCCGCTGGGGGGAGACCAGGCGCTGCGATTCCTCGGCCTTGGTGCGGCCGTAATAGGTGAGTTCGATGCGTCGGCGTTCGAGAGTGGCGGAGCTGATGACCTGGAAGTGCTCGACCTTGACGCGGCGCTTGCGGGATTCGAGAATGAGAACCCGCTCGCGCAGCTCCTTGCGGCGGGGGACGTGTTTCTCAATGAGGGAATCGAGTTTGCGCTGGAGCGGGCGGAGGGGCTCGCCGAGGAGCGTGGATTGGAGCTGATCCAGCAGATCCTGCATGACGATGAGGGCGTGGAGCTCATCGGCGGTGAACCAGACGCCGGGCAGCTCGTAGGGCGGCTCGCCGGGCGTGCACTCGTAGCGATAGCTGTTGGTGTCCTTGTCGTAGAGGATCGGCGCGTGGAGGCGGTCCCGCATATAGGCGATGTCGCGCTTGACGCTGGAGCGATTGACCTCCAAACGCTCGATCAATGCGTCCATGGAGGGTGGGCGGCGCGCGCGCAACATTCGATGAATCTGGTAAATCCGTTCGGTCTGGCTCACTGTGTATGTTTCGCCTTACGAGATAATACGGTCTGGATTCAGTCTACTAGTGCGGGCACAAAAAAACCGGGCCCCACCGTTGGGTGAGGCCCGGAGATTTTTCGATCAGCCGGTTAAAGCTAGAACGTGTAGCGCAGGCTGAGCTGCAGGTTGCGCTGGCTGCCCTTGCCGGTGACCATGCCGAAGGTGGCGCTGGTGGGACCCGTGTCAACACCGCTCCAGTTCGGGTGGTTCAGCCAGTTGAAGCCTTCAGCGCGGAACTGCACTGCATTGCGCTCGTTGATGCGGAACGCCTTGAACAAAGCCAGGTTCCAGTTCTGGAAGCCGACATTGTTAAACGCGATGGAGTTGCGGTTCTGGTTCGGCAGAGTACCGTTGGCAGGAATGGTAGCCCACTTGCCGCCGCTGACATTCGGGTTGAACCAGAAATTCGTCACTCCGACGAAGTTGCCGGCCGCGGTGCGGTTGGCGAATTCCTGAGGCCTGTCCGGGTTTCCGTTGAGGTTCCAGGGCTTGCCGTTGGTGGAGCCGATGCCGAGATAGTCGTCGCCGGTGCCTACGTTTATCGGTGCGCCGGTTTGGAACTGCATCACACCGGAGACCTGCCAGCCACCGAGGCCGGCCTTCACGAAGGCATTGCTGTTCTTGTTGAAGAACGGCAATTCATACACGAAGTTGGTGACCACTACGTGGCGGACATCGTTGCCGGACTTGCCCCAGTTCAACTGCTGGTTGTAGACGTCGATGAAGCCGTCGCGCGGGCCGGAGTTGTTGTCCATGGTTTTGCCGAAAGTGTAGGCAAAGCCATAGAGCAGACCCTTGGCGAAGCGGCGGTTCACTTCAACCTGCAGCGCGTTGTACTTGCTGCGGCCGGAGTGCTCGAGCATCGGGATGTTGGCGTAGCCCCGGAAGGGGCGCAGGAAGTTCACGTTCGCACCGGCGTTTTCCGGCTTGAAGGTGGTACCCGTGGGAAGCTGGTTCAAATCGCGCTCGCGGGAGAGGTAGTTGCCAGCCGTTCCGATGTAACCAACTTCCACGGTGGTGTCGCTGGTGATTTGACGCTGATAGGTCGCATTCCAGTTATAGCTGCGCGGAAGCTTGTACTTCGGATCGATGGTCATGAAGAACTGCGGGAAGGCAGTCTGGCCGGCTCCGCCGGGATTGTCAGCCACACCGTTGGTCACCGAGACCATGGGCTGCCACGGCGGATTGCCGCCGAGGAAGACGCTATCGTAAACGCCGGGGCGGGAGATGAAGCCGCCGAAGCCCAAACGGATGACGTCTTTGCTGGTGGCCGAGTAGGCGACGCCGATTCTGGGAACCACATTGAACTGATTGTCAGACGGGTACGGGCTACCGCCGTCGAGGAGACGGTTGTAGAGACCGCTGTCGATGGCGGGGACACGGCCCTTGCCGGCATCCGGGAAGGAGGAACCGGGGATGACGACGCCGTTGTACTTGTCGCCGCCGATGAGGTTGCCGGTGGCCCGATCGACCAAAGGCGCCTTGGAAGGATCGTACTTTTCGGGACGGAACACGGCGATGTTACCCCAGAGCGACTTGTAGTAGCCGTTCATCCAGGTGCCGCGCAGGCCCAATTCCAGCTTCAGTTTGCTGTTGACGCGCCAGGAATCCTGGGCGAAGAACTCAAACATGTGGCTGCGATATGGAGTGTACGCGCGGGGGCCGATTTCGGCGTAAGTGGAGAAGAGGCCCATGGCCGTGTTCGCCAAGCCAATGCCCGTACCGGGGGCTCCACCGGGACGGCTGTCATTGAAGATAAAGCGGCCGTTCTGGTTGTTGGTGCCGCCGGGGACGCCGGAGACGTTGATCTGATCGAAGTCGTTCTGGCCGGAGCGCTCCCACTGAACGCCGCCCTTGAACGTGTGGTTGCCCTTGATCTTGGTGAAGTTGTCCGAGATCTGGTAGATGGGGCCAGCGGAGCTGGAGGGATACGGGCCGCCGTCGATGGTACCCACGTTGGGGATTTCGATGGTCGGGAGCTTATCGTAGATCTCCTTCTTCTCCGGGAAGATGTAGGGGTAGGTGATGCCGGGGCGAGAACGCAGGTAGCGCTCACCCGTACGGTCCACACCAATCTGCACGCGGTCCACGGAGGCGGACACCATCGCTTCGTTGATGGTGGTGGGGCTGATGGTCCAGGTGTAGCTCAGGCTGGCCGTCTTGTTCGGACGGTCCCAACTCGTGATGGCGTAGTCGGCATAGCCTCGGCTGGTATCGAGAGCCTGGTAGTTGTAGTTGGCGAAGCGGAAGCGGAAGAACTGGTTCTGGCTGGGGTTGTAGTCCAGGGCCAGCGTGTCCTTGCGCTGATTCTGCCAGCCGGGACGGGTCTTCAACCAGTTGTTGCTGCCGTACACGCCGGTGGGAGCATAGTAGGCTTTGAGGAACGCCACGCCATTGGGGCTGAGGCGAGCCTGGGGAATGATATTGCCGGCAAACGGAGTACCTGTGGTCGGATCATTGATCACACGGGAACCACTGTAGAACGTGTTGGGCGAGAGCAATTCGCTGAAATCGCCATTCCGCATGGCCAGGGTGGGAACGCGGCTCTGAAGCGTATCTTCAAACCGGCGACGGACCCATTCCTCACTGAACAGGAAGAACAGCTTTTCGCGGCTCTCGTTGAACACCTTGGGGATGACCACGGGGCCGTTGACGTTATAGCCGAACTGGTTGTAGCGGAAAGGCGCCACGAAGTTGGTGGAGGCGTTCCGGTTGCGGTCCCAGCTATTGGCGTCGAGTGCGCTGTTGCGGAAGTACTCGTAGGCAGTGCCGTGGAACTGCTTGGTACCGGACTTGGTCACCATGCGGATCTGGCCGTTGCCGGAGCGGCCGTATTCGGCGCTGTAGTTGGCGGTGAGGACCTGTACTTCCTGGACGGTATCGACATCGGCGGTGCCGATGGAGGTGCCGTTGGCGCGCGTGCGGATGCCGACCGCGCCATCAAAGGTGATCAGCGAATCCTGGGAACGTCCACCGTTGATGGTGAAGCCGCCGGAATCGAGACCATAGCTGAAGTCAGCGAGCGAACCGCCGCGGCGGACACCCGGCTTGAGCAGCGCGAGGAACAGCGGATTGCGGCCATTGAGAGAGAGATTCTGGATCTGCATCTGCTCAACCGTCTTTCCGACGGTGGCCGACTCGGTATTCAACTGGGCGACGTTGGCTTCGACGTTGACCGACTCGGTCAACTGGCCGACCGACAGATCCATGTTCACCGACAGAGGCAGCGCTGCCTCCAGCTTGATGCGGGTGGTGGTGGCGGTCTTGAAGCCCGCAGCTTCCACCTTCACGGTGTAGTAGCCGGGAGCGATGTTGGTAGCGGTATAGAAGCCCGATTCGTTCGTCGTCACAAGACGCTCGAAGTTGGTGCTTTCGTTGATGACTGCGACTTTTGCATTGGCAACCGCAGCACCGGAGGGGTCCTTGATGATACCCGAGATGCTGGAATTGTCAGACTGTGCGAAGGCAAACAGCGCCAAAGTCAGAAGGCAGACAATGCCCGCTGACGCTCGCCGAAAGGCCTGAAGCATATTTCAATTCTCCTGAAGTTTAAATAGACAAGGCTAGCCCCTGCTCTCGAAGATGCAGGCGTTCTAGTCCCAAAGACCTACTGGAAGGGAGTTTACCAAGACTGGCGGCCAGTTACCACCCCCAGATAGCAAACTTCACGGAGATGTAAAACTGGCGGAAGGTGGTGCGAATCGAACACACCTGCGACTCATAGAGCCGCACATTGGTTTTGAAGACCAAGCGGGACACCAGCCCCAATCACCTTCCGTGAGACATTGTAGCGGCTTCGGCGCAGCCATGGCTGCCCGAGAGCTTATAATTGAAGGAAACGCGGATGCGGGGTGCATTCGCAAAACCCTAGATGAATCCAACTACTGCAAACGTGCTCGTCGTTGATGACGAGCTGAATCAAAGATCGGCGCTGGCGGGCGTGATCTCGCGTTGGGGCTACGGCGTGGCGACGGCGTCGGACGGCCTGGAAGCGCTGGAGATGCTCAAGTCCTTTGAGGCGGATGTGGTGATCACAGATCTCAACATGCCGAGCCTGGACGGGAAGGGGCTGCTGGAGGAGCTGCAGAAATGGCCGACTCCGCCGCAGGCTATCGTACTGACAGCATTCGGCAATCTGGAAACCGCGCTGGAGACGGTGCACGACCTCGGCGCGTTCTGGTTTCTGGAAAAGCCCATACCGCCGGGCGCACTGAAGATGATCCTGGAGCGCGCGCTGGCGCACGGGCGACTGGGCCAGCGGGCGGACCGGCTGGAACGCGAACTGGCGTCGCGCGGGGTGCTGGGCGATCTGGTGGGCGAATCGGCGGCCATGCAGGAGATCTTCTTGCTGTTGCAGCAGGCGGCTCCGGCGCGGGCGACGATTCTGATTACGGGCGAAAGCGGGACGGGCAAGGAACTGGCGGCGCGGGCGATTCATCAGTTAAGTCCGCGGCGGGCAGAGCCCTTTATTGCGGTGAACTGCGCGGCGATGCCGGAGACCCTGATCGAGAGCGAACTGTTCGGCCACGAGAAGGGCGCGTTCACGGGCGCTGTCGGGCGGCGGGCGGGGTGTTTTGAGCTGGCCGACGGCGGGACGCTGCTGCTCGACGAGATTGGCGACATGCCGATGGGGACGCAGGCGAAGCTGCTGCGGGTACTGGAAGAGCGGCGACTGCGGCGGCTGGGCTCGGAGCGCGAGGTCGATCTCGACGTGCGAGTGCTGGCATCCACCAATCACGATCTGCGCGAGGCGATTGCGAAGGGCACGTTCCGGGAGGATCTGTTCTTCCGGCTCAACGTTTTTGAAGTTCATTTGCCGCCGCTGCGGGAGCGGACGGCGGACATTCCATTGATCGCGCGCGCCCTGATTACGGATTTGAATCAGAGGCACGAGTGCAAAGTGACGGATCTGGCGCCGGACGTGATGGCGGTGTTTCAACGCTACCAGTGGCCCGGCAACGCGCGTGAGCTGCGCAACGTGCTGGAGAGGGCCGTGATTCTGGCGGGCAACGGAACGATCAGCGCCGTGCACCTGCCGCGCGGATTTGCGGGCGCGGTGGAGCCGGCCGCACGCACGCAGGAAGACCGGATTGCGCTGGAGGCGGGCATGACGATTGATGAGGCGGAGAAGCTGCTGATCGGCATCACGCTACGCCACACTTCCGGCAACCGGACGCGTTCAGCGGAAATTCTGGGCATCAGCGTCAAGACGTTGTTTAATAAGTTGAAGGAATACGGCGAGAACGAATGACCCTGCGCGCCCGCATTCTTACCATGACGCTGGCAATGGTGGCCATCGTTGTGGTCGCGATGCTGACGATCCTCGTTGACAACCTGGTAGGCACGTGGCTGGAGTCGTCGTTGGAGCGGTCCGAGGTAGCCGGCCAGCAGATCAAGTCGTTCATGGTGCGGCGAATCGGGGAGCGGACGGCGGCGTTGCCGCGGCCGCCAGAGGGGTTGTACGCCACCAAGCGGCTGTGGAGCACGTTTGTGAAGGAAGACGGGGACCTGGCGGCGCTGCTGGAACAGACGATGGCGCAATCGCGGGCGATCATAGAGATCAGCGTTGCGGCAGAGGACGGGCTAGTGCTGGCATCTTCCAATCCTGCGCGCGTCGGAGACATCCTATGGCCTCGCGGGGACCTCAAGACCGTACGCTCTTCGCGCTTTGCGGGCAGGATGTCCGCCGTTTTGCAGGGGCACGACGATTACGAAACGCGTATCCCGATCGGCTTCGCGGGACAGGCCGGCTCGGTCTTCATGATCCAGATTCTCTCTTCTCCGCTGCTCCTCAGGGACGCGATGAGGCCGGAATATCTTGGCATCGTCTGGGTAGCACTGTTGGGGTTGCCAGCGGCGATCTTCTTCGCCTACTTGGTCTCGCAACTGGCGCTGCGCCCGCTAGATCAGGTGAACCATCTGATCGATGGGATTGTGAGCGGGCAGGCGCCGGAGCCGCGCCGGGGCAATGCCACGGCCACGCGGGAGATGGCGATCATTGAGTCCAAACTGAGCCTGCTGGGGGAACGCTTTCGCGACGCGCGGCACGATGCGACGCAACTGAGAACCAGCCTGGATGAGGCGATGAGCAAGCTGGACGCGGAGGCCAGGAAGCAGATTGAGAGCCAGTTTGCGCTCTCGCGCCGGCTGACGGCGATCAACAGCCTGACGGCGCGGGTGGCGCACGAGATCAAGAACCCGCTGAACTCCATCGCGCTACGGCTGGAACTGCTGAGCTCGATGGTGGACAAGGCGGTGCCGGGCGCGGCGGCCGAAATCACAATACTCTCGCAGGAAGTGACCCGGCTGGACCGGGTGGTGCGCACATTTCTGGATTTCAACCGGCCGGTTGACCTGGCGATGGAACGAGTGGACTTGGGCAGGCTAATCGGCGGAATCGCCCGTTTCCTCGAGCCGGAGGCTGAGCGGAAGAATATCCGGACGGTGCTGACCCAGCCGGCGGCGCCGCTCCACGTGAACGCCGATGCGAGTTTGTTGAGACAGGCGTTCGTCAATGTCGCAGTGAATGCGATTGAAGCAATGGGAAGCGGCGGGACACTCAGCTATGAATTCGGAGTGCACGATGGAGCCTGCGAGGTGAGAATCGTGGATACTGGAATAGGCATCTCGCCGGAGCTGCGGGAAAAGATTTTTCAACTCTATTTCACGACGAAACCCCAGGGTACCGGGATCGGACTTGCCATGACGTTCAGAGCCATACAGCTGCATGGCGGCGCAATTGAAATCGAGAGCGAGCTGGGGCGAGGCTCGACGTTCCGGATCGCCCTGCCCTTGATGGCGAGCGAGGTTGCGGCATGAGGGCCGCGGGCGCCATTCTGCTGGTACTCCTCTCGGCCGGGATGAGCGGCTGCTGGACTTTCAAGAAGCAGGCGCCGAAACCGCTGCCGCCGCTGAATCCGCCGAAGATCGAGCCGACGCTGACGCCGCCGCCGGTGGATCTGCCGCCGGAGGCGACCACGCCGATCCAGGTGGAACCGCCGCCCCGTTCGCCAGAGGTGATCGTCATACGGCCGGAACTCCAATCGCTGCCGGAGAACAAGCCGTCCAAAGCGCAGCCGAGGCCAGTGGCAAAGAAGCCGGTACAGGCGCCGGTACAGGCGCCGGCGCCGGCGCCGGCACCGGCCGCCGCAGCTCCGCCAGCCAGTCCCGCGCCGCCGGAAATTGCACCGGAGACGCCGGTGGCTCCGCCGCCGCAACTGGCGGAGTTGATCTCGGATCAGCGCCGGGGGGAAATGCAGCGGGAGATCGAACAGAGCCTGGAACGAGCGCGGAGCGTGTTGACTACCTACGCCCAGCGAGCGTTGAATCGCAGGCAGAGCGAGACGGCGAACCGGATCAGGACGTTCATACGGCAGGCGGAAGAGGCGAAATCAAGGGACATTTCGACGGCGCTGCAACTGGCCCGGCGGGCTGATCTGCTGGCACGCGACTTGTCGGCGGTAACGAACTAGGGGTGCGGACGAAAAAAAGCGAGGTAGCCCGGGCGGGCCACCTCGCTGGGAGGGTGGGAGGAGAATCACCCTGTGAATGGAAGCGAAATCCGGTCAGCTTGTAGTGAGGAGCTGCCGCGCCGGACATTCACCCTGATCCGGCGTGGAGTCGGATTCGCTTCATCCCCGTTAATTGGCGCGCTGGCGTTGCCAGTAGTGGCTTTGGTCCTAAACCGCTACCGGACGCCCAAGCCAACACACCAAACTCGTAAGAACTTTGCGCCCTACTTAGTAGCCCGACTCTGGGCGAGGACGACCTTGGGTCGAGCCAGGTAGCCAACGATGGCGTTCTTCTTGACCTCGTTCACCACGAGCTCGTAGGGTTGCTTGGACGCCCGCGAACTGGTGTAGAACTGAACCGGCTCATTGAGACTCTTGTCTTTCTTCTCCACGCGCTTGTCGTCGGAGAGAAGTTCCAGGGTGTACCGATTGCGGGCCGTATCGGCCTTCTTCAGCACCAAACGGACATCGCCCACCTGCTGAAAGCCGGCGCTCTTCATGAGCGTGAACTCGAAGATATCCCGGTCTCCCATTTCGCGGAGGAGCTGGATCTCCTTGGAGTTGGTGGCCACCAGACCACTCATCATGCCCATGTCGCCGCGAACGCGCTGGAGATCGTTGCGCGTCTCCTGAATATTGGAGCGGGTGGATTCCAGCTCAGTCTTCACGGCGCCAACCTCGGAAGTAATTGAGTTGATCTTGTTGGAGGCGTCGTCGTGTGATTCGCGGACCTTGGCCAACTCCTCGGTGAACTGCTGGCTGCGTTCTTTTTGCCGCACTTCAATCTGGCCGGCGATCTGTTCGGCGCGGCGGGCGGCGACAACCTGCGCCTTGTTCACGCCTTCTGTGGTTTGCTGCCGGGTGGATGCGAGCTCCGTGCGGAACTCGCGGAAGACGCCCTGGAGTTCCTGATCGGACTTGGCGAAGATGGCGCGTAACGCTGCGTTTTCCTTCGTCTGATTGAGGCCGAGCTGAGTGACGTCCTGGCGGAGCGACTGAACCTCAGCGCTCTGGAAATAGGTGAGGCCCCCGAGAATGAAGAGACCCGCTCCGATCGCGGCAGTCCACCAAGGCAGGGCGGATTTGGTCTGCGGCTTCGGTTTGACCGTCATGTCATCCTGTTCGTCATCGTCAAACATGGGATTGTAGCTCCTGGGATTCTGTAAGCACACTCGGGGCCAAAGACATAAGTTGTTTGTTATCAACCGCAATGAGCTCTTGAGGGGCCAGGCGAGCGGGTACGGTTTACTGGAGGCGCCGGGGTGGACGGTAAAAAGTGCCGATGGCAGTTGGACGAATCGCGGGGGATTGGAAGAAGGGGGTTGGTGGACCTGGTGAGATTCGAACTCACGACCTCTTCCATGCCATGGAAGCGCGCTCCCAACTGCGCCACAGGCCCGTTCGGCGGGACAAACCCAATATAACACACGCGCTATCCCGTCGGGGTGATACGATGCGAGAAAGTTATGACGCGAACAGAGGCATGGTCTATCGTCTGCGAGTTCATTCAGAGCGACGCGCTGCGCCGCCATTCGCTTGCGGTGGAGACGTGCGTCTCCGCCTATGCCGCCAGATTCGCAGCCGAGGGCATCCCACTGGATGCGGAGACCTGGACCGTGACGGCGCTGCTGCATGACTTTGACTGGGAGATCCATCCGCTGGCGCCGGACCATCCCATGAAGGGCGAGGCGATCCTGGAGGCGCGCGGCGTCCCGGCCGAAATCCGGCGGGCGATCCTCTCTCACGCCAGTTACTCCGGCGTGGCGCGGGAGAGCCTGCTGGAGAAGACGCTATTCGGCTGTGACGAATTGGCCGGATTCCTGACCGCGATCAGCTACGTCAAGCCGTCGAGATCGATTCTCGAAGTGGAAGTGAAGTCCGTCCGTAAGAAGATGAAGGACAAGGCCTTCGCGCGCGCGGTAAACCGAGACGACATCGTCAACGGTGCGCTGGAGATGGGCGTGGATCTCGATGTTCACATCGATTTCTGCATCCGGGCGATGCAGGCACGGGCCGAGGAATTGGGTCTGCTGGGCAACGTGGGCAGACCCGATGAAGGCAATTCAAATTTTTGATTGGCAATGAAGATCGGGCTTCCCTAAACTAAATAACCAAGCGGCCCCGAGGGTGCCGCACCAAAGCCCCGTCCCGCTTTCCGGCTCGCTTCCCGGGCCACCCGTCTCCATTCACATCCACTGCCGGAGGTTTACCCATGGGTGCCAACCCTACACAGGCGCTTGCGTTCCTTGTGTTTCTCATCTCGTTTGCCGTGATCGGGGCTGCCTTGTTTTCGGGCGGCAACGCGTTGCTAATGATCGTGGGTCTCGTCCTGCTGGGCGCCTCCGTCGCCCTATTCCTGAAGGCGAAACCGCTCGAGCACCTGGAAGGCTAGAAAGGACGTACGAACCAGAATGACTGTCGCAATCGGACTACTGATTACGTTCCTGGGCTTTTTGCTCAGTCTTTTCAGCCTTTCGCTGACCACCTCGGTGGGGACGCGCATGGCGATGGTGTTGGCCGGCATTGCGCTGAGCCTCATCGGCATTGTCGGCGTGGTCAACCGCGCCTATCTAAAGAACGCGATTTGGAAGAGGTAACGGGCATATGCTGAAACGACTAATCCCTGTATTCCTGCTGACTGCCGCCCTGTGGGGCCAGGCTGCGACTCCCGCTGCTGCCCCGGCGACGCCTCCGCCAGCGCCAGTGGCTATCACGGACGCCGACATCAAGGGCATCGAGGCGCCGAAGCCTGAACTGCGCGCGAAGGGCGATCCAGACGGCGCACTCACGGGCACCGTCTCCGACGTGGCTGTGGTCGACGCCAAGAAGGGCCTCACCGTCGGCGACATCGCCAACCAGGTGGGCCAGAACAAGATCGCGATCAACTTCGTGTGGACCCTGATTGCCGGGTTCCTGGTGATGTTCATGCAGGCCGGGTTCGCCGTCGTGGAGACGGGCCTGTGCCGCGCCAAGAACGCCAACCACACCATGATGATGAACTTCATGGTTTATGCGGTGGGCATGCTGGCTTTCTGGATGATCGGGTTCGCGCTTCAAATGGGCGGCGTGGGCGCGGTAGGCAACCTGGGCGGCTCACCGGTGCTCAACTCCGAATTTACTGTCACCCTGTTTGGAAAGGCGTTTGGACTGTTTGGCCAGAATGGCTACTTCCTGATGCACAACGGCACCTACGACGTCACCGTCATGGTGATCTTCCTGTTCCAGATGGTGTTCATGGATACGGCGCTGACCATCGTCACCGGTTCGGCGGCGGAACGCTGGAAATTCGCGGCGTTTCTGGTTTCCAGCTTCATATTGGGCGCTTTCATCTACCCGCTGTTTGCCAACTGGGCGTGGGGCGGCGGCTGGCTGGCCAACCTGGGCGCCAATTTTGGCCTAGGTAAGGGTTATGCCGACTTCGCCGGATCCGGCGTGGTGCATAGCGTGGGTGGGTTGACAGCACTGGCGCTGGCGATCATCGTCGGACCGCGCATCGGCAAGTTCGACCGCAACGGCCGGCCGCACGCCATGCCAGGCCACGACATCGTGCTAGTGCTGACAGGCTGCTTCATTCTCGCCTTCGGCTGGTTTGGTTTTAATCCTGGCTCCACGCTGGGCGCATCCGGCAGCGGTAATCTGCGGATCGGCAGCGTGGCGGTCAACACGATGCTTGCCGGAATGGGCGGGGCTTTCACTTCGATGCTCTACATGTGGCTGCGTTACGGCAAGCCGGACTCGTCCATGTCCGGTAACGGCCTATTGGCGGGCCTGGTGGCCATCACGGCACCCTGCGGCTTCGTCAATCCGGTGGGCAGTGTGATCATTGGATTGATAGCCGGCGTACTGGTCTGCGTCTCGGTGGAGTTTGTGGAGCGCGTGATGAAGATCGATGATCCGGTTGGCGCCATCTCGGTGCACGGGGTGAACGGAATGTTCGGTGTCATTGCCGTGGGTCTGTTCGCGGACGGCAAATCGAACTACGGCGGCTCCTGGAATGGCGTTCCTGGCTCG
Organism: Paludibaculum sp.; assembly: GCA_036504135.1. Classification (GTDB taxonomy): domain Bacteria; phylum Acidobacteriota; class Terriglobia; order Bryobacterales; family Bryobacteraceae; genus Paludibaculum. The sequence continues at coordinate 23,643 of DASXVP010000021.1, forward strand.
GTGACGGGTCTTTTCTACGGCGACGCGTCGCAGTTGGTGGCCCAATTGATCGGCGTCTCGACTCTACTTGGCGTGGTGTTCACCGTGGCGTTCGCGGCTAACGTGCTGATTGATGTTGTGGTTGGGCAGCGCGTAGCGGCGAAGGCCGAACTGCAGGGCCTGGATCTGCCCGAAGTGGGAGCTCTGGGCTATCCGGAGTTCGAGTTGAAGTCGTAGTAGCAAGGGAGAAACCATGGAAGACGTGCTAGCACTTCAACCTCTGATGGGACGGGCGCCTCTGGCGCCCGCCTCCCTCCCCGCTCTGCTGCCCAAGCTATGGCGGGATCCGCACACGGTGGAGCCGTCCGAACTGCAGGCGATCATTCACCAGTTGGAGACGGCCTGCGCCGCTCATCCTGAGTCAGCCGATCTCAAAACCTGCCTCGGCATGGCTCATGCCGTCAACCTCGACGCGTACGCCTCCATGGATGCGCTGGAAGAGGCGCGGTTCCTGGACCCGACGAACTTCTGGGCGCAACTCAAGTATGCTGAGCTACTGTACCGGCTGAGAGCTTTGCCCAAGTCGGAAGAGGAAACGTCGCGAGCGCTGGAACTGGCTGGCGACGCGTGGCAGATTGCCATCGCCCGCAAGCAGTTGCAGGAGATCCGGCGGCTGATGCGGGAAGGGACCCAAAAACCGGCGTGGGTGAAGCCGCTGACAAAACCGGCGGTGCTGCTCTGTGCCGCGGTGGCTGCAATCGCCCTGATGATGGTGCTGCGATGAAGTGGATGTGGTTTTATGTAGCGGCCATGCTCGGGTTTTTCGCCCTGGTGCTCAATGGCGCCCCGCCTCTCCCTGTTCTCGCAGGCATCGGCGCGGTGGCGCTGTTGAACTGGCGCAAGCAGAAACTGGCGGCGCGCTAGCGTCATGCCACACGGCTCTGAACTCTCGCTGCCTGTCCTGATGCTAATCGTCTTCGTGGCAGCGAAGCTGTTCTCTGAAGTCTTCGAGCGTCTGGGCCTGCCGGGCCTGGTCGGCGAAATTCTGGCAGGAATGATGATCGGGCCGAGCATCCTGGGCTGGGTGCACCCGACTCCAATTTTGGCCGACCTCTCGGAACTGGGCGTGCTCTTCCTGCTCTTCCGTGTGGGACTGGAAGTAAAGTCCTCCGAACTGCTGAAGGTGGGCGGCACCGCGTTTCTCGTCGCCACCATTGGAGTGATTGTGCCACTGGTGATGGGCTGGGGCATCGTGCGCGCCTGGGGTTACGGCCAGGTGGAGTCGATCTTCGTGGGCGCCGCCCTGGTAGCAACCAGCGTCGGCATTACGGCACAGGTTCTCAGCGCCAAGGGCAAGCTCCATGAAAAGGCCAGCCAGATCATCCTGGCGGCGGCGGTAATCGACGATGTGCTGGGACTGATCGTGCTGGCCGTGGTGAGCTCGGTGGCAAAAGGCAATTTCCAGATGGTGGACGTGGCGCTGACGGCGATCTTGCCCATTGCCTTCATGGTGGTGCTGGCCAAGTGGGGCTCGCAGGCGCTGCGGCACGCGCTGCCGGCTATGGAATCGAAGCTGCAAGCGAGTGAGGGCCAGTTCCATCTCTCCATCGTGCTGCTGTTCAGCCTTTCGGTACTTGCGATGAATTCCGGAATTGCCGCCATCGTCGGCGCGTTTCTGGCGGGCATGAGCCTGGGCGAAGTGGTAGGCCGCCGGGTTCATACGCTGGTGCATGGCACTACGGAACTACTGGTGCCGTTCTTTCTGGTGGGCATCGGCCTGAAGCTGGACATCTCGGTTTTCAAGGATCGCTCCACGCTGGTGCTGACTGCGGTGATCCTGCTGGCGGCGGTGGTTTCCAAGCTGGTGGGCTGCGGCCTAGGCGCACTACATGAAGGCTGGCGCGAAGCGATGAAGATCGGCTTTGGCATGGTGCCGCGAGGCGAGGTGGGCATGGTGGTGGCGCAAATTGGGTTGGCGATGGGCGCCCTCTCACAGAATGTCTACGGGGTAGTCGTTTTCACGGCGCTGGCCACGACGGTGCTGGCTCCGCCGCTGTTGAATCTCGCCTACCGGCAAACGCAGCCCGCGGGAGACTGAGCCTCGCTATGGCAGTGACGGATCTATACGTCGCGCAGTACTTACTGAGCGCCACACTGGAAAAGGAAGAGACGCTCCGTTGGATCTCTAACGATTCCGGGGCGTATCGCAGCACGGCGCACGGAGTGGACCTTGAGATGTTCCATACTCACACGATGGGCTGGTCCGGCCTGTGCCTGAGCTTCAGGAACGGCGATGACATGGCCTACATCGAAGAACCGAAGCCCAGTTCGTTCTTTGGCCGAAACTACCGCAACGAGGAAGACCAACGCCTGGCCGAAGCCATGCAGGCGCTGGCGGACGCAGTAGCCTCGCAATGCGGCGCGCGCCGGATGAAGGCCTGGGATTTACGGGATTCGATCCGAGAGTCTCTCTACCGGCAGGTGCTGTTCGGAAAGCCGTAGGACCGTTCACCGCCCTTCGCTAAAGAGCCGGTCAAAAAACTCGCGCGTCCGCCCTTGGATCTGCAGCAACTCCAGCGGGAGCGGCTGATCGCAGAGATGCTCCGGCACCCAGCGCTTCACCAGGCTGGTGAGCATCTCCAGTTGCCACTCGGAATTGGGCAGGCTGCCTTCGGTGTGACCGGAAATCAGGCGCAGGCCATGATCGACGGCGCGGTAGAACGTCGCCGCATCGCGGAGGAAGTGGGCGTCATTCGGCTCCAGGTGACCCATCTGCTCCAGCACCTGGATGCGGGCGGGCGTGTTGAGGACCTTGAAGAACATCCCGGCGCCGCGCAGACGCAGGTACATCAGAGCGAAATCAATGTCGTAATAGCCGCCGGCCGCGGTCTTCAGGGGGTTCCCTTCCCCCATCTCTTTCTCGATCCGCATGCGCATGTGCCGCAGTTGCAGGCGCGAGCGGCCGCTCTGGCCATACCGGCGCCAGTCGATATTCTGCAATGCCGCGAGGAACACCGTGGCGCGCTCCAGATCGCCCGCCACGGCGCGCGTCTTCATGTAGGCCACGCCCTCCCAGGCATCGGCAGTGCGGGCGAAGTAATCGGAGTAAGTGCTCTCACTTTGCACCAGCGCGCCGCCTTTGCCGTTGGGGACCAGGCGGGTGTCAACGGAAAACATCCGGCCATCGCCGGTATAGGAGCCCAGGATAGCCACGAGCTTCTCGGCCACGCGAGTCCAGAAATGGAGCTCCTCCAACTCCGAGTCCGGAATGACGAACACCAGATCGGCATCCGAGCCCAGATCAAACTCCTGCATACCCAGACGCCCCAGTGCTATCACCATCATCTGCTGAGCCGGCTGGTAGTTGGGGTTCTGCGGCGGATATGCGGCGAGCGTCTGCTGGACGGCCAACCGGTAGCAGGCGGCGATGGCGGCATCGGCGAGCTCGGACGTGCGCTCCAGAGTCTGAAAGATGGGCCGCTGCAGGCAGATGCTCTCGGCTTGCAGGCGGAACATCTGGCGCAGGAAATAGCGCCGCATCTCCACCACATCCTCCAACAGCGGTAGCACCTCGCGATATGGCGAACTGGAGGCGCCGCGGGCCCGCATGGCGCGGATCTCCTCGAAGTATTCGGGCTGCCTCATCAGCTGTTCCGCGAAGTACGGGCTGTGGGCGAAGATATCCAGGAGGTAACCGCTCAGCAATGGATCCGCGTCCAACGCGGTCATCCAGTCATCCCGCTTGATGACACGCTCCAGGAAGTGCTCAAAGGCATTTTGAGAGCGGCCCAGCCGCACGCGCGCCACGGCCTGCGCCAGGCCGGGCGCCCTCTGATCCAGGTAGCGGATCAGGTTGCTGACCGGCGCATCCGAGGCGGGTTCGGATTCGGCAGGAAAGGCGGTGATAGGCGCCGCCACAGGCGCCTGGGTGTAGTAGATGGGCAACTGGGCGTGGATGACGCGGACGTAGATCTCCTGAACGTGCTCCAGGTGAACGTTCAGCGTGCTCAGCAGCGCCTCCGGAGTCGCCTGGCCGCCCAGCGATCCAGGCGGCATGCGGCGCGCTACCAGGGCCAGATCCTCCAACTTCTCCGGCAGCATATGGGTCTGGAGGTCGTCGGCGCACTGCAAGCGGTGTTCCAGGTGCCGCAGGAACTGATACGCCGCGGCCAGCCGCGAGTACTCCGAATCGGAAAGCAGGTCCTTATCGCGCAGGCGGTTCAGAGCCAGCAGGGTGGAGGAGTTCCGCACCCACGTCTCCCTTCCGCCGTGCATACGTTGCAGGCACTGCACCAGGAATTCGATGTCGCGTATGCCGCCGCGGGCCAGCTTCACGTCCACGCCCGCCGGCTTGCGGCGCGAATTCATCTTCTCGTTGATGCGCTCGCGCGTCAGCGACATGGACTCGATGACCGAAAAGTCGGTCGATGTCGAGTAGATTTGCGCCTGCACGCCATCGAGCAGCGCCCGGCCCGCGACCGGCTCGCCGCCCGCAACCCGTGCCTTGATCAGCATTTGCAGCTCCCAATCGCGCGCGCGTGTTTGGTAGTAGCGCTGCATGGCCTCCAGCGACAGGCACACCTCACCGTGCCGGCCGTCCGGCCTGAGGCGAAGATCCACACGGTAGATCAACCCCTCCGCCGTATACGTCCCCAGCAAGTCAGTCAACTGGTTGGATATCTTCTTAAAGAACTCCTGATTGGTGATGCGCTGCGGGCCGTCGGTTTCTCCCGCGCCCTGGTATACGAACATCAGGTCAATATCCGAGCTGTAGTTCAACTCGCGTCCGCCCAGCTTGCCCAGCGCGAGGATAGAGTAGCCGCACTCGCTGCCATCGGTCAACCTTGGCAATCCGTACTTCAGCGCAAGCTCCGCCCGCAGCCTTTTGTATGTAGTGTGGATCAGCGAATCGGCGAGGTTGCTGAGCTCCTCCGTGGTCTCCGGCAGATTGCTGAAACGCAGCGCATCGCGAAGCAGAATCCTCAGCACTTGCCTGCGCCGGAATTCGGCCAGCTTGAGCGGAGAAGGCGCGCTTTGGCGTAGCCCTATCCAGTCCTCCAGTTCGGTCTCGATCTCCTCACCCGAGCGCGTGCGGTGCAGCCAGCCGGATTGCAGAATGCCCAGAAGCCACAGCGGATGCTGCTGCAACTCCTCAGAGAGAAAGTTGCTGGCCGAGAACACCGCCACCAGGGCCTGCAATCCAAAGGGCGTGTAGGCGATCTGCTGGAACTCACCGGGCCACGAGCCGCAGAAACGATCCAACCGCATCAGCGCCGCCTGTGGATCGGCGCTCTGGCTGAGCAGGATCTCCAGACCTTGGCGCAAATCCGGCGGAATGTGATGTTCCACCGCCGCCAAAGCGCTGGCTTCCCGGGCGTGATCAGACTGCGGCATCGATGAGTGCTATGGGATCGCCTGGCCGGATGGCGCCAGCCTGCAGAACGGCGGCATAGAAGCCGCTGCGGGCCGCCACAGCCAGCACTGCCTTCTGGATCCGCCCGGTCTCGCCTCCGTTGTGGATCTCCAACTGGGAGCAAGGCCGGCGAATCTTAGTTAGTTCAACAATTGCGTCCCCGGCGCGCAGCCTCATGCCGGGGCGCAGTTGGCGGAAATCGATGCCGCTGACAGTCAGATTCTCGCCGAGCGAGCCGGGCACAACCGGGAAGCCGTCTGCCCGTAGCGCGTCGAGATCCTCCCGCGAGATCAGCAGCAGCGCCTGCAAGGGACCGCCGTGGATCTCCGTATGGCGTTGTACGTCACCCTCCAGCCCCAACGGCCCCGCCCACGCCTGCAACAGAGGGTACTTCGGCACGCCACCCTTTGAGATACTAACCTGCTCGACAATGCCCGTCATCCTGTCGCCCCGCGCTCCAGCGAGTGGAGAATGCCCCGGATGTAGCCCATCGCGAACGCCATCCCGGCGTGCCAGGAGGCGGCGCATTCCATATGCGGCGTGTGATCGGCGATCACAACGCCATCGTAGCCGTTGCGGTGATAGATGCCAAGCGAGCGAACGATATCCACGTCGCCCTCGTCGAGAAACACCTCCGTGTAGCTCGGCACTTTGCCGCGTATGTTACGCAGGTGGACGTAAGCGATGTCACCCTGGCGCGAGTATTTATCGATCGCCTCGTAAACGTTGCCCTCGCTCATCTCGGCGATGGTGCCCTGGCAGAACTCCAGCGCGTTATAGTGGCTCGGCACGATGTCGAGCAGTTTCTGGTAGAGATGCGGCTGATACACCAGGCGCGCCGTGCCGCGAATCGTGGGCATCGGAGGATCATCCGGATGCGCCGCCAGACGCACTCCGGCTTCTGCCGCCACTGGCACCACCGCTTGCAGAAAATCCTCCAACCGCTGCCAGAGTTGAGCCGTGGTGACAGTCCCCACCGTGCCCGGCGCGGCATCGGGATCATAGATCATGTTCCACACCTGGCCGTTGGGAATGGGTTGCTCCGCCGGCCCATCGGGCCCGAGGAATCCCACGGTTTCGGCCCCACCGCGCGCCCAGCGTCCGTTAACGTGGCCCCAGACGCCGGCAATGGAGAAGTTATAGCCCATCACCGGAATGCCGGCGCGGCCGATGTTGCGGATGGTCGCCTGGATGTTCTCTATCTGCCGCCGCTTCAGCGGACCATCCAGCAGAATGTCGTACCAGTGCGACGGGTCGAAGTTCTCGATCGCCGCCAGTTCCAACCCTTCCTCATTGACGGATTTCTTCAGCGCGGCCAGTTCCTCATAGCTCCACAGCCGGTCGCGATTGTCGCTGATGCCCCAGCAGCGGGTCCCGTCCGATTCCGGGATATTCGGCGAGTCGTGAAAGTAATCCGTCCAGTGCGCCACGATGTGCGTAGCCCCGGCCTGCTTCGCAAAGCGAAAGTTGGCGGGCGTGAGCATGTGGCGGTAGAGACCGAGACCGAGTTTCATGCGCGATGCCTCCGGATTATTCGCCAAACGGCGGCGGCGGCACCACTGGCGGCTTGGGACGATCCTCATTGCCCGGCTCAAGCTCCAGCTCCTCAAAGAGGACCGAAGGCGCCACCACCGAGCATCCGACAATGAAGTTCCCGGCGCCCATCAGCGCCAGCGGCGCGCCGTTTTCGATGAAGTTGAACTGATGCTCCTGATCCCCAGCGGCCACGATGTCGCGGAACACGCGAGTGGAGAGCGAGCGAAAATTCATGCCCCGCACCAGTTCCTCGCGGCCATCCGGGAATATCTTATAGGCCAGCACCGGAGTGGAAACAGGACGTCCGCCGCCTGAGCGGCCGCCGCGCGCCACGATCCGCCGCAACTCCTCCACCGCCCCAGCGGACGGAAAGTCCATCTTCCGCACAATCAGGCCGTAGGGCTTGCCCTGCTGCTTGATCATGTCGAGCAGCCTGGTCTTGAGCTGGGCGTCTGATTCGGCCTTGGCCGCGCGGACAAAGAGGTTGGAGATGCGCGCCAACTTCACTCCAAAACCCGAGTAGAGCCGCGCGCGGCCGTTAGAGGCGGTCATTTCCTTCACCGGCTGGCGCGTGGTGAGCAGCGCTTTCAGCACGCCCTTCTCCACCAGCGTCAGCGGCGCGGGAAACACGCCTTCCAGATCGGCATGGTAGTGTCCGGCCAACGGACGTTTATTGTATTCCGTCAGCGTGGGGTCATCCACCAAGTCCATCCAGTCCGGCAACACTCTGGAGCCGATCCGCCCGTCGAACTCGCTCGCCGGCATCGGCATGTTGCGGCCCGGTTCGCTCACCAGACGGCGCACGACGCCCAGGTGCGACCCGAAGACCTCCCCAAATACCTGCGCGCTGGCGGCGCCGGCAAACAACACGGGTCCGGTATAGGACTCGCCCACCGGGGCGCCCGCCAGGGCGGACACATTCTTGGCCACACCCTCAACGGATTGGCGGAGAGCCGCGTCGTCCGGAAACTGCGCCGGGTCCAGCGAGGCTTGGCAAAGCCCGTCGTAGACCACGGTGCCATCCGGAGTCTGGCGGGATGCACGGACAGTCAGCATGGCAATCTGATCGGCCACACGCACCGCGGAACCATCGGAAGTCAAAACATAGGAGGTCCCGCCGGAAAACTGGTACTCCACATTGGACGACGTGATTTCCGGATAGGAGAGGAACAGACCGGAGAGAGCCTTGACGCGTGCTTTCCAACCCTCCTCGTCGATGCGCGTGGCGCGCACGTCATCCAGTTGCACCTTCCCCGGGCTCGGCCAGAAATCGGCCAGGTTTTCGTTGGAGGTGACTCCTCGCACAGCCGCCTGTTTGCGTCCGATGGCCTCGGAAGCGGTCTTGTAGGCGCGATCCAGAGAGAGCCAAAGGGCGTGCCGCAGCGCCGCCACGTCGTTATCCAAAGGCAGAGCTCCGGAATCAAAACGGCTGCCCGAGTAGTAATCGGAAAAGATCGAGTTCGTGTTATCAAACTGCGGAGTGCCAACACGGATCAGCGCTCGCACGGGCCGGAGACGGGCGCGATTCGGAGCGAAGGCGGAGCCCAGCATGGCCGACACGCCGAAAGTCTCGGCGTCGTCCACTGTCACCTCGATGTAGTAGGGCTCCTGCCCGAGAGTGCGAAGGGCTTTGGCCCTCGTCAGCTCCTCGTACATCGCCCGCAACAGCGGATCGCTGTCAATCACCGCCTTCAGGCGGGCGCTTCCAGCCGGAGACCCGGCATCCAGAGGCTGTGCCGGTTTCTGCTGGCCCAGGGCAACGCCACCGGCCATTCCGATCAGCAGGAACTGTTTCCTCGTCATTACCGCAGTTCCTCCATGCGGGGCCGCGGCAGAATCGGGCCCAGATCTTTGCTCTCCGGCTTCCGCTGAATTTCGATCTCCGAAACAAGGATCGCGGGCGAGCTCGCCGAAACCGGTACGCTGCCCGATTCGGCGCCGCAAAATCCGTTAAAAACCTCGAGCCGGTCCGAGGTGGCCAGTATCCGGGAGAAACTCGCTAGCGGCGTCCCGACAATGTCGGCCCCGCGCACCAGTTCGTCGGCCCGGCCGTCGGCAAAGACCCGGTAAACGACCAGTGGTATCACCGTGAACGCCTGTAAACCCTGCCTCCGCGTGGTAGTATAGCCTCCCGTAACCTGTTCAAAGAACAGACCATAGGGCTTGTTCTGCTTCTTCACTTCTTCGATCAGCATTTGACGCAGTTCAGCGTCAGTCACTTGCTTCTTAGATTCCACAATCAGATTCGACTGCCTCGACACCACCTCGTAGCCCGGCTGGGCCCGTCCGTGGCCGTTCGAGTTGGGGAATCCGTCGATGGGTGTGCGGCTCATCAGAAACGTCTTGAGGATGCCGTTCTGAACCAGCGGGACGGGCCTCGCTGGAATCCCCTGATCGTCATACGAATACCAGCCGTTCAGATCGATCTTGCCCAGAGTCTTGCGCGTGGGGTCGAACAGCACCGAGAGGAACTCCGGCAGCACTGGCTTGTTCACGGAAGTGGTGAATGTCTGCCCCTCCGTCTCATCCCTCTGCCTGTGCCCTTCTATGCGGTGGCCAAATATCTCGTGGAAGAACACCCCTGACGCCCGCCCCGAGAGTATTGCCGGGCCCACATAGGGCTGGGCCGCCTGTGCCCGGAGCAACTTCACCAAGTCGCCGCCCACCTTGCGGACCGCGGCGGCAATGACCTCGTCTTTTGGCAGTCGCGACGGGTCCTCGGCCTCAAAGCTCTCCGTCGTGTAAATATCGTTGCCGTCGTAGGCCTTGGCCGAGGCGGAAACCGTGATGCGGTAGAAGTTCCTGCCATGCTGGATGCGGGCGCCCTCGGTACTGACAAACGTGCGGACCTCGCGACGCCATCCCAACCCAACGCTGGAATTGAGGACTCCGGCAATCTGGTTGAATTCGTTGGACAATCGCTTCAGGCGAGGAGCCCACTCCTCCGGATTAAAACGCAGCCTCGGAACGGTCTCAATCGCGGTGACAGCCTTTTCTTGCGAGTAGTCGGGGACTTTGGCGTCCTGACGCGCCTGTACCTGCGCCGAGCCCTTCACGCGAAGATAGCGCTGGGCAGCGTTGCGCCAGGCGCCGTCCGTGGTGATCCACGCCAGCCGGGCAATCGCGTCGGGCCGGTCCTCCACCGGAAGATACGCCGAGGCCGACACTCGGGGACGGTCGCCTTCCAGCAGGTGATAGTTGTCGAGCGCCGGAGATCCCACCCGCACGGAGCAGTCCAGCGTTCGACGACGCGAGTTCGCTCGGCTTTCGACAGCGCCCAGGGTCGCCGACACCCCGCCCGACTCTTCTTCCGCCACCGAATAGGAGATGTAATAGGGCGGCGGATCCGCCTTACTGCGCAGGCCCTGAAAGTTCCGGTCCAGCTCGCGGACCAGCGTGTCGATCAGCGGCGGGTCCGACGCCGATTTCGTTGGCGCCGGCGCAGCGGCAAGCACCGCGCCGGCCTGACCCAAGAGAGAAAAAGTGGCGAAAAAAAGCCAGATTTGACGCACGAAGCCAGGATAGCACTCGCACAACGGCGCTACTTGCTCCGCTACGCCGACTGGGACAGCTCTTCGCTGCCTGGCAGTTCCAGCATATTCCGTTGGTGCAGCCCATTCAGCGCCAGGCCATACCTCCCGTGGACCCCTGTCTTCTCGAAGATGTGCTTCAGGTGGATCTTCACGGTCCCCGGACGGATGCCGAGGTCCAGGGCGATCTCCTTATTCTTCAGGCCACGCTCCACCAATTCAAGAACCTGCTGCTCCCGGCCCGTCAGGTCGTTGCGGCCCGGGCGGTGGGACGTATAGCTGTCACGAAAGATACTATCCTCCACCCATATGTTCCCGCCAGCCACCGCGCGCAGACATGTAAGCACCTGGAAGATATCGCTGGACTTGCGCAAGATGCCGCGCACGCCTGCCTGCAGCAATCGCAGGGCATCCGCTTCCGTTAGGCTATGACCCCAAACCACAACTCCGGTTTCGGGCGTGGCCATCCGCAGTTCACTGAGAGATGTCATCAGGGCCGGCGGCCCAAAGGCCTTGTCGATCACAATGACCTGGGCCGGTCTTTGCTTATTCAGTTGAACCGCCACGGGCAGGTTTGGCACCGACCACTGGCAGTGAAGATCGTCGCTCCCTGACAGGAGTCCCCGGAGTCCCTCGGCCGTCACTGGCTGGGTCTCGCATATGGCTACGGTTTGCTTGGCTATGGCTTTGAGCATGGTTGAAACGACTTCGGCCCGTTTTCAGGCTGAGTTCCTTCAACGTAGTGCGTGGCACTGCGCAAGCCTCTCAAGTTTTCCTTCGGTCCGGACGATACCACTATCAGTGGAGTCCCAAGGAATGGTGCAATCCTGATGCCGGTCGACGGGCAGTCTAAAACATTCGGTCAATGGAAGATCCTACTGATCTGCCCGAACGCGGCAGTGGTGGGCGAACTGGCGCCGCTCTTGGCGGAGCATCTGCCGTTTTCGCCTGCCCTCGAACTGAGCGAATACCCGACACGGGCTGTGTTGGGTGAAGCCCTCCAGAACCAGGGCGCCAACATCTGCTTTGTCGATGTCAGCGCCAATCCGGACTGGGCGGTCACGCTGCTGAGCGACCTCTCCCTGCTGGACCCCAAACTCCCGATCGTGGCCATCCACGAAGGCAACGATCCGGACTACATCATGCGAACCCTGCGGCAGGGCGCCACGGAATTTCTTTTCCGGCCCCTGACCAGCGAGCACTTCGTCACGGTGATGGAGCGAGTCTCGGCCGCCCATCGGGGCAAGGGCAACCACAGTTCCAAGATGTACTGCGTGATGCCCGCCAAGGGCGCCTGCGGAGCTTCGACAGTGGCCTGCAACCTCGCCCAGTACTGCAAGAAGTTCGGCGCCAGCAAAGTCCTGCTTGCTGATCTCGACCCCCTCACCGGCACCATCTCCTTTCAGTTGAAGCTCAAACAGAGCTACAGCTTCATGGAGGCTCTCACGCGCGGGCAGCAACTCGACGAAGACATCTGGAAGGGCCTGGTGATGAACTCCGGCGGAGTCGACGTTCTGCTGGCCCCGGACCAGCCCGTGCACGGCATCGACGAGAGCTACAACGCCGCGGCCCTCCTGGAATTTACCCGGTCCTTCTACGACGTGGTGATCGTCGATTGCAGTGGCGCCTACGGCCAGTGGAATCTCACTCTCGCCCGGAGTTGCGACGAACTGCTGCTGGTTACCACCAATGAACTGCCCGCCCTGCAATCCACCCAGCGCACGCTCGCCTACCTGGAGCGCAACCGCATGGAGCGCTCCAAAATCCGGGTGGTGGTGAATCGTTACCACAAGGATTACGGCCTCAGCCGCGACGTCATCGAAGCCGCCCTCCACACCGATGTCTACCACCTCGTCCCCAGCGACTACGAGAGCGTCCAGCGCGCCTTAGTGGAAGGCAAGCCCATTCCACCCGGCACCGACGTGGGCAAGGCAATCATGGCCCTGGCTGAGAAACTCTCGGGCAAGGTGAAAACCGCGCCGCCCCCCAAGGCGTCCTCCTTGTCCAAACTGTTCGGGTTTCTCGGGAGATAGCGCGGCTCGCTAGCGCCACACGCGAGCGCGCCAGTGGCGCGGGCCGGCCCGGTCCGTATTAGAATCGTCGAATCCGCATGGAACTCGATTCGCTGGAAGCCCGCTCCTGGATCGCTGCAAAACTGGATTGCCCGCAGGATTCCATCACGCTCACCCCGCTCGGCGGCGGCATCTCCAACCACGTCATCCTCGTCGATGCGCCGGGCGGGTGTTCCGTCTTCAAACAGGCACTCGGGAAACTCCGCGTGGAGCAGGACTGGCGCAGCGCCCGGGACCGGGTCTTCCGCGAGTGCGCTGCCTTACGGGCCGTTCTCAGCGTCCTCCCGCCCGGCGCCGTCCCTCGCGTCCTGCTCGAGGCGCGCGAGCACTTCATTTTCGCCATGGAGGCGGCCCCGGCAGATGCCCAGCCCTGGAAATCTCCGCTTCTGGCGGGTGAGGTCCGCCTGGAATGGGCTGAGATGGCTGGACAACTGCTCGGAACCTGGATCCGCGAAAGCATGGGGCGTTCCGGCTGGCAGGCGGAGTTCGCCAGCCTAACCGTCTTTGGTGAGTTGCGAGTGGACCCGTACTACCGCACTACCGCGGCCCGGCATCCGGAACTCGCACGACATTTCGCGTCTCTGATAGATGAGTGTCTCAACCGCCGGTTTTCTCTCGTCCACGGCGATTTTAGTCCGAAAAATCTTCTGATCTCCTCCCAGGGCATGATGGTGATCGACTGGGAGGTAGTCCATTGGGGGGACCCCTCCTTCGACGCCGCGTTCCTCACCAATCACCTCCTTCTCAAAGCGTTCCACCGCCCGGCCGACTGGCGCCGCTACCAACTCGCCGCCACCACCTTCTGGAGGGCCCTCCGCGCCGTCGTGGAGCCGGAATGGCTCCTGCCGGCCGCCATGCGCCACCTGGGCTGTCTCCTGCTGGCACGCGTCGACGGCAAGTCGCCAGCCGAGTATATTCAAACGGAGACCCTCCGCCAACGCGTACGCACTTCCGCCATTGATCTGATCCACCGCCCGGCCGCAAATGCCGCCGAGGCATTCGAAAGAGCCTTCGCATGAACCTGAACATCGCCGCGCTGCGCGCCCTCGAGATTCTAGATTCGCGCGGCATTCCCACGCTGGAGGTGGAGGTGCGCCTGGAGTGTGGTGTGGCCGCCTCCGCACAGGTACCCTCCGGCGCCTCCACCGGCCGGCATGAGGCCTTGGAACTGCGGGATCAAGACCCCGCCCGCTATGCCGGCAAAGGCGTCCGGCTCGCCTGCGCCCGCGTCGAACGCGAACTGGCCGCCGCTGTCAGGGGACTTCCGGCGGACGAACAGTCCGCGCTCGACCTCCGCCTCATCGAAACCGACGGCACACCCGACAAGAGTAACCTGGGCGCCAACGCCATCCTCGGTGTCAGTTGCGCCGCCGCCCGCGCGGTCTCGTCGGCGCGCCGGGAGCCACTGTGGCACACCCTTTCCGCGCTCGGCCGCCAGCCTCGCGCCGCCAGCCTGCCCATCCCCATGGTGAACATCCTCTCCGGCGGTCTCCACGCCGGACGCCAGATGGAGTTTCAGGATTTCCTCGCCGTCGCCCATGGCTTCGACTCCTTCGCCGAAGCGCTCCGCGCCATCACGGACATCCACCGGCAGGCGCGGCTGATTCTCGACGAGCGCGGCTGTCATCTCCACGGCGTGGCCGACGAGGGCGGCTGGGGCCCCGTCCTGCCCTCCAACGAGGACGCCCTGCAAGTGCTCACCGCCGCCATCACCCGCGCCGGCTACCGCCCGCTGGAGCAGGTCTCCATCGCCATCGATGCCGCCTCCTCCCACTTCTTCGGGGACGGCCGCTACGCGCTCCGCTCCGAAGGCCGCTCGCTCACCGCATCCGAGCTCGTCGAACTCTACGCGCAGTGGGCCGCGCGATACCCCATCCGCTCCCTCGAAGACGGCCTCGATCAAGACGATTGGGCTGGCTGGCAGTTGCTCACCGCGCGTCTCGGCGGCGCCATGCAACTGGTGGGTGACGACCTGTTCACCACCAACCCGGCGCGCGTACGCCAGGGCATCCAGCAAAAGGCCGCCAACGCCGTGCTCGTGAAAATGAATCAGATCGGTACGCTCACCGAGACCTTTGAAGTGCTGGACCTCGCCAGCGAAGCCGGCCTTCTGGCAGTCGTCTCAGCCCGTAGCGGCGAAACGGAAGATAGCTTTCTGGCCGACTTGGCCTGTGCCTCGGGCGCCGGTCAAATCAAGGTAGGTTCGGTCACTCGTTCGTCCCGCCTGGCAAAGTACAACCGCCTGCTGGCGCTGGAACGCGACGGCCAGCTCACTTGGCGCGCGTCTTCTTCGTTCCCTTTTTAGCAGCCTTCTTGCGCGGCTTTCGTTCTTTCTTGAGATTGATGGTGCCGCGGCAATCCGGCGTCCCGCAGGCGCACTGCACGGCCGGCACGTCGGGATCGAAACGGTAGTCGATCGTCAGCTCTTCTCCTGCATGAATGTCCCGCGCCGCCATGTAGAGGATGTGGCCCCGGAAGATCCAGGCGTACACGCTCGGCGTGCAGCAGTGATTCACGTATTGCGCGCCGCTGCCGCCCACGCTGCCATCAATAGTCCAGTAGTTGTCCAGCGTGAAAAGGTAATTCAGCGGGGCGTCGGCGCGGCGCAACGTCTCCTTGCGGCTGATCTTTTCGCCTGTGTACTCCATCACCTTGCGGCCCTTGGGGATGAACTCCTCGGCGTAGACCCCCCACCTGTGAATCGGCGAGGGCCGCACCGACAGTCGGAACCTGGTGTATCGAGGATTGAGCTTCGGAGTCTCTTCCGAAGGCGCGGGCGCGGATGCCATGGGGGTAATTCAAATCCTGTCGAGTGAAATAGTAAGGGTCTGCATTCCGGGCGCCGCCGAATCAAGGGTTGGTCCCGGAAATCTAATCCGCTAAAAATCGTCCTGCGACGATAACTTCTTCTTGCTCCGCCGCCGTAACACGATGATCACAACGCAAAGGACGGCAAGTGCACCGGCAATGATCCTGACTGTTCCGTCGTCCACGATGTATCCTCCACTGAGTTACGTATTGTATATGATCGTCGCATCGGATTGGAAACTTACGCCTAGGAATTCTCCATGAATCTTCAAACCATCGCCTTTGCCCTACTCCTAACTCCTCTGCTGGCCGCACAGGATCCAGTCGCCGCCGCCCGCCTGGCACGCTACAACGAGTGGAAATTCGGCATGTTCATCCATTGGGGCCCGTATTCGCAGGCCAGCGTTGAGGCATCCTGGCCCATCATGACTCCGCGCACCTATGCTGGCATCACGGAGGAACGCTACCGCGGCCTCGCCACTACCTTTAACCCGACTCAGTTCGACGCGAAGTCTTTCGTGCGGCTGGCGAAAGAAGCCGGCCAGCGGTACATGGTCTTCACCACCAAGCACCACGACGGCTACTGCATGTTCGATTCGGCCTACACCAACTACAAGATCACCAAGAGCCCCTACGGGAAGGACATCGTGGCGCAGCTCGCCGACGCCGCCCGCGAGGAGAAGATGCCCCTCGGCTTCTACTACTCCCCGCCCGACATGAATCACCCCGGGTTTCGCGACACCACCAAACTCTCCTCCACAAACTGGCAGGGCGAGCCAACCCGCCCCGAATGGCCGCTCTACGTCGCCTACCTGGAAATGCAGGTACGCGAGCTCCTCACCCGTTACGGCGACGTCGCCATCGTCTGGTTTGACGGCCTGGGCGAGCAGCGCAAGTACGATGGCTACCGCATCCACAAGATGATCCGTGAGATCCAGCCGCAGGCTTTGATCAATGATCGCATCGGCCTGCCCGGCGACTACGCCACGCCTGAACAGCGCACCCCCAAGGGCATCCCCACACGCGGTGCCGTCGTCGGCCATACCGATGGCTCCAAGGACGCAGGCGTGGTCACAGCCGCGCCCAAACCGGCTGATTTCCAGCCCTGGGAGACCTGCATGACCATCAACGGCACCTGGGCCTACAATGCCAATGACACGCGCTTCAAGAGCTCAACGGACCTGGTTCGCACGCTCATCGACGTCGCCAGCAAAGGCGGCAATTTCCTGCTGAATGTCGGCCCCACGCCGGAGGGGACCATCCAGCCGGAGTTTGCCGAGCGACTCCGCGCCATTGGCGCATGGCTCAAGGTCAACGGCGCAGCCATCTACGGCACCACGTACGGCCCCTGGCAGGGCCTCTCTTTCGGCCGCTCCACCATCAAAGGCAGGACGGCCTACCTGCACGTCTACGATTGGCCCAAGGGTGCCCTGGAGCTCCCTACGGCCGGCGAGAAGATCGCCTCCGCCCGCCTGCTGGCCACCGGCCAGGCTATCCCCTTTCAACAGAAAGCCGGGAGCCTGACACTTAATGTGTCCGGACTCCCGGCCAGTGATCACGCCACCGTGATCGAGCTCAAGCTGCGCTGACGCCGCCGCTTACAGCCCGGTCTTCTGTTGCAGGACCTCGATCAGTTCCTTCACCGAGGCCGCGCTCTTATCCAGTTGCGCCTTCTCCTCGGCGGTCAGGGCGACCTCGTAGATCTTCTCGATGCCGTTCGCGCCCAGCTTCACCGGCACGCCGACGAACAGCCCGTTGTAGCCATACTCGCCTTCCAGCAGCACGGCGCAAGGCAGCACCTTCTTCTTGTCCTTGAGGATCGATTCGGCCATCTCCACGGCCGCCGCCGACGGTGCGTAGTAGGCGCTGCCCGTCTTCAGGAATTTGACGATCTCGGCGCCGCCGTTGCGCGTGCGGTCCACCAGCGCGTTGATCTTTTCTGCCGGCAGCAGTTCCGTGATCGGGATGCCGCCCACCGTGGTCAAACGCACAATCGGCACCATGGTGTCGCCATGACCGCCCAATACCAGCGCGGTAATGTTCTCCACCGATACGCCCAACTCGGCCGCGATGAAGGTGCGGTAGCGGGCCGTATCCAGCACGCCGGCCATGCCGATGATGCGGTTCTTGGCAAACTTCGACACCTGCTGCGCCACCCAGCACATGGCGTCGAGCGGGTTGGTCACCAGGATCAGAATCGCGTTCGGCGAGTACTTGACTACCTGCTCGGTGGCGCTCTTCACGATCTCGTAGTTGGCCAGCAGTAAATCGTCGCGGCTCATGCCCGGCTTGCGCGGGAAGCCGGCGGTGATGATGACAACGTCGGAATTCGCGGTGGGCTCGTAGTCGTTGGCGCCAGTTACCATCACGTCATAGCCTTCCACCGGGCCGGATTGCAGGATATCGAGCGCCTTGCCCTGCGGCACGCCCTCGACGACATCGACCAGTACTACGTCGGCCAGTTCCTTGCCGGCGATCCGCAACGCACAATTGGCGCCGACATTGCCGGCCCCTACTACGGTGACTTTTTTACGCATAGAATTCCTTCTTTCCATGGACGAGATAGCTCGCGGCGATCCGGCGGGAGCCGATGGCCTGCTCTGATTGTACCGAGGTTGCCTACGCCCGGTGCGGCTGCCGGATCAGCAAAAACACCAGCGCGGTGGCGAGCAGCGGGATCAGGCTGGCCACAATCAGCACCGGCTCAAAGGAGTAGCTGTCGGAGATTCGGCCGATGGCATAGGTGGAGAGAATGGTTCCGATGCCGGCGCCGGTGCCGCTCAACCCGCTCACCGAGGCGACGCTGTTGCTGGGATAGAGATCCGCCGGCAGCGACAACGCCATCGTGGACCAAGCCGCATAGCAGAACGTGGAAACCGCGAAGAGCGAGATGATCAGCGCGAAATTGTTGGTATAGATGGCCGGGATCAAGCCTGTCATCCCCAGCCCGCAAATCAGAATCACGCATTTGCGCGCGCCGGTGGCAGACCAGCCGCGGCGGATCAGATAGCTGGAAAAGCCGCCGCCAAAGAAGTTCCCGACATCGGCCGCGACGAAAGGCACCCAGAACCCGATCAGGGTCTCCTCCAGCCGGAATCCCTTCGAGACGAGATAGATGGCAAACCAGTCCGTGATGAAATACCAGACCGGATCGGTGAGCGAACGGCCCAGGATGATGCCCCACGTCTGCCGCTGCCCCAGCAGGTGCAGCCAGGAGGCGCGCCCCGCAGTCTCGCCGACTTCCCCCTCCGGCGCACGGCCCGTAAGGATCATCTCGCGCTCGGAGGCTCCCAGATTGGGGTGCGTCTCGGGCGGATGGTACATTCGCTTCCACACCAGGATCCAGACGAACCCAAGCATCCCGGTGAAGATGAACGCCGGGCGCCAACTGCCAAACACGTGATAGATGCCCAGCACTAAAGCCGGCGCCACCGCGCCGCCAATTGCCGAGCCGCTATCGAATAGCGCCACGGCCCACCCACGCTCCGATTTCGGGAACCACTCGGAGACGGTCTTGGTGGCGCCCGGCCAGTTGGCGGCCTCGCCGCAACCCAGCAGAAAACGGAAGAAGGCGAAGCTCTTCAGCCCGGAGCCCAGCGATGAGAACATCGCGGCGATCGAGTACCACGAGACGGCCAGCAGCAGCCCCTTGCGAGTTCCCAGCACGTCGAGCACGCGGCCCGCGACGGCCTGCATGAAGGCGTAGGCAACGCGGAAGGAGATGATCAGGATGGCGAAATCGGAGTTGCTCCAGGAAAACTCCACCTTGAGATGAGGAGCCAGCACGCTGAGCGTCTGCCGATCGATGTAGTTGATCACCGTCGAGGCGAACAACAGGCCGCCGATCCACCAGCGCAGATTGGGAATGATTCGTGGCGCTGTCTTCATTGCGCGCCCGGCGTTGAGAAGTTGAGCACCTTCAGCGCCGTATCGCGATACAGGCTTTTCAGGACGGCGGGCGGCATATCCAGCCCGTAGTAGGGCCACCAGATGCGGCCGGGCAGATACTCGTCAGCGGTCTCCAGCAGTTGCCACCAGCTCTGATACATCGATTTGTCGCGGCCCATGTCGGTGCCGAACATCACACGATGCTGGTATTTAGTGAGGAACTGGCGGGCCGTACGCGGCTGGCGGCCAATCTCATAATCGCGTGCCGACATGTCGAGGTAGAGATTGGGAAAGCGATCGAGAATGCGGCCCAGCGCAGCCGTATCGTTGCCCTGATTGCTGAAGTGGCACAGGATGAACTTCGTGTTCGGATGCCGTGCCAGCATACGATCGCGCGACGCCAACAGTTCCTCGTAGGAGGGCACGTCTTTGGCCGAGAGATTGAAGGCCTGGAAATCAGGCGTCCGCTCCTGATTCGGACCCAGCGGCTTCCAGCACGAAGGATGGTCGGCAATGTGTAGGTTGACGGGGATCTTCAGCTCCGCGCACTTTCGCCACAGCGCGTCGAGACGCGGGTCGTCCACACGCAGACGCTGGGCGCGCGGCAGTGCCCCAGCCTCGGAGGCTTGGAGCCCCCAGCCTTTGTCGGTGAGTTCGCCTAATCCGCGCGCACCCTGCCGGAAGCAGCGTTCCGCCTCCGCCGCGATACGGGCCGAAAAATCCGGCGCGCCGGCATTGGAAGTGTCAATGCCGGCGTAGACCTGAAACCGCTTAGGATAGGGGCGGAAAAGCGCCATCTGGCGATCGAACGCCGCGCCCGTGGCCTCGGTGAACACAACCGACATTTCGATGCCCGTCTCGTCCATAGTGCGCACCCAGGCCGCGACGTCTTCCGGCGTATTGATGTTGTTCATCGACGAGTGGGAGTGCACGTCGATCACCGGATACTTCGCCTTCTCCACGCGCGTCTTCGGCGTCACCAGCGAGGAATCCGGCTTGTAATCCTTCAGCAACAGCGAGTCCATCGGCCCGCCCGTGACGGGCACTCCGAATTTCACCGTAGGCCGCGGGGCAGTCTGCCCGGCGCACACCACAATACTCATCCCGCAAACCACCACCCAAGCGATACTCTTGCTCTTCATACTTTCAAGCCGTGCAAACAAGGTTTGTAGTCCTTCAGCAGCATCAGGTCCGTCGGCCCGCCCGTGACTGGCACCCGGAATTTCACGGTGGGCGGCGCGGCAGTCCGCCCGGCGCACACCACAATACTCATCCCGCAAACCGCCACCCAAGCGATACTCTCGCTCGTCATACTTTTAAGCCGTGCAGATAAGGATAGCTCTCCCGCATGGCAGCCATGTCCATTTCCATGAAGTAGTTCTTCACTCCGCCCGTCTTGGCCGCCGCAAACAGCTTTTTCCAGTCCACGACGCCCTTGCCGAGCGGCGCCGATTTCTTCTCCGTGCTGGACCAGTCCGCCAGGTGCAGTGAGAGGATGCGGCCCGGATACTTCTTCATGTACGTGGCGGCTTCGTAGCCGATGCTGATGACGGCCACCTGAAACTGCATCTTCACGAGCTTCGCGTCGAGACGACCCATCAATTCGTCGTAGATCAGCACGCCGCCGAGCTCTGCGAATTCGCCGTGGTGATTGTGGAAGCCGCACTGCAACCCGGCCTTCTTCGTCTTCTCGCCGATCCCGTTCAGCTCGTCGGCGGCCTTCTTCCAGTCATCCAGAGTGGCTGCCTTCGGAAGTCCGAAGCTCGAACAGATCATTTGCTTCAAGCCGAGTTCTCTGGCGAACGCGATCCGTTCGTCGAGGTTCTCCTTCATCTCCTTGAAGCCGTAGTGGCAGCTCTCGCAGCGCAGGCCGGCCGCGCCGATGATTTGCTTCATTTCGGCGGCGCTCATCTTCGTCAACGGTCCGAAGCCGGAGCTGACATAGCCGGGCGGCGAGCACATCTCCACCGCCTTGTAGCCGATGCCGGCCATCTCTTTGAGAGTCCCGGCAAAATCCTTTGCCAGCGCCTCGCGCACCGGAAAAACCTGAAAACCTACCGGCATGCCCAGCGGCTCCGCCATCAAAGTGGGCAGTCCCGCCGCGCCCAACATGGCCAGCAATTCTCTACGTGTGGTCTGCATCTCGAATCTCCTTAGAGTTCCCAACCCTTGCGGTATTCCCGCACCAGATACTGGTTTGCTTCCGGCGCGTTTGTGATCTTCATGTTCTCGCTGTCGAGCACTACCTTCTTACCCGCCCGCAGCGACACAGTGCCCAACGTGACGGCATCGGAAATGCCGCTCGCATTGAGGAAACTGCCCGGCGAGGCCGGCCCGCCCTGGAACGACGCGCGCCACACGGCGTTGCGCGCCGACGGATCCTCGCCCGCCCGCCGCCGTTCCGTCGCCGGCGGCTCACCGGGAAACAGCGGCCCGATCTTGCCCTTCATCGCCAGTTGCGGATCCTGGCCGTTGAAGCCGGCGAAGATCTTCCCTTGATCGCCAACGAACAGAATGCCCTCGATGGGCCAATCCAGGTTGGCCGCGTCCAACTCTTCGGGTAGCCGCGGCTTGATGCCGCCGTCGTACCAGAAGAGATGCAGACCAGATGCGAACGTGAAGTGGATAGTGCAGGCGGCCGGAAACGCGAAGTCGTTCTTGCGGCGCTTGCTCACCTGCTCCTCAATCACATTGGTGTGCGTCGCCCAGGCATGAGCGCTCAACGGCGTACCCAGATTGAGTTCCGTGAACACCGGCCACAAACTATAGATGCCCATGTCGGCCATCGAGCCACCGCCAAACTCATACCAGCCGCGGAATACGGCGTGCGTGTAATTGGGATGATACGGCCGCTCCAGCGACGGTCCCAGCCAGAGATTCCAATCGAAGCCCGGCGGCACGGGCGGCGTCTCTTTCGGGATTTCGGTGTACTGTGGCCACACCGGCCGGTTGGACCAGTTGTGGACTTCGCGCAGATTGCCGATGACGCCTTCCTTGATCCGCGCAGCGATGCGGCGGTTGCCCTCACCGGCGCCATACGGCAAAAAATGTGTCGCTAAGCCCGTTTTGCGTGCAGTTTCGATCACTAAACGTGCCTCAAACATGCGATTAGCGAGCGGTTTGTGCATCATCACATGCTTGCCCTTCTTCATCGCCGCCACCGAGACCGTGGCATGCAGATGATCGGGCGTCATGACCTTCACCGCGTCGATGTCGCGTTCCTTTTCCAAGAGCTCGCGGAAATCGGCGTAGGCGTTGACTGCGCGGAACTTGTCCTTGCCGCGCTGGCCGGCGTAGTACGCGTCGATCACTTCCTTGCCGATGTCACGGCCGCCGGGGCACCCGGTCTCGTTGGCCTGCCAATCGGGCTTGCCCAGAATCCGCCGGATCGTATTGCGGATGGAGCCTTTGCCCCATTCGACATAGTCGTTGGTGCTGCGGTTGGGATCGCACACGGCGACGATCTGAATTGCAGGATCGGCGAGCAACCCGGAGAGCTCGGTGAAACTCTGCGTGCCCATGCCGATGTGGGCGAGCGTGATCTTGTCGCTGGGCGCGACGTAGCCGGCGCCGCCCAACACGGGTCTCGGCACGATGGTGAAGACACCACCAGCGGCGGCGGAGCTCACGAACGCGCGGCGGTCAATTCCGGTAGCCATGAGAGTCCTCCTCTTCCGGGGCGAGTATATAACACCCGATTCACGGTCGCACCGGCTCACCTTGCTAGAATCAGACTGGCACGTCCGATATGCGGCTCATACTTGCATTCCTTGCGTTTCTACCGCTGTTCGCGCAGCAGTCCTTCTACCCATTTCCAATCGATCAGGATGGGTTGAGGGGCGCGCCCGACTTCAGTTTCCTGAACAGTCCGCTCGAGGCGAAGGACCGCATTCTTGTGCGCGACGGTAAGTTCTATCGCGTGGGAGCGGACCTGACGGCGCAGACGGACGATGACGAGAGAGTGCGCCTTTTCGGTGTCAATCTGGCGTTTGGCGCGAACTTCCCTACCGCGGAAGACGCCCCGCGAATTGCGCGGCGGTTGCGGCGGCTGGGCGTCAATCTGGTGCGGTTTCACCACATGGACTCGCAGCCGGATTCGAATCCGGCGAACGCCAATTCGATTCTGACGACGGGCCCCTATCCGACCTTCAATCCGGTGGCGATGGAACGGCTGCGAGCCTTTCTGGATGCACTGAAGGCAGAGGGTATCTACGCCAACATCAACGTGAAAGTCGGCTACGTGTTCCGACCCGGCGTGGATCAGGTGCCGGCGCCGCCGGCGGGTGTGGCGTTTCCCAAACAGTCGAAGCCGCTGCACATGATCGAGCCGCGGATGGTGGCGTTGCAGGCGGAGTACGCCCAGCGGCTTTTGGGCGAACTGGCGTTACGCGACGACCCGGTGCTGGCCATGGTGGAGTTGAACAACGAGACCTCTCTGCTGTACTCCTGGCAGACCGGCGAGTTCGATCAGACGGTGGTGGGCGAGTACGCGGCCGAGGCTCAGCGACAGTGGAACACCTACCTACGCGGCGTGCAGAAATCGACGGAAGAACTGCGGGCAGCATGGGGCGCCAGCACGCCGGAAGGCCCCGAGGTGTTGCCGGGACGCTGGGCGGCACTGGAGATCCACAGCCCGGCCCGGGCGCGTCTGGAGACCACGTCGGACGGCCTCAAGGTCACCCTGGATCAGGTGGGCAACTGGGTGATTCTCAAACAGATCAACTTCACGTTGGAGGCCGGGGCGTCTTACGTGGCCGAGGTGGAGATCCGCGCCGACCTGGCGGACGGAGCGAGCGGTCAAGTGGCCTGGCGGGTGGGCCAGGACCGCGATCCGTGGGGCACCGCCGGCAGCCGCACTTTGACGGTGACCAACCAGTGGCAGAAGGTGCGCTGGGGGTTCACGGCGACGGTGGGCGCTGCGGCCTCGGGCCGCTTCGGATTGTGGCTGGAGAATGCCGGCGGACCGGTGTACGTGCGGAATACTTCGCTGCGACAGGCGGGATTGCGCGGGCTGGATGACGACGAATCGCTGGAGAGCGAGAACATCGTCATGCCAAACGGACTGCAACCCGGCACGGAGGGCAGAACGAATGACTTCATCCGCTTCCTGGCCGATCGGGACAAGGCTTACTCCCAAAGCCTGCTGGCGGGAGTGCGAACTTCCGTGGACAATCTGGTACCGGTGACGGGCACACAGCAGGAGTTCTCGGGACTGATGTCGATCGACTCGCAGGCCGGCCTGGATTATTTCGATAAGCACTGGTACGTGGATCACTACGCCTTTCCGAACACGGCCTGGGACGGGCGGGACTGGCGGTTCCGCGACATCTCCAACGTGGGTACGGGCCTGGACGTTTTTCTACAGGCGGCGACGGCGCGGCCGCATGGATTCCCCTACACGGTCAGTGAGTTCAATCAGCCCTGGCCGAACACTTACGCGGCGGAGATGAACCCGACGTTTTCGGTGTTTGCCGCGTTTCAGGACTGGGACGCTTTAATGCACTTTGCCTACGCCCATGGCCGCGGGTGGGACGACGGCGTGCCGAGCGGATTCAACCTGAACGGGGACTGGACCAAGTACCCGAACGTTGGGCAATCGGCGTGGTTGTTCCGGAGTGGAGCGATCGAGGCGGGCCGGGAGCCGATGGATCTGCCGGCGCCGCTGGATCAGCGTATTCGTTACACTCGCGAGCGGCGCAGCGGAGGATTCAACGCGTTCTTCACGGCGACCGGGCAATACGACCCGCGGAACGCGGTGATCCACCCGGTGCGGCTCCGCCCGGACCTGGACGGGGCGCTGCCCGAGGCGGCGCAGGTGAAAGTCACCTTCCCTGCCACCTCCGACACCGGCCAGATGACGTATGACCTGCCGGGCAAGCTGTTCCTCGTCCACGCCCCGCGGGCGGCGGGTGTCTTTGGGTTTGTGGGCAAGTCGCGGGTGACGGCAGGCGCCATGGACGTGGAACTGGCGGAAGGGGCGCGGGGCACGGCGAACATTCTGCTTACCGCTCTCGACGGTCTTCCGATCAGCGAATCCCGGCGGATGCTGTTGTCCAACCCTGGGTATACCCTGCGGACTTTGCTAGGCAGCAACCCGGCGGAGCCGCAACCGATTGTCCCGTACGGCGCCGGATACTACACAATAAAACCCGATGTGGCGAACAAGCCATCGGGCAACCTGAATGGCGGCGTGGGCCCTGTGTGGATGGAGCGCGTGGAGGCGATCGTGCAGGTGCGGACGTTGGCGCCTGGCATGGTGGTATATCCGTTACGGCCGAATGGCGAGCGGATGGAGCCCATGGCACTGGAGAAGACCGACGAAGGGTACCGCGTGCGGCTGAGCGCGGATACGCCGTGGTATGAGTGGGCGGCGGAAGAGAGGCAGTAGACGGGTTAAGGTTTGGCGAAACAGTAGAGGGTTTCGTAGGTGCGGACAAACATCTGGCGGCCTGAAAACGCGGGTGTCGACTTCGACCCATCATGGAGATCGTTCACCTGCAAGATGGACCACTGCGCGCCGGCTTGGATGACTGCGGCTTTGCCGCCCTCGCTAATCAAGTAGAGCTTGCCGTCGGCGGCGACTGGCGAGGCAAAGTAATCGCCGGGCGCGCCATCGACGCGGGCCTGCTTGAGAATGGCTCCGGTCTCCGGATTGTACGAGGTGAAGATGCCGCCCTCCTTGAGCGCATACAAGACCCCGCGATAGAGCAGCGGCGACGGCACGTTGGGAAGAGATTTTGCCTGTTTCCACAGCAGGCCGGTTTCCGTCAGATCGCCTTTGCTTCCGAGTTTGTAGGCGCGAAAACCGCTTTCTCCCAGACGGCGTTCCTGGAGTTGCACCCAATCGCGCTCCTCCAGAAAGCCGGTGTGGTCGAGGTCCAGGTACTCCTCGAACCGGCCGCGGGTGCGTTCATCGAGGATCTCGTCCTTGGAGAGTTTGCCGTCGTGGTTGACGTCCAGTTTGGTGAGAGCTTCGGCGAACGACGGCAGGAACTCCTGCTGGCCGGGTTCCGATTCACCGGAGAAGGTGACGAAGTAGACGACGTGGTTTTCCACGATCGGAGTGGGCTTGATCTGCCACGGCAGGCGGCGCACCCACCAGATCTCCTTGCCGGTCTTCAATTCGTAGCCGGAGAGGCGATAGGAGCCGGCGACGATGACCTGCTGCATTCCATCGGGATCGGTGTAGAGGATTGGTGTTGCGTAGCCGCGCTGAGCGTGGGGGCGCTGGGTGCGCCACAAGACCTTGCCGTTCTGCTTGTCCACGGCAAGCAGGTAGGATCCAGTGTCCTGATCGCAAACCATCAGGAGAGTATCTCCGGCGAGCACGGGAGACGCGCCGTGTCCAAAAGGGTTGCTGAAAGGCCCGAGCGGAATACGCCATAGTTCGTTGCCATCGGGACCGTAGGCAAGCAGACCGAAATCCTGGAAGAAGACGTAGGCGTTGCGGCCATCGCTGACCGGTGAGGCGGAGGCAGGGCCGTTGGCGGGCCGGTCGATCACCTGGCGGCGCGGCCTGGGCGCCTGGCGTCTCCAGAGGATGCGGCCGGTGGCACGGTCCACGGCGAAAGTCAGGAGAATGTCATTCTCGACGGCAGTCAGGAAGATGCGATCGGCGGCGAGGATGGGCGATGAGTTCCCCGGAGGAAGTGCCGTTTTCCAGACCACATTGGACTGTGGGCCGAACTCCACGGGGAGGTCCGTGGCGTTGGATACGCCGGAGGCGTTTGGTCCGCGAAACTGCGACCAGTCCTGGGCGGGCGCCGTGACGAGGAAAAGGGGGGCGAGAGCGAGAACTGCGATCCGCCCGAGGAGTACGGATGCTGCCTGCCGGCTTGGGTGCATCATCTTGCCGCTCCTGATGCGAAGGCTTATCACGAATGGGTGTTGCTCTGAGAGTGTATCCGATTTTCGAGCGAGACGGTCAGATCGGACGGGTGAAGCGGCCTCTTGCAGCCGCGTCCGCTCCCTGACGGTCGCGGCTCAGAAAAGGCAGAGAGCGGAAAGGGCAGAGAGCGGAAAGGGCAGAGAGCGGAACGGGCAGAGAGCGGAAAAGGCCGAGGGCGGAAAAGGCAGAAAAGATGGCGGTGCGACGGCGCACCGCCGGGACTTGGGGAACAAGTGGTAGAACTCAGTGGGGACTATCAGGGAGAGACTGAACTACCTGAAGCAGCTTGCGGACCAGCTTGGCCTGGGTGCGAACACCGGCCTTGTTGTACAACCGCTTGAGGTAGGTGCGCACGGAGTGAATGGTCACGCCCAGCGCATCGGCAGCCTCCTGCGGCCGGCGGCCGAGCAGGATTTGCTCCGCCAATGAGAGTTCGGCGCGTGTGAACTTGAACGTCTCCCTGAGCAGCGCCAAATCGAGCGGTTTACGGGGATTCGACTGGTAGATGGTAACCGCCCGATAGCTGGGGGTTGGCGAGCCGTTGAGGAGCGGGGTGACCCACAGAACGTAGGGCTCCTTGCCGCTGGGCCGAATCACACGCGTCAGCCCTTCCATTGGGCAAGGACCGGCCGCTGTTGCCAGGCAGTCCTGCTCGATCGCCAGCCCGTCAGCCTCGGAAAGGATGACGCGCGCTTCCGGATTGACGGCGAGGACTCGCCCTTGGGGACCTATGAGAATGACACCTGCATGTTCCACGTCTGGGTAAGCGTAAAAAGCAGGCGAAAGAGGACATCTGTTTGGGTTAATTTTTACTTAGATTGAAGTTTCTGTGTACTATTGCACTCCAGGAAGGTCCTGACCCGTTTGGCGGCCTCCATCAGGTTCTCCAGGGAGTTCGCGTATGAGAACCGGATGTAGCCTTCGCCGAAAGCGCCAAAGGCCGTCCCGGAGAGACAGGCGACGCCGGCCTGATCGAGCAGCGCATCAGCCAGAGGCTTCGATTTCCAGCCTGTACCTTCGATGTTGGGGAACGCGTAGAAGGCGCCCTCTGGCATGGGGCAACGCACGCCGGGGATGGTGTTCAGCTCGGCCACGAAGACATCGCGGCGGCGGCGAAACTCGGCGATCATCTCTTCGGCCGGTTCCTGCGGGCCCTCCAGGGCGGCGATGCCGGCGCGCTGGGTGAAGCTGGCAGTGCAGGAGTTGGAGTTTACCATCAGCTTGGTGACGGCGGCGGCGAGGAACGTGGGCATGACGCCGTAGCCCATGCGCCAGCCGGTCATGGCATAGGTTTTGGAGAAACCGTCCAGAATGATGGTCTTATCCAGCATTCCGGGGAACGTGGAGATGGAAACCGGCGGGCGGCCGTAGCTCATGCGGGAGTAGATCTCGTCCGAGAGCACCATAACGTCGCGCTCGCGTAGCATCTCCGCCATGGCGGCGATGTCCTCGGCCGGGATGACGCCGCCGGTGGGGTTGGCGGGCGAATTGAGGATGATGAGCTTGGTTTTGCTGGAGAGCTTGGAACGGAAGAGATCAAGATCAAAGCTGAAACCGCGGCTCTCGATGAGCGGCATGGGTACGGGCACGGCGCCCAGGTAGTTGATCATCGACTCGTAGATGGGGAAGGACGGATTGGGATAGATAACTTCGTCGCCAGGATCGAGCAGGGCCAGCATGGGGAAGAAGATGATGGGCTTGCCGCCGGGGACGACGCAGACGCGCTCCGGCCCGACCTCGATGCCGCGCGTTCGGGTGACGTAGGAGGCGATTGCCTGGCGCAACTCCGGGAGGCCCTGGGTGGGTCCGTAATGGGTCCAGCCCTGATCGAGGGCGTCTTTGGCTGCATCAACAATGTGACGGGGCGTATTGAAATCAGGCTCCCCGATCTCGAGGTGGATAATATTGCGGCCCTGGGCCTCCAATCCGCGAGCGCGGACGAGCACTTCAAAGGCTGTTTCGGTGCCGAGGCGGGCCATGCTAGCTGCTAAGTTCATAAGGTATAAGGACTTCCTGACATGGGAAATTTCCTGAATCGGACATCGTGGTTCGATTCATACATTTTCAGCATAGCTCCGAATGTTGACTTGCACGAATGAGCAGAGTAGAACGTCATCCTTGGCAGCAGACCCTATGCGCGCTAAGCTGCAAGTACTGGAATTTAATGTGAGCGAGAGACGCGACACTCCGCTGACTCCCGCGCCGCCGGCCGAATGGCAGGCGCGCCAGGAGGAGTTTGTCCAGGCGAACATGAGGCGCGTGTTCCTGATCATCTACCGGATTGTAGGCAACGTGCCGGACGCGCAAGACCTGACCCAGGAGACCTTCATCAAAGCGCTGCAGCGGCAGGAGCAACTGAAGGATCTGGAGAAGGCGGCGCACTGGCTTTCGCGGATTGCGTCGAATACCGCGATCGACTTTCTCAGGCGGCAGGGCCGCACGCACTTCACTGAAATAGATGAATCGATGGACCCGCTACCGACGGCGCCGGAGCGCAGTCCAGAGGCGTTGCTGTTGCAGAGCGAGCAACAGGACTACCTGCAGGAGGGGCTGAACCGGCTGACACCGAGAGAGCGCGAGGCGCTGATTCTACGGGATGTCGAGGATCTGCCGGCCGAGGAAGTGGCCCGGCGATTGAACTGCGGAAAGGCGACGGTCCGCTCGCACATCGCCAATGCGCGGACGAAGTTCAGGAAGTACCTGGAGAGGAGGCAACCGTGATGAAACATCCGGCTCCCGAGGTATTGGCGCTGTACGCACGCGGGGATCTGGACCTGTGGGCGATGGCGCGGACAGGCGCGCACGTGCATCTGTGCGGCCAATGCGGCAATGAGGCGCAGGCGATCCGGCAGGCGCTGGTGGTATTGAAGCGCGAGTCGCTGGAGATGCCGGAGGGTTTGGATTGGGACCTGATGGCGGCAGAGATGCGCGCCAACATCCGGTTGGGTTTGACGGCGGGCGCGCTTGTGGCCGAGGCGCCGGCGCCGCTGAGAGTGACACGGGATGGGTGGCCGTGGCAGTTGGGCGTGGTAATGGCCTCCCTTGCGGTTGTAGCTGTAGCGAGTTGGATGCTGCCTTCGCCCGGGAACAGCCAGGCTTTACAGGCAGCCCATGCGCCGGTTTTTCTGGATGCGCAGGCCGAAGGTTTGGCGCTACAGGATCATGGTTCGGCGCTGACGCTGCTGAATCCCGGTAAAACGCCCGTCACCACCACCGTCAGTTGGGACGGCGGCGCGCGGGCGAGCTATGTCGATTCGGAAACGGGCCAGGTGACAATCCATCATGTTTCCGCGCAATAGTCTCTTACTGCTGGCGGTCTCGGCCGCGGCGCTGCTGGCGCAGGGGCCGGACGTGCCGCTGGATCCGAAAAGCTCGTTTAAGGTGAATCTGCCGGGCGAAGGGCCGCTATCGTTGGTTTCGGCCGATTGGGGCCAATCGCGGGCCACCGCGCGCGGCGGGGCGCTGGTAGTGGATCTCCACTCAACTCTGACGCTGAAGAACACGTCGGCGCGGCGTGTGCGCGGCGTTTCCCTGCTGGTGCTGGCGCAGGAGGTGACTCCGGGCGGCAAAGCATCGGTGACGGTACCCAGCCTGGACGTGCCGCCTGGCGAGACGTTTCCCATTCGCGTGGATCTGCGTCTGATGCGGCCGCTGGCGCAGGGCGCGGGCGCGCTGGTGGAGGTTGGGCTGGACGGCGTGCTGTTTGAGGATCTGGTCTTCTACGGGCCCAACCGTTTGCAGGCCAAACGGGCCATGGTGGCGTGGGAGATGGAGGCGCGGCGGGACCGAAAGGCGATGCTGGCGGCACTGGAGAGCGGCGGGCGCGACGCGCTGCAGAAGAAACTGCTGGCGGTGCTTTCGCGCGTGACGGATCAGGCCGGGGGAGTGCAGATGGCGCGCACGATGCCGGCGACCAACGTGGAAGCGGGGCGGCAGCTTGAATTTGCGTTCTTGCAGATGCCGGAATCGCCGGTGGAGCTGCTTTCCGGTTCAGCGCAGATGGATGGGGCGGAGGCGCGATCGCCGAGGATTGAAGTACAGAACCGCTCCAAGCGCGCGGTGCGTTATGTGGAACTGGGCTGGCTGGCGCGGGACGGGCAGGGGCGCGAATTTGCCGGCGGCACGCTGCCGGCGGAGTTGAGCCTTCCATCGGGCCAGCGGACGACGATCCGGAAAGAGAACACGCTGCGCTTCTCGCGGGCGGTGGCCGGCTTGACGGCCTATCCGGCGGCGGTGGAGTTTGCTGACGGCGAGATGTGGGTGCCGCCGGCGATGGCTGCACTGCCAGCATCGGGCGAGGCGCAACGGCTGGCGGAGATGTACCGCCGCAAGGGGCTGGACGCCGTGGTGCTGCAACTGCGCTCGATGCGATAAGATCACAGGGAATGGACTCCTCGACGATGATTGGCAGGGCGCCTGAGCGTCTCTCGATAGAAGAACGCGGCGCGCTGGCCGGCAAGTGGGTGGCGCTGGAGGTTTACACACCGGCCACAATCCCCTTGAAGCGGATTGAAGCCATCGGTGCATCGGTTGTGGATTGCGTCACGCAGTTGCAGGAGCGGGGCCTGGACCCGCGCGTATTCGAGTTCGTCGTGATGCAAGGCTGAATCCTTCCAGGCTCTGCCACATCTAAACAGGAGTAGACCGGAATCCCGGTCCATGTAGTTCGCCCGCCTCTCTGCCTTGCTGCAGGAACTTGGCTCCACAAAACCCATAGGAGACAGTGACATGCAAGAAGGTTTCGAACCTAGACTCAAAGACTATATCCTCGTCAGCGATTTCGATCAGACGCTGAGCTTTAACGATTCGGGGATCGTGCTGAGCGAGATGCTCGGTATTTCGAACTTCGCGGAGCGCATCAGCGGCTTATCAAGAATCCACCTGATTCAACAGGGTGGCGAGCTGGCATACCTGCTGTTGCACGATCCGGAGTACCGCCGCGTGCGCAAGGAGCACCTGGTGGAGGCCGGCAGGCATATCCGGCTGAAGGAGAACATCCGGCTGCTCTCGCAGATGCTGCAGAGCATCGAAGGACATCGCTTTTCGTTCTACGTGATCTCGGCAGCGCCGCAGGAAGTGATCCACTCCGCGCTGGAGGGCATTGTGCCGCAGGAACATATCATCGGCACACGGTTCCAGTACAACGAGGACACGGGCGAGATCCAATCCATCATCAAAGTACCCGCCGGCTACGGCAAGGTGGCGGAACTGGACGAACTGCGGTCCCGTTTGCCATTGAGCCATGACCGCATTGTGTATGTGGGCGACGGGAGCTCCGATGTTCACGTGATGATGCACGTGAACCGGCTGGACGGGCTCACGATTGCGGTATCGGAGAACAAGTACATCACGCAGATCGCACAGCGCACGATTCTGAGCGACGACGCGCTGAGCGTGCTGGTGCCGGTGCTGGAGGATATCGTGGGCTGGAGCCCCACGCGGATCCGGACGTTCTTTGAAGCGCACGGATTCTTCCTGCGGGAGTGGGACAAAGTGCGGACGGACTCGCTGACGATTTGCCGCTCTGGCGCGCCGGTGGCGGCGGACGTGCAGGGCGTGGCGTGATGCTGGACGCACTGGGATGGGTAGCGACGGCGGTGTTTTCGATGTCGTACTTCATCCGCGGGCAGGCGACGCTGCGGCGGATCCAGGCGGGCGCGGCGTGCCTTTGGGTGGCGTATGGAATCGCGATCGGCGCGCCGCCCGTGGTGGTGGCGAACGTGATTGTGGCGGGGGCGGCGGCGTATACGTCGTTTCTGCGGCCGAAAGAGGGGTGAGGGCTACCACCTCCAGGACCGGCACTTTGAAAACGTGCCATTTTGGAGGTGTGCACCCTTCCAGGCGTCATTTTCTGTTGTCCTGTGCGGCCGCCGTGCAGGAACCCGTCTTCCGCTCCGGCGTGAACGTGGTGAACCTGCTTGCTGCCGTACAGACCAAGCAGGGCGCCATCGTGCGGGACCTGAGCAAGGACGACTTCACGTTGCTGGAGAACGGCCGGCCCCAGACCATCCAGTACTTCTCGCGCGAATCCGATCTACCGTTAACGCTCGGGCTGATGGTAGATACCAGCGGGAGCCAGGAGCGGGTGCTGGTCTCGGAACGGGCCGCCAGCTTCCGTTTCCTGGATCAGGTACTGCGCGAGGACAAGGACAAGGTCTTCATCGCGCAGTTTGACATCGGCGTGTACATCCGGCAGAAGCTGACGTCGTCGCGGCGCGAGTTGCAGGAGACTCTTTCGCTGGTGGACACGCAGACGCGGAAGGAGCTGGAACGCTTCGGCGGCGGCACGCGGCTCTACGATTCAGTGGTGAAGGTCTCGCGCGACATCATGCGCGATCAGGGCGGGCGCAAGGCTTTGATCCTGCTTACCGATGGCGAGGACGTGGGGAGCGAGGCGACGCTCGCCAACGCAATTGAGGCGGCGCAGCGCGTGGACACGCTGATCTATTCGATCCTCTTCTCGGACGGCGGCGGCCATGGCGGCAGTGGCGTGTTGCAGCGGATGTCGCGCGAGACGGGCGGGCGCTATCTGGAGGTCTCGCGGAAGCTGGGGATTGAGCAGGTCTTCGACCTCATCCAGGAAGAGTTGCGGAGCCAGTACAGCGTCGGGTATGTTTCGGACACGCCGGCGGTGGCGCCGGAGTTCCGGAAGATTCAGCTGGGCGTCAAAACCAAGGGTCTGGTAGTTCGGGCTCGGGATCGCTACTGGGCACGGCCTTGAAAGACGCCACCGGGCAGGCGCCGGCCAGGTAGGGGCAATACTGGCAGCGGGCGGCTTCGCGGATGGGAAAGGCGCCGGCAGATTCGGCCTGCTGGAACTGGCGCAGGGTGTCGAGGACGGGCACGGAAAGATCCACGCGGTGGGCCTCGGCGGTGCGCAGCGGGAAGAGCCACGCTTCCTTGGGGGCGCGGCCGGTGAGCTTTTCGAGCGCGAGCGCGTAGAGGCGAAGTTGCAGCTCGTAGGAAGCGGTGCGCTGCGGCGTGAGGAACCTGTCGGTCTTGTAATCGAGCAGGACGGCGCCGCCGGGCTCATCCCACCAGAGATCGATCTGACCGCGGAGCAGCGTACCCTCCAGCGGGACGAGGAAGTCGTATTCGCGCTGGGCGCTGTGGGCGGCGGCGGCGGCGCGTTGCCCGAAGGGGCTATCGAGAAAGACCTGGGCAAGGGCGTGGGCCTCGGGCGAGGCATCGGTGCGTTTGCGACCGAGCAGTTCATGCACCTCGGTGCCCAGCGCCATGGCGCTGGTGTGGCCGGTGGGATCGACGGGCGGCTCGGGCCAGCGGAGGAGGGTGGCCAGGAGGTAGCGCCGGGGGCAATCGGCCCAGAGGGAAACGGCAGTGACGGCAACAGCGGCGCTGGGCTGGGCGGCCTCGGCGCGGGGCACGATCTCGAACAGCTCGGGCGGCCGGGTGGAAAGATCCGGGGGCGGCAGGAGCTCCGGCGCGCCTTTGTGGGTGGTGATGGGAAACAGCGAGGCGAGGGCGCGCTCGATGTGAGCGGCCCAGTATTTGGGAGCGCGGCTCCCCACTTTCCAAGAGAGGATCAGGCGCTCTTCGGCGCGGGTCATGGCGACGTACAGCAGCCGGTCTTCTTCGTGGCGTTCGCGCTCCGACAGGAGGGAATCGAACGCGTTCATGACGGGATCGGGGACACGCTCGGCGGCGCCGGGGACGAACCACTTGAGGCCGAGGCCAGTGGAGGCGGACCAGCAGATGGGATCGGGTGTACCGCTGGGCTCTCGGTGCATGGCGGCGATGACCACAACGGGGAATTCGAGCCCCTTGGCCGAGTGGATGGTGAGGACCTGCACGGCATCGGCGGCATCGACGTCGGGTGCGTTGGGCTCTTCGCCGGTGGCGCGGAAATCGTCGATGAACTGCAGGTGGAGGGTGAGATCGCCGGGGTGGTGGGATTCGAGATCGCGCAGGAGCTGCAGGAACTTGGTGACGTTGGCACGGGCGGGCGGCTTCAGGGATTCCAGGTAACCGGTCTGATCGAGCTGGAGGCTGAGTACGCGATCGGCGGGGAGACCGGCAAGTAGCCCTCGGGCGTCGCGGATGCGTTGGAGGGCCGGCTCCGGAGCGAGGCCGCCCTTTAGACGGAGAGCCGCAATCTGCTCATCGCTGACGCCGAAGAAGGGCGAACGGATGAGGGCGAAGAGCGGGAGCTCCAGCGTGGGATTGTCGAGCACGCGGAGCCAGTTGGTGAGGTCCAGGATCTCCGGCTCTTCGAAGAAGTTGCGGCCACGGTCGATGGCGCAGGGAATGCCGAAGCGGAGCAGCGCGGCCTCGATCTCCGGGAAGGGGCCTTTGCTGCGGCAGAGAATCGCCATGTCGCTGAACTTCACTTTGCGGCGTTTCTCCCCGACAAGGAGCGTATCGTGGAGCTCGCGCAGGCGGCGGGCGATCCACATGGCTTCCAGGCCATCCTCGTCACCGTCGGCGGATTCGTAGCGCTGAATTTCCACGAAGGGACCGGCGTCAGCGGGATAGGCGCGGCCGGCCGGCAACTCATGCGGCTGTACGCCGGGGCACACGGTGGCAACCGTGGCGGCAATGACGGCATCGAGGATCTCGACGCGGCTGCGGTAGTTCTTTTGCAGACGGTCAATCACACCGCCGGAGGCCGCGACGGTCTGCTGGTATGCCAGAAACTGGCCCGGCGCGGCGTGCCGGAAGCCGTAGATGGACTGGTTGACGTCGCCGACCGCGAAGAAGCGGCCCGGGCTGCGGATCTGATCGACGATGCGCCACTGGATGGGATTGGTGTCCTGGAGCTCGTCCATGAGGATGGCGTGATAGCGATCCTGCGTTGCCTGGCGGATATCGTGCTCGCGTTCCAGCAGGGCGAGGGCTTTCTCTTCGAGGTCGCCGAAATCGAGCTGGGCGGTGGAGTGTTTGGCGGCAGCGTAGGCGTCGTCGAAGGCGATGAGGATTTCGCGGATGAGCTCGCGCTGCGGGAGAAAGAAAGAGGCCACCACCTCGGAGCGGGCGGCGGCGATGAGAGCTTTGACGCGATCGAGAGAGTCGTAGATGGGGTGGCCGGCCCTGAGGCCGCGCTTGTCCATGGAGAAGGCGGCGAGCCATTCCAGGGGCGTCAGATCGGCGCGCCGGGCGAGCCAATCGAGACCACCGGAGATACGCCGCCGCTGGGCGTCAGAGGTGGGCGCGGGGGAGTCCGCGAGCATCTGGCAGACGGCGGCAGCCGCGGCGTCGAGTGCGGCTTCGGGGTGGAAGGCGGTGAGATTCTGGAGCGCGAGGCGGGCGCCGCCGCCCATGCGCAAGGCATCGTGCACGGAGCGGAGCGCCTGGGAGAAATCGTTGGCGGCCCAGGCCTCGACGCAGGCGACGAACTCGTGTCGGCGATCGGCGGCGAACTGATCCAGAACGCTCTCCATGGTGGCGGCCTGGAGCGCGCTGGCTTCGCGTGCGTCCATCACGGTGTAGCGGGGATCGAGGCCAGCGCGGATGGAGTGTTCCTTGAGGAGCGCCTGGCAGAAGGAGTGGATTGTGGAGACGGGCGCCTTTTCGACGGCGCGGCGCTTGTCTTTGTCGTCGCCAAAGTGGTTCACCAACCGCTGCTTGATGTTGGTGGCGGCCTTATCGGTGAACGTGATGGCGAGGATGCCCGCGGGCTCCACGCCCTGCTCAATCAGCCAGGCATAGCGCTCGACGAGAACTCTGGTTTTACCCGAGCCGGGGCCGGCGACGCAGCAGGCATCCTGATTGGTGCGCGTGACGGCGGCACGCTGTTCCGCGGAGAGTTCCACACGGTCATTGTGCCTGATCGGGAGGCGGCGGAGCGCGGAGGCGCGAGCTGCGCCCAGGGTTGGAAGCCGGGGGCCTGAGGTTGGTGTGCGTGATGCGCTCGGGCCCCAGCCTGGTGCGGCATGCCGGCCACATCGATCAGATCTATCCGGAGCCTACTGCCGGCTGCTCTTGAGGACTGCCTCCAGCCGGCCCGCGTCGTGACACGTCTGGCAGGTGATGGAGGTGGAGGTGGCGACGGCGGGATCTTCCTGCCAGCGTTTGGCCCGGCTGGCGTAGACACTGCCCGGGAGTTGCTCGACGACGTCCCGCAGGCGGCCTTGCAGCTCCTGCTGTTCGCCGAGGCGCTGGGCCGCCTGGGCGAGGCCGGCCAGAACCTCCCCTTTCATGTGTGAGGGCAGCTTCTCGAAGGAGTTCTTCTGGTCTGCCTGAAGCGCGGTGTAGTTGGCCTTGACGTTCGTCCAGGCTTCCCGGCGCAGGTGAGCCGGGAGGCGATCGGCAACAACGACCCAGACCCCGCCGCTAATGGCATGCGCAGCTTCCAAGTAAGGCGTGCCCTCGGCCGCTTTCCGGCACTCTCCCAGGATGCCGATCGCCTTGGCATATAGCGGATCGAATTCAGCCGTCCGCCCGGCTTCATGCGCCCGCGCGGCCAGCCAAAGCTCGGCGCCGCCCTTCCAGCAAACAGCATCGATGGCCTGCGGATTACTCTCCAGGATCGCGTCCAGTTTCTTCATGCCGCGGGCGAAGCGCTCCATATCGTTGGCCATGAATCCGGCAAACAGGTCCTCACGAACCCATGTGCTGGTCTTGATGCCCTGGGGCGGCGCTTGTGCGGGCAGAACGGCGGCGCCCAAGAGCAAAATCAGAATCAGATGTTTCGGCATGGCTTGCTCTCTCCCTTCCTTTGCGCTCACCGCAGAAGCCAGGCACGCATCGTACGCGTGACCAGATCGGCGGCGTCTTGTTGAACGAAATGGCCGGCCTTGGGCACGGTCACCAGAGTAAGATCGGAATCCATCCAGTCCCAGGAATTGTTGAGCGCACCCGAGAGCAGATAGGTGTCTTTCAGGCCGTGGAACATCAGCACCGGCATGGCGAGATTGGGCATGGATCCGGCGGGAGGCTCGGCATAGGGCTCCCGCGGATAATTGGCGCGATAGATGTTCATCATCGCCGCAAAATCCGAGCGGCGGAACGCCTCGATGTACTTCTCCCGGTCCTTCGGATCAGATACCCAGCGCGCCAGCCCCTCGGCGGTGAGCGCCTTTTCGGAGCCCTCCATCTGGAAGTTGCGGGCGTACTGGCTGTTCTCGCGCTGCTGGGGGTTGTGAGCCAGCTCGCGCGACAAACCGCGTGGATGCGGCAGGTTGAGAATGATCAGCTTCTCCGTCATCTGCGGATTGCGCATGGCGAAGTTCCAGGCGATGGCGCCGCCCCAATCATGGCCAACGATAATTGCCTTGTCGCGCCCAAGATCACGGATGACCGCGGCGACATCGGCCACC
Organism: Paludibaculum sp.; assembly: GCA_036504135.1. GTDB lineage: Bacteria > Acidobacteriota > Terriglobia > Bryobacterales > Bryobacteraceae > Paludibaculum. Next base: position 62,033 of record DASXVP010000021.1, read on the forward strand.
AGCAGCGGCATGGCGTAGTTGGCCAGCCCCTGTGGCTTGTCGCTGAGGTTATAGCCGCGCAGATCGATGGCTGCCACCTGAAACGACGACGACAGTCCCTCCATCTGGTGCCGCCAGCTATACCAGAAATCCGGGAATCCGTGGATCATAACGATCAACGGACCGGAGCCCAGCGTGGCGTAGTGGATCTTCACACCGTTGGAATCCGCGTAATGGTGCGAGACGCGCGTCTCGAGATCAGCGGCCGCGGCCGCACCGGCCAGGGTCAACCCGGCGGCAAGTATGGAGGTAATGGGCTTCATGGCTGGATCAAACGGCTATGCCCGTTACCACTGTGTGCGGACTCCGCTCCACCGGGTGCGGGGTTACCTGCTGGAAGCCTGCTTCGTGGTGCATCGCCTCCAACTCACGGAAGGTATAGGCATCGCCCGCCGGTGTGGAGGCGAGCATCGTCAGGCTGAAGCCGGCAGCCATTGGAGGCGATACGCGATCCTCGTTCGGCATGAATTCGAGTGTGGCCGCGACGCCCCCGGGCTTGAGCGCTGCGCGCACCTTCTTCAGCAGGCCCACGCACGTCGGGACGTCGAAATGGTGGAGGAAGTTCGTCAGCAGCACCGCGTCGTACGGACCGCCAAACGGCACGTCAAACGCGCTGCCGGGCAGCAGAGTATACCTCTCCGCCACGCCGGCCTTGCGGGCGTTTTGCTGGGCCACTTCGAGCACGCGCGCCCAATCCAGCGCCACGACGTGCGCCTCCGGATTCTGTCTGGCGATTTCGATGCCAAACAAACCGTGGCCGGCGGCGATGTCGAGAATCTGCATCGGACCCGAGCGGCCCTCCAGAACGATGCCGCCCAGCGGCCCGGCAAGCGGCGCCATCATCGGAGCCATGCCGTGTGCGAAATCCACCCAAACCGGATTGTCGGGGTCCACCGTGCCTTCGCCGGGCAGCACCGTGCGGCCCGTGCGGACAATAGTGGTGAGATTCTCGTAGACGGACATCATCTCGTTCAGGCCGAGAAACTGCACCGTGGAATGCAGTGAACTGGGCGACGCCGGATCCAGGAAGGCCGCGCTGGTGGGGGTGTGGCTGTATAAGCCGTCGTGCTTCGCGATGAGCCCGATGATCGTCAGAAAGTCACACAGGATGCGGGTGCCGCGTTCTGAGGCATTGCAGTGCGCGGCGAGTTGGGCCGCGCTGGACGGACCACCGCCCAGGGCGCGAAAGAGATCCAATTCGATGGCTGTTTTGAGCGCTGCCGAGCGCTGATGAGCCATCAGGTTTTCGAAGATGAGCGCCGGGTTGGGCGCCGGGGCGGCAACAGTCCCAGGTTGCATGGCAAGCCTCCAATCTGGATGCGAGGATAGCATGACTGCGGACCAATTCGTCAAGATTGGGCCGCTCGAGTGAGGCAGGGCGGAGCTAACGGCCGAGGTTGAGGAGCAGGATGCCGGCGATCACGAGGGCGAGGCCGCCGACCTTGCGGCGGGAGATCGGCTCGCCGAACACGAAATGGGACCAAATCATCGTCCAGATGTAGCCCAGGGCGACCATCGGATACAGGACACTGAGTTCGCCTTCGCGGACACCCAGAAAGTAAAAGACGAACGAGAAGAGATAGAGCGCCACGCCCAGAGCCAGCCGCCAGTTGCGGAGCAGCGCGCTCAGATCAAAGTGCAGCAGGCCCGCGCCCTTTTTCAGGAACACCGCGCCGAAGCTGCCGATGAAGCCTGCGCAGAGAACCAGTGCAATGGATTTCAAGGGAGTGGTCATTCGCCGCGGCCTTTGCCCAGCAGCGCGACGCCGGCGCAGATCACCGCGATGCCGGCCACCTTGAATGCGTTGATGCTCTCATGAAAGACCAATACCGACATGATCGTCACCCAGACATAGGTGAGAGAGATGACGGGATACAGCAGCGATAGCTCGCCGTCGCGGAGGGCCAGAATCAGCAGGACGGTGCTGAAGCCATACAGGCTCAGCCCGGTCCACAGAGACCAGTTCGCCAACAGCACGGGCAGGGAGATTGTGGTCATCTGCATGCCGCTGATCTTGATGAAATATTGAGCGGCTACACCAAACAGGGTGCAGAGAAAGACCAAGCCAACGGATTGGCGGTGAGAGAAGCGGTAGGACGGCTGCAAGTCGCCTTTATTTTAACCCGAAGCCGCCGCCGCCGGGTGTTTCGATGCGCAGAATATCACCGGGGACGGCATCGAAGCGGACCATTCCAGGAAGCGCCCGTGAGTGCCCGGCGCGGAAGAGCGTGTTGCGTCCTTTGGACGCGGCGCCGCCGCCAGCGAGTCCGTAGGGGGCCTTCAGGCGGCGATCGGAGAGGATCGTAACCTCGGCCGGCGCCAGAAACTGCAACTCGCGGAGGATGCCGTCGCCCCCCGGGTGCTTGCCCCGCCCGCCCGAGCCGCGGCGGACTTTGTAGGCGCGCACGCGAACGGGATAGGCGTGCTCAAACGCCTCCACAGGCGTATTCCACGAGTTGGTCATATGGGTATGGACGGCAGATTGCCCTGGCGCATGAGCGGAGGCGCCCATGCCGCCCGCGATGGTCTCGTACCAGGCAAAGCCATTGCCGCCGAAACTGAGATTGTTCATGGTGCCCTGCGAGGCGGCGGGGATGCGCTCCGGAGCGGCCTTCGAAAGCGCACCGAGGAGCGTATCGGTGATGCGCTGCGAAGTCTCTACGTTACCTGCGGCCATGGCCGCAGGGGCCAACGCATTCACCACAGTTCCTTCCGGCGCGATCACTGTGAGCGGCAGCAGGAGACCTGCGTTGGCAGGTACGTCGCCCGCCAGCAGGCAGCGGAACACGTAAAACACGGCCGAGAGCGTGATGGCCAGATTGGCGTTGACCGGCCCATCCACCTGGGCGGCGGATCCGGTGAAATCCACCGTGGCGCGATCGCCCTCCAGCCTGACGGCAACATGGATGGGGATGTCCTCGTCCAGCGCGTCCTCAAATGTGTAGAGGCCATCGGGCAGTGCATGCAGCGCGGCGCGCATCATGCGCTCGGCATAGTCCCGTAGCGCCGCAACATTGGCCGAAAGGCGCGGCAGAGTATAGCGGGCGACTGCCTCGCGCAACCGGATCGCGCCGCGCTCCATAGACATCAACTGGGCGCGAAGATCGCCCTCCCGCTCCTCCGGCGTACGGACATTGGCGAGGATCAGGCGCAGCAACGATTGGTCCATGACGCCCTCGCGGACCAGCAGGATGGGCGGGATTCGCAATCCCTCCTGATAGATCTCGCGCGCCAGCGGCATGGATCCGGGGCTGATGCCGCCGATATCGGAATGGTGCGCCCGGGAGGCTACGTAGAACGCCGCGGGCTGGCCCGGCTGCGGAAACACACCGGCCACGGCAGTAATGTCGGGCAGATGCGTACCGCCGGCGAAGGGGTCGTTGACGATGGCGACGTCGCCCGGCCTCAGCGTAAATGCCTTCAGCACGTGCTCCACGCTCAGCGGCATGGCGCCCAGATGGACGGGCATGTGATCGCCCATGGCCACCGTGCGGGCCTGAGCGTCGTAGATGGCGCAGGAGTAGTCGCGCCGTTCCTTGATGTTGGCTGAGAAGGCGGTCTTACGTAGCACCACGCCCATCTCCTCCGGAATGGAGACAAGCAGTTGCCGGAAGAACTCCAGTTCGATGGGACCGGGAGAGATCATTGCGGCTGCGGCGGCTCCTGCGGCTTGGGCGGCTCAGCCTGGCAAGCGCCAGCGCGGAGTTGGAACGAGGCAACGCTGCGCCACCGGCCGGCCTCGCGACGTTCCACCCGGAGAGACTTGCTGGGGCCATCGGCGCGGATTCGCCAATCGGCGCTGGCGGCTGCTGCCGCGGCGCGCGGGCGCGGGCTGGGCAGCGGCTTGGCGCTCACCTCCTGCATCATCCACGAATCGGCGCCGGTCATCGTTTGCAGGCGTTGATAGCGGCTCTTGGCGTCGCCGCGGCGGTTGATGATCAGTTCGCCCTGAGTCTTCGACGTAAACCAGAAGCTCTCGATGGTGCCATAGGCCGTGTCCTCGAATACGGGGACGCGCCGCCACGTCTTTCCGGCATCAGTGGTCTTTAGAAAGAAGGGGTCCTTGGGGAGATTACCGGTGATTTGGCCGGCGGTCCAGCCATTCTCGAAATCGACAAACTGGAGCTGATCCAGCACAGCGCCGCGAATCCGGCCGAGCGGCTCGGCCCACGTTCTGCCTTCATCCTCGCTCGCCAGCAGCACCGACCAGAGCGTCACGGCGCCGGTGTGAAAATTGCCAGTGAGAAAGAGCTTCGTGCCGAGAGCCTCCACCGCGGTGAGTTCCAGGTAGATGGGACAGGGCTCCTCCGCGGAGCACTCCAATCCAAACTCGGCTATTTCGGCATCCCCGCAGACGGCAGAGAGCGTATGCGGCTTCACGGCCTCTTGCGCCAGCAAGGGCCAGCAGAGCAGGATGGCGAGGCATATCTTCATCTCTTCAGGCCGATTGTAGCCCGTTCGGCAACGGTAAGGCCCGCGCGCCAGGCAGCTTGCCAGCCCTGGGCGTCGGCGTACAGCCCAGCCACATCCACTCCGTGCCGCTCCGGCAGGTAGCCGGCGAGTTTGCGCAGGCCTTTGTCCACCTGGCGAATCGCGCCCTCGCGGTTCCCATCTGCGGCATGATGCCAGGCCACGGCCATGTGGATCAGAGCCTGCAAGAAGAAACGCTCCGCGCGCGGCGCGCACAGCCACTCGGCCTCCAGGCGCTCGTGCGCCCCGAAGTAGTCGCCGGCATTGAACAGGGCGACGCCGGGCGTCAGATCAGGGTCGTGGTTTGGAATCATCGCTGGCTACGCACTGGGAACAGTGATCGTAGCTGATGATGCGCGCGAGTTTCCATGCGCCATCCTTGTTTTGCCAGATGTGCACGAATCGCGCTTCGCCGCTGCCCGCCCCGCACTTGCCTTGTTTCGGATCACAGAAGCGATGCACACCAGACTCCACCGCGCCATAGCCCTTCAGCGGGAATACCCTCAGCGTGCCGGGCACCAGTTCTCGCCGCACCTTCCCGCAGACGTTGTTCCTGAGCGCCTCCACCGTGCTCTGCGCGCCTCGCGAAAGGCCGGTCTCATCGTGGTAAAACTCCAGATCCGCGGCCAGAAATGCGGCGAACTTCTCCAACTGGCACCGGTTATAGGCGTCAAACATCGCGCTGTCGAGCGCCGAGATCGTCTGGTAGAGCGGGTCCGGCGCCGGAGGGCTCTGGGCTTGAATCGGGAGAAGGGAGAGGGCAAGCAGGGGGAGCAGTTTCAGCATGGCGGTCTGGATGTTCCTACGCAGATTGCCAGCCACATGTTCCCTGGGCCTGAAGCGCGGCGCGGAAGGGGCTAAGATTATTGCGTGCGAACCATTCTCCTCATTCTCATCGCCGCTCTGTCGGCACAAGGCGAGCCGGTTACTCCGGCCAAGAAGATCCGGCTCTTTAACGGCAAGGATCTCACGAATTTCTACGTCTTCTTGAAGGACTCCAAGCGCGAAGATCCGAAGAAGGTCTTTACCGTCAGTCAGGGCCTGATCCACATTTCCGGCGAGGAGTGGGGCGGGTTGACCACCGAGAAAGAGTATCGAGACTACCACCTGGTGGTGGAGTGGAAATGGGGCGGCAAGGCCTGGCCCCCGCGCGTCGGCAAGGCTCGCGACAGCGGAATCCTGCTCCACGGCACCGGCGAGGATGGGTCGGCGGGCAGCGGATGGCTGGAATCCATCGAGTACCAGATGATCGAGGGCGGAACTGGCGACATGCTCATGGTGAAGGGCGCCAACAAGCCGCGCATGACTGTTGAGGCGGAGGTGGGACCCGACAAGCAACTCTACTGGAAGAAAGGCGCCCCCCGCGTGACGCGCGATTCGGGGCGGGTGAACTGGTGGGGCCGCGATGTCAAATGGACTGACACATTCGGCGTGCGTGGACCGAAGGACGTGGAGAAGCCGGTTGGCCAGTGGAACCGCAGCGAGGTGATCGCGAAGGGCGGATACCTGAAGTACCTGCTGAACGGGGTCGTGGTGAACGAGGGCTTCGACGGCTCGCACACCGCCGGCAAAATCCAGATCCAGAGCGAGGCGGCCGAGGTGTACGTGCGCAAAATGGAGTTGCGGCCGCTAAAGGGACAGTGAGCGTGGAGCTTTTCAAAAAGCTGTTCGCTAAAAAGGAAGAGCCGCTGCGAGGCGTTCCCGCCGTGCGGCGCCAGAAAAACTACTCGGCCGAAAGCGGGTACGCCTACGAGTACTTCCACGAAGGCTGGCGGGCCGCGGCCGGCGCGCGCGAGTACCTTTTCACGGTGAGCGGAGATCGCAAGACGTGGTTTCCGCTGTCCGTTTTCGTGGATGAAGCCGCGGAACGGGCGCTGGCGGAAAACGAGCGATATGCAGTGGCAAAGATGGCCCTTTTCGCCGCCTTTGACGAGCGCGAATCGCCCGCCGTCATGAGGAACCCGGTGCGGGTACCGGCCGCCCGGGTGGCAGAGTTGCTCAACCGCCTGGGTCTGGCTTAGCTACGGAATCGTCTCGTCGAGATACGCCAACAGCGCCGGCGGGGCACTCCCGGCGCAAGGCTCTTGAACTCGACCGTCTGCGCTGGCGCGGCGGCGGCAAGGGCGAAAAAACCAGCGTGATCGGGCCAAAGTGAAACTTACTCCCTTTGGCCCGAATACGGCAAGTGATCGATCTCCTATGGCGCAGGAGCGTACTCGCGCTGCGCGGCCGCAACTCCCTGCGCTTCCACAACCGCCAGCGCGGCCATGTGGACGATATCGTTGACCTCCGCGCCGCGTTGCAGTACATGCACCGGACGCGAGAAGCCCATCAGGATCGGTCCGATGGCCTCGCACCCGCCCATATGGAGCAGGAGCTTATAGGCGATATTGCCCGCCTCCAGGCTCGGGGCGATCAGCACGTTGGCCCAGCCCTGCAACCGGCAGAACGGGTAGTCCGCCAGCATCTCCGGCACCAGCGCGGCGTCGGCCATCATCTCACCTTCCACCATCAGTTCCGGGCGCCGCTGGCGGACGATCTCGGTGGCCTTGGCCACCTTCTGCGACAGCGGATGACGCGAGGAGCCGAACGTGGAAAATGAGAGCATCGCCACGCGCGGCTCCACGTTGAAACTGGCCACGGTGTCGGCGGTCATGATGGCGATCTCGGCCAGATCCGCCGCCGACGGATCGATGTTCACAGTCGTGTCCGCCAGGAAGTAGACCCTGCCTTTCGGCGTGATGATCATGTACATACCGGCGACCTTTTCGGTGCCGGCCTTTTTTGGGATGACTTCCAGAGCTGGACGAATCGTGTCGGGATAGTGCTGGGTGAGACCGGCAATCAGCGCGTCGGCGTCGCCAGTGCGCACCATCATCGCCCCAAATCGAGTGGGATTCATCAGCATCTGTGGCGCCTCGGTGTGCGTCACTCCCTTGCGCTGCCGGATTTGGATGTACTCGTCGATATAGGCGCCCAGGCGCGGGCTGGTGGCGGGATCCACAATCTCAGCGTGGCCCTGGATGTGAAGGCGGAGCGCCTCGGCTCGGGCAAGAATGCGATCCTCTGCGCCAATCAGCACCGGGGTCCCAATTGCATCATCGATCAGGATCTGCGCTGCCCGCAGGATCTTGTCCTGATCGCCTTCCGGGAACACCACACGGCGCGGATTGCGCTGCGCCTTGTGGATGATCATCCGCATGATCTCCTGGCTCTTCCCGAGGCGCCGCTCCAACTGCTCGCGATAAGCATCGAGATCGACGGTGTGCTGGGCCACGCCGGTCTCCATTGCCGCCTTGGCGACGGCGGGCGCGACAAAGGTCAGCACACGCGAGTCAAACGGCTTGGGGATGAAATAGTCCGGGCCGAATTCCATCGATTCCACGCCGTACGCCCGGCGCACGGAATCCGGCACGTCCATGCGGGCCAGTTCCGCCAGCGCGTGCGTGGCGGCCAGCTTCATCTCATCGTTGATCGCCGTGGCCCGCACATCCAGCGCGCCGCGGAAGATGAAGGGGAACCCAAGCACGTTGTTGACCTGGTTGGGATAATCCGATCTTCCGGTGGCGAGGATGATATCGCTGCGCGTCGCCTTTGCCAGATCGTACGCGATCTCCGGATACGGATTGGCCAGCGCGAAAACAATCGGTTTCGCAGCCATTCGCAGCAGCATTTCCGGCGTGACACAATCGGCCGAAGAGAGGCCGATGAAGACGTCGGCATCCTGCATCGCGTCGCTCAACGTACGCGCCTCGGTCTCCCGCGCAAACTTGATCTTGTACTTGTTCATCCCCGAGGAGCGCTCCGAGTGGATCACGCCCTTCGTATCGCACATCAGGATGTTCTCGAGCTTCGCGCCCAGCCGGATGTAGTGGTTCGCGCACGAGATGGCGCTGGCACCAGCCCCGGAAAAGACGATCCGCACCTCTTCCAGCTTCTTCCCCACAAGGGCCAGGGCATTGACCAAAGCAGCCCCGGAGATGATGGCCGTGCCATGCTGATCGTCGTGGAAGACCGGGATTTTCAACGTGCGCTTGAGTTCTTCTTCGATCTCAAAACACTCGGGCGATTTGATGTCCTCCAGGTTGATGCCGCCAAAGGTCGGCTCCAGCAACTGGCAGGCGCGGATGATCTCTTTCGGGTCTTCGGAGGCAAGCTCGATATCGAAGACGTCGATATCGGCAAATCGCTTGAACAGAACGCCCTTGCCTTCCATAACGGGTTTGCCCGCCGCCGGTCCGATGTTGCCCAGGCCCAGAACCGCCGTACCGTTGGTAACCACGGCTACAAGGTTGCCCTTGGCGGTGAAGCTGTAAACCAGCGATGGATCGCGTGCGATTTCAAGACAGGGCACGGCCACGCCCGGCGTATACGCGAGGCTCAGGTCGCGTTGGGTCCGGCAGGGCTTGGTGGGTACAACCGAAATCTTGCCTGCCGGCTCTGAAGAGTGGTATTCGAGTGCTTCAATATCCCGTATGGACATAACCGGATTCCTTCCTCCTCATTGATACACCCAAACGCGAGGGTAAAGATAGCACTGCGGCGATTCCCTCACTGAGCCGCAATTCGCACCTCGCCGCGCTGCGGGTTTTCCGGCGTGAACGACACATAGGTGCTCTGCCCTGCCCCTTCCCGGTCGAATTTCACGTCGGTGCCGTTGAGCATGACTGCACGCGGCGTGAAGCCGGAGGGCAGCAGCACGCGAAACCGGGTCTCCGTGCCGGAACCGGAATACGCGATGGCGATGGACCGCGGCTCCGCGTGCCATTGATACGAGAAGTACGCGTCCGAGGCTGCATACCGGGCTGTCGCCTGCGCGCTGGTGACGCCCGCCGCCGGCCAGCGGATGGAAACCTCCGCGCTGCGGAACTGCCCGCTCACGTCGCGTATCCCAGCCAAGCCCTCCATCAAGGCGTCGACCCATTGAGCCATGCCCCACCCGGCGTAGTTCACCTCGTTGGTGGTCCGGTAGCCCGGCGTGCCATCCGGCCAGTACCAGACCTGCGCGCCTCCCATCTCCCGCAGATGCGCAGCATACTGGCGGATCAGCTCCACGCCATAGGTCTCCCGCTCGCTCTGCAAAGCGCCCCGCGCCAGTTCCCCGCCCACCCACGGCATCAGCCCGCCATTGGCATAAGCACCCTGCTGCCGGTATTCGTCTTTCCAGTAGTGCAGCGAATCGGGGTAGCCGGGCTGCAGGCTCCACCACGGATACTTGTCGCCGGTGGTGCGTTGCCGCCGCCGGTACTCGTCAACAATCGCAGCCGCCTGCTTTTCGTCCGCCAGGCCGCGCGTCATCGCCCAGGTGTTTCCCATAGTGAGCTGCTTGGTCTCGTCGAAACTGCCGTGATCGATGGAGTCGAGATGGACGTGGTGCAAGAACTTGGTTCCGTCCCACAGCAGCTTCGACGCCCGCTCGCGGTATTCTTTAGCCTCCTTCGACCAGCGTTGCGAGGCCGGCACGTCGCCCAGGTGCGCGTACATCTCGCTCATCCCGCGAAACGCCAGCGCATAACCGCTCTGGTCGCAGTTGGCGATCACATGGCGCGCTGCCCCTCTGTCCGAGGCGCCGTCGATGTCGTAGTCCCACGTGTCGCAACTGTGCTGCCGCTTGATCAGGCGATTCACAGGGTCCCAGTGCTTCGGGTCGCTGCGGATATACGCCATCGCTTTCTCCAGCTTGGGCAGCGCCGCCCGCAGCCACGCGTCGTCGCCGGTCGCCTTCCACGTATCCCACACGGCCAGCGTCAGGATGTACTCCACGTCCGATTCCAGCCCCACGCGCCACGTCCGGCCGTCGCGCTCGATGCCGTCCGGAGTCTGGCCGTCCGCCCGCTGCACCTCCAGGAACCGGTCCAGGCCGCACTGCATCTCCCGCTCCCAATACTTGTACCCCGGCAGCGAGTAGATCCAGTCCCGCAACCAGATACCGTCGAAGTGCCACGTATCGGCCGAAATGTAGCCGACAAATCGCCCGCGCGGGGTTTGGTAGTCGCGGCGGCCCAGTTGCATGGCCTCCCGCGTGAAGGGGTAGATCGCGTCGAAATCGCGGTCGCCTGTCTCGATACCGGTCTCGGCATCGAGCCGGAAATTGACGTAGCGGCTGTACTGCTTCTCGCCCGGCCACCACAGGTAGACGTAGTGCGTACCGAGCTGGCCCGTCGCCGGAAAGCGCACCGTGCCGCGATTGGCGGCGATGTCCACGTCCTTTTCGAAGTACACCCGCTGGCTGGGATCGGCAACGCGGACGCGGCCGGTGGTGTCGCCCTTCGCTCGCCCGGTGACAGAAACGGTCACCAAGTCCAGCGGACGATAACTCCGTGCGTTCGTCGCAATCGCGCCATAGGCCCCAACGGACGTGGAGACCGGGTGGTCGGCTGCCGCCAGCGGTACCAGAGACAGTGGGAGAAGCAGCAGTGGGGAAAGATGCAGTTTCACGATGGTCGCAGCATATCGCGTTTCCATGGCCCCGCGGGTCGTCCACCCGGCCAGGGTGAACGCAAACCACTGGAACTAAAGCCAGTTCGGATATATACACCACGCCACAGTGGTGTGTATGCAAAATCCTGCTAAAGTAGTGCTTCAAAAAGACTTGACAAGCCCCCCCAATCCGCGCGATAAGTAATTGGGCCTGCTGGTTTGAGTTATGCAGGTATTAATAGCGCAAATCGAGGTACCACGGCATGATGATGGACTGGATGAACGACTACACGGCAAAGCGCACGACGGCTGCTGAGGCCGTTCGCGCCGTCCGGTCGGGCGACCGCATCTACATCCAACCGAGTTGCGCGACGCCGGAAGACCTCGTGCACGCTCTGCTGGGCCGCGCCCGCGAGTTGCGGGACGTGGAGATCATCCACATGAAGACGCTCGGCGGCGCGGACTACTCGCACCCTGAATACGAGGGCGCATTCCGCGTGGTGGCGCTCTTCATCGGCGACAACGTGCGCCAGGCGGTCACCGACGGACGCGCCGAGTACATGCCCATCTTCCTGCACGAAATAGAGGGTCTGTTTGAGTCGGGGGAATGCCTGCTCGATTTCGTCTTCCTCCAGGTCTCGCCACCGGACAAATTCGGCTACGTGAGCCTGGGCGTGGGTGTGGATTGCACACTGACAGCGGCCCGCCAGGCGCGCTATGTGATCGCTGAAGTCAATCCGAACATGCCCCGCACCCTGGGCCAGTCGTTCCTCCATATCAGCGAGATCGATAAGATCGTGGAAGTGAATCATCCACTGCCGGAGTTGCATGCCGAACCGGCAAGCCCGGTGCAGGTCCGCATCGCGGAGCACGTCGCCTCGCTGATCCCCGACGAGGCCACGCTTCAGTTGGGTATCGGCGCCATTCCGGACGCCGTCCTGCAGTGCCTCACCAACCACTGCAATCTGGGCCTGCACACAGAGCTGTTCGCCGACGGCGTGATCCCGCTGATCGAAAAGGGCGTTATGAACGGCGCGGCCAATCCGTTGCATCCTGGCAAGTTGGTGGCCGGCTTTGTGCTGGGCACCCGCCGCCTCTTCGATTTTATCGACGACAACCCGCTCTTCGAATTCCGGCCCATCAAGTACGTCAACGACCCGTTCGTGATCAGCCAGAACCGCCGCATGGTGGCCATCAACTCGGCCCTCCAGGTGGATCTCACCGGGCAGGTCTGTTCGGATTCCATCGGCACCAAGCCCTACAGCGGCTTCGGCGGCCAGGTTGATTTCATCCGCGGCGCCGCCCACAGCGAGGGCGGTAAGCCGATCATCGCGCTACCGTCCACGGCACGCCACGGGGCCATCTCCCGCATCGCCCCGATGCTCGATCCCGGCGCGGGCGTCGTCACCTCGCGCGCCGACGTCCACTACGTCGTCACCGAGCACGGCATCGCCTATCTGCACGGAAAAACCCTCCGCCAGCGCGCCGAGGCGTTGATCCGCATTGCCGACCCCGCTTTCCGCGAAGAGCTCACACGGTCCGCCTACGAATTTCACTATCTGCGCCCCAGCCTGGTGCCGGTTCACTAAGGAGTGTTGCCATGTTTGCCACAGCCATCGAAGAAGAGATCGACATCAAGGGTTACGTGGAGATCAATACGGACGAGTGCAAGGGCTGCGGCCTCTGCGTGGAGGCCTGCGCCACCAAGGTGCTCAGCCTGTCGCCGTGCCTGAACCCTTACGGCTATCACACGGCAACCAACAGCGACAAGCCCTGCAACGGCTGCGGCCTATGCTTCTACGTCTGCCCCGAGCCGGGTGCCATCAAGGTCTTCAAGGCTATCAACTGAACGCTGGCGATGGCCCTGCCCGCACGGCCCCCGAAAGGTATCCAACCCATGCCAAAACAACTGATCAAAGGCAATGAAGCGCTCATGAAGGGCGCCATCCTGGCCGGCTGCCGCGCCTTCTACGGCTATCCCATCACGCCCGCCAACGAAATCACGGAGGCCGCCGCGTACTACCTGCCCCAGGCGGGCGGCACATTCCTCCAGGCCGAGAGCGAAGTGGCCGCCATCAACATGGTCTACGGCGCCTCATCGGCGGGCGTGCGCTGCATGACCGCCTCCTCCGGCCCCGGCATCAGCCTGATGGCCGAGGGGATCAGCTACCTCGCCGGTGCTGAACTCCCCTGCGTCATCGCCGACATCACCCGCGGCGGCCCCGGCCTCGGCAACATCGCGCCGGAGCAATCGGACTACTTCCAGGTGGTCAAGGGCGGCGGCCACGGCTGCTATCGCACCCTCGTTCTGGCGCCCTCCTGCGCGCAGGAGATGGCGGACCTCACCTATCTCACCTTTGATCTCGCGGACCAGTACCGCACCCCCGCCGTCATTCTCGCCGATGGCTTCATCGGGCAGATGATGGAGCCGGTGGAGTTCTCGCTCGCCCCGCGCGCGCCGCGCCTGCCCGAGTGGGCCGTCGATGGCACCGCATCCACGCGTCACAATCTCATCAGCTCCATCTACCTCCAGCCGGACGACCTGGAAAAGCACGTCCGCATGCTGGAGGCCAAGTACACCCGCATGGCCCGCAACGAAACACGCTGGGAAAACTACAAAACGGAAGACGCCGAGATTGTTTTTGTCGGCTACGGCATCTCTTCCCGTATTTTGAAATCCGTCGTGGAAATGATGCGCGCCCGCGACATCCGCGCCGGCCTGCTGCGGCCCATCACGTTGTTCCCCTTCCCCACCGACGAGCTCCGCCGCCTGGCCGCGCAAGCCGAGCGTTTCTTCGTCGTTGAACTGAGCACTGGCCAGATGGTGGAGGATGTCCGCCTCGCCGTTGAGGGCCGCTGCCCGGTGGAGTTCTACGGCCGCTGCGGCGGCAACGCGCCATCGGCCGAGGAGATCTTCGAGGAGGTATTCGCCCATGTCTGAGCTCAAGGTGATTCACGAAAAGGCCGAGTGTCTCTACGGCAACTACGACCGCAAGGGCGAACTTCAGCACCAGACCCACTACTGCCCCGGCTGCGGCCACGGCGTGGCCCACAAGCTGCTGGCCGAGGTGATCGACGAGCTCGGCATCCGCGACCGCGTCATCCTGGTCTCGCCCGTCGGCTGCTCCGTCTTCGCCTACTACTACTTCGATGTGGGCAACGTGCAGGTGGCTCACGGCCGCGCGCCCGCCGTAGCTACGGCCCTTAAGCGGTCCCACCCGGAATCCATCGTCATCACCTACCAGGGCGATGGCGACCTCGCAGCCATCGGCTCCGCTGAGATCATGCACGCCGCCAACCGCAGCGAGTGCTACACCGCGCTCTTCGTCAACAACGCCATCTACGGCATGACCGGCGGCCAGTGCGCGCCCACTTCGTTGCTCGGCGACAAAACCACCACAACGCCCTTCGGCCGCACCACGGCCAACGACGGCTACCCGCTGAAGGTATCCGAGCTCCTCTCCGCCCTCGACGGCCCGGTCTTCATCGAGCGCGGAGGCCTCGGCAACGCCAAGCAGATTCTGCAAACCAAGCGCGCCATCAAGCGGGCGTTGGAGACACAGATGAAAGGGTTGGGCTTCTCACTCGTCGAGATGCTCTCGCCCTGCCCCACCATCTGGAAGATGGACCCGGTGGACGCCCAGCGTCACGTCCGCGAAGTGCTCGCCCCCATCTACCCCATCGGCAACAAGCTCGACCGCACCAAGGACCGCGCGCCGCGCACCGCGGCACCCCCGCCGCCGCCTCTCTCCGAACTGCCCCGCATCCTCAAGCTGCCCGTCGCACCCACGGAAGCCCCCGTCGAGTTCGTCAAGCCGGACAGCGAATACCGCATCAAGATCGCGGGCTTCGGCGGCCAGGGCGTCCTCCTCCTCGGCCAGTTGATCGCCGAGGCCGGCATGGACGACGGCCTGGACGTCTCCTGGCTGCCCAGCTACGGCCCCGAGATGCGCTCCGGCACCTCCAACTGCCACGTGCGCCTCTCGACGAAACACGTGGATTCCCCGCTCGTCTCCCGGCCCAATGTACTCATCGCGCTGAACGAGCCCTCGCTGCGCAAGTTCATAGCCACCGTCGACACGGGCGGCCTGGTGCTCTACAACGGCGACTCCATCCCTGCCGATTGCATCCGCACCGACATCACCATGCAGGCCCTGCCCTTCGCGTCCATCGCGGACGAGCTCGGCAGCCCCAAGGTCGGCAACATCGTCGTCCTGGGCGCCTTCCTGGCCGCCACCAACGCACTCCCGCTCGCCGTCGTGGACCGCGCCATGGCCCGCGTCGTCAAGGGCGAGAAATGGCTGGAAATCGACCGCCGGGCCATGGCCCGAGGCATCGCCGAAATGCAGAGCACGGAGGTAAAGGTCCATGTTTGAAAACTCGGAAGTCCTCGTCTATTTCGAAAATCAGTTCGTCGCACTGAAAGACGCCAAGATCAACATCCTCACCCACGCTCTTCACTACGGCACCGGCGTCTTCGAGGGCATCCGCGGCTACTGGATCCCCGACGAGGAAGAGCTCTTCCTGGTCCGCTGCGAGGAGCACTACCGCCGCTGGAAGGCGAACTGCCGCATCCTGAACATCGACCCGCCGAAGTCCGCCGAAGAGCTCACCGAAATCACGGCCGAGCTGATCCGTTTAAATCATTTCCGCACGGACGTGTATGTGCGCCCGCTCTCTTACATGTCCTCCGCTCGCATCGGCGTGCGCCCCGACGGTCACTCCAGTTTCGCGCTGGTCGCCGTCCCATTCGGCGTCTACCTGGAGAGCACGAAGGGCATCCACGCCGGAGTCGTCTCCTGGCGGCGCGTCGATGACGGCGCCATCCCCGCCCGCGGCAAGATCTGCGGCGCCTATGTGAACTCCGTCCTCGCCACCACCGAAGCCCACGCCAACGGCTTTGACGAGGCCATCATCCTCAACCAGAACGGCCACGTGGCCGAGGGCGCCACCTGCAACCTCTTCATGGTCCGCAACGGCAAAATCATCACCCCGCCGCCTTCGGACAACATTCTGGAAGGCCTCACCCGCGCCTCCATCATCGATCTCGCCCGCCGCGAACTGCACATGGAAGTAGTGGAGCGCTCCATCGATCGCAGCGAGCTTTACATCTGCGACGAGCTCTTCCTCACCGGCACCGCCGTCGAGGTCGCGCCCATCACCATGGTGGATCACCGCCAGGTGGGCTTCGGCCAGATCGGCTTCCTCACCGGCAAGCTCCGCGAGCTCTACTTCCAGGCCACCCGCGGCCGCATCGCCGATTACCAAGCCTGGCTGCACCCGGTCTATCAGCCCGTGCTGGCCGCCCTCCGCCGCTAACGGCCCAGTTGCACGCTGTGCGCGCCGCGCGGCTCCACCTTGAGCCGCACCGCCGTCGCTAACTACTCCCTCGCCTCCCGCGAGTCCGCCACCGTCACCAGCGCCGTGCTCGCCAGCACCACCGCCCCGCCGATCCACGCAATCAGCGGCACCTTTTCCCCCAGCACAACCCCCGCCAGCGCCAGCCCGAAGAACGGAATCAGATAGTTCGATACCGCCGCCTGCGTCGCGTCCAGCCTCGTCAATACACGCAAAAACAGCACCATCGAAAGCCCGTATTGCAGCACCGCCAGCGCGGCCAGTGCCCCCCACACCTGCCACGAATACGCCGGCACGGCCTGGAACGATTCCGGCTCCATGCGGTACGTCAGCGGAGCCAGCACCAGCAGCACCGCATAGTAGCTGTACAGCAGTACCTGCAACGGGTCATACCGCTCCAGCAAACGCTTCGAATAGACGTTGTAGAACGCCGAGCCCGACACGCTCAGCAGGATCATCAGGTTGCCCCACAGATACCGCCGGTCCCCCATCCCCAGACCGCTCCAGTCAATCCCCGAGCACACCAGAGACCCCAGTATCGCCAGCGCCAGGCTGATCCACCGCACCCGCGACATATGCTCGCGCAGGATCAGAAACGCCATCAGCGACGTCAGCACCGGCAGCGCCAGGCTCAGCAGCGCCGCGTTCGACGCCAGCGACAGCCGCACGCCCCACGTAATGAATACCTGGGCGAACACCTGCCCCAACACGCCCAATGCGAAGAAGCCCCACACGTCCGCCCGCCGCAGTTGGCCCGGCCGCAGCCTCGGCGTCAGAAACTCCAGCAGCACCGTCGCCATCGCCATCGGCAGCAGCGTCGCAAACAGCGGTCCCATCTGGTCCTGCACCACTTTCACCAGCACGAACTGGCTGCCCCAGATGAAGTTGCAGATCAGCAGCAGACCCCAATCCGCCCACCGCCGCCCGCTTGCCGTCAAGCCATCCTCGCCAGTGCGTCCTGCACGCTCTTGTCGATCAGATCGCACATCTCGTGCAACTGCTCATCCGTCGTGATCAACGGCGGCGCCACCGCAAACCAGCCCGGGTCCACGCGTAGGATCAACCCGTTTTCCAGCGCCGCGCGTTTCATCGCCTTGCCAAGCTCCTGGTACGGCGCGCAGAACTCCACGCCCAGCAGCAGGCCCCGCCCTCGGATCTCGCGGACAATTCCAAATCGCGCCAACGCCCGCAGCCGGCCGCGCAGCAGTTCACCAATCTCCACCGCCCGCGCGCACAGGCCCTGTTCGACAATCTCGTTCACCACGGCCAGCCCCGCCGCGCACGCCAGCGGATGCCCCGCAAACGTGTGCCCATGCGCGAAGTTCCGCCCACCGCCCCCGGCAAACGCCTCGGCCATGTCCGTCCGCGCAATCATCGCTCCCAGCGGCATCGCGCCACTCGCAATGCCCTTCCCCGCGCAGATGATGTCCGGAGTTACGCCCAGAGTCTGCGCCGCAAACATCGCGCCCGTCTTGGCGAATCCCGTGATGACCTCATCGAAGATAAGCAGCACGTCGTGCCGCGTGCATATCTCCCGCAGCATCCGGAAATACTCCACTGTCGGCGTGATGATCCCGCCCGTGTTGCCCACCGGCTCCACGATCACCGCAGCCACCGTCTCGGGATCCTCGTGGAGGATCACATCCTCCACCGTCTGCGCCGCAAAGCGGTTCGCCTCATCCCACGTCGCAAAACGGTCCCGGTAGTGGTTTGGCGTGAAGACCTTCAAGAACCCGCTCATCTGCGGCTCAAACTTCGTCTTCCTCGGACCATTCCCGCTCGCCGCCATTCCTCCAAAGGTCGCGCCGTGATACGCCAGATACCGGCTGATCACCTTGTACTTGTGCGGCCGCCCGGTCTGCTTGAAATACTGCCGCGCAAACTTCAACGACGATTCCACCGCCTCAGACCCGCCGCTGAACGGCTTCACATAACCCAAGCCATCCGGCGCCACCTGCCCGAGCCGTTCAATAAAATCCAGCGTCACGTCAGAAATTGAATGCAGCGGCGGCGCAAACGTCATGCGCTCCATCTGCGCCCGCATCGCCGCCATCACCCGCGGATGCCCGTGCCCCAGGCTCGCCACGAAGATGCCGCCAATGGCGTCCAGATATCGCTTCCCGTCCCGGTCCCAACAGCACACGCCCTGCGCGCGCTCCAGGATCACTGGACACTCCAGGAAATCCTCAGTCGCCTGAAAATCGAGAAACGTGCGCCGCAGCAGCGCCCGCTCGCGATCCGTGATTTCCACTACTGCCCTCCCACCGGCAATCCAGAACCCAGGCCGCCGTCCACCACCATCGCCGAGCCCGTCGTGAAGCTGGAATCGCTGCTCGCCAGGAACACCGCCGCCCGCGCCACCTCCTCCGGCCGCCCCACTCGCCCCAACGCGTGCAATCCGCCCGCCGCCTGCCGCGCCGCATCCGGATTCGGCTGCGACAGGAAATACGCCTCCGCCAGCCCGGCATCGATATACCCCGGACAGATGCAGTTGCACCGCACCCCGTCGCGCCCGTGGTCAATCGCCACCGCCTTCGTAAACGCCAAAATTGCCGCCTTCGTCGCGCAGTAGCCCGCGCAATACGGCTCCACGAAAAATGCGTTCACCGACGACATGTTCACAATCGCCCCACGCGTCTTCTTCAACTGCGGCAGAAAGTGCTTCGTGCACAGGAACACGCCGCCCACATTCACAGCCATCTGCCGCGCCCACTCCTCGTCCGTCGTCTGTTCCACGGATTTGCTCACCTGAATCGCGGCGTTGTTGACCAGGATATCCACCGGCCCGTACTTGACTGCCACAAATTCCGCCAGCATCGCCACCGATCCGCCGTCCGCTACGTCCACCTTCACCGGCGTGATCCCGGCCACCATCTTCGAAGTCTCAAACGCTCCTTGCGAATTGATATCGGCGGCAATCACGATGGCGCCTTCTCTCGCAAATTCCACCGCGCACGCCCGTCCAATGCCGGCGCCAGCCCCGGTAATCACGGCAATCTTGTCTTTGAGTCTCATGTGGTCCTTGTCCCTTTCCGCTTAAACATCATACGTTTGCTCGGGCCACAATCGCCAGTACCTTTTCCATGTCGCCGTGCGTGGCGTGAATCAGCACACGCACCGCCCGCCGCGCCGCCGGCTCATTGTGCCGCGCGATGGCCCGCGCGATCGCGCGATGCAGCGCAATGCCAGGCTCATAGGAATCCGTCAGTTCGATCTGCCGCAGCATCACGCGGATCAGCGGCTCCAGCACCATCTCGAAATACGGGTTGTGCGACGCCTTGGCCACCAGTACGTGAAATCGCAGATCCCACTCCGCAATCCGGTCGCTGCCGACATGAACTTCCATCTGCGCCAGCGCTGCTTCCATCTCCGCAATGTCCTCCGGAGTCGCGCGCCGCGAAGCCAGCGCCGCTGCCTCCACCTCCAGGGTCTCCCGCATCTCCAGCAATTGCTCCATCTCCAGCAGCGTCGGAGCCGGCTGATCCCGAAACAGACGCAGGAGCGATTTCTTCACGCGGTCCGTGGTCGGCCCCGTCGTGTGCGTCCCGCGCCCCGCGCGCACCTCCACCAAGCCGCGGTCTTCCAGGATCTTCATCGCCTCGCGGATCACAATGCGGCTCACGCCAAAGCGCGTCGCCAGTTCCAGTTCCGGCGGCAGCAGCAGACCCGCGCTCGGAAACTCGGCGAAGATCATCTTCTCGATCGCGTCGACGGTCTTTTCGCTTAGTCTCATTCAGATGCCGCGGCTCCCTCTCAATTTCGAGATGCCGCGGCGCATCTCCGCCGCCTGCGGCCAATCGGGATGGTACCGCAGAAACTCATCCAGTTGATCCGCCGCCGCCTCGGAGCGCTTCTGGCGAATATAGATCTCGGCCAGCAGCAACTGCGGATGCGAGAAATGCCCGCCGTCCAGCTTCCGCGCCTCCAACAGATAGCCCTCCGCCAAATCCAGCTTGCCCAGGCCGAAATAGGTCATCCCCATCTGCGATTGCGCCAGAGCATCGCCCGGCCGGTACAGCACAGCGTGCAGATTGTAGTTCCATGCCTCGTCAAAACGGCCCACCGTCACCAGCACGCCGCCCAGGTTCACCAACGGCTCGTAGGCGGTGCCATCCACGTCCAGCGCCTTGCGGAAATACCGCTCCGCATCCGCATACCGCTGCGTCTGATAGGCGATGGTGCCCAGATGGTTCCACGCCGCCGAAAACTGCGGGGCGATCTCCACCGCGCGGTTCAGGCTCGCAATCGCCCCCGCAATGTCGCGCTGCCCCAACTTCCTGCCGGCATTGCGATACTCCTCGCGAGCTCGATCCGGAATCGAAAGCTCCTTCATGGAGACCACGCCCGTCCGGTCCGGCGCCATCTTTGTCTCGTCCAGATGGATCACCATCTCCACCCGGCCGCGCTTGCCCGCCGTCGAGCGCCCCACGTCGATCGTCTTTCGAGTCTCCCCGCGCCCCGGCACAAACACGATCAGGGTGTAGGCCCCCGCCGCGATCTTCCTGAACTGAAACCGCCCGTCCGCGCCCGCCAGCACCGCGGCTTGAAACGGAGACGTCGCCCCGTGCAGCGAGACGCTCGCCGGGCACGCCGGCACAAGTTGACCCCGCACCGGATACGCCGTCTCCGGCGCGCCGGCCCACAGGAACGCTAAGGCAACTGCCAGCGGTTCAACCATTTCAATTCGATCGTACCCCCGGGTGCGACCTCGAAGGGGAGCCATACGTAACGCGAATCTTCCAACTGCTTCTCGTTCCACCGATCCGCCATGAAAATGAACTTCCCGGGCTTGCCGGGCATCGGCAGCACGAAGGTGCTCTGCGATCGGAACGTAGTGTCCGCCTCCGGACCCACACTGGGATCGCCCTTCTCCGTCCACGGTCCAAGAATATTCTCCGCGACTGCGTAGCCCGCACGATTCGGCTTCCAGCCCGTGCACCCTGACGTGATCAGATAATACCTGCCTTCATATTTGAACGGTGCCGGGGCTTCCCGCATCTGCTTCACCAGAATCCGCGCCCACGTCTTACCCTCCACCTGCGGCATCTCCGGCCCGGTGAACTCCGCGTTCAACCGCACGATATACATGGTCCAGTTGTCCTCGCTCGCGTAGAACGCATACGCCTTGCCATCGGTGTCCAGAAACAGATTCATGTCCCGGTACGTGCTGCCCAGCTCGCGCTGATTCGTGCGGTCTTTCTCCGGGTACCCGAAGTCGAACTTCACCGGCCGCGAATAGCCCATGAACCGAAACGGCCCCGTCGCCTTGTCCGCCACTGCCACGCCGGCGCTCGCCACCGCGTAGGGCTTGTCGTCGAGATGCATCCACATCACGAACTTCTTCGTGCGCGCGTTGTACAGCACCTTTGCCCGCTCGCACACGCCCGTCTCGCGGAACTGCTCCGGCACGCTGTCCTTGGGCAGCGCCACGCCCTCCCGCTTCCATTTGTACAGATCCTTCGACGAATACACCGAGATCCCTGTCCGGTTGAAATTGCCCAGCGTCTTGTCCTCGCCATACCAGTAGTAGACGCCCTGGTGCAGCAGGATTCCGGCCGAGTGCGCCTGGATCGGCCGGCCCGACGTATCCAACCACACCTCTCCCGGCGTAAACTCCCGCCGCGGGCCTTGCGCCCACACCGACAACGCTATTAAGAGAGAGATTAGGGTCTTCATTTCCTTCTCACTCTAACGC
This sequence comes from Paludibaculum sp., assembly GCA_036504135.1. GTDB lineage: Bacteria > Acidobacteriota > Terriglobia > Bryobacterales > Bryobacteraceae > Paludibaculum. The sequence continues at coordinate 84,015 of DASXVP010000021.1, forward strand.
GGATTTGATAACCTCAAACGCGCGAGGTACATATGCGTTTCATCCTGCTCCTCTCTCTGCTGGTTCTGTCCGCTGTCGCCCAAGACCGCGATCTGCTCCTGAATCCCAAGGCTCTGCCGGCCCGCCCCCCAGCCACCCTCGACGAGCTCCGCGGCCGCTTCATTGATCCGCCGGCCGAGTACCGCTCCATGCCTCTCTGGGTCTGGAACGATGAGATGGAGCCCAAACGCATGGCTCAGATGCTCGCCCAGTACAAGCAGCAGGGCATGGGCGGCGCCTTTGTCCACCCCCGCCCCGGCCTCATCACCGAATACCTCGGCAAGGATTGGTTCCAGCTCTGGCGCCAGGCCCTCACCCTCGGCAAGCAGCAGGGCCTCCTCGTCAACATCTACGACGAGAACTCCTACCCCTCCGGCTTCGCCGGCGGCCACGTCCCTTCCCTCGCGCCCGACACCGCCTCGCAGTTCGTCACCGCCGAGCTCGACGTCTCGCCCAAATCCGTCTCGCCCCACCCGCTCACCGTCGCCTTCTTCGCCATGACCAAAGACGCCCAGGGCAACTTCACCGGCGCCCGCCGCGTCAACACCCCCAACGACGTCAAGCCCGGCGAATCCGTCATTTCTTTCCGCCTCCGCCGCGCCTCCGGCAACCCCTGGAACGGTGAGTTCCCCTACGTCGATCTCACCAATCCGCGCACCACGCCCATCTTCCTCCAAACCACCTACGAGGCCTACAAGCGCGAGTTCGGCGCCGAATTCGGCAAGAGCATCAAGTGGGCCTTCACCGACGAGCCGCTCCTCGCCACGGCCGGCTCCTATGACTCTGCCCGCCTCTCGCTGCCCCTCAGCTTCAACACGCTTTCCGAGTTCCGCAAGCGCAACGGCTACGACCTCGCCGATCAGATCCCGTCCCTCTTCTGGGACACCGGCGACTTCCGCAAGGTCCGCTTCGATTACTGGCAGACCCTCCACGATCTCTGGAAAGAGAACTTCATGCGACCCATGTTCGAGTGGAACGACAAGAACAATCTCCAGTTCACCGGCCATTGGATGGAGCACGAGTGGCCCAATCCCTGGATCACGCCCGCCGACGCCTCGCTCTACGCCTACGAGCACGTCCCCGGCATCGACATGCTGGAGGGCACCAATCTCCGGCTCCAGGGCAAAGACGCCCACATGCTCTTCACCATCAAGCAGGTGGCCAGCGTGTCCCATCAGCTGGGCCGCCGCGCCTTCTGCGAGGCCTACGGCGTCGCCGGCTGGGACTCCACCTTTGAACACTACAAGCGCTTCGGCGATTGGCTCATGGTCAACGGCGTCAACTTCATGAACCAGCACCTCTCGTTCACCACCATTCGCGGCGCCCGCAAACGCGATCACCCGCAGAGCTTCAGCGACGTCTCAGCCTGGTGGCCCTATTACCGTCTCCACGCCGATCACCTCGCCCGCGTCTCGTACCTGAACAGCCTCTCCACGCCTCACAACCGGGTCCTGCTCCTCCAGCAAACCACCAGCGGCTTCCTGCTGGCCCGCCGCGGCGGCGCCACCCCCGAACTCACCACCATGAGGGAAAACAACGCCACGCTGAATCAGTTCCTCTCCGATCATCAGGTGGATTACGATCTCGGCGACGAATACATGGCCGAATGGTTCGGAACCGTGAAGGACCACAAACTCCACATCGCCAAGGCGGCTTACGAGATCCTCGTCCTCCCGCCCGATCTCGCCAATCTGCGCCATCAGACCCTGCCTCTGCTCGAGAAATGGCTCGCCGACGGCGGCCACATCCTCTCCCTCTCCCCGCCGCCCGCCTTCGTAGACGGCCGTCCCAGCTTCGCCGCCGGCCAACTGCGCCAGCGCTACGCTCCCCAGTGGCACGATGTCGCCGGCAATGACGAACTGCTCGCCGAACTCAACCGGCGCCTGCCCCGCCGCATCGAAATCGACGCTGCCGCCGGTTTCTCCGAGCGCTTCCTCGCCTCCGGCGATCGCGTGCTCTTCCTCACCAACACCACCCTCGCCCCCATCCGCACCGAGGCCATCATCCCGGCCGGTTCCATCGAACTGTGGAACACCGAGACCGGCAAGATCACGCCTGCCGTCTACTCCGACGCCGGCAGCGGCCGCCTCCGCTTCCCCGTGGATATCGCCCCCGCCGGATCACTGCTGCTCATCGCCAAAACCCGCACCGCCGCCCCTGCCAAGCCCGCTGCCGTAGCCTGGACGCCTCTCCCCGCAGCCGCGTGGAGCGTCAGAGCACCCGCCGCCAACAACCCGCTCGTCCTCGACTACTGCGACCTCCAGATCGGCAACGAGCGTTTCGACAACGTCAACACATGGCGCGCCAACTGGCTCATCTGGCAGCGCCACGGCTTCGAGCGCCCAGCCTGGGACAATGCAGTCCAGTTCAAGCGCTCCGTGCTCGATCGCAACCACTTCGCGAAGGACTCCGGCTTCACCGCCACATTCCAGTTCCAGCTCGATACACAGTCCGTCCCACGGACGCTCGATCTCGCCGTCGAGCTGCCCGAGCTATACCGCATCACCCTCAACGGCAAGCCCGTCAGCTTCACAGCCGCCCAGGACTGGCTCGACCCGCATCTCAAGCGCGTGTCTATCGCCGCCCTCGCCCGCACCGGCAAGAACGTCGTGCAGATCATCGCCACTCCGTTCGACGTTCATATGGAACTCGAGAACATATACATCCTCAGCGGCGAATCCGTCGTGCCGGCCTCCGGCGCGGGCTTCCGCATCGCCCCGGCCGCGCCCCTGCAACCCGGCTCCTGGACCCGCCAGGGTTGGCCCTTCTTCGCCGGCTCCATGACTTATGCGCGCCGCGTCGAGGTCCCCGCCGGCGACACCACCCTCAAGCTTGATCTCCAGGAATGGAACGGCTCCGTCGCCCGCATTCTCTGCGACGGCAAACAAGTGGCGCTCCTCGGCTGGCCGCCCTACTCCGCTCAATTCGCCATCACGCCCGGCGCCCACGACCTGGCCGTGGAAGTCGTCTCCACCCCCCGCAACGTCATGGGTCCCTTCCACAACCCCGTGAAGCCGCGCATGAGGGCCTGGCCCGCCGCCTGGGCCGATTTTCCGGATCACCAGCCGCCCGCCGCCGCCTACGACTTCATCGACTACGGCCTGCTCACCACACCGCTAGTCTCCACCGGGCGCTGACACGATGTAATCCGCCCTCGGGCGCCCCTGATTACCAAGCCGCTCGTAGTCGTGATGAAATAGCAGCCATGCGATTCATCCTGCTCCTGGCCGCGGCCGCCACTCTCAGCGCCGCCGATAAGCCCTTTGTCCCCTTGTTTGACGGGAAGACCCTCAATGGCTGGGAGGTTTGCAACGGCAAGGCCACCTACGCCGTCGAGAAGGGCGTCATCGTTGGCACCACGGCCGAGGGCAGCCCCAACATCTTCCTCTGCACGAAGAAGGAATATGGCGATTTCATTCTTGAATTCGAAACCAAGACTGACCCGCTACTCAATTCCGGCGTCCAGATCCGATCCCATCGCTACTCCGAGGCCAACCCGCAGAAGAAGCAGGAAAAGGGCCGAGTCTACGGCTATCAGGTGGAGATCGCCGACGAGAAGTCCGGCGCCTCCGGCGGCATCTACGACGAGGCGCGCCGCGGCTGGGTCCACAACATCGACAAAGACCCGGCGGCCTCTAAGGCCTTCAAAGACAACCAGTGGAACCGCTACAAAGTGGAAGCCATCGGCGACACCATGAAGGTGTGGATCAACGGCGTACCCTGCGCCAACCTCGTCGATTCCATGGACCTCACCGGCTTCATCGCCTTGCAGGTCCATGCCTACAAGGGCGAAAGGCCCGCCCAGGTTCGCTGGCGCAACATTCGCATCCAGGATCTGGGCCGCCACGTCTGGAAGCCCCTGTGGGACGGCAAGACCATGGCCGGTTGGATGCCGCGCGGCGGCGGCAAATTCAGCATTGAAGACGGCGCTATCCGGGCGCGCAGCATGGAAGGCGACGAGCGAATCGGCTATCTGGTCTCCGATCAAAGCTGGACCGATTCCACCACGCGCATTCGATTCAAGATGATCAAGGGAAACTCCGGCTACTTCGTCCGCTCCGACAAAGGCAACCTGGCCGCCTACGAAGTGGAGATCGACGAAATCAAAGGCACGGGCGGATTCTGGGAGACCGGGCCGAACGGGCGCAAGTGGGTGACCGGCCCCGAAGATAACGGCAGCGCAGTTGGCGGTGAGTGGAACGAAATGACTGCGTCGCTCCACGGTCACCGCGTCGTCTTCCACGTCAACGGCCGCAAGACGCTCGATCTGCCAGACGACACACAGGGCCGACTGGAGGGCGTCCTTGCCCTGCAAACTCACGGCAGCAAGAAGCCCACTGAGATCTGGTTCAAAGACATCGCCGTGCTGGTGAAGGAGTAGTGCCGCTCCAGAACCGGGTGGACCCGTACGGACGGCTGATCGCGGTCCCGGACCGCGGAACCATGATGGGCAACCGCGGGCTGCTGCACAACGACAAGCGGCAGGTAGTCAGGAATCATTGTGGCGTTCGTTGGATCTGCTGCGTGCGCGAGTTCAAGGGCAGAAGAGACCCAGTGATGACACCGGGTCTCTACACACGACTTTTCTTCTTGGACGAGGCCACAGCCCTGGCCGCCGGTCATCGGCCCTGCGCCGAGTGCCGTCGCCCCTCCTACAACGCCTTTCTGGCCGCCTGGAGTCGCGCTCATCCCGGCAATTGGCCGGCCCCTGCCGTCGACGCGGTCCTCCACCGGGAGCGCATGGCACCCCGCCGGGAGATCCCCTTTGACGAACTCCCGCCCGGCGCGATGATCGAATGGGACGGCCAGCCGTATCTGGTCCGGTCCGATTCGCTCTGGCTGTGGACCCCCGGAGGCTACACCACCCGGGTTGAAAGGCCCACGGGCCAATCCGTGAGACTTCTCACGCCTGTCTCGATTGTGAACACCATCGGCGAAGGCTACGTACCGAACATCGGTATGCTCTTGACATCACTACTTTAGTCCTAAGGAATATTGAGTACGGTTCTACGAGAAAGGCCTCGTTGTCCGAAATCCGTATCAGCCGCAGTATGGTCATAGTACAGGCGACAAAGGAGGGCTATCATGCGGAAAGCTCTATGGATGGTACTGCTCCATCCCCGGTCAAAACGAGGGGTGAGCGGTCAGGAATTGGTCGAATACGCTCTACTGGTGGGCTTCATCGCTGTATCCATTGCCGCCTTCGTGCCTTACCAGGTGACAGGCCCGATTTCGAGCATTTTCAGCAAAGTGCAAGCTTATTTGACCGGCTGGGGCGGCTAGAATCGCCGGCCCAGGCCGAGGATCAGACACACCAGATTCCACGCGACCAAGCCTGCAAAGAACACGTTGGCCCGCCTCAAGAGAGTCGTTCGTCCCTGCCACCAACAGAGGCCGCCCAGCAGCATTGCGCCCGCTTTGATCAATAACAGGCCCGACAACGGATTGCCCACCAGGCGAATCGCCGCCCTCACCAGGACATTCCCTTCCTGCACACCGGCGAGGAGAAATGCCAAGGTCGTGAGGACGTCCAGCCCCTGCAGATAGACAAACTGCATAAGGACCGGACCAGCCGCGACAGCGCTGGCCCGGTTCGGAATTAGGTTGTTCGCTAAGGTTGCCATGGCTGTAGTCAATTACATTGCAAACGCCCCAACAATCATAGGGCCAGAGGGTCCATTTGGGACTAGCTAGAGTACTAGGACTGCGGAATGGTACTCACAGCTGAGCGCGCTCGCCACGCACCGGGATGGTCACTGGCAGGCCGTAGATCGACTCGATCGCCTTACCCAGCGCCGCTGATTGCGCCGGTTCGCCGTGCACGAGGAACACTCGCTTCAACGTCGTCGCCATGGGCCGCAGCCAAGCCAGCAACTCGCCCTGATCGGCATGGCCGGAGAGCTCATTCAGCTTCACCACCTCGGCCCGCAGGCGCATCGGCTCGCCGAAGATCGGGACCTCCGGCAGCTTATCCACGATCTTCCGCCCCAGCGTGTGCTCCGCCTGGAAGCCGGTGATGAGCACAGTGTTGCGCGGGTTCTCAATGGTGTTCCGCAGATGGTGCAGAATGCGGCCGGCTTCGCACATCCCCGACGCAGATAGAATGAAGGCAGGCCCTCGAAGATCGTTTAACGCTTTGGACTCAGAGACTTCCCGAACATAGTGCAGCAGCTTGAAGCCAAACGGATCCTGGCCGTTTTCCAGAAACTCGCTAGTCTCGGCATCGAATAGCTCAGTGTGCTGGCGAAAAGCCTCGGTCACATTCACAGCCAGCGGACTGTCTACGAAGATCGGGATGCCCGGTATCCGTTGCTCGTTGATGAGCTGGTGCAATAAGAGCACGATCTGTTGAGTGCGGCCGACGGCAAACGCGGGAGCAATGATCTTTCCGCCGCGCTGGCAGGTGCGGTTGATTGTATCGGCCAGTTTGTCCTTTACCGCCCCCATGTCCTTGTGCAGGCGGTCCCCGTAGGTGGACTCCATAATGAGATAGTCCACAGGCGGCATTGGTTGCGGGTCACGGATGATCGGCAGATTCGCTCGCCCCACGTCGCCAGAGAACCCCAACCGCACTTTGCGTCCCGCCTCTTCCAGTTCCATGACGAGCGACGTAGAACCCAGCATGTGGCCGGCGTCCACGCCGTGATAACGAAGCCCGGGCCCCACTTCGGTAGGCGTGTTTTCGGGGACCCGCCGGAACAGAGCGAGCGCCCGCTCGGCATCAGCGATGGAATAAAGGGGATCCACCACTTCGAGTTCGTCTTCGATGCCGATCCTGCGGCGGCGGTTCAAGCGCTTCGCCACGAAGAGCGCGTCCTTCTCCTGAATGAAGGCGGAGTCCTTCAGCATCGAGACGCAGAGATCGGTAGTAGCCGGCGTGGCGTAGATGGGCCCGGTAAACCCGCCCTTGGAAAGGGTTGGGAGATTCCCCGTGTGATCGATGTGTGCGTGGGAAACCAGTACGGCGTCCACCGATGCGGGCGAAAAGGGGAAATTGGCGTTACGTTCGCGCGCTTCCTTGCGGCGGCCTTGAAACATCCCACAATCCAGCAGGTAGCGTTTCCCCTGCAAGGCCAACTCGTGCATGGAGCCGGTCACCGTTTGGGCCGCGCCCCAGAAGGTTATCTGCATGCCGCCAGCATCTCACAATCAGAACCAGATGGATTTGGCGATGAGAAAAATGTAAACTGCGACGAACCCGTAGAGCGCCTTCTGCTCCTTGTTCTGCACGTACACCGCCCACTCAAAATTCTGTGCGGGCATGGTTTCCGGCATGCGCGGGAATAGTTGCGGCACGCGTTTGGCGTAGACGGCAAACTCCGGAAACAGGTTCGCCAGGTGCTGCTCTTCCTGCTCCATCACCGGCAGGTAAACAAACAGGAAAACGACGCCGATAAAGGCAGCCAGATAGGGCTGAGCCGCTGCGATGGTGCAGCCGACGGCAGTGAGTAGCGTGCCGATGTAGAGCGGGTTGCGGACAAACGCGTACGGCCCCGACATGGTGAGTTGCTGGTTTTTTCGCAGATGCCCGGCAGCCCAGGCGCGCACGGCCAAACCAGCGAGCGCCAGTGGAAACCCCAGCAGCAGCGTGGGCAAAACAGGCTGAGACAGCCAGACGAAGGCAGCCGCCAGCAGCAGGCCCGTGGGCACCCGCAGGCGCTGCACGGTATCGGCGTAGGACTTGGGGAAGACAGCCATTAGAGCATATCCATTATGACTGCCAACACCTGCCCAGGGGAGATGTCCCGCATGGATTGGTCGATTTCCGCGCCGCGCTTGTAGCTGGTGACCGCGTGAGCGGCGCGTAGAGTGCGGAAGGCATCGGAATATGGCCCGTTCCGCGCAGGATCAGTAGGTCCGAAGATGGCCACACCGGGGAGGCCGAGCGCCGCCGCCAGATGCAGCGGGCCGCTATCCACTCCGATGACCGCCGCCGCCCGCCGCGTTGCATCGATCAACCCGGAGACCGTGGAGATGTGGACCTGGGCGCCCGGCACCGCCCGCAGCGCATTCTCCTGCGACGGCGCGCCGTTCAGCACGAGCGGCGCCGGCAGTTTGGCCGCCAGTTCAGCATAGTACTCTAGCGGCCACTGCTTGGACGTCCAGCCGGCGAATGGCGCCGCCAGCACGAACGGCTCCTCCGGCAGGCATCCCTCGGGCCGGCCGGGTGGCAAGGGACATTCGAGAACACGCTGGGTGGCGCCCGCTGCCACGGCCAGTTCCAGATTGCGGTCCACGACATGCGCCGCTCGGCTCAGCAGAGTCTGCGTATAGAAGAGCGCCGCCGGCCGCTCCCGCACCACGTCGCGGTGAAAGCCAAAGACGTCCCGGCAACGCGCCACCTTTGCCACCAGCGCCGATTGCACTAGCCCCTGAAAGTCGATGGCGAAATCAAACTCGGCGCGCCGCAGGGCCCCCACTGCCGTTCGCACGCCGCCGTAGCTGCGCCGGTCCACGAAGATTACCTCATCCGCTGCACCGCCGCCTTCCAAGAGCTCGCGCCACTTCGGGTGGACGGCCCACGTGATATGCACATCCGGCAACGAGGCCCGCAGTGACACCACTGCCGGCAGCGCATGCAGGATGTCGCCCATCGCGCCGAGCCGGACCACGAGAATGCGGGTGCCTGCCATTACCCTCAGAGCTGCCGTTCGCGGACGTGCGCAAGAAACCTCGCCCGCAACTCCGCCTCTTCCACTTCCAGCCGTAGAGCCGGCGTCAGCGTCTGCTCCTCATCCAGGATCACCAGATCCACCCTGCGGAGCGCCGCCACTAACTCGGCTCGCGCCCGCGCCGGCAGCAGTGGGTCCGGGGGATCGAGAATCTGCACAGCCACGGAAAACTGATCGGGAATCTCGTCGATGCGAGCGGCGTGAACGGCCAGCATGGGATCAAACCAGCCAGACACGAGGAAGGCCATGTGCGAAAGACGCGACTCCGCCTCGCCCGCGGAAACGATCTTGTTTCGTGTGTCCACTAGCTCTTTTGTAGCAGTTTGAGCGCTGTTTCAGCGACTTTTTCGGCGCTGACAGCCGTCATACAGCGGTGATCGATGGGGCACTCACGCAGCATGCAGGGCGCGCAATCGAACGGTTCCCGCACGATTCGCGCCAGCGGCCCGGTGGGTCCGGTGGTGATGTGGTTGGTGGCGCCGAAGACTGTCACCGACGGTACGCCGAGTGCGGAAGCGATGTGCATGGCGCCGGAGTCGTTGGTGAGGAAGACCGAGCAGGCGGCGGCCATGTGAATGAACTGATCGAGCGTCGTGCGGCCGGCGTGATTGACGGCCCTCGAGCCGAGCCTCTCGATTTCAATGCGAACCTCTTCACATAGGTCGCGCTCGGCCGCAGAGCCGAACAGCGAGATCTCGGCACGGAGTTCGACTGCCACCTGCGCGGCGGCGGCGGCAAAGCGCTGTGGAATCCAGCGCTTAGCCGAGCCAAACGCAGCGCCGGGGCTGACACCCACCAGCGGTCTGGTCTCGCAGCGAGGTACCGAAAGCCGGATGAGCGGCTCAGACGGCAGGGCATCCACCCAGCCCACGCGCCGCAGCATTTCCAGATAGTAGAAGCTCTCGTGGGGAGGGATTTCTCCGGGCCGGGGCACCGCTACGGCGTCGGTCAACAGCGCCGAACGCCCATCGCGGGCGTAGCCGATGCGGCGGGGAATCCCGGCCATTGCCGTCACCAGAGCGGCATCGAAGGCGTTTTGGAGCAACACGGCGCAATCGAATCGTCCGGTCCGAAGGCGCTGCGCCGCGGCCCAACGATCGCGCACGCCAGCCAATCCCTTCGCGGGCTGATAGGGAATGATCTCGTCGGCGAACGGCTCCTGCCGGTATAGCCCCTCCACCCAGGGCCGGGCAAGCACGGCAATGTGCGCGCGAGGGAAGCGCGCCCGCACGGCCGCCAGCGCCGGCAGGCTCATCACCGCGTCGCCCACCCAGTTGGTGGCCCGCACCACAATGCGCGAATAGTCGTCCACTCCTTCCAGAGTAGAATACCCATGCATGCAGACACTGCTCCAACGCCTGGAGGTGCAGTTCGAATCGGCGGGCGCCAACGCCGGTCACGAATTCCGAGACGACCCTTTCCGGCGACGCATCGCCGAGCTCCGCGGCCGCGATGATTATCTGGACGCACTCACCGGCGCCGCCAATCCCGGCGAACTACTCTGTTTGGAAGCCGTTTCCATCTATCCACACGCCCTGCCCAGCGCGACGGCTCCTTCACTCGAAGGCATGCACGTCACCTGGCTGCTCGACGAGAACCGCCTGATCAGCGGAGACGCCGCACCCGCGGAGCTGTTTGCCGCCAACACAACCGGCCGCCACCGTCGGATTCTCCATGCGGTTTACCGGAGCGCGAGCCGCCCGGACGGCGCGTGAATCCTTTTCTCCTTGGCGGCATCCAATTACTCGTTACAACGAATATCGTCGTGACGACCATCGGAACGAGAAATGGAGACTCCCATGCTGCAACTCAGACCGGCCGCCGAACGCGGCGCCACCAACATCAGTTGGCTCGACAGCAAACACACCTTTTCCTTCAATCACTACTACGATCCCAAGCACATGGGCTTCCGCAGCCTGCGAGTGATCAACGACGACGTTGTCGCGCCTGGCGGCAAGTTCGGGCGCCATCCCCACGCCAACATGGAGATCCTGACTTGGGTTCTCAGCGGCTCGGTCGTGCATCAGGACTCCACCGGCGCGCAGGGCGAAATCCGACCCGGCGATGCCCAGAAGATGTCGGCTGGCACGGGCATTTATCATAGCGAGGCAAATGGCTCCGCCACCGAACCGGTGCACTTCCTGCAGATCTGGATCGAGCCCGAACGCGAGGGACTGGAGCCCGAGTACGCGCAGACCCACTTTCCAGCAGCCGAGCGCACCAACCGTCTGCGCCTCATCGGCGCTCAGGATGGCCGGGAGGGGGCCATCGTCATCCACCAGGACGTCTCCCTGTACGATGCACTCCTCACGCCGGGCGCCCGAGTGGAGCACGTGCTGGACCCGGACCGTTACGCGTGGATCCACGTTGCCACAGGTGCGGTAAAGCTCAATGGAACCGTCCTGAAGCAAGGTGACGCCGCAGCCATCACGGGCGAAACTCTCATCATGCTGGAGGCGAGCGAATCGGCCGAGGTGCTACTGTTTGATCTAGGATGACTGGGCTCTGGGAATTTGTACTGAGGCACGGCTATGGGCTGATGTTCATGGCGGTACTTATCGAACAACTCGGGGCGCCCGTCCCCGCTGTGCCCGTCCTGCTGGCGATGGGCGGCCTGGCAGGCCTGGGCTACTACTCTCTGCCCATGGCTTTGTTTCTTTCTGTTGCCGCCACGCTGGCGGCCGATCTGCTGTGGTTCGAACTAGGCCGGCGGCGGGGCGACTCTATCCTCGCCCTCCTCTGCCGTCTCTCGCTGGAGCCCGACACATGCGTCGCCAGCACCAGCCATACATTTGAGCGCTGGGGCCCGGCCACTCTGCTGGTGGCCAAGTTCGTCCCTGGCATCAGCACGGTGGCCCCTCCGCTGGCTGGCAGCGCCGGCATCTCCCGCCTGCGCTTTGTGATCTATGACGCGGCCGGATCGCTGCTGTGGGCCGGAGCCGCGCTTGGCGCCGGCTTCCTCCTCCGCCACGAGGTAGCTATCGCCACGGACTGGCTCTCCCGCTTTGGCCTGGGCCTGCTCACCGTACTCGGTGCACCGCTGGTGGCCTGGATCTTCTACAAGCTCTGGCAGCGTGAGCGCGCCATGCGACTCTTCCGGATCGGGCGCATCCACGCCGCCGAGCTCAAGCAGCTCCTGGACGACGGCGACATCACATGGATTATCGACCTCCGTTCGCCCCGCTCGGTCGAGCGTTCCGGCGGGCGCCTGCCCGGGGCGATCGTACTGCACGAAAGCCAGGTTCTGGAGCATCTCCGCGACCTGCCCGCCGGCGCGCACCTCGTCTTCTACTGTTCGTGACCCAACGAAGCATCCAGCGCCGGTCTGGCGCTCCGCCTTCAGAAGATGGGGATTCACAACGCCCGCCCGCTTGACGGCGGTTTCGAGGCCTGGGTCGCCAACGGCTATCCTGTGGATAGCAACTAGGAAGAGCCATGCGCCTGCTGCCAGTACTATTGTTCGCCGCAATTGGTATCGCCGGTCAGGATGTGCGTGTCGCCGGGGACCCATTCCCTACCGACCGGCTTACCCTCCCTGACGACACACAAAAGACCGGGCGCCGCGTGAACCTGCCACTGCCCGATTGCGAGGGCCGTGCCAGCGATTGCGCCGAGCTGGCGATGATCAATCAGTTCGACGGCTTCAACGTGCAGGCCCGCGCCAGCGTGCGTTTCACTGCCGCCATTGATCCCAACACACTTCGCGACGGTGTCTTCTATGTCTGGCTGGACCCGGCCTGGCCCCGCGAAAATCTTGTGCGCCCGGCCGGCACGCTGACGCGAGTGAACCGGGTGGTCTGGAACCCGGCGACGTTCACGATGACGGCCAAGCCGGACGACGTGCTGGAACAGGGCCGGCGCTACGCCCTGATCGTGACCGACGCAGTGAAGGACCAGTCCGGCGCCCCGCTCACCGCCGAGCCCGGCTTCCTGGCCTGTGCCCGCCGCGAGACGGAAGGCGACTATTGCGGGGCTCTCGCCTCGGCCATTGAGCTCGCCGCGCCGCTGCGGCCGGACCGCCAGATTATCAGCGCCTCCGTCTTCACCACGATGACCGGCACGGCGACGCTGGAGGCTATGCGGGATGTTGCCGGGGACCTGCCCACCAATGTACAGATCGGGCCAACAATCAAGACCGGCAAGCTCGATTCCCTGGATACCCGCGCTCATGTCCGCACCGAGGGCGAGCGTTTCGATACCGTACCGTTCCCCGCCCCAGTCATATTCCTCTCCGTCTTCGGCATTGACAGTATTACGCTGGGCACGCTGGAATCTCCGCGCTTCCTCAACGCGGAAATGATGATTCCCAACGGGCCACCCATGGTCGAACGAATGGAGAAACTTGCTTTCCACGTGCTGCTGCCCAACACGCCGATGCCGGCCGGCGGCTATCCAGTGCTCCTGGCCGGACACGGCCTGGGCGACAATCGCTTTGCCGGCCCCTCCGTGCTGGCCTACCCGTTCATGCCAAAGGGTTACGCCATCGTCGCCATCAACGCAGTGGGCCACGGCTACGGGTCCGATACGTATCTCCAGATCCGGACTTCGGCCGGGGTGCAGGAGTACCCCGCCCCAGGCCGCGCCGTGGACCTCAACGGAGACGGCGTCATTGAGAATCCTGAAGGCTGCATCCTGCTGAACCCCGCCGCACCAGTATCCATCCGCGACTGTCTGCGTCAGACCGCCATCGATTGGATGTCCGTGGTGCGCGCCATCCAGGCCGGCATTGATCTCGACGGTGACGGCCAGCGCGACCTCAGCCCGGGCGGCATGGCGTATTGGGGCCAGTCTCTTGGGGCGTTCTATGGCACTCTCTTCCTGGCCACGGAGCCGGCTGTGACGACTGGCGTGTTGAATGTCGGCGGGGGCAGCGCTACGGAAACGGCCCGCTTGAGCGTCGGGCTCCGCCCCGCGTTGATCCAGATGCTCGATCGCCGCCAGCCGTCGTTGCTGAATGCGCCGCCTGATTTCGATGAGGAGTACACGCCGCGGGATGAACCCGTGAAAACGCTGTCTGTTGCGGGCGCGGCCGAGCTCCAGGAAGAGTTTGAGCGTCTGGAGTGGATTGAATCGAGCGGCGCGCCGTCCACATTCGCGCCGCATCTCACCGTGGCGCCCCGCGACGGGATGCCCAGGAAGAACGTGCTCTTTCAATTTGCGCTGGGCGACCAGACGGTGCCCAATCCATCGAATTCTCTGCTCTCGCGCGCGGCCGGCGCGCAGGATCGGACGGTGCTATACCGCCACGACCTAGCCCGTCAGGTCCTCTATTGGCTGCCCGCTAACCCGCATACCTACTTCGCCTACCTGTTCGAATCTGGCGCGTTTAACATCGCGGACGCGGTTTTGCAGCAGGCTGCCTTTTTTACCGTAGGCGGCGGCGTGAAGATCCCGGAAGTGAGTTCCTGGGTGCGCCAGTACTTCGAGATTCCCGCCACGCTGCCAGAAAGCGCCAACTTTCTGAAGCCGTAATCCGCAATGAGCTCCGTGCCCCACACCGCCCTCCGCTGGGCTCCGCGCTTCGCCAGTCTTCTACTGGGCGGCGGCTACCTGCTGGTGGTTGCGGGCGAGATGATCACGCCGCACGCGGCCCCGCCGTCGAGCTGGCGGGAATGGACCGGCATCGCGCTGTGTTCGATGGCGTGTCTTGCACCGCTGGCCGCCTGGCGCTGGCGCGTGCAGGCCTCGGCGGTATCACTTGTGGCACTGGCCGCCTTCGCCGCAGTGGTCCAGTTCAGCCGATACGACGTGCTTCTCGTCATGGCCATGCCGGCGCTGCTCTTCTTTCTGGATAATGCTCTCCGCCCCAGGTGATCGGGGCAGCGCCTGCGTCAGGGGGTGGTGGGCAGGTTGTGCCTGGTCAGGAACGCCTTGATGGCGGTGTAGACCATGGTGCGCTGTTCGCGGCTGAAGCCTCCGTGTTTGCCCCCTGCCACAGTCACCAGTTCGTTATCGACACCTGCCTTGGTAAGCGCCTCGCGGAGGCGGAGAGCATGGGCGTAGGGCACCGTGGGATCGGCGTCGCCGTGGATGGTGAGGATGGCAGGGAGACCGGGGTGGACGTAGGTGAGGGGAGAGACGCGGCGCGCGATCTCCTCCTTGCCGGGCTGGCTGGCGAGCCAGGCGACGGCGTAGGGCCTGCGATTGGGGCCATCGAGCAGATCGTTGATATCGGTGATGCCGTACCAGTTGACGATGGCTGCGACTTTGGGGAGCGGGACGCCGGGACACTGGCGATCGAGGCCGGCGGATTCGCCGATCATACCGGTGGTCAGCGAAAGATGGCCGCCGGCGGAACCTCCGGTGGTAACGATACGGGTTGTGTCGAAGCCGTAAGTTTTGGCGTTGGCGGCGACCCAGCGGAGGGCGCACAGGCAATCTTCCACGGCGGCCGGCGCCTGGGAGATGCGGGCGAGGCGGTATTCGACGTTGACCACGTTCCAGCCCATTTCAATCCACGGCAGGATGTGGAAGAAATCCCCCTCCTTGGTCCCGTTGACCCAGCCGCCGCCATGAATATTCACGAGTACGGGGCGCGGCGTGGCGGTATCGGTGCGGGCGTAGACGTCGAGCTTGGCGTCGTAGCCGTTGGCGGTGAGGTAGGTGATGTTGGGAATTGCCCGATATTCGTTGGCGGCTGTGACGGCCCACTGGGCAGACAAAGGCAAAGTTGTCAGGAGGATCAGGGTGGCACGGAGCATCACCCGAGATTATATGCGTGTGGCTAGTGCGTGAGGAGGAATCCGCGCACTCGCCCGCCTGGCTGAGTCACGGAGGGGTTGCCCAGCCAGTTGTTTGTAGGAGAAGGCTGGGATCAATCAGGTTTCCGGAGCCGCGTCATTTCCCGGGGAACGGCGGGCACTTTGGGAAGCTCACGAACCCACGCCACAGGAAATGAAACAGATGGAGAAAATCCGGCGCTACTTGACACGGGCCGTAAAACGGCAAGTCCGGCGCCCTGCCGGGACGGCTTCCGACGGGAAGTTATTGAAAAGACGCCTACCTCCCTCAAAGAGGGCGTTGGGGACGCGGAGGAAGGCGCAGCGGAGGTCCTGACTGCTAGAACTCCTCCTAAGCGCTTACAAACGAAACAGTTAGCAAGTTCTAAAGGTGTAGTACTGTTCCCAAGTCCTTGGGGTATATGCGATACTGGGAGTTTCTAATAATCCTATGACGCAGTTGGGCGAGGCGGTTGCCCGCTATCACAAGAATCTGGAAATCGACCGGGAGCGCAACGCAGCCTGGATGGGACAACTGCGTGAGCAGATGGAAGCCCGCCAACTGGTAGTAAACGGCCGGCCTGTGACGCCCGTACTGCGTCCGCACCTTTTGAGCCGCCGGCAGTATCTCAATCTGTCGAAGACGGCGGAGTCGCTGAACAAGTCGATCGAACGGGTGCGAAAGCTGGCGCTGACCAACTCGCAGTGGATGGCGCGGATACAGATGTTGCCGGCGGAGAAGATGCTGGCCAGCCTGGATCCCGGGTACTCCACGGCAGCTGTGGCGTCTCTGCTCGAGACCCAGGTGAACAATGGCAGCGTTCACTTTACGACGGCGCAGGCGGACATGCCTTACGGCGTGGTGTACGGCGAACTACTGTCGGAGCTGTTTTACGATGCGCCGCCAGTCAAGGATCTTCGGAAACGGTTTAAGCTGGCCAAGGCGGGCGGGGCGAAGCCGCTGGTCTCGTCGCTGCTGAAGACCTGGAAGGAATTCGGCGGCAAGACTTCCCCCTCGATTGCGATTGTCGAGTTCAAGCAACCGTTCGCAACATTTGAATCGCACGAATTCACATTACTGGCCGAGTTGCTGCGGAAGAACGGGCTCAAGACGGAAGTAGTTTCGCCGGAGCAACTGGACTACCGCAACGGAGTGCTGCGCAAGGGCGACTTTGCGATCGACCTGATCTATCGCGGGGTGCGGGCTCACGAATTCCTGATGAAATACGACCTGACCCACCCGCTGGTGCGGGCGTACCGGGATCGTAAGGTGTGTGTTGTGAATAGCTTCCGGACTGAGCTAACGCGGAAGATGGCCCTACTGGCGCTGCTGACGGACGAATCGGTAACGGACAGTTTTCCGGCAGCCGAGCGAAAGGCAATCAAGGACTCCATTCCGTGGACACGCGTTGTGGCGCAGACCAGGACAATCCGGGACGGGCAGACGATTGACCTGATCGACTATATTCAGCGGAACAGGGCGGCTCTGGTGTTGAGGCCGAATGAGGAATCGAGCGAAGTTCACTCCACTGAAGGCTGGCGGAGTGACGACGCGAGTTGGGACCGGGCCTTGCGCCAGGCACTGCGGCAGCCGTTTGTGGTGCAGGACCGGGTAACACCATCGCCGGTGAGCTTCCCGGTGGACTCGTACGGGGAGTTGGAATATCGCAATTTGAACGTGGATGTGACGCCGCATTCCTTTCTTGGAAAGATGCAGGGTTGCTCGTCGCGGCTTTCGCCGGCGGCGGGCGCATTCTCCACGTTAAGCGGCCTGGCGCCCACTTTCATTCTCGAGAGCCGCTAGGGCGAAAGCGGTAGCGAAATATCCTCGCTTCGGGATTTGGTATCCAGGGAATGGGATCGGAGTGGGATCTGCGGGAGCGGTGTGAGTGGGCGCCGCTGGTAAGTCACGCAGTTTCAGTGTATTCTTCTCGTATCAGGCGGTTTGAAAGTTTGGCATAATACGTGCAGTGTAAGTCTGCGGCGTAGTGTATTTGGATTTTGTCCGCCCCGGGAGCCGGACCGTTGTGAAGGAGTTGAAGAGCCAGTTTATCGGCGCGTTGCTGGTCGTACTGACAGTGACGACGATCATCTGCGCCGGAATCAACTACCAGCAGCAGCAGATGTACCCGCTGCCCGATGACGGGGTCACCTGGATGGATGTGGTGGATGCCGCGAATGTGGAGCGGTCCATCCGCGTGACGGCGCGCCATGTGCAATCCGGCGGGCCGGGTGATCTGGCGGGCATCCGGGTTGGCGACGTGCTGCTGAGGATCTCCCCGGTGGAGAACACTCCGGGCGTCGACATCAAGCAATCTCTGGAAGTGGCGCAGCTATTGAGGCGTGCCGGCGTATGGGGCAAGGCGACATACACGCTGGATCGTTTCGCGCCGGAGCGCGCCGGGTTGGAGATTACCGCCAAGGTGTATGTCTCGGACGCCAACCGGGACAGGGCGCTCTTTTATCAGTATCTGGTGGGCGCCGCGTACCTGGCGATCGGGCTGTTTATTTTCTTCCGCCGGAATCAGGCGTCGAAGGCCCTCCATTTTTACCTGTTGTGCCTGGTCAGCTTCATCCTGCACACGTTTCACTACACGGGCAAGCTGAACGGCTTTGACACTGCGATCTATCTGGGCAATGTCGTGGCCGGTCTGCTGGCGCCGGCGATGTTCCTGCATTTCTGCCTGACCTTCCCGGAGCCGCGGCGGATGTGGGGCCGGCGGCAGATGATCAGCGTATATCTGCCGGCAGTGTCATTGATCGTGCTCCAGACGGGCGTAGCAATGGGAGTGGTGCGCACAGCGCTGCCACTGCTGGAGCTGAACTGGGTGCTGGACCGGCTGTGGCTGCTGATCTTCTGCGCTTCTTATCTGGCGGGGACCGTGTTGCTGCATTTGAGCTACCGGCGGGCCGACGATCCCATCGTCCGGCAGCAATTGAAGTGGCTCCGGAACGGGGCGCTGGCGGGCGTGCTGCCGTTCGCCGTGTTTTACGCCGGTCCATTTGTGCTGGGCATGGTGCCGACTCCGACAATGCGCCTCTCGGTGCTGTTCCTGGCGTTCATCCCTCTCACCTGGGCTTACGCGATATTGCGTTACCGGCTGATGGACGTGGACATTATTTTCCAGCAGGGCTATGTGTACATGCTGGCCACGCTCTCGGTGCTGGGCATTGTGGGCATCATGGTATTCGCGCTTTCGCGACGGGACGAACTGAGCCCGACCGCGGTGATCCTGCTGGTGCTGATTGCGGCGTTCGTCTTTGAGCCGATGAGGAATTGGTTCCAGCAGCAGTTGGACCGGTATGTGTTCTATAAGGACAAATACGACTACCGCCGGACTCTGATCGCCTTTGCGCGCGAGTTGAGTTCGGAAATGG
The DNA here is from genome assembly GCA_036504135.1 of Paludibaculum sp. GTDB lineage: Bacteria > Acidobacteriota > Terriglobia > Bryobacterales > Bryobacteraceae > Paludibaculum. The sequence goes on from DASXVP010000021.1 coordinate 102,823, forward strand.
ATCTGGACCGGACATTGACCAGCGTGGGAGAGCGATTATTGAGCACTCTTTCTATCGCTCACGTGGCGTTCTTCCTTTCCGGGGAGAAGGGCGATGGATTCACGCTGCACACGGCGCTGGACCGGGACGGAGTGAGGCGGCGGCTGAAGGGCGAGAGCCTGGATTTGAGTTTCCTGAGCGAGTCACCCGAGGAGCCCTATCTCTTCTTCGAGCGGACCCGGCACACATTGGATGTCGTGATGCGGGGGATGCCACAAACGGTGCGCGCGTCGATCGCCGAACTCGATCTGACGTACTATCTACCCTGCGTATTCCGCGGACGGACCCTGGCCTGGCTTGGCGTCAGCCGCTCCACCAAGGACGACTTCCTCAGCTCGGATGACATCGATCTTCTGGCTTCACTGGCCGGCTACATTGGGATGGCAGTGGAGAACGCACGGCTCTACCGTTCGCTGGCAGCAAAAGCAGAGCAGTACGAGCGGTTGAAAGAGTTTAGCGAGAACATCGTTGAATCGATCAACGTTGGCATCCTGGCCGCGGATCTGGACGACCGCGTGGAAAGCTGGAATTCGCAGATCGAGCGGCTGACGGGGATTCCGCGACACGCAGCGGTGGGCAGGCGCCTGGCCGAATTGTTCCCGGCCGAATTGACGGGACATTTGGATTCGCTCCGGGCCGACAACCAGGTGCATCAGTTGTACAAGGTGCCGTTCGTGCCGGTTTCGTGGAACGGGAATGGAAACGGCAACGGGCATGGTATGACGGAGGCGCGGCGGGAGGTCATGCTGAATCTGGCGGTTGCGCCGCTGGTCACTAAGGAAGGCGCGCGGATTGGCCGGCTGGTGATCTTTGACGACGTGACAGAGCGCGAAGATCTGGAGCGGCGCCTGGTGCAGGCCGACAAGCTCAGTTCCATCGGGTTGTTAGCGGCAGGCGTGGCGCACGAGGTGAACACGCCGCTGGCGGTGATCTCGACGTATGCGCAGATGCTGGCCAAGCAGTTGCACGGCGACGAGACGAAATCGAAACTGCTGGACAAAATCGCGAAGCAGACTTTCCGGGCCAGCGAGATCGTGAATTCGCTGCTGAACTTCTCCCGGACGTCGTCGACGGCGTTTGAGGCGCTGGACCTGAACAAGGTCATCCGCGAGACAATCTCGCTGCTGGAGCACCAGTTTGAGAAATTCGGAATCGGGATCGAGACGGAACTCGTCGAGGATTTGCCGGAGGTGCGGGGTAACGCGGGCAAATTGCAGCAGGTGTTCTTAAACCTGCTGTTGAACGCGCGGGATGCCATGACGGACTTGCCGGCAGGCGACCGGCGTTTATTGCGGTTGAAGACCGCGGCCGATGGCCTGGGCGTGAGGGTGGAGATTCAGGACTCCGGTCCCGGAATCGCGCGGGATCATCTGGCGCGCATTTTCGATCCGTTCTTTACGACGAAGGGCGCGCGGCGGGGGACGGGTCTCGGGTTGAGTGTCAGTTATGGCATTGTGGAAGAGCATAGCGGCGTAATTGAGGCGGAGTCGAACCCCGGTGAGGGCGCGACCTTCCGACTGGAATTCCCCGCCGCCAGCAGGAAACCGGTGAATGCCTGATTCTGAACTGCCTGATCTACCCGTTTCGCGCGGGCGTGTACTTGTCATTGATGATGAAGCCGACATCCGCGAAGGCCTGGAGACACTGCTGGACCTGGAAGGGTTCACGGTGCAGACCGCCGAGAACGCAACGGAAGGGCTGAAGAAATTCGAGGCGGGCATCTACGACCTGGTGCTGCTGGACCTGATGATGCCGGACCGGTCCGGGTTGGAAGTGCTGGACGACATCCGCAAGCGGGATAGCGAGACGCCGGTATTTCTGATCACGGCCTATGGTTCGATTGAAGTGGCGGTGGAAGCGCTGAAATCGGGCGCGAACGACTACTTCTCGAAGCCGTGGGATAACGAGAAACTGCTGATCGAGATAGAGCGGCAGATGGCGCGGACGCGCCTGGAGCGCGAAAACCGGGAACTGCGGCGAGCGCTGAAGCAGCGCTATTCGTTCCCGAACATTGTCGGCAAGAGCGAGCGGATGCTGCGCGTACTGGACCTCGTCTCGCAGGTGGCGCCCTCAAAATCGAACATCCTGATCACGGGCGAGACGGGCACCGGCAAGGAACTGATCGCGAAGGCCATCCACGCCAACTCGCCACGGGCGGATCAGCCATTCGTGGGGGTGAATTCGGGATCGCTGCCGCCGGACCTGCTGGAGTCCACGCTGTTTGGCCACGTCAAGGGCGCGTTCACCGGCGCGGTGGCCAACCGTAAAGGATATTTCGAAACGGCCAATCGCGGAACGATATTTTTCGATGAGATCGGGACCCTGACTGCGGACATGCAGGTGAAACTGCTGCGGGTATTGCAGGAGCGCGAGTTCATGCCGGTGGGCTCCACCGAGACGATCAAGGTGGATGTACGAATCCTGGCGGCGACCAATGCCGAACTGGTGAAGATGGTGGAGGAGGGGCGGTTTCGCCAGGATCTCTACTACCGCCTGAACGTCATTAATATTCCACTGCCGGCGTTGCGGGACCGGAAGGAAGACATCCCACTGCTCACAGAGCACTTTTTCCAGGTGTATTGCCGGGAGAACGAGAAGTATCTGGATCCGCAGGGACGATCGCTGCTGCGCTTCGAGAACGAGGCGATGCATATCCTGATGGACTACAACTGGCCGGGCAATGTGCGCGAACTGGAGAACGCGGTGGAGCGGGCAGTGGTCCTTTCCACGGCGGACACCGTGCCGGTGAGTGTGCTGCCGGAACATGTGCTGCACTCCACCGGGGTGCGCCTGCCGCGGGAGAGCGGCGAGGTGTTGCCCGCGGATGCATCCCTGTTTGAGGTTGTGGCGGACTTCGAGGCGAAACGGATCGTTGAGGTGCTGGAGGCTGTGAACTATTCGCAGACCGACGCCGCGACGCGGCTGAAAATTCCGCTCTCGACCCTGAACCAGAAGATCAAGCGGCTGGGCATCGTGGTGAAGCGGAAGACCGCCTCGAATTGAGTAAACTGGGGACACGATGTCTGAACCGTTGTTGACCGTTGTTGCCGAGATGACCGCCCAGCCGGGCAAGGCGGATGAACTACGCGCAGCGCTGATGGCTTGTATCGAACCCACGCGGGCTGAGGCTGGGTGCGTGGACTACATCCTGCACGAATCGACCGACACTCCAGGCCAGTTTGTTTTCTATGAAAACTGGGTCTCAGCCGAGGCGCTGGCGGTACATGCCAGGTCGCCGCACCTGGTGAAACTGGGCGCTCAGGTGCCGGAACTGGTGCTAGGCGCCCCGCGCATCCTCACCTACCGGCGAATAGCCTAAGGTCTTTCCCTCATAGAGTTGGATTCCTCGTTTGCCGATAAACCGGTAGATGGAAGGAGTCGCATGCGCAAACTAGACTGGCCGATTTCCACGTTGGTGCTGGGTGTGATGGCGATGTTGCTGCCAGTGGGCGCCCAGACTATGGTGGGTGTACGATTCCAGGCTACGTTCCCGGCCGCGGAGTTTTACGTGGACGGGGCCAAGCACCTTGGGCAGGCGGCGTTCTTCTGGGCCGAGGGGAGCAAACACATCGTGGAGGTGCGCCAACCGCGCCAACTAGATGCCAGCGGCACAACGAGTCTTCATTTTACCTCCTTCGGCGAAAACAGCACTCTGTTGTTGCCCGCCGACAGCCAGATTCAGCAAATCACAGTGGATCACAAGTCAACCAGCTACTCGATGTCATTCGTTCGAGAGTACCGGGCGGACTTCTATATCAACTACGATCCTCTGGACAACTGGCAACTGGCGCTCGCCCATCCTGCGGGCTGCACTTTCGACAATCCTTACCTCAATAAGACCGGCTTTGTGATTTCCACCCCCCCCTTGCCGGGCATGGCATGCGGTACGGCATCGGGAACGGTCACCAGCGGTTCGGCACGGGGCGTTGCCTTTGGCGCTACGATCGACCCGACCGGCGGGGTGGGGTGGTATCCCGAGGGATCGACAGTCAACCTCAATGCCTATAGCTATCCTGGCTACGTCTTCAAGGGGTGGCAGATCCCCTATCCACTGGGCACTTCTTCCCTGAACCAATTGACGATCACCGGGCCAACGGTAGTGCGGGCGCTGTTTGAGATGGGCCGGCGGCACTACATTCAGTCCTCCCCGGTGGCAGGGCTGAAGGTGCTGGTGGATCGGACGGTGATGCCGACACAGACGGCGAACGGGCGCTGCTATGCCTTCGTGGACGAGCCGAATGGTTACCCCGCCCCCACCAACCCAGTGCCACCCACCAGCCCCGAGAATCCGACGTTGCCGCCCTACGGTCCGGGCATGATTGTCCCCCTCTGCGACGGCGAGCGGGACTTCCTGCCAGGCACGCAGGTGCTGCTGGCGGCGCCCACATCGCAGACCACTAATGTGGGCAAGATATGGATCTTCGATCAATGGGACTTGGGTAATGGCAGGACCGGCGGCCAGAACACGCTCTGGACGGTGCCGGACGACTGGAGTCCGCAGACCCTGACGGCGCGCTTCGTGCCAGGATTGCGAGCGAGTTTCGTAACGCTGCCGACTGGATTGAAGCTGAAGATCGACGGACGCGACAACTGGCAATACTTGAATTTTGAATGGGGCATCGGGCACAAGCACACAGTGGAGGCCCCGGCCGAGCAAACGGACGCGCGGGGACGGCGCTACCGGTTTGTGAGCTGGTCCAACGGCGGGCCGGCGGCGCAGGAGGTCACGGTGGTGGAAGATCCGGTGACGCCCAATTCGTTCCGGATGGTAGCCACCTACCAATTACTGGGGCAGTTGAATCTGACATCGGATCCGCCCTCGATTCCGGCATCGGTGAACGGAGCGGAGTGCAAGACGCCCTGCACGCTGGACAACCTGGCGGGCACGGAGGTGACGGTGACTGTATCGCCGGAAATGGCTCTCTCTCCCGACACAAAGGTAATCTTCGACGGTTGGACGGACGGCTCTCAGGCGCTCACCCGGACGGTAACGCTGGGTGCCGACCAGATGGCGCTGAGGGCAAAGTACCGCTACGCGCACAAGCTGCGGATGATCTCGGACCCCGAGGGCGGCGCGACCTGGGAGTATAACCCGGCGCCGGAAGCGGGCAATTATTTCGCGATTGGCACACGGGTGGAGGTGACTGCGGTGGCTCAGCCGGGCTACAAGTTCCGGCGCTGGGAAGGCGCGCTGAGCGGGCCCTACAACGCGGGCTGGGTGAACATGAATATCCCGCAGACTCTGGTGGCGCGGCTGGACAAAGTGCCGGCGCTCTCAGAGAACGCGGTGCGGAACGCCGCGGGCAAGACGCCGGACAATGTGGTGGCGCCGGGCTCGCTGATCTCGGTGCAGGGCTACAACCTGGCGCCAGGCGCGGAGAAGGGGCCATCCAATCCGCTCACCCAGACGCTACAGGGCGTGGTGGTGCAGGTGAACTCGCGCATTCTGCCGCTGGTGTCGGTGGCGCCGGAGGAAATCATCGCGCAATTACCTTCGGACTTTGTAGAAGGTGAATACACACTGACGGTGCGCTCAACGGGGCAGGCGCCGCTGTTTGGAAAGTTCCTGGTGGCGCGCAACGCGCCGGGGCTGTTCCGGACGCCGGATTCGGTGGAGGAGATGCCGATGGCGGTGGCTTTCCACGAGGACGGGCGGGCGGTGACGGTGGATAATCCGGCGCAGCCGGGCGAGACGGTATCGATCCTGGGTACGGGATTCGGGCCGGTGGAGCCAGGCGGACTGGACGGCTTTGCGGCGCCGGCGGCGCCCCCGCTGGCACTGAAGGACGCGCTGGAGGCGGTGGCGGGCGGAGAGATGAGGCCAACGGTCTGGAGCGGCGCGGCGCCCGGCCGGGTAGGCTATTCGCTGGTCAAGTTGCAGGTGGATCCAACCATGGGCCAGGGGCAGAACCTCGAGCTCAAGGTGCGGATCAACGGACGGGAGTCCAATCCGGTGCTGCTGCCCTTGCAGTAAACGGATTTCTTGGAACCGTTCATCCTTGACATACGTCGGATGAGCAGCCCAAACTTGATCAGGGAGTTTTCTCCATGCGACTGAGCCGCCCGATACTTTACACCGCAGCAGCAGCCCTGGCTCTTGCCGGAGGCGCACTGGCGCAGAATGCAATTTCCGCCAAAGCAGGCATGGTTAATGTCGCCGACGGCGATGTCTTCCTCCTGGACGCTAAAGGTGGCGAACCACGCAAAGTGGAGCCCAAGATTACCGAGTTCATCGATATCAAAGAAGGCCAGACGTTGAAGACCGGCGAAGGCCGGGCCGAAGTGCTGCTGGTACCGGGGTCGTTCCTGCGGATGGCCGAGGAGAGCTCTTTCCGGCTCATTTCCAACAAGCTGAGCGATGCCCGCCTGGAGATGTTGACCGGCGGCGGCCTGCTGGAAGTGTCTGAGACCATGGAAGACAGCAAGGTAACGATCCTCACGCGGGACGCCACGATGTCGGTGGCCAAGGCCGGGCTGTACCGGATCGATGCGGACCCGGCGCGGGTACGGGTCTACCTGGGTGAGGCGCTGGTAAGCTACGGCAACGGCCAGAGCGCGGTGCTGAAGGGCGGCAGGGAACTGGTGGCCGGCTCGAATGGCTGGGTGGCTGCCCGGTTTGACCCGAAAGAGACAGATGCGCTCTACCGTTGGGCCAAGCGCCGCAGCGGCTACATCGCGATGGCGAACGTGAGCGCGGCCCGTCAGGCGACGCCGAATTCCAATGGCCTGCGCAGCGGCTCCTGGCAGTGGAATCCCTATTTCGGATTCGCCACGTTTATTCCTTTCGGCGGCACGATGAGGAGTCCGTTCGGCTACTACTATTACTCGCCTTACACGGTGATGGACGTCTACTTCCCGCCGAACTATGGCTACGGCGGGGGCGGCAGCCACGGCGTCGCCGGGAGCAGCGGCTTTGCCTCCAGCATGCCGCAGCGAAGCGCTGGCTCGTCGGGCAGCTATTCGCCGAGCGCTGGTATCTCGTCCGCCAGCATTTCGGCTGGTTCGTCGGTTGGCGCTGGCAGCACCGGATCGCGGGGCGGCGGTGGCGGCTCGGTGAGCGGTGGTTCAGTTGGCGGCGGCGGTGGTTCGGTGAGCGGCGGCTCGGTGAGCAGTGGCTCAGCACCGGCCGGCGGCGGGGGCGCCCGGGGCCACTAACTGGAAGCACAGCCTGATTTGCAGAAAGGGCGGCGCTGCGGCGTCGCCCTTCTCGTTTCTCCCGCGCGGCAGGCGATGATAGGAGAGATGAGCAGCGACATCCGGCAGGTTCTCTATCTGGCGGCCCACGGTGGATTCGCGGGGCAGGCTATCCCGTTGGGCGGCGGGGCCGCGGTGGCCAATCTGCTGCAAGCGGAGTGGGCGAACACGCGCCCCTTCGAGGTCAAACTCGTGGGTCCCGCCGTACTGGGCGCATCAGGGCCGGGCGGCCGCGAAATTATCGCATTCAATGAGCGGCAGTACGCGGCGTTTTGCGATGAATTTCAGACGGCCGCAACCAGCGTCGCGTTGGAGCACGATCCCAGAGATACTGCCCTCCTCGTCAACGACATTAGCGAGGGTCCCGACTTCAAACCTCTACGCGCCGCCGGATTCCGGATCGTGACGGTGTACCACGTTGACGTTGTGGCCTACATTGCCGCGATCTACCTCCACGGCCGGGTGAGGCCAAAGACCCTGACGCGAGGTTGGGAGTGGGTCCGGCGCCTACGGCTGGACGGCCTGGCACCGCGCATCCTGCGGCTGATTTTTGCGCAGCAACGGGCCAGCCTGGAGCATTCCGACGTAGTTGTCGTGCCGTCGTCGGGCATGAAGGAGACTCTCCTGGAATGCTATCCGGGCACGCCTGCCGGCCGCATCCGCGTATTGCCGTGGGGCGCGCCTCCGGCGGCCTGCACGCCGGAACAGGGGCGGGCTGCGGCCGAGGAGTTGCGGCGCCAATACCAGGTTCCCGGCGATGCGCAGGTGCTGTTGTGCCTGAGCCGGATCTCGCCGGAAAAAGGGCAGGACCGCTTGCTGGAGGCGCTGGCCGAGTGGGAGCGTTCCGGCGCACTGCCCGATCGGCCGCTCTGGCTGTTTGTCTGCGGAGAGCCCGCATTCATGCAGGGCCAGAAGCATCTGCGTAAATTGCGCCGCCTGGCCGCGAAATTGGAGCGGATTCGTGTAGTGTTTCCGGGCTATGCCAGCGGCGCGCGAAAAGAAGGATTCTTCGCCCTGTCGGACCTCTATGTCTTCCCTTCCCGGCATGAGAGTTACGGTCTGACACTGATGGAGGCGCTGGCGGCGGGACTGCCGGCGGTGTGCCTGGATCATCAGGGTTCGCGAGAGGTGATGCGGCCGGAGATCGGCCGCATGTTGGGCGAGGGTGAATCGTTGTGGGGCGCCATCCAGAACCTGCTGGCGGACGATGAAACCCGGCGTCGAATGAGCGTCACGGCGAGGCAGTACGCAGCGGCACGGCCGTTTGCGGGGAGCGCAGCGCTGCTGGCGGAGTGGCTGTTGGGGGAGAATCAGGAACGGGGCTGGCGGACCAGCGAGTGAGCGATTTCCTGGAGCGGCAGGATGTGCTGAGCGGCGCCCAGGCGGATGGCTTCCCGAGGCATACCAAAGACAACGCAGGTGGCTTCATCCTGAGCGATGGTAGCGGCGCCGGCTTTGCGCAAAGCGGCCATGCCCTCGGCCCCGTCGCTGCCCATTCCTGTGAGCAGGACCGCGAGAGCTGAGGAAGCCGCGGCCGTGCAGATAGACTGGAACATCACGTCCACGGACGGACGTTGGTAGCAGACCTTTGGGCCTTCATCGAGGCGGGTGCGCCAGCCACCGCCGGGATTGCGTTCGACCATGAGGTGGAAGTTGCCTGGGGCAATGAGGGCCAGACCGGAGCGAAGGACTTCGCCGCCGCGGGCTTCCTGCACATCGAGAGCGCAAACGCGGTTGAGGCGTTCGGCGAACGCAGTGGAGAATCCAGCGGGGATGTGCTGTGTTACGACAATGGGGGGGAGATTGCGGGGCAAAGGCGTCAGGATCTGCTCGATCGCCTGGGTGCCACCGGTGGAGGCGCCGATGGCGATGAGGCGGCTGGGAATGCCGGCGCTGGCGACCGCAGGTGCGGCACTGACGGCCACCGGCGCTTTGGGCGCAGCGGCGGCATTGAGTTGCCGTAGGCGGGCGCGGGCTGCGGCTCGGATGCGGTGCGGGAGATCCAGCTTAAGATCGCCCACGGAGTACGGGCCGCCGGGTTTGGCGAGGACGTCAACGGCGCCGCGGGTCATCGCTTCCAGGGCGGCGCGCGTGGAGGATTGAGCCAGGGAGCTGATGACGATCACCGGCAGGGGATGAAATCGCATAATGCGGTCCAGGAAGGTGAGACCGTCCATGCGCGGCATTTCGATGTCCAGAGTTAGTACGTCGGGGTGGAGCGCGAGGATCTTGTCGCGAGCGACGTAGGGATCGGGCGCAGTACCGACGACCTCGATGTCAGCTTCACCCGAGAGGATGTCGCCGATGACCTTGCGGACAATCGCGGAGTCGTCCACAACCAGTACTCGGATCTTGGCGGAGGTGCTCATGAAGCGGGTCCAGTGGAGAGCGCGGCGTTGAAGGAGCCACAGCTCAGAGGGAATCGCAGCCAGGGGGAGTCGCAGGTATGGGGTGACTCGACGAGGACGGGCTGCTGGATGTGCAGGCGGCCTGCAGGTTCCAGCCGGCTCAGTGTGGCGCCGCATACGATGTTGGTGAGTTCAATGAGCATGCTGTGGCACTCCTCCTCTCCGACTTCTTCTTCTTCGAGGCCGAGAAACCCGGCGGCCAGGGGACTGGCGCAGGAGTGGGAGATGGCCACGCAGAGCCAGCCTTTCATGCTGCCGTCGAACCGGGCGCAGGCGATGAGGGCGTCTGGTTCGTGGATGGGCGAGGGGACATTCTCGTCCAGGGGAATTTCAAAAAACATGGTCTCGAGGACTTCGAGCACCGCTTGGCGGCAAACTTCGCGCAGGGCGGGATTGGCGAGATTCTGGGTATCGTTCTGCGTATCGTTCTGCGTGTCGTTCTGCGTATCCATGAGAGCCACCTTCACTGACCGGACCAGCCGGGAAAGATTCCGCTGAGCACCTGGCTGAGGCGTTCCGGCGGGAATGGTTTGCGCACGTAGTCCGAAGCTCCGAGTTTCATGAGCGTACCGACGCGTTGATCGGTGGAATCGGTGGAGACAACGACAACAGGAATTGTGGCGAGCGCGACGTCCCGCTTGAGTTCAAACAGGAGGCCTTCGCCGTCCATTACGGGCATATTGATGTCGGTTAGTATGAGATCGATGCTGCCAACAAGGCTGAAGGCGCGCAGCTTTTCGAGCGCGTCGACACCATTAGCGGCTTCCAGACAGGTATCGAACGGAAGTCCGGCAGCCAGCAGTGTGCGTTTGACGAACAAGCGCATCACCGGCGAATCATCGACAATCATCAGGCATTTTGACATTGGGAACCTCCGTCGCGTCCAGTCTGGGCCCTAATTTCACGTTCGGCTTCACCGGGGGGCCGGATCATCATCCGCCCGCTGGCCGAGTCCAGCCGCACAGTCCGGGAGATAGTCCCACCCACTTCCTCGCCGTGCACCAGCACACCGGCTTTCCAGAGGATCTTGCGCAGTGCCGCGTAGTTGCGCTTGCCGATGTTGAAGACGCCGCCATCGTCAACCACGGAGGCCCCTCCGGCCAGCCGCACGACCAGGCGTTTCTTTTCCGCACCACGTTGATAGGCCTCCCGAAACAGCATCGGCGTACCGGTATCGGCGTAGCGGTAGGGATGATCGCGGCCGTTCCCGCTGCGATCTACGGCACTATCGGGCAGCATGAAATGCAGAAGGCCGGAGACTCGGGAAATGGGATCCCAGATTGCCACGGCTATGCAGGAGCCAAGCGCGTAGGTGACCAGTTCGGCGGACGGATCGGCAGTGACTTTGCAGTCGCCCACGCCGACAACCAGAGTGCTCATTTCGTTTTCCTCAATCAGGCCGATCTCCCGGACTCAGCGGCCCGCACCCGGTTTCCGATAGACCGCCGGCATCACGTATTCCAGGTCGTGCCGGACTCCCATCAGCCCCTCTGAGTGCCCGATCAGCAGCCAGCCGCCGGGGTCGAGGCGCGCCGCAAACTGGCCCACCAGACGCTCCTGTGTGGGCTTGTCGAAGTAGATCATCACATTCCTGCAAAAGATCACCGCGCACCGCGGCATGCGGGACAGATCCTCCATTAGATTCAACCGCTCAAACTGTATGCGCGCCCGCCATTCCGGGCGGACCCGCACCATTCCCTCCTGCTGGCCGGTGCCGCGCTGAAAGTAGCGCTTCCTCCAGGAATCGGGCAGTTCTTTGAGACGCGCCACCGGGAAGATACCATCCGACGCCGCCTTCAGAGCGCGCGTGGAGATATCGGTAGCCAGCAGTTTCATCGCGCCCAGCTTAGTGTCGCCGAGTGTCTCAGCGGTTTCGAACAAGATGCTGTACGGTTCTTCTCCTGTGGAGCAGCCGGCGCTCCAAACCTGGTAGGTCTGGCGGCCCGCCAAGCCAGGCAAAATCCGCTCGCGCAGGAGCTTGAAGTGCACCGGCTCGCGGAGGAAGCTGGTGAAGTTGGTGGTTAGTGCGTCAATGAGACCAGCCAGTTCCAGACCGGAGTGATCCTGTTTCACATGGCCGAGATAATCACCGATGTCTCTCAACCCAAGTTCGCGAACGCGCTTGCCGAGGCGCGCACCGACCAAAGCCTCCTTGCCTGTTTTCAGTTCCAGGCCGAAGATATCGTGGGCCATCGACTGAATCTCGCGGAACTCCGCCGGCCGGACCGCTCCGCCGGCTTGTGTTGCAACCTGGCCCCCGCCCAAGCCATCGTCATGCGGCATGAGCCAGCCCCCCCACCAGCGTGGGCAGATCGAGAATCAGGCCGACACGCCCGTCGCCCAGAATCGCTCCGCCAGCGATGCCTCTCACGTCCCGGAACGTGGTGCCCAGATTCTTGATCACCACCTCCTGCTTTCCCGCGAGCTCGTCCACCAGCAGGCAAAACGTCTTGCTGTCACTTTCGCCGACGATCATCAGTCCTTCGCAGGGATCTTCCGATTTCGCCGCCACGCCCAGTCGGCGGCTGAGCCGCACAACGGGCAGCAGTTTCTGGCGTACCATCGCCATCTCGCCCCGGCCTTCAACCGTGAACAGATTCTCCCGAGCGGGCCGGAACATCTCACGGACTGCGAAGATAGGCACGATATAGCGGTCCTGCCCCACTACCACCACCAGGCCGTCGATAATAGCCAAGGTGAGCGGCAGCTTCAATAGGAATGTAGTCCCGGTGCCGCATGACGACACGATCTCGATGCGGCCCCGCAGCTTGTTGATGTTGCGGCGCACCACGTCCATGCCGACCCCGCGGCCCGAAACATCGGTGACCTTGTCGGCCGTGGAGAACCCGGGCTCGAAGATCAGCTGGTGGATCTCGCTGTCGGTCAACTGGGCGTCCGGCTTCACGACTCCACGCTGGATCGCCTTTTCCAGAATCTTTTGCCGGTTCAGACCGCGGCCGTCATCAGTCAGTTCAATTACGATCAAGCCCGCCTGATGGGATGCTTTGAGCCGCACACGCCCGGCCGCTGGCTTACCGGCCGCCTGGCGCTCGTCCGGGCCTTCGAGACCGTGATCCATGGAATTGCGGAGCATGTGAACGAGCGGGTCTGCCAGTTCTTCGACGATGTTGCGGTCGAGCTGGACGTCCTCGCCGATCAACTCGAGTTCCGCGTGTTTGCCTGATTTTCTCGCCAGATCCCGCACCAGCCTGGTCATGCGCCGGAAGAGCTGCCCGATCGGGACCATGCGCATTGCCATGGCCGTCTTCTGCACCTCTGCCGTGATGCGCGTCAGGTGTGCGATGTCACGCTGCAACCGGGGCGAGCGGACTCCGCCGATTTCGGGATTGTGGCGCAGCATGGATTGGGCGATGACTAGCTCCCCCACCATGTCGACGAGATACTCTAGCTTGGAAGTATCCACCTTGACGAGCGCCGATTCGTTGCGGCGGACGCCGCCAGCCGCTTCCCCCACCGCCGTGCTCTCCTCGGCCGTAGCCTTCGCCGAAGCCTCGGCTACGGGACTGGATCGTGCTTCACAATCCGGATCGACCGTTGCCGCCGGAACGGCCGCCGCGCGAATGCGCTCCACTAATGGGATGTGGTCGTCGGGAATCGTTGCAGGCTTGGCGTTGGCCGAGGACTCGATGTAGTTCAGCCAAACTCCCAGATAGTCACCCGATTGCAGGACGACATCCACGGTGGCCGGACCCAGTACCAGGTTCCCATTGCGCGCCAGGTCGAGCAGGCTCTCCACCTCGTGCGCTACCTCCTGAAGAACAGCAAAATCGAGAAAACCAGCCAGCCCTTTCAGAGTGTGAAAGCTGCGGAAGGCGCTGTGGAGCGTCTCTGCGGTGTGAACGCCCTGCTCAATCTCCAGAAGCCGGCCTTCCACGTTCGTCAGGTGCTCACGCGCCTCCACGAGGAAGTCCTGAATTAGCTGCGGATCCTGATTGAGCTCGTTGGCTGCAAAGGCTGGCGGCGCAGCCGGGACCACATCCGACTGCGCGGTGTGCTGGATCTGGCCAGAGAGGTTCCTCAGGTCCATCATCGCCTGATCGGCGGGGACCTCCGGCACTACCGGTGGCGCGGGTTGCACCTGCGCCACCGTGGACTTGCGTTTCGCCATGATAGGCTCCTAGAAATCGCTGAAATCTCCGTCGAGTGGGAAGTCCCTTTTGGCGGCCGGAACTGTCGCCAAAGGTTTACGGACGGGCGGCGCCCCAGCCATGGTGGCTTTCGCCCTGGGAGGCTCGCGCCGGGCCTTGGCCGGCGCGCCAGCAGCTTCGCCAGCGCCACCGACGAGCCCGTTGAGACGCCTGACCGCGTCGTTGAGAGAGTGAGCCTGAGCGCTCATTTCCTCGCCGGCGGAGGCACTCTCTTCAGCGCTGGCAGCGGTGGATTGAGTCACTTGCTGCATTTGCGCCACCGAGCGGGAAATCTGCTCGATACCGCGCGCCTGCTCCTGGCTGCCGACATGAACCTCGTTGGAGAGTTCCTTGATCCGCGTGGCATTGTCAAAGACTCGCGTCACACAATGGGCCACCTCATCCAGCCGGGTCTTGCCCTCGTTGGACCGTACGATGGACTCTTCAATCAGATCGGAAGTGTCCTTGGCCGCCTGGGCGCAGCGTTGTGCCAGATTGCGAACTTCGTCGGCGACGACTGCAAACCCCATGCCGGCTTCTCCAGCGCGCGCCGCCTCCACTGCCGCATTTAGCGCCAGGATATTGGTCTGGAACGCGATTTCATCGATCACGCGGATGATCTTGGAGATCTTCTCGCTGGATGAGTTAATCTCGCGCATGGAACCGATCATCTGGGTCAGCTTGTGATCGGTCTCCTTTAGCAGCTGATCCGCCTTTTCTGTCTCAGTGGCTGCGTGACGGGCGTTCTCAGCGTTTTTCTGCGTCATGGAGTTGATTTCCTCGGTGGAGGCGGACGTTTCCTCCAGCGAGGCGGCCTGTTCACTCGATCCCTGCGCCAGCGCTTGCGAGGATCCGGACACTTGCTGGGCGGCTCCTGCCACCTGCCGCGAACCTTCACCAATTTCGCCGGCGATCTGCTGCAACTCGCGGTTGCTGCGGTAGAACGTCACAATCAGTCCGGCGGCCACGGCAAGGGTCAGCAGGGAGAGCAGGATTGACATCAGCCGGGAAATGCTCACCTGCTGGTCAGCGGTTTGGGCCGTGGCGGCCACGAGCCGCTCCTGTAGGTCGAGGAAATCCTTCGATTCCTGGCTGGCGCTGATAAACTCCTGACGCATCTGAACGGTCAACAACTGGACCGCTTCATCCAGGCGTTGACCCTTAATGGCGTTCTGAAACCGATTTATGTTTTGTTCCAACCCGCCGGCGTGATTCTTGAACGACGCCACAATCCGCTTGCCCTCGTCGGTATTCAGCAGCGGTTCAATACCTTGCAGGGCCGTGGCCACCTGCTCCCGCCCTTGCTGGAGCGTGCCCTCGGCGGCCGTGATGGTCTCCTGCTTTCCGGTCATGGTGCCAATCAGAATTCCTCGGGCCGAGGCCCACATCAGGTTGAATCCGGACGCAACGCGCCCAGCAAGGTCCACCTTGCGAACTTCCTGAGTGGCCAGAGCGTTCATCTTGGACTGCAAGCTGGTGATCGTGAAAACAGTGAATCCGCTCAGGATGAGCAGAAAAGCGGCCAACAGGCCGGATGCGAGGTAGATCTTGAATCCGAGAGTTTTCTTCTTGGTCTGCATGTTGATTCCTTTGGAGCGGCCGGATCAGAAGTCGAACGAAGCCTCTGTCTCCATTGCGGTTTCACGACCGAGACCGCGGATTTCGTTATTCGTGAGCACCTGGTCAATGTCGAGCAGGATCTTGACCGCACCCTTCACCTTGGCCATGCCGAGAATGTATGGCATCCGGATGTCGTCACCAAACTCGGGCGTATCTTCAATCTCGTTTTCCTGAATCGTGAGCACTTCGCTGACGCCGTCCACGATGACGCCCATCATGATGTCACCGCCCTCGTGAGCCACCTGCAGAACGACGATGCATGTGCGCTGGGTGTCCTCCAGATCGTCGAGCCGGAACTTGCGGCGCAAGTCGATGACGGGGATCACCTTACCCCGGAGATTAATCACGCCTCGGACAAAGTCCTGCGTTTGGGGCACGCTGGTAATCTCCTGCAGCCCCATGATTTCTCTCACCTTGACGACACGCACACCGAATTCTTCCTTACCCAACTGAAAGACGAGATACTTGCCCTGTCGCTGGCGTCCAGCGGGTACGTCAATCGTAGATGCGGATTGCACTTCATGCCTCCTGGTCAGGGCCGTGCCCTAGGGCCGCCCACGGAATATTTATCGGCGAGGCAGGGTGAAGTCAGAGAGAAAGTTGCTGAAACCGGGGTGAGCCTGCTATCCTCGGCGGCAAGAGACCGGGTACACAACACCGGATGCCCTGAACCTGGGAGGTTCCATGCGATTTCTAAGCACACTGGCGGCACTGGCAATGACTGCGGGCACGCTCGCGGCGCAGCCGGCCCCTCCGCCGAAAACCCATCTGAAAGTCGGAGACACCGCACCCGAGGTCAGCCTGCGCACCACCGCGGGCGCCACGTTCAAGCTCTCTGAACAGCGCGGAAAGACGGTGGTACTCGCCTTTTTTCCGGCTGCTTTCACCGGTGGTTGAACGAAGGAAATGACGGCGTACCAGGCTGGTATCGCCAAATTTGAAGAGGCCGGCGCGGTGGTGTTGGGCATCAGCACGGACAATTTGCCGACGCTCGGTCACTGGTCCAAGGAAGAGCTGAAGCTCTCGTTCCCCCTGGCTAGCGATTTCTCGAAGCGCAGCGTCTCAGAGGCGTATGGCGTGCTGAACAAGGACTCCGGAGTCGCCAATCGCGCGACGTTTGTTATCGACGCCGATGGCAAGATCCAACACATCGAGGAAGGCTCGGTGGCGGTGGATCCAACAGGCGCAGTGACCGCCTGCGCGCGTGTGAAGAAGCACTAGGCCCGATCGCCGCTACTTGAACTCCAGCCAGACCAGTTCGCCCAAGACAGGCGGCGGTACGGGCTTGGGCTTGGGTGGCGGCATCGCCTTTTTGGACGGGGCGTTCTTCGCTGATTTTGCGGCCGCCTTGGCTTGCGCGGGCGGCGGCGCGGGCGGCGCGAACTGGGCAGGCGGTGCGGCCCCGGACGCGTTATAGCCTGCCTCCACAGCCGGCGCGGGCTTCTGCGGGCCGCAGACGAATTCCCGTTTCTGAGCCGTCTTCCCCTTCAGCACCACCTGGTTCAGCTTGGCGGTGGTGAGAACCACGCGCTGACCCGGCTTGATTTCGATGTGAAACCCAATGGTAGCCGTAGCGCAATCCAGCAGAACGAGAGAGCCTGCCACAGTGGAGTCGCCCTTGGCCTCCTGCCAGCCCTGAGGTGTGATGACCGGCGGTTTCTTTGGCGGACGATTGACCGGCGTGGCTTCGATTTCGCGGATGAGACCTTGCGCCATGGCAGACTGCTCGGGCGTGCGGGCGGTCTGGACAGCCTTCTGAGCAGCGTCTCGAGCCAGTTCCCTCTGGGCGTCGTCCAGATACGCCCGGCCCAGAGCCTCCCAGAAGAGCGACTGCCGTGGGAGTATGGCCGCCGCTCGCTTCAGCGGGTCGATGGCATCGGCCGGCCTCGCCTGCCGCATCATGCTGGAGCCCAGCAGATACCACGCCTCGGCCAGCGACGGATTCTGTTGCACCGCTTTGGTCAGGCTGTCCACCACCAGCGCCTCCGGACCTCGCGTATCGCGAATCAGCATCGCGTATTCAAAATAGGTGGTAGCCCGCGGGTTCTTTGCGGCCATGGCGCGTTCTAAATACTGGCGGGCGCTGGCGTGGTCCGACTTGCGAAGTGCCAGCGTTCCGAGGCCGGTGAGGACGTCGGAATCCTCCGGCCAGAGCTTGGCCGTTTCCGTATAGAGTGATTCCGCGGCGGTCAGCCGGTCCGCCGCCAGAAGGGCCTCGGCGCGCACGAGGCGAGCCTCGATCTCACTCGCCTCGCGAGCCTCGAACGCTGAAATCTGAGGAACGGCGCCCAGAGCAATCTCCGAAGTGGGCACGGGGTTGCCGGCCATCGTCCGCGCCTCGCGCACCGCTTGCTCCGCCGTGCGCCCGAAGGCCTGCTGGAACGCGACCGTCTGCTCCACACCGGCTCGCAACAACCCGCCGAACTGCTGAATCGCCTGGCGGGCGCCATGCGCCTGCATCAGAAGATGGGTTAGGGCCCAGGACTGGGCGTAGAAAGCCGACGTGGCGCTCGGGTCGGCGAAGAATTGGGACTCGTGGCGGGCTGACAACTGCACCGCAGGGTCCATCCAGCCGCCAGCCGCAATGGCCTCAATGCGAGCTGCGGGCGCGCGGCCGGCAACGACCTTTTCTCCTTTGCGTTGGAGCGTGGAGAAGTACTCCGCCAACCCTTCCTCCATCCATAGCGGCAGTGGCGCGCTGGTGTGGTTCAGCACCAGATGGACAAACTCGTGCCGGGCGGCCCGGATCGTCTCTTCGCCCTTGGCATCGAGCAGGATGATGTAGTCGCGATCGGCGCCAGACTGGTAGATTCCGGTGTTGTATTCGCCGCGCCGGAACGGCGCGAAGTCTTTTGGGTTCTTCAGCAGAACCACACGGATGGGCGGCGTCGATTCAGGCAGAGGCATTGCCATGGCGCCGAATACGTTTTCCATCTCCAGAAGCTGGCGAAGGACGGCCGAGCCTGTCTTTTCACCAGCGTCCGTATAGAGCTCCCAGCGTCCGGATTCAACCCGGCGCCAGCGTGTCTCGGCCCAGGCCGAGAGGCTCAAAGCCAGTGTCAGGACTGTGATCAGCTTTGTCATCAAATGTCAGGAAGGTTTCGAGCCTAGGGCATGAGCTTGATAGAAAGTTTCGATTGGACCAGCGCCACGCCAGTTCATATCCTACAAACAGAATGGCCTCTCCTACGGCAATGGAACCAACAACCAGTCAAGTTTCTCTTCTTCATCGTATCAGCGCGATCGTCTCCTCCAACCGGACGGTGGACGAGATGCTCGGCGAAATCGTCGGCATGACCGTTCAGGTCACCGGGTGCGATGCATGTCTCGTTTATCTCTTAGAAGCCGAAAGCGGCGAAGTCGTCCTGCGGGCCTCACAGGTCCCTCACGCGGCGGAGATCGGGCATCTCAGCATGCAGATCGGCCAGGGCGTGACGGGATGGGTGGTCGAAAACAAGAGCGTCGTCGTGTTGTCTGAGCACGCGTTCAACGACAAGCGCTTCATTCGCTTGCCCGGCCTGGTGGAAGACACCTACGAGGCGTTTGCCTCTGTCCCGCTGATCTCCGCCGGCGACGTGATCGGCGTGATCAACGTACACCACAAGGAGCGCTACGATCACACACCGGAGGAGGTCTCTCTGCTGACCTTCATCGGCGAGCAGATGGGCGGCGCCATCACTCGGGCGCGGCTCGAGGGCGAAAACGCGCGCCTCGTCGAAGAGACTCAGGAAATGAAGCGGCAGCTCGAAACGCGCAAGCTGGTGGAGCGCGCCAAGGGCATTCTCCAGTACAAGTTCAACCTCACCGAGGAAGAGGCATACCTGCGTCTGCGCAATGAGAGCCGCCGGTTGCGGCGCCCCATGCGCGACCTGGCCGAGGCGATCATCCTCACTGAGGATCTCGCGCGCAAGGCCTCCGAGCCCGGCCTGTTGGACCGCGAGATCGAAGGCGACTGAAGTTAGTGGGCCGCAACCATTACAATAATGGCTTGCGGCCTTTCACTCCCTTCTTCCGCAATCCCCATCTACTGACGATCGCAGGCAATTTCTGGCCGCGCGCCATCGATGAGGCGCGCTTCCCGGTGCGCCCGGTCGTCTACCAGACTGAGCCGGGCACCCGTGTGCTCATTCACGAGCACCGGCCTGTGGGCGCCTGCCAGGGCGAAGTGCTGTTGCACCACGGCCTGGAGGGCTCCAGCGCCAGCGGCTACATGATCTCCATGGCTCAGTGCCTGCTGGAGGCCGGCTTCACGGTCCACCGGCTCAATATGCGGAGTTGCGGGGGCAGCGAGAACTTCACAGACACGCTCTACCACTCCGGACTCACACAGGACGTCCGTGCCGTGT
The DNA here is from genome assembly GCA_036504135.1 of Paludibaculum sp. Lineage (GTDB taxonomy): Bacteria > Acidobacteriota > Terriglobia > Bryobacterales > Bryobacteraceae > Paludibaculum. Next base: position 122,578 of record DASXVP010000021.1, read on the forward strand.
TGAGGCAGTTGCGGACCGAGGGCCGCGGGCCACGATTTCTCGTAGGTTTCTCCCTCGGAGGCAATGTCACGCTCAAGTTCGCGGGCGAACCGGGTGAAGCTGCCGGAGATCTGGTGGCGGGCGTTTGCGCGGTATCCACGCCCATCGATCTGCACGCCTGTGTGCGCAGGCTCGGCGCCCGGGATAATGCGCTCTATGCACGGCGGTTCATCTCCAGCCTGTGCGCCCGCTACCGGCGCCGCCACGCGGCCCATCCGGAGAAGTTCCCGCTCGACGGTATTGACAGCACCCGCACGATCTTCGATTTCGACGACAGGTTCACGTCGAAGGCGTTTGGGTTCGGCAATGCGCCAAACTACTACGCCACCCAGTCGGCCATGCAGTTCATCGGCGGCATCCGCGTGCCGGCCCTCGTGGTGCAGGCCAAGGACGACCCGCTGATCCCCTTTTCCATCTATGAGACGGGGGCAATCCGCGAAAACCCCGCCATTGAACTGGTGACACCCGAGCACGGCGGCCATCTGGGATTCATATCGAAGGACAAGCCCCGCTTCTGGCTCGATCCAGTGGTGCGCGACTGGATTCTGCGGATTCGGAACAACTGCCCGCCTGGCTGCGTCTAGATACATAAGATGAACTCGACCGCATCCACAATGGAGGCATTCTCTATTGCGTTGGCCAGCCTCCGCTCGTCCAAACTTCGCAGCTTCCTCACGCTGCTGGGCATCATTCTCTCCACGACAACGTTGATCGCGGTGATGGCAGTCATCCACGGAATGGATGTCTATGTCGCCGAGAAGATCGCCGACCTCGGGGCCGACGGCTTTGTGGTGACGCGGTTCGCCTTCTTTGGCGACTGGAACCCTAAGAAGTTTCTGGAACTCCAGCGCAAGAACCCCGAGTTGCGCCCGGACGAATTCGAGTTCCTGAAGTCCAAGGTCACGATGGTCAAGGACATGGGCATGACGACGGACCGTCAAGCCGACGTCGTCTTCGAGAACCAGCGGATGGAGGACGTCAACATCACGGGCGGCACCGCCAATTTGAATGTTCTCAGTAATATCCAGACTGAGTCCGGGCGTTATTTCACCGAGGGCGAGAATCAGAACCGCCGCCAGGTTGCGTTCATCGGCGCGGACCTGAAGGAGAAGTTCTTCCCGAACGTGGATCCGATCGGCAAGGAGGTGCAGCTCAACGGGCGGCCTTACACCGTGATTGGGGTGGCCAAGAAGATCGGCAGCGTCCTCGGCCAATCGCAGGACAACTTCGCGCACATCCCTATCTACACGTTGTTCAAGGAGTTTGGGGCGCGGAAGTGGCTCAGTTTCTCGATCCAGGCCATGGATCACGATCACTTCCAGCAGGCGATGGACGAGGTGCGCGTGCTGATGCGGGCTTACCGCCATCAGGGCCCCGGCCAGGAAGACAACTTCATGGTATTCAACTCCGCCTCCATCATGGGCATGTGGGACAAGCTCACCGGCGCAATCGCTGCGACGGCGGTGGCTGTGGTGAGCGTCTTCATGGTGGTGGGCGGCGTGGTGATCATGAACATTATGCTGGCCGTGGTGACGGAACGGACTCAGGAGATCGGCATTCGCAAGTCGCTGGGCGCGCGGAAAACCGACATCCTGCGGCAGTTCCTGGTGGAGTCTGCCGTCTTGTCGGGGGCTGGCGGATTGGCGGGGGTGATCATCGCGTGGATGGTGGCGCTCCTGGTCAGGAATACGACGCCCGTGCCCATGGAGTTGCCGGCGAGCGCGGTGTTCCTGGGCGTAGGTCTCTCGGCGACGGTAGGGCTGTTCTTCGGCATCTATCCGGCGCAACAGGCTGCAAAACTCGACCCAATCGTGGCATTAAGGGCGGAAAAGTGACGCATAAGGCTAACAACAGAGCGCTTCTGGCAGCGGGCATCGGACTCGCTCTGGCCGCCATCCGGGGCCACAAGATGAGGGCGTTTCTAACAGTGCTCGGCGTCATCATTGGCACCGGCACCATCATTGGCGTGGGCAGCATCATGACGGGCTTCGACGGAGCAGTGACAGGGGCCATCAAAAGCTTTGGTACCGACAACGTGATGGTGCTGAAATTCCCGGCCGGCATCAAGTTCGGCCGTCGAACGCGCGAGGAGTGGATGCGCAAACCCCTCACCTATGAGAACGCGATGGCCATCCGCGAGCGCTGCCCTTCCGTGCTGAGTGTGAGCCCCTATCTTTTCCCCGGGCGAGGTATTCATTCGGCTCGCTACCAAGGCAACGATGGGTTCCAGCTCAATCTGGGCGGCACGGACGAGAAATACGCGCAGGGCGGCAACGCCGAGATGAAGATGGGACGTTTCTTCACCGAGTTTGAGAACGTCCACCGCTCCCCGGTAGTGGTCATCGGAGAGGATCTCTACAAGAGCCTCTTCGCATCGGGCGACGCCGTCGGCAAAGAGATCCAGGTGGACGGGCACTCCTACTTTGTCGTCGGCGTGATGAACCGGCCCGCTAACTCGTTCCCCGGCCAGCAGGATAACCGCGTGCTGCTGCCCTACCACACGATGCGGAAGCTGGAACCGGGCGCGCTCGAGCACATGATCATCGTGACGGCCCGGCCAGGCATGCTCTCCAGGACCATCGACGAGGTACGCGGAGTGCTCCGCCAGGAGCGCCGGCTGAAGTACACCGATCCTGACAATTTCGGGCTGAACACGGCTGAGCAAATGATCGAGGATTTCCGGCAGGTGACGGCCGTGACGGCCATCGTCATGGTTGTCCTCTCATCGATCGGACTTCTGGTGGGCGGAATCGGCGTCATGAACATCATGCTGGTTTCGGTGACGGAGCGGACGAAGGAGATCGGCATCCGCAAGGCGATCGGCGCCAGACGGATCGACATCGTGATCCAATTCCTTACCGAGGCTGTAGTGCTGACGTTTTCCGGCGGGCTGTTGGGCATGTTACTGGGCTGGATCATCTCCAAGGCGGCGGCGCTGGCATTTCCATCCCTGCCCACCTCGGTGCCGGTCTGGGCAGCTGCTCTGGGCCTCATTGTCTCGGTCGGAGTCGGCCTGTTTTTCGGGTTGTGGCCAGCCACAAAGGCGGCGCGGCTCAATCCGGTGGAAGCTCTCCGTTACGAATAGGCTGCGGCTACACTGGAAGGGATGATCCGGATCTTCTTAGTGGCAGGCCTATTAATCGTAGGCGGTGCCGTCGCCAATGGACAGCAAGCAGAGCAGGCAAAAGAGGCCCCGCGCGAGCAGTATCCGTTCTTCACCGACGCAGAAAGCCGCTTGATCCTCGATTTCTACCGCCCCGGCTCGGGGCACCTGCCGCCCGGGTTGCAGAAACGAATGACGCCTGCGCCGGCCGCTTCCGCCAAGCTCCTGGCGCGAGGCGGTACTTTGCCCGTGGCATTGGAGAAATCCGTCGAACCATTCCCTCAAGACCTGGAGCGCCGGCTCACAACGTCTCCTCCCGGATATCGCCGCGTGCTGCACGGAATATTGGCGCTACTTATACAAGATTCGACGCGTCTCATTGTGGACGCGCTCGATCTCACCAGGCGCTGAGTAGATCATCATCCATTTGGGTGGATGGCAGCGTCACTCTGTTATAGAATGATGCATGGGCTATCGAAGGATCGTACTGGGTGTTTGTCTTCTTTCGGCCTCGGTTGTACCTGCCGGCAGAGCTCAAGCAGGTAGGGACATCAACATCAGTTCTTTGGTGGGACAGAACGGCCCCAAATTCGAGCAACGGGACGTGGTGTTCATTCAGCAGTATTACGCTAACGCGCCGAAGTTCTTCGTCGACGACATGCTGAGGAAAGAGAAGGCGCTTCCGATGGGAGCGTCAGCCACAATCGTGCAGGGCAAACCGCTGCCGAAGGCATTGGTTCCATTCCTGATGGATGCTCCATCCAGTGTGACCCGAAACCTGACAACGCTGTCCCGTGGCTTGGAACGGAAGGTCCTGGGCGCACGTTTTCTATTGTTGGATTCGCGGCAGGTGATCCAGGACATGGTGCAACTTCCGACGACAGTTGCCGGCGAACGGCGCAAGTAGGAATTGCCGTGGGAACCTGAGCCCCGGCACGGACGTACAATGCTGAGGAGGCTTGAGTCCGTTTTGCGCCTGATTGCGTGTCTTATTTGCCTGATTCCGCTGGTGCAGGCCCAACCCGCATTGGAGGAGATCCTGCACAGGCTGGCCGAAAGCCAGGAACGCGCGTCTGACGCTCGTAAGACCATTGTCTACCGTCAGGACACGTGGGTGCGCCTCATGCAGACCAACGGCAAGCTGAGCCGCGAGGAGAAGCGGCAGTATACGGTGGCGCCCACGCCATCGGGCAGCGTCAAGAAGCTGGACAAATTCGAGGGGCGTTACCGGAAGGGCGGAAAAACTCTAACCTACGATGCGCCGGACTTCCAGTACAAGGACACCGACATTGACGGCGAACTGATCGAGAGCCTGACCGACGACCTGATCAACGACCAGAAGTCCCGCGATGGCTTCGCCAAGGATCTTTTCCCGCTCACCCGTAAGGAACAGGAGCAATACACGTTTCGCCTGGGCGGCACACGCAAGGTGGGCGACGTGGAGGCGCTCCGCATCGACTTTCTGCCAAAACCAGACGGCGGCCGGCCATGGGGCGGCGAAGTGCTGATCCACCCGCAGGACTACCAGCCGATGCTGGTGACAACCCGGCTGGCGATGAAGATCCCGATGGCCGTAAAGATCATGTTCGGCACCGATATCAAACAACTCGGCTTCAGCGTTACGTACAGAAAGGTGGACGACGGGTTGTGGTTTCCCGCCACCTACGGCACCGAATTCGGCTTAAAGGTCCTCTTCGGCTACAAGCGGAACGTCACGATGAACGTCACCAACACCGACTTCCGGAAGGCCTCGGCGGAGAGCAGCATCCAGTTCGAAGCGGAGAAGTAGATCAGGCCGTCAACCAGAGCGGCCGGATATGACGGTCAAACAGGTTGGTGGTCACGTTGCGCGCCACGCTCTCGTCACATTCCCGCACCATGTTGAGGTAACGAGCGCCCATCTTCGACGCCACCTTGTAGCCGACGTGCAACAACTGCCGCAGATGTGGATTGAACTCGGGGCAGGATTGATCGTGACGCAGCGCGTTTGCGTAGTTCTCCGCGGTCCAGTTGTTGACCGACGACGGCGCGGGCAGCCGCGCCACGTCAATATCAATGACGCTGGCATAGGGTGCGCAGAGCTCATCCGCGTGTGCAAAGGCTTCGGCGTAGACCTCCTTGGCCAGCGCCAGCGCGTCCCCACCGGCCTCAGCGAGGCCGATGAGCTCCTCCAGCCATGTAGTGCCAGCCGTCTTGACGTGAACGCCAGCGCCCGTCCTGGCGGCCGCACGGGCAATCGCAGGGTAGATGGCGAACTTGTCGCTGCCGGAGTGGACGCTGAGCTTGAGATCGCCGGGCAGGCCAAAGTGCGCCACCGCGTGGGCGATGGCCGCGATGTCGTCGTTGAACTCCCGCTCAAACTGGGCGGGGTTGCCCACGTAGTCCACACCCTTGTTGAAACGGCCCGTGAACTTCGGCGCTATGGTGCGGGCTGGCACCTTTTGATCGGCGATGGCCGCCAGGATTACGAGTAGCTCGTCGGGCGTCTGCGGCAGATCGGTTTCGTCCAGCGACACCTCGGTGATGAAGCTGCCCTCGCCCTTCGTCGAGAGGACGCGGCGGTAGATGCGGCCGGCCTCCTCAATGGCGAACAAATACTTCCCGGCGGCTGTGCGCACCTTGTCGCGCGTCAGGCCAAAGGCGCCGCCCAGATCGGCGTGCCTCTGGACGAAGGCGTCAATGGCGGATTGCTCCGCCGGCTTGCCGATGGCATCGGCGACATCGAGCGTGAAGAAGTCCGAGGGCGCGATGAAGCGATCCACCGTAGTGAGATTGATGTGATCGGCATCCACGCGGTAGGCGGTCCGCCAGCCCAGCGCCTCGACGGCGGCGTCGGCTTCGGCGCGAACGCTGGCCGGTTCCGTCCCTACAATCAGGTGCTCCCGGTTGCTCTTGTTCCAGACCGGCGTGATCGTCACGCCCCGCGCCGCGGCCATCGTGCAGGCACGCAGTTGCGCCAGGCCCTGTTGGGCGAAACGGTCGCCCATCCCGAAGGAGAATCTACCCAAGATCAGTGCGTTGTCCATGGCTATGCACTAACATATCAGTAAGATCCCCTCTATGTCAGAACCACAGCCCTTTCTCTCTCTTGCCAACGCTTTCTCCCTGCAGGGAGAGTTGGCCCTGATCACCGGCGGCGCTTCCGGATTGGGGCGTGCCATCGCTCACGCGTATGTAGAGGCCGGAGCACAGGTCGTGCTGGTGGGCCGGCGGCGCGACCAGTTGGAAACAGCCGCAGCCGAGTTGGGCCCCATGGCGCACTGCGCCACGCACGACGTCGCCGACACAGGGAAGGCCCCGGCACTGGCTACTCTGGTCAAGGAGCGCTTCGGCGCCGTAACCATTCTCGTTAACAACGCCGGCAACCACTTCAAAAAGTCGATCGAGGACACGGACGAACTGGAGTTCCGCCAGTTGATGGACACCCATGTCATGGGCGCCTATGCGATGACGAAGGCGTTTATCCCCTCGATGTCGGAAAAGGGACACGGGAGCGTTCTCTTCACCGCATCAATGACGTCGTTTTTCGGCCTGCCCAAGGTGTTCGCCTACAGCACGGCGAAATCGGCCTATCTGGGCATGGTCCGGTCCTTGGCGGTGGATCTGTCGCCCAAGGGAATCCGTGTTAACGCCATCGCGCCGGGCTTTATCGAGACGGCGATTTCGCGCAAAGCCATGGCGGGCGATCCACTGCGCAAGCAGAAGGTTCTGAGCCGAACGCCGATGAGCCGTTTCGGCGTGCCGGAGGACGTGGGTTGGGCCGCCGTGTACCTGGCGTCGCCCGCGGCCCGCTTCGTCAACGGTGTCGTGCTACCCGTCGATGGGGGTATGCTGATTGGCTTCTAGCCATGAATACGACACGCCGCTCATTTCTGCTGAGTCCGGCGCTGCTGGCACTCGCCGGCAAGGCGCAGGCTGATCTGCCGCCGGTGCGCGCCATCACCCGTGCGCCGGGGCATCACTGGTTTGGCTACTACGACAAGCTCCAGTTCGATCCCACTTCGCGCTATGTGCTCGGCATGCGGGTGGACTTCGAACATCGTTCGCCGCGCCCAGATGACGTGATCCGGTTGGGCGTGATCGATCTGCGCGACGGGGACCGCTGGCAGGATCTGGGCGAGTCGCGCGCCTGGAACTGGCAGCAGGGCTGCATGCTGCAATGGGTGCCCGGTTCGAAGACTGACGTGATCTGGAACGACCGGCGGGACGGGCGCTTCGTCTCCGTGATCAGGAACTTCCAAACAGGGAAGGAACGCGTGATCGACGCGCCAGTCTACACGCTGAGCCCGAATGGCCGTGAGGCAATCTACCCGGACTTCCGCCGGCTCAACGACTGCCGCCCCGGCTACGGCTATGCGGGCTTGCCGGATCCGAATTTCGACAAGCGCATTCCCGACGACGCCGGCATCTGGCGGGTGGACTTGCGCACCGGCCGTTCCTCCCTGCTCATCGCCTTTTCGCACGCTGCGGCCATTCCCTATCCGCCCGGCTACTCCAACGGTGCCAAGCACTGGTTTAACCATCTGCTCTACAACACCGATGGCTCGCGGTTCATCTTCCTGCACCGCTGGCGCGGCGACAAAGAGGGCGCCAGCTTCGCCACGCGCATGTTCACGGCCAATCGCGAGGGCAAAGACCTGTTCGTGCTGGACCCGCACGGCAAAACCTCGCACTTCATCTGGCGCGATGCGGCGCACGTGCTGGCGTGGGCATGGCACCCATCACGGGGCGAGAAGTTTTATCTCTACACCGACAAGACGGAGCAGGTGGAGTGCGTCGGTCCCGACGTGATGACGGTGAACGGACACTGCACCTACCTGCCCGGCGGGCGATACATTTTGAACGACGCCTACCCGGACAAGCAGCGCAACCAGAATGTCTATCTGTACGAGATCTCCACAGGGAAGCGCCTGCCGCTTGGCAGCTTCCTGGCGCCCAAAGAGTACGCGGGCGAATGGCGCTGCGATACCCATCCGCGCTTCTCACCGGACGGGCGCAAGGTGGTGATCGATTCGGCACACGGCGGCGCCGGGCGGCAGATGTATTTGATTGAC
>DASXVP010000022.1:0-179596 GCA_036504135.1 Paludibaculum sp.
GGCGGTAATTACCTACCCATTGGGTAAGGAATTCACCGCTTCCTATGCGGGCCGCCGTCTTTGACGGCGCGCAAACCGGTTTTTGTCCCGATCAGCTCGATCAAATACGGGGCCTTTTCGAAGGCCCCGGGCGAATATCAGGTCCGAATCGCCTCGGCAATCAAAACGGCCCGGCCCGCTCCCCCCAACTGGAGCCAACCGGCCCGTCCGCGAGGCCGTGGTGTGTCTCCACCCGAAAACTTTCCCTCCCCCTCCCCCCTCCAACGGGCGTGCTCAGGAAATCTCCCGGCAATGTAATCCGGCGCCGGACGAAGAGCGTCAAGTGTGTAATGACCAGCGCTCAGCCCCTGCAACCTTATCTCCTGGATCGTGTTCAATCCTCCATGGCGGCTGCGGCTATTCTCGATCTCGATGCCGGGCTGATGCTGTGCGTGCGCAACGGAGACTCGGCTTGCTTCAGCGCACTGCTGGATCGCCACCGCAACTCCGTGGTCCATTTCCTCTACCGCATGGTCCTCAACCAGGCCATCGCCGAGGAACTCGCCCAGGAGGTTTTCCTCCGCGTCTATCGTTCCCGCGCCAAGTACGAGCCATCCGCCAAGTTCACCACCTGGCTGTTCCGCATCTCCGCCAACCTCGCCTTCAACTGGCTGAGGGACGAGAAGAACGAACGGTTTCAAGAGAGCCTCCAGGATGAGGACGCCCCCAGCTCCACCCGACGGCTCTTCGATCACCAGCCCAGCGTGGAATGCGTGCTCGTTCACAGGGTCAAGCTGAACGAAGTGAGGGAGGCCATCACCAGGCTCCCCCCCAAACAACGCGCAGCCGTCCTAATGCACAAGTACGAGGAAATGGAATACTCTCAGATCGCGAGGGTGCTCGGTTGCTCGGAATCCGCAGTGAAGTCCCTACTGTTCCGGGCCTACGAGAGCCTCCGCGCGAGGCTGGCGCAGTATGCCTGACACAGGGAATGGCTGAACACACACCCCGCTGCCCGCTCCAATCGGAGGATCATGCTCAGCTCCTGCTGAGCTACTGCTCACGCCGCCTCGATCCCGCGCACACCGCCGTCCTCCAGCGCCATATCGAGCTCTGTGCAGCCTGCCGTACGCTTCTCGAATCCCAGCAACTCGTCTGGGACGCCCTCGACGCTTGGAATAACAGCCCCATCTCGCGCGATTTCGATACCCGTCTGCTCCAGCGCATCCACCACCACCGCGGCCCGGCGCGCTGGCTCTCCTCCATCTCGTGGAAGCCCGCACTCCCGGTCGCCGCCATCCTCGCCCTGGGGATCATCGCCTTCCCCACACAGCCCAACACCGCGCCCCAGCCCGACACCACTCAGGCCGAGCAGGTCGAAGGCGCTCTGGAGGATCTCGATATGCTCCAGCATCTGCCCCTCGATGTGAAATGAGCTCCGCCGCCCTAACCCTGGCCCTCGCCCTCGCCACTGCCCCTTATCTCGCCGCCCAACCTCGCCCCCGCCCGCAGCCCAGCCGCATTGAAAAGTTCCGCCAGCTCTCCCCGCTCCAGCGCAAGAAGACCCTCGACGCCCTCCCGCCCGATCGCCGGAAACAGGCAGAACAACGCCTCCGCGAGCTCGATACCATGCCCTCCGCCCAGCGCGAGGCCCTCCAGCGCCGCTACGATGCCTTCCAGAACCTGCCGGAGCGCCAGCAGGACCAGGCCCGCCGTGCCTACCGCGAGTTCAACGCCCTCCCCTCAGACCGCCGCGACGCCGTCCACGCCGAAATGGACACCCTCCGCGCCCTGCCCGAGGATGACCGCGCCGCGCGCATCCGCAGCCCCGAACACCGCAAGCGTTTCTCGGCCAGGGAACGCTCCATCCTAGACGACTTCGCCGCCCTCCTCGCGTCCCCCTCCAACTCAGATTTACGGTTTTAACTCCTCTGAAACTCTGTTACTCTGACTTGCATATGAAACTGAGGGTTCTCTCGCTATCCACCGTTTGCCTGCTCGTCTCTTCGACGCTCGCATTTGGTCAGGGCACCACTTCCCGCGCCATCGGAGTCGTCTCCGATCCGTCCGGAGCGGCCGTCGCCGGCGCCACCGTCAAACTTGTCAGCGAGGGCACCAACGCCACATTCACCAATAAGACCGCCGAAAACGGAGCCTTCTTCTTCGAGGCCCTCCAGAGCGGCCTCTATACCCTCACCGTCGAGGCCAGCGGCTTCCGCAAGTTCTCCTCAAAAGGCAACCGCGTTTCCATCGGCCAGCCCACTACCATCAACGTCAACCTCGAGCTGGGCTCGCTCGCCGAGGTCGTCGAGGTCGCCGCTCAGGCCGAGGTCGTCCAGACCTCCATCTCCGGCAACTACGGCAACGTCTTCAACGAAAACCTCATCAAGGATCTCCCCATCGTCGGTACTCGCGGCCGCAATCCGCTCGATCTCGTCACCCGCCAACCGGGCGTCGTCAGCGGCGCCAACACCGGCGGCGGCACCCACGTCAACGGAGCCCGCGACCGCGCCTGGAACTTCACCGTCGATGGCATCGACGCCAACGAGACCTCCGCCGGCGGCTCCAACTTCGCCCCCATCCGCATGAACCCCGACGCCCTCGCCGAGTTCAAAGTCCTCACCGGCAACGCCACCGCCGAATACGGCCGCAACTCCGGCGGCCAGGTCGCCATGATCACCAAGAGCGGCACCAACGATATCCACGGCTCCGGCTTCTGGTTCTATCGCACCCCGCGCCTCAACGCCAACGAGTGGGAGAACAATCTCAACGCCGTCGGCAAACGCCAGTTCGTCCAGAACATCCCCGGCGGCTCCATCGGTGGCGCCCTCATCAAAAACAAGCTCTTCTACTACGGCAACGTTCAGTTCCTCAACGCCCGCGAATCCAGTCTCACCAGCCGCACCGTCTACACCGCCTCCGCCAAAGCCGGCAACTGGCGCTACGTCAGCGGCGGCCGCAACCTGCCCGCAGGTGTCACCGGCGCCAGTGTCGATGCCGGCGGCAACGTCACGCCCGGCGTCAACATCGCCACCTACAACATCGTCGCCAGCGACCCCGATAAAATCGGCATCAACCCCACCATCAAACGCCTCATCGACGCCTCGCCCCTGCCCAATAATTTCACCGGCGGCGACGGCCTCAACACGGCCCTCTACAACTTCACCGCTCTGCAGTTTGAAAAACAGCACGACGTCACGATGAAGTTCGACTACATCCTCAACCCCAGGAACACCGTCTTTGCCCGCATCTCTTTCGGCAACCAGAACACCAACTGCGATCGCGGCAACGGCGGCTCCCCCCTCTTCCCCGGCCTGCCCTGCATAGTCGATACCAAACGCGATCCCAAAAACTACGCCTTCAACTGGCGCAGCGCCCCCACCGCCTCCACCACCAACGAGTTCGTCTTCGGCCTCAACGAATTCGCCTTCAACTTCGCCAATGCCGTGGCCGACCCCACCAAGCTCTCCATCGTCGGCCCCGTCACCGTGCCCGAATCCTTCGACGTCGGCAACCTCCGCCACCTCAAGACCTGGCAGTTCGTCGATAACTTCGCCTGGTTCAAGGGCGCCCACAATCTCAAGTTTGGCGCCAACCTTCGCTTCGGTTCCCACCAGGACACGCGCGGCTCGCTCGGCGGATTCAATACCACGCAGAACGTGGACTTCTCCCGCACCGTCAACACCGTGGACGCCACGAAGTTCAACCTTCCGTCCGACATCAATCAGGCCAACGACCGCAACCCGCTGGAATCCAGCATCAACTTCCTGCTCGGGCGCGTCGGCAACACCAACCGCGGCTTCACCTCCAATGGCGATGCCTACAGCGTCGGCCTCTACGACTTCACCACCCACTTCAACGAAGAGGATCTCTACATCCAGGACACCTGGAAGGTCCGCCGCAACTTCACCATCGACGCCGGCCTGCGCCTCGAAATGAAGATGGCTCCCACCAACTCCGAGGGCCGTATCCGCCGGCCCGATCAGGTGGTGGCCACCGGCTCCGCCCCGTCCAATACGCTCAAGTGGGTGCCCGGCGGCCTCTACCGCGATTCCATCGGCAACTGGGGCCCTTCCCTCGGCTTCGCCTGGGATCCCTTCTCTAACGGCAAGACCTCCATCCGCGGCAACTACCGCATCGCCTACGACCGCATCAACAGCTTCGTCTTCAGCTCCACCGTCTTCCAGAATCTGCCCGGCATCGTACTCGGCGATCAGAACACCACGTTCGGCCAGAACGGCGGACGCCTCTCCAATCTCCCCATCCTCAACCCGCCCACCGGCAAGCCCAGCGACCTTGCTCAGCCCGCGCCCTTCTCCACCCGCAACATCACCGTGGCCGACCCCAACTTCCAGATGCCGACCACCCATCAGTGGGGCTTCAGCATCCAGCGCGAGGTTATGCGCAACTCCTTCATCGAGATCAACTACATCGGCCGCCGCGCCTACAATCTCTTCGGAGCCTTGAACGCCAACCAGGCCGAGCTCCGCACCAACGGCTTCCTCGACGCAGTCAAAGTAGTCAACGGCGGCGGCGAGAGCCCGCTCATCAATCAACTAATGTCGGTGGATTCCCGCAAGACCGCCTCCGAAACAGGCTCCGCCGCCCTGCGCCGCATCTACACCACAAACCTGCGCAACAACGACGTGGCCACCATCGCACAGGACATCTCTCGCCGCGCCGTCTCCGGCAAGGGCCAGCCCGAGGCCGCCGGCCTCTCGCCCTTCTTCTTCGTCGCCTATCCCCAGTTCGCCAACGGCATGTTCGTCATCGACGCCAACGACTGGTCCAACTACAACGCCGTCCAGGCCCAGTTCCAACGCCGCATGACCAGCGGGCTGGAGTTCCAGTTCAGCTATACCTTCGGCCGCTCGAACGACTCCCGCTCCTTCGATCCCGCCCTCACCTCCCTCACCGGCGCCAACAATCAATCGGCCGGCTCCTCGCCCTTCGATATCAAGAACCGCCGCCTCAACTACGCCGCCAGCGATTTTGATCGCCGCCACGTCGCCCAAACCTATTGGGTCTACGAGCTCCCCTTCGGCCGCGGCAAGCCGTTCCTCCACAACGCCGGCGGCCTCGCCCAACGCCTCGCCGGCGGCTGGCAGATCGCAGGCACCGGCACCTTTCAGAGCGGCCGCCCGTTCTCGCTCTACTCGGGCTATTACACGTTCAACAACTACGTCCAGTCCTTCGCCAACTGCTCCGGCTGCAGCGCCGACATGGGCAATGTGCAGGACGGCCCCGGCGGCGTGAAGTGGTTCCTCTCCGCCGATCAGATCTCCAAGTTCTCCACGCCCGCCATGGGTGAGCTTGGCAATACCGGCCGCAATTTCCTGCGCGGCCCCGGTTCCTTCAACATGGACGCCTCGTTCCTCAAGCGCACCATGATCACCGAGCGCTTCAATCTGGAACTGCGCGGCGACGCCATCAACATGACCAACACGCCCACCTTCGGCTTCCCTACCGCCACGCTTAGTTCCACCACCTACGGCCGCATCCGCGACACCGTCATCAGCGGCTCGCGCAAGATCCAGCTCGGCGCCAAGATCATTTTCTAAAGCCGCTCAAGGGAGGCTGCGCCACCCGGCCGGTCAGGCCTCCCTCCACTCCAACGCGCGCTCGATGGCCGCCACTACCTTGGCGACGCTCTCTGGCAGCGTCTCCAGATCCGTTCGGCACTCCAGATCCGGCGAGAGCGGCTCTTCGTAGGGATCGTCAATGCCGGTCATGCCGCGCAATTGGCCGGTGCGCGCCTTTTCGTAAAGCCCCTTGGGATCGCGCTCCGCGCATACGGCGATCGGCGCGTTTACATAGACCTCCAGGAAGCTGCCAATGGAATCCCGCACCTGCGCCCGCGTCTCGCGGTACGGCGAGATGGCGGCGACGATGGTGATGACGTGATTGCGAGTGAGCAATCCCGCCACGAATCCGATGCGCCGGATGTTCTCGTCGCGGTCCTCGCGGCTGAAGCCCAGGCCCTTGCTCAGGTGCTGACGCACCACGTCGCCATCCAGCAGTTCCAACTGGCAGCCGCGCGCCGCCAGCACCTCGTGAACCCCTTTGCTGATGGTGGACTTGCCCGCGCCACTGAGGCCCGTCAGCCAGACCGTCAGGCCGCTATGAACTGGTTTCGCCATCCGCTGAGTTTGAGAGACAGAGGCGGTGAGATCCTCGCGGATCATACCGCAGGCGATGGTCTGGTTGGTAAGCATGTCGATCAGAATGAAACTCCCCGTGGCGCGGTTGTCCTGATAGGTATCGAAGTACAAGGGCTGATGCGTCTGGATCACCACCTCGGCGATATCGTTCAAACGCAGCTCCTGGCTGGGCACCGGCTGAAGCGTCTCAATATCCACGCGGTGGGCAATGCTTTGGAGGCTGGCGCAAACCTTCCGGGTGGTGTGCTTGAGCAGGTACGGCGTATCGCAGTGCAGCGGCTGTGTGGCCAGAGAAACGAGCGTCGCCCGGAAGTCGCGGCCCACCGCCGGCGGCTGGTCAGGATCGGCCAGCATGTCGCCACGGCTCAGATCGATCTCATTGGCGAGGCACAGCGTGAGCGCCGCGGGCGCCCTGGCCTCTGCCGGCTCGCCGTCGCAGTGGACGATGGAGGATATCTCCGTCCGCAGGCCGGAGGGCAGCGCCACTAGTGCATCCCCCACGCGCAGAGTGCCGGCGGCGAGCTGGCCCGCATAGCCTCGAAAATCGCCGCCGGCACGGGTGACCAGTTGCACGGGAAAACGCACGCCGCCACTCGATTCCGGCGCGGGGATGGTGACGGTTTCCAGATACTCCAGCAGCGTGGGGCCTGTGTACCACTCCATCCGCGCGCTGCGCTCCACAATGTGATCGCCACCCAGCGCGGACACGGGAATGAAGCACGGCTCCGCAAATCCGAGCGGCGCCAGCCATTCCACAAAGCGCTGCCGGATCTGCTCGAAGACGTCCTGGCGATAGCCCTGCAGATCCATCTTGTTAACGGCGACGGCGACACGCCGGATCCCCACCAGCGAGCTGAGATAGGCGTGGCGGCGCGATTGCGGCAGCACGCCCTGCCGCGCGTCAATCAACAGCACGGCCAGATCCGCGGTGGAGGCGCCCGTCACCATGTTGCGCGTGTACTGTTCGTGGCCCGGCGTGTCGGCGATGATGAAGCGCCGCCGCTTCGTGGCGAAATGGCGATACGCCACGTCGATGGTAATGCCCTGCTCGCGCTCGGCCCGCAGGCCGTCGGTGAAGTAGGAGAGATCCAGGCCGCCGGCTGCCGACGCGCTGGCCTTCTTCACCCACTCCAGTTGATCGTCATACACGCCGTCGCTATCGTGCAGCAACCGCCCAATCAGCGTGGACTTGCCATCGTCCACGCTGCCGGCCGTAATGAAGCGCAGCAGCCCGGCGCCGGAATTTTCCGCGCCCATCAGAAGTAGCCCTCACGTTTTTTGAGCTCCATGGAGCCTTCCTGGTCGTGATCGATCAGACGGTTCTCACGCTCCGAGCGGCGGAATAACTGGAGCTCGTCGATGATCTCTGCCGGCGTAACGGCCTCCGAGCGAATGGCGCCTGTGCAGTGCGTGCAACCCAGTGAGCGCATGCGGCACAGGACAGTCTCGATGCGGTCGCCCGGCTCCGGCGGCACCTCATAATCCAGCGCGATCAGCATGCCCCGCCGGATCAGCATCTGCCGCGGGCGCGCGAAGTACAGCGGCACCACGGGAATTTGTTCGGCCTGGATGTATTGCCAGACGTCGAGCTCAGTCCAGTTGGAAAGCGGGAAGACACGGATACTTTCGCCCTTCTCGATTCTGCCGTTGTAGAGCCGCCACAACTCCGGCCGCTGGTTCTTGGGGTCCCACTGTCCGAACGAATCGCGGAAAGAATAGATGCGCTCCTTGGCACGGGACTTCTCTTCTTCCCGCCGCGCGCCCCCAATGGCGGCATCGATCTCGTTCAACGCCAGAGCGTCCAGCAGCGCGCGCGTCTTGAGAAAGTGGCAGCACTTCTGCGTGCCCATCGCATACGGCCCAGCGCCCGCATCCAGCGCCTGCTGATTGGTATGGACGATCAGACGCAGGCCCAGCCGGCGTGCGGTCTCATCGCGAAACTCCACCATCTCGCGAAACTTGAACGACGTATCGACGTGGAGGAGCGGGAATGGCGGCTTGGCTGGGTGAAACGCCTTCATCGCTAGGCGCAGCAGCACCGAAGAATCTTTGCCGATGGAATACAGCAGGGCGGGCCGCGCAAATTCGGCGGCTACTTCGCGCAGGATGTAGATGCTCTCCTCTTCGAGAGCGCGGAGATACGGAGCAATCATCGATAAAACAGGCCTTGCACCAAGAGTACTCCACCGAGTAGGGCCGACCATAACAGCAGGCCGGTGCGCAACGGCTTGGCGGGAATCCAGCCCGCGGCCAGCGCGCCGAGCGGCGCTCCGACGATGCCGCCAAGGACGAGACGCAGCAGCGCGGGCTGGTCCCAGTTACCGGCGGCCAGGTGCACGGAGCCGCCGATCAGCGACAGGCCGAGGCCGAAGAGGAGATCGGTACCCACCACACGCACTGGCGCCAGCGCCGTACATTGCAGCATCAACAGCGAGCCGAGCGCCCCGGCGCCGGCGGATGAGAATCCCACCTCGAGTCCGATGGGCAACGTGAACCACGGCAGGCGCGCGGGGTTGGGCTGCGCCGGTCTGTTTCCGCTCCTGATTCCACGCAGGCCCAGCAACGCGGCGCTCACCACGCACGCCCCGATGATCGCCAGCACCACTCCGCTTTCGCGCAGGCCCCGCACGCGCGTCAGCAGCAGCGAGCCCGCTAGCGCGCCCGGCGCACCGCCCGCCAGCATCCAGCCCAGCACACGAAAATCCACCTGCCGGCGGACGAGGTAAACCAGAGTGGATCCCACCTTCACCACGGCGCTAAAGAGCAGCGCAGTCCCGACGCTCTGCGCCGGCTGCATCCCGAAGAACAGGATGAGAACAGGCGCGGTCACCACGCCGCCGCCCACGCCTGTCATCCCAATAATGGCGCCGATCAGAAATCCGGCGAGAGTCTCCATCACCTGCTGCGAACCCCCGTCACGCCTTCGCCTGGAGCCTCTCCATGTAAAGGTAGATCACCGGCGTGATGTAAAGCGTCAACAACTGGGATACCAGAAGTCCGCCCACTACCGCCAACCCGAGCGACTGCCGCGCGTCCGCGCCCTCGCCGTATCCGAGGGCGATGGGCAGAGTGCCGATCAGCGCGGCCACGGTGGTCATCATGATGGGGCGGAATCGCAGTTGGCAGCCACGGTAGATGGCATCGTGCGCCGAGAGGCCGAGCGCGCGCTCCTGAATGGCAAAGTCCACCATCATGATGGCGTTCTTCTTCACCACGCCGAAGAGCATGATCAGGCCGACAAACGCATAGAGGTCCAGCTCCTTATGGAACAGAAGCAGCGTGAGCAGCGCGCCAAACACGGCCGCTGGCAGCCCGGAGAGAATCGTGATGGGGTGGATGAAGCTCTCGTAGAGAATACCCAGCACGATGTAGATGACGAGTATGGCGATGATGAGCAGCACGGTGAGGTTGCGGAACGACTCCTGAAATTCCTTCACCGTCCCCTGGAAGTTGGTGCTGATGGAATTGGGAATCCGCATCTGGCGGATCGCCTCGTCGGCCTGCTCTGCCGCCTGCCCCAGGGCGAAGCCCGGCTTCAGGTTGAACGAGATGGTGACGGCCGGTAACTGGCCGAAGTGGCTGATGGTGAGCGGGCCCACGGCGCGGCGTAACGTCACGACGGAATCGAGCGGTATGAGCGGCCCGGAGGACGAGCGGATATAGAGCTTGGATAGCGCCTCCGGTACGCGCTGGAAACGCGGCTCCACCTCCAGAATCACCTCGTATTCATTGGCCGGCTGATAGATGAGCGACACCTGCCGGTCTCCGTACGAACTGAGGAGCGCGTTCTGGATCTGCACTGGAGTGACGCCCAGCGAGCGCGCCCGCTCACGATCGATATCCACCATCACCTGCGGGCTGGCGATCTGCAGATCCGTGTTGACGTCCACGAAACCGGGCAACGCGGCCAGAGCCTGCAATACACGCGGAGTCCACGAATAGAGCTCCTTTAAGTCCTGCCCTTGCAGCGTAAGCTGATAGGCGCTGGCGGAGTACTGTCCGCTCACCGTAATGGGCGGCGGATTCTGAGGGAATGTGAGAATGCCCGGCACCTGCATGAACTGCGGCCTCAGCACGGCGATGGTTTGATCCACTGAGAGCGCCCGCTCGTTGCGCGGCTTGAAGCGCGCGAAGAAGCCGCCCTGATTGCCGCCCATCAGAAACGCGCCGGCGGCGGCGATATTCGGATCGCGCCGCGCGATGTCCACCACGGCGTACTCATGCCGTGCCATGGCATCGAAGGAGACGTCCTGGCCGGCAAGTGTCATCCCGAACATGAAGCCGCTGTCCTGGCTGGGAATGAACCCTTTGGGCATGATGGTGAAGAGCCAGACCGTGCCGCCGAGCAGGGCGAAGGAGGCGAGCAGCGTGGGGAGCTTGTGGCGCAGCACAACCTGGAGGGAGCGGTCGTAGGCGCCGGCCATGGCGTTGAATCCGCCTTCCAGGGCGCGGTAGACGCGGCCGTGTTGGGCGTTGCGGTCTATCGGCTTGAGCATGCGGCTGGCCAGCATCGGCGTGAACGTGAGAGAGATGAATCCGGAGATTAGAATGGCGAGCGCGATGGTGACCGAGAACTCATGGAGCAGGCGTCCGACGATACCGCCCATGAAGAGGACCGGAATGAAGACGGCCACCAGCGAGATGGTCATGGAGATGATGGTGAAGCCGATCTCCTTGGAAGCGAAGACGGTGGCCAGCATCGGGGTCTCGCCGTCTTCCATGTGGCGGATGATGTTTTCCAACATCACAATGGCGTCGTCCACGACGAAGCCGACGGAAAGTGTGAGCGCCATGAGCGAGAGGTTGTTGAGGCTGTAGCCGAGCAGGTACATGGCGGCAAAGGTGCCGAGAATGGAGAGCGGCACGGCCGCGCCTGGAATGAGGGTGGAGGGGAGATTCCGCAGGAACAGGAAGATGACGAGGACGACGAGACAGACGGTGAGGACGAGCGTGAATTTGACGTCGCTGATGGAGTCTTCGATCTGGATGGAGGAATCGAAGGCGATCTGGAGCGTGATGGCGGGCGGGATGTTGCGCCGCAACTGCGGCAGCAGCTCGCGGATGCTGTTGGCGACGTCCACCGTATTGGTGCCCGGCTGCTTCTGAATGGCGAGCATGATGCCGCGCACGCCGTTGAACCAACTGGCGCTCTTCTGGTTCTCCACGTCGTCGATGACGTTGCCCACCTGGGCCAGGCGGATGGGCACACCGTTGCGGTAGGCGACGATCAGCGGCCGGTAGGCGGCGGCGTTGGTGAGCTGGCCGTTGGACATGATGGTGAAGGCTTGCCGCTCGCCATCGAGCTTGCCGCCCGGGATGTTGGTATTGCTCTGCTGGATGGCCTGCTGGACGTCGTCGATGCCCAGGCCATGCGCGGCCAGACGGTCGGGATCCACCTGCACGCGCACCGCGTATTTCTGCGCGCCGTAGACCTGCACGCGCGACACGCCGCTCACCATCGAGAGGCGCTGGGCGATCATCGTCTCGGCATATTCGTCGATGGTGTAGAAGGGCGCGGTGGTGGAGGTGAGCGCCAGATAAAAGATCGGCTGCTCGGCCGGATTCACCTTCTGGTACGAAGGCGGCCGCGGCATGCCAGGAGGAAGGCGCCCGCCGGCACGCGCAATGGCGGCCTGAATGTCCTGCGCCGCCTCGTCGATCTTGCGGCTGAGATCGAATTGCACGGTGATGGAGGAGCCGCCCTGCGAATTGGTGGAGCTCATCTGCTTGACGCCGGCGATGGTGGAGAACTCGCGCTCCAGCGGCGTGGCAACGGCGGAGGCCATCGTTTCCGGATCGGCGCCGGGCAGGCCGGCGCTCACTTGAACCGTGGGGTAGTCCACGCTAGGCAGGGCCGCGACAGGCAGCGCGCGGTAGCCCACCACGCCGAACAGCAGGATGGCGAAGACCACGAGTGTGGTCATCACGGGGCGATCAATAAAAATGCGGGAGAAGTGCATAGGGTGCCGCCTGCGCGTTAGCGAACCCCGCCGGCGGGCGGCGGCGCCGCCACTACCTTGACGTGCGCGCCAGGGAACAACAGCATCTGACCGTCTGTCACCACGGTCTCACCCGGCGAGATCCCCTTCTCGATGATGACGACGCCGTTCATGTTGCGGCCCACTGTCACCACACGCGGTTCCACCGTCTTGTCCGCCTTCACGACATAGACAAACTGGCCCTGCTGGCCGGCCTGCACGGCCTCAGACGGCACGACCGTGGCTTGCTGCGTTGTATCGAGCGTCAGCATTACATCCACAAACTGGCCCGGCCACAGAGTGCGGCCGGCGTTGGCAACCGTGGCCTTCAGCTTGATGGTGCCGGTCTGCGTGTCCACGGTGTTGTCCACGACGCTTAAAAGGCCGGTGGCCGTTACAGTGGGGTTGTCCCGTGCCGTAATCCGCACGGGCAACTGCCGCGCGGCGCTGAACTTGCGGATGGCTTCCACGTGCTGATCCGGCACGCTGAAGACGACAAAGGCCGGCGTGATGCGATGGAGCACCACCAGAGGCACGTCATTGACCTTGACGAGGTTGCCGGCGTGGACCAGCAGGTTGCCCGCACGCCCGCTCCACGGTGCAACGATGCGGCAGTAGGAGAGATCGAGCTTCGCCTTTTCAATGGCCGCCTCGTCCACCTTGAGATTGGCGCGGGCGCTGCCGGCCGCGGCCTCGTCCAGGCGGATGGTTTCCTGCAAGGCCGCCGCGGTGGTCTTGTATTGCAGGCTGAGTTGCGTGGCAGCGATGCCCTCCTTGGCAAGCGTGGCATAGCGCTCCGCGTCGGTCTCCGCGTTCTTCAATTGGACGACATCGCGACGGACGGCGGCCTCCGCCTGGCGGAGTTGCGCGCGGTCGCGCTCGAGCGCGGCCTCGGCCTGGTGGAGGGCCTGTTGGAAGGGCTTGGGGTCGATCTCGAATAAGACGTCGCCCTGGCTGACGTTCTGCCCTTCAGCAAACTTCACGCTCAACAACTGCCCGGCCGCCTGCGACTTGATCTCGACCTTGGCGGAGGGCTCCACCGTGCCAACAACGGAGATTTCAAAGGGCGCGGCACGGGTGGATGCAGCGGCAATGGTGACAGGCATCTGGGGCGGTGGACCGGCGGCCTGCTTCTGCTTGGGCTGGCAGGCGGTGAGCAGCAAAGCGGCCATTAAGGCCGCGGCGGAGCAGGAATATGAATGTCGCACGAGGTTGTCTTCATATTAAGGCACTGCGCTCCGCTCGTGCCCGAGCCTGGACGTTGCGCAACCTCAGTTCGCTGCTGGCCTCACACCGTAAACGCGCCGTACTCGCCGGTCTGCGCCACATCATCGTCGATGGCGAGCTTGCCGCCGCAGATTTTGCGGCTGGGCGCTGCCTGGATCAGGTGGGCCCGCGGGCGGAATCCCATGGACTCGCGAAAGCCGGTGGAGCCGCTCAGCCAGGCAAACTGCGCCAGACCCGCGTCGCGGATCAACCGGCAGGTCAAGCCGGAGCCGTAAACACCGATTGCATATCGCGTCGTTGCCGAACGAAACGTCTGGCTGACCGCCTGAAAGTACTCCACGACTGGTCCTCGCACCTCGGTGGGGCTGGGATCGAAATCGGCCGCGAAATAGATAGCACTGTCCTCCGGTTGGCCCACCGCGCCGGCCAGCGCCAGCGCTCTCTCCGCCGCGGCAACGCCCTGGGCCTCGCTGAAAAACTTCACGTCATTCTGGCTGTCCTGATAGACGGTGACGAGTCTCAACCCGGCGGCGCACAGCGCCTTTGCCTCGGCCGGATTGAGAGTCTTGGCGGCGACGCGCGAATAGTAGCGGGCCACGAAGCGTATGCCCTCCGCCGCGATGCCGGCGGCGAAGAGCGTGCAATCGACGCTCGCGTCCAAGCCTGCCTCAATGGCGCGGGTGGCCGATTGGAAGCCATCGAGTACGGCACGCGAAAAGGTCGCCGGCCCGACGACTCCATCGACAGGCAGGCCCGCGCCCGTCTGGTAGACGCGCGTGGCCCGTGCCGTATTGGGACCGAAGACACCGTCGATCACGTCGCGGTAGTTCGCATGGAGCGTGAGAAATGTCTGCCAATCCTCAACATCAGCGCCGGTCATGCGAGGCGATTCCAGCTTGAGATTCCTCATGAGGGCTGATTATGGCACACATCAGAGGCCCTTCCTTACTGACAGACGGATCACGGCATCTTCCCAAACCAGCCGTTTCCATGTAGACTTTGGCTTCGCCCCCATTCCCATCCATGAGGGCCGTTGGCTGCCCTGCCCGAATTGACCGAAAGTCGAGGAACGCTGAAATGTCGGATCACGGATTTTCGAGAAGGTATTTCTTTTACGGCTCGCTGCTGGCCGGTGCCGTGCCGCTGGGCGGTTTCGGCAGCATGCAGTCCTTGAAAGCGGCAGGCTACAAGTCGCCCAATGAGAAGCTCAACCTGGCGGCCATCGGGGCGGGCGGGCAACCCGCGTCGGACCTGCGCTCGGCTCACGCCGGGACGGAGAATGTGGTGGCCCTGGCGGACGTCGACGTCATCCGCGGCAATGAGTCCTTCGAGCGCTTCCCGAAAGCGGCGAAGTTCCGGGACTTCCGGCAGATGCTCGACAAGCAGGGCAAGGACATCGACGCGGTGGTGATTGGCACTCCGGACCACATGCACGCCTATTGCGCCCTGGCCTGCATGCAGCAGGGGAAACACGTCTACGTGGAAAAGCCGTTGACGCGCACTTCGTGGGAGGCCCGCATCCTGACGCAGGCCGCCGAAAAGTACAAGGTGGCCACGCAGATGGGCAACCAGGGCTACTCGCATGACGCGACGCGCGTGGCGTGCGAGATCTTCTGGTCCGGCGAGATCGGCGAGGTGAACGAAGTGCACGCCTGGTCCGGCCGCCCCAGTTGGCCGCAGGAGATGACGAAGATCCCGCCGCCCACGCCGGTGCCCGAAACGCTCGATTGGGATCTGTGGCTGGGCGGGGCCGCGATGCGGCCGTTCACCGCGGGCGACGAGGAATACCGGAAGTTCGTCATCGAACGCGCCATGCGCGGCCGGCCCGCCGGGGCGCCTCCGGCCGCGCCCCCGCGCGTCGTTCCGCCACAGGACAATTTCGGATTCTATCTGCCCTTCAACTGGCGCGGCTTCTACGACTTTGGCAGCAGCCTGATCGGCGATTGGGGCGTGCATATCCTGGGCCCCGCCAACTGGGCGCTGCAATTGGACCCGCAGTATCTGGTGAGCGTCGAGTGCATCAAGAAGAACTCGCTGCCTGCGTTCACGTTCCCCGATGAGCTGGCCATCCGCTACGATTTCGCGGCGCGCCAAGGCATGCCGCCCGTATCGATCTTCTGGTACCACCACGCCGGCGGGGATGCGTACACGCCGCCCGGAATGACGGTGGAAGACGCGCGCAAGCTCCCCGGCCAGGGTCCGCAGGTGGGTCCGGTATCGGGGCAGGGCGGATTCGTTCCAGGCTCGGGCGGTGCTCCGCCCACTGCGCCCGGCGCGCCCGCGGCTGCGCCGCCGCAGGGGCCGCCGCGACGGCCGCAAGGCAGCGGATACAACAGCATCTTTGTCGGCTCCAAGGGCTACATGGGCACCAGCGGACGGGGCGAAGGCGTCGGCCTGCTGCCGGGCTCGAAGTGGGCGGAATATAAGCTCCCCGCCCCCTACCTGCAACGCTCCCCCGGCGCGAGCACGGGCTCCAATCACTCCGCCCATACGCGGGACTGGGTGCGCGCCTGCAAGGGCGGCGCCCCGGCCTGCTCCAACTTCGCCATCGCCGGCAAGTATACGGAGTGGCTGGTGCTGGGCGCGGCGGCGGTGCACGTGGACGGGAAGCTGATGTGGGACAACGCCAAAGGCGAGTTCACCAACAGCAAGGAAGCTAACAAGTGGGTGAAACCCACGTTCCGCAAAGGCTGGGAGGTAAAACTGTAATCATGAGCTTTCAAATGGATCGCCGCACGTTTTTGGGACAGGCGGCGGCTACGGCTGCCGCTGGCGGCCTGATGGCCCAAAGCGCACCCGACTGGAAAAACCATATCGGGCTCGAACTGTTCACGGTGAGAAACCTGCTGACGCCCGAGGGCTACGAGCCGACGCTGGCCAAGCTGGCCGCGATGGGCTACAAGGAGGTGGAGCCGGCCGACCCGTACAACCACATGGAGCCCGCGAAATATAAGGCTCTGCTCGATAAGTACGGCCTCAAAGTGTATAGCACGCACGCCGGCGCCACCGAGGCACCGGGGCTGGAAAAGGAACTGGAAGGCCAGGCGCTGATGGGCATCAAGTACACCGCCATCAGTGCGCCCCGGCCGCCACGCCCGCCAGCGCCGCCGCCCGGCGCTGGAGCCCCCGGCGCGCCCGGCGGACCCAACCGTGCCATGCCTCCGCGCCCGCCGATGACGGTGGATTCGGTGAAGCGCTCCGCCGAGCAGATGAATCAGCGCGGCGCACTGCTGAAGAAGTTCGGCATGAAGTACCACATCCACAATCACGCGGGCGAGTTTGAACTGCTCGACGACGGCAAGACCACGCAGTACGACATTCTGCTCAGCGACACCGACCCAGCCCTAGTGGCGATGCAGCTCGACATCGGCTGGGCCTGCATGGCGGGCCAGGACCCGATCGCGATGTTCAAGAAAAATCCCGGCCGCTATGAGCTGTGGCACGTGAAGGACGCCAAGTACAAAAGCGCCGATCCGAAGCTCACGCCCAACGCGCGGGCGCGGGCCAGCAAGATCGTGACAATGGCCGAGGGCGACATCGACTACAAGGCCGTCTTCGCCAACGCCAAGATCGCGGGGCTGAAATACTTCGTGATCGAGCAGGACACCGCCGGTGAAGGAGGCCGGGACGCGCTGGAAGACTGCCGCATCGCGTACCAGAACCTTCACAAGATGTTGTCGTAAGGCGCGCCTGGCCATGACCATTACCAGGCGGGAGTTCGGACTATTTGCCGCAGCGGCGGCGTGGGGCCAGAGCCCCGCCCCCGCCCCCGCTCCCGCCTGGATACCCATGTTTGACGGCGCCACGCTCGCGGGCTGGAAGGAGACGCCTTTTTCCAGCCACGGCAAAGTGACAATCGCGGATTCCGCCATCGTCCTCGGCAGCGGGCTGATGACCGGCATCACCTGGACGAAGGACTTTCCGAAGTACGACTACGAGGTGCGCCTGGAGGCCGCGCGCGTGGCCGGCCACGATTTCTTCGCCGGCATCACGTTCCCCGTCCACGACACCCACTGCACGTGGATCAACGGCGGCTGGGGCGGCACGGTGGTTGGGCTCTCCAGTCTCGACGACATGGACGCATCGGAGAATGACACCCGCCAGGCGGTTGTGTTTGAAACCGGACGCTGGTACGCGCTGCTGCTGCGCGTGACATGGGACCGCATTGAGGCCTGGATCGACGGCGACCCGATCATCAACGCCTACATCGGCGATCGCAGGGTGGGCCTGCGTTTCGGCGACATCGATCTCTCCCGCCCGTTCGGCATCGCGTCCTATTCCACCACCGCGAAATTGCGCAAAATCGAATACCGCCAACTGCCGCCGCCGGACGCCAAAGCAAAGTAACCGCGCGCAACCTCAACGTTTCTTGAGCGTGAGGGCCAGACCGCTGCCGCCGCTGATCCCGACTGTCTCCAGATCCGCGTTCTTGCCGACAGCCGCCAGGTACTCGGGGGTCATATCGACATTGTGCGCGGCGATGATGCCGCCCGCGCGGACCAGGGGCAGCAGCCTGTTGAGGTAATCGATATAGCCCTCCTTGTCCGCGTCGATGAAGACGAGATCGATGGGCTCCTTCAGGCGCAGAATCGTCTGGTGGGCATCGCCCATCACGATGGTGACCAACCGCTCCACGCCGGCCTTGCGGAAGTGCTCGCGCGCCGTGGCCGCCCGGCCCGAATCCATCTCAAACGTCGTCAGATGCCCGCCGGTCTTCTCCAATCCCATGGCGAACCAGAGACCGGAAAGGCCCGTCGATGTGCCGATCTCGACGACGTTGCGGGCGTTCATCGCCTCCACCATGAGGCGCAGCATGCGGCCGTCGGAATCGGGCACATTGGCGTAGGTCTCGCCGGCCTGCACTGCGCCTTGGAGCGTGGCGAGGATCTTCTTTTCGCTTTCGGTTTTGGGCACAGTCGGGCTCAACTGCGATCCGCGGCCCGCGCCGCGATACTGTGCCGCCGCGGGCATCACCAACAGCGCCAGAATTGCGGCGCAGAGAGGAAGGTGCTTCAGGTGCCTCATACCTCTCAGGACGATTGCATTCCGGTTTTCGGTTACGCGGGTCTCAAATGCGTTCGAATGCGCCCATCACCGGCGCCGCTGCTATACTGGCCTGCGGCCATCACCGGGAGGACCATAGAGCATGGAACTGACACGCGGGCAATTTCTGGCAACACTGGCGGCGCCGCCGCTGCGCCCCGGGCGCGAGCTGCGCAAGCTCAGGGACGTGGTAGTCTACCGGAACGAGCGTTTCTACAGCGCCTTTCCGTCGATCCTGCGGCGGCCCGATGGAGAACTGCTGGTAGCGTTCCGGCGCGCGCCAGACCGGCGGCGCGCGGGCGCGTCCGGCATCACGCACACCGACGCCAACAGCAATCTGGTGCTCGTGCGCTCGCGGGATCAGGGCACAACGTGGAGTGCGGAGCCGGAGCTGATCTGGGCCCACGCCGAGGGCGGCTCGCAGGATCCGTGCCTGCTTGCCCTGCGCGACGGCTCCATCCTGTGCAGCAGCTATGCGTGGTACCAGATGCCCCCGGCGCCGGAGCGGAAGCCCTACGCGTTTCTCGGCGGCTACTTGGTCCGGTCGCGCGACGGAGGCCGCAGTTGGCAGGGGCCCATCGTACCGCCGCCCACGCCGGGCGCGGACGCCAAGGACCCCTTCGGCGCGCCGCTGCCCTCCTACAACCGTGGAGCGATGTGCCAGGGCCGCGACGGGCGCGTGTACTGGGCGGTGGCCCATCAGACACCGGCCGGCCCCAGCGGCATCTCTCTGATGATCTCCGCCGATGGCGGCTCCACCTGGACGTATTCGTGCCCCATAGCGACGGACGCCAAGATCGGCTTCAACGAGACGTCACTCTATGAGACGGCGAAGGGCGAACTGGTGGCCTTTGTGCGAACGGAGCAGTATGACGACCAGACCGTGATCGCCCGCTCGACTGATGGCGGCAAGAGCTTCCGCTGGGAGGGGGCGGGGTTCCAGGGCCATCCGCATCACGCCGTGCGGCTGCCGGACGGGCGCGTATGGCTGGCCTACGGCTACCGCCACAAGCCATTCGGGATTCGCGCGCGGATCCTGAATGCGGAGTGTACGGACGCTCGGACCGCCCCCGAGATCGTGTTGCGGGACGACGGCGGGAGCGGCGATCTCGGCTATCCCTGGGCCGCCGTACTGCCGGGCGGGCTGGTGTTGACGGTGTACTACTTCAACCAGGAAAACGGCACGCGGATGATCGCCGGGACGGTCTGCGGGTAGGGGGATTGCCGTGGTCGAGCGGCGGATACGCGCGACGATTGCGGTGCGGAGGGCCTGGGAAGTTTCCGAGAACGGAGGTTAGCGACCATTTCGGTCGATCTTCTGCGGTGGTAAGCTGAACTCGTGAAAACGTGGCTGCTGGTTCTTTTGCTCCCGCTGGCTGAACTCGCGCCGCATCCAACGGGCAGTGTCTCCGTTGGAAAAATCCGTGGCGCTGTTGTGCACCGTGGCGGGCCGCTTTCAAATGCACAGGTGCGAGTCAGCCTGCCGGATGGAGTGTTCGTTCAGTCCGAGAGCACTGGCTCAGACGGCTCCTACGAGATTGGAAACCTTCCGGCCAGTATGTACGTTCTGAAGATCACCGCCAACGGATTCTACTCCGCCGAGGTTCGCGATGTACAGAGCGACGGCTTGGGCGTTGTGGTTGTGCCAGCCGTTCGGCTTGAGTTTGCAGCGATGGGAGCCTGCG
This sequence comes from Paludibaculum sp., assembly GCA_036504135.1. Taxonomy (GTDB): domain Bacteria; phylum Acidobacteriota; class Terriglobia; order Bryobacterales; family Bryobacteraceae; genus Paludibaculum. The sequence continues at coordinate 20,074 of DASXVP010000022.1, forward strand.
GCGAGGACCTTCGCCCCACCTATTATCGGCTGCGAGTTGGAGCGGCTGAAAGTGGGGCCGTGGGGGGAGCGATCAGGAACAATGGCGGTGGATCGGTCGCGGGAGCAAACGTAACGCTCCTCCGGAAGAACTTAGGGCCGATCAGTTCCCAAGCGACGCAGCCTGACGGGAAGTTCTCGTTCGTCGGGCTTAATCCTAATGCGGAAGAATACTGGATATCGATCGAGCGAGAAGGTTACTTCTCTGAGGAAGTACGGCACCTGAGAGTCTCGCCCGGACTTGAGGCTGTTTATCCATCCATCATGATGGAGTCTTGCAGTCCTGGGCGTTGCCAACCCCACTTAAAGACCCCTTACGTGGCAGGATTTTGCGGCTGATCCGATCTAAGCCAGCGCTGCTCTAGCCGTTCGCGAATTGGTCCCTCACCGATGAGGAAACCAGCGCTATGGCGTTGAAGCGTTATCGCAAACGGGCCCGATCCAACTCAGAAAGGCGAGGCGATCTGGGGGACTTGGTGACAATCTATTTAGCCGCTGCCGATGGGCACCTTAACGAAGGGCGCGGAGTCCAATTCAACATGCTTAAGCGTGCGGCTGCCGTGTCCTCTCAAGTTCTTCTTTATGGGATTGTCGGATTCGTCGGCGGGTTGCTTGCGAATCTCTACCACCCAACGACCGTGCCACTCTCAGGAGTTCGGGACGCCGTTATTGCGGCGCGACAATTCCAAGTGATCGATCAGAGAGGGAGGAAGGTGGCGAATCTGTCCGAGTCAGGACTGAGCCTTTTCGGCGAGGACGGGCGTGCCCGAGCGACGTTGCGCCTACAGTATAACGACAAGGGAATTCTTGAATTTTCAGATTCCAAACGGGAAGGGCGCGCCGTGTTTGGGATGCTGGGTACGGACACGCCGTCCGACAAGGATGACAATTGGGGCCTCATGATACAGCCTCCCGAGGCGGGAAGCTCAGTGGTCTTTCTGGGGACTGAAGCCTACGGAAGTACCGGCGTCCTCATAGTAGGGAATAAAACGGGACGTCGTACTGTTGCTGTGCCGCAGAAGTAGGTCGTCTGTGGCTCGTGGGCTCTCAGCCACTATCTGGTGGCACATGCTTGAAAAGCAGCATTATCGTAGACGATCCCAGACCAACTCCCGACGAAGGGCGATTTGACCGACTCGGCGGTGGTTCGGTTTCCCGCCGAGGTGCAGCAGCGAGAGATCTATTGGGCCTTGCGAGTAGGCGCTCGATTTGGCAGCCTTCCTCTTAGAGCCAAGCGACAGCCTGGAATAACTTAGGGACCATTCGGTAAGCTAGGGCCGAGAGATCGATGCGTCAATTCACAGTTCGCTCCGCTATTTTCACATTGAGTGTCTTCGTGTTACCGACGATGTGGCCAGCTGAACCGCCCGCTCCGCTGAAGTTCGAGGGTTATCCCGCCAACGAAACGTTAGTGGGACAGCCGAGGCAGCCGATACTGCTCTTGCCCATCCACAGGCTCTACAGAACTCGCCTCCGCCGTGGAATCCAATATGGTGAGGGCTTGGTCGGAGTCGCGAAGCCACAGCAGCCGTCCAAGCCCAATTTCGCCGGAGTGTTCTATGCCATTGCATGGGGCTGTGGGTCCGACGGCTGCGGGTCTCTGGCGATTGTAGATGGCCGAACCGGATTAATCTACGGCCCTCCTCCAGACGCCGATCCCAGCCGAAGCGAATTCATCGCAACACCCAACACTAGTGGCTGCAAAGGAATCGAAGTGCGGCCAGCGAGCCGGTTGCTCTTCATTGAGAGGGCCGAGTGGAGTTCGGACGGATTGGTCTGCCAACGCAGCTACTACGAGTGGCAGGGCCTGCAGTACAAGTTCATTGCGAAAATGGCGGTGAAAGCGAAACCCTGAAGCGCAGACAGCCGTTCAGGCTCTCTTGACTACCGGCCACAGTGCCTCGTCACTGCTATCCGGTTGTGCTGTTCTGGTTACCTCCCGCAACTCAGTGATATGGCGTTGAAGCAGCGTTATCGGAGACAACCCATGCGATCATCGTCAATGCCTTTGGGATCAGAAGCAGTGGATCTATGGTTGCCAGGAGTCAGGTCTTGCAACCCCGAGTCCGAGACCCCATTCTTTGATTCGGTTTCCACATCCTCAATGCCGGATCTCACCGCGACTTTGAGCCAAGAACAATGGGATCAGACTCGATCAGCTTAAGGGACTTCACCATTCCTTGTGTACCGGTTTTGTATTTCTTGAAATGCGGAGTTTCCAGGTGCGCCCGGTACGCGGCATCGTCAGCATACGTCTCGAGAATTCTGATCTGGGAGGGATGGTCCTTGATCGATACGGCGCATAAGGCCAACACTCCCGACTCGAGGCGGATCGAAGCTTCAATTTCCTCTTTCAGTGCTGCTTTGTAATCCTCAACCTGGGCGGGATCGATTTCCAGTTCGGCCAGCCGCACGATCGGGCCTCGCAGCGATTGGGCGGAGGCGCGTTGGTCCGCCCAGAACAGGCAGGAAGTCAGTGCCGATGTTCCAAGACGCAGAAAGTGTCTCGCGGTCAAGTTGCCTCCCATGTGCCGACTGTATCGCAAATGCGGGTTCCTGGCCACCTTCCGCTAGGCATTCAAGCCTCGTGCGGGCTTGGCTGTCGAAAAGCAGCATTATCGTAGATTGGCCGGTTGGGCATGGCTGGCGTCTGCGTGTCGGGGTTGTCTACGATAAGCCAGGTGACCGGCCATCAGCTTCCCAATCCATAGCTCCAGCGTATAGTTCGAGTCTCCAGTCCAGGCAATCCAGCCCGGTCTCTAAGTCCCGTTCTTTGCCGGTAAGAACTGAGGCGTTCGGGCTCGTCCTTTCACCTGGACCAAAGCCACCGGTTCATTTCAGATGCCTGCTTGCATCCAGACGGCCAAAGCCCGTCTAACTCCGCCCGACCTATAGCAAAAACGCTATACTGTAAGAATCCGATGAAGTGGACCGTGGAAACCCTGAATGAGGTGGTAGACGCGGAGCTCGAAGAGCTTCCCACCGACATGCTCGCCCGCTTCTACTACATCTCCCAGCTCATCGAAGAGTTCGGACTGGAGCGAGTGCGAGAGCCTCATGTAAAGCACTTGCTCGGGACCATCTGGGAAATGCGCCTGAAAGGCAAAGACGGGATTTCACGGGCACTCTACGTCACGGCCGTTGGAAAACGTGTCGTGGTAGTCCGGGTATTTATCAAGAAAACGCAGAAAACGCCAAGCCGGGAGATCGACCTGGCCCTGAAGCGAGCGAAGGAGATTGAGCCGTGACCAAAGTGAACGAACTTCACCAGAAATGGATGAAGAACAAGGACTACCAAAAGGCTCACGCAGAACTCGCGCCCGAGTTTGCGCTTGCGCGAGCGGTTATCCATGCGCGGGTGACAGCAGGTCTCACGCAGGAGCAGCTCGCACAGCGCATGGATACCACCCAATCGGTCATTGCCCGGCTGGAGAGCGGACGTACGCGCCCCTCGACCCAGACGCTGGAGCGGCTGGCCGCTGCCACCGGAACCCGACTGCGCATCAGTTTTGAGCTGGAGCGCGTACGCCCTTGATGAACGCCGTGCCGCTCCCGACGGCAGAACATCTACCTGCGATCCTATTTTGAGCGAATGGCCCGCGACAGGGGCCGGTGTCGGCGTCCCGTTCCTTGCCGGTAGACCACAGTGACCACGTCGAGAGGATTCCGTCCGTGCGAGTGCTCAGGGTACACAAACCAGCGAAGGTCCCAGCGCTGTCGCAACCCTAGGCTGAGCCATCGTAACCGAACGCGCCGCGCACTTGAGGGTCGTTCGCGAGGGTCCATTAGTAGGTTGACCTGTGGGTGCCCATGAGATTGGCGGAAGCCCAATCACATCAGGAACCGAGGAAGCTCTTACTGAAAAACTTGAGAGCGTTATCGGAATAAACTGGTCGTTCGGCCCCGATCACCGGCGGGGTCTCACCCGGCCTCACGGTCACAACGTCGGCAGGAACCGTCACGCCGTCGCGTGCCCGCCCGCCCAGGGATCGGCCAGCAGATGCGTGCGCCGCAGTGGCTTGGCCAGCGTGGAACGGACCGCCTCGATCAGAGTGCCGGGATGGAAGGGCTTCTGAATGAACAGGCAGTTGCGATCCAGCATCTTCAGCAGGCCGTTGCTATAGCCGGACATGAAGATTAGCCGGATATCCGGGCGGGCATCCTGAACGATGGCGGCAAGGTGCGGGCCGTCAAGCTCCGGCATCATCACGTCAGACAACAGCAGATCGATGGGCCCGTCGTGTGCCGCGGCGATCTCGGCCGCCTCCTTGCCGTCTTGCGCCATCAGGAGACGGTACCCCAGCTTTTCTAGAATTCGCCCGATCAGATCACGAATGCGCGCATCGTCCTCTGCGATCAGAATTGTGGTGGTTTCGGGCTCTTGGACTGGCTCCACATCACCCTCCTGGCGGCCGGATTGGCCTTCCGCGGCTGAATACTTCCCAGTGGCGGTAAAGCTGCGATAGCCGTACCGCACACCGGGTTGCCGAGTAACTGGTCTTTCGTAAGCACTTGGCACGCCATATAATTCCGCAGAGGCACGACTGAAATGCGCGAAATTGAAAGAAACGGCCAATATGGTTTGGCGTCAATGGCTTACGGCAAATGGGGCCGTACGGCGCGCGGGAGGACCCCAGCGGCGGGCCGGGCGCGCCCGGCAGTTGCCTCCGGCATTGTTTACCGGGAGATGAGGAAGAGATTGCAGGGTGGCGGTGGACGCGATGAGAAGAACTCAATCTCGGCCCGCCCGGCCATGCTAGCATGGTGAATTGTCAGGCCTCGGGCTCCGTGCAATAGGGCGCCCCAAACCCCGCCAGGTCCGGAAGGAAGCAACGGTAGGGGTTCCCCCTGTGTGCCGCGGATCACCCGGGGTCTGGCATTGAAACTGGGACCGCGCCGCGTAGTCATACTGCCTACCATGTCCATGTACCAGGTCATCGCCCGCAAGTACCGCCCCCACACCTTCTCCGAGTTGATCGGCCAGGAGCATGTGCGGACCACGCTGGAAAACGCCATTAGCCAGCAGCGCATCGCGCACGGCTACATCTTCGCGGGCCAGCGCGGCACCGGCAAGACCACCATCGCCCGCATCCTCGCCCGCTGCCTCAACTGCGTGGAGGGGCCCACCGCCAATCCCTGCGGCAAGTGCTCGTCCTGCATTGAAACTCCGCTGAGCGGCGCGCCCGACGTCATCGAAATCGACGCCGCCTCCAACCGCGGCATCAACGAGATGCGCGAGCTGCGCGAGAACGTGCGCTACAGCCCGTCGCGCGATCGCTACAAGGTGTTCATCATCGACGAAGCGCACCAGATCACCAACGAGGCCTTCAACGCCTTGTTGAAGACTCTGGAGGAGCCGCCCGAGTGGGCCGTCTTCGTCCTCTGCACGACGGAGTCGCACAAGATCCCCACCACCATCGGCTCGCGCTGCCAGCAGTTTTCGTTCCGCAGCGTGGACTTCCAGGAAGTGGTCAGCCGGATGGAATGGATCTGCGGCCAGGAGGGCATCACCGCCGATCCGGAGGCGCTGGCCGTCATCGCCCAGGCGGGTGAGGGCAGTGTGCGCGATTCGCTCTCGGCGCTGGATCAGGCTATCGCCTGCTGCGGCGACAACCTGGGCGGCCAAGCGGTGCGCGACCTGCTCGGCATGTACTCGCTGGCATCTTTGGAGCGAGTCACCAACGGGCTGGAGGAGAACTCCACCTCGGCCATGCTCGATATCGTGGCGGAGCTCGAAAGCGCCGGCAAGAATCTCCAGCATTTCTGCCGCGAGCTGGCGCGATACTTCCGCAATCTATTGGTTGCTCGCATCACCGGCAAAGACACGCGCCTCATTCCCGCCTCCGGCCAGGAGCAGGTGCGGATGCGCGACGTGGCCGCGCGTTTCTCCGAAGAGGATCTGACACGCTGGCTGCAACTCACGCTGGATATCTACGGCCAGTTGCAGTATTCGCTCCAGCCGCGTCTGCATCTGGAGCTGGGCCTGATGCGCCTGGTGCACGCCGGCCGCATGAAGCCCATTGAGGACGCGTTGAAGGAGCTCAACGCCGCCACGCCGCGTACTGCACCGGCGCCGCCACAGCCGCCTGCGGCACGTCCGCAGTCTGCCCCGCCGCCGGTATCCCGCGCCATCAGCGCACCCGCCGTCTCCAGGCCGGCATCGCCGCCGCCTCCGCCGCCTGCCCCCGCTGCCCGCCCTGCCGTACCTGCCGGTCCCTTGAAAGACCGCCTGATCGCTGAGCTCAAGGAGATCCGCGCCGGCGCGATGACCGTGCAGGCCGTCGAAGATTCTCAACTGATCGAGAGCCCGGCCGGCGTCGAGTTCATCGCCACGCGCGCCGCCAAGATGGGCCTGATGTCGAAGGATCTGGACCGCGCGCTCACCAAGCTGATGGGCCGCGCCGTGAAAGCCATCATAACCATCAACGAAGCCGCCGCGGCCCCGCCCGCGACCCGCGCCGCCGAGGAAGCCGGTGGCGCCGAAGAGGCCCGCCAGCGTGCGTTGGCCCACCCGGATGTGCAAAAGTTTCAAGAGATGTTCCCCGAAAGCCAGGTGCGGGGCGTACGCGACTTGAAGGAGTATGAGCCATGAAATTCCCAGGCGGAGGCAACATGCAGGGCATGTTGAAGCAGGCGCAGCAGATGCAGGCGCGCTTGCAGGAAGAGATCGCCGCGATTCGCGTGGAAGCCAGCGCGGGCGGCGGCATGGTGACCGTCAAACTCGACGGCCAGAAGCATTGCACCGGCGTCGTGATTGACCCCGAGGCCGCCGGCGACGCCGAGATGCTGGCCGACATGGTGATGGCCGCCTACAACGAAGCCGCCCGCAAGGTGGACGAAGAGGCCGGCAAGAAGACCTCCGGCATGCTCGGCGGCATGGGCATGCCCCCCGGATTGTTCTAACCCGGCATGCCCGACTTCGCTGAACCACTGGCACGCCTCATTCAAGAGGTGAAGCGCCTGCCCGGCATCGGGCAGAAATCCGCCCAGCGGATCGCCTTCCATATTCTGCGCGCCAACCGCGAGGACGTGGACCGGCTGGCCACGGCGCTGATCGATGTGAAGGAGAAGCTCGGCCTCTGCATCGTCTGCAATAACATCAGCGACGGCGAGCTGTGCGTCTACTGCCGTGATCCGCACCGCGACAAATCCAAGATCTGCGTGATCGAGGAGCCGCACAACCTGCTCGCCATTGAGACAACGCGGACGTTCGAGGGCGGCTATCACGTGCTGCACGGCTCCATCAGCCCGCTGCGTGGTGTCGGCCCCGAGCAGTTGCGCATCAAGGAACTGCTGGCGCGGCTGACGACGAACGAGGTGCAGGAGATCATCCTCGCCACCAATCCGACTGTGGAAGGCGAGGCCACGGCCGTCTATCTGGCGCGGCTGCTGAAGCCGCTCGGCATCAAAGTTACGCGCATCGCCATGGGCATCCCGGTGGGCAGCGACCTGGAATACGCGGACGAAGTGACCATGTCCAAATCGCTCGAAAATCGCCGCGAAATGTAGCTTATCGTGAACAAAACGGCACTTTTCTGCACCGTTTTCGCAGCTTCGCTCTGCGCCCAGACGCAGGAGCGCCGGCAGACGCTCGCCGAGCTCACCGAGTTCCTCAAGATCCCCAATACCGCCAACGACCCAGCCTCGCTGCGCCGCAACGCGGAGTGGATCCGGGATGCCTTTCAAAAGCGTGGCGTTCCGGCGACGCTGCTGGAAGCCCCCGGAGCAACGCCGCTGGTCTTCGGCCAGCTCAACGTGGCGGGCGCGCGCCAGACTGTCGTCTTCTACGCTCACTACGATGGCCAACCCGTCGATCCGCGCCAGTGGCAGGGCAGCGCGCCGTTTGAGCCATCGCTGCGCGGCGCGTCACCGGACCACCGCGACGCACGGATCTATGCCCGCGGGGCGTCCGACGACAAGGGCCCCATCATGGCGATGCTGGCCGCTCTCGATACACTGCGCGCCGCCGGCCGCGCACCCTCCGTCAACATCAAGTTCGTTTTTGAGGGCGAGGAAGAGGCCGGCTCGAAGAACCTGGGCGCGCTGCTCACGCGCTACCGCGCACAGCTTCAATCTGATTTCTGGCTGATCTGCGACGGTCCCGTCCATCAGACGCGGCGCATGCAGGTCTACTTCGGCGCGCGCGGCATCACCGGTTTCCAGCTCACGGTCTACGGGCCGAAGCGCGAGCTGCACTCCGGCCACTATGGCAACTGGGCTCCGAATCCGGCCATGACTCTGGCGCGCCTGCTGGCCTCGATGAAAGACGACGAAGGCCGTGTGCAGATCCAGGGTTTCTATGACGGTGTTGCGCCGTTGAGCGAGGTGGAGATCGCCGCCATGAAGGCCGAGCCGCCGGTGGACGGCGACCTGCAAAACGAGCTATTGATCGGGCGCACGGAGAACTCGCCGCGCCGACTGATCGAGGTGCTAAACCAGCCGTCATTTAACATCCGCGGCCTTGCCAGCGGCGCCGTGGGCGAAGCATCTCGCAACGTGGTGCCGACCTTTGCGACGGCCTCCATCGACATTCGCCTGGTGAAGGGCAACGATCCCGCAAAAATGCTTGAGCTGGTCCGCACCCACATCCGCAATCTCGGTTATTTGCTTGTGGAGAACCGCGAGCCGACGGACTCCGAGCGCCTGCAGTCGCCGAAGGTCGCCCGGCTCGATGTCTCCGAACCCGGTTACCGTGCGGTGCGAACGCCCATGGACCTGCCAGTTTCGCGCCAGGTAATCATGACGCTGGAAGCGGTGCACGGCCCTATTGTGAAGATGCCGACGCTGGGCGGCAGCGTGCCGCTGGCCACAATCGAGGACGTGTTCGGCGTGCCGATGATCGGCATCCCGATCGTCAACCACGACAACAATCAGCACAGCCACAACGAGAATCTGCGTCTGGAGAACCTGTGGCAGGGGATCGCCACATTCGTGGGGCTGTTTACGATGCCAGCACTGTAAGCGCGCCGGCCTCGCTGAGCCCGGCCGGAGTCACCGCGCCGATGCGCAGATCCACCAGTTGGTTGGCCGTGCGCGGGGTGGCCATCTCAACGTTCAGATAGTTATCCGTCAGCGCTTTGCCGTTGTCCAGAGTCACAGCGCTGAGCGTGCGGCCCACCATGCGGCGGCGGAACTCCAGGTTCTTCTGCGCCGCCAGATCGCGAAGCAGGCGGGTCCGCTCCTTGCGCGCCGGATGAGACACGTGATCCGCTGCGTCGGCCGCCGGCGTCCCCGGCCGGGCCGAGTAAGTGAAGACGTGCAGATAGGTGAGCGGCAGGCGCTGGACCAGATCGTAGGTCTCACGAAACTCGGTATCGGTCTCGCCGGGAAACCCCGTCATCACGTCGGCTCCAAATGCTGCATCAGGCAAGAGAGCATGGGCCCGCATCAGCCGGTCCTCATAGTGGCGCGCGCGGTAGCGCCGTTTCATGCGCTTCAAGACGCTGTCCGACCCGGACTGCAAAGGCGCATGGACGTGGCGGGCGATGCGCGGCGATGCGGCCATGACGTCCAGCAACTCATCGGTGAAGTCCATGGGCTCGACCGAGCTGATCCGCAGGCGCTGCACCGCCGTTTCCCGCAGGACCACGGTCAGCAGGTCCGAGAGCCGCATCCGCCGCTCCAGTTGGAACCCTGCTTCCCTGCCCCAGCGGCCGAGATTGATGCCGGTGAGCACCACCTCGCGAAAGTTGCCGGCCAGCGCACCGATCTCGGCGATGACTTGCACCAGCGGCATGCTGCGGCTGCGGCCCCGTACGGAAGGGATGATGCAGAACGTGCAGGGGTTGTTGCAGCCCTCCTGAATCTTGAGGTTGGGGCGTGTGCGGTCTCCGAAGGCGTCGTCCACGGGCGAGGAGAGAAAGCCGGTGGCCTCGGAGATGTCGCCCACCAGAATCTGGCCATGATAGGGAGCGGCCAGCATCTCCGGGATGCCCGTCTTGTGAGAGTTCCCCACCACCCAGGTGACGCCGGGAATGCGGCTCAGCTCCTCCGGCGCGCGCTGCGCGTAGCAGCCTGTCACCAGAATCTGCGCCTCCGGGTTTTCCCTGTGGACGCGATGAATGCTCTTGCGCACGTCGTCATCGGCCGATGAGGTGACCGTGCAGGTGTTGAGGATTACCAGATCGGCCGTCCGGGCAGCACCGGCGGCCAGGTATCCTTGCTTTTCCAGCAGGCCCTCCAGCGCAGCGCCATCGGCCTGCGTGGCCCGGCAGCCAAAGTTCTGGATGAAGACTTTCCTCACAAGGTTAGTTTACCAGCGCATTCCCCATGGATCGGCGGGAGTAGTGTGTACAGCCGATGTCGCTGCGGCGAAAATCAGACGAAGATGAACTTGTATGGCCTCGGAACGGTTACTCAGTCAGGACGAGATCGATAGCGTATTCCGCAGCAAACAGGGGACGAAGTCCGACGACGATCCGTCCCTGCGGGCGCAACCGTACGACTTTCGGCGTCCGGATCGCATTGCGAAGGATCAGCTTCGCGCGATCCACCTGCTGCACGACAATTTCGCCCGCTCGCTGGCCTCCAGCCTCTCGGCGTATCTGCGCGCATACGTGATGGTGAATCTGATCTCGGTGGAACAGCTCTCGTTTTTGGAGTTTTCGCAGTGCCTGCCGGCGCCGACGTGCATCGTCAGCTTGGGGATGCGTCCGTTTGACGGCAGCGCCGTGCTGGAGATGAACCCCTCGATGGTGTACCCGATCCTGGAGATGCTGCTCGGCGGGTCCGGCAAGACGGCGTTTAAGACCAACCGCGAGATCACGGAGATTGAGCAGTCGATCCTGGACGGGCTGTTCCGCATCATCCTCCACGATCTGAAAGAGGCATGGAGCCCGATCTCGCATATCAATTTCGCCATCGAGACGCACGAGACGGAGCCTCAACTCCTGCAGATCCTGGCGCCGAACGAGGCTGTCGTAACAGTGGGCATGGAGATCCGCATTGGCGATGTGGCCGGCATGATGAACCTGGGCATCCCGTCCATCATCATCAAGATGCTGCGCCAGAAGTTCGATCAGCAATGGTCTGTGCGGAAGTCGGAATCCACCGAAGACGAGCGCGTACGGATGCTGAAGCTGCTGAAACCTTCCATCCTGAAGATGGACTCGCGACTGCAGGGGCCCACGCTGACGGTGGAGCAGATGCTCGATTTGAGCGATGGAGACGTGTTGGCGTTCGACTATCCAATCGACAAACCGGTAGGGATGCTCGTCAATGGATCGTCGAAATTCCAAGGCAGGATTCTGAGCAACGGCCGGAAGCGGATGTTCGAAATCGAAACCGTGCAATCGGCCGAGTAGCGGACTCCGCCAGCCGCCCGGAACCTGGCGCCCCTCCTACGCCGCTCCTCCGTCCTCTCGGGACCCCTGGATGGAGAACCGGGGTGGCGCTACGCTCAGGATCCGGGCACCGGGAGCCTCTCGCCCCCTTCTCAGATCGCGGTCAGGCTGTGCCTGCCGTGTTCTCCCAATATCTTAGACCTGGATTGACTCGACTAACAGATGAGTTTATCCTTTTACCGTAAAGGCGGCAGAGGATACGCGCTGTGAGTCACTTACGGACTTTAGTGGAAGCCGCGCTTAACATCCGGCTCGGAAGGAACCAGGGCAAGCCGGGCTGCGGACCCCGCGGGAGTGTGGCAGGTGCCAGCTAGCGAGACTCATTTGCCCGATGCGCCGGACTCCGAGGAGATCCGCCGAGCCTTACGTCAGATCCTCTGCTCCAGAGGATTCGCCGAGGCGGAACGGCTGCGGCAACTGCTGACGTGGCTGGTGGAAGAATCGCTCAATGGCCGGGCGGATCAGATCAAAGAATCGCTGATCGCATTGGAGGTATTTGGCCGGGGATCGGACTGGAATCCTCAATCTGACGCCCTGGTGCGGGTGCAGGTCCGCAATCTTCGCCATCACCTGGACCGGTATTACGCTTCGGAAGGAACTGAAGACCCGGTGCGGCTCACCATTCCGAAGGGCCGCTACGCCCCGCATTTCACCTGGAGCAAGCCGCCGCCACCGGAAGCTCCTCCAACGCCCATGCCGCCGGCACGGGCCTGGAAGATCCCGGCGTCCGCGATAGTAACCCTCATGACTGTGACGACGCTGGCGCTCTTCGCGGCATTCTGGTACCGGCGGCCGGCGCCCCCGCTCCGCCTGGCTGTTCTGCCGTTCGAAAACCTTTCCGGCCAGCCCGGGTACGACTATCTCGCCGCGGGCCTGACAGAGGAACTGACGGCGATGCTGGCCCGCACACCGGCGCTGCGGGTGGCCGCCATTCCGGCCGGCCGATCGACGATGGGGCAGGAACCCGAAGAGTTGGCGCACCGGCTGGGCGTCCGCTATCTGCTTTCCGGCTCGCTGCGTCAGGCCGATGGCCCGCCGCCCAAAGCGTGGTCGATCACAGCGCGCCTCACGGATGGCGAGACGTCCACGATTGTATGGTCTGACCACTATTTGCGCGGCGTCGCTGAGCTGGAGGCGATGCCGGAAGAGATCGCCCGCGTGGTGACAGTCTCGCTGCGCATCGCCCCGGCCGCCGTCCGCGGTGCCGCCGGCAAGGCATCCGTCACATCCGCCCACGACGCCTACCTGCGCGGTCTCTATCTCCGCAGCCAGCAGGGGCAGGACCACGTTGCACAGGCGCGCCTGGCCTTCCAGCAGGCCATCCTGGAGAACCCTTCGCACGTCCGGGCGCGTGCCGCGCTGGCCGATTCCTGGCTCACCACCGGGTTTCACGATTACGACCAGGCGCCGGCGGCCTTCGCCGCGGCCAGGCGCGAGGCCGAGCTCGCCGTGGGAGTCGATCCGTCAGCGCCGGAGATCCTGGCCGTCCAGGCGCGCATCGCCTTTCTCGTGGACTGGGATGCATTCTCTGCCGAGACCCTGTATCGCAATTCCCTGCGCCTGGCTCCCAGCATAGGCCGCACGCACCAGGGCTACGCGCTGCTGCTGATGAGCCGCGGCAGGCATGATGAAGCGGTGGCCGAGATGCTGCAGGCACGGGAACTGGACCCGCTCGGCCAGGCCACCGCCAACGATCTGGGCGTGGCTCTCTATGCCGCCAGGCGCTACGCGGAAGCTCTGGCCGAGGCGCGCCGCATACTTCAATTTGCGCCCCAAAACCGCGGCGCCCATTTCCTGGCGGGCGCCATCCTGAGCGCCGCAGGTAAACCGGCGAGTGCCATTCCCGAATACCGTCAAGCCCTTTCCGGGGCCAAGATCGAAGCGGAGATCGAAGGCAGGCTGGGCTTTGCGCTGGCCGCCGCCGGCCGCACGCAGGAGGCCCGCCAATTGCTCACGGAGATGGAGAGCGGCCCGCGCAGCGACACGCATCGGGCGATTCTCCTGCTGGGCCTCGGAGAGCGCGAAGAAGCCCTCGCGATGCTTTCGGCGGCCATCGGGCGCCATGAATCCGAGGTGCTCTTCCTGGATGCCGAGCCCCACTTCGAAAGCCTGCGCGGCGACCCGCGTTTTCAGGCGCTACGCAAGCGGGTGGGCCTAGCCCGCTAGGAACGAAAAATACAGCACCATCCCACCGCGCAGGGTCCACGCCACGGTGCGGATCCAGTTGGTAGCGACCAGCGAGCGGTGGGAGCCACTGGCAAAGCCGGCGGCAAGTTCGCCGTGCCGCGGCACCTGCACAAACAGAGTGGAGGCCCAGATCACGGCCACGAGCGCGAGCCCCAGCCACGCTGCCCAGAGCGGCCACGAGGCCGGACGCCACAGCAGGATGAGCACGGCGCACACCAGTTCCACCAGCATTGGCGGCCCTACCACCAGAGTGGTGAGCCCGGTATGGGCCCGCTCGTAGCCGGCAAAGGCGCCCGTGCCCACCAGGCCAAACAGCGGATAGTGGACCATCTGGACAAACCAGATGAGCCCCACCATAAAGAGCGTCGCCCCGGCGTGTGCGGCCAGCAGGGACGGCATCAGTCGTCGTCCGCTTCCCGCCGGGCCTGCTCATCGGCTCGCGCCCGCGCGCGTAAGTCCCGCTCGGTGACGGGGTCCGGCTCCCCTTTTAGATCCCGGATCAGGGTCTCCGCCGCCAGGCGCCCGCTCTCCATCGCGCCCTGGAAAGAGGGCGTGGAGCGGTGATCGCCGCAGGCATACAGGCCCGGCTTCACGCGCGCCGTCCTGAAGGGGTCTATCGAGGCCATCACCGGCAGCCCGTGCTCAATGCGGTACATCCGCAGGAGCCGCCACTCTTCCGCCACCAGGCCCCACCAGCGTTTCATCTGGGACCGGACCTGAGTGACCACAGCCTGGTCATCGCGGCTTGGCATGCCGAGGATGGTGACCGAGATCAGAAACTCGCCTTTCGGTGCGTAGCTGGGCGCCACCAGGTTGAGCACGGCGACGTTGTTGATGGGCCCGCGGGTGCTCCCGCTGAGCACCAGGATCGGCTCATCCAACGGCGGCTCCTTGGCCGCAAAGTACAGGCAGCAGACACTGCGCGAAGGCACCGTCCGATCGGAGCCCAGCAGGCGCGACGCCTCCGGGCCGTCGGTTGCCACGACAATCGAATTCGCCTCCAACAGGGCTCCGTCGGCCATGTCGAGCCGGCCCGGCCCTACTGCTTTCACCTTCTGATGAAACTGGATGGAACCTTGCGGCAACGCGGCAGCCAACTGATCCGGAATCGCCTGCATGCCCGCAGCCGGCAGCGCGACGTCGCCCTCGCTGAACATCTTGAACACAAATTCGAGCATACGGCTCGAAACCACCAGTTTCGGGTCCAGCATGGCGCCGCCGAGGAGTGGCTTGAAGAACCGGTCCGTGGCTCTGCGCGAAAACCCGCGCCGCAGGAGGGCCTGGCGGGCGCTGGTCTCGGGAGAATCAAAGATCTCGTCGATTGACATTCGCATCACGTCGCGGCGCAGTTGCCACATCCGGAATTTGTCCCGGAAGTGCGTCACCGGGGACATCGCGTTGGCCAGAAACGTTCCGGCCTCGCGCCACGGATCGGTCATGCGGTGAAAACTCCCGTTGTGACGGACCATGGCGCCGTTCACAAACGGGTGCAGGCTCAGAGAATCGTAGTCGAGTTGGGCCAGCGCCTCCGGATAAGCGGTTTGCAGCGCCTGAAAACCGCGATCCAGCAGGAAGCCATCCTGTTTGTCCGTTCGGACCCTGCCACCGACTGCATCCGACGCATCGACAATCTGAAAGGAGACTCCTTCCTTGTGCAATTGGCGGGCGCAGCACAAGCCAGCCAAACCTGCTCCGACGATCAGCACATCTGGCTTATTCATTCGACTTTCCAGCAGCCAGCCGGATCTGGCGCAGCACCATGAATTCACTGAGATTTTCCGCTGTCAGCATACCTGCCAGCCGCTCGCCGTCAAATACCAGCGCGCATCCGTCCTTCACCAGCGGGGCCGCCTCTTCCAGGGATTGTTCCGCCGCCACGCGGGCGAAATCGCGCTCCATCGCGCCTGCCACATAGCCATCCGGACCCTCGCTGGCCATGGCCCTCATCAGGGCCGTTCTGTGCAGCAGCCCGGCCACCTGCTCGCCGGCCAGCACGGGGAAGTCCTGTTGTGAGGTGGCCAGCAGCAGGCTGGCCGCGTCCCGGATGGTGTCGCCGTGATTCAGAGTGCGGTAATCGGTAATCATCGCCTCCCGCACCAGAGCCCCGCGAATCGCCACCTGCGCCGAAACCGCCATGGATTCCTGCGTCGCGCCCACGTAGATGAAGAACGCCAGAAACACCAGCAGGAAGTTGGCGGACAGCAGCCCGTAGAGGCCGATCATCGCCGCCAGGCCGGTGCCCAGGCGGGCCGTCATCCGCGTGGCTTCCTCCACCGGACGGCTGCCCGCCAGTAACGCCCGCACCACGCGCCCGCCATCCATCGGGAACGCGGGCAGCAGATTGAAGAAGGCCAGGATCAGATTCGCCACCGCCAGGCGCGGAATGAGATTGGCGTCAGTGGGCTGTTGCCAGTGGGCCAGCATCGGCATCGCGCCCTGGAAGTACGTCCAGGCCAACAGGCCCCCGCCGGCGACGAAATTTACCATCGGGCCGGCCAGCGCCACCCAGAACTCCTCGGAGGGCACCGGTTGCCGCTCCAAACGCGAGAGACCCCCCAAGGGGAGCATGACAATCTCCAGCGTTCGGATGCCGTAGTGGCGCGCCGTCAGGGCGTGGCCGGCCTCGTGGAAGAGCACGGAGAGGAAGAGGATCAGCACATAGAGCGTGCTGCCGGCCACGCTTTGCGTGGCCGTCACGCCGATGTAGATCAGCCACACCGCCACCAGCCAGAACGTAAAGTGGAAGCGCACCGGAACGCCAAACAGTCGTATCAAGCCCAACGAGCCCGGCGCCCGCTGCGGGTGTGTGGAATTTTCGTCCTGAGAACTCATCAAACAGCCATCATATTCCTTCGGCAGGACAAATACTCAGGGCTGGCGCAACTCAGGGGCGGCGTAGTTGTGGCCGGTCACAAGGGAGAGGTAATCGGGGCGGTCCGATGCGCTCTGATGGCGGTAGCTGCGGACGATTTCGCCGTGGAACAGCAGGAACACGCCCGGCATCTGAAACCCGTCGCCGGCGAGCCCGCCGAGGCCGTGGCGGCCGAGCACGCCGGCCTGGAAGCCGCGCAGCCACACGCGCGGCCCGAAGAGATCGCCGAAGCTGCCTCGCGGCAGGCCGAACGCGCGATAGAGGGCGCGTTCGGGATCGCTGATCTTCTCGACGTCCTGCAAGCCATAGCGGGAGAAGAAGCGCGCGCCGTTCAATTCACTACTCATATGGACTAGAACCAGGCGAACGCCGGAGGCCTCAATTTCAGCACGCCGCGCGGCCAGGTCCGATAGCGCCTCGCGGCAGAAGGTGCAGCCGGCGTGGCGCAGAAAGACCAGCAAGGTGGGTGAGAGCCGGGAGAGTTCGTCCAGAGTGATGCCGTGTTGGGTTTTGCGCCGCATGGCGAAACGCAGAATCTCCTGGGGCACGGTGCGGCGGCGGCCCAGCAGCGCTTCGTGCGCGCCGTTCAGGATCAAGCCCAGCGGGACGAGCCAGATGAGATCGTCCACCACGGCCAGCCAGGCGGCAGTGACCGGCAGCCGCTGGGACGAGATCTCCCAGGCGATGCCGCAACTGGTTGCCACTTTCGCCAGGAAGCCCATCAGGACAATCGGCCAGTGCCGGAACGCGTCGCTGGCCGAGAACAGATAGCCCAGCCCCATGACGGCGGTCAGCAGGCTCACCAGATAGGACAACTCCAGGGCCGCGCCCGCCATGGCGCCGCCGGGCAGATGCAACGCGCGCGGCAGCGTCTCCGGCGCCAGCACGGTCAGCAGCGCGAAGCCTAAGCTGTAGGCGCCAGCGGCGCGCAGCGCCCAACTCATCCACACGGCCGGTTTGTAGGCAATAGGCGGCATTACGAGTTTTTGATGCGCACCGCGGCACGTTCGCGTCACAATGTTGGCGCGACGGTGTTGGCGCGGCCGGAGTTGCCCGCAGGCGCCGGTGAGCGAGGAGACTCCCTCAGCGGCTCAGTGCCAAGGTGGCGGCGCTGTGCAGCCGATTGGCATGGTTCACCAGTTCCCGGTCCGCGTGCAGCACATGAACCAGCAACCATCGGCGCAACACATCCATCAGCTCCATCGACACGCTCAAGCGGCCAGAGGCCAGATCCAGTTCGAACGACCTGACCTCACGCGCCAGCACTCTGTGCTCGCTGCAGTGCGTCTCCCAGTCTGGCATGTCGACACTCTGCATCATCCGTTCCTCGTAGGCAAAGTGGATCTCCGTGTAAGTAGCGAGATCGCAGACCACACCCTGCATCGCGCACTTGGGACTCCGTTGTTCCATCGCGTCGTGCAGCCGGTTCACAATCTCCACCAACCGGCGGTGCTGGCGGTCAATCTCCGCAATACCCAGGTCATAGTCCGGGCTCCAATCGATGTAGGCCATGATACGTGACGTATCGACCACGATGATGAAAGTTTGAGCTAACGTGGCCGGATTGTGCCCAATCCGCCATCCACGCCGATCACGTGCCCGGTCCCCCAAGAGTTGGCGGGATCCAGCAGCCACGCGATCGCGGGGGCCACGTCGGCCGGTTGGCCGATCCGCCCCAGCGGGTGCATCGCTTTGGACGCCTGCAAGGATGCGCCGTTGCCGGTGATCCGCGCCGCCAGCGGAGTCTCCACCAGTCCGGGAGCCACGCAGTTCACCCGGATGCCGCGCGCCGCATAGCTCGCCGCTGCTGACAGCGCCAGACCGATGACGCCGGCCTTGGCCGCCGCGATGGCGTCGTGATTGGCGAGCCCTGTGCGCGCCGCCGCCGAGCTTACCAGATGCTACCGCCGCTGCCCATCATCGCCCGCGCCGCGGCGCGCACGGCTGAGAACGCCGTCGTCAGGCTGGCCGCAATGGTGGCGTCATACTCGGCCTGCGTAGTCAGTCAGATGTGCAGGCTTGAGCAGGAGGCTCCCGGCGCAGTTCACCAGCCCGTCCAGCCGCCCAGGCCGGTGACCGCAGCCTCTACGGCGGCGAAGTTCGTCAGTTCCAGCGAATTGCGGCTGCGCGGCATCCGGTGGACGGTGGCTCCCTCGTTTTCCAGCAGATCACCCAGCGCCGACCCGATCGCGCTGGATGCGGCCAGCACGCAATACGCCCGTCCCTCGTGGCTCATGCCTATTGGATGCCGCGTGGCCCACGTCCGGTTTAGTTCAACTTCTCCGTCAGCGTGACCGGATCCTTGAGCCTGAAGGTCAGCCGCGTCTCGCTGGGAATCTCGGCGTCCTGGCCCTTGGTGGCCAGCACGGTGCCGGCGCCGGCCGCGCCACCGACTCCGGCGCCAATAGCCGCGCCCTTGCCGCCCCCCGCCATCGCTCCAATGGCGGCGCCGATGCCGGCCATGACGCCGGCCTTGGCGGCATCACTTTTCAATCCGCTGGCGGCTTCTTTCCGGTAACTCTCGGTGTGAATGTCGATCTTCTGGCCGTCGGAGGTAACCAACTGAGTGAGCTCCAGAGTCAACGCCGCGCGGCCTTTCACGCGTCCGGCCGCCACGGATTCGGTGACGCGCCCGCGCTGGGCCGTGCCGCGTTCCGCCAGCACCATGCCGTCAACGATCAGCGGCTGATCGAGCGTGGCGTGGAAGGGATCGTCGGTGGAGGCGCTGCTGGCGCGCAGCGTGTCGCGCAGACGCACGGTGATCATGGTACCGGCCGGGATGGTGACAGTCTGCGGTTGGCGCGGCTGGGCCGGGGACACGTCTTTCGACGGCTTGAGGATGGCGGGCGGAGGAGGAGGCGCGGGCTCGGCATGGCGCGCTACCGGCTCTGGCGCAGGCGCGGGCGCGGCCACCGGCTGAGAAGCGGGGGCGGCCCCATGCGCGTCGGCGGGGCGCTCGGGCTGCGCCGATTCCCGGGTCACCTTGGCGGCCTGTACCGGCTTCGCGGGGGCTACGGTTTTGGCCTTGGACCGGGGCGCCGGCGCCTGCGCGGGCGGGGCAATACTCACCGGCTCCGGCGGGACCTCCACGCGCGGTGGCTCCGTCCGCGGTAATGCCTGCGCGACTTCCACCGGCGCCGCCTGCGGCTCGGTCTTGGGCCGTGCCAGCCACATGATGGAGCCAACGGCGATTCCGCCTACTACAAACGCCGCTGCCAGCTTGGGGATCATTTCTCGATATGCCTCTCATTTAGTTGTACGTCCTGCGCCGCGTCCGCGTTTCGCCTCGTTACCGCCGCCCGCTACAATGGAGGAGATGGACAACTTCCCCGTCGGCTACAACATGGGTCCGGTGCGCATTGAGCCGGCGACGGTGTTGGCCCCCATGGCTGGGATCACCGACACGGTATTCCGCCGCCTGATCCGCGCCCAGGGCGGCTGCGGCCTGATCATGACGGAGTTCACCAGTTCGCACGGCATCATCGCCACCAACAAGCATCCCGGGCGGCGCCTGTCCAAGAGCTTTCACTACCTCTATTTTGAGCCGGAAGAGCACCCCATCTCGGCCCAACTGTTCGGCTCCGATCCGGAGGTGATGGCCGAAGCGGCGCGCGTCTGCGAAGCCAGCGGATTCGACGCGGTGGACATCAATTTCGGCTGCCCGGTGAAGAAGGTGGTGACGTGTAACGGTGGCTCCGGGATGCTGCGCAATCTACCGCTGGTGGAAGCGCTGCTTAAGAGAGTGCGCGAGGCCGTCACGATCCCGCTGACGATGAAGTTCCGCGCCGGCTGGAACGACAGCGAATTGGTGCATCTGGAGATGGCGAAGCTGGCCGAGGACAACGGACTGGCCGCGATCGCGCTCCATCCCCGCACGCGCGAGCAGGGCTATTCCGGGCGCGCCGATTGGACCCGGATCGCCGAAGCAAAGAACGCCGTCAAGATCCCCGTCATCGGCAACGGCGACGTCACTGCTCCGGAAGAGGCGATCGAGATGGTGCGCCAGACGGGCTGCGATGCGGTGATGATCGGCCGCGCCGCGTCGTCCAATCCCTGGATCTTCCGCCAGATCCGCGAGTACCTGGAAACGGGCGCCTACTACATACCGACAGAGGACGACCGCTGGCGGATCATGCATACCTATTACGCGATGCTGATTGAGAAGGGCGGCCTGGATATCGTAGGCAAGATGAAACAGTTCGCCACTTATTTCACCCATGGGGTGCGCAGCGGCGCCAAGCTGCGCACGGCCATCTACCAGGAGCGCGACGCCGCGCCTATCCTCGGCCTGGTGGACGCGTTTTTTGAGCGCGAATTGAGACGCGACGAGAGCCTGGCCACGGTGCTGCTGTAGCCGCGCGATGAAGAGGGTTCAGATCATCACCGATGGTTCGTGCCTGGGCAACCCGGGGCGCGGAGGCTGGGCCTGCATCCTGCGCTACGGCGAAAAGAGCAAGGAGATGTGGGGCTCCGAGCCGCACACCACCAACAACCGCATGGAGTTGACGGCAGCCATTCGCGGGCTGCAGGCCCTCAACCTGCCGTGCATCGCCGAGATGGTGACGGATTCCCAGTACGTCAAGAACGGCGTCGAGAGTTGGATGGTGCGGTGGAAGAAGAACGGCTGGAAGACCACGGACAAGAAGCCGGTACAGAATCAGGATCTGTGGGTGGAATTGGACCGCGAGGTGGCGCGCCACCAGACGGAATGGACCTGGACGAAGGGACACGCCAACAACGCCGATAACAACCGCTGCGATGAGTTGGCGCGAACTGCGGCGGAGCGGCAATCAGCAAGCTGAGCGCCGCCCCGCGGTAAATGGACTAACGAGCCCGCCACTGAAGGCGGAAATCGTCGTTGTTGGTGCGGCCGCTCATCTCGATGCGCTCCACCTCGCCGCGCCGGTCGATATAAATGGTCGCCGAGCCGCGGGTGTTGCCGCTGCGCAACTCAGTGACAATGCTGTCGCGGTTGTAGCTGTCGGCGCGACCTACGAAGTTCAGCCGCTGGTAACCCTCGGCTTCAAAGCTGAGGGAGACGCGCCCATCGCGGGAGAGCGTCACGTTGACGTCGCGCACCCGCTGGTCGCGCCCATTGCGCCGATTGAGGAAGCCGTTGCCGTCGCCGCGGAAGTTGAAGGTGGAGCCGGACGAGCCGTTCCAGCCGCCGCCATTGTTGCCGTTGCCCCAACCGCCGCCATTGTTGCCGCCGCCGTTGCCCCAACGGCCGCCATTGTTGCCACGGCCATTGCCGCCGTTGTTGCCCCAACCGCCTCCTCCGCCGTCGTTACCGCCCCAACCTCCGCCGCTGCCGCCGCTGCCGCCGCGCCACTCGACGTCGAACGTGTAGCCCTCGCTGCCGCCCTTGGGGTCGTCGATCCGGATCACCGCGGCGCCGCCATTGCGCGGATCACGAACGAGCTCCTGCCGTCCGCGTCCGTCAATGCCGCGGAACCGGAAATCGTTGGGATTTAGCGGCATCACCTGATTGCACTGGAACCGCCGCCAGGTTGCCCTCTGCCCGGATCGCGTCCGCAGCGTTGCCGTATCGCCGCGAATCTCCACCTCGGCGGTGTCATCCACTTCCACTTCAATGGTGCATTTGCCGTCCCCGCCGCCTCCGCGGATCTCGGCCCGGCGTGTCTGTTGTCCCCCCCACTGGCCGAAGGCGGCGAGTGAGACGGTGATCGTTGCGAGGAACAGTCGGGATTTCATAATCTTAAGACGATACTAGCGCGTTCCCGGTTGCTGGAAGTAACGCTGGATTATTTTTTCTACATATTGCTGTGTCTCGCGATACGGGGGTACGCCCTGATAGCGCTGCACCGCCCCTTCGCCGGCGTTGTAGGCGGCGAGTGCGCGGCGCACGGGATTGGGGTCGTTCTGATACTTCAGCAGCAGTTCGCGCAGCAGCCGTGTGCCGGCGTCGATATTCTCGGCCAGATTGTGCGGGTCGGCATGCAGCGCCTGAGCCGTGGCCGGCATCAACTGCATCACTCCAATGGCGCCCTTCGGCGATACCGCCCTCTGTTGATAAGCCGATTCGGTCGAGGCCAGGGCGTGTACAATCGCCGGCGGAAGGCCGTGCCGCTGCGCCGCCTCGTCGATGAGCTCCTTCGGAGTGAGCGCCAGAGCCGGCGCAATCGGCGACGGCGCGGGTACGGCTGCGGACGCCGGCGCGGGGTCGTCGATATGCTCCACTGACTCCACCGCGTCCAGCGGCAGCTCAATCCGCCCGCCGGCACTGTGCAGAATATACTGCGTGGCGGTCTGCTCAATCCGGTCCGCCCGCAACCGCGCACCGGTCTGGAGCACCGCAATATCGGCGGCGCAGACCGGCAGGCAGGCGAGGAGGAGCAGAATACGCATCAGCGGCCCACTCCGAGATTCTCAAAATTCATGGCCGCGTTGAGAAGCAGCATGAAGCTGCCCTGAGTCTCCTGCCGCCACATTGGATTAATTGCAAAGAGCAGATAGTGCCCCTTGCCCTTGGGGACGTCCACCACTGCGGGTTTGCCGGCCAGCTCCTTGCCGCCGGCCAGCATGCCTGAGATCAGCAGGTCCTTCTCGTCGGAGAAACGGAGGATGGTGCGCGGCCTCTCGGCCGCCGACGGCTGCAGGCTGCGCATGGAATCCGGCTGAGGCGCTTCAGGCGCGGCCGGGCCAGCCGCTAAAGGAGGCCGCCCCTGCACTACGTCGGCATCGGCAACCGTGCCGCGACCGCTTGGACGGCCGGCCGCGGCACTCTCGGGCTCGCGGGTCCCGCCGCCGGGCGCGCTGATCTGCAGAATCGGGGCCGAGTTGAAATACACCGGCAACCGATCCGAATAGCCATAGGCGACGGGACTCCTGCCATCGGCGACTACGGATTCCAACACACTGCCGCGCGCCTTCAGCTCCCGCGGCGGTGTGATACTTACACCATCGATCAGGCCGAAATCCACCGGCACCGACGCGTTGGCCGCAATGGTGACGAACAGGCCGCCAGCCTCGACGAACTTGTCGATCCTGGCCAGACCGGCCAGCCCAAGACCGCCGCGAATGTCGTCGGTCTGATCCGGCGAGGTGCCGAAATTCGGCGTCAGCTCGGATTGCTTCCATGGGATGGGGGCGCCGCGCATCGGCAGGCCGTGCACCACGCGCCGGGAATCGGAGGTCGTCGGACCGAGCACAATCACGTCAAAACGTGCCCGTAAGTCGTCAATTTGGCCCAGTTTCTGGTCCGAAATGTAGGTGTAGGGAACCTTCGTCGATTCCAGCGCCAGCCGGAACCAGCCCTCGCTCTGCGTGTTCTGCCAGTTGTGGACGAGGGCGATGCGCGGGGCCGCCAGGGGGTGCAGCGTCACCTTCGGCAGTTCTGTGACGGCATACACGGTGACGCCCCAGTCCGCGGCGGCGGATTGAAGCCGCGCCTTGAGATCGGAGGGATTGCCCTCGGCCGGGATCACGAATGCACCGGCGGCAAACCTCTGCCCGGCCGCGTCGAACGGCTGCTCGGCGGCGCGCATCGCGATGTCTTTCAGACTGAACCGGAACGTGGCCAGTATGCGATCCGCGTTGTGATGAACGACGTAGTGCTTACCTTCGCCGACGACACGTCCTTCCGGCGCGGTGCTGTCGGCGGCCCGCACCATGGGCGCCTTCAGAATGGCGAGGTCCGTGATGCGCGTCGATTTCAGATTGCGCAGAGCCGGCAGAGTCCAGCCCGTGTCGTCGTAGGGCGCCGGATCCGCGGTGCTGTAAAATTGCCGGTCCAGATACATATCCGCCATGCGCGAATACGGCTGATCCATGCGCACGACGTAGGAGCCCACGGGGTGCTTCGTCCCGGCGACCTCGGTCTCCTGCGATAAGCGGTGTACCTCAACGCCATGCAGCTTCAACAGATCCGCGAGCGCCGACGCCTCGTACGGCCGCACAGTGTGATCGATCACATACGCCGCCGGACCTTCGGTTGCCGCCTTTGCCACGGCGCGCTTCGATTTCAGCCAGAAGTTGCTGAGGAAAGTCTCGCGGTTTTGCGCCGTGAAGTTCATGGCCAGCAGCAGCGCGCTCTGTTGCAGATTGACGTTGTTGCGGTGGGACCACCTGACGCGCGCCAGCGGCGGATTGGGCCGGTACCAGGCGCGCGAAGACTGCGAGGCAGGGATTGTACGGTCACGCGTGTCCGCGCCTCCGTTGCCGAAGGTCTCGTAGAAACGCCCGATCGAGTTGTGCCCGTGAGCCACCTGCATCAGATAGTTAGCACCCCAACCGTCATAGAATCCCCACGTCCAGACACCCGGGACACCGCGCTTGGTCATCTCTTCCACTTCGTGCCACGCGAGTTTCTGCCACTCATTGATGACGATGGGATCGAGCCAAGCGTTGTAAGGTCCCATGCCGGTGGACGTATATAAAAACGGAACAGACTCATGCAAATCATGCAGCACCTGGGGGTGGAACTGCAGGAAAGCCTTTGTTATGTTGCGGCTAAAGGCCAAGGCGAGGCCGATTCCGTCCCGATTGTTGTCGTGCGCGACGTACTTGCCCCAGTAGAGAAGAGAGGGCGCAGGCTTGTCCGGATTAGCCTTGCGGTAGCGGTAGAGATCTACCTGGCGCTCGCGGCCATCCACCTCGATCACCGGCGTGACCATTACGATGGTGCTCTTGCGGATGGTCTGGATGAAGGGCGTCTCTTCCACCGCCAGCCGGTAGACGAGTTCCATGAGCATCTCCGGCGAACCGGTTTCCGGCGAGTGGATGGCACCCGTCGCCCAGTAGAACGGCAGGCCTTCTTTGATGAGAGCCTGCGCGTCCTCGTCCTTGAGACCTCTGGGATCGGCCAGGCGGGCGCTGATCTCTTTGTAGCGATCGAGCTTGGCGAGGTTGGCCTCGTCGGAGACGATCACGACGATCATCTCGCGGCCCTCCTCCGTCTGGCCGATGGAGAGGACCTTCACGCGCGGGCTGGCCTTTTCCACCTCGCGCATATAGCGGTAGACGTCCTTGGCGTAGGTGAGCTTGTCGGCGGCGCCGGCGATGTAGCCGAGGACCTTTTCCGGCGTCGGCACAGTGGAGGAGGCAGGCAGATGATCGACGAGTTCGGTGAGGAACATGGGGTCCGTCGTGAACTCGCGGATCTTCTTCGTGTATGCCTCATCGGCAGGCTGCTGGGCAAAGAGAGAGGCGGCGAGAAGGAGAATAGACAGCCGGAGCATGATCCTAGTGTATCGGCGCGAGACCGCGTCCGCTCACCAGATAGACCGCGAAACTGCCAAGCCAGTGGCCACCCTCGTAATGCGCGGCAGTGACGGCCGCCAACCCAGCCTGGCGCAGTGCGAGCGCGAGCCGGCGCAGGCTGGGATCTTCCTTCGGCAGGCGCGACAGGATTCCGTCCAGCATCCACGCGCGGCTGAGGTTAAGGCCGGCGAGGTGATAGAGTTTGCCATCGGTGAAGTCCGTGACCACGGTGGGGGTCAGATCCACCGTGGGCAGGAAGGCATGGAACCACCCGGCGAACTCCGCCGGCGGCAGCACACGGCGCACAGCGTCCGCCTCGGCCAGGCACGGCGAGAGAAAGTCTTCGCCGGATGGCTCATAGGCCAGCGGGCACGCCTTGTCCTTCAGATAGTAGTCGCGAATTCGCGCGGTGAGCAGGGCTTCGAATGGAGCGTTCTTCGCGCTGCGAGCGTAATCCAGCATCAGCCCGAGCGAGAACGCCGTATTGTTGTGCTCGCCCGTACGGACGGGATAGGAGAGCTTGGGCAGCCACGCACTGATCCGCGCCACCGAGGCCTGCACCAGCGGCTCCAGATGGGCGGCCCATTCCCGGGCCTGCGGATCGTCCCACTCCTTCAATTCCGCGCTGAGTTGCATCAGCCAGGCCAGACCGTAGGGCCGCTCAAAGGTGGCGCGTCCGGTTGCATTCAGGTACCGCACCTCTCGTTGGATATTGGCGGCGGTGAGGCTCGTTTGCAGAGCGGCGCGCGCGGCGGGGGCAAACTCGGCCTTCGGAAAAGTCCGCGCCAGCCGGGCCAGCAGCCAATGGCCATGCACGGCCGAGTGCCAGTCATAGCAGCCATAGAACGCCGGCGTCAGTTCGCGCGGCGGCTTGGCGTCGGCGTCGGACTCCATCGCGTGCGCGATCTTGTTCGGGTACTCTTTGTGAACGCACTCCAGAGCGAGCGCGGCGAAGCGGCGGCCGGCGGCTTCATCAAAATCCTGCGATGCGTGCATCATGCCTGCAATCAGGAATAGCAGAACGGCCGCGCGGGTCATGCCAGTATTTTATCGACGATCTCGCCATGCACATCGGTCAGCCGGAAATGCCGGCCCTGGAACTTGAACGTGAGCTTCTTGTGATCCACGCCGAGGCACTTCATGATAGTGGCCTGCAAATCGTGGACGTGCACAGGATCTGCCGTGACGTTGTAGCTGAAATCGTCGGTCTCTCCCAGCACCGTGCCCGGCTTGATGCCGCCGCCGGCCAGCCACATGGTGAAGTTGCGAGGGTGGTGATCCCGGCCATAGTTGACGTCGGTGAGCCGCCCCTGGCAGTAGACGGTGCGGCCGAATTCCCCGCCCCACACAACCAGCGTGTCGTCGAGAAGGCCGCGCTGCTTCAAATCGCTGACCAGCGCCGCGGTGGACTGATCGGTGCCGCGGCATTGCAGTGCCAGATCGCGCGGCAGATCGTTGTGCTGATCCCAGCCGCGATGATAGAGCTGGATGAAGCGCACGCCGCGCTCGGCCAGGCGGCGCGCCAGCAGACAATTCCGCGCGTAGCTGCCGGGCTTGCGCGACTCCGGCCCATACATCTCGAAGACGGAGTCCGGTTCCTTGGAGAGATCGACCAGCTCCGGCACGGAGGTCTGCATGCGATAGGCCATCTCGTACTGCGAGATGCGCGTCTCGATCTCCGGATCGCCCTGAGACTGAAACTTGAGCGTATTCAGCTTGCCGATGGAATCGAGCATGGAGCGCCGGTTTTGTTTGGAGATGCCTTCGGGGTCCGAGAGGAAAAGTACCGGATCGGCGGCGGCCCGGAACTTGACGCCTTGATAGTTGGACGGCAAAAACCCGCTGCCCCACAGGCGCGAAAACAGCGGCTGATCCGTGTTGATGGCGTGCGCCTGGCTGACCATCACTACGAACGCCGGCAGGTTCTCGTTTTCGCTGCCCAGCCCGTAGCTGACCCACGCGCCCATGCTGGGGCGGCCCGGCTGCTGGCTGCCACTCTGAAAGAAAGTGATGGCCGGGTCGTGATTGATGGCCTCCGTGTGCATGCTCTTGATCACGGCCAGCTCGTCGATGATCTTGGCCGTGTGCGGGATCAGATCGCTGACCCAGGTGCCATTGGCGCCGTGCTGCTGGAAATTGAAGTTCGACGCAGCCACCGGGAACGTCGCCTGGCCCGAGGTCATTCCGGTGATGCGCTGGCCCATGCGGATGGAGGCGGGCAGATCGACGCCCTGGAACTTGCGCAGTTGCGGCTTGTAATCGAAGAGATCGATCTGGGAAGGGCCGCCGGACTGGTGGAGCAGGATCACGCGCTTGGCCTTGGGCGCGAAGTGTGGCAGACCGTCCAAACCAGGAATGCCCTTTTTCGTTTCGGCGCCGAACAGGTGGGAAAGGGCCGCCAGGCCGATGCCGGCGGGCAGACGGGAGAGGAGTTCGCGTCGGTTCATGGCTGGTGGCTACTCCCTGGTGATGGCTTCATCGAGGTTGAGAATCACGGTGCAGACGTTGGTCCAGGCGGCGAGCATGGGCGCGGGGACGTTGGCGCTTACTGGCGATTCGCCTACGCGCAGCAGCGCCGCGGCCGCCTTGGGATCCTTTTGATACGTATCGATCTGGCCGCGCAGCGTACCGCGCAGCACGGCCATCTCGGCATTGGTTGGAGTTCGCGCGGTGACGCGGCGAAACGCCACGCGCAGCCGGGCGTCGTCGGTGGCGGGTGCTTGCAGCACGACCTGCGCCAGGTTGCGCGCCGCTTCCACATAGGTCGGATCGTTGAGCGTCACCAGAGCCTGCAGAGGCGTGTTGGTGACGGCGCGGCGCGACGTGCACTTTTCACGGTCGGGCGCGTCGAACGTATTCAGCGAGGCCGGCGGCGACGTGCGTTTCCAGAAGGTGTACATGGCGCGGCGGTAGAGCTTGTCGCCGTGATCCTGGCGGTACTCCTGCGCCGAGAACGCCTCACCAAACGCCAGCTCTTCCCAGAGCCCGGCGGGCTGATAGGGCAGTACGCTGGGTCCGCCGATCTCCAGTTTGAGCAGCCCGGCTGAGGCGAGCGCGTTGTCGCGCACCATCTCCGCCGGCAGGCGCACGCGCGGTCCGCGGGCCAGCAGGCGGTTCTCCGGGTCCTTCTCGTGCAGCGCCGGCGTGACCTTGGAGGACTGCCGGTAGGCCGCCGAGGTGACGATCAGGCGCTGCATCGCCTTGACGTCCCAACCGGTGCGGACAAACTCCGTGGCCAGCCAATCGAGCAGCTCCGGATGCACAGGTTGCTCGCCCTGCGATCCGAAGTCCTCGGTGGTCTTGACGATGCCTTGTCCGAAGTACATATACCAGTAGCGGTTCACGGCCACTCTTGCCGTGAGCGGATGCTCCGGGCTCACCAGCCACTGAGCCAGTGCCAGGCGGTCCGGTTTCACGCCGGCCGGCAGGGGCGGCAACGCGGCCGGTACGCCGGGCGTCACCTTCTCCACCTTGTTCGTGTAATCGCCGCGGCCCAGCAGGTAGGTGTCGCGAGGAGTCTCCATCTCGGACATGATCATCGTGGAGGTGACCTGCGACTCCAGTTCGTCGCGCTTCTCGCGCAGCGCCTTCCACGCGGTGTAGGCCTGGCGCCACACGGGCGGGGCGTCGTTGGTCAGGTAGTAATCCTGGAGGCGGGCAGCATGGTCCCTGGTGCGCTTGCCGGGCGCGATCAACAATACCTCGGCGGGGTAGTGGACGGCCAGGCGCACGGCATCGCTGCGATTCAGCGCGCGATCATAAAAGCGCAGATCGTCGAGGCGCAGGCGGCTGTCGCTGACCTCGACGGGCGCCAGCAGTGACGGCATGGCGCCGATGGTATTCTTCTCCACTTGCGAGGCGAACGGCTCGCCATCGAGGAAGAGCGTGGCGTCTTTGCCGTCGAAGGTAACGGTGCAGTGATAGAGCCGGTCCTGCAAGGCGCGCGCGGTGCTGCGGACGATCAACTCCTTGCCGGGACTCTGCTGCCAGCGCAACGTGATGTGATGCCCGCGCCGCAGCCTGGGCAGCGTCTCCGGCTCATCGAATCCGATTTCGAAGAGCTGGGTGCCCTGCTGCTGCCGGAACATCGTGGAGGCTTTCTGGCGGCCGATGCGATACCAGAAGGCCATGCTGAACGGTTTGCCGCTATCGAGCACACCGGCGGGAAAACGGAGGCGCATGGAGGCATCGAGATCGGCGGCGCGATTCACAGGCCCGGCGTTCCACGAGATGTCGCCTTTCAGCAGACGGCCGTTGCGGAAGTTGCCGCTGATGTCGGTGAGGTTGCCGTCGAGCTCATACCAGGCGCGCAGGCCGTCGCGCGGCGACGCCGGCACAACGGATTCGAACTTCGTCCGCTCCCAGATCCACTCGGCGATGGCGATGTCGTCAAAGGGCAACTGCTGGCCGAGCGCGGCGATGGCCTGCGTGGATTCGGCGAGCTGGCGCTCCTGCTGATCGGTGGGCAGTTCCAAAACCGGCTCGGCGTTGCCCGTCTGCCCGTCCAGACCCTTCTCGGGAATGGTATTGAAGAAGGCGCCGAAGCGGTAGAAATCTTTCTGCGCGAGAGGATCGTACTTGTGGTCGTGGCATTTGGCGCAGCCGAGCGTAGTGCCCATCCAGACGTTGCTGGTGGTCTCCACGCGATCTGCCACATACTCCACCTGATACTCCTCGGGAATGGCGCCGCCCTCGAAGTTGATCATGTGATTGCGGTGGAAGCCGGTGGCGATGCGCTGCTCCCGCGTGGGATTCGGGAGCAGGTCGCCGGCCAGTTGCCACACCGTGAACTGATCGAACGGCAGGTTGCGATTGAAGGCCGAGATCACCCAATCGCGCCAGGGCCACATGTCGCGGTGCGAATCGATGTGGTAGCCGTGCGTATCGGCGTAGCGCGCAAGATCGAGCCACGCCATGGCCATGCGCTCGCCATAGTGTTTCGACGCGAGCAAGCGATCAACCTGGCGCTCGTAGGCGCCGGGCGCCCTATCGCTAAGGAAGGCATCTACTTCGGCCAGAGTCGGCGGCAGGCCGGTGAGGTCAAAGGTGACGCGCCGCAGCAGCGTTGTGCGGTCGGCCTCGGACGAGGGCTTCAAGCCTTCACGATCGAGCCGCGCCAACACGAACCGGTCAATGGGATTTTTGGCCCACGCCGGCAGGCGCGCGGCGGGCGGCTCTACGCGCTGCGGCGGCGTGTAGGACCAGTGGGTTTCCCACTTGGCGCCCTCGTCGATCCAGCGTTGGAGCAGCGTCACCTCTTTGTCATTCAGTGTGATGCCCGAGTAGGCAGGCGGCATCCGCAGCGCCTTCTTCTCGTGGCTGACGCGTTGATAGAGCTTGGAATGTGCGGCGTTGCCGGCGGTGATAACCTTGGCCAGCGCGGCATCTTTCTGGTCCAGGCGCAGGCCGGCTTTGCGTTGCTTCTCATCAGGCCCGTGGCACTGAAAACACTTGTCGGAAAGGATTGGCCGCACTTCGCGGTTGAAATCGACAGGCCGCGGCGCGGCGAGCAAAGTCGCGGCCCAGCACGACGCAAGGATAAATCGAACGCCCCTCATGGATGGATATTATGTTAGCGCAGAAGGTGCTCATGAAAACCCTCATTCTGATGTCGGCTATCGCCGTGGCACAGGCGGCTACTTACCAGGTAGATTGCACGAAGCCCGAGTGGAAGACTCTATCCAAACTCAGCACGTTGGAGTTGAAACCCGGCGACCAGATTCTGCTGAAGAGCGGCTGCGCGTGGCCTGGCCCGCTGGTGACGCGCGGATCGGGCGCCCTTAATGCGCCCATCGTCATCGATCGTTACGGCAAGGGCGCCATGCCGCGCATCGACGGAGGCGGCAGCGGCACGGACGCGGTGCTGCTCAAGAACCAGCAGTGGATCGAGCTACGCAACCTGGAGGTGACCAATCACGGCGAGGGCGTGGCGACGCGGCGCGGAGTGCACATCTGGCTCGACGATTTCGGCGTGGCGCAGCATATCGTCGTGAGCGGATTGTTCGTCCATGACGTCAACGGGACCAACAAGGATAAGGACAACGGCGGCATCATTTTCCGCACATCCGGTAAGAAGACGCCGAGCCGGTTCGACGGGCTGCGGATCGAGCGGAACATCGTGTGGAAGGTGGACCGCAGCGCGATCGCGGCCCAATCGGCGTTCTATTCGCGGCATATCTGGTTCCCGTCCACCGGTGTGGTGATCCGCGATAACTATGTGGAGGACATCGGCGGCGACGGCATTGTGCCGTGGGCGTGCGACGGCGCGCTGGTGGAACACAACATTGCGAAGGACTGCAACCGCCGGGCCAACGAATACAACGCCGGCATCTGGCCGTGGAGTTGCGACAACACGGTGATGCGCCTGAACGAGGCTATGTGGACGCGCTCGCAAAAGGACGGGCAGGGATTCGATTCCGACTACAACTCGCGCAACACGACGATTGAGTTCAACTACTCGCACGACAACGAGGGCGGGTTCTTGCTGATCTGCACGCCGGAGCCGCCCAAGTCCGGCGAAATGCTCGGCAACGAAGGCGTCGAGGTGCGCTACAACATCAGCCGCAACGACAAGACCCGGAGCATCCATATCCCTGGCCCGGTGCGCGGCATTCGCGTACATGACAACTACATAGAGACGGGGGCCGGTGAGACCGTCAATCTGGTGCAGTTCTCAGACTGGAAGGGCTATGCCAGCAACGCCGAGTTTGTCAATAATACGTTCATCAGCAACGGCACTGGACGTTACGGACATGAGGTGAAGCGTTCTCCGGACGGAAACTTCGAGATCGGGCAGGGCTTCGGTCCGGCCAAGGACGTCCGCTTCCGGGGCAACCGTTACGCGGGCAAGCACGTGGACCGGCCTGAAGACGCGGAGGCGAAGAACGACGCCAAGCCCGTGAAGTTCAACTGGACTGGACCGGCGTTTCACCCCTCCAAGCCGGAAGGCTTCGCGGACTATCTGAGGCAGCATCGCGCGTGGATGCTTGGCATGATGAAGGCGGCGTTTCCGGGCGCGTCACCGGCCCCGCAGCCATGATTCGTCGATGACGGCGTGTTGGATGACCTTGCGGTTGTTCGACGTGTAGACGATGTGGATGCGGCCGTCGCGTGCTTGCAGCGCCACCGGGTAGGCGAAGGAGTCCTTGCCCGTCGCGAGGTTTTTGCGGTGGGGCCAGGTCTTGTCACCGTCGGCGGAGAGGGCGACGGTGAGCGGAGTGCGGTCGTCCATGGAGTCGTTGTAGACCAGCACGAGCGCGCCGCTCTTCAGCCGGATGAAATCCACCGCGGCGTTGGGGTTGGGGAAGTTCGAATCGACGCCCTCGCTCCAGGTGCGGCCCGCGTCGCGTGACTCGGCCCGCACAATAAAGCCGTCCTTCACCGGGCCGTAGCCGCCGCCGCGCCGGCAGTAGGCCACCAGGTGGCCCGGCGATAGCTCCACGATGGCCGGCTGAATGTTGCCCTTCTTCGAGCGAATGATGCCCACCTCCACCCACTGCCGCTGCTTCGCATCCCAGCGCAAAAAGCGCGAGGTGGAATCCGGCCCGACGTTCTCCGTATCGGCGCCGGTTTCGTGATAGACGGGCAGGATGTATTCACCACTGGCGAGCACGATGGGCCGGCCGCGCACCATCATGCCCTCTCTTTCGCTAACAACAAAGGACTCGGACCATGTTTCGGCGTTGTCGCGCGAGATCTTGGCCTGAATGCGCGACGTGGACCACGTCTGCCCCCAGCGCACGACGTAGAAGAGCCACAATACGCCATCGGGCGCCTGCCACACGATGCCGTTGCCCACTGAGCGGAACGGGTCTGAGGCGATTAGCTTTGGCGCCGACCACTTCTTCGCGGACGCGCTGTAGCGCGCCCCGTAGACTCCGGTCTGGATGGCGTACTCTTCGGCGCCACCATAGTAGACGAGGTAGAGATCGCCGTTGGATAGCTCCGTGAAACTGGCCGGATGCTTGTACGGCCCGGTGGGCGTCTCCGGCCCGAAGACGCGTTCGATGACGGGCTCGGAGGCCATGCCGCAGAGCGCAAACAGCAGCAGGACCGCGATCAGTTTGGAGCAAATTCGGAGATTTCGTAGTCCACTCCCTGACGGTCGTGGCTCGGTTCCGAGGCGCGCGCGACAAAGCCGCGCGCGTGAGCAAGCGGTGGTCGGCAACAATGTTGCAAGCGCCCTAATAGAGCGCACGCTCGTCCTCTTTGGCGGGTTGAATGCCCAGCGGCTCCAGAATCCCGCGCGCGCCGGCGGCCATCAGGCCCAGGTTGGTGACGGTTTGAAAGAACAGAAAGCCCTCTTTGCGGTATTCGGCCATCTGTGCGGCGGTGGCGGCGGGGCGGCCCACTGCCTTGCCGTGGCGATGAGCGGCGTCGCGGATCTTCGCGATGGCTGCCTTGTGCTCCGGCGCGCCCTGCTGCCCGCGGAGGCCCAGGGAGAACGAGAGGTCGCTGGTGCCGATGAAGAGCACGTCGATGCCGGGGGTGGCCGCGATCTCGTCGATCTGCTCCAGCGCGCAAGCCTCTTCCACCACGCAGACGGTGACGATTTCGGTATCGGCGGAGTCGTAATAGGAGCCGCTACCGGGCCACGTCAGGGTAGCCAGGCCGGCCCCCGATCCGCGCCGGCCCTCAGGCGGATAGTGAGTGGCGGCGGCGGCTTGCGCGGCCTTTGCCTCGTCGGAGGTGAACGGGAAGATCACGCCGCTGACGCCCTGGTCCAGCACCCGCTTCGCGGTCCATAGATCGTTCACCGGCACGCGCGCGAACACCTGCGCGGACCGGCCGCGCGTGGCCAGCACCATCAGCCGCAACGTCTCCAGCGTGATAGGGGAGTGCTCCATCTCCACCCACAGCAGATGAAACCCGAGGCGCGAGGCGTAGGCCGCCGCCTCCACATCGGGCGTCGTGATGGTGAGCGCGACGACAGGCTCTCCCGCTTGCAGCCGCGCGCGAACCGGACTTTTCCATTGATCCATGACGCTACTCCCGTACCAGCCAGACTTCGCAAACCTGCACGCCGCGGCCAGCGCCGCCCTGGCCCAGTTGCTTTGTCCACTGTAGCGAGAGCGAGCCGCCGGCGGTGGCCTCGCGCGGGATGGCAAACTCCACAGGCGTGGGCACGGCGTCCTTTTTGCGCCACGAGTGGACCTCGTACGTTCCATTCGCCGTGAGCCGCAGTTCGATGGGCTGGGCGTCGCCACCATAGACGACGCGCACTTTGTAGCGCGCCGCCGGATCGAGTCCGGCGTAGCGCAGCTCCAGCGGCGTCTCGCCCAGCGTCTCGGCGTGGGTCCGCCAGGAGATGCGCCAATCCCGCATGTTGGCACGATTGGCGAAGCCGGTGAGCGACGCGTGCAGCATGGCGGGCTCCTGATCGTAGGCCTCGCCGCGCACCAGATGGGGCTGCGCGGTGGGGTTGCCGAGGTCGTCGTAGAATCCGCCCGGTCCGGGGTTAGTCCAGTGGAGGATGGTGTCGAGTAACTTCAGGCGCTCGGTCTCAGTGGCGGCCGCGCGGACGGCGGCGAACTGCCGCGCCAGCCAGTTGCGATTGTTGAGGGGCGTGTCGATGAGATCGAGATTGGCGCCTCGGCCCACGGCGATGGCCTGATAGCGCGGCACGCTGAGCTGCATGCGCACGGATTGGAAGAGCGCCTCGGCAAGTTCGAAAACCCGCGCCCGCAGGGCCGCGCCCGGCGCGGTCATGGGGTCCACGAGGAGCTCCTTTTCCGCCGCCGCCACTGCCGCCACGGCGCCGCTCTCGCGGGCCTTGCCGAGGAGGTCCAGCGCACGGCTCTCCTGCATGGATTCCTGAATCACGCGGGTCCGCTGGAACGCGTCGTAGTAGGCGCGATAGAGCGCCTGCTGAAACCGCCAGTTGCGCTTCCGCTCCGGCGGCGCTGCGCGCTCCATCGCCTGAAACTGCGAGAGCGTGGTTTCGATGCCGGGGTTCTTCGCCGCGGGGCCGCGCCAGTTGCGCTCGAGTGCCAGCAGACCGTCTCCGAACGACTCGGCCACGTCGGCGCCGATGAAGTAACGCGCATAGTCGCGGGTGATGGAATTCAGATCGGCGTCCGGGTCCCAGCCGAGCGCGCTCCACACGGCCTTGTTGACGTCGTCATTGCAGCCCTCCGAATACGTGATGAAGCCGGCATCGGCATAGGGCTGCAAGCGGCGAAAGATGATGCGCTGGTCCACGGGACGCGGGTTGATGGGTTCGCGCTCCAGGGTGAGGGCGAAGGCGGCGTCCCAATCGGGCACGGGGTATTGAGCGCGCAGGCTGTGCGTGATGTCGGGGTAGAAGCGGATGGGATAACGTTTGGGGATCCGCTCGCGCAGCGCCGGCAGGCTGGTGCGGTTTTGCGGCCCGAAGACGATCCCGCTAAGCCACGCCGGCTGGCGCTCCATGATGCCGAAGAACTCGTCCATCCACTCGGCGTTGAAGCTCTGCGGAGACATCCACATCTGCGCTTTGGGGTGGTACTTGTGGAGGTTGGCGGTCTGCTTTTCGAGCAGGGCCATCATGTACTTGGGCTGGGTGTGGCCGGGATCGCCGCCGGGCACGAAGATGGCGTCAATGCGCGGCAACTGGCGGAAGACGTCGCCCCACTCTTTCAGCGCGGCGTCCACGGTTGCCGGTTGCGAGTAGTCCTTGTCCATGGCCGGATACCAGATCCACAGCTCCAGCCCGTACTCCTTCGCCAGGCGCGACATCTCGATCATCATCTTCATGGGCGGCAGTGGGAAGTGAGGGCTATCGGCATCGTCGTCGGAGCGCGGCGGGATCAACTCCACTGCGTTGGCGCCGAAGATGATGAGGTCGCGGAAGTACTGCTCCCACATGGCGGCGGACCATGCGTCGTAGGAGTTGGTCTTGGGGCGATAGCCGAGCTGATGGCCGCGCAACTTGTATTTGGGCGCCGAGGTCACGGAATCAAAACCGGCGGGAAGTTGCACGGAATCGCGGCGCATCTCCATCGAGCGCAGCAGCTTGCCGACGCCGAAGAGTACACCGCGGTCATCGGCGCCCTCGACGCGGATCATCGTCGCGGTCACCGTGATGCGATAGGCCTCTGGAGCGAGACCCGAGGCGGGATTGCGCACCAGGATAATGGAGGGCTTTCCTGCCTGGGCTGGGCCGGTGCGCCAGCGGATGCGGGTGCGCGATTCCACCTCTTCGACGAGCATCTGCATGGCCTTGGCGGAGGGTCCGGCGAGGCCCTCGCCGCGCACGGTGGCGTCGCGAAGATCGAGCGGATTCTGCAGGCCGGCGAAGAGAAGAAGTGCGAACAACATGATGTGAAAACGGTACCTCAAAAAAACCCCCCGCGCCTTGCGACGCGGGGGCAGGGGTTAGTGTCATTCTCAGTCGGTCAAAAAAGCGCTGGTTGCGGCGTACCGCAAAACCGGGACATCGCCGCAACTCGTGAAAAACATGAAACTCATGTTTCACAATTCACGAATTTCAGTGTAAAACGAACCGCGCAGACTGTCAATAGCCAATGAGGTGGAGGCGGGAGCGGGGTCTACCGGCTGGCAAGGGTTGTGTGTGAGGAGGTGGCGAGGGCCGAGAGCGCGGCGGTCCACCAATTGGAGAACCAGTCGATGAAGTCGCTCATTTCGTCCTGCATCCCAGTGGAGACGGGCATTGCGTGGCGCGCGGGGAAGAAGCCGCGGGCTTCGGCGATGAGTTTGAGGCCCCAGGGCGTGGGGAAGGGTCCGAGGTGGGGAATGAGCTCTTCGAGTAAGGCCAGGGCGGGGTCGGAGGCGCTTTGCAGGCAGGCGACGGTGAGCTCGGGCAGGACTCCGGCGACGCCGCTGATGCAGCCATCGACGAGGCGGCCGCTGAGAACGGTGCGGAAGACATTATCGTTGCCGATGATGCGGCGGGCGGCGAGGTGGGGGCGCTCTGTGAGGGCGCGAAGGGTGGCGGTCTCGCCGCTGCTGTCTTTGATGCCGACGATGTTGGGCACGGTCTCAATCAAGCGCAGGACCACGGAGAGAGGTACTCCGCTGGTGAATTGCGGCAGGTTGTAGATGAGTACCGGCAGCGGTGTTGCGGCGGCGAAGAAGCGGTAGAACTCTTCGATCTCGGCAGGCGGATAGGGGAAGAAATGCGGAGTGGGGACCAGCAGCAGATCGGCGCCGGCGGCCTGAAAGCGGCCTGCGAGACGGATGGCGGATTGGGCATCGGGAGCGCCCACGCCGGCGAGGAGGAGACGATCCTGCGGGACGATGTCACGGATCCAAGCGAGGGTTTCGACGCGTTCCTGCTCAGTGGCAATGCTGTATTCGCCGGTGGCGCCGGAGAGGCAGAGACCGCGGGCGCCACAAGAGAGCACGAATCGGGCATTGGCTTCCAGGGCGTCTCGATCGATGAGGCCGGAGGAGGTCCGCGGAGTGAGCAGTGCCGCGATGGGCCCATGGATTTGGTTAGGTAGGAGTGAGGGCACGGTAAGTGTACGGTGAATTCCACCACCGTCCCTTCGTATAATATAGGGACGGTCCCTCGGAGTCAACAAATAATGAAACAGCGTTCCACTTCTGCGACGGAAACGGCCGAGCCGGGCTATGAGTCCCGATCGCTCGCCAAAGGGCTGCAAATCATGGAGTTGCTTTCGGGCGAAGCGACGGCGCTGGGTTTGAAGGAGATTGCGGAGGCGGTGGGGCTCGGCAAGGCGTCCACGCTGCGTCTGTTGAGGACGCTCTACCAGTTGGACTATCTGGGCAAGGACTCGGCGGACAACTATGTGGCGGTGAAGCGTTGGGGCGGGTCGGGTCCGGAGCAGGCGGAGAAGCGCATGGCCGAGGCGGCGCGGCCGTTCCTGGTGCAGGTGGCGTCGCAGTTTGGAGAGACGGTGGCGCTGGCGCAACTGCGCGGGGACGTGGCGCGTGTAGTGGACGTGGTGGAGAGCCTGCATCCGATTCGCATGTCGAACTATCGCGGGCGGATTCTACAGCCCTATGCCTCGTCGTTGGGCAAGGCGATTGCGGCGTACCAGACGCCGGACCGCACCAACCGGATGCTGCATACCTACGGGATCTTCCCGCTCACTCCGGCGACGCAAACGGACATGCGGAAGATCCTGATCGAACTGGCGGAAGTGAAGGCGCAGGGTTTCGCCTGGGACAAGGGGGAAACTGTCTGCGGCGGGCAGTGCGTCGGCGTGCCGATCCGGGACGAGAAGGGCCAGGTGGTGGCCTCGATGAGCATCTCGATGCCGAAGGAGCGGTTCACGGCGGAGCTAGAAACGGTGGTGCCGGCGATGATGAAGAAGGTGGCGCTGGAGATTGAGAAGGCGGCGGCGGAAATCGGGTAGTTCTTTTGTGGAGGGGGGATTAAACATCCGGGCTAGCGCTGCAGGATGCTGGCGAGCTTTCCCATGCAAAGGCTGTAGCGCTGTGAAAGAAGAGCGCCGCGTCTCGGCACCTGCCCGAAGTTCACGCCGCACTTCGGCGTTGGCTTACGCCGAGCGCCTGAGCGGTCCAGGTGAGGAAAAGGCCGCCCGGAGGAAGGGGCGGCCTTTGTGCGAGCTGAGCGTTGGACGAGGTTGGTTAAGAGCAGCCGCTCGTCCCGCCGCAATTCTCGCACTTATAGCACGACCCATTGCGCGTCATGATCCCGCCGCACTCTGAGCACGAGGGGGCGTCGGCCATGCCGTCCGCCGGGGAGAACGGTAGTTGCTGCTGGGGCTCTGGCTCGGTGCGCCGCAGTTGCGACGAGTTGCCGGCCTCGTTCTCGACGTAGTTCGGGCCGAGGAACTTCAGGGCCAGCCAGCGGAAGATGTAATCCATGATCGACTTGGCGTAGGTGATCTGCGGATTACCGGTGTAGCCGGAAGGCTCGAAGCGGACGTGGCTGAACTTGTCGATGAAGAACTTGATCGGCACGCCGTACTGGAGGGCGTAGCTGACCGTGGTGGCGAAGCTATCCATCAGGCCGGAGATGGTGGAGCCCTCTTTGGCCATGGTGATGAAGAGTTCACCGGGAGTGCCGTCCTCAAAGAGGCCAACCGTGATGTAGCCCTCGTGGCCGGCGATAGAGAACTTATGGGTGATGGACTGGCGCTCGTCGGGCAGCTTGCGGCGCTGCGGGCGGTAGACGATGCGCTCCTCGATCCGGGCCGGGGCGGGGTTGGGGGTGGCAAGCGAGACATTGCTGGCCGCCTTTTCCCCTTTGGCGCTGCCGGAGCTCATCGGCTGGACACGCTTGGAGCCGTCGCGGTAGATGGCGACTGCCTTCAGGCCGAGCTTCCAGCTCTCGATGTAGGCGCCCATGACGTCCTCCACCGTGGACTCCTCGGGCATATTGATGGTCTTGGAGATGGCGCCAGAGATGAACGGCTGGACGGCCGCCATCATGCGGACATGGCCCATATGGTGGATGAAGCGGGAGCCGTTGGGGGCCTTGAAGGAGCAATCGAAGACAGGGAGGTGTTCGGGCTTGAGGGCGGGCGCGCCCTCGATGGAGCCGGTGGCATCGATGTGGCGGACGATCTGCTCCACTTGCTCGGAGGTGTAACCGAGGCGGATGAGAGCGGAGGGCACTGTGTTGTTGACGATCTTGATGACGCCGCCGCCGACGAGCTTCTTGTACTTGACGAGGGCGAGATCGGGCTCCACGCCGGTGGTGTCGCAGTCCATCATGAAGCCGATGGTGCCGGTGGGTGCGATGACGGTGACCTGCGCGTTGCGGAATCCGGTCTTGCCGCCCAGCTCGTAAGCCTGCTTCCAGGCCTGGAACGCGTTCTCGAAGAGCGCCGGGGGGACGAGCTTGGAATCGATGGTGGCGTTGACCTGATCCCAGTGCATCTTGATGACGTTGAGGAAGGGCTCCTCATTGTGGGCGTAGCCAGGGCAGGGGCCCACCGCTTCGGCGATGCGGGCGCTGGTGAAATAGGACTGGCCGCACATGACTGCCGAGATGGCGCCGGCCCAGGCGCGGCCGGCCTCGCTGTCATAGGGAACACCCATGGACATCAGCAGCGAGCCGAGATTGGCGAAGCCGAGGCCCAGAGGGCGGTAGTCGTGCGAGTTTTTGGCGATCTTCTCGGTGGGGTAGCTGGCCGCATCGACGACGATCTCCTGCGCCAGGGTGACGGTATCGACAGCGTGGCGCAGGGCCTCCACGTCGAACAAGCCGCCGTTGACGAAGCGCATCAGATTCAGCGAAGCCAGGTTGCAGGCCGAATCGTCCAGGAACATGTACTCGGAACAGGGATTGGATGCGTTGATGCGATCCGTGTTCTTCGAGGTGTGCCACTTATTGATGGTGGTGTCGAACTGCATTCCAGGGTCGCCGCACTGCCAGGTGGCTTCGGCGATGGAGCGCATGAGATCGCGGGCGCGGTACTTCTTGACGCCTTCGCTGTTGACAACGGACTTGGTCCACCACTCCTTGTCGTCGACGACGGACTGCATGAACTCGTCGGTGGCGCGGACGCTATTATTCGCGTTCTGGAAGAAGATCGAGGAATAGGCCTCGCCGTCCATCGACGCATCGTAGCCGGCATCGATGAGGGTATGGGCCTTCCTCTCTTCCTTGGCCTTGCACCAGATGAACTGCTCGACGTCGGGGTGTTCGGCGTTGAGGATGACCATCTTGGCGGCGCGGCGGGTTTTGCCGCCGGATTTGATGACGCCGGCGAAGGCGTCGAAGCCCTTCATGAAACTGAGCGGGCCGGAGGCGCGGCCTCCGCCCCAGAGCAGGCCGTTTTCCTCACGCAAGGTGGAGAGGTTGGTGCCGGTGCCGGAGCCCCACTTGAAGAGCATGCCTTCGGTCTTGGCGAGGTCGAGAATGGATTCGAGCGAGTCCTGGACTGAATTGATGAAGCAGGCGGAACACTGCGGGCGATGGACTGTCTTATCCAGCTTCTTAATGGCGTCGGCGGTCTCGTCGTAGTAGAAGCCGTAGCCGCGGTTCTCTTCCTTGACGCCGACATTGAACCAGACGGGCGAGTTAAAGCACGCCTTCTGGGTCAGCATCAGGTGGGCGAGTTCGTTGCGGAAGTTGGCGGCGTCTTCGAGAGAGCGGAAGTAGCGGCCGTCGATGCCCCATTCGGCGATGGTGTCGACGACGCGGTGGACGAGCTGCGCGACGGAGCGTTCGCGTTCTGGAGAGCCCATGCGGCCATGGAAATACTTGGAGGCGACGATGTTGGTTGCCGTCTGAGACCAGTCGGCCGGGACTTCGATATCTTTCTGTTCAAAGATCATCGCGCCCTTATCGTTACCGATAGTGGCGGAGCGAAGCTCCCACTTCACCTCGTCGTAAGGGGTTTTGCCGGCTTCCAGCCGTGCCGTAAAGTACCTGGGAAACGCCAGGCCCGTACGTTCTTCCTTCCGTAGACTGCGGCGGAAAGACTTGGTATGCGCGCTCAAGTCCACACTCAACTGACCCATGTCCGGCTCCTTGGGAATATCAAAAAGGGTCCCCGTTCGGCGAGTCTTGGTGACAGGGAGGAAGGGGGGCACTCGCAACGATACCCCAAGATGTTGTGGGCGGTCAATACAATAATACGTACATGGTGTGTATGTGCTTGATTTTAGGGCGAATCGAATTTTACGGTTGCGTGACGGAATTGACGGGCGGGCCGAGGCGATACCAAAGTGGGTGAAGCGGCTGATTTTGGGGCGGCGGTGGGCCGAAATCGGGCGCGGTTATGCACCCCACGCCAGGAAGATCAGGCGATTCAGCAGCTTCGCCGGGCAGGGTCAAAGTAATGGATGCGAGATGGGGCGGAGGCCGTCGCTACTGGTGGGCGCTGACCTGGGGTTGCGGCGCGTTGAGCTTCACTTCGATGGTGCGCTCGGCCTCGTTGACTTCGAAGACCTGGCCGAAGGTCTGATACCCCTTGGCGATGACCTGCACCTGAATCTTGCCCTGCGGCACCGCCGGGATCTTGGCCAGGCCTTCCTGGTTGGTCTTCAACTGCCAGGAGGTCTGAATCTTCTTGCCCAGCTTGATGTAATCGCGCCCCTCGACAAATTTCACAATGACGCTGGCGCGGTCGATAGGCTTGTCGCTGTACGTCTTGACCTCAATCCGGATGGTGGTCATGGGCGGATCGGCCAGAACCACGCCCGGGAGGGCGAGAAGCAGAAGGGAGAAGCCAGCCAGCAGTCGCAAGCGCATAACTTGAGTTTAAGCGATATCGGGGTGCAGGTAGTGGTCTGGTTGCCCGAGGGCCTGAGCGGCGGCCTCGGCGGCCTTGTAGCCGCTGCGCACGGCGCCCTCCATGGTGGCCGGCCAGCCGGAGCGGGTCCAATCGCCGGCGAGGGTGAAATTGGCGAAGCCGGTACGCGCTTCGGGCCGCAGCAGCTCCAAGCCGGTGGCGGCGGAGAACGTCGCCCGGAGCTCC
This sequence comes from Paludibaculum sp., assembly GCA_036504135.1. Lineage (GTDB taxonomy): Bacteria > Acidobacteriota > Terriglobia > Bryobacterales > Bryobacteraceae > Paludibaculum. Next base: position 63,098 of record DASXVP010000022.1, read on the forward strand.
TTCACCACATGGGACTGAACGAGTTGCGCATCGCGGGCGCCGGGCAGGAATTCGCGCAGCTCGCGCAATGCCAGCTCGATCACCTCCGCGCGTGGCATGGCGGTGAGAGAACGGGAGGCGCTGATCACGAGCTGGATGTAGCGGCCACCTTCCTTATTGAAAAACCAGTGGATGGTACGGTCCAGAAGCGTGCCGTGGGGGAGATCGGTCACCGGGCGATCAAACCAGAGATGTACTCCAGTGATAGGCGAGTGCGTGAAAGGGGAATAATCGATACCCAGTTCCGGCGCCAGGGGCGCGAGCTTCTCAAACGGCAGGGCGGAGACGTAATGGTCCGCCTGGATCAACTCACCGCCGGCCTCGACACCAGCCACGCGGCCGGATTCAAACCGGATGGCGGTGACGGGCGTGCGGAAGCGAATCTCGACGTTGGGGATGCTCCGCCAGATTTCGGCGGAATAGAGCTCGCCGAGAGGGACGGCTGGGACGCCCATCTGGTAGGAATCGGCGGCGGCCAGGAAACCGAGGTAGAAGACCTGGAATCCGTGCGAGGCCGCCATTCGGTCCAGCTCCTCATTGATGGCGCTGACCAGCACCTGGCGCCAGAAGCGCTCGATGGCGCGTGGTGTCTGGCGTTTCTCGCGGAGCCAATCGAGCATAGTGATGGTATCCAGATCGCGGCGCGAGTGGCGTTCCATTTGAATGGCCAGCAGCGCGCGGCCGATGGTCAGCTTGTCGCCGAGCGAGAGAAATTTGAGACTGGCAAAGCTCTCGGTGAAGTGCAGCGGCCTGGGAAAGACGCCGGCGCGCATCACCGAGGTGCGGCCGCCGGGCTCGATGAAATAGAAATCCTTGTGGAAGTGGATGCGGTCCACCACGCCCAGGCGGCCGTAGAAATCCAGCAGGTTGACGCAGCACTTCAGCAGGATGTGCTGGCAGTTGTCGATCACCTCACCGGCTTCACCGACGGGGAGGAGGTAGGAGGTGGCACGGCCGCCCAGGAAGGAGCGGGATTCCAGAACGGTGACGCTGTGTCCGGATTGGCCGAGTGCTGCCGCGGAAGAGAGCCCGGCGAGTCCGCCGCCGAGCACAAGAACCTGGCTCATTTAGGAGGCGGCCGGTACACGGCTTCTCTTGCCGCCGTCACCGTCGGAGTCCCAATTCACTGCCAGCCAGCAGCAGATCAGGAGGAACAGAATATAGATGACGTCGGCAAGTTCCATGTCTGTGACTATTCTTCGGGTTCTCTAGTAATGGCGCAATAGCATTTTGGTTCCAGTACCAGGTAGTAATACCGGGGAGTACACCCGTTCCAGTTCCGGCTACCGGAAACGCTGGCGGCGCGGCTGCCAGCCTGCGGGTCCGATGCCGGCGCCCAGCACCTTGATGATGCCACCAAACACGACACTGACGCCAGCCAGGGTGGCGCGGCGTGCGGGAAGCGCGGTCCGCCCAGATTGTAGTGACGGGTGAAGAATCCACCGGAGATGATTGCAGTGAAACCACTTACCGGCGCGCCCGCCCATAGAGCCGGATCATATTCCGGATCATCAGCAGCCCATGGCCGGAGTCCTGCGAGAGCAGGCTCTCGGGGTGAAATTGCACAGCCTCCACCGGCAGCTCGCGGTGCCGCACGCCCATGATGACACCGTCGCTGGTCTCGGCCGTGATCTCGAAAACGTCAGGCAGTTGATCGCGCAGCGCGTAAAGGGAATGATAGCGGCCCACCTTCACCTTCGGCGGCAGCCCCTCGAAGACGCCGATTCCTTTATGCTCAATCACCGAGGGCTTACCGTGCATCGGATACGGCAGCACTCCCAGCACGCCACCCCACGCCTCCACGATGCCCTGCAACCCGAGGCACACGCCGAAGACGGGGATGCCCAGGGCGGCAGCGTAACGCGCCGTGGCAGGCACGTTGAAATCGGCCGGGCGGCCCGGTCCGGGCGAGATCAGCACTACGTCCGGATTTACCTCATCGATCAGTGAGAGCGGGAAGCCGCTGCGGTAGGTCACCACTTCGGCGCCGGTCTGCCGAACATAATTCGCCAGCGTCTGGATGAAGCAGTCGTCGTTGTCCACCAGCAGCAGCCGCACGCCAGCCCCCAGAGTCTCCTTCACTGGGCGGACCTTCTTCTTCGCCAGCGGCGCCTGCAACGTCTTGAAGAAGCCCGTCGCCTTCAGGCGCGTCTCCAGCTCTTCCTCGGCCGGCACGGAATCATACAGCAGCGTCGCGCCGGCGGAGTAGCGGGCGATGCCCTCCTTGAGATGCACCGTGCGGATCGTGATGCCCGTATTGATATCGCCGTTCAGCGAGAGCATCCCCACAGCGCCGCCATACCAGCCACGCGCGTCCTTCTCCAGATCCTCCACAGCCTGCGACGCCGCCTTCTTCGGCGCGCCGATCAGAGTCACCGCCCACATATGTGAGAGGAACGCGTCCAGCGAATCGAAGCCCTCGTCGAGAATCCCCTCCACATGGTCCACCGTGTGGAACAGCCCGGCGTAGCGCTCAATCAGCCGCCGGCCAATCACCTTCACTGACCCGGGGCGGCAGACGCGCGATTTGTCGTTGCGGTCCACGTCCGTGCACATTGTCAGCTCGGACGACTCTTTCGGCGAGTTCAGCAGTTCGAGGATCAGATCATGATCCACCAGCGGATCACCGGTGCGGCGCACCGTGCCGGAGATCGGGCACGTCTCCACGCGCTGCCCCTCCACACGCACGAACATCTCCGGACTGGCGCCGATCAACTGCTCATCGCCAAACTGCATCAGGAATTCGTACGGGCTGGGGCTGGCCTGCTGCACGCGGCGGAACAGCTCGGAGGGGCTGCCCTCAAAGCCGGAAGAAAACGTCTGGCGAAGAACCACTTCGTAGTAGTTGCCCACCTTCATGCCGGCACGCACGGTCTCGACATTGCGCGCGTACTCTTCCGGCGTGTGGTTGGAGACGATCTCCAGCGGCGCGCCGGCGGACCTGGCGGGGATCTCCTCGGCGGCGCGGTCCAGGCCGGCCGTGGTGACGTCCCCGAAGCTGAAGTCGTACTGGTAGCGCTCGATCACCTCGCGCTTGCGGTCCATGAAGGCGATGTCGTCGCACAGGAAGAGATGCAGGTCCTTGTGGCCCTCGCGCGGCAGCTTTAAATCGATGGGGTCGAATTGAAACAGCAGGTCGTAGCCAAACGCGCCCACCAGCGCCAGGCGTCCATCCTTGGGGTGGCGGAACTCCTCCACCAACGCGCGCAGGATGGAGAAGAACGAGGGCTGCTTGCTGCGCTCTTCTTCGGGAAAAAGGGCAGGCAGCGGCTTCAGCCGGCCGTGTAGAGCGCCTTCCTGGGGCGTCAGAGATTCCCAGTGCGGATGATCCTTCAACACGGCGTGGAACATCCCGGCGAGCTTCTCGCCGCGCTGGTTCAGCGCCCGGAAATGGATCTCGCGGCCCTGCCCGATGATCTCCAGGGGCGGGCACACGCTGGCCACATCCCAGCGGGAGTAGCGTTCCGGATACTCATAGCCAGAGGAAAGATAGATACCGCGGTGCCGGTCCAGCTCGCGCAGGATGGCGTGCAGGCCGCGTTTGAAGGGGAGCCGCGACACGGTGCGGGAGACACTGATCCCGCTCCGGGTTGTGTAACTGAGCGTGGGCATGGGGAAACCATTAGGTTAGCAAAGCCAACCGTGTCACTCCGAGCGCAGCGCCGCCACCAGCGGGATCCGCAGCGCTGCGCGCGCCGCCAGCCACGCAGCCGCCATCCCCCCGGCAAAGATGAGGATCAGCAGGCCGGCCACCGCCACGACCGGCAATCCGGATCCGCGCTGGACCAGCGCCGGCGCGACGGCGAGCAGCGCGCAACCCGCTCCAGCAATGAGCCCCGCGGCCAGAATGATGGCCGTTTCGAGCAGAATGACGTATTGCAGGGCGCGCTCCCCAAACCCGGCGGCGCGCAGCACGGCCAGTTCCCGGCGCCGCTCCAGCGTATTCCGCAGCAGCACCGCCGCCAGCCCGATAGTGCCCAGGAGCAGCCCGAAAGCGCCCAGCGCCTGGAACGTGCTCAGGTACGTATCCTCCACGCGATGATAGCCGGCCAGCCGCTCGGCCACCGTCTGCGCGTCGAAGCCGTAATCGGAGAGCGCCTCCTCCAACGCGCCCTGCGCCTCCGCCGGACCTTCCAGCAGAAAGACGCGCCAGCCGGCGATCTGCGGGAACAGCCGCATGAAGTTCTTCTCGCCGATCAAAATCTCGCTTTGGAACGGGCTGCCCTGCAACGACGCGACGAGTTTCAGCCGCAGCGGCGGCGAGCCCTCGCGCTCCAGCTCGATCTCATCGCCCAGCTTGCGGTGCAGGACATATTGCAGTGAGTTCTGATCCACGATGGCCGGGATCACTCCGCTGTTCAACTGCACGTCCAGCAGCAGCCACGGATTGGCGCGCGTCTGCGACGACTCGCCCGTGGAGCCGGCAAACCGGAAACTGCGGCGCGCCAGGAACTCCGCCGGCACGCCCAGGATGCGCGGATTCCGCGGGCGGTAGAGGTTCAGGCAGCTCACGTCGTCGCCCGGCCGCAGGCGGAACCGCGTCCAGCGGAGCGCCGGAGCCGCGGAGAGATTCAGCGCTTCCCTGCCCTGCGCGGTATTGGGATCGTGCACAATCGGCGCCAGCGACTCCGCCATCAGCGAATAGCCGCCCGTATCGCCCGCGCCGGTTTGCCGGAACGATTCCAGAGCCACCAGCAGAAACGCCGCCGGCGCAATCAGGGCCAGGCACAGCAGCGTGCGCCCCGGCCGCCACGACGCATTTCGCAAAGCCAAACGGCCCAGCGCGCGCCGCCCCGGAATCCCGATGATCGACACAAACGGCCGCCGCAGCCATACCGCGGCGTGACACAGAAACCCGATGAGCAGCAGAAAGCCGGCCCCAAAGAACCCGCCCGCCGCCGGCATCCATTTCGTAAAAGACAGCCCCAACAGCAGCACCGCCAGGCCGGCGGCGATTCGCGGCGCCATCGGGAGCCAGCGCCCCACCGGACGCTCCGCCGCCGTGGAGTAGAGCGCCCGCGGCGAGAGCCCCTCCCACTGCCTCAGCGCCTGCCAGATGCCCAGCGCCGCCACCAGCAATCCGAAGACGCACCCCACCGCCAGCAGCGCCGGATTCCACTCCAGCCGCAGCAGCCGCGTGCCCGTTGCCCCGCTCCACCACGTCCGCAACCCGTGCAGGATCAGCCCCGCCCACAGCGGGGCCAGCAGCGCGCCCAGCACGGCGCCCGCCGCCGCCACCAGCAGTCCCTCCATCAGAAACAGCCGCCGCACTGCCGCTTCCGGGAAGCCCAGCGCCCGGAGCAGACCGGTCTCCTGCCGCCGCCGCTCCGCGCCCAGCCGGAAAAACAGAGACATCAATAACAGCGCGGAAACCAGCACAAAGAAGCTGAAATAGAGGAAATATTCGCCAAAATCCGTCGATCCGGAGGACGCCTCCAGACTCTGGCGCCGCACCGGAATCAGCGTAAACTGCGAGGCCAGCGGATCGAGATCGGCCCGCAGCGCTCCGGCTAGCCGCGGATCGCCCGTGGAGAAACGGATCGACGTGTACGAGCCAAAGCGCGTGCCCCACAGCTTCCGTCCCGTCTCGATCGGCACCCACGCCTTGGGCGTCGTGCGGTACAGCTTCCAATACTCTTCGTCGCGCGGGCGCACTCGCTTCAGATCAATCGGGAACGGCGGGTCCCACCCAGCCAGCGACGCCTGGTCGCTGATGCCCGGATAGTTGGGCGCAAAGTCACGGTCCGCCGCCAGCCCGCGGATGGGCGCAATGGCGGCCAGCTCAAAATCGGAGCGCTCTGTTTTCAGCTCCCCATTAGCGGCCCAGACGAAATACTCCAGCGTGACCGTATCACCCGGCTTTGCCGCCAGATCGAAGGCAGCCCATTCGTTCAGAATCACCGCGGGCAGATCCGTATGCAACGGAGGCCGGTCCGCGTTTACCTCGGCCAGCGTAGCCTCGTCCACGGCCGCCACCAGCGAATAAGGAACCTGGCGGGCGCCGATCGCGATCGAGTTGGCCAGATAAACGAGCGAGGGGCGGGTGAGAATGCCGAGCGCGCGGCCCGTTTCCAACGCCCGCTCGGCCGTGCGGTCATCCAGGATCGTGCTGGTATGCTCCAGCACCAGTTCGTCGCTGCCCGGCCGCGGCCGCAGGCGCAGGCCCAGATCCTCCAGCCGGAACGACTCCTGCAACCGCCGCGCCAGCGTCTCGCCATCGCCCAGCAGCAGCGTGTTCACCTGGCCGTCCAATTTCAGCTCGCGCTGCATCCGCGCCAGAGGCACGAACACCGCCCGCACGTCGCCCTGCCTGGGCCGCAGAGCAAATTCGCCTAGCGCCGCCGGCGAGACGCTGTTGCCCACACGCAACCGCAGCGTGCGCGCCGTCTCTTCCTTGCGGCCATGCAGGAATTCACGCGGGATGGCTGACGGGTCCTCCACGCGCAGCAGAATCGTATCGCCGGCCTTGGCGCCGAATTCAGCGGCCAACGCCGGGCTGAGCAGCGCGTCGCGATCCGCCGGCGCGGAGGTCTGCCGGCCATGGAAGCGGTAGAAGGAGTCGTCGATAGCGTAGACATCTACCGGCGCGCGCCGTCGCGAAGATTCGTGCGTGGCAGCGCCCTCCAGCCCGATCATCGCCGTCACCGGCCCGTCGCGCTGGAACGCCCGCGCCAGCTCCGCCCGGAAGAAACCGCGCGACACCAGGACGTGTCCGGTGACGCCCAACCGCTCCAGCACCAGCCCGCGCAGGCTCTCGCGCACGGAGCTGCCCGTCAGCAGCGCGCCGGCCAGCGCCGCAGTGGCCACCGCCGCGCCCAATGCGGCGGCAAGGTGCGCGCGCCAGTGCCAGGCGAACGACCGCAGCAGATATCGCAGAGATGTCATGAGGGGGCGATCTTCATTGTATCCGCAGGGGGAGGCGGGGGCGGGTCGGCCCCACTCCCGCATGCGATCTAATAGATAGGGATGCTCCCAGGATGATAGGTGTTCTCGATAGCGGCTTCGGCGGATTGACGGTGCATCACGCATTGATCGAGGCCCTGCCCCGGCACGACTTCGTCTATTTCGGCGACAACCGCAACGCGCCCTACGGAATGCGCCCACCCATCGAGGTGCTCAACCTCACCTGCGCCGCCCTGGAGCGCTTGTTCGCGGAAGGCTGCACGCTGGTGGTCATCGCCTGCAACACGGCCTCCGTCGTGGCGCTCCGCTGGATCCAGCAGCAGTGGCTGCCCGTCCGCCGCCGCGAAGATGGCGTAGTACGCAACGTGATCGGCATCGCCGTGCCCACCATCGAGGCCGCCACCATCGACCAGACCCATCCCTCGAAAGTGATCGCCGTTTTCGCCACCCGCCGCACCGTCGAAAGTGGCGTCTATCCGCTGGAGATCCGCAAGCGCCGGCCTGAGCTTGCGGTGGTGCAGCAGGCCTGCCCGGACCTCGCCGGCTCCATCGAGCGCGGCGCGCCCCGCGGCGAACTGCGCCCGCTCGTCGAGCGTTACGTGAGCGAAATGTTGGCCAGCGCCGGCCAGGCGCCCGATTCGGTCATCCTCGCCTGCACCCACTACCCGCTGGTCGCCGATCTCTTCGCCGCCGCGCTGCCGCCGCGCGTGCGCATGATCCATCAACCGGAGGCCGTCGCCCGGTCGCTCACTCAATACGTCGCCCGCCATCCCGAGTATTCGGCGCCGGGCGCAGGAAAAAGGAAATACCTCTCCACCGGGTTCTCCGCCGAAGCCATGCCGCTGGTGGAGCGATTCTGGGGCGGCAAGCTCCCGTTCCTCGAAGTCTGACGGCGCAACCGGCAGCCCTGGCCTCCGCGCATCGCCCGAAGCCACTACCATGAACACATGAGGGACCTACTGCACCACACGTCGGAGACAGCCGCGCGTTACCTGGAGAACCTCGACCATCGCAGCGTGGCGCCTTCCCCCGAAGCGCTCGCGGGACTCGCCGAACTACAGGAACCCATGCCCGAGCGCCCTATGGAGCCCGGCCTCGTGCTCGATACCCTGGACCGCATCGGCTCCCCCGCCACCACCGGCATGGCCGGACGCCGCTACTTCGGCTTCGTCATCGGCGGTTCCCTCCCCGCCGCGCTCGCAGCCAACTGGCTGGCCGGCGCCTGGGACCAGTGCCCCGGCCTCTTCGCCGCCTCGCCCATCGGGACCGCGCTGGAAGAGGTCTCCCTCGGCTGGCTCCTCGACGTCCTGAAACTGCCGCCCGGCTCCGGCGGCGCCTTCGTCACCGGAGCCACCATGGCCAACTTCACCGCGCTTGCCGCCGCGCGCCACGCCGTGCTCGCCCGCGCCGGCTGGGACGTCGAATCCGATGGTCTCTTCGGCGCGCCGCCCATAACGGTGGTGGTCGGCGACGAGGTGCATCCTTCTCTCAGCAAGGCGCTCGGCATGCTCGGCCTGGGGCGCTCGCGCGTGGCGCGGGTTCCAGTCGATGGCCAGGGCCGTCAGCGTCCGGATCAGATGCCGCGCATTCAGGGACCCGCTATCGTCTGCCTCCAGGCGGGCAACGTCAACACCGGCGCGTTTGATCCGGCCCGCGAGATCTGCGCGCGCGCCCACTCCGCCGGCGCGTGGGTCCACGTCGATGGCGCCTTTGGACTCTGGGCCGCGGCCAGTCCGCAACTGGAGCACCTGGTGGAGGGAGTCGCCGAAGCCGACTCCTGGGCCACCGACGCCCACAAATGGCTCAACGTCCCCTACGATAGCGGCCTCGCTTTCGTGCGCGATGTCGCCGCCCTCAAGAGCGCCATGTCCGTCACCGCCGCCTACCTCCCGCAGGGGGCCCACCGCGAGCCGTCGCAGTTCACCCCGGAACTCTCCCGCCGCGCGCGCGGCGTCGAGATCTGGGCCGCCCTCAAGTCGCTGGGCCGCACAGGCCTGGCCGAGATGATCGAGCGCAACTGCCGCCTCGCGCGCCGCTTCGCCGATGCTCTCCGCCAGGGCGGCTGCAAGATCCTCAACGACGTCGTCCTCAACCAGGTGCTCGTCTCCTTCGGCGACCCCGCCCGCAACTGGAAAGTGATCGAGCGGGTCCAGCGCGACGGCACCTGCTGGTGCGGCCCGACTGATTGGCAAGGCCACACCGCCATGCGCATCAGCGTCTCCTCCTGGGCCACGCGCGACGAGGATGTGGACCGCAGCGTGGAAGCGATCCTCCGCGCCGCCGCGGCCGATTAGGAGCCCCATGGCCCTGCAGTGGAACGCCGTAGCCACCGGAAACCGCCTCGAGACCGCCGCCCGCGCCCGCCAGGCGCTGGCCGCCGCCGGAGCCTGGATCCTCGATCACCCGGTCCAGCCGCATCCAGTCAGCAGACGCGGATCCAGAGGCGGGCTTGGCACCGGCCAGCATCCAGGTCACGTTCATTCAGGACGAGCCCGGGCTGCGCGACGTCGTGCCGGCAGAGCCGCGGCTTCTCTCTTGCCGCTCGCCGCGATCACGCAGCACAATACTCGGTTTGCCTCGTCCCAAGCAGAGTGGCGCCGTGCGCTGATGAGGCGCGCTGCGTCCATCTATTGTTGAGTTTGCGCGTCAGACGAGATCGCAGCCAGGACTGGCATCGGTGGAGGCGGACCCTTACGGCGATTTCCGTGAGTCCCAGGGCCTCCGCAATCTCCTTGATGTTCATGCCGTCCAGATATCGGTGCTTCAGTATCGTACCGTCGATTGCGGAGCACAGATTGAGCAGGATTTTCGCATCCAGTACTGCACCCGGCGGGGATGCACTTGCCGCAGTTGTATCACAGAACTCCGATTGGCGCACCGCAACGCGACGGTCATTACAGAACCGGCGGTAGGCGATGCTGTTGATCCACGGAAGTAGGCGCTCCTTTAGCCTCAATTGGCTGCGGGCCTCCCAACCGCGAACCCAGGCAGTCTGCGCCAGTTCCTCGGCGTTGTCGACAGAAGCCCCCTTCGAAAGCAGGAACCTGACCGTCAGACGGAAGCCCTTCGCATATGCTTCCGCGAAGGACTCTGGCTCTATGGAGTCTCGATAGTCATGGGTCAATGGGTATCTCATCACGGGATTCAATGGCACGCCAGGGGCCGTTCCTGATGCTCCCGCTTTTCCAGTGACTTGCGCCGCGCGCTGTGTTGGTTGCCGATTCGAAGCTATCCAAGAAAGACGAGGCGCCCCGAAATTTCTTCCTCCCTGACGCGGGAAGCGCGGGTCACATTAATGGTACGGAAGCTAAGAAAGTGGACCCTCTGCCCAATACTGACTCGGCCCAAGTCCTACCGTTTACGCTATGAATGACCCGACGGCTAATGGCGAGTCCGAGCCCAAAGCCTGGGTACTCTCCAACTCCATGCAGGCGCTGCAGCGGTTCCCAGATGGTCTCGATAGGCGGCGGCGAATCCGATGCCGTTGTCACGGTTTTCGAAGACACACTCGCCGTCAGCGACGCGCGACGCGATCTGCACGCTGACGGCGGCGCGGCGGAACTTCCTAGCGTTGGTCATCAACTCCACCAACACTGCCTGCACCGCGGCGGGCACCGGGCATGCCGGAGTATCCCCGACCACCACGTCGCAGTCTGCGTCGATGCCCACGGCCCGGATGGCATTCTGCAGGACCGATTCCACATCAGCAGGTGGCGACGCAGCAACAGAGCCAGCGTGGTAGTACTCAGCCAGCCTGCTCAGGAGTTGATTCGCGACGCGGGTGAATCCCATGAGTGAACCGAGATTCATAGCAGCGAAAGCGTCTAACTTGGCGGCGGTCTCGCGCTTCATCATCCGCGCCCGAAGAAGACTCTGGCGTAGCGGAGCGCGCAGGTCGTGAGTTGCCAAGATCAGCAACCGATCCTGCTCCGCCTGCTGGACCTCACTCACGCCGGCAGCTTCCTTCATCATCTGCCTCAGTTTCTGAGGCCATGTGCTCGTCCGAATCGACTGCGCCTGTGAGATCCGGTTCGCCCCGGTATCTGCGGAGTTTGGCATGAAGAGTTTTCGCGCTGATGCCAAGTACTACCGCGGCGCGGGTCTTATTGCCGTTCATTCTTGTGAGCGTTGCTTCAATCAGCCAGCGCTCAGCGTCGTCGATCGTCATGCCGACGGTGACGCCCTCTGACTCCGTCGATAGACCGGAGGAAAGGCCTGTCGGTTGGGCCGGAGGGAGCACATCGATTTCGCCCTTGCCAGTGAGGATCGCAGCGCGTTCGAGCACGTTCCGGAGTTCCCGGACATTGCCCTTCCAACTTCGGCTTCGCAGATCCTGGACGGACGCATCGCTGATCCCGGTCACTCTGAGTCCGTGCTTCTGATTGATGTTGTGGATCAGCGCTTCGGCGAGAGAAGGAATATCGCCCAGCCGTTCGCGAAGAGGAGGCACCTCCAGATCAAACACATTAATGCGGTAATAGAGATCCTCGCGAAGGCGCCCATCCCGCAGGGCTTCCGCTGGCGGACGATTTGTGGCAGCCACCACTCGGACATTCACCTCAGTCTCCAGCTTCCCGCCGATCCGCCGGAAACGAAAATCCTCGAGTACTCGAAGCAGCTTGGCCTGCATGGGCATTGGCATCTCTCCCAGCTCATCTAAAAACAGAGTGCCATTTTGTGCCAGTTCCAGGCAGCCGGCCCGCCTTTCAATTGCGCCGGTGAAAGCGCCCTTCTCGTGACCGAAGAGCTCGCTTTCGATGAGCGATTCCGGCACGGCGGCGCAGTTGACAGCAACAAAGCGCCCATTCACTCTCGGGCTGAGCGTGTGAATTGCGCGGGCTACCAATTCCTTGCCTGTTCCGCTTTCACCTGTGATCAGGACCGGCGCACTCGTCGGGGCAACCTGGCGGATCATCGAGAATAGCTCCATCATTCGCGGCGAGGAGCCCACCAGTTCACCCAGAGCGCCCCGGTAGCTCAGCTCCTGGCGGAGTTGGCGATTCTCCTCGGCAAGCCTACTGTGGGCTCCCGCCCTCTCCAGTAGGACCCGCAGTGAGGCAATATCAACGGGTTTCTCCAGAAACCAGAAACCGCCCAGATCATGGATTGTCGAGACGGCCATCTCCAGGCTTCCGAATGCGGTAAGGACAATCGTGGGCGGCAGCCTGCCCTGCGAACGCAGTGTTTGGATGAGCAGGAAACCATCCATTCGCGGCATTCTCAGATCTGTGAGAATCACGGCGGCAGCGAAACTATCCAGCACTTCCAGAGCGTTCAGGCCGTCTTCGGCTGTGCGAACTTCGTGCCCCCAGGAGCTAAGAAGTTTCGCGAAGCCCTCACGCTCATTCCGGTCATCATCGACTACGAGAAGTCGCATTCGCTTTCCAGTGGGACAATCTTCGCACAAAAAACCTCAATGGTATAGCCCAGCTGGAAGGTTCAGATTCTGCCGGTGGAGACGGTCCCAACGGGACGAACGCGAGATACTACGGGACGGCCTCCAGGTCGCCCCGCAGTCACTGCACCGTAGTGGCGGTATCAGCGCGTTGTCGTTACGGGATAGTGACGCTTCTCGAAGTCTTTGACCTGCGCTTCGGCTGCATCCCGCGCGATGCCGTAGCGTTCCTGCAGTCTGCCGACCAGTTGTTCGCGCCGGCCATTGATCACATCAAGGTCGTCGTCGGTGAGCTTCCCCCACTCTTCCTTGATCTTTCCCTTGAACTGCTTCCAATTGCCTTCAAACGTATCCTTGTTCATTTGTTCTGTCCTTTCCCAGCCCCGATTTGGGGCCAGATGCCATATTGAGCGGGAACGGCCGGAGGACGTTACAGGGAAAGTGTGCAGATGAGACAATTGTCAAAGTGCGAAGTTCGGCATAACGAATTGACCAAATACTGAAATTTTTACCCACCCTTCCCGGCTGACTGTCCGCCTGCTGGAGTGAAGTGCCAGCAACCACGAGAGTTATGGGCTTTGGCAGGGATCGTGCTTCCCATTCGGCATGCGATTCGCCAATCCACTTCCACTCCTGGCGTTGTCCGGGCTTCTGCTGGCCGACGACGACGCGAACAAGACAAAAGTGACTGGGTGCCTCTCGAAGCACGCCAGTGGCGAAATCACTTTGACTGATTCGGCCGGCAAGAAGTTGATTGCGACAGGGTCGGCCGAGCTGGAGAAGCACGCGGCGAACCACAAAGTGACACTAGAGGGAACGGAGAAGACGACCGAGGGTAAGACGGTCTTGCAGGTCGAGCGGATCACACACATTTCGAATACTTGCGAAACTCCAACCAGCAACTAGTCTGGGGAGGCTCGAGGTGTCGCGCGGCCGGTTGAGAAGCCCGGCTGGCCGCGCGGAGCCGGATCTCAGTCGCCGGTTTGTCGAGGCCAGAAGTGAACTATTTTGGGGAAGTTAGTAGGCTCGCGCAGTGCCTGATCCGACGGTCCTGATGGTCGAAGACGATCCGGCGGACTTATATCTGGTGTTTGAAAAGCTACGTCACCGCGAAGAACTCAACGGCGAGGGTCGGGGCCGATTAAAGCCGCGCGGACCTATCACCTCCGCGAATCAGATGGATGGCACAGAAGCAGCCTGGGAGTTGCACCTCCGCTTGATGGCATATGGAGTCGAGGATCTCCCCAAGCGGACGCCCTTGGACAAGCAGACACAAAATCTCGACTCGTGGGTCGTTGCCTATGCGATTCGACTTCGACAGGCAGCGAGCCGGCGCGCCAATAACTTCTGTACAAGCATCCCGGAGGACAAAATCGACATTAATGGATGCGCCGAGATTTGGACACTCCGTCCGGTTGCTTGGTCCGGCACCTCCGCCCGCAGTGCGACGGGCATTTGGTCCGCGACTTGCTACAGACGGGTCAGCAGTTGAAGGAGAACTCTGAATGACAACGATACGTGAATGCGCCTCGTTTGTGTCCGGGCTTGGTGCCGGAGTGGCCCTTGCCTTACTATTTGCCCCGCGTGCCGGGTGTGAAGTGAGAACTGGAGTCCGCGAACAAGTACGGCGAGGCGCGCAAGCCTTGAAAGACGGCAAGTCCGCGGCGGAGGGTGCCTTGGAGCGGGAGCTAGACGGCATCGGAGCTGCCGTCGATGCCGGAAAGCGGGCGTATCACGACGCGGTTCGACGCGGCCAGAGAAGTTCTGCTCCAGCAACTACCGGCTAGCCTGGCAACGATGTACCACTGGGGCGTTCCGTGCGGACGCCCCAATTCCGTCACTTTGGGGGAGAAGGGTTATATCGGGCGTCGAGCTCAGTGTCGCCGTGGTTCTGCGCTTTGGCTCTCGAGCCGACGCTTGACTGGTCCGCAAGGTTACGAAGTGACTGGATGAGAATGTTCGCGGCGAGGATGAGCGCCGGAACTTCGAGTGCAAGCAGCAGCTTCGGGGAAAGGCTCAAACGAGGTCTTCCTCCTGAGACATTGGCTCGCCTTGCATTCCAAGTTCCATTTCCGAGTACAGCCCCGAATCCAGATCGACGGGTGCCGTCGGAGACCAGGCAGCCGAGCGAAGTAGGTAGAAAGGTCCGAGACACCTGGGAAGAAACGTGCGAGTTTTGGTCCATGTCGATGTACATATCGGGGATTATCAGTTACCTCCCGCAAGTAGTTCTTGCCGGAAAGATAGGCTCGCTTGGTGCCCGGGGTTCTAACGGGCACTCGATTCCCAGCCAACACCCCCTGGGCCAGAATTTGGAACGGTACGTGCTCTTTGAAGCGGCATGAAGACAAATCACCTGTTCGCCACAATCGGGCTTCTTGGCGTCGTCCTGAGTGGCCCGGCAGCTACTCAGGTGCGGGGAAGAGCCGTCCAGACTGGGACCGTGCCGGTGTACAAGATCGAGGTCGTCTCCAGTTCCACGAAGGCTATCAACTATCGACATCGAAGTGGTTCGACTACGATCGGTTTCAAAGGAACCGCCATTTCGCCGCGAGCGAACGGCGAAGCAAAGGTCGAGAGCAAGAAGGGCTATATCGAAATCGAGGTGGAATTCGATGATCTGCAGAAGCCGCGCGAATTGTCTCCGGAGTTCCTGACCTATGTGTTATGGGCGATTACGCCGGAAGGGCGGGCGCAGAATCTGGGCGAGCTGCTGGTCGATGGCAATCGCGGGAAGCTGAACGTCACGACCGAGTTGCAGGCGTTCGGGCTGATCGTGACGGCGGAACCCTACTTTGCCGTGACCGCTCCAAGTGATACCGTAGTTCTCGAAAACGTGGTTCGCCCGGAGACTCGTGGACAGATCCAGGACTTCGAGGCAAAGTACGAGTTGCTGAAACGTGGCCAGTACGTCAGGAATCTCCGGCCTGAGACACTCAGCGCCTTCACGCCGGATGGCAAGATCCCACTCGAATTAGTTGAGGCGCGGAATGCCATTCTGATCGCGCGAGGGGCGGAGGCCGACAGATGGGCCGCCGAGACATTCGAGAAGGCGGTCAGCCGGCTGAAGCAGGCTGAGGACTATCACGCCCGGAAACAGAAGAAGCCGAGCGTTTCGGCTGCGAGAGAGGCCGTCCAAACCGCGGAGGATGCACGCTTAATCGCGGTCCAGCGGATTGAACAGGACCATCAGGCCAGGGAGCGGGCGGCGGCCGCGCAGCGCGAAGCCGATGCCACCGCAAGGGCCGACGAAGAGGCGGCGCGGCGTGCACAGGCAGACCGCGACAGGCAGATTGCCGAGCAGGAGCGTCTCACTGCGGAGAAACAGCGCCTGGCTGCGGAGCAGGATAGATCCGCATCCAACGCGGCACGGCAGGCCGCCCTGGACGCACAACGTCAGGCACAGTCCGAGGCAGATCGGGCTCGTCAATCGGCAGAGGAGGCCAACCGGCTTCGAGCGCAGGCCGAGCAGGAAAAAGCGCAACTCCGCGAACGCCTGCTTCAGCAGCTAAACATGGTGCTCCAAACCAGATCCACCGCCCGCGGTCTCATCGTGAACATGTCTGATGTCTTGTTCGACACCGCGCGTTTTACCCTCAAGCCGGGCGCACGAGAGAAGCTCGCCAAGATCGCGGGGATCGTGGTATCTCACCCCGGACTGAAACTCCAGGTAGAAGGACACACTGACAGAGTTGGCACGGACGATTACAACCTGACGCTCTCGGAGAATCGGGCCGGTGCGGTACGCGATTTCCTGGTTCAGCAGGGGATAGCCGCTAGCGAAGTCGCGTCGAGAGGCTTCGGCAAAACTAGGCCCGTTGTCTCCAATGACACGGCCGCCGGACGGCAACAGAACCGGCGTGTGGAGATCGTCGTGTCCGGCTCGCCGCTAGGCATTGAGATCAGCGACTCCAGCGCAGGAAGCGCCAATGAGCGTTAACGGCAAGGGTCGTCGAGCAAGACCTTGAGCGAGAAGAACCACTGGAAAGATAGTCGGGAATTCTGGAGGCACGAGATGCTACTCAGCATGAAGCAACTGTTCGGGTTTGCGATTGAGGCCCGCGATGGGCGAATCGGCAAGGTGGAGGACTTCTTCTTTGACGACTACGTCTGGCGCATTCGCTATCTCGTCGCACGGACGGGCGGATGGCTGCTTAGAAACAGCGTTTTGATTTCCCCGGCTGCCTTGGATTTGCCGCGCCCCGAGGATCGGTGCTTTCCCGTGAAGTTGACTCAGGAACAGGTCCGGAATAGCCCCGACGTCGATGCTGACAAACCCGTATCCCGACAGATGGAAGAGTCGCTTCAGTTGCACTACGGCTGGCCTCCCTATTGGGCAATGGAGCCGTTCGTCATGGCGCCCGCACCGGAACTGACGGAAGGGAACCCGGCGGCCTTGGCAGTAACTCCCTCCGGTGATCCGCACCTGCGAAGCGTCCGTGAGACGACTGGGTACCAGGTCCACGCTTCAGACCGCGAATCGCACGTCGGCACGGTCTCGGATTTCATTCTTGACGATGACGACTGGACAGTTCGATATGTCGTCGTCGAAGCCACCGCGGAGGATGGGAAGCGGGACTTCGTCCTGAATCCATGGTGGACGCTCGACATCGATTGGTTAAGACGAACGATGCATTTTGATATTTCCACCGCGGAGATTCAGTTGAGCCCTGGATTCGATCCGTCCACTTCGCTCAACCGCGATTACGAGGTCCGGCTGCATGAGAACTACGGCCGGATCGCTTACTGGGATCGCCAGAAGCGGTAGCACAAACAACTTCGGCGCCAACCGCGGACCCCGAGCTGGAGAATGTCCGCGATTGGCGCCTGATGGTGATACTCAAAGCCGGACCAATTGCCTTCAGACGTGTTGCTCCAGATCTTCGTCGGCTGGTTCATCCATCGATCCGCAGCCGGCGTGTCCACACCGGCATCCAGCGAGCCCTTCTTCCCCGGGAACTCCTTTCGCGTCCTGTTCGCACGAGACGCTGCAAAAACTGGAGCCGGTATTACCGATCTCACAGTCGCACGCACGATGAGCGCATTGTCGTACTGTCATGGTCTATTTCCTCTCTTTCGTAATTTGACTCGAACGCCCCGGAACAGGGAGCGTGGCGGTTACCGGGCAACCTAGGACCCTGTCTGCTTTTCGATACGAAGGTTGTTTGTCACTGCGAACACACCAGGCACACCGCTGGCTTGGACGCCTGCTAGGTTCCGGTCGCCTTCCGAGGCAACCACACCCTCCAGCGCCACGTTGCCGTTCTTGACGATGATGTGGATTGGCGGTACTGCTTGAAGAGCATAACGGTCCAGACCCGGCCTGCCAAAGATCGCTGTGTAAAGCGCCCGTCGCAGGCG
The DNA here is from genome assembly GCA_036504135.1 of Paludibaculum sp. Taxonomy (GTDB): domain Bacteria; phylum Acidobacteriota; class Terriglobia; order Bryobacterales; family Bryobacteraceae; genus Paludibaculum. The sequence continues at coordinate 80,796 of DASXVP010000022.1, forward strand.
ATCGTCGTTTGGAGATACGGGAAGCACTTCAATCTGGTTGTCGATCTTCTCAACTCCCTCGATACCTTTGACGACATTCTCCGCTGACGATCTCAGAGTGGGCCTTGTCACCGATCCGTGAAGCGTCACCCGGCCTTCCGCACTCACCCGGAACGCCAGGTGATCAAACACTCCGTAGTTGGGCAGCATGACCAATTCATGTCTGGTCTCCCGCGCGATGCGATCCGTCGCCTTCGTGGAGAGTTGCTGTTCAACAGGTGCCGGCGAGGAGAGCAACGCCATCATCGACAGCGTCAAAGTAGCGGCGGCGTTCATTTCTTCGTCACCTCCAGTTTTCCGGATTCGTTCGCACCCAGCACCGGCGCTTTCGCGTTGGGGTCGGCGACCGGGGTGCTCAAGAGATGCTGCGCCAGAAACCAGACATGGAATTCATTCGTCCGGATCGCGTTGCTCACCAGAAGGTCATTTGTTCCGTCATCCCCACTGTCTTGGGCTTCGGCCGCCGCCTCGTGGCAGAACTGAAGGACTCTCTGATGAGCTTCCAAAAGGCGGGTAATCTGAGCGGGAGGGTCCTCCCGTCCCCGTGGCGGGCGCTCGATGGTCGTGGTCTCGGCAATGTCCTGGGCCATCGCCACGCTGACGCCGCCCAGAAGCTGAATCCTCTCGGCCAGCAAATCGACCAGCGCCGCCTGCTCGGTGTAGTGCTTGTCAAAAAGCTGGTGCAACTGGAAAAACGTGGGCCCCGAGACCTGCCAGTGGTGCTTCTTATAGAGGTCCCGCAGTGCCATCGTGTCGGCCAGAATCTGGTTTAGTGCTTGCACGCTCCTCTGGCACACTTCACTAGTCAATCCGATTGGAAGCAAGGCAATCGTGCCAAAGCTCTGGATTTCTGGCCGGCCCTGAGCGAGCCAGGGCGTAGCCGCCCGTTGGTTGTTTGATTTCATCGGTTTCCCCCTGCCTTCCAATTCCTGTTTTCAGTTCGGCTTGTCACACTAGTGGACCGCCAGTGAACCCTCGCTCACGGACGAAGCCATATTGGGTCGCAAGCCCCCGAGGAGGTCCAGGTTGTCTCTCTCCGGGGGCGGGTGTGGGTACGGAATACCGCACATCCCCCTTCAACGGGATGCTCCAGCTCCGGCGCGGATTGGCAGGCTCTCCATTCGGGCCCCCTGCCAATCGCGCCGGCTCGGTCCACCGGTCGTCAATCCGGCATTTGGAGCAGCTTACTTCTTCTCCCACCTGGAGTAACTGTCCAGAGTGGCAAGCAGGGTCTTGGCCGGGGCCGGAGGAGTTCCACGCGCATCCTCGAGGATTTCCAGATTGCTCAAGCGCCGTCCGTAAATCACGGCGTTGTCACCCAGGTCTTCCCGCAGCGTAGACCCAGTGATCGCAACGCCGGCGAAGACTCCGCGGGATCGCGAGTAGCCGAGGATTTCGGCGCGCATATAGGCGTCGGTTTCAGCCTGTGCGGCGCGGCCAACAGGGCCAGCCATGGCGGCAGCTTCGCCTCCGATCTTAAACTCGCTCCGCCTGAGCTTCTCTGCACCGCTCGCGTTCATGATCAGAAGGACGGTATCGACCTCACCGGCGCCGATCTGAAATCCGACGCTCCCGCCTTCCACTCGAACCGTGGCGGGTCCTCTCCAGCCGCCTCCGTCCTTGCGACAGGCCACAACCCCCTTGCCATATTTTGCTCCAACGATGAATCCGCCGGTCTTCAGGCCCGGCACCACCACGACACAGTGGGCCTTGTCCAGAAGGTCCTTGGGGATACCCTTGTCGGGCGAGGCCATGATCTCCTCCATGACGCGTGTGCTCGCCTCAACTCTCTTGATAGCCTCGGCCGGCTCATTTTTCTCGGCTGCCAAATAGGCAGCACTCAAAGACAGCGCCAGAAATGTTCGTGTCATGTTGCTTTCCTTCTTTCTTCGGCTCAGTGCCACTAGTTCTTAATCTCATCGACGAGCTTCTTGATCGAGTTCTCAGCTTTGTCGAGGCCCTCCTCCACCTCGCGCTTCGTGGTTCGCCAAGCCGAATCCACCTTGTCGTCCCAGGTCGACATGCGGTCGCGCAATCTGCGGGCATCGACGCGCATTTCGTCTAACTCCTTCCGCAGTTTCGCCTTTGCTTTGCCCGATGATTTGTCGACCTTCTTCTGCAACGTTTCGACTTCACTGTCAAGCTGGTCAAGGCGTTTCGACAATGCGTCGCGGGCGTTCTCGGCTTCCTTTCTGGCAGCGCGCGCCGCCTCAGCGGCCTCCTCCTGGACACGCTTCGTTTCAGGGTTTGGTTGCGTCTGGCAAGCGATACATCCCGCCAGTACTGCTGTGCCGGCGAACAATTTGCAGTTCATACCTCATTCCGTGCAAGTTGGCTTCCGTTTGAGTCCACGCACCAGGACCGAGCCTACTTTCAAGCGAAACCGATCACCGGAGCCCCACCGCGGGACTATTGCCGGAAAACAGTTCCCATCGCCAGTTACAAAAATTCCCATTCTGCCGCTGCCTCCCGACAAGGCTCTATGCCTTGCCCTGATCAGCAGGTACACCATTCAGCAGTACGATTGAGGGTTGTAGAGCGGGCCAACCGCTGGAGACCTACGAGGCGCTCAGGCGTGCTGACGCCCAGCTGAGCCATAACTTCCCAAGTTTCCGGCTGATTGAATCCTAAAGTAACTGGGTACGCTCTCAAAATCGGCGCTTAATGTTCAATGCGGGCCAGATTGGCGGCGCCTGCGTATGGTAAGCGAATTGCTGCGTCTTCTCGCAGTGAATTCGGGGGAGCGCCAGGGATGCTCCTCGACTGGAGAGAAACTCAATGCTGACCACGATCGTTGTCATACTCGTGTTGTTGTGGCTGCTCGGCCTGATGTCGTCCTACACAATGGGCGGGCTGATTCACATTCTTCTCGTGTTGGCTATCGTCGCAGTACTGGTGCGCATCATTCAGGGCCGTCGACCCATCTGAGGACGCATCCCTGAGGCAGGCGGCGTTTCTGAGGCCGAGACGGTCCGTCGTGCACGCTCGCAACGAGCCGTGGCAGCCCGAACTCGCGCTGGAATGCCGCCGACTCCCAAAGGGATTTCGGCCGCCCCCTTTCGACTTCCTGATCAACCCACTGGCTGCCAGCGCCAGCTTTCAATTGGTCAGGTACGCCCTCGACAGTCCCTGGAGCTACCGAATCAAGCGCTCCGCCTGCGCGGCATGGGCGCGACCCGACTTGCTCGCCAGTTCTGTCATCATTCGACAGTCTCCATCTGCCAGCGCAACCCTCCAGAGTTCCGGCAATATTTGGGTGTCCGGTCCCATTGATGTTGCCGGTCAGTGCCTCCGGCGGGCGCTCGCTGGAGCGACGCAGATTGTCAAAGAACAAAGCTCCAATTTATCTGGCAGTCATCCCCCCGACCGCCAGAGGATCCCCCGCGCCCCGCCAAAACCGGACTGGTCCGCGATCGCGTTCACTCACCCTCCAACTAAGCCTATCCCATTGAAACTAAACAGACTCCGCACGCCGCTGGGGCCGGTTTCCTTGACATCTCATAGTAAACTCCATTCGGGAGATCGAACGATGTCCTTATTTGGCACCACGAAAGAGAAATGTGCCGCAAGGCGCGCCCGGGTGCCGCAGGGGACAGCCACCTGCCCGGTCCCCTGGGAACGAACGACTCCATATCTGAGGGAAACAAAGACATTTATGCTGAACCTCCACACAGTCAGATCCGCATCCAAAGCAGTGGCGCCATATCGTGCCGGACCGGACAACCGCCCCTCGGCCGGCGGCGAAAGAACCGACCACGATCCCGCCAGTCGCCGAATGACCCCATATCTACTGCAAATAAAGCCACTTGCACCCGCCCACCCAAAGACCGTTGCCAACCCAACACTCGCGCGACACCCCCGCCTGCGATTCTCCAATTTCCTGCAACCAAGTTGGCATTTCACACATCTGCTAACCATACACTCAAGTTATCATCCACACACTTGCTAACATCTGATACACTGAAGCTGAGTTAATCCCGGAGCACCCTATGGATCTCAATCGCCTGACCGAAAAGTCGCAACAAGCCGTCCAGGCCGCACAGTCCCTCGCCGCACGCCTGTCCCATCAGCAGATCGATAACGAACACCTCTTTCTCGCCCTGCTCGAACAGGAAAACGGCCTCGCCCCCACTATCCTTCTCAAGGCCGGGCTCCCCCTGGAAACCCTCCATCGCCGCATCTCCGCCGAGCTCGACAAGCTCCCCAAGGTCACCGTCTCCGGCCCCTCCGGCATGTACCTCACCCAGCGCCTCAACGCCGTCTTCGGCAACGCCGAACAGGAGGCCAAGAAACTCAAGGACGACTTCGTCTCCGTCGAGCACCTCCTGCTCGCCCTCTACGCCGGCAACGGCGCCACCGGCCAGATCCTGAAGGACGCCGGCCTCACCCGCGACAAACTCGAACAGGCCGTCCGCGACGTCCGCGGCAGCCAGCGCGTCACCACGCAGAGCCCCGAGGGCACTTACCAGGCGCTCGAAACCTACGGCCGCGACCTCACCGAGGCCGCCGCCCAGGGCAAACTCGACCCCGTCATCGGCCGCGACGACGAGATCCGCCGCGTCGTCCAGGTCCTCTCCCGCCGCACCAAGAACAACCCAGTCCTCATCGGCGAGCCCGGCGTCGGCAAGACCGCCATCGTCGAGGGCCTCGCCCAGCGCATCGTGCGCGGCGACATCCCTGAGGGACTCAAAAACCGTAAAGTCGTCTCTCTAGACATGGGCGCGCTCATCGCCGGAGCCAAGTTCCGCGGCGAGTTCGAAGAACGCCTCAAGGCTGTACTCAAAGAGATCGCCGCCTCCGAGGGCCAGATCATCCTCTTCATCGACGAGCTCCACACCGTCGTCGGCGCCGGCAAGGCCGAGGGCTCCATGGACGCCGGCAACCTGCTCAAGCCCATGCTTGCCCGCGGTGAGCTCCACTGCATCGGCGCCACCACGCTCGACGAATACCGCAAATACATCGAAAAAGACGCCGCCCTGGAGCGCCGCTTCCAGCCCGTCGTCGTCGATCAGCCCTCCGTTGAGGACACCATCTCCATCCTCCGCGGCCTGAAAGAGCGCTACGAGGTCCACCACGGCGTCCGCATCAAGGACACTGCCCTCGTCGCCGCGGCCACGCTTTCCCATCGCTACATCGCCGATCGTTTCCTGCCCGACAAGGCCATCGATTGCGTGGACGAAGCCGCAGCCCGCCTCCGCACCGAGATCGATTCCATGCCCGCCGAGCTCGACGAGAAGCTGCGCCGCAAGATGCAGCTCGAAATCGAGCGCGAGGCCCTCAAGAAGGAGTCCGACGAGGCCTCCCGTGAGCGCCTCTCCAAAATCGTGGAGGAGCTCTTCGTCCTCAACTCGGAGACCGACAAGCTCAAGGGTCTCTGGCAGGGGGAAAAGGACTCCGTGGCTCGCCTGCGCATCATCCGCGAGCAGATAGAAAACACCAAGCACGAGATCGAGCTGGCCGAGCGCGCCTACGATCTCAACAAAATGGCCGAGCTCAAATTCGGCACCCTCATCGGTCTCGAAAAGAGTCTCTTTGAGGAGGAACGGCGTCTATCGGAACAGGAGTCCGAGCGCATGCTCAAGGAAGTGGTGGACGAAGAGGACATCGCCGAAGTGGTCGCCCGCTGGACCCACATCCCCGTGTCCAAGCTCCTCGAAGGGGAGCGCCACAAACTGCTCCATCTCGCCACCCAGCTCCACCGCCGCGTCGTCGGCCAGGACGAAGCCGTGCAGTCCGTCGCCGATGCCGTGCAGCGCTCCCGCGCCGGCCTCAGCGATCCCAAGCGCCCCATCGGCAGCTTCCTCTTCCTCGGCCCCACCGGCGTCGGCAAGACGGAGCTCGCCCGCGCCCTCGCCGAAACGCTCTTCGACGACGAGCAGGCGCTCGTCCGCCTCGATATGTCCGAGTACCAGGAAAAGCACACCGTGGCCCGCCTCATCGGCGCGCCTCCCGGCTACGTCGGCTTTGACGAGGGCGGCCAGCTCACCGAGCTCGTCCGCCGCCGCCCCTACTGCGTCATCCTTCTCGACGAGATCGAAAAGGCGCATTCCGATATCTTCAACGTCCTGCTCCAGGTCCTCGAGGACGGCCGCCTCACCGACGGCCAGGGCCGCACGGTGGATTTCCGCAATACAATTCTCATCATGACCTCCAACCATGCCCCCGGCATGGACGAGTTGCGCAAGACATTCCGGCCCGAGTTCCTCAACCGCATCGACGAGATTGTCGTCTTCCACCCGCTGCGCGTCGAGCACCTCCGCCGCATCGTGGACCTCCAGGTGGATCGCCTCCGCAAGCGCCTGGAAGCCCGCCACCTGACTCTCGAAATGACAGACGCCGCCAAGGACCACATCGTCACCGTCGGTTACGAACCCGACTTCGGCGCCCGCCCCCTGAAACGCGCCATCCAGCGCGAACTCGAAAACCGCATCGCCCGGGCCCTGCTCGATGGCAGCATCCGCGATGGCCAGAATATCTTCGTCGACGCCAACCGCGGCGACCTTACCCTGACGCAAAAGGAACCAGTCGCCGCCCAATAAATTCGGGGACGGTCTACTCAATTCCCAATTTCGATCGCTAGAGAATGGAGCACCTCATGTCCGACACATTGAACCTGGTCAAACTTCCGGTCCTACCGCTCAAGAACATCGTTCTATTTCCGAAACTCGTGCTCCCCCTCTCCGTCGGCCGCGACGCCTCCCGCGCCGCTGTCGAATCGGCAATCAAGGATCATGAGGGCGAGCTCATACTCATCGCCCAGCGCGATTCCAACGTCGAGACGCCTGCCCCCGAGGACCTACACGCCTTCGGCACCCGTGCCAAGATCCGCAAGGTCCTGCGCACCTCGTCCTCGCTCATTGAAATCGTGGTCTCCGGCCTGGAGCGCGTCGGCATCGTTTCCATTGACGAGTCCGGTCCCTTCCTCGTCGCCAACGCCACCGCCATGCCCCTGGTGGCCCTCCACTCCAGTGAGGAAAAGGCGCTCCAAACCGCCCTCTTCGAGCTCGCCGCCCAAGCCATCGAGCGCATCAATCCCCAGGCCGCCGAGCAGATCTCCAGCCTCCTGGCCAACGCAGACGACCCCCAGCAGCTCATGTGGCTGCTCGCTACCGCTTTCAATCTCGACATGGAGAAGCTCCAGTCGCTCCTCGGCGCCTCCACGCTGAAGGAAGCCCTTGAGCTCGCCGTCAAGCACATCACCGAAGAGGCCCACATCCTGGAAGTGCGCCAGAAGATCGTCTCCGAAGCCCAGGAAGAGATGTCCAAGGAGCAGCGCGAATACGTCCTGCGCCGCCAGATGAAGGCCATCCAGACCGAGCTCGGTGAGGACGATCCCTCCAAGGCCGATACCGACGACCTGCGCAAACGCTTCGATGAAACCGAGCTCCCTGACGAGATCCGCAAAGAGGCCCTGCGCGAATTCAAGCGTTTCGAGCGCCTCCCCGACCAGAGCCCGGAGCGCCACGTCCTCCGCACCTGGCTCGAGCTCGTCCTCGAACTGCCGTGGACCAAAACCACCGAGGATAACCTCGACATCGCCCGCGCCCGCGGCATCCTCAACGAGGACCACTACGGCCTCGAAGACGTCAAGGAGCGCATTCTTGAGCACCTCGGCGTCCTCCAGCGCAACCCCAAGGCCAAGGCGCCCATCCTCTGCTTCGTCGGACCTCCCGGCGTCGGCAAGACCTCTCTCGGCCAGTCCATCGCCCGTGCACTCGGCCGCAAGTTCGAGCGCATGAGCCTCGGCGGCCTGCACGACGAATCCGAGCTCCGCGGCCACCGCCGTACCTACATCGGCGCCCTGCCCGGACGCCTCATTCAGGCCATGCGCCGCGCCAGCTCTGCCAACCCCGTCATCATGCTGGACGAGGTGGATAAGCTCGGCCACGACTTCCGCGGCGATCCCGCGGCCGCTCTGCTCGAGGTCCTGGACCCCGCGCAAAACTCCACCTTCCGCGACAACTACCTCGATCAGCCCTTCGACCTCTCCAAGGTCATGTTCATCACTACCGCCAACACACTCGATACCCTGCCCCAGCCCCTGCTGGACCGCATGGAGGTCATCCGCCTGTCGGGCTACAGTGAGGAGGAAAAGGTCGCCATCGCCAACAAGTACCTGGTGCCGCGCCAGCTCACCGAAGCCGGCCTCACCATCGAGCAGGTGGGTTTCCCGGATGACGGTCTCCGCAAGCTGATCGGCTCCTACACCCGCGAGGCCGGCCTCCGCAATCTGGAGCGCGGCATCGCCCGCCTCTGCCGCAAGGCCGCCCTGCGCTTCGCCGAGGGCCGCACCGAAGACATGCCGATGACACCCGACACCATCGTTGATCTGCTCGGCCCCGAATACCACCTCCCCGAGCCCGCCCGCGAGAATCTCCCTCCGGGCGTCTCCACCGGCCTCGCCTGGACTCCTTCCGGCGGCGATGTCCTCTATATCGAGGCCATGCTCCTGCCCAAGGGCAAGGGCCTCACGCTCACCGGCCAGCTCGGCGACGTCATGCAAGAGTCGGCCAAGGCCGCCCAAAGCTACCTCTGGTCTCACGCCGAAGAGTACGGCATCGATCCGCAGATCTTCACCGAGGCGGGCGTCCACATCCACGTCCCCTCCGGCGGCATCCCCAAGGACGGCCCCTCGGCCGGCATCACCCTGGCCGTCGCCATGGCCTCGCTCTATTCCAAGAGAGTGGCCCGCGCCGACACCGCCATGACCGGCGAGATCACGCTCACCGGCCGCGTCCTCCCCATCGGAGGCATCAAGGAAAAGGTGCTCGCCGCGCGCCGCGCCGGCATCAAGCGCATCGTCATGCCCAACGCCAACCGCAAGGATCTTCGCGACCTGCCCGAGCACGTCCGCAACGAGATGGAGTTCCACTTTGCCGATCGCATCGACGAGGTCTTTCGCCAGACCGTGCCCGGCCTCATCCCGGAGCCCGAGTCAGAGCTTAACGCCGTCGCCTAACGATCCACGTCCGCTCCCTGACGGTCGCGGCTCGGTAACTTGCTGAGTCGCCACCGTCTGGGAGCGGTAGTCCCGGCGGGTCCCCCGGACCCGCTGTGCTATCATCCGGCCAGTGTTTGAAAATCTGACAATTGCACCAGGAATCGCCCTCATATTTGATATGGATGGCGTCATCGTGGAGTCCATGGAGCTCCACAATCAGGCTTGGGATGTTTACCTGTCTCGCGCTGGCATAGAGGCAAAAGACGTAATGGCCCGCATGCTCGGCAAGCGGAACGACCAGATCGTCAAAGAGGTCTGGGGCGACGGCCTCTCCGACGAAGAGGTTTTCCGCCACGGCGCCGAAAAGGAACAGCTCTACCGCGACATGATGGCGCCGGTGCTCGAGGCTCATCTCGTCCCCGGCGTCTGCGATTTCATCCGCGCCGCCCACGCCCGCGGCATCCCCGTCGCGCTGGCCACCAACGCCGAAGCCCCGAACGTCGATTTCGTCCTCGGCGGCGCCGGCATCCAGTCCCTCTTCCAGACCACAGTCGATGGCGGACAGGTCACCCACGCCAAGCCCCATCCGGAGGTCTTCCTCACCGCTGCCGCTCGCCTCGGCGTCGCCCCTGTCAACTGCGTCGTCTTTGAGGATTCGCCCGGCGGCATGCAGGCCGCCCGGTCCGCCGGCGCCCACCTCGCCGGCCTGCTCACCACCCTCATGGCCGCACCCCTGGCCGATCTGGCCCTCCCCAACTTCCAAGATCCCAAACTACTGCCATGGCTCTCGACGCTCCAGCTCCGCTAACCACCACGACGATCCTCACCGCCGCCATCTCCATGGCCGCCGCCTCGCTCGTCTGGTGGCGCCGCATCCGTCGCCTCACCCGCCTCCGCCAGACCGTCGCCCGCATCCATGCCCTCACCGAGGAGATCCTCGGCGCCAACTCCGCCCAGGAGATCCTCAGCCGCGTCGAAGGCGCGCTCCCCCAAGAGCTCGGCCTGCACTGCGCGGCCATCTTCACCCTTACTGAGGACGGCGCGCTCACGGTGGCCGCCGGTGCGCCCGCCAGTTTGGTTTCGGCGGAGGACTGTCACTCCGAAAGAGCCGTCCAGGCCGGCGAGTCCGCGCTCTCACTGCCCATGACCGTCCAGGGCGAGGCCCGCGGCGTGCTTCAGTTCAGCGACGCCGCCGATCACCCCAAAGAGGATGAACTCGTCGCGCTGCAACACCTCGCCAATCAGGCCGCCATCGCCCTCCAGCTCCTCTCGCAGCGCAACCTCCGCGAAAAGCTGCTGCGCAGCGAGAAGCTCGGCGCAGTTGGCCAGCTCATCTCCAGCATCGCCGCGGAGCTGAAGCCGCCGCTCGAGCGCATGGCCCGCTCCGGGCACGAGGAAGTGGAACCGGCTCTCGAAACGCTGGACCGCCTGATCTCCTTCGGCCGCCCGGATCAGGCGCGCATCCACGCCATCGACCTCAATACCGTGCTCCGACAACTCCTGGAATTCCGCGCCCAGCCCTGGCGCCTGCAGCTCATCCAGGCCGAGCTCAGCGTGCCGGCGGAGCCCATGATGGTCCTCGGCTCTCGCGGCCCCATCGAGCAGTCCCTGCTCAGCCTCCTCGTCCACGCCGAACAGTCTTTGCAGGACTCCGCCTCCAAGCTCCTGCGCGTCACTTCCACAAAACGCGGAGGCCGCGCGCGCCTCTCCATCAGCTTCACCGCGCCGCCCTCCCAGGGCGGACCCGATACCGAAATCGGAGCCTGGGGGCTCGATGTCACTCGCGGCCTCATCGAGAGCCACGGCGGCGAGCTCCACGTCGAATCCACCAGCGGCGACACCGCCCTGACCGTCGTCCTGCCGCTCACCGATACAGCCGCCTCCGCGTCGGCTTCCGAGGCGCAGCCGAGCCTCGGTGCCCACACCCTGCTGCTCGTTCATCCGGATGGCGCCGCCCTGCGGACCGCCATCGTCTTCCTTGGCGGCATGAACCAGCGCGCCGTTCCCGCCGTCAGCGCCGGCGAAGCGCTGGAATGCGCCGCCCGCTACCGCTTTGATGCCATCCTCGCTACACGCCAGTTGCCCGATCTCTCCTGGCAGGAGTTTGCCGAACGCGCGCGCGATTACTCTCCGGTCATCGGCCTGCTCTCCACCGCCTCCGATCCCGCGCCGCCTGGCGTGCCCGCGCTCCGCCTGCCCGCCGACGAAAGTGAATTGCAGCGCCTGCTCGCAACTCTCGGAGCCAGTGCGTAGTGCGACGGCGCGTAGTGCGACAATGTTCTGCATGAGTACCCGGATGCACCGTCTTCTCGCGCTCGCCCTGCTGCTGGGCTGTGCCACCATGGCCGTGGGCCAGAAGAAGTACACCGGCCCGAAGCCGGCCAAGGCCGATATCCCGTTCCTGTTGCACGCCGGAGTTCTCTTCGAATCCGAATCCCTCACGGCCAAGGAATCGCAGGAGAAGGGCGCTACTCTCTACACGATCCCCGGCGCCACGTCCCCGGCCCGCACGCCCATCGCCGAGCCGATCTTCCTCTTCCAGTCCGACAAGATCAACCCCGATAAGCTCAGCCTGTTCCGCATGGAAGTCCGCGGCGGCAACCGTGTCCTCGCGCTGCCGGAACCTGGCAAGCGTAAAAAAGACGCCCCGCGGCCCCTCTTCCTGATGGTCACGCCGCTCTCGCCCGGGCTCTTCAAGGTTGAGGTCAACGAATATCTGGAGAACGGCGAGTATTGCCTCTCGCCCGACGGCTCCAACCAGGTCTTCTGCTTCACCGCTTACTGACGCCGCGATGTTCTGGATTCTCACCGGCGCCGCCGTTACCATCGCCGGCGCGCTGGCCCTCGGGCGTCTGCCGTGGTTGGGCAAGCCCCGTCACTGGACTTTCGCCCTGGCCAGCGGCGCGCCACTCCTAAGCCTGTGCATCTTCGCGCTCCTCTACACCGGCAACGCTTCCAAAGAGGCGCTGATCGCCGTCGTCACCCTGAGCTGCGCGTTCTTCGCCTGGCGTCCTAGGCGCGAGCGGGGGCCCATCGGCTGGGGCGCGGCGGCCCTGCCCCTCGTGCCCCTGGCCGTATACTTCGTCCTCTACCTGGTCCACGCCCTCGCCCCGGAGATCCAGCCCGATGGCGTCACCTACCATCTGGGGCTCGTGGCCGAATGGCTGCGCACCGGCCACTTCGCCGCTCGCGTGGGTTTCTATGAAGTGCTCCCGCTGGGCCTGGAGACTCTCTTCACGCCGGCCGTCGCAATCGGCGGATTCAGCGCGGCTAAGCTGGTCCACTTCGCCTTCCTCTGCGCCACCGTACCGCTGATGTTCCGCGTCGGCCGCCGCCTGGGCCTCAGCGCGGAGGCCTCGCTGTGGGCCGCGTCGCTTTACGTCATGGCGCCCGTGGTGGGCGTCAGCGGATCGGCGGCCTACAACGATGCGGCACTCGTCTTTTTCGGGCTGGCCACCTTCGCCCTGCTCCAGGAGGAGACCGATGGCTGCGCGGGCCTCGCCGCTGGATTTTGTTACGCCATCAAGATCACCGGCCTGCTGGCGGTGCCGGCCGGGCTCGGCTGGCTGCTGTGGAAACGGCGCTGGCGCGGCGCCGCGCTCTTCGTCGCCGGCGCGATGGTATCCGTGCTCCCCTGGATGCTGCGGACTCTTCTGCTCACCGGCAACCCGCTGGCCCCGCTCGGCAACCGCATCTTCCCCAACGCCGCCTTCCACGCCGTCTCGGAGGAGGGCCTCGCCCGCTACCTCGCCAACTACGGCAACCTCAGTTGGATCCGCATCCCATGGGCCATCACTGTGGATGGTGCGGCGCTGCAGGGTCTGATCGGACCGGTCTTTCTGCTGCTGCCCCTCGCGCTGCTGGCCTGGCGCAAGCCGGCTGCACGCGCGGTGCTGGGCGTAGCGCTCCTGCTCCTGGTCCCGTGGACCCGCAACCTGGGCACGCGCTTCGTCATGCCGGCCCTCCCCTTCCTCTGCTTCGCGCTGGCGCTGGCGCTGCCGCGGCCGGCGATGCTGGTGCTGGTGCTGGCACACGCCATCACGTGCTGGCCCGCCGTGGTCGATCGCTACGCCGGCCAGGGCGGCTGGCGTCTGCACGGCTTTCCCTGGCAGGCCGCTCTGCGGATGGAACCCGAAGTATCCTACCTCGCCAAAAACCTCTTTGAATACCGGTACGCGCAGATGGTGGCCCGCCACGTCCAGCGCGGCGATGGCATCCTGGACCTCTTCGCGCTGCCCTACGCCTATCTCCCCACCGTGCCCATCGGCCCGCTGGAGTCGGCACAGTTCGACAATCTCCGCCTCACCCTCACCGCCGCCAGCCGGCCAAATCCCGAGATCCTGATCGCTGGCCACACCGCGTGGCCCCTGCACTTTGTCCGCGGCGTCCGCGTCCGCATGACGCAGCCCATCGCCACGCCGTGGAATCTGGCGGAGGTGGAGCTATTGCGCGAGGGCCATACCATACCTGTCTCGGCCCGCTGGTTTTTGGACGCGCGGCCTGCGCCCGGAGACGCGTGGCTCGCCATGGACGGCAATCGCGCCTCGCGCTGGTCGTCATGGGATGACAGTGCGGCCGGAATGTACTGGCAGGTGACGTTTGACCGGCCCATGCCGCTCGACGGGGTTCGAGTGCTGATGCCCAACCTGGACGGCCCGCAAATGCTGACCATCGAGACTCAGGAGATGGACCGCCAGTGGAAGCCTGCCGCCAGCCAAGCGTCGCTGGAGTTGACCGCGCCGCGCCTCTACCGCCGCTCGGCGATTGAGTTCCTCAAGCGCCAGGGCATCCAATGGATCGTCGTCCGCATCGGCGCCCAAGGCAATGGGCCGATAGGTCAGGCGTTTCTGATGACGCCGGAAGACTGGGGCGTGGAGTTGGTGGAGAAGGCCGACGAAGTAGCTTTATTCCGGCTGCGCTGAGCGGCGCCTGGCGATGTCGGCCGCAATCTGCGCGCCGTGGAACCGCCCGTTCTCAATGAAGATCTCGCTCGTGTGCATCCCCGCCACCAGCACGCCGGCCAGATAAACACCGGCCCGCTCGCTTTCCAGCGTCTCCGGATTCACACACGGCTTCTGCGTCTCTGCGTCAAACTCGATGCCGTGCCGCGAGAGAAACTCGGTATCCGGATGGTAGCCCGTCATCGCAAAGACAAAGTCGTTCTTCACGATGAGCTCGCCCTGCGGCGTGCGCAGAACCACGGACTCATCCTCGATGCGCACCACGCTGGACTCGAAGTAGGCCGTCACTTCCCCGCTCTTGATGCGGTTCTCGATATTGGGCCTGATCCAGTACTTTATGCTCGGCGCCAACTCAGCCCGCCGGTGGACCATCGTCACGCGCGCGCCCGTCCAATGCAGTTCCAGCGCCGCAATGGCCGCCGAATTCTTGCCCCCCACCACCATCACGTCCTGGCCGGAATAGGGATGCGCGTCCTTGTAGTAGTGGAAGACCTTGGGCATATCTTCGCCCGGCACGTTCAGGAAATTGGGCCGGTCATAGTAGCCGGTAGAGAGGATCACCTTGCGCGCCTGATAGCTGAGCACGCGGCCTAACCGGTCCTCGGTATGCACCGTGAATGCGCCATCCTGGCCCGCAAATCCGGTCACCCGCTCGTACTGGTGAATGTCCAGGCTGTAGTGCCCCGCCACGCGCCGGTAATACTTCAGCGCTTCGCCGCGCACCGGTTTCTCGCCAATGGAGGTCATCGGCAGATCACCGATTTCCAGCAACTCCGGCGTGGTGAAGAACGTCATGCCGGTGGGGTAGTTGTAGAGCGAATTGGTCAGACAGCCCTTGTCGAAAAGCAGGCAGCTCAGCCCGCGCTTCTTCAACTCCAACCCGCATGCCAGCCCCGTCGGGCCGGCGCCCACCACCACTGCGTCCAGCACGTTAGAGCATGCCCTCCACGCTGGCATAAACTGCATCGAGCGCCGCCGGCAGCGCAGAGGCATCCTTGCCGCCGGCCTCGGCCAAATCCGGCCGTCCGCCGCCCTTGCCGCCCACTGCCTGCGCCACGGCGCCGGCCAGCTTGCCGGCATGCACCTTGGCTGTCAGGTCCTTGGTCACGGCACTGATGATGGATACGTTGCCATCAGTGGCCGATGCCAGCACGATCACCGCCGTCTGCCACTTGTTCCGCAGTGAATCGGCCAAGCTGCGCATCTGCGCGCGCTCCATGCCGTCCACGCGCGCCGAGAGCACCTTCACGCCCTTGATCTCGCGCGCCTGCGATTCCAGATCGCCCGAGGCCGCCTGCGCCGCCTTTTCCTTCAACTGCTCGATCTGCCGCTCCAGCGACTTCTGCTGTGTGACGAGCCGCTCGATCTGTTCCAGCAACTCACCCTCGGAAGTGCGCAGCAGGCTCGTCGCGCCGTGCACCACACCGGCGGTCTCCTGGAACTTCTTCAAAGCCGCCGCGCCCGTTACGGCCTCCACGCGCCGCACGCCAGCCGAGATGCTGCCCTCGTAGACCACTTTGAGCAAGCCGATCTCACCCGTTCTGCCGACGTGCGTGCCGCCGCACAGTTCGCGGCTGAATCCGGGCACAGACACCACGCGCACCTTCTCGCCGTACTTCTCGCCGAACAGCGCCATGGCGCCCGTGTCGATGGCTTTATCGAGGTCCATCACATCTGTGTGCACGCTGATGTTGGCGAGGATCTGCGCGTTGGCCATCCGCTCCACCTCAGCCAGTTCCTGCGCGTCCACGGCCGTGTAGTGAGTGAAGTCAAAGCGCAGCCGCCCCGGCTCCACGACACTGCCCGCCTGCTTGACATGGGTGCCGAGCACCTGCCGCAGCGCGGCGTGAGCCAGATGCGTCGCCGTGTGGTTGCGCATCGTCGCCCGCCGGCCTACTTCATTCACTCGCGCCACCACCAGATCGTTCACGTGCAGCGCGTTCATCACCGTCAGCTTGTGAACGCTCAGGCCCGGCACGGCGGCATAGGTTGCCGTGACCTGGCCCAAGGGCTCGCCCGTCTCGGGACTCATCAGCACGCCCGTATCGCCGGCCTGCCCGCCGGACTCTGCATAGAACGGTGTACGGTCGAGCACCACCTCGCACTCCATGCCGGTCGCAACGTTCTGAACACGCTGCTGCCCGACGAGGAGCGCCACAACCTGCGATGTAGGGCATACCATCGTCTCGTAGCCGAGAAACTGAGTGCGCCCCTGCCCCAGAATCTCCTGATACACCGGAGCGATCTGCGCCTTCTCCGCGCCCTTCCAACTGGCCCGGGCGCGCTCACGCTGCTTCGTCATCGACTCGTTGAAGCCATCGACGTCGATGGAGAGACCCAACTCGCGAGCCATCTCCTCCTGCTCGTCCAGCGCCATGCCATACGTGTCGTAGAGCTTAAACGCCGCCGCACCCGGCAGCAACCCGCCGGCAGCCGATTTGGCCTCGTCGTGGAACACCTTCTCCGCCACCTGGAACGTCGTGGCGTAGCGGTGCTCTTCATCCTTCACCACCCGCGCCACGCGCGAGACACTCTCCAACATCTCGGGGTACGGACCCTTCATCCAATCGGCGACAAAACCCGTCAACTGATAGAGGAACGGATCAGCCGCGCCCACCATGCGGGCATTGCGCATGGCGCGGCGCATGATCTTGCGCAGCACATAGCCGCGGCCTTCATTGGAGGGCAGCACGCCGTCGTTGATGAGAAACGCGGTGGCGCGGGCGTGATCGGCACAGATGCGCAGCACCGTATCCACGCGCTTGTCGTCGCCGTGGTGCTTGCCCAGCAGGCGCCCGGCCTCTTCCACGATGGGCAGCAGCAGGTCACATTCAAAGTTGGAGAGCTTGCCCTGCATCAGCGCGGCCACGCGCTCGAGCCCCATGCCCGTATCGATGGAGGGCTTGGGCAGCGGCGTCATCCGGCCCGACGCGTCGCGATCGAACTGCATGAACACCAGGTTCCAGATCTCGACGAAGCGGCCGCCGCCATCCAGCGGAAACTGTTCGTGCTCGCGCCCCGGCTCCGCTGTCCCCGGCCCGAGATCGTAGTGGATCTCCGAGCAGGGTCCGCATGGGCCGGTGTCGCCCATTTGCCAGAAATTGTCCTTTTCGTCCAGGCGGAAGATGCGGCTCTTCGGCACGCCGGCAACCTTCTGCCACAACTCCTCGGCCTCGTCGTCCTCGCGGAACACGGTGACGTAGAGCCGCTCTTTGTCGAGTCCGTAGCCCTTGGTGATCAGCTCCCAGGCGAAGTCAATGGCCTCCGTCTTAAAGTAGTCGCCAAAGCTGAAGTTGCCCATCATCTCGAAGAACGTGTGGTGGCGGCGGGTGTAGCCGACGTTCTCCAGATCGTTGTGCTTGCCGCCGGCGCGGACGCACTTCTGAGCGGTGGTGGCGCGCGTGTAATCGCGCTTTTCGATGCCCGTGAAGACATCCTTGAACTGGTTCATCCCCGCGTTGGTGAACAGCAGCGTCGGATCGTCCCCTGGGACGAGCGAGGAGCTGCGCAATACCTTGTGTTGCCGGGCAGCGAAGAAATCAAGGAACTTCTGGCGAATTTCGTGACCTGTCACAATGTTATTGTGACATACCGAGCACTCGCCCCCTGCCTCCTCGTGGCCGCCTCCCTCACCGCCCAGGCTGCCTCGTCCTGCGAAAACCTGGCCGCTCTAAAGCTACCCGCCACCACCATCCAACTCGCGCAAACCATCGCCGCCGGCGCCTTCACGCCGCCCTCCGGCCCGGCCACGCTCTATAAGGCTCTGCCCGCGTTTTGCCGCGTCACCGGCTCCATTCACCCGACAGCCGATTCCGACATCCGCTTTGAGGTTTGGATGCCCGAAACCGGCTGGAATAGCAGGTTTCAGGGCGTTGGCAACGGGGGCTTCGCCGGCTCGCTCTCGCTGGGCGCCATGGCCATCCCAGTCGTCCGCGGCTACGCCACTGCCACCACCGATACCGGCCACTCCGGCAACGACGCCAGTTGGGCCGTGGGCCATCCCGAGAAGGTAATCGACTACGGCTACCGCGCTGTCCACGAGATGACCGTGACCGCCAAGGCAGTCATCACCGCGTTCTATGGCGCCGCGCCCAAGCATTCCTACTTCAGCAGTTGCTCCAACGGCGGACGGCAGGCATTGATGGAAGCCCAGCGCTATCCGGCCGACTACGATGGGATCGTCGCCGGCGCGCCCGCCAACGACTTCACGCACGTCGCGGCCGGCTTTGCCTGGAATCAACTGGCGCTGCTCGCTGACCCGGCCAGCTACATCCCCGCTGTCAAAATGGCGGCCGTCGAGAAGGCCGCTCTCGCCGCCTGCGACGCCCGCGACGGCCTGGCCGATGGCCTCATCGACAACCCCCACCAGTGCCGCTTCGATCCCGGAACACTGCTTTGCAGCGGCGCCGAATCCGACTCCTGCCTCACGGCCCCTCAGGTCGCGACGCTCCGCAAAATCTACAGCGGCCCAAAGACCGCCCAGGGTAAGGCGATCTTCCCCGGCTTCCTGCCCGGCGGCGAGAGCGGCGCCGGAGGCTGGCCCGGCTGGATCAACGGCATGGCGCCCGAGAAGTCAGCTCAGTTCTTCTTCTTCAGCCAAATGTTCGGCAACATGGTGGTGGAGGACCCGGCCTGGAACTACAAATCCTTCCGGATGGAAACCGATCTGCCGCGCCTCGAAAAGAAGCTCAACACCGTCCTGAACGCGACCGACGTAAACCTGACTCCGTTCGTGGCTCGCGGCGGCAAGCTCATTCTCTACCACGGTTGGTGCGACGCCGCTCTTACCGCACTAAATACGATTGATTATTACAAGAAGGCTGCGGCGAAAGTCGGCTCAAAGCGGGCCGCCTCATCGCTGCGCCTTTACCTGGTTCCCGGAATGCAGCATTGCAGTGGCGGTGCAGGCACGGACGAGTTTTGGGGCTTGCACGGCGCTCCATCGGACGCGCAGCACGATCTGACCAAGGCCGTGGAGGCCTGGGTGGAGGAAGGCCGAGCGCCGTCCGAGATCATCGCCAGCAAGATCACCAGCGGCAAAGTATTGAGAACGCGGCCGTTATGCCCTTACCCGCAGGTGGCCCGTTACAAAGGCGCCGGCAGTGTCGACGATGCCGCCAGCTTTGCGTGTGGGGCAGGGCGATAGCCTGCAACCGCAAGCGCATTGTTCACATCTATAACTAAGCATGAAAAGCAGTCTATTCACCTGCGCTGCACTTCTGTGCAGCTTTCTCCTTACTCTATCGGCGGATCAGATCACTCTCAAAAACGGAGACCGCGTCTCCGGGAAAATCGTCACTGCCGACGACAAAACAATCACCCTAAAGACCGAATTCGCCGGAGATATCAAGATTGATCGGACCTTGATCACCGGCATCACCACCGACGCACCGCTCAACGTAACCCTCAAGGACGCCGCGCCCGTTCAGGCCAAAATCAGCGGCGCCACCGAGGGGCTCCAACTGCAGAAGGCCGATGGCTCAGCAGTGACCGTAAAAGGCGAATCGCTGGTGGCCATCCGCGACGACGCCTCGCAGAAGGCGTTTGACCGCGAGGTGGAGCGCACCAACCACCCCAGGCTGAACGACTTCTGGGTCGGGTTCGTCACGCTTGGTGTGGCTAACTCCAGCGGCAACTCGTCCACCACTTCCGTGGCAACGGCCGCCTCGGCGGTTCGCGCCGCTGGGCGCAATAAGCTGAGCATCAACTTTAATCAGATCTACGCCCGCCAAAGCACAACCATTCCCACGGGCGAGACTGCCAACCGCATGGGCGGCTCGGTGCGCCTGGACCGGAACCTCTCCAAGAAGATCTTCATTTATGGTATCAACGCCTATGAATATGACAAGTTCCTCGACCTCAACCTGCGAATGATCGCCGGCGGCGGCTTCGGCTATCACATCTGGGCGAACAAGAAGGGCTTCCTCGATACGTTTGGCGGCGGCAACTGGAATCGGGAGACCTATGACATCACCAACAAGGTGAAGCCGGACGTCTATCTGACGCAGACTCGCAACGCCGGCGAACTGACCCTGGGACAGGAGCTCGGTTACCAGCCGATGAGCCGGCTGAAGTTGAACGAAAAGCTCAGCTTTTACCCCAACCTCACCACCACCGGCGAGTACCGCATGAACTTTGCCACCACGGCGAGCGTGCCGATCTGGAAGTGGCTGGAGTTCAACGTCGGCTTCGCTTCGAGCTACCAGAGCAACCCGCCTGATGGCAAGGTGAGGAACGACACGATTCTGAGCACCGGCATCCGAGCTTCGTTCGATCAGACGAAGCGCTAGGCGCCGACTGCCACTACTTCGTATTCCCGCACGCCGGGCACGACAAGCTCCAACTGGCCTTCCACAACACGGAAGGCCAGTTTTGTTTTTGCCTCCAGTGCCTCCACGCTGCGCGCACGGAAGCCGGCGGGCAGCGCCAACCGCACCTTCTGCGCCCCCAGCGGATAGACCTCGCGGGCCGGACCGCGCATCAGCGCCGGATTGGTGTAGTTCACGAGATGCAGTGCCAGACCGGCCTCCGTCCGCCAGTAGAACAGATCCACCAGCCCGGCACCTTCCACCTTTGCGCCCAACTCGTCCTTCGCGGCCCAGCGCACGGCATTGGCCAGCAGCCTAGAGAGGTCCGGATTCCAACTCCGCCATAGGGTCCGGTCCACATCGGAGGGGAAGTAGGCGACGCGGCCTGGCGTCTCCCGCAGGAACAATTCCGGCCCGGCCGCCGCCTCGTTTTCGCGATAAACCATCTCCGGCGGGAAGGCGGCGTAAGGCGGAATCCGCACGAGCGCCGCATCTTTTGTTTCAAACACTTTTACCCGGTTTTGAGGACCGGGCAGATACTTGGTCCCTTCAAATCCAGCCAGCACCGGGTGAGCCCGCTCCATGCGTAAATACGAATTCCGCAGAGGACCCTCGGTCCCGCCGGCGAACGCCGCGCCGAACACGCCGGCCAGGCCGAAC
Organism: Paludibaculum sp.; assembly: GCA_036504135.1. GTDB lineage: Bacteria > Acidobacteriota > Terriglobia > Bryobacterales > Bryobacteraceae > Paludibaculum. Next base: position 101,705 of record DASXVP010000022.1, read on the forward strand.
TCCGGGCGGCGCCGCCCTGTCTCGTCATACAATGACGTCTCGAAGGTCGCCACCACGCCGCCGCCGCCCGCCGCATAGGCCCGCACAGCCTGGCATTCGGCATCGCTGAGCAGGGCCGCATTCGGCATGGCCACACAGGCATAACCCGCCAGCCGCTCCGCCGTCAGGTCCCCGTCGTGAATGAGATCGAACGGAATGCGGTTCTCCAGCAGCGCGAAGTAGAAGCCTTGCAGCGCGTCGGTGTTTCGGCTCAGGGAGGGATGCCACACCTGGGTGCGTTGCGGCCAGACGAGCCCGACGCGCGACAGGGGCCGCACGTTGTGAAAGTGCCTCTCGTTGTCTTTCAACCACGGGAACACTTGCAGGCCCGTCTCCATCCAGCGCGTGTCCTGCGGCTGCCCGCCGAGCCATGTCAGCCACGGCACCATGCCACTGGCGGCGCTCTGCTTGAGCCACATCCGCGTCTCCAGCGGCGATTTCGCCGTGTGCCGCCAGATGGAGTCGCTCATGTTGTAGCCGCTGGTCACGTTGGTGACGGGTCGCCCGCGCATCACGGCATAGCCGATGCGGCCCTGCTGGGCGCAATCCCACATTGGCACGCTGCCGGAGCGGTCCTGATGATCGGCGTTCATCCAGCGCGCAACGGCCGCAATGCGCCGCACGTCCGTCTCCGCGCGAATGCTGCCGCCCAGATTGCCGACGTAGACCCGGTCCGCCCGGCCGCGCGACGCGGTGTCGTCCCACAGTTTCCATACCGCCAGCACGCGCTCCAACCGGCGCTCGGTCCAGGCGCGGAACAGCGGATCGGCGCGATCGTCTTTTGCCGGCAGCTTGCCGAACAGCGCCTTGCAGCGGTCGCAGTAACAGATGGTGCCCAGCCCCGTGGAGGGCCACGCGTTCGTGTAGAAAGCGTCGGGATCATAGCGGCGGCACAACTCGTCGATGATGGCGGTCATGTGCTGGTCGTAGTAGGGGCTGAACTCGCACGTGCGGTACAAACCGGGCGCTTCGTTGTGCTGCGCTACTTTGCCATCGGATGTGCGCGCAAACCACTCCGGCCTTGCGGCCAGCACTTCTTCAAAGGAGTACGACGGATCCAGCCGCGCGATCACGCGCATGCCCGCCTTCCGCGCCGCCGAGCCGTACTCGCCAAACAGATCCCGCGTACCCAGCCCTTTCGCGCGCCGGTGCAGCGGCACTTCGGTGGGATAGAACGCCATGATCCCGCCACAGCTCACGATCAGGCCGTCCACTTTCATCCGCGACCAGTAATCGATCCAGCGCCCCACTTCCAAGGTGGCTGCGTCTGCCTCATTGATATTGAGCTGCCCCAGGCGGCGCATGCGCAGATACCAGGCGGGTGGTGTCGCTCCCGGCGCGAGGCTGGCGGCTGCCGTGGCCGCGGTGATGGATAGGAACTGTCTTCGTCTCATTTCGGTTTCCGGCTATGATAGTAACAACACCCCAAAAACTCCGCATGAAACGAATAGTCGCTATCCTGTTTCAACTGGTCCTGGCCTTGGCCCTCTCCCTGCCTGCCGCCACGCTGCCCACCGGCGCTGCACTGGAAGTGCGGCTTCGGCAGACCATCTCTTCTTATTCCAGCCAGTCCGGCACGGAGCTCCGAGCCGAGCTCATCGCACCCGTTCTGGACAACGGCCGCACACTTCTCCCGCAGGGTTCGGTCCTCCGCGGCAGGCTCGCCGACGTCAAGTCCATCCGCATGGGCCTCCGCAATCTCCGCGCCTCGCTGCGAGTGGATTTCGACGAACTCCAGTTGCCCGACGGCTCCACGCATCCGGTTCAAACGCGCCTGGTCTCCGTGGATAGCGCGCGGGAAGCCGTCGATGCCAGCGGCAAGATTGTCGGCATCCGCGCCACCTCACCCTTCGGATTCCGCCTGGCCGGCATCGCCCGCAATCTCTTCATCTGGGACCCGCTGCTCCAGCTCGTCATCGCCGGCAGCACGGCCGCCGTGCTCAGATTCCCGGAAGCCGAGATTTACTATCCGGCTGGCACCGAGATGCTCGTGTCTCTGGCCGCGCCACTCACTCTTGACACCACATCGTCCACGCCGCTGCCCCGCATCGCCTCCAGCATGGACGAGAACGAGCGTCTCCGCGACCTGGTCCGTAAGATGACGTATCGCACCTATACCGCCAAGCACCCGCGGCCGGCGGACTACGTCAATCTCGTCTTCATCGGCGACCTGGAATGGATCGAACGCGCCTTCGCCGCGGCGGGCTGGCTGAAGGCGGACCGGCTGAGCAAGGCCACGGGCTGGATGTCTTTCCGCTCACTAGCCGAGGCGCGGCCGTACCCCACTGCCCCCATGAGCTCCATGACCCTGGATGAGTCCCCGGCGCGATTCCAATTTTCCAAGGCACTCAACAGCTACTCCAAGCGCCACCATCTGCGCATCTTCGATCAGTCCGAGCAGTGGAACGGCCGCGCCATCGGCGCCGCCTCCTCCACGCAGGATGTGGGCGTTACGTGGGCCTTCCGCAATAGCCGGCTGATTCATGTCATCGATCGCAACATCGACAACGAGCGCGCTAAGATCATCAACGATCTCGTCTACACCGGTTGCGTGGACGCCGCCCAACTAGTGCCGCGCCCCTGGGTGCCCCAGCAGGCCAAGGTGGCCACGGGCGAGATGATTGAGACCGATGGCGCCGTGGCGGTGATCGAGTTGAATCCCTGCCGCACTCCCTTGCGCACCCTTGCGAGTGACGCCCCACTGCCGGTGAGCGGCGGCAAGGCGGAGCGCGCGGGCCGCAAGTTCGTCCTCATCCTCGGCAACGACCTTACCTTCAACAACCCCATCTATCAGGCCGGCAAGGGCGCGCAGTTTCTCTGGCGCCGCGCCACGGGGCGGGATCAGCACGCCGCCCCCGCCCGCACGGCCGTGCTGGAGCGGGCCACTGAGTTGGATTCCACCGATCCGCCTCGAAACGGACTACCCTAGTTTCTGACACGAAATTTCGCCGGTCGTTGGCGTTACTGTTCGCACTTGCCGCGCTGGCACAGAACCAGGGCGCGCCCGTCGTGCTGGAAAATCGCGAGGTGATGCGCATCGAGGCCGCCTTTGGCCCTTACTCGGCGGCTGACCGCGCACGCGACGTCAGTGTGCGGCTGCGAGGGATTGTGGAACGCGGTGAGACGCATCCGGTGGTCACCACTTACGTCCCGATTGAGAACGCCACAGTGATCACTACCGGCGGCGCGCTCGTGATGACGGTGCTGGGAGCCGATGCGAAGGCCGCGGGCAGGCCGCAGGCGCAACTCGCCGAAGAATATGCCGCCGCCATCCGCGACGCTGTGAATTTGCACCACGAACATCACACCTACTGGAGTTATCTCCTCGCCTCTGCGCAAGCCCTCACCGCCTGGGCCATCCTTCTCGGCTTCGTCTAGCTCGTGCGGCGCGTCGTCGCTTGGTTCAGGACCCGCATGGACCGCTGGGGCGCCCAAAAGGCCACATCCCAACAGGCTCGTGGCATGGGCCGGATCCTCTGGGAGCGGGCATCCCTGCTCCTGTTCACCGCCGGGCGAGTCTTCCTTTGGATCTTCATTCAGTTTCAGTTCTCGTTTGTGATCTCCTACACCTTCGGCCTGTTCCCGCAGACCGCCGGCATCTCTACTACGCTTCTCGATTACCTGAGATCGACCTTCGGCGGCATCGGGAAGGCCATCCTCGATTACCTCCCCAGCGGCGGCTTCGTCATCATCATCGGCTTCATCACGTACTATCTCCTGCGCGTTCTCGCCTTCCTCACCCGGGCCGTCGAGCAGGGCGGCCTACCCATCTCCTGGCTCCATCCCGAGATGGCCCGGCCCACCTACCAACTGGTCCGCATCTTTGTTCTCATCTTCGCGCTGGTGGTGGTCTTCCCTTACCTGCCCGGCGGCCAGTCCGACGCCTTCAAGGGTGTTTCGATTGTGCTCGGCCTCCTCATTTCGGTGGGCTCCGGCTCCTCCATCAGCAATGTGCTGGCCGGCATCATGATCACCTACATGCGCCCCTACCGGATCGGCGACCGTGTCACAATCGCGGATACTCTGGGCGATGTCCTGGAAAAGAGCCTGCTGGTGACACGCATCCGGACCATCAAGAACGTCGAGGTGGTCATCCCCAGCTCTTCCATTCTGGGCAGCCAGATTCTCAACTACAGCGCCATCGCGCGTAGCCGCGGCCTGGTGCTGCATACGACGGTTACCATCGGGTACGATGTGCCCTGGCAGGAGGTGCACGCGTTGCTCATTCGCGCCGCCGGGCGTACTGCGGGCATCCTCTCCGACCCCGCGTCTTACGTGCTGCAAACCAGCCTCAACGACTTCCACATCAGCTACGAGCTCAACGCGTTCACGGACCGCCCGAACGAGTTTGAATTCACGTACTCGCGCCTCCACCAGAACATCCACGACGCCTTCAACGAAGCGTGCGTGGAGATCATGTCGCCCAACGTCATTGCGCTGCGGGACCGTCCATCTCAATTCCCAGAGCCATCTGGCCCCACGGTGTAACCGGCGCCGCCCTCCGCAAACCGTACTTGTTCTTGAGAGCCTGCACCGTCGTGCGCAGGCGAGCCTCATACTGGCCCCCAATGCGGCTCTTTCGCGCAAAGTGCGAGCGGTAGGCCCGCGCCAGATGCGGAAACCGCTCGTCCAGAAAGGGCAGGAAGACGGCCAGTGCGCAGGCTTTCAGGAACACTGGCTGCGCCCACAGATGCCCGGCTCTCGCAGCCTGCGCCGCGCGCGCAATCGCCTCGAGTGACGCCGCGCCATCATTGATGCCGGGCATCACGGGGCTGGCGGCCACGCCCACCTCCACACCGGCACGGGCCAGGGAAGCGAGCGCTGCCAGGCGCAGATCCGGCCGCGGCGCCATCGGCTCCAGCATCCTGGCCAAGCCCGCATCCATCGTGGTGACCGTCATGTTCACGCGCACACGATTGCGCTCCGCAACTGCGGCCAGCAACCCGGCATCCCGCGCCACGAGATCCGACTTCGTGGTGATTGCCAATTGAAACCCCTCCCGCCTCAAGAACATTTCCAGTACTTTCCGTGTCAAACAATATCGCCGCTCCGCGGGTTGATACGGGTCAGTGGCCGTGCCGATGGCGATCCAGTCCTCGGTCTTTACCGCGCGCAGTTCGCGCGAGAACGCACGCGCGTCGAACTCCTTGGCAAAGATGGCGCGCTCGAAATCCAACGGCTCGCGCAGTTCCATGAACTCGTGGGTGTAGCGCGCATAGCAGTATTTGCAGCCGAATTCGCAGCCCCGGTAAGGGTTGATGGTCCATTGAAACGGCATACGTTCACCGGCGCAGCGGTTCAGGAGCGAGCGCGAGGGGAGCGTGCGGTACTCCACAACCGCCTTTTGGGCGAGTGAGGCGCCTTCGTGTGCGAGCTTGGCGATACCAGTCAGCATCGGCTTATCTTCGCTGTTTATTCTCTCCCTGTCAAGCCAATTCAATTTGCGATATGGTTACCTGATGCAACTCGGTCGTAGAGGCTTTTTCCAGGTCGCTGCCGCAGCCAGTGCCGCCCCATCCGTTGAGGTTCCGGCGGGCTCGTCCGGGATTCGCTGGCCGCGGAAATTCACAGGCGCCAACCTCGCGCAGATCGCGTTTCCACTCGGCGGGATCGCGGCCGGATCGGTCTCGCTGGGCGGCCGCGGCCAGCTTCGCGATTGGGAGATCTTCAACCGCCCCGACAAGGGCAACGCGCCGAACTACGCGCTGCCGTCGATCTGGGCGCAGGCGGCCGGGCGCAAGCCAGTGGCGCTGGCGGCCGAGGCGCGTTACCTGCCGCCGTACGAGGGATCTTCCGGGCTGGGCTCCAACAACGCGCCGGGTTTGCCGCGCCTCGATAACGCCGTTTTCACCGGCGAGTACCCGATGGCGCGCATCGACTTTCGCGATCGCCGTCTGCCTGTGCAACTTTCGCTGGAGGCGTTCACGCCAATTTTCCCGCTCGACGCCGACGCCTCCGGCCTGCCGGCCGCGGTGCTGCGCTATCGTGTCAGGAACCCCAACGCCTCGGCGGCGCAGGTGGCGCTCTGCTGGTCTCTCGACAACATGGTGGGCACAGGCGACGAGCGGCTCAACCAGCGCCGAGAATCGGCTGGCCTGCGCGGCATCGTGATGTCGAATCCGAAGCTAGCCGCCGACCATGCTCTGAAGGGCACGATGGCACTAGCCGCGCTCGGCGACGGCGAGGTGTCGATCTGGCGCGGCTGGCCGAAGGGCCGGTGGTGGAACAGTCCGATGCTTTTCTGGGATGAATTCAGCACCAAGGGCCGGCTGGAAGCGGAGCCGGAGCCCCGAAACGCGGTGGGCGCAGTTTGCTTCAGGAAGGAGATCGCGGCCGGCGCGGAGGCGGAGTTCACGTTCGTGCTGGCTTGGCACTTCCCCAACCGCACGCCGGAGCGCTGCGGCTGGCACGCGTCCAAGGGCGACGAGAAGACAGTGATCGGCAACTGGTACTGCCAGCAGCACGCCGACGCGTGGGCCGCGGCGGAGGCGCTGGCCCGCAACCTGAAGCCGCTGGAGGCGAAGACGCGCGCCTTTGTCCAGACGGTTCGCGAATCCACGCTCCCCGGCGCAGTCAAGGATGCCGCGATGAGCAATCTTTCGACGCTGGCCACTACGACGAGCTTCCGAACGGCCGATGGCGAGTTTCACGGATTTGAGGGGGTCAATGATAAATCCGGCTGCTGCTACGGCTCGTGCACGCACGTGTGGAACTACGAGACTACGACGCCGATGCTGTTTCCCACGCTCTCCCGGAGCTTGCGCCGCAATGCGTTCGGTTGGGCCATGGATGACCGCGGGGCGATGCACTTCCGCGAAGTTCTCCCGGCCGGCAAGGAGCGCAGCGACATCATCGCCGCCGACGGCCAGTGGGGCCAGATCATGAAGGCGTGGCTCGATTATCGCTTGTGCGGCGACAGGCAATGGCTGGCGGCGATCTGGCCGAGAGTGCGGAAGGCTCTGGAATTCGCGTGGTCGCCCGGCAGTTGGGATGCCGATCAGGACGGCGTGGCGGAAGGAGTCCAGCACAATACGTACGACGTGGAGTTCTACGGGCCGAACCCGCAGTGCGGCATTTACTATCTGGGCGCTCTGCGCGCGGCGGAAGAGATGGCCCGCGCGCTGGGCGACACGGCCTATGCCGCCCGCTGCCGCGCGCTGTTCGACAAGGGATCCAAATGGATCGACACCAATCTGTTCACGGGCGAGTTTTACATCCAGAAGGTGCGCGGGACGAAGCGCGAAAACGTAGCCAAGGATCTGATCTCCAATATGGGCTCCGACACCAGCGAGCAGCCGGAGTTTCAGGTGGGCGACGGCTGCCTGCTGGATCAGCTGATCGGCCAGTACCAGGCCGAGGCGTGCGGGCTGGGCCCGCTGCTGGACGAAGGCAAAATGCGCAAGGCGTTGGAGTCGATCTACCAATACAACTTCAAACGCGACATGGGGCGGCATGAGAGCGTGCAGCGCATCTTCGCATTGAATGACGAGGCGGCGCTGGTGATCTGCGACTACGGCAAAGGCACGCGCCCGCGCATTCCCTTCCCGTACTACGCGGAGGTGTTCACGGGCATCGAGTACAGCACCGCGTCTCAGTTCATCTACGCCGGGATGACGGCCCAGGGCGTGGAGTGCATCGAAAACATCCGCCGCCGCTACGACGGCCAGCGGCGCAATCCGTGGAACGAAGCGGAGTGCGGCCATCACTACGCCCGGGCGATGGCGGCCTGGAGCGGCATCCTTGCCCTGAGCGGATTCAGCTATGACGCAGCCGCCCGACGGCTGGAAGTGAAGCCGCGGCGGCGTGTAGCGGTGTTCCGATCCTTCTGGTCCACGGGCACGGGGTGGGGCTGGTTTGAGCTGGGCCCGAAGCTGGCGATCCACGTCGAACAGGGCTCGCTGGCGATCGCCGAGGTGCAACTGAAGGGCCGCACGGTGAAGCCGACGGACCCCGTGCTGATCCAGGCGGGCACGAACTGGAGTTGCTAACGCTTGGTGAAAATGAACTGGCGCTGGATGGCGAAGTTGCCGAGGAAGAGGAGGCCCTCCGCCAGTAGCTTCGCGCCAAGGACCGGCAGATGCGCGTGATCGCGCAATAGCTCGATGAGGCCAAAGCTGACCCAGCCTGAGAACGCCACCAGCGCGGCGTAGCGGGCAAAGGTGATCCACGGCGGGACGTCGCTACGGAAGACGACCGAGCGCAGTACGAGGAACGCCACGCACATGGCGACGATTCGCCCCGCCGCCTGGCTGAGGGCGAGCTCGCCGAAGCGGGCGTAGACGGCGCTGAATACCAGCGTGTCGACACCGGCGGCCAAGAGGGCGGAGCCGCAGTAGCGCAGGAACACAAAGTAGATGCGGAAGCTATCGCGCAGCGGGTTGAAGTGCGACGCGCGGTTGCCGTCGAGATAAATGGTCTCGATCCCGACCTCTTCGATTGCCCCTCCGCGGCCCCGCACGAGGGTCTCCAGCTCAAAATCGTAGCCCTGGATGGGCACGCGCAAGCTATCGCGGCATTGTGCTGCCGGCCAGCCGCGCAGCCCTGTCTGCGTATCGCGCAACAGTTTGCCGGTGAATACGAGAAAGACCAGCCGGGTGAGAATGTTGCCAAAACGGCTGCGGAGGGGGATCTGGGCCGGGAACTCGCGCGCGCCCAGCACGAGCGCATTGGGATGCTCCATCAACCGCCGGGCGACCTTGAGAATATCGGCCGGAGCGTGCTGCCCATCGGCGTCCGCAGTAACCACGCCGCACGATTCCGGCCACGTGACCAGGCAGTGATTGAACCCTGTTTTGAGCGCCGCGCCCTTGCCCAGATTGACGGCGTGGCGCAGGAGGGTGACTCCGGGCAACGCGGCCACGCGCTGGAATACCGCACCACACGCCGCATCGCTGCCGTCGTCCACCACCACGATGGCGGACAGCACGCCCTCGACGTCCAACCGGAGCACCGCGGAAACGACGGACTCCAGTTCGGCGCCCGGTTGATAGGCGGGAATCAACAAGATCGGATTTCTCGGATTCAACCCATTACTCTAACGCAGACCGCGCCCCCCGCTACAATGAAAGCTGACATGTCTCTCACTTCAGGCAAGCTCCGCCATCTCAAGGCGCTCTCCAACGCGGAGGGCATTATCGCCGCAGTCGCCATGGATCAGCGCGGCAGCCTTTTGAAATCGATCGGCGCGGCCCGGGGCACTGACAAGGCGGCGGTAACTCCGGCGATGATGGGCGAGTTCAAGACCGCGGTCACCAGAGTTCTGAGCCCGCACGGCACGGCGATCCTGCTCGACCCGGAATATGGTCTCACCGCCGCCGCGGCGCACGCACCCAACTGCGGCCTGATCCTGGCCTACGAACTCTCAGGCTACGACAACACGCAACCCGGCCGCATGCCGGACCTCATCCCAAACGTGTCAGTGATGCGCATCCACGAGTGGGGCGCCAGCGGGGTGAAGCTGCTCGTCTATTACACGCCGCTGGAGGATGCCGCGGTGAACGATCGCAAGCATGCCTTCGTGGAGCGCGTCGGCGCGGAATGTGCGGCGCTCGACATCCCGTTCTTCCTCGAAGTGGTGGGCTATGATCCCGCGGGTGGCGATGAGAAATCACTGGCCTACGCGAAGATCAAGCCGCGCATCGTCATCGACATTATGAGCACGTTTTCCAGGCCGCGTTTCGGCGCCGATGTGCTGAAAGTGGAGGTACCGGTGCTGAGCCCGTGGATTGGTGCGGCCTACAGCCGGCAGGAAGCGCTGAACTTCTTCAAGGAAGCATCCGATGCGGCATCCAAGCCATTTATCTACCTCAGCGCCGGCGTGAACAACGACGTCTTTCTCGACCAGCTCAGCATGGCTGGGGAATCCGGCGCCGCCTTCTCCGGTGTGTTGTGCGGACGGGCCACATGGAAGGAAGGCATTCCGGTTTACGCCCAGCAGGGCGCTACATCTCTGGAGCAGTGGCTGGCGGGCGAAGGGCTACGCAATCTGCGACGAGTGAACAACGCCATCAAGACAGCGCATCCTTGGTGGGAGAAGCTGGGGCTGACAGCCGAAGAAGTGGCCTGAACCTTATTGGACTGCGTCCTTGGCAGCCTCTTTAGCGTGGCGGGCTGCGTCGCGCGTCTCGCGCTTCACTTCTTCGGCCGCCTTCTTGAGCTCGCGCTCCGTTTCCTTGGCGGCCTGTTTCACTTCCTTTTCCGCATCGCGCGTGGCGTCCCTGACTTCCTTGGCGGCGTCGCGCAGTTCCTGATGAACCTCGCGCCGCTCCTGGTGCGAGCACCCGCCGAGGGCGAAAATCGTCAACAACAACAAGTACCCAAATTGTTTCATGGCTTCTTCCCGATGCAGAACAGGTGGCCCGTTGTACGCAGGAATATCTGTCCCTGCGAAACCGCTACCGATGAGAGCGTGTACTCCTGCATTTCATTTTCGCTCAGCAACTCGAACTTCGGCCCTGTCTTAAATACGACAGCGACGCCATCTTCGTTCGTGATAAAAACTTTGCCGTCCGCAATTACCGGCGACGCACTGTAGGTGCCGGTCCGCAGCCGCTGCCCTCCATAGATCTCCTTGCCCGTCTTGCGGTCCACGACATAGAGCACGCCACGGTCGTTCACAACGTAGAGGTAATCCCCGTCCACGGCCGGAGTGGGCACGTCCGGACCGTTCATGAACTGCCACAACTGGTGGGACTGGGTGACGTCGCCCTGCCCGCCGGCGCGGTAGGCGATGAGCGGCCGCACGCGCGTGGGGGCATAGATCTGATCACCCACCACCACAGGCGAGGCGATGATGCGCTGGAAGGGGTTGTTCTCGGGATTGAATCCGCCGCCGCGCCAGAGTTCCTTGCCCGTGGCGGGGTCGTGTCCGGTGAGCACGTCGCCGCCGGCGATGATCAGCTCTTTGCGCGCGCCGACCTTTGCCAGCACGGGCGTGGTGTAGGAATCCGGCGACTCCATGATGGCCGCCGTGGGGCGTTCCACGCGCCAGATGTTCTTTCCGGTTGCGCCTTCGATCTTCATAACATACGAGGGCTCTTTGGTTTTCATGCCGTGGATTACCTGGACGTAGAGCGAATCCTCGTCCAGCAGCGGGGAGGACGCATAACCCCAATTGAGCCCGAACTTGCCATACTCTTTTTCGATGTCGCGGGCCCAGATTTCCTTACCTGCAAAGTCGAAGCATTTGAGGATGCCGGTACCGGTCATCACCCAGACGAGCTTGCCGTCGGTGACCGGTGAGGGCGAGCTCATGTTCTGCTTGCGCATCATGTGGTCGCCATCGCCGAGATGGCGTTGCCAGCGGATGGCGCCGTCGCGGCGGTCCAGCGCCCAGAGATACAACTTGCCTTCGGCTGCGACGTTGAGGAAGATGTGGTCGCCCCAGACGATGGGGGTGGCTCCGCTGCGGGAGGGCATGGCCACCTTCCAGGCGATGTTTTCGGCGGGGCCCCATTTAGCGGGCAGGCCCTTTTCGGCGCTGGTACCATCGAAGCGCGGGCCGCGCCACTGCGGCCAGTTTTCGGCGAAGAGCGCGCCCACGGACACCGCGAGCAGGATGAACCAGCGTGTCAGCCCCATGGGGCGGATTGTACACTGAGCCGGGCTACGGTTCCAGTAGAAGTTTGCCGGTGGTTTGGCGGTCCGCCAGAGCGGTCTGCGCCTGGCCGGCCTCGGCGAGCGGATATACCTTGTCGATGTGCAGCCGGGCGGCGCCGCTGGCCAGCCAACTGAAGATGTCGCGGGCGCGCCATTCGAGCTCTTCGCGATTGGCGCAGTAGTGGCCCAGACTGGGGCGAGTGAGGAAGATGGAGCCCTTGTGGTTGAGCACGAGTGGGGCGAAGGGCGGCACGGGGCCGCTGGCGTTGCCGAACGTGACCATGAGGCCTCGGGGCCGGATGCAGTTGAGGCTCTTCTCCCAGGTGGACGCGCCGACCGAGTCGTAAACGACATCGACGCCCTTGCCGCCGGTGAGCCGTTTGGTTTCGGCTTCAAAGTCCTGTTCGGTGTAGAGGATGACTTCGTCGCAGCCCGCGGCGCGGGCGGATTCGGCCTTGGCTGGCGTGGAAGTGGTGCCGATGACTCGGGCGCCGCGGAGTTTGGCTGCGGCGACGATCCACTGCCCTGCTCCGCCGGCAGCGGCGTGGACGAGGCAGGTCTCGCCCGGCTTCAGCTCCCAGGTGGAGTGCGTGAGATAGTGGGCGGTCATCCCCTGGAGCATGGAGCCGGCAGCGGTGCGGAGGTTCATGGCATCGGGCACGGGGACGAGTTGCCAGGCTGGCACGGCGGCGTATTCGGCGTAGGAACCGCGGCACATGGCGTAGGCGACGCGATCGCCGGGTTTCACGGTGGTGACATCCGGCGCAACGGCTTCGACGACGCCAGCGGCTTCCATGCCGAGCACGACGGGCGCGGGCGCGGGATAGAGGCCGGTGCGGAAATAGATATCGATGAAGTTGACGCCGGAGGCGGCGACCTTCACCAGGGCCTGGCCCGGTTGCAGCGCGGGCGTGGGCAGATCTTCGTAACGCAGCTTATCGACGCCGCCGAACTCCGAGACAAAAACGGCTTTCATGTTCTTGCGATCCTCCGCAGATGGACGTATGCCGCAAAGAGCAGCAGGTAGGTAAACGTGAACGGAAACAGGGCCAGGCGGAGCAGCGTGGTGACGCCGGCAGAGCCGGACAGCCCGGCGCGATAGAGAGCAAAGTGCTTGATGGTGCCTAGGTGGCCGCGATCGACCCAGAAGTAGTCGCCGTTCTCGTTGAGGATGAACAGCTTGGCGGGTACCTGCCAGGCCAGGGCCCACTTCCATTTGGTCATGATGGCTTCACCGGAACAGATGATGCCGATGACGTCGTACTGGCTGGCGGCCAGTAGGGCGTACAAGGTTTTGCGGGCGGGGCGGCCGGGATAATCGGTGACGCGGAAGACCTGGCCTCGGGTGGTGTCGAAGCCCTGGGGCAGGCCGGGGAAACAGGTGATGAGGTCCACGCGTTCGTTTTCGGGGTGGCTGCCGTAGAGGCCGGCGAGCATGTTTTCGAAGAGGTAGCGGGATCCGCTTTCGACGAGCAGGACTCGGCGGAAGGGCGGGATCTCCTGAGAAATGAAGTAGCGCAATGCTTAATTTTATCGCGTTGGGGGCGAGGGTGGCTGCCGTGGGGCGCGCCGCGGGGCTGGGTCCCACCGCGGGGCCAGGGGGCGCAACCCACGCTGCGGATTAGGCGCGGAGGACGCTGGCGCGACGTTCGATGGCTTTGGGGCCGAACGCGCCGGGGGTCCAGATGTCCTGCCATTTCAGGCCACATTCCTTGATCATCTGGCGGCCGTAGTCGCAGCGGCGGAGATCGTCGGGGCCGGTGTTGTTGGTGCCGAACGTGAACTTGCAGCCGGCCTCTTTGAAGACGTTGATGAATTTGGCGGAGGGGAGTTTGTAGCGATCGTTGATCTCGACGGCGATGCCGCCCTTGGCGGCGGCGGCGGCAACCTTCTTCATCCGGGTATCGGTCCAGAGGGTGTCGTAGTCCTTGGCGAGGACGTCGGGGAGAAACGTCGGGTTGACGTAGATGTCTACGGGTTCGGATTCCAGGATGCCGGTGGCGCGGGCGACGAGGGTATCCATGAACTCCTGGGCATCGGCGATGGTGCCGACCTCATTGGGAAGCCAGGTGCGCATGCGTTTGCCGTGGTTATCGGTCCAGGTCATGGAGTCCGTAAAGATATAGTCGAAGAGGGCGGCGGCGGACTGGGAAAACATCTGGGTCCACTCGCGGCCTTCGGCCTGCATGGCGATGAAGCAGGGCTGGCCTTTCATGGTTTGGAGGAAGGCGCGGAGGCTGGCATCGTCCTGGACCGGAAAGCCTTTGCCGCAGTTGACGGCGATGCCGTAGAAGATGCCGTCGCGGCGGGAGCGGGCGAGGGCCTGTTCGAGGGTGAGGCCGTTCTTGAGGTGGACGTGGGAATCCACCATGGGGTAGTTGTGGGCGCCGAGGTTGAGGATGTCCTGGAAGCCGGCATCGACTTCGGCTGCGACTGCGCCAGCGGGCGTGGGCGTGTCATCGGGCAGCGGGCGGACCCGGACGGCGCGGTAGCGAGCCTTGGAGCCGGGGTCGTGACATTGCAGGGCAAAGGTGCCGGAATCGAGAAAGCGGCCGCGCTCAACGCCCTCGGCGATGGCGGGCGGAGTGGGCTCAGTGTAATCGACAACGAGGGTGCCGTTGAGGCGGATCTGGATGTTCTTGCCGCGCACCTGGGCATTCAGCTTGAACCATTCGTTATCGGCGATGAGCTGTTTGTGGACGTTGCGGATGCCGTAGAGGGAGCCGGTCTTTTTGCGCTCGCGATAAGTGCCTTCCCCGGTGGCGGTGTTGTTGACCTGAATCTCGAAGCCCTTCTGAGGGAAGCCCTTCTCCTGGAAGGCAGTGTGGAAGTAGACGCCGGAGTTGGCGAGGGGAGCGGCCATGACCTCGACTTCGAGCTCGAAGTTGCGGAAGGCGGCGGACTTGACGGGACCGTTGTAGAAGAGGTGGGAGCGGGGGCCGTCGGCGGCGAGAGCGCCATCAATCACTTTCCAGGAGCCGAGATTCTCGCTGGGTTTCCAGCCGTTCAGGGTGCGCCCGTCGAAGAGCGGGACCCAATCGCCGGGGGCGGCTTTCAGCGTGAGCGTGGAGGCGGCTAGAGCGGCGGCGAAGTGACGGCGCGAGATATCAGACCGGTGCATACTAAATCCTCTGACGCCAGTATATGACGTGCGTTGACCTTCCGGCCGCGAAAAGAGACGCCTTCCATTTCGAGGCGGAGACGCTGATCGAGGGCTGAGCCCATGCGGAGCTTGATTTCTCCGCCGGCGCCGACGACGCGCTGCCAGGGGAGGGAGCGGCCGTGGAGGTTGAGCAGGCGCACGACGAAGCGGTGGTGGCGCGGGAATCCCGCGGCGGCGGCGATGGCGGAGTAGCTGGCCACCTTGCCTTTCGGGATGGAACGGATGACGTTGAGGATGGCCTCAGACGCCCCAGCAGTAGTCCTCGACGGCTTTTTCAATGGTCAGGTCCTTATCGGCGAGGCGCATCAGTTCGAGGCGGATGGCATCGACGAGGGCGTTCCAACTGGCCTCGAGGACGTTGTCGCTAACGCCGACGGTGGCCCAGCTGCGGCGATGATCCGACCATTCGACGAGGACGCGCACCTTGGAAGCCGTGCCCTTGTCGGTGTTGACGACGCGGACTTTGTAATCGGTGAGGCGGACATCGGCGATGGCCGGGTAGCTGGAGGAGAGGCACTGGCGCAGGCAGAGATCGAGGGCGTTCATGGGGCCTTCGCCGGTGGCGGTGGCGGAGTGGATGGCGTCGTTGATGCGGAGGATGATGGTGGCGGAGGTTTGGGAGGGGCGGCTGCCGATCATGCGGGTGCCGACCTCGAAGCTGACGACCTCAAAGAAATGCATGCCGGGCTGGAGGGCTTCGCGAACGAGGAGCTCGAATGTGCCTTCGGCGGCTTCGAGTTCGTAACCCTGGTATTCGAGGGTTTTGATGCGTTCGAGGAGCTCGCGTTTGGCGTCTTCGTTGAGGCGTTCGCCGAGGCCGTACTGTTCGAGCTTGTAGAGGACGTTGCCGCGGCCGCTGAGGTCGCTGAGGAGGACGCGCTGGCGGTTGCCGACGACGGAGGGCTTGATGTGCTCGTACGTCATGGCGTCCTTGAGGACGGCGGAAACGTGCATGCCGCCCTTGTGGGCGAAGGCGGAGCGGCCGACGAAGGGCTGGCTGGGGAAGAGCGGGAGGTTGGCGAGCTCGGCGATGAAGTGGGCGACGGAGGTGAGGGAGGTGAGCTTATCGGGGCCGATGGTGGAGTGGCCGAGTTTAGCTTCGAGGTTGGCGATGACGCTGGAGAGGTTGGCGTTGCCGCAACGTTCGCCGTAGCCGTTCATGCAGCCCTGGACGTGGGTGACGCCGTGCTCGACGGCGGCCATGGAGTTGGCGACGGCGAGATCGCAATCGTTGTGGCAGTGGATGCCGATGATGCCATCGAAGCGCTGGCGGACGACGGCGACGATTTCGGAGAGGCGATGGGTGAGGGTGCCGCCGTTGGTATCGCAGAGGCAGAGGACATCGGCGCCGGCTTCCTTGGCTGCCTCGAGGGTACGGAGGGCGTATTCGGGGTTGGCCTGGTAGCCATCGAAGAAGTGCTCTGCGTCGTAGACGACTTCGCGGCCGTGTTCCTTGAGGAAGCGGACGGTATCGGCGATGAGGACGAGGTTTTCTTCGAGGGAGATGCCGAGGACGCGGGTGACGTGGATATCCCAGGTTTTGCCAAAGATGGAGATGACGGGCGTATCGGCGGCGAGGAGGGCGAGGACGTTGGCGTCCTGCTCGACGGGGTTGCGGGCGAAGCGGGTGGCGCCGAAGGCGACGAGCTTGGCGTGTTTGAGTTTGAGGGACTTGGCTTTTTCGAAGAATTCCTTGTCCTTGGGATTGGACATAGGCCAGCCGCCCTCTATGTAATCGATGCCCAGGTCGTCGAGCTTCTGGGTAATGAGGATTTTGTCCTCGACGGAGAAGGAGACGGCTTCGCCCTGGGTGCCGTCGCGGAGGGTGGTGTCAAATGTCCAGATACGCATGGAATTGGTTCCTCGGTTAGTGGTTACGTGGTTTCTGGGGGCCGCTCCCTTGCGGTCGCGGCTCGGAACGGACGGGCGGACGAACTTGCGAACGGCGCGACCGGGGGGTCGCGCGCGGACGAGGGCGTCCGCCCCCCGATGGTTAGGCTTCGACCTTTTTCTTTTTGAGGAAGGTCATCATCGAGCGGAGTTCCTCTCCTACGGTTTCGATCTGCTGGGTTTGCTGGGCGGCGCGCATGGCGAGGAAGCCGCCGCGGCCGTTCTTGTTTTCGGCCATCCAAGCGCGGGCAAATTCGCCGGTCTGGATTTCGGTGAGGATCTTCTTCATTTCGGCGCGGGTCTGATCGTTGACGACGCGGGGGCCGCGGGTGTAGTCGCCGTATTCGGCGGTATCGGAGACGGAGTAGCGCATGTAGCTGAGGCCGCCCTCGTAGATGAGGTCTACGATGAGCTTGAGCTCGTGGAGGCACTCGAAGTAGGCGATTTCGGGGGCGTAGCCGGCGGAGACGAGGGTTTCGAAGCCTGCACGGATGAGCTCGGCGGCACCGCCGCAGAGGACGGCCTGTTCGCCGAAGAGGTCGGATTCGGTCTCTTCCTTGAAGGTGGTTTCGATGACGCCGGCCTTGAGAGAACCGAGGGCGAGTGCGTAGGCGAGGGCGTTTTCAAGGGCGTGGCCGGAGGCGTCCTGGGCGACGGCGACAAGGGCGGGAACGCCCTGGCCTTCGGTAAAGACTTCGCGGACGCGGTGGCCGGGAGCCTTGGGGGCGACCATGGAGACATCGACGCCTTCGGGAACCTTGATGAAGCCGAAGTGAACGTTGAAGCCGTGGGCGAACATGAGGGTCTTACCGGCCTTCATGGAGGGGGCGATATCGGAGTTGTAGAGATCGGCCTGGATGTGATCGGGGACGAGGATCATGATGAAGTCGGCCTGGGCGGCGGCTTCGGCGGGGGAGACGACAGTGAGGCCGGCGGATTCGGCCTTGGCGCGCGACTTGGAGGACGCGGGGAGGCCGACGCAGACGTTGATCCCGGAGTCGCGCAGATTCAGCGCGTGGGCGTGGCCCTGGGAGCCGTAGCCGATGATGGCGACGGACTTGCCTTCGAGAGCGGCGAGGGAGCCATCTTTTTCATAAAAACGCTTTGCCATGATTGATATTCCTTTGGGGTGTTACTTGGCTTCCACGGGTTCGTCGTGGTGCTTGGAGACAGGCGGCGCGAGGCGCAGCTTTTTGGATTCGAGCGAGACGGCGACCATGCCGGAGCGGGTCACCTCGATATCGCCGTAGGCTTCCATGACGGCGATGAATTCTTCGAGTTTTTCAGGGTCGCCGGTGGCCTCGATGGCGAAGCCGTCGACGGAGGAATCGACGACGCGGCCGGCGAAGATTTCGGCTTCCTTGAGGATGGCGGTGCGGTTCTCCATGGTGGCGCGAACGCGGAGGAGAACCATCTCGCGGAGAACGGCCGGGGACTCGGTGAGATCCGAGGCCTGGAGCACGTTGACGAGCTTGTTCATCTGCTTGATGACCTGCGAGCGCTGGCGGGAATCAACGTCGACCGTAATGGTCATGCGGGAGAGCATGGGATCGAGGGTGCGGGCGACGGTGAGGGACTCGATATTGTAGCCACGCTGGCTAATAAGCCCTGTGACACGCATGAGAGCCCCAGGCTTGTTCTCCATCAGGATTGAGATAGTCATGAGCATGGTGATAACTCCTTATTACGGGACGGCGACGGGCTGGGGCGGGGCGAGGACCATTTCATTGATGGCGCCGCCGGCAGGGACCATGGGGTAGACGTTTTCGAATTGAGTGACGCGCACGTCGAGGACGTAGGGGCCGGGTTCGGCGATCATCTCCTTGAGGGCGGGGACGAGCTCGAGGGGGGAGCGGATGATGCGGCCCTTGATGCCGTAGGCCCCGGCGAGCATTTCGATATTGGGGAACGAGCAGATCTCGACGGACGAGAGGCGGTTGTTGTAGAAGAGATCCTGCCACTGGCGGACCATGCCGAGGTAGCCGTTGTTCATGACGACGACCTTGACGGGGAGGCCCTGGTTGGCGAGGGTAGCGAGCTCGGGTATGGCCATCTGGAAGCCGCCGTCGCCGCAGATGGCGAAGACGAGCTGATCCGGGTGGGCCATTTGGGCGCCGATGGCGGCGGGGAGGCCGAAGCCCATGGAGCCGAGGCCGCCGGAGCAGATCCAGGTGCGGGGGTTGTTAAAGCGGATGAACTGAGCGGCCCACATCTGGTGTTGGCCGACATCGACGCTGACGATGGCCTCGCCGCCGGAGAGCTTATCGATCTCGTACATGAGGTGCTGGGGCTTGATCTCGTCGGTGGAGAAGGAGGGAGCGAGGGGGTGTTCTTCTTTCCAGGCGCGGATCTGTTTCCACCAGGCTTTTCGGTCTTCGGAGTGGAGCGGGGCCATCTCGGCCTCCATCTCCTTGAGGTTTCTGTTGAGCTTGGCGAGTACCTTTTTGGCATCACCGACGATGGGGAGATCGGCGGTGCGGATTTTGGAGATCTCGGCGGGATCGATATCGAGGTGGATGACCTTGGCGTGTGGGGCGAAGGCGGCGAGGCGGCCGGTGACACGATCATCGAAGCGGACGCCGAGGGCGATGAGGAGGTCACACTCGTACATACCCATGTTGGCGGCGTAGGAGCCGTGCATGCCGGGCATGGAGACGAAGTTGGGGTGGGAGGAGGAGAGGCCGCCGAGGCCCATGAGGGTGCAGACGGCGGGGGCGTCGAGAGTATCGACGAGCTCGGTGAGCTCGGGCGTGGCTCCCGAGGCGAGGATGCCGCCGCCGGCGTAGACATAGGGGCGGCTGGATTCCCACATCATCTGGGCGGCGCGGCGGATCTGGCCTGCGTGGCCATCGGTGACGACCTTATAGCCGGGGAGGTGGATCTCCGTGACGGGCGTATAGTGGGACATCGCCATGAGGACGTCCTTGGTGATATCGACGAGGACGGGGCCGGGACGGCCGGTGGAGGCGATGTGGAAGGCCTCGTGGACGGTCTGGGCGAGGTCCTTGATGTCTTTGACGAGGAAGTTGTGCTTGGTGCAGGGGCGGGTGATGCCGAAGGTATCGGCTTCCTGGAAGGCGTCCGTGCCGATGAGCTTGGAGAGGACCTGACCGGTGAGGGCGACGATCGGGATGGAATCCATCATGGCGTCGACGAGGCCGGTGGTGAGGTTGGTGGCGCCGGGGCCGGAGGTGGCGCAGCAGACGCCGACGCGGCCGGTGGCGCGGGCATAGCCGGCGGCGGAGAAGGCGGCGTTCTCCTCATGGCGGACGAGGACGTGCTTGATGGGGTTATCGTAGATGGCGTCGTAGAGCGGCAGGGTGACGCCGCCGGGGTAGCCGAAGATGACCTCGACGCCTTCGCGGGACAGGCACTCCAGAAGGACGCGGGCGCCACTGATTAGGGTAGACATCGGATTGAGGATTCCTCTCTAGTCGTTAACGAAAAAAGGCCACCTTCGGGGGAGTCCCGCCTGGTGGCCTTCAAAACTTGGGTTTGGGTAGGCTCACTCAGGCGGATGGAGGTACTACTACCCCAATCAGAAGAATGCCTACAATAATGCTGGGATTGAGGACAGCGAGGGGCTCGCGGTTGAGAAGAGAGCCGTGTTGTGCCTCGTGCGCCATCTGTTACAGGTTAAGGCGTAAGCGGAGAAAATGCAAGAGGGTGCCGGGATAAAATCGGCTTATGGGGGCATTGGGGATTGGGAGCGGGGTTGAGTGGTTGGGTTCTCTGGGGGTTTCGAGGCGGTTTTGCCGGGCCGGAGGGGCCGGGTCCGCTCGAAAACCTTGGGTTCGTTCCAAGTGGAAAACCGAGGTTATGTTGCTTGGTTTCAGTGAGTTATGGGAATTGGCGTCTTGGGTTCGTTCCAAGAGCAAAAATCGTATTTAAGTTGTTTCTTTTGAGTTGGTTGGCGCTGGATTTGCGAGGCGGGGGGTACCTCCTCTTGGGTCGAGGGGTGCGCGCAGGGGGGCCCTGGACACACGTTGCGTGATCGCGATTGGGTGGAGGTTCGGTTGGCAAAGAGCGGGCTTTGCGGGGCTATGTGCGCTGCGGTGGGCGGCGCGGGAGGGCTCCTGAGATATTGTAGCTCGGGGTTGGAAATTTCGGCGTGGGTGGGTGGGCGTAAGTTGCTGATTTTTTGGCGTTTAGATGACTTTCAAAAGGTTGTGACCGGGGTCTCGGAGGTGTCGCAACATCGCGTGTCTTTGCCGGAGTGAACGCACTAGGGCGCTGCAAGCACGAGCGTCGCCTTTCGGGACTTGAACCACTTGCGCACAACTCTCGTGTACTTCGGCCACCGCGCTGAGAGAGAGGCAAGTTCAACGATCTTGGAGAGTGCTACCTGTCGAGATTCTCCGGTGTGCTCGATTATGTGGTCGACGAAACCATGTTTCTCCGGGACATTCTCTATGCTAATTGCGATGTCAAGTATTTCTCGCCACGCTTCAGACACCGATTCTCGATCGAGGCTATGAAGCATACGATGCAGAACTTGCTCGGGCGATAGCGGCTTGCCAGACTCGTCGCTGAAGGGGGCCAGAGCACGGACGAGACGCATCAGGGTCTTACGTTGTTGGTCGTGCTCAGGCTGATTCCCCGTCATCGCGGAGTTGACGTGTTTCTTGCGCTCCGACTGGTTTCCGTAGACGTCTCCGTCCAACACGACAAGCGTGTTTTCCGTTGAATTGAGCGACAGGCACAGTCCGGCTCCCAAGCTGAAAGCGTTCCCAGCTGGCCCGTACCTACCGAGCGAAAGGAATCTCCTCAGGCGCAACTCGCCCGCCACGCGCCCTATAATCTCCTCTGCCCCATCGTCCTCGACATAACACGTAAGCGGACGCTCCTGTTTCCCGGTGATGTGCCGCATGGCCTCGTACGAGTAGCCTTGCCAGATTGTGGTCTTCGTTGTTGCTCGGTTCAGGGTATAGATATTGATCTCGCCGTACATCTCAGCCACTGGTGGGAAGTGGGTGGTGAAGATCAGTTGTTTTTGCTGCTGGGCGAGGGGATCGCACGGTCCATGGCGCGGAGGACGTCCTCGGCCAATTCAGCGGCCTTGAGGGCGACAGCGAAAATCTGGATCTCCTGAATGCCGTGGCGGGCGGGGAGGTTGACGGTCTCCGGCGAGAGCTTGTACTTCCAGACGATCTCGGCCACCTGAGAAACAAAGCGGTCGCGCACGGCGCGGGTGGGCTTGGCAAAGGAGTAGATCTTCGCTTTCGGGATGACGTGGTTGAATTCGGCCTGTTTGGGATAGTCAAACATGGGCGGGTTCACGCAGACGCCTGGACAACTAGAAAGGCTATGAGCTCGAAGTCGTCGAGGCCGGCGATGGGACTGACCAGCGCGGTTGTCCCGGGGGCTGCTAAACAGACTGTCAAGATCCTTCTCTTCCTTGATGTCGATCATAGGCCGTATGGCCTGAGCCAACAACTCGGAGTAAGACCTCATCTCACGGCCGTCCTGAGTGACCAGGTTAAATGGCAGATACGCCTCGGGAATGGGGTCACCACGTCCCTTGCAGGCGCCGCGCACGAGGTCCAGCACGCGCTTCACCTCGGTGTGATTCACGATCACGCGGGGCTGCATGTGTGGTGCTCCGCTGGCGATCACTGCTGTCCAAGACCCACGAAACGCGGCTTGACCAGTGCTGCAAAGAAACGACATAGGAAGCCCTTCCGGCCTCGTCGGTGATTCGGGTTCGGGGGCACTAATCGAGTGCGTCCCCACTATGCCCGGAGGATTGCCGGTTAACGACTCAAGGGCAGTCCGCAAGCTCAAGCGCATTGTGAGCCGTCATCACCTCGGCCTGACACAGCGGGATGGGGCCGGGGCGGTTGCCCCTTGTCAGCGGCTGGCTCTCAGGGATCGGTTGGGTGGATCGTTGAGGGCCGGTGCCGCGTGTGGTCTACGGAGAATTGGTGCCGTCTAGCGATCGTGCTGGTCGCGGGACGATCCAGCCCCTGGGATGGGTATGTAGATTGGCCAAGCGCGGAGGCCATGGTCTCGTGCCCACATCTTTCGGCCATTGAGATCGTACTTCCAGGCTCGAAAGACAAGTTGCCTGTCGGTGGAGGCTTTGCCGTGTTCACCTGCGTCTACGGGCGCTAGCTTCGCTGGATGGCAGTCCCTGAGGTGCCTCGCCATGTCCGTCTGCCAGACCCGGTAGTTGCAGTGTTTGCAGGCTACGAGCAACACCCTTCCATACATCATCATCACTGACCTCCCAAAAGCGAAAAGCCGGATACGGCGTGGGCCATGTCCGGCTGCTGAACAGAGAGGAGGCTCTCCGCGGGTTGACTCATTTACGAGGCCAGCGGCTGCTCACCTCTTACATAGGAGATCGTACCCGGCATTGGGGCGTACCACATTTCCGAGGCGGTGGTTGGCCGGCTATCGCTTCTACGGCGTTCTCGGCGACAGCCCCACTGCGGCGATCTCGCGGCTGGTTCGTGGCGGAGTGCAGCGTTCAGGAGTCAGACGCAGATTCACTGCGGCGGTGTTCCAGGGCGCCTACGTAGGCCTGGACGGCTTCGCTCCTATTGGCCAGCGCGGTATCCTGCGTTTCGCCTTGGGTGACGCAGCCGGGCAGGCTGGGGCGCTCGGCGATCCAAGAGCCATCTTCCCCGCGATCGATGGAGACTTGCCGCAAGCGTTCCTTTCGCCCGCTTCCGAGCGTGCTCGGGCGAAGTGATCTCTTCCAGGAGTTCATGGTACGCTGCTGCAAAATGATTCCTTCTACTCGACTTTTTGTGGCGGCCGCATGGGGCCTGTGCGCCGCGTCTTCTCTGTGGGCGCAAGCTCCACTCGATTCCGGCCCGATTCGGCACGTGGCGGCGGGCCGGTTTGTCTACGTCGTTAAGGGCGATGGATCCGTGGTGGGCTGGGGCACGGAGGAGAGCGGACTTGCGGCGCGCGAGCGATCGGCGACCGGCCGGGTGACCGCTCCGATTGCGATTGATGTGCCGGGGAAAGTGCGGCAAATGGCCATTGGCGAGAGTGCGGCCTATGCGCTTCTCGAAGACGGCACCGTGCTGGCGTGGGGCTCCAACTACGAGGGTGAGTTGGGGAATGGCGGCCTGGGCTCGCGGAGCACGCCGGGCATCCATCCGACTCCGAAGACTTCTTTCCGTCCGGTGGCGGTGGCGGGGCTTACCGAGGTGGTGCAGGTCGCGGCGGCGGGACGGCACGCGCTGGCACTGCGCAAAGACGGCACGGTGTACGCGTGGGGATCGAGCGGCGCCGTGATCGCCGACGATTCCAAAAAGCCTGGCGTGGCCACGGGTCCGATCCGGATCGAGGGGTTAGAGAACATCGTTCAGGTGGCCGCGGCCCGCGATCATAGTCTTGCGCTTACTCGAGACGGAGACGTGTATGCCTGGGGCGAAAACACAGATGCCCAGCTTGGCCTGGAGACCACGATTTATCGAAGCGCCCGGCCTGTCCGGGTGCAAGGTCTGGGCCGCACGGTTTCGATCGCGGCGAGCGGAACCGGGAATCTGGCGCTATCGGGCGCTGTGCGCGAGGATGGCACGGTGTGGATGTGGGGCAGCAACCAGGCGGCGACCATGGGTAACGGACTGAGGAGCGGCGGGCGCGGCGACGTGGGCGATCTCAACGTCAAGCCCCTGGCCGTCAAAGGCATCACGAATGCGAAGTCGATCAGCGCGGGGGACGGACACGTTGCCGTGCTGCTGCGGGACGGCACGCTGCGGCTTTGGGGCCACGATGGGTGGGGCCAGATCGGGATTGGCACGCACGGGGGCTATCACGAGGCGCCCAAGAAGCCCACCTTGACCAATGTGGCGGCGGTTTATCTGGGCAACAACAAATCCTTTGCCGTGGGGCTGGACGGAACGCTGTGGCGGTGGGGTGGGGCCGCTACGTACGGAGGCGGGGCCTTTACCAAGGACCAGGCCGTGCCGACTGTGACAGCGCTCCCGTAGGTTCCAGAAGCGCCGGGCAGTGGGTCAGAACCAAGGCTCGTGCCCCATTGCCGGCGGGCGCCGCTTGCTGACGCGCGCGGCTCGGAACCGAGACCGCCGGGGCGTGGGTTCGACCAAGCCGCCCGCCGCGGCGCTGCGGGAAGCGGTAACCGATGGGAAATTTCACGAGGCTAAAAGAACCGGTGATCCGCCTGACGGGCCGAGTATTGGAGGGCCGCCAGAATGTCCTCGCGTTCGAGAAAGGTATATTCGACGAGGATCTCGTCGAAGGGCGCCCGGGCGCCCAAAAGCTCCAGGATGTCAGTGACGCGGATGCGATAGCCGCGGCTGCACGGACGGCCTCCGCACTTGCCTTCCTCGATCGTAATGCGCTGAAGCGGGTCGAGGGACATGGCTAGCCTCCAGTGTATCAGGGTGGGGGAGAAGTCGATGGGCCGATCGATATGCATTCATGATATGATCCGAGGCAGATGCCCTCCATATTGATCCAGCTTGACGAACCACTTCTGCGATCACTAAACAAAGTGGCGCCGGCCGCCAAGCGGCAGCGAGCTGAGTTCATCCGCCAGGCTGTGAAGGACGCCATTCGGAAGCGTGAATACGAAGCCATTCGCGAGGCGTACCTCCGTCAGCCCGACTCGGCGGACGATTGCGATGACTGGTCCAACGCGGACGAGCGGAAGCCATGAAACAGTACGAAATATGGTGGGCGGACCTGCCCCAACCAGCGGGGCGCCGCCCCGTGCTCCTGCTGAGTCGCGACGATGCCTATCCTATTTTGAGCAAGTTCATCGCCGCAGAAATCACGGCGACCGTTCGGCATATTCCCATCGAAGTTCCCCTTAGCGCGAGCGAGGGAATGCCCAAACCCTGCGTGGCGAACTGCGACGACCTGCGCACGATTTCGAAAGAGCATCTGGTGAAGAAGATCTCGAAACTCGCTCCAAAGCGAGTCCGCGAGGTGAAGCGCGCCATTGGTTACGCATTGGCGTGGGAAGAGTTAATCGCTGCCGGGGAGTAGCTTGTCCCGGTTGATCAGCAGTGCCGCAACAGTGCAGTAACCACTCCCGAAGCATGCGAGACGGCACCGCCCCCGCCGCCCGAGGGAACGCGGTATGGTAATGCTCATGCTGCCACGCCGAACTGTTCTGCGGACACCGCTGGCGCTGGCCGCCGAGCCGGCCGGTGGAGCTACACGAAGAATGACACTGAGCATGCACCAATTCACATCCGCGAGCGCGGGGTACCGGAAGTCTCTGGAAGGATGGGCTCGGGCGGGCATCGGGCAAGTGGAGCCGTCTGGCGCGTTGCTGGACGATTTTTTGAAGACCGAGACGCTGGCTAGCGCGAAGCGGGTGCTGACCGACAACGGGCTGACGATCGTCTCCGGGGCGGCCGGCGTGACGGGCCTGTGGGAGCCGAATGCGGATTTCGAGAAGAATCTGGCGGAGTTTCGGCGGCGGTGCGAGCAGTTTGCGGAACTCGGCGCGCCTCTGGTGTATTCGCCTTGCGCGACGGCCGCGAAGTTCACGGTGGAGGACTATGGGCGGTGCCTGCCGAACATCCGGCGGACGGCCGAGGCGGCGCGGCAGTTTCATCTAAAGGTAGCGGCGGAGTTCGTGCGGAGTTCGACTTTTATGGCGTCGTTGCCGACCGCGCTGCGGCTGCAGCGGGAGGCGGCGCATCCCAATTTCGGCATCCTGTTCGATTGCTATCATTTCTGGTCCGGGCCTAGCAAGATGGAGGATCTGGAGCTGATCCGGCCGGGGGAGATTATTCACGCGCATTTGAATGACACGCAGGACCTGCCGCGCGAACTGCTGGATCTGAAGACGCGCGTGATTCCGGGCGACGGGGTGGCTCCGCTGGCGAAGATCCTGGGGAAGCTGGCGGAGAAGGGGTACGGGGGCCCGATCTCGGTGGAGCTGTTTCTGCCGAAGTTTCAGCAGGCCGATCCGTTCACGCTGGCGCAGGAAATCCGGACGAAGGCGGAAGGGCTGTTCCGGCAGGCGGGGGTATAGCACGGCGGGCCGAGCCATGCTGCGCGGGCTCTAGGCAGCGGCGCCGGGGCGCCAGGCGGGGTACCAGCCGAAGGACTGGATGGCCTTGGCGCTCAGCGTTTCGCCGTCTGGCTCGGCGACATTGTAGATGCCGGGCTCGCCTCGGGTAACAGCAAGCTCGGCTGCCTTCGCGGCTGCGTCGACATGGACGGAGCCGGGGGCGATGGGGGCATCAAAGCCGGTGGCTGGCCCGTAGAGCAAGCCATAGCGAAGGACGAGGCCGGCGAGGGGCGCGGTGGTGACGTGGCGCTCCAGGCTGAGGACGCCCTGCACGGTTCGGCCGTAGACGGGGTGGGTGACAGGGAGCAGGCGATCCGTTTCGCGGTGGGGTTTTGGGCCCTCATCATAGATGAAAGAGATGCTCTGGGCGATGAAGCGGCTGGCTCCGGCGTGAACGGCGGCGTCGACGAGATTGCGGGTGCCGGCGTCGCGCAGCGAGGCATTGCGTGCGAGCGCGGCGGTCATCTGGCTGGCCTCCAGGGCGTAGGGGAGGTCCGTGAGCTGGTGGATGACGACATCGGGGCGGATGGCGGCAAGATGGCGACTCAGGGCTTCGGAATCGAAGACGTCAACGACGACAGGCTGGACACCGGCGTTTTCCAATCCGGCGGCCTTATCCGCGAATCGAGTGGAGCCGAAGACGCGCCAACCGTTTTGCAGGAGAAGCGGAGCGAGTCGGCGTCCGATGGCACCGGACGCACCGGCGAGGAAGATCCGAGTGATCATGACTGATATTACGATAGCCGGCGGCAGCCACGGCGGGGCACGCGGCGAGGACGGCGGGAGTGCTATTCCAGCGCCAGGATGATGGCTCCGGCGACGATCAGGAGTCCTCCGGCGCCTCGGACGAGGGTGAGCCGTTCGCCGAGAAAGATGGCGGCGAAGAGGATGACGAAGACCACGCTCAGCTTGTCGACGGGGGCAACGC
Source organism: Paludibaculum sp. (assembly GCA_036504135.1). Classification (GTDB taxonomy): domain Bacteria; phylum Acidobacteriota; class Terriglobia; order Bryobacterales; family Bryobacteraceae; genus Paludibaculum. The sequence goes on from DASXVP010000022.1 coordinate 129,332, forward strand.
GCGAGGCCTCGCCAAGCTGGAGAGCCCGAAAGTAGCAGAGCCAGGAAAGGCCGGTGGCGAAGCCCGAGAGGACGAGAAAGAGCCAGGTGCGGGCGGTGAGATGGCGGAGAGCCCCCGGCTGTGAGGTGGCGTAGGCGATGGTGCAACTGAAGACGAGGATGACGGCCGTGCGGATGGCCGTTGCGAGGTTGGAATCGACGCCGGCGACGCCGAGTTTGGCGAGTGTGGCGGTGGCTCCAGCGAAGAGCGCCGAGAGAAGTGACCAGTAAATCCAGTTCATGGTATGGCCTCACATATTGCCTGCACGGATCTCCTGGGGCGGATTCCGGGGAGTTCCGCGATCCCTTCCGATGTTAGCGGCTCGGGTGCCGGCGCGCCGGTACCCGGTAGGATAGGAGTGGCGGGCAATTCAATTCGGGAGCAAAAGTTGTGGTCGAACTCAGAACCGTCCAGGCGTTGGACGGGGTGTGGAATGATGAGGCGCTGGTGTTGTTCAAGCACAGCACACAGTGCGGGCGGAGCGCTCAGGTTTACGAAGAGGTGCAGAGGTTTGCGGCGGAGCACCGGGAGGTACGGATTCACCTGGTGAAGGTGATTGAAGCAAGGCCGGTCTCTAACGAGGTGGAGCGGCGGGCCGGGGTCCGGCACGAATCGCCGCAGGTGCTGATCGTGAAGCGCGGCGCCGTAGTTTGGCACGAGGCACATCTGAGGGTGACGGCGGCGGGGATGGCTGCGCATTTGGGGGACGGGCGGTAGGAATTGGTTGCTGCGAGTTTGCAGGCCAGACTGCGGATCTTATCGACAGGTGCTGTTGAATATTGCGACGAGCAGGCTAAGCGACTGCAACTAAAGGAGTTCAGAGGCGAATCGCGTTACCTCTTTCTTAACCTGCTGAATCCCTCTACATGGGGCGGGTTCGGCGACCTACGCGTTACTATTTGTTTTCAACACTTTAAGCGAGTTTCGTGACTTGGCCAGTCCCGTGCAGTAACAATATCGCGGATCGAATGATCAAAAGGAGTTCAAAGCAATGGTAGTCCTTCTCGTCGTTGTCACGTTTGCGGTATTTATGCTGGTTGACGCGTTACTGAATAGGAAGCGGGCGCCTGTGGTGCCGTTGGTGAACGCTCATGAAGGTGAGGGCGCGGCGGCGGCCGAGGCGGAACGGGTGCTGAGCGGATTTCGGGTTCCGGTCCATCTGAAGTATCACGCCGGCCACACTTGGATTCAGAGAGAACGGAAGAACGTGCATCGGATAGGCGCGGACGAGTTTGCGGCGATCGTGGCCGGTCCGGTGGACGCGATCGAGCTGCCCAAGGCGGGCCAGTGGGTGCGACAGGGGCAGAAGGTGTTTGCTTTCTTGCGCGGCGGGGCGAAGGTGGAGATGCTCTCACCGGTTGAAGGTGAAGTGACGGAATTGAACGCGGAGGTGATGGCGAACCCCGATCTGTTGCGTGAGGATCCGTACGGGCGCGGCTGGCTGATGACGGTATACGAGCCGGACGAGGACGGACCGACGCGGAACCTGCTGCCGGCGAATCTGGTGCGGTCTTGGATGGCGACGGCGGCCGAGGCGTTTTACCGCCTGCAACCGCAATTGGCCGGTGCATCGGCGGCCGATGGCGGCATGGCCGCGAGGAACGCGACGGCGGCGATGCCGACCGAGGAGTGGCAGCGGGTGAGCCGGGAGTTCTTTCTGAGCTAAGCGGCTGAGTCAGTCAGATACGTTCGGAGCGAAGAGGCGCCGGAGCCGTGGACCGTGGGTCCAGTTCCGGCGCCTCTTTCTTTTTGCCTGGCGGGCGAGGATTTCGGATGCGCGGGTCGGCTCGATTGTGACATGATGCTGTTCGCCTGGCTTTGATTGACGACTTTGGAGATCCCCTATGCGTACCTGCTCTGTCTCACTTCCTCTGTTGGCCGCGGTGCTGGCCGCCGCGACCCCTTCGCTGGCACAGATCAACAATCTCTCCCGCGAGGAGATGATCCGCTACACCGCGCAGAACCCCTATGAGCGTTTCGCCGATGGTCGGCCGAAGGTGCCGGACACGGTATTGAATCAGATGAAGGAGATGTCGGCGGAGGAGTTTATTGGAGTGGGGTCGCGCGGCTCGATTCACTATGCCGATGGGTTCCAACTGCTGAGCCCCGGCAAGCGGCTGATCGGGCGAGCGTTCACGTTGCAGCTGATGCCGATCCGGACCGAAGTGGCCGATGTGGATACGGCGGCGTGGAAAGAGAAAGGCAATCCGCTCATGCTGAACCATCAATCCGCGATTGACATGCTGCAACCGGGTGATGTGTTCGTGGTGGACGCCGGCGGGAATACGGACGCGGGCGGGATTGTGGGCGACAATCTGGCGTATTACGTGTGGAAGAAGACGGGAGCTGGGTTTGTGATCGACGGCGCGATCCGGGATCTGGAGGGCATCACGCCTTTCGGAATGGCGGGGTATTTTAGGGCGGCGGTACCGCCGGCGATTCGCGGCCTGATGGTGACGGGGATCAATGTTCCAGTGCGGATCGGCAAGGTGACGGTGATGCCAGGCGACGTGGTGTTTGGCGATCGGGAGGGAGTGTCGTTCGTCCCGCCGAATCAGGTGCAGAACTTCATTGATACGGCTGTCATCACGCACATCCACGATGAATGGACGAAGCGGAAGTTTGATGAGGGGAAGTACAAATCGAGCGACATCTATGGACGTCCACGGGATCCGGAACTGATCAAGGAATATGAGGAGTACCTGAGGCAGAAGCTGGGCGCCGAGAAGTATGAGGCGTACAAGAAGCGTCAGGGTCAGCCGAGACCGGACGCGGCGAAGCCGGCGCGGTAGGGCGCGGGCTGGCGATTTAATTGGGAATTGAGTAGACCGTCCCCGAATTTATGAATTTACTCTTGGTTGGCGCGTTGGGGCTGGTGGTGTTGGGGGATGGGCCGGTGATGCAATCGGTGCGGAAGGTGCTGGGCGCCGAAAGCAACGTCATCGCCGGCACGGAAGCTGTCGTGCGGAAGGCGTATCCGTGGGTGGATCTGCAGCCGGGTTTGAAGCCGGACGGGTACCGGCTGAAAACGGTTACCCGAGACGGCGTGCGGCAGCTCTTTATCGTGGGTTCGAACGAGCGCGGAGTGCTGTATGGGGCGTTCGGGTTGCAGCGGAAGATCGCGCTGCGGCAACCGGTGACAGCGCTGGACGAGAAGCAGGAGCCGTATGCGCCGGTGCGGTGGGTGAACGAGTGGAACAACCTGGACGGCACGATCGAGCGGGGCTACGCGGGCAAGTCGTTGTGGTTTGAGAACGACAACATCCGCGCGGATCTCTCGCGGGCCAGCGGCTATGGGCGGTTGCTGGCGGAGGTGGGCATCAACGGGGTGACGGTGAACAACGTCAACGCCAACCCGCGGGTGATCACGGCGGAGTTTTTGCCGCAACTGGCAAGGCTGGCGGCGGCATTCCGGCCGTGGGGCGTGCGGATCTCGGTGTCGATCGATTTCAGTAGCCCGCAGAAAATTGGGGGGCTGGACACGTTTGATCCGGGCGATCCGCGCGTGGTGCAGTTCTGGAAGCAGACGGTGGACCGGATCTATGAGGCCGTGCCGGATCTGGGCGGATTTGTGCTGAAGGCGGATTCGGAGGGGCGTGTAGGGCCATCGGCGTACGGCCGGACGCACGCTGACGCGGCGAATGTGATTGCGCGCGCGCTGAAGCCGCATGGCGGGGTGATCTTCTACCGTGGGTTTGTTTACGACCACAGGATGGACTGGCGGAATTTGAAGAACGACCGGGCGCGGGCGGCCTATGACAATTTCCAAGGGCTGGACGGGCAGTTTGACGACAATGTGGTGATCCAGATCAAGCACGGGCCGATCGACTTCCAGGTGCGGGAGCCGGCGTCGCCGCTGTTTGGCGCGCTCGAGAAGACGAATCAGGCGATTGAACTGCAGATCACGCAGGAGTATTTCGGGCAGGCGCGGCACATGGTGTTTCTGGTGCCGATGTGGAAGGCGGCGCTCGATTTCGACTTGCAGGCGAAGGGCGCGGGCACACCGGTGAAGGCGCTGGTGGCGGGCAAGGTTTTCGGCCGTCCAACGGGGGGATTTGTGGGCGTCTCCAACGTGGGACTGGACGCGAACTGGACGGGACACCCGCTGTCGATGGCGAACCTGTACGGCTACGGGCGGCTGGCTTGGAATCCCGATTTGAGTTCGCAGGCGATTGCGGAAGAGTGGGTGCGGCAGACGTACGGGCACAATCCGCGCGTGGTGGCGACGATCACTGACATGCTGTTGAAATCATGGCCGGTGTTCGAGTATTACACCGGACCTCTCGGCGCGCAGACGCTGACGGAGATCACGGGCAATCACTACGGCCCGGCGGTGGAGGCATCGGAGCGCAACGGCTGGGGGCAGTGGCATCGGGCGGATGCGCAGGGGATCGGGATGGATCGGACTGTGGCAACGGGGACCGGGTTCATCGGGCAGTACCGCGCTCCGGTGGCGAAGGTGTACGAATCGCTGGCGACGTGCCCGGATGAACTGCTGCTGTGGATGCACCACGTCCCGTACAGGTACCAGCTGAAGTCCGGCAAGACGGTAATCCAGCATATCTACGACACGCATTATCAGGGCGCGGCGGAGGTGGAGGAGTTTGTGGCGCAGTGGCGAGGGTTGCGCGGGTTGGTGGCGGAGCCGGTATTCAGCGAGGTTTTGAAACGGCTGGAGTATCAGGCGGGCCACGCACAGGTGTGGCGGGACTCGATCAACAGTTGGTTCCTGAAGACGAGCGGCATCGCGGATGAGCGCGGGCGGGCCGGGCACTATCCCGGCCGGACGGAGGCCGAGGCAATGATGCTGACGGGCTACACGGAAGCCGCGGTGACGCCCTGGGAGACAGCCTCGGGGAGCAAAGCGGTGGTGTGCCTGGGGGGCGGCACGCGGACATGTACGGCTTCGCTGCGGCACCAGGGCGAGGCCGGCCAGTATGTGGTGGACGTGCAGTACTTCGATCAGGTCAATGGCGCCTCGAAGTACAAGCTGTTGGTGGGCGAAAAGGTCGTGGACGAGTGGATCGCTTCCGACACGATTCCGACGCGGAAGCCGGACGGACATTCGTCGATGCGGCGGCGCATTGGGCCGCTGCCACTGCGTCCGGGGGACGTGATCCAGATTGTGGGACAACCGGACGGCGGCGAGGCTGCGGCGCTGGATTACGTGGAGATTCGGAAGGAACGGCCATGAGAGTCGAGCAGTGGCAGGCGTTGAAGACGGTGGCGAAGGGGGGCGGGTACGCGCGGACGCCGGTGGCTGCGATCGTCGATAGTCCGTGGATTCCAGGGTATGTGGGGATCAGCCACCTGGAGTATTTCTGTAATCCGGAGGCCTGGTTCCAGGCGAATTTGAAGGTGATGCGCGATTTTCCGGAGATCGCGATGCTGCCTGGGTGGTGGGTGGAGTACGGGATGGCGATTGAGCCCTCGGCGCTGGGCAACCGGATCCATTTTCAGAAAGACCGGCCGCCGGAGCAATCGGCCACGTTGATGCGTCTGGCCGATGTGAGTGCGATGAAGCCGGTGGACTGCGAGACGGATGGGCTGATGCCGTTCGCGCTGCACCTGTACCGGGCGCACAAGCAGCGGATCTTCGACGAGGGTTACACGATCCCGATGGTGGCGGCGCGCGGTCCGCTGTGCCTGGCGAGTTTCCTGCGGGGCGTGAACCAGTTGATGTTGGACATCCACGATGAGCCGGAGGGCGTACACGAGTTATTCCGGCTGACGACGCAGACGGTGATCAACTGGTTGAAGGCGCAGGCGGCGGCGATCGGCGACTCGGTGGAAGGGATTCTGGTGCTGGACGACATCGTGGGGTTCCTGCCGCGACGGCTGTATCTGGAGTTTGGCCATCCGTATCTGAAGCAGATCTGCGACGCGTTTCCGGCAGGGTGGGTAAAGATCTATCACAATGACGCAAATGCGCGGCCGATGCTGGGCGATCTGGCGGAGACGGGATTTGACGTCCTGAACTGGAGCCACAAGATCAGCGTGCGGGAGGCGAGGGAGAAGACGGGCGGGCGGATGTGCCTGCTTGGGAACGTGCCGCCGCTGGAGGTTGGTGTGCGCGGGACGCCGGAGATGGTGCGGGCGGCGGCGTTGGATGTGCTGGATCAGAGCGAGGGGCGCGGGTTGATTCTGTCGATGGGCGGCGGGATCAGCATGGAGACGCCGGGGGAGAATTTGCGGGCGCTTGCGGAGACGGCGAGGGGCTGGAAATTGGGAATTGAGTAGACCGTCCCCGAATTGGTTGGACGAGGGCAGTTCAGTCCGGGGCCGATTCGCCGGGCGGAGTGGGATCAGCGGCGGAAATTGGTAATTGAGTAGACCGTCCCCGATTTGATTTCTTTTGGAGGCGGAGGTGGCGCTTGCGGAGGGTCTCGGATTGCTCCACTTCCAGCGCTGCGAGGGTCATTTCCAGCGCCATGTTCCAGTTGCGCTCGCGATGTTCGTAGTGGATAGCGAGGCGCTCCAGGGCTTGGGACTGCCAGGGGTTGCGGAGGGTGGAGAGTTCGCTCCACAGAGCCACTGCGGCGTCGTGGCGCTCCAATTTTCGCTCCATGTCGGCGAGTTGCCAGATCGTCTCAAATAGGAGCGGCTCGGGCAGATTGCGGGTGATGGCCTGGCGCATGAGGGGGGCGGCATCCTCCAACCGGCCTTCGTTGCGGAGCCAGCGGGCCAGGCCGACCATCTCCGGGCCCGATGTCAGGCGGTGGGGATCGCGGAAGGCGACCGGAACGACGGCGGTGAGGCAGGCGAGGGAGAGGATATCGATGGCGTTGTGGTAGATGACGGGCTGGAGGGGCTGGAAATCGCCGCTGCGGAGATACTCGAAGTAGAGCGCGGGGATGAGGGCGCCGGCGACGTCGCCGTGGCGCTCCACGCCCAGGATGCGCTGCTCCAGTTCCTGGAGGCGGCAGCTCTCCAGGGCCAGGCGCCAAAGGCGGCGGGCGGAGTAGAGCAGATCCACGTGCTGAAGGCGCGGGAAGGGCTCGTTCATGCGGGCCAGGCGATAGCGAGTTTCAAGCAGTGGCTGATCGAAGCTGCGGCCGTTGTAGGTGACCAGCACTTCGAAGGGCTCCAGGAACTCGGAGAGGGCGGCGAGGAGGGAAGGCTCCTCGGCGTGATCGCGCATGAAGAACTGCTTGAGGATGAAGCCGTTTTCGGTGATGTAGCCGACTCCGACGAGGAAGGCGAATGTACCCGAGCCTCCGGCGAGGCCGCTGGTTTCCGTATCTAAGAAGGCCCAACGGCCGGGCGGCGCGACGACGGGCTGATCGGGCATGAGGACGGCCAGCAGGTCCTCCGGGAGCTCGGACAGCGCCCCGACATCGGCCGTGCCGTGGATGTGATGAGCCTGGAAATGGGTATCGAACTCCCAATGCGTGCCGTGGGCGGTCATGACCTCGTAGCCCGACGGCAGGGCGCGCGTCTCGGGCCTGGGCGGGGCCTGATAGCGGGCGTCGATGCGGGCCAGGCGCTGGCGAAGTACCTCCAGTTGTGTCTTGATATGGTCCATTCGCTACTTGGCGTCGCGCCAGTTTGTGCCGTGGCCGACTTCCACCAGCAGCGGGACACGGAGTTTCACGACATTCTCCATGGTGTGCTTGACCAGCTTTTCCACTTCGGCCAGTTCGGCCGGCGGGCACTCGAGAACGAGTTCGTCGTGGACCTGAAGGAGCATACGGGATTCGAGCCCGCGTTGGGTCAACTCGGCGTCAAGACGGATCATGGCCTTCTTGATGAGGTCGGAGGCGGTGCCCTGCAGCGGGGTGTTGACGGCGGTACGCTCGGCGAAGCTGCGGGCGTTGGGATTTCTGGACTGGATGTCGGGAATGGGGCGGCGGCGGCCATCCAGGGTGAGGGTGTAGCCGCGCCGGCGGACCTCCTCGATGGTGGCGTTGATCCACTTCTGCACGCCGGCGTAGCGCTCGAAGTAGCTGCGAATGTAGGTATCGGCCTCGGGGCGGGAGATGCCGAGTTGGGCGGCGAGGCCGAAGGCGGTCTGGCCATAGACGATGCCGAAGTTGACGGCCTTGGCGTTGCGGCGCATCTCGGAGGTGACCATCAACGGGGCGACGCCGAAGACCTCGGAGGCGGTGCGCGTGTGGATGTCCTGGTTGTGCTGGAAGGCATCACAGAGGACTGCGTCGCCGGAGTAGTGGGCGAGGAGGCGCAGCTCGATCTGGGAGTAATCGGCGACAACCAGAACCCAGCCGGGCTCGGGCACGAAGGCGGAGCGGATCTCGCGGCCGGCCGCGGTGCGGATGGGGATGTTCTGGAGGTTGGGATTGGAGGACGAGAGGCGTCCGGTGGCGGCGCCGGCTGGATTGAAGGACGTGTGAAGCCGGTGGTCCCCGGGCGACAGGAGAGATGGCAGGGCGTCCACATAGGTGCCCTTCAGCTTGGTGAGCTGGCGAAATTCGAGGATCTTGCGGGCGATCTCGTGCTCAGCCGCGAGGGTTTCCAGAACGTCTGCGGCCGTGGAGTAAGCCTTGGTCTTGCCGGTCTTGCCTTGCGTGGGGAGTTTGAGATCGTCGAAGAGGATCTCGCCGAGTTGCTTGGGCGAGTTGATGTTGAAGGGCTTGCCGGCGAGTCCGAAGATCTGATCGGTGAGGATCTGGATCTCGCCTTCCAGCCGCTGGGAGATGGCAGCGAGTTGCGCCGTTTCGACGCGGATGCCGGTGGTCTCCATGCGGGCGAGCACGGGCGCCAGGGGGAGATCGATCTCGTCGTAAACGCGGCGGAGATCGCCGGTTATCTCGGGGCGCAGGCGGGCGGCGAGAGCCTGGAGTGTCTCCTGTTGCGTGGCGCCGGGGCGCTCCAGGTAGCGGGCGATGAGCGAATCGAGAGGGCAAGCCGAGGGATCGGCCAGGACCAGGAACGCGTACAGGAGGACGTCTTCGACGGGCTTTTCCGGCATGGCGCCGCCGCCAGAGAGGTGAGTCTTGAGGTCGAAGACGACCGCGGTGTCGGGCGGAGGCACGGACGGGGCTGATTCCACTTCGGGCGCGGCAGCTTCGACGGCGGGCGCGGCAGCCGGCTCGGCCGGGGCGAGGCCGAGCTCTTTGAGGAAGCTGAAGAACTCCAGTTCGCGGTAGATTTCGGCCAGAACGGAGGGATCGGGCGGGATTAGGGCCAGGGCGTCGAGAGTATATTCCACCGGAACGTGGCAATCGATGGTGGCGAGCCGGTGGGAGAGCTCGATCTGGGGGCGGTGGTTCTGAAGGCTTTCGCGGTAGGCCTTGCGCTGAATGTCGCCGGCGTGCTTCAAGAGGTTCTCGAGAGTTCCGTACTGTTCCAGGAGTTGCACGGCACCTTTTTCGCCGATGCCCGGGGCGCCTGGGATGTTGTCGGAGGTATCGCCCACCAGGGCGAGGAGATCGGGGATCTGGACCGGCGTCACGCCCTTGAACTCCTTCACCTTTTCGGGGGTGTAGAGCGTATCGTTCTTCATCATGTCGAGCATGGTGACACGCTCGTTCACGAGCTGGAGCATGTCCTTGTCGGACGAGACGACGCAGACTTCCAGCCCTTTTTCGGCAGCCTCGCGGGCCAGTGTCCCGATGAGATCGTCGGCCTCAAAGCCGGGGTGTTTGAGAACAGGGATGGACATGGCGGCGAGGAGCCGCTCGATGATGGGAAACTGCTCGATCAGTTCGGGCGGGGTTTCGGTGCGGGTGGCTTTATACGCGGGGAACTGCTCGTCGCGAAACGTAGGCCCCTCGGATTCGAAGATCGCGGCGAGGTACTCAGGCCGAAACTGTTTTTGGAGCCGCCGGATCATATTGTGGAAGATGTAGACGGCCTCAGTGGATGTGCCGCGGGAGTTGCGCATGGGCGTCGCGCCGGTGCGCTGGCGGGCATGGAAGGCCCGGAAGATGAGGTTAAAGGAATCCACCAGATAGAGGCGCACCATGGATTTCATGATACTCCGGGTGGAGGCAGGGGGCATCGGGCGTGTCCGAACGGCTACAACGACTGGTAAAACTGTGGCGCTCCGGACACAACAAAAAGTTTGTAAATACAACGAGACAAATCACTTATCGGTGGGGTTAGAGTTTGTTACGATAACGATGGAGCCTGAATTGCGTTTCGAAACCACGATCGTACACGCGGTGGAAGCCAGCGGAGTCGGGCTGCATAGCGGAGTGCCGGTGCGGATCCGGGTAGAACCGGCGCCACCGGGCACAGGCATTGTATTCCGACGCAGTGATCTGGAGATGTTCGAGGTTCCGGCGAGTTGGAAGCACGTGCAGCGGGTCAGTTATGCGACGAGCCTGATGCGGCAAGGCGTGCTGATCTCTACCACCGAACATCTGCTGAGCACGTTCTACAGCATGGGCATCGACAACGCCTATGTGCAGATCGACAACTTGGAAGTGCCGATTCTGGACGGCAGCGGGCAGCCCTTTGTGGAGATGTTGCGGTCCGCGGGATTGCGGCAGACGCGGAGGAAGAGGCGGTATCTGGCGATCCGGCGGGAAGTGGCGCTGGAGGGCAACGGGAAGCGGATTTCCATCGTCCCGTCGGAGCAGTTTGAGTTGAGCTGCCACGTCTACTTTGACCATGCAATGGTGGGGCATCAGTCGCTGCGAATGGAAGTTACGCCGGAGAACTACGCGCGGGAACTGGCGCCGGCTCGGACGTTTGGTTTTGCGCCCGAGCTGGACCAGATGCGCAACATGGGGCTGATCCGCGGTGCGTCGCTGGATAGCGCGGTGTGCTTCACGGAAGATGGCGTGCTGAATCCGGGAGGGCTGCGATTTCCGGACGAGCCGTGCCGGCACAAGGCTCTGGACCTGATTGGAGATCTGGCGTTAATCGGGCGGCCGCTGCTGGGTAAGGTGGTGGCGGAGCGCGCGGGCCATGCGATGCACGTGGCGCTTGTGGCAAAGATCATGTCGGACCCCTCGCTCTACGACGTGGTGACGCTGGACGAACTGATGGGGCAAACCGTCCACGCAGTTGCGGGCTGATGCACCATCTGCCCAATCTACTGACGATCGCGCGGATCATCCTGACGCCGTTTATTGCGTGGTATCTATCGAAAAACGACCCCCGCGGCGCGTTTCCGATCCTTTTTTTCGCGGGTTTCTCCGACGGCTTGGATGGATACCTGGCGCGCCGTTTCGGTTGGACTTCAAAGGCCGGCGCGTATCTGGATCCCATCGCCGACAAGCTGTTGCTGGTGACATTGTGGATTGGGCTGGGCCTGGCGGAGCGGGCGCCGTGGTGGATGGTGGCGCTGGCGCTGGGGCGGGATGTGGCGATCCTGGGGTTTTCGGGCGTGATGCTGCTGATGAAGGGTCCGCGCAGTTTTCCGCCTAGTGTGTGGGGCAAGCTGAGCACGTTTTTTCAGCTCTCTTATTGCGGCTGGCAGGTGATGGACATGGCGTGGCGGTTCCTCCCGGGATGGTGGTTGCAGAGCTGGCTGGCGCTGGCGGCGGTGGCGACATTGTGGAGCGGTGTGGACTACTACCGGACCGGTGTCCAGATGTTACGGAGCCAGAGCGATTGACGGGGTGTGGGATGGGGGGTACGCTGGAGATGTGGGGCAAAGCATGATTCGTTTTACCCCGGCGCGTACTTACCTTACCGCCGCGGCAGTGGCATTCGGAATGGCGGCATTCTCGGGCTGGTGCGCCATCACGTGGTGGCCGGCGGGAATCCCGGCTGTCCTGTTCGCCATCAGCGCTGGCTTCGTGCTGTGGCTGGGTGTCCGGCCGGCCATCGAGGTAACGGAAACCGACCTGCGGGTAGGTAGCCAGACGATTGCCTGGGACGAGATCCGGCGAGTGGATCAGACGGGCTGGATTTCGCCCATGGTGGCGTATCTGACATTGGCGGACGGTGGGAAGATCAGGCTGCTCTATCCAGGTGAAACGGAGCAATCGAACCGGTTGTTACGGATGATTCAGCAACGGGCGACGCTATCGCTGATTAACGGCGTGCCGCACCGTCAGATTTTCGGTGATCCACCAAAGGAAGCGACGCCGGCAACGCTGCCGCCCCCACAATACCGCCTTCTCACGGAAGAGGACGAGGCAGAGGTGGAACGACTCTACCAGAAGTTGCGCGCCGCCGGCCGGCTGGACCCTGAAAAGTAAGCTCGGATGTGGCCCAGGTTTCGACGTCAGAGCGGCTTTTCCTACCTCCCGATTCTGATTGTCCTGGCGGCTCTCGGCGTGTTGTGGTGGCAGCGGGCGGCGATTTTGTCATCGGCCGGGACATTCCTGAACGTCGGTGAGGCGCCCCGCAAAACGGAAGTGATCGTGGTGCTGGCGGGCGGTTGGGAGGGTGGCGGACGCATCTTGAAAGCCGGGGAACTGGTCCGGGCCGGCTATGCTCCCTACGCACTGGTGAGTGGGCCGCACTCGTTTTACAACCAGCCGGAGTGCAACGCCGCGCTGCCGTTCGCGGTGCAGAGCGGATTTCCGGCGGAGTATTTCCAGTGTGCTCCCAATCAGGCGCTCAACACGGAAGATGAGGCGGTGGCGCTGCTGGCGGAGTTGCAGCGGCGAAAGGTGAGGAGTTTTCTGCTGGTAAGCGTGGATTCGCATCTTCGCCGGGCGCGAGCCGTCTACCGGCGGCAGTTGCCCGAGGGCATGGAGGTCCATTTCGTCTCCTCCGAGAGTCCCGGTTTCCGGCTGGAGGAATGGTGGAAGACGCGCGAGGGACGAAAGGCGGTTTTACTCGAGTGGACGAAGCTGATCAGTTCGCAGTTCGGCGTATAGAAGCATGAAGGCGGCATTTCAAACAGCCTGGCCATACCTGAGACGCTATAAGCGGGGCATCGCGCTGGGCGTTGGCGCGCTCGTTTTGAAGGACGTGGCTGGCGCGTTGATGCCGCTGGCGATTAAGCGCGGCATCGACTCTCTGACTCGCGGCGACGGTCTGAGTACGCTCTATCTGTTCTGCGGCGGGCTGGTTGCTCTGTCGGTAATGAAAGGCATCTTTCAGTACTGGATGCGAGTGATCCTGGTGAGCATATCGCGCGACGTCGAGTACGACATCCGCAACGATCTTTTCACCAAGCTGATGACGCTGAACCACGATTTTTACGCGCGCAACCGGACGGGCGACGTGATGGCCCGCGCTACCAACGACCTGAACGCGGTGCGCATGATGCTGGGGCCGGCGGTGATGTATTCGGCCGAGACTTCACTGACCTTTGTCCTGGCGCTGGGCATCATGTTCTCGGTGGACTGGCAGCTGACGCTCTGGGCGCTGGCGCCCGCCCCATTGGTATCGATCGTGGTCATGGTGTTCGGCAAACGGATTCACGACCGCTTCGAGATCATCCAGGGTTTGTTTTCCGATATCAGCAGCCGGGTGCAGGAAAACCTCTCGGGTGTGCGCGTGATCCGCGCTTATGTGCAGGAAGAGGCGGAACTGCGGAAGTTCGAGGAGCTGAACGGCCAGTACATCAAGGAGAATCTGAAGCTGGCGACGCTAAGTGGGCTGTTCATGCCGCTGCTACAGGCCTTGATCGGGCTGACGTTCCTGCTGGTGCTGTGGGTAGGCGGACTTCGGCTGATGGCGGGCGGCATTACGCTTGGCAGCTTCGTCATGTTCAACACTTTTATGGGCATGCTGGTTTGGCCCATGATCGCTTTCGGCTGGGTGGTCAATCTGATGCAGCGCGGTAGCGCATCGATGAAGCGCATCCGGGAGTATCTGGAGGAGGGGCCGACAATCTGTGCTCCGGAGCATCCCCAGACTGTGCCACCGGGCGCGTTAGACATCGAATTGCGCAGCGCCGTGATGCAGTTTGATGGCAGGACCGCGGTGGATGGCGTGTCGCTGCGCATTCCGGCCGGCTCGACGGTAGCGATTGTAGGGCGCACCGGCAGCGGCAAGAGTACGCTGGTGAATCTGATCCCGCGCGTGTATGACCCCGCCAGCGGTCAAGTGCTGCTGGGCGGAATCGACCTGCGGCAACTGGACCCGAAAGAAATCCGGCGGCGAATCGGGTTCGTACCGCAGGAGACCTTTCTGTTCAGCGAGACGCTGGCAGGCAATATCGCTTTCGGCGTAAAAGACGCCGATCCGGAGCGGATTAGACAAAGCGCGGAGATGGCCGGGCTGGCCCGCGATATCGAGAGCTTCCCCAAAGGCTATGAGACCGAGGTCGGCGAGAGAGGACTGACGCTGTCCGGTGGCCAGAAGCAGCGCACGGCCATCGCGCGGGCACTGATGCGAGACCCGGAAATCCTGATCATGGATGACGCACTTTCGGCGGTGGACACCATCACGGAGGAGCAGATCCTGCGGAGCCTGAGGGCCTTAATGGTGGGGCGAACCACAATCCTGATCTCCCACCGCGTGTCCACCGTTCGGGAGGCAGACCGGATCTATGTGCTCGATGACGGGCGCGTGGTGGAAGAGGGGAGCCACGCGGAGCTGATCGGCATGGGAGGCTACTATGCCGATCTCCACCAGAAACAACTCCTGGAAGAAGAGCTGGAACAGATCTGAACGTCGTGAACTGATATATCATCGGAGCATGTCTTCCGATTCCAGCCGCAGAACATTCCTTCAGAGCGCCCCGGTTGCCGCCATGGCCGCGGCCGCTACTCCCTCTCTTAGCGCAGCCGCCGATACGCCGGCCGGTGGTGATATCAAGCTCGGCATCGCCAGCTATTCCTTCCGCGAGTTCGCGCGCGGGCTGTGCATCAAGTACACCAAACAGGTGGGCACGCCCTACCTGACCATCAAGGAGTTCCACGCACTCTACCGCTCCACGCCCGAGGAGTTGGATAAGGCGAGGAACGACTTCGCGAAGGCGGGGATCATCCTGACGGGCGGCGGCACGGTCTACATGCAGAAGGACGATCCGGACGACATCAAGAGCTACTTTGAATACTGCAAACGCCTTGGCATGCCGATGATGAATATCGGGCCGACGGCCAAGACGCTGCCCATCATTGAGAAGTTTGCCAAGCAGTACGACATCAAGATCGCCCTGCATAACCACGGACCTGAGGATAAGCACTTCCCGGCCCCGTCCGATGGCCTCAAGATGATGAAGGACATGGACCCGCGCATGGGCGTCTGCATCGACGTTGGCCACACCACGCGCACGGGTAAGGATCTGCTCGAAGAGATCACGGCGGCCGGCCCACGCCTGCTGGATATGCACATCAAAGACTTGAAGGACCTGAAAAACAGGGACAGCCAGTGCGACGTGGGCGACGGCGCAATGCCGATCACTGCGATCTTCAAGCAGCTCAAGAAGATGAACTACCAGGGCGTGGTGCACCTGGAGTACGAGATCAACGCCGATAACCCGGTGCCCGGCATGCTGCGCAGCTTCGCGTACATGCGCGGGGTGCTGGCGGGGTTAAAAGGGTAGTCAGTACGGCAGGGCTGCGGATGACACCGCCGCCCTGAGCACCTCCGCGCGCCGCGCCCGTGCGGCAGGCTGCGCGAGCCGGCCGAGGCTACGCTGGGGCTGGCGGGAAAGACCTTTGCGGTCCTGCGGCGGCTGCCTGGCGGCACAAAAAACCCGGCCTTTCGACCGGGTTTCTTCAGCGAACCAGATGTAAGGATCGACCGCCTATTCGGCTGCGCCGTCTTCCTTCTTGCCTGCGCCGGCCTTGAGCTTTTCCTTCTGCTCCTTGAGGATGGCCCGGCGGCTCAGCTTGATTTTGTTGCCATCGAGCGCGAGGACCTTCACCAGAATCTGGTCGCCCTCGTTCAGCTCGTCACGCACCTGCTTGATGCGGTTCTCGCTGATTTCGCTGATGTGCAGCAGGCCGTCGGTGCCGGGGAAGATCTCCACGAATGCACCGAATTCGGCGATGCGGACAACCGTTCCGAGGTAGGTCTTGCCCACTTCGGCCACCGCTGCGATGTCGTTGATCATCTGCAGGGCGCGGCGGGCGGAATCGCCATCGGAGGCGAAGACATTCACCGTGCCATCGTCATGGACGTCGATCTTGACGCCGGTCTGCTCGATGATGCCGCGGATGACCTTGCCGCCCGGCCCGATGATCTCACGGATCTTGTCGGTGGGAACGGTCACGGTGTAGATGCGCGGCGCGAAGATGCTCATCTCGGAGCGCGGCGTCTCGATGGCGGCTTCCATCTTGCCCAAGAGGAACAGGCGCGCTTCCAGCGCCTGCGCGAGGGCTTCCTTCATGATGGCGGTGCTGACGTTGGGCACCTTGATATCCATCTGCATGCCGGTGATGCCCTGGCGCGTGCCGGCGACCTTGAAGTCCATGTCGCCGTAGTGGTCTTCAGCGCCGGCGATGTCGGTGAGGATGGCGTACTTGTCGCCTTCCTTGACCAGACCCATCGCGATGCCGGCCACGTGGGCCTTGATCTTCACACCGGCGTCGAACAGCGCGAGGCTGGCGCCGCAAACGGTGGCCATCGAACTGGAGCCGTTGGACTCCAGAATGTCGCTGACGATGCGGAGCGTGTAGGGGAAATCTTCGGCGGGGATGACGGGGGTGATGGAGCGCTCGGCGAGCGCGCCGTGGCCCACTTCACGGCGGCCGGGGCCGCGCATAAAGCCAACTTCACCAACGCTGAACGGCGGGAAGTTATAGTGCATCATGAGGCGCTTGGAGGTCTCAGCCAGGTTGAGGGTCTCCATGCGCTGCTCGTCTTCCTTGGTGCCGAGCGTGGTGGTGACCAGCGCCTGGGTCTCGCCGCGGGTGAACAGCGCGGAGCCGTGCACGCGGGGGAGAACGCCAACCTCGATGGAGATATCGCGGATCTCGTTCATGGCGCGGCGGTCCGGCCGCTGGCGCAGTTCCAGCATCTCGTGCCGGAAGAGCTTCTCGCGGAGGAGCTCAAAGCAACTGCGCGCCTCGGCCTTTTCGGCGTCCTCGGTAAAGAGGGCCTTGGCCTCGGTTTCGAGCGCCTTCAGCTGGGCGTAGCTTTCGGTCTTGCCCAGGGTCTTGGTGTCGACGGCGGCAGCCAGACGCGGCCCGACGAGAGCCTCCACCTTCGCCATAACTTCGGCGTTGCGGGTGACGGGCGTGAACACGCGCTTCTTCTTGCCGCATTTGGCGACGAGCTCGTGAATGCCGGCGATGATCTTTTTGCAGCAGGCATGGCCGAAGTCGATGGCGTCGAGAATCTCGGCTTCCGATGCTTCGTTGGCGCCTGCTTCCACCATCACGATACCGGTTTCAGTACCGGCGACCACGATGTTGAGCTTGGCGCCCTTCTGCTGTTCGTAGGAGGGATAGGGAATGAACTCACCGTTGACGGAGGCCACGCGGAGGCCGGCCAGAACGTGCTCAAACGGGATGTCGGAAATGGCGAGGGCGGCGGCGGCGCCGGTGATGGCCATAGTGGCGGGGTCGGTATCAGGCGCGGCCGAAAGGACCATGCTGATCACCTGGGTCTCGTTGGTGTAGCCCTCGGGGAAGAGCGGCCGGATGGGACGATCGATCAGGCGGGAAGTGAGAATTTCGCGGTCGCTGGGGCGCCCTTCGCGCTTCAGGTAGCCGCCCGGGATACGCCCGGCGGCGTAAGTGTACTCACGGTAATCCACGGTCAGCGGAAAGAAAGCCGCATTCGGCTTCGGTTCGCTATTGGAGCAGGCGCTGCACAGCAGCACGGTATCGCCCGAGGTCACCGTCACGGCACCATGGGCTTGTTTGGCGAGCTTACCCGTTTCGAGGGTAAGAAGTCGACCTCCGAGGTCGATTTGGACTGAATGTGTCATTTGTATTCTCCATGGACCGCCGGCAACGGCGCCGGTCGGCCAGTTGGTTTGTAGATATCGTTGAAGGAAAAATCGGGGGAGGGACTATCCGGGGAAAGGCGGGGTGCGGTGAGGCGGGAAATCTGGACGAACGTATCCTGTGTGCATACGTTCGTCCAAAATGCTCGTGCCATGCCAGGAAGGTCCACAGATGCGGACGCTGCCCCGGTGCGGGGCGGGGCGCCCGCAGAAGGACTGAACAGACTAGCGGCGGATACCGAGGCTCAAAATCAGAGCCTTGTAGCGTTCCGGGCTGATCCGCTTCAGATAATCCAACAGATGGCGGCGGCGGGCAACCATAAGCAACAGGCCGCGGCGACTGTGGTGGTCCTTCTTGTGCGTCTTGAAGTGCTCGGTGAGCAAGAGAATATTCTGGCTCAGAAGTGCCACCTGCACTTCCGGGGATCCGGTATCGGTCTTATGCACCCGATACTTCGTGATCGTGTTGGTTTTGGCTTCAGCCGCCAGTGCCATACTTTAAAACACACTCCTCAGTCTTACGTTCTTTCGATGTCGTTACGCTTTTTAGGTTAACACAGAAGCAACAGGCCAAGCGCCCGCCTCTTCGTGTCATCGCCGCTTCATTGCCGCTTCATTGCTCGCCGGCGGCGTGCTCGTAGCCACGGGCCAGGTGGTAGAGCATCAAGTCAAAGAAACGGCCCAACTGGTGTTCCAGTTCCTCTTCAGCAAATACGTCCACCGTGGTCCGCACCATGAACTCGTCGCGAATGTAGTCCAGCGTCGCGTCCTTCATCAACTGTACCGCGCGCAACGATTCGCTCAAAGGCATGCCCTGGAGATACCGCTCGTGCCCGTGTTTTTCATAGAGCCGGGCGATCTCCTCCTCAGAGCTGGAAACCAGCCAGTGCCCGAGGTTGTGTAGTACGCGGCGGCAGACTTCAGTGATTTCGGATTCCGGAAGGTGGCTGAGATGACGCAGGTGATGAGTGGCCCGCAGCTGGCGCAGAAACCGCGCGCTGATGGCCTCCCAGTGATCTTCAATCTGGTTAACGAGTCTGGCGGAAATCATGGCGTTTGCCCCACTACATGTGGAGTTACGCCGTTTCTACACCGGAGTCAAGGGCTACCACTCGAATTCGAGCAGCGAGACGCCCTGGCGGGGCAGATCGAAACGGACCGACGCCGCGCCCAGGCTGGTCTTGATCGTCTCGACGGGGGCAAGCTCCTGCAACTGGCCGGATCTTACCAGTTCCGCGTACTGAGCCGGGGAGGGCTGCTGAGGCGAACCCATCTTCTTCCACACCTCATACGAGTTGCTGTGGGCGGCATCCACTCGGAAATGACGGAGGCGCACCACGCCGGCGGGCAAGCCGCGCACGGTTAGCGCAACGTTCGCGGCAGCCGCCGGCAGGTCATCATCGTGGTAGTTCCACACCATGACGCTGGCGCGGCGCGCCTGCCGGCTGGCGAGCGCCGCGATGTCGGCCGCGCCTTTCACTCCGTTGTCGACCATGGAATCCAGGTCCATCGCACCACTGCTGCGCGCCGCCACGCGGTCGCCGCCCATGCGGCCAAACATCCGGAAGATGTTCAGCACGGGTTTATCGACGCCATTGGTGGCCAGATCCCGAAAGCCATCGAAGTAGGGCTGATTCTCAAATTCAAACGCCCACGTGACGGCGCCCCGGAGATTCACTCCGTTGCGCGCCGCGAGATCGAACTTGCGGGCAAACGTCGCCGCCGTGTAGCTGGAATAGACCGTCCCGTTGCGATAGGCGTTCTGCGGATAGCTGCTGGCCGAGCACGCCGCACAGCCCTCCGGATCGGATTCACCAATGATCACCGGCAGGTGCTTCAGCGTGGGAAATGCAGCCACGGTGGCGAAGCCGTGGTCCAGATCGCGCAGTTGATACTCGCTGCCCATCTGCACGCGGCCCTCGATGAACCGCGGCCGGCCCTTGGCATGAAAGGCAAGAAAATCGATCGGCGAGCCCTTCTTGCCCGTCGCGTAGTTGGTGCCCTCCACCACGTGGGTGAGGAACATATGGAGATACTCTTCACTCTTTGCGCTGCCGGGTCCGGTGGAGTGCGGCCCGCCCACCTTGGCCGTGGGTAGCGCCCGCTTCACCGCGTCCACGCTGTAGTCGTAGAGCTTCTGATACTCCTCAGGCGTACCCTGCCAGTACATGATGTTCGGCTCGTTCCAGACTTCCCACAGCCATGTCTCCACCTCTTTTCGCCCATACCGCTCGACGCTATGTAGCACCCATTGGCGGACGAGTTCCGCCCACTTGGCGTAGTCGCGCGGCGGATAGGCCCAGCCGGCTTCAATCTTGCTATAGGGCTGGTTCGCCGCCCACTTGTGCTGGTAGGGCTCGGGCTTGGTGGAAAGAGCCTTGGGCATGAAGCCGATCTCCACCAGCGGCTTCATTTTGCGCTGGATGAGCGTATCGAAGATGCGGTCGATGATGGTCCAGTCGTAGCGCGGATTCCCCTGGGCGTCTTCAGTGTAGGCGTTGGTGGAGCCCCACTTCAGCGCGGGCGTCCCATCGCCGGTGGTAAGCAGATTGTGCATGCGAACATACACCGGGCCGGAGTGCATGGCTGCCAATTCGGTGAGCAGCTTCTGGCCGTCCTTCATGTAGGTGTAGTTGGGCTCGTCATACCCGTAGTAGCGCCAGATGGGCGTGAGCGGCCCCAACCGCTGGGCGGCGTCCACCTGAATCTCGATTTTCTGTGCGGCCAACACGAGTGGCGCGGCGAGCAGGGAAAGGAACAGCCGTTGCATGGACATGCTGGGCATCATATCGTGAACACTATGCAGATTGAGCGGATTGAGACGGCCCAGGTGGCTCCGCGCTGGGGCCTGTTGCGCGTGACGACGAGCGAGGGCGCCGACGGATTCGGCGAATTCACGGTGGAAGGGCAGCTCGGCGCGGCCGAGGCTGCGGTGCGGGAGCTATCGGAACAGTTCATCGGCCGGGACCCGCGCGAGATCAAGCGCCTGGTCCGCGGCGCCTACGACCGCAACTTCTACCACGGCGGCGCGCACTACATGAGCGCGCTGGGCGGCATCGAGATCGCGCTTTGGGATATCGCTGGCAAGCTGGCCGGCGCGCCCGTGCATCGCCTGCTGGGCGGCAAGGTGCGTGACCGTGTGAAGGTCTACCGCTGGGCCGGCGGCAACAACAACGCGCCGGGCGCGGCGGCGGAAGAGGCGGCACGCGTGGTGCAGGAGGGCGCACGGGCCATCAAGATGAACGCCTGCCCGCCGCTGGCCGCGGTGGATACCTATGGCGGCATCCGCGAGGCTGTGGAAAGGGCGCGGGCCGTGCGCGACGCGGTGGGGCCGGAGGTGGAGATCGCCTTCGATTTCCACGGCCGCTGCAACGTGCCCATGGCGCGGCGTCTGGCCAAGGAGCTCGAACTCTGCAATCCGTTGTTCTATGAGGAACCCGTGCGGCCAGACTACAACCGCTGGCTGCCCGACATCGCCGCCATCACTCACGTGCCCATCGCCACGGGCGAGCGGATGTGCACGGTGGCCGAGTTCAGCGACGTGATCGCCGCTCGCGCGGCGCACATCCTGCAGCCCGATCTGGTCCACGCCGGAGGCATCTCCAACTGCGCCGAGATCGCCGCGATGTGCGAGGCCAATGGCCTGGCCATCGCGCCCCACTGCCCGCTCTCGCCCATCGCCTTCATGGCCTGCCTGCACGTGGTGGCGCAGAGCCGCGCCGGCTGGATTCTGGAATGGTCCAAGGGGATCCACTACAACGCCAGCGGCGCCACCGGCGAGGTGGACCCATGGCTGCGCTATCTCGACGAGCGCGATTGGCCGATGTTCGACGTTGACGCCGACGGGCATCTGCCGGTGCCAGAGACGCCCGGGCTGGGCATCCGCGTGAACTGGGCGGAGGTGGAGAAGGCAGCCAAGACTGGAGTGACATGGCGCGATGAACTGATGCGATTCCCGGACGGAACTGTTTCCAACTGGTAGCCGAGATTTCGCAATCTCACTCGATTGCTCCTGGCTGCGCCCGAGAAGTGCGCGCGGGCCAAACGCTTTGGCGAAGCCCGAGAGCACTACCTGTACTTCGCCGCCCTCGCCAAGGACACATCGGAAGCTGAGGCAGCCAAGACGCAGGCGCTCACCATGGAGAAGCTGGCCCGGGTGAAGTAACAGCGCTACCGGTAGTGCTCGATGGCGAGGCGCGCGGCGGCGGCCATCAAAGCCGCCCGCTTGGCCGCCGGCTCGCGGCTGTCACCCAGGAAGACCACGATGGCCACGCGTCCGCCATCAGGCGCGGTCAGCACCCCAACGTCGTTCGTCGCGGCCGTCACACCCCGCCACGAGCCACTGGTGCCGGTCTTGTGCGCCAGCGACCAGCCTGAGCTGACACCAGCCTTGAGGCGGTCCGGGAAAGTTACGGTGCCGGTCATGACGTCCAGCAAATGCGCAGTCGAGGCGGGCGAAAGGAGCCGGCCCTGAGCCAGCGCGGAGAGAAACGCCGCCATGCCAACGGGCGTGGCCGTATCCCGCTGGTCCTGCTGATAGCGGCGGTAGGCGGCATCCTTGGCTTTATCCGGAACCTGGCGCATCGCTCTATCCAGCACGGCCGGGTCTACGAATTCGGGCCGCCACTGGATTCCGGCGATCTCGGTTTGCAGGTGCTTCTCGTCACGGTCAATGCGCATTCCCTGAATGCCTGCCCGGTTCAGGAAAGCCTGTACTTCGGCGGGGCCGCCTAGTTTTGCGATGAGGATGTCGACGGCGGCGCTATCGCTATCGACAATCGCGCGGCGTACCAGATCGCCCACCGTGGTGCGATAGCCCGCGGCTGCCACGAGCTTCGCGATCGGCTGGACGTAGAGGCTGAGGTCCTCGCGGCGCACCATCACCGGATCATCCAGCCGCCAGCCGCGATGATCGACGGCGTCCATCACAGCCGCCCCCGCGACCAGCTTCATGACGCTTTGGAGCGAGAATCGTTGATCGCCGTTCACACAGACCGTGGAACGTTGATCTTGCACGCAGACGCCCACGCGTCCATCAAAGTCCTTGGCGAGGTCGTGGAGCGAACTGGTGAGCGTGAGAAGAAGCAGCGCGATCATTGGATGGTCACCGGGCCGCTCACCGGCGCTGCCTGGCTCGACGATGTCTTGAGCCGAATCCAAGGTTTGGAGATGGGGTGCGCCTGAAGACGCTTCCAGACGGTCTCCGTGCTGAGCGTAGCCGTGGACTCCGCCGCGTCCGCGCCATCGGCAGACGCCAGTAGCCAGGCTTGTGCCAGCGTCTGCAAGTGCAGCGGCTGAAACGGATTGGAAACCGGCGCGCCGTTGATCAGAGCGCGCAGGATCAGGGCCCGTCCGGACTTGGCAGGCAGCGCCGTGAGCCAGCGGCGCAGCCATGGCAGCTTGTCCTCGGGGTTGCCCTGAGACATCGCGAACAACAGGATGGCGGTGGCGGCGGGCTTGGCCGAGAGCGCATCCAACATGGCCGCGTTGAAGCCGATGCGGTGAACGACAAATGCGAGGTGAGCGTGGAACGGCGGAGCCTTGAGCCGCGCACCCTCAGCGTTGAGCAGCGCGAGCGCATACTCCAGATCCGGCGTGGGCGCGTCCCGGTAGGCTTGGATGAGACTCTCGACCATCGGTGGATCGAATGCCTCGGGCAGGAAGGCGGCGGACCACAGATACAGCAGGCCCTCGCTATGCGGGCTTTGCTGGGCCAGAATCGCTCTCCAGCGCGCCGGATTGATGTCGCGATGTGTCATTTCTCTGGAGGCACATTGGAGAGCGTCACGGCGAGGCCCGCGTGCCGGTAGGCTTCCAGCAGCGCGCCGGCGGCGGGGCCATATTGCGGCGCCGACACGGTACTATTGCCACCGCGCTCCAACCGTTTGGTGAACTCTTCCAGCAGCCGCTCGCTCTTGAAGCCGCCGCCGATATAGGCCACCGGAGCGGTCTCCTGCGGTGTGAAGACCTGCATGCGCGCGGCCAACGTGATGCCGGCCAGTTGCTGCGCGGCCTCGGCGAGAAGGTCGGCGGCGACGGCGTCGCCCTCGGAGGCGGCGCGATCCACAATCTGAGAAAAGGCGGCGATGCGCGGCCGGGGGAAGTCCGGCGTGTAGAACTTGTGCAGCAGATCGTTGGCGTTGCTTGCGCCTGTGGCCTCCAGCAGCCGGGCGCGCAGAATCGTCTCCGGACCCCAGCCCTCTTCCATACGCAGTGCCGAGCGCAAGGCTTGACGCGTGAGATCAAACCCGCCGCCCTCGTCGCCATAGACGTAGCCCCAGCCACCCACTCGCGCGACCTTACCGGCGGCGTTGCGTCCAAAGCTGATGGAGCCGGTGCCGGCGATGGTGATGATGCCCGGTTGGCCCGCATGGGCGCCGGCGAGGGCGATCAGGGCGTCGTGCGTGACCACCCGTTTTTTGATCGTGAACATCTCGGCGATTAGCGAATCCTTGTCGGCCGGGCCGCCCGAAAAGCCCAGGCAGCCGGATTCGAATTCGATGCCTTCGGCCAGCTCTCCAGCCTCGCGCGCCTTGGCTACCGCGCCGCCGATGGCGCCCATGAACCTGGCACGGGCCTCCGCCGCTGCGACGTGATTGCACGGCCCGCCCCGGCCGGAGCCCAGCACGCGGCCCGTCTCGTCACCGATCATCGCGGTGGTGGAAGATTGCCCACCATCCACGCCCAGGAAATACTGCGGCAATTGATTTACTCCAGTTTGTAGAGGTGCGTAATGTCCGACACGCCCACCTCGCGGATGCCCCACAAGGAAGCGTTCCTGCCGTAATCGTCCCACAGGAAGTCATCCTGCGTGATGAGCAGATGGGTGACCCCGGCTCGCTTGAACTCTTCAATAGCGGCCCGGCGCAGGCCCAGCGCGGGCGGCAGTCCGGATTTCTTGGGCTCCGCGGCCAGATCTTTCCACACGCCCGCCTCATCGCGGCCCTGAATCTTGAGCCGCACCGAATACTGATCCGTGCTGCCCTCCAGATGAACCGCGTCCAGCATCGTGGGCTTGCCGAAATCGATCTCGACAAACATGCCGGGCTGGTTCCACTGCCACGAGCGCCAACGTGTGACGGGCCAGTTATCAAACGCCTTCTGCACGCCCCAGGGGTTGGGCCTCGCCGTAAGACGCCACTCATCGGCGCGCGGCAGTTCCCTGCCCTGATCCAGCACGCGAAACTCGGCGATGCTCCACATGTCCCGTGAATCGTCGGAGGAGGGTTTCGGGCTGGCGGTCTGCACGGCGCGCACGGCGGTGAGACTTTGTCTCGGGAAGTGGAAGGCGGAGAGTTCGTTCGGTTGAAAGTCCGAGATCAGCGCCACCAGAAGGTAGTCCCGCAGTTCCTCATTCGGCGCGCTCTGGAAACTGGCTCGGATCTCGCGCGTGGTGTAGCTCTCCGGAATCGACGAGAAGCTAAAAACAACATCGCCGGGTTTCGTTTTTGCCTCAATCATGCGCGCCACCCGGTAGGGCGGCCAATTGTAGCTGAGCCAGGAGTCCTCGCTCTGGATTCGTAGGGCTTGCCGGAACGGGATGGACGAGATGCGCCAGGCGTAGGTATCGGTGTAGCGCGCGGGGACATCGGGGAAGCTCAGCAGGGCGTGAGCCAGCACGAGAACGGGCAGCACGATGCTCGGCAAACCCGCGGCCAGCGCGAACGCGACAAAGGGCAGGGCTGGGATGAGGAAGCGTGTGCCGACGTTGGCTGCATAGGGCAGCGCGAATAGCGCCGCCGCTGCCAGCGCCCGCCGGGCAGCGGGCTTGCGCAGCGAGAGTAGCGCCAGCGGCGTCAGCAGGAAGAGCGGACCGAGAAAGCCGCCGAGAATCTGGCCCCGCACGGCCAGCTCCATCGGCAGTTGCAGGTAGCTCGTGAGACCCGTGTAGTTGCGCATCATGCGCTGGTAATCCTGCTCAAAGCTGATGTGCACCCACGGGTTGGGGAACCAAGCGTTAAACAGCGGCGAGAAGGGATTGCCAAACCAGATCCAATTCCGCGCCACCCATGGCAAAATCATCACAGCGGCCGGAACGGCGAAGATGGCGATGTCTCTCCAGCGGCGGCGCAGGGCAAAGCGGATCACCACAAAGACGACGGCCAGGAAAGCCGTGTACTTCATCGCATAGCAGTAGCCGGCCAGCAGACCAATGAAGAGCGGCGGCGCCTCGATCTCGCAGAGATAGAAGACGGCGAACAGGACGCACACCACGGCGACGTCGATGTAGGCGCTGGCGCCATCCACCATCACCACCGGGCTGAGGAACGTGAACAGCGCCGCGGCCGCGCCCGCCGCCGGCATGGCCATGCGCTGGCCATAGCGCAGGATCAACAACGGCAGCGTCAGCAGAAACGCACAGTGCACCAGCGCGGCCGCCGAGTGCCGCCCATACGCCCAGGCGTTCAGATACAGCATCTCCACGCCCTGCGAGAGGTTGGCGTACATGTTGGACTGGAGCTTCACGAAGCCGTGCGCGCGATAGTAGTGCGCCAGCACGCCGAGATGGTAGCTGCTGCCATCTGGGCTCCACTCCGGCGCCATGGCGTAGATCGCACAAACAATGGCGAAGATGGTGTAGACAGGCCAGAACGTCCATTGCCAGAGCCGCGGCAGGGCCGGCAGGCGCTCGCCCGAGAACTTGAACGCCTTCTGATTCCAGGCGTAGCCGAGCACACAGAGCCCCATGGCGAACAGCACGCCGTCGTAGATCAGGTGCAGGCTCGCCAGGCAGAACAGCACCAGGCTGAGCAGCGGCGCTCCGGCGACAAAGCCGAAGATCAGCTCCTCCTCGCGCGTGAGCTTCACGCGCAGACGCTGTAAAAACACGCGGCCCATTGCGTACGCGATGGCAACGGTGAACAGCGCGCCAAACAGGATGGAGACCGCCTTGGGCATGCTACTGCACGAAGCCGATGCGCGTCAGAATGAAGCCTCGCTGCGCGCCGTCGGAGGGCGAGGTCCAAATCTTGTCGGTCTCCATGCGCACCAGCACCGGCGTATCCGAGCTCAGCCACTCGGCCGGCACTGCCTTTTCCCACGTGCGCTGGCCGGGCTTGGGGCAATCAATAGTATCGAGCAGGTGGCCGCCGATGTGGACAATGATCTTCACAGGGCCGGTCTGCTGGTAGGTGATATCAGGGATCGTGAGGTCCACGCTCAGGCGCATCGCCTTGGTGGACGGCAACTGAAATTGCAGCGTCGGGCTCTTCAGGGTCCAGCGCCAGTTTCCGTCGTTCAACTCAGGCAGCACATCGGCCACGACGTGGCTCATCGCGTCGGGCGCGTTCATGTGGACGAAGTGCTTCAGCCGGTTCGTCTCGGTAAGCTCCATCGGACGCCGCTGGATGGGCGGACGGTAGGGTTCCGGGTACTTGACGCATCCGGCCAGGGCCAGGGCAATCAGCAGCAGGGTCGGCCTCATATGGGTGATTTGTCCTTGGCGTAGCAGAGGGCCTCGACGGGGCACTCCGCGCATTTCGGCTTGCGGGCCACGCAGAGCTCGCGGCCGAAGTGGATGATCTGATGGGCGAACTCAATCCAGCGCTCCCGCGGCAGCATCCGGACAAGATCGCGTTCGATCTTTTCGGGCGTGGTCTCCTTCGTCAGATCCAACCGCTGGCTGATGCGGGACACATGCGTATCCACCACTACGCCGCTGGCAATGCCGAACGCCGTACCCAGTACAACATTGGCCGTCTTGCGGGCCGCGCCAGGCACGGTGAGCAGCTTGTCGATCTCGCGCGGAATCTCGCCGCCAAATTCGTTCAGGATCTTCTGCGCCGCCCCAACGATGCTCTTCGCCTTGTTGTTGAAAAAGCCCGTGGAGTGGATATCCCGCGCCAGTTCGTCCTGGTTGACGGCGGCGAAATCCTGCATCGTGGGGTACTTGCGGAACAGCTCGGGAGTCACCTTGTTGACCCGCTCATCAGTACACTGAGCCGACAGAATTGTGGCCACCAGCAGTTGCCACGCGTCGTTGTGATGCAGGGCGCAGGTCACATTGGGGTAACGCTGGTCAAGTGCGTCGAGGAGCTGTTGGAGGCGCTCGCGGCGTTCTACCGCGGTACGTGGACGGCTGGCCTTGCTCATGGGATGAAGGTGCGGAATTGCTCTAACATGGTAGCATTGCGACTCCGCCTGATCCTCGTTCTAGCCGCCCTGCTCGCCTTCGGCGGGGCGCTGTGGGCGCCATTTCAGTTTGACGATTTCTCCCTGTTCTCCGATCCCGCTCTGACCTCGCCCGAAGGCTGGCGGCAGGCGCTCTCCCCCACGCAGACCCGCCCGCTCACCTGGCTCTCCGAGTGGGCGCAGTTGCAGGTGGCCGCTGAGCCGTGGAGCTTCCACCTGGTCAACCTACTGCTTCATCTGCTGTGTGTGTGGCTGGCCTACACGGTGCTGTTGGAACTGCTGCCGGTGCGTTCCGCGCAAATCGCGGCGATGATCTTCGCCGTGCATCCGCTGCAAACAGAAGCCGTGGTCTACGTTTTTGCACGCGGCACCCTGCTGGCCACTCTGCTCGCATTGCTGGCCATCCACTTGTGGCTGAAGGACCGCCGGTGGTGGGCAGTAGGGGCGTTTGCGCTGGCGTTGCTGGCCAAGGAAGAGGTGGCCGCGCTGCCCCTGCTGCTTGCGTTACTGGAGTGGTCCACCAAACGACGGCGCGCCGTCGCGATGCCATTGTGCGCCATGCTGGCCCTCGCGCTGGCCGCGGGCGCGCGGGTCATCTATGCGGCGGGTGCCATCGCAGGCTCCGGCGCGGGCGCCCACGCCGGCATCGGGCCCTTCGAATACTTCAGCTACCAGGGCGTGGCCATCCTGCGGTATCTCTGGCTGCTGCTGGCGCCGCTGCAATTCACGGTAGACCCCGACGTGCGCGTGGCGCCCCTGCCTGCGTCGCTGGCCTGGGGCGTCATCGCTGTAGTGGCGATCCTCTCCTGGCGGACTGTGCGCGCCGCCGGCACAGGCTTCTGGATTCTGGGCGGCCTGCTGCTGCTGCTGCCCAGTTCCTCGATCTTCCCCGCCCAGGACCTCGCGGCAGACCGCCGCATGTACCTGCCGCTGCTCTGCTTTGCTTCACTCGCCGGTCTATTGTTGAAGCGAACGGATCTCCGGCTGCTGGGGTTCATCGGCGCCATCCTCATCGCGCTCAGCGCGGCGCAGACTCGCGTCTGGCAAAACCCTGCCACGTTGTGGATGGACGCCGCCCGGCACGCGCCGGACAAGATCCGGCCCAAACGCCAACTGGCGCGCGTGGCGTCTCCGCCGCAGGCAGTGGAGTTGCTGACGGCAGCCAAACGGCTGGCGCCCAACGATTCGGAGGTCGCCGCCGATCTCGGCCTCGCCTTCATCCGCGACGGCAAGCCGGAGTTGGCCCTCACGGAGTTTGGACGCGCCCTGGCGCTGGACCCTGGCTCGGCGCGGGCCATGCACAATCGCGGGCTGGCGCTGCTGCTGCTGGGACAAACGGATCCGGCGCGAGCCGACTTTGAACGGGCCCTGGAAAAAGATCCCTGCCTGTTCGACGCGCTCTGGAACCTGCGCCGGATGGGTGTGCGGCGCGAACTGCCCTCCGGCTGCCGCGCCACGCCTCAACAAAAACGACTCTGGCGCGAACCGGTTACCTCGCTGGCGCCGTGATCACGAAGGAGGTCTTGACGAACTGCCAGTCCGGCAACTCGTAGACCTTGAGCTTGGTATTCAACGGCGACTCCATATCCTTGATGCCCTGGGCGGGCACAGTGCCGACTTTGGCGTCGATCACAGCCACCGGCTCACCGCCCGTTGTGGGTGTGAGCACGATGTTCAACTCCAAACCTGCCAGATCCGCTTCCGAGTGGTTCACTACCGTGAAACGCACGATATTCTTCTTGCTCTCGGTCTCCAGGAGACGCACGCCCACCACTTCCAGGTACTTCTGATACGGGTGGGCCTTGCCGTCCGCCGGCAGCGCCGCCTTCGTGGGCGCGGGCTTCGAAGGTCCGCCGACAAACTTGTAGAGGCCGAACAGGCCGCCGCCCAGCATGGCAATCGTCAACAGCCCGACCAGCCAGGTGGGCATCCCTTTCTTCTGCTCGGGCAGTGTGTAGTACTGCGGCTGCGGCTGTTGCGGCGGCGGTTGCTGCGCGTAGTCGGGCTGAGGCGGCGGAGGTGGAGGCGGGGGTGGCGCGGCGTACTGCGGCTGCGCGTAGGCAGGCGGAGGAGGCGGTGGTGGCGGTGGGGCCACAGACTCCTGCGGCGGAGGTGGCGCCGCAGGCTGACCCGCCTGTTGCCGCCGCTCCGCGCAAGTGGGGCATTCGGTATAGCTGGGCGGCACTTCACGGCCGCATTGGGGACAGATCCAGGTGAACATCTTTGTCTTTCTACTTAACCACAGATGCATGCCATGGGCAGCGGGTTGCTTCCCGTTACGATGGAAGAATGGAGTTTTTGCACCGGGCCACACCCGGCGGCGGCGGCATCGCGCTGCTCCCCGGCGCTTGGAATCCGCCCACCCGCGCCCACGTCGCCATGCTGCGGGCGGCGCTGGACTGGGCCTCGGAAGCCGTCCTCGTGCTGCCCCGCTCGCTGCCGCACAAGGAGTTTGACGGAGCCGAATTCTCGCGC
This sequence comes from Paludibaculum sp., assembly GCA_036504135.1. GTDB lineage: Bacteria > Acidobacteriota > Terriglobia > Bryobacterales > Bryobacteraceae > Paludibaculum. The sequence goes on from DASXVP010000022.1 coordinate 159,693, forward strand.
CGGGCGGAGTGGATTCGGAGCATCGCCCGGTCGAACGGACTCTCGGCGGGCATCAGCGACGGTGGACTCTTCATCGAGATGGCGCGGGAGTGCCGCGCCGCCACTGGCGCCTCGCAAGTCTTCCTGGTTTGCGGCCGCGACGCAGCGGAACGGATCGTCTCCTGGGACTACGGCACGGCCGGGTCCATCCACTCGCAACTCGACGAGTACCAGATGCTGGTGGCGCCGCGCGCGGGCGCCTACGTCCCACCGGAGGATCTGGCGGCCCGGATTCACGCCCTGACACTGGGTGGCAATTGGCACGACGTCTCGTCCACCGAGGTCCGCCAACGGATTCAAAACGCAGCCGCCTGGGCGGATCTCGTGCCGGCCGAGATTGCCGCCGATGTGGCCGCCGCCTACTAGAGCGTCTCCGGAGTGGTTGTAGCCCACTCCCTTACGGTCGTGTCTAGGTTCTGAGCCGCGCGTCAGCAAGCGGTGGTCGACGACAATTGTGAAAACGCTCTAGTCCTGCGGACCGTGCTCCAGGAATGCCTTCAACCTGTGGCTCCGGCTGGGATGCCGCAGCTTGCGCAGCGCCTTGGCCTCGATCTGCCGGATGCGCTCCCGCGTCACGGCGAAGTGCTGCCCCACTTCTTCGAGCGTGTGCTCACTGCCATCCTGAAGCCCAAACCGCATCTTGATGATCTTCTCTTCTCGCGGGCTCAGCGTCTTCAACACCTCGGCCGTCTGCTCCCGCAGATTCAGATTGATCACCGCTTCCGAAGGCGACGTCACCCGTTTGTCCACGATGAAGTCCCCGAGGTGCGACTCTTCTTCCTCGCCCACCGGCGTCTCCAAAGAGATCGGCTCCTGCGCGATGCGCAATACCTTCCGCACCTTCGGCACGGTCAGGTCGAGCTTCTTGGCCAACTCCTCGGTGGTGGGCTCACGGCCCAATTCCTGCTGCAGCAGCCGCTGCGTGCGGACCAGCTTGTTGATGGTCTCGATCATGTGCACCGGAATGCGAATGGTCCGCGCCTGATCCGCAATCGCCCGCGTGATGGCCTGGCGCACCCACCATGTGGCATAGGTGGAAAACTTGTAGCCGCGCAGGTAGTCAAACTTGTCCACGGCCTTCATCAGGCCGATGTTGCCTTCCTGTATGAGATCCAGGAACTGGAGTCCACGATTGGTGTAGCGCTTCGCGATGGAGACCACCAGCCGCAGATTGGCCTCAATCAACTGCCGCTTCGCGCCATCGGCCTCCCACTCACCGCGCTCCGCTACGCTCAGCGTCCGGCGCAGATCAGTCGTGGTGGCCCCGTAATCCTGCTCCAGTTCCTGCAGGTTCTGGCTGGCCGCCTTCAGATCCTTGCGCAGATCCCGCGCCAGGTTCGCGTCACACCGCTGCGCGTCTTCAATGGCGCGTTGCAGCCGGGCAATCTCCTTTTCGATGTTGCGGAACTGCTCCACCACCGCGCGCAAACGGTTGGAAAGCCGCCGGTAGATCAGCGAACTGAACTGCACCTTGCGGATCTCGCGGGAAATCTGCACCATGCCCCGAGCCAGCGCATAGCGAGTGGCGCGGAATTGCTTGGGCTTGCCCGTACGCGGCGTCGCGCTCAGTTTCAGACGCAACTGCTGCGCCCGCTTGACCAGCAGCCCGATCACCTCCACCGCGGCGGCGAAGTCCACTCGAAACTGCTCCATCTCGTCGTCGGAACTCAGCAGATCCGGCAGCGAAAGCACGTCGCGCAGGCTGATCTTGCTCTCTTCCACTTCCTGCGCAATTTCCAGGATTTCCCGTATGATCAGCGGCGAGCGGGAAAGCGCCCGGACAATCAGCCGCTGGCCGTGCTCTATGCGGCGCGCCAGATCGATCTCGCCTTCACGCGTCAGCAGCGCCACCGAGCCCATTTCGCGGAGGTACATCCGCACCGGGTCGTTGGTTTTGTCCGTCGTTTCCTGGCCGAGTTCCACCTCGACCAGATCGTCTCCCTCATCCTTCTTGTCGATCTCGAGCTTGGGCTCTTCCAGCAGATCGACACCGGCCTCGTCCAGGCCAGCCAGAATGTCGTCAAGCTCGGGACCCGCGGTGATATCTTCGGGCAGAACTTCGCTCACGTCATCATAGAGGACGTAGCCCTTCTCTTTACCCATGTCGATGAGTTTTTGGAAACGGCTAAAGCGTTCTTCCGCCACTAAAAGCCTCGCGATTGTTCCCCGACGAATCTATGACTAATTAATCTACCACTTAGGCCGCGCCTGCGCGACCTCCGCCTATTCGCCCCGCTCCAGCTTGTTCAATTCAGTAAACAAGCGGATTGCCTCTTCCATATTGCCGGAGCGCTCCGCTTCTTTGATGCGCCGCCGCAGGTCGTCCCGCAGCGAGTCCCGTTCTTCCATCATCAACTTCCGTACGCAAGCCACGGCCTGTTCCGTGCTGAAATCCCGTGTGAGCGTATCATCGGCAAAGACCAGCGAAATCATTAGCGCCTTGTCCGGCTCACTCAGCCGGCCCTCGACACTGGAATACGATGGCACCTCGCCGGCCTCGATCATGCGCAGGATCGTCTCCATGATGCGATGCGAGCGCAGCGTGGCCACCACCTTCAACTGCCGCAGCACAGGCGCGATCTCGGCGCGAGCCTCGGCGTTGTCGAGCAGTGCGTGCAGCAGGATCACCTCCGTGGCCTCCGGCGAAATCTCCTCCCGTTTGGTCACCTGGCCGCGCTTCTCGACCGCCGCCTTGCGGAACTCGTCCAGCACAATACCCGGCGCCATCTTCATGTACTCGGCCACGTCGTTGGCCACCGAGAGGCGCTCCAGCCGGTCCGGCATCTTCTGAATCGCGGGCAGCAGAAACTGGAACGCCGCCACTCGGCCCTCCGGCGTCTGCATGTCGAGCCGCGCGCGGGCACGGTCGGCCAGCCAGTGAAAGTAGCCGCGCGCGTTCTTCAGCGAATCCAGATAGGCATCCGTGCCGTTCGTCTTGATGTATTCGTCGGGATCGAGACCGCCGTCCAGTTGCAGCACCTTCAGCCGCATCCCCTCTTCCAGCAGGATCGGGATCGAGCGCTCCGTGGCATTTGCGCCGGCGTTATCCGGATCGAAATTGACCACCAGCTCCGTGGCGTGCCGCCGCAGGCTGCGCGCCTGAAAATTCGTCAGCGACGTGCCGCACGTGGCCACCACGTTGTGGATGCCAGCCGCGTATACGCCGATCACGTCCATATAGCCTTCCACCAGGATGCTGAATCCCGCGGCCTGCACCGGCTTCCGCGCCCGGTTCAGATTGTAGAGCACGTGGCTCTTGCGGTAGATGGACGTCTCCGACGAGTTCAGATACTTCGGCTCGTCTCCCTCCGCCAGCGCTCGCCCGCCAAACGCAATTACCTTGCCGGATTCCGAATGAATCGGAAACATCAGCCGCCCGCGGAACCGGTCAAAGAACCCCGTCCCGTCGTTGCGCCGCAGCACCAGCCCGCTGGCCTCCATGTCGTCCGGCGCATAGCCCTGTTTCTCGAAGATCCGCGCCAGCGCCTGCCCGCCGCGTTCGGAGAGTCCCAGGCCAAACTCCTCCGCCGTGGCCTTGCTCAGGCCGCGCCGCTTCAAATACTCGCGGGCATCCTCCCCAACCGGGGAGAAGAGCATTTCGCGAAACTGCTTCACGGCAATCTCATGCATCTCGTAGATGCCGCCGCGCTTCTTCGCCTCGTCGTCAGCCAGATCGCTGCGCTTCGGCAACGGGATGCCGTTCCGCTCCGCCAGATACTTGAGCGCTTCCCAGAACGTGAGCGTCTCAATCTCCATGATGAACTTGAAGACGTCACCGCCCGCGCCGCAGCCAAAGCACTTGTAGAACTGATGCGTGGCGTGCACCGAAAACGAGCCCGTCTTCTCCGTGTGGAACGGGCACAGCCCCACATACCGGGGCCCGGAGCCGCTGCGCTTCAAACGCACGTACTCCCCGATCACGTTGACAATGTCAACCGACGATTTGACCTGTTCCGCAAACTCCATCCGTGTCAGCTCCGCCCGGGGCAACCGGTTGCACCCCGAATTCCCTTCCTATAAGATCGCATTTCCCATCATGCTCACTATCGGCTTTCATACGGACGCATTCAACTCCGCCTACTGGAGCTTCGCCCAGTGCCTGGAATGGGCACACGCCAACGGCCTCACTCAAATCGAGTGTGGCGCCATCGACGGCGTGAGCTGGATTCACGGCTTAGGCTACCAACCCCACGTCGCTCTCTGGGAAGACCCCGTTCTCCTGCGCCGCAAAATGGACAACCTCGGCATCGCCTTCTCGCAGATCGACGCCGCCTTCCCGCTCTCCAAACCCGAAGGCGCCACCCTCGGCGTCGAATACATCCTCCACACCATCCGCTGGGCCAAGCTCGCCGGCTGCCCCTGCGTGGATACTACCGATGATCGCTTCCGCCCAGAGGGCATGACGGACATAGAGGCGCTCGCCCACATGAAGCGCATCTATCTCCAGGTGCTGCCCGTTGCCGAGGCCTACGGCATCATCATTAACATCGAGCCCCACGGCTACTTCACTACCAAGCCCGAGTACATGGCCGAGATGCTCCACTTCGCCGATTCGCCCAACCTTCGCATGAACATGGATACCGGCAACACGTTTATCGCCGGCCAGGATCCCGTCGCTTTTCTCCGCCAGTTTATAGACCGCGTCAGCCACGTCCACATCAAGGACGTCAGCGAAACGCTGGCCGCCGCCGCCCGCGGCGAGCTCACCGGCATCGCCGTCAGTCAGTGCGCCATCGGCGATGGCGTCAACGCTGCCAACATCCGCGAGTGTGTCCAAATGCTCACCGAATCCGGCTTTTCCGGCGTCTACAGCCTGGAGTGCGAGGGCGCCGGTGGTCCCATGATCGAACGCAGTCTCTCCTGGGTGAAGCAGTTATGTTAGCCGCCGCAGTCCTGATCCGCGTTCTCATCATCACCGGCCAGTCCGATGTGCAGTATCACGATTGGCACGTCTCCACCCCCGTGCTCCGCGCACAGTTGGAGCAGACCGGCCGCTTTGATGTGCGCGTAACCGAGGAGCCGCGTGATCTCTCCTCCGCCGCGCTCTCCCACTACGACGTCATCCTGCTCAACTACAACGGGCCGCGCTTCCCCGCCCCCACCGAGAAGGCCATCGAGGAGTTCGTCCGCGGCGGCAAGGGCTTCGTCGCCGTCCACGGCATCAGCTACGGCGAGTTCATGGGTCACGTCTGGAAGAACAACCGCTGGAACGAGCCGCCGGACGGAAACCCCGGTTGGCCCGCCTACGCTCAGCTGATCGGCGCCACGTGGAAGGCCGCCAACATCGGCCACTCGGCCCGCCACGTCTTCGACGTCAAATGGACCGATCGCCAGCACCCCATCGCCCGCGGCCTGCCGGAGACCTTCACCGCCAACGACGAGCTCTACCATAAGCTCGATCTGCAACCCGGGGTCCAGGTTGTGGCGCGCGCCTGGAGCGATCCGGCCCAGGGCGGCACCGGCAAGGACGAGCCGATGCTGTGGACCACACGCTTCGGCCAGGGCCGCGGCGTCCATCTGCCGCTCGGTCACGATCTCTCCTCCATGGCCCAACCCGGCTTCATCGCCGCCCTGACACGCTCTGTCGAATGGGCCGCCACCGGCGACGTCAAGCCGGCTACAGTGAGCGCGGCCGCGAAAGCTCGAGTGCTGGTGGTCACCGGCGGGCACGGCTTCCCGCCAGAGTTCTTTTCGCTGTTTGAAAACGAGCCGCGCATCGTCTGGCGCGTCGCCGCTACGCAGTCAGAGGCCTTCGGACAGAAGCTCACCGGCCGCTACGACACCATCGTCTTCCACGACATGGGCGAGACGATTGGAGAAAAAGAGCAGGCCAACCTTCGCGAGTTCGTCGAGGCCGGCGGCGGCATCGTCTCCACGCATCATTCCATCGTCAACTACACATCCTGGCCGTGGTGGTATCAGGAGGTGATCGGCGGCAAGTACTTCGTCAACGCCGTGCCGGGCCATCCCAGGTCGGAGTACAAAGAAGGCGTCGATTTCGTGTCAAAAGTGGTCAAAAACGCGTCGAAACACCCCGTTTTGGCAGGCGTTCCGCCACTTCCGTTGCATGATGAGGTGTACAAGGGCATGTGGCGCGCGCCGGGCATCGAGGTGCTCATGGAGACCGATCACCCGCTCAACGACAAGCCCGTGGTCTATATCGGACCGCACCCCAAAGCCCGCAGCGTCTATATCCAGCTCGGACACAGCGCTTCCACGATGCTCTATCCGGGCTACCGCCGCCTGGTGATGAACGCGATTCTCTGGACAGCGCGCGCGCCATCAACGGGCAACTGAGCGGCTCAGGGGCGGTGCGGCGCTTCGCTACCTTTGGCACCGGCCGCGCCGGACCAACGGCAGCCTCCGGCCCCTGGAGACGCCGCCGCAATCGGGTACCCTAAGGACATGACTGAGCCGCACCTGTCCGATGGTGATCTCGAACGGTACGTCACCGGAATGATCGCCCACGACGCCGAAGTGAAGTGGGTGGAGGATCATCTCTACGGCTGCCCGGTCTGCGCAGAGCGCATGATGGCCATCCAGGATCACATCGACGACCCCGACTCCGGCTCGATGGAGACCGACACGCCCGATCTCTATCGCGGCGGCGGACCGATGCAGTAGAGGGCATCGCGAACCGCCGGCGCCCCGCTACACTGGTCACGTGGCACCACCTCGAACTTTGGACGTGGGCTGCGGCATCAACAAGTTGCCGGGCTCCATCGGCATCGACCGCAACGCCCGTACGCGCGCCGACGTGCTCTGTGATCTCGACCACTTCCCCTACCCGTTCCGCGACAACTCTTTCGACCGGCTCCAGGCCATCCACGTCATCGAGCACCTCTCCAATGTGATCCGCACCATGGAGGAGTTTCACCGCCTGGTGCGGGCCGGCGGCACGGTGGCGCTGGCCACGCCGCATTACACGGATTTCTCCAGTTTCTGCGACCCCACTCACCGCTGGCACCTCAACTCGTTTTCCTTCCGCTACTTCGGCGCCGACAACGCCGGTTACGGCTACTACTCCACGGCGAGATTTCGTGAGAAGAAGGTGCGCGTCAAGCTACTAGCTCTGTGGAGGTATCTCGGATTCGAACTGCTGGTGAACACGTTCCCGCGCTATCGCCGTTTCTGGGAGCACTATCTCTGCTACGTGGTGCGGGGCAAGGTGATGGAGTTCGAATTCGAAGTCATCAAGTAAATGCGGATCGTCAATCCACTGGTTTTGGTCTGCGACTGGCTCAGGCACCGTTTGCGGATGCGCCGCTGGCGTGCCGACGCAGCGCTGGGGCGCCGCGGAGAGGACCTGGCCCATCGTTACCTGCAGCGGCACGGCCTGCGCGTGGTAGAGCGCAACTGGATGAGGGGGGGCGCCAAAGGGGAAGTGGACCTGGTGGCGTGGGAGGGCGACCGTCTGGTGCTGGTGGAGGTGAAGGCGCGCACCAACGCTGATTTTGGAGCGCCCGAGCGCGCCATTGACGAAACGAAGCTCCGCTGCATACGCAATGCCGCCTTCTATTTCGCGCGGCGCTGGGATGTCCCGCTGAGCAGCGCGCGTCTGGATCTGGTCACCATCGTGTTTGAACCTTTCGCGCTCCACCATGTGCGCGACGCCTGGGACCTGCACCACCAGCGCTGATCCGCTATTCTAGTGTCTTCTCGTGCCCGATCTACGCAAAGACCCGATCACCGGCCGCTGGGTCATCATCTCCACGGACCGCGCCCGCCGGCCGGCTGATTTCACGCGCGAAGCTGTCGTCGCACAGGGCAGCCGGTACTGCCCGTTCTGCCCGGGCCACGAATCAAAGACGCCGCCCGAGGTATTGGCCTACCGCAGTTCGGGCGGCATCAACAGCGAGGGCTGGTCGCTCCGCGTGGTGCCCAACAAGTTCCCCGCGCTGCGCGTGGAAGGTGAACTCGACCGGCAGGGCGAGGGCCTTTACGATCGCATGAACGGGGTGGGCGCCCACGAGGTCATCATCGAGTCGCCGGACCATCTCGCCAGCCTCGCCACCATCTCCGACAAGCAGGTGGCCGACGTCTTTTTCGCCTTTCGCGACCGCATTCTCGACCTCCAGAAAGACCCGCGCCTCCGCTACGTGCTGGTGTTCAAGAACCACGGCGCCGCCGCCGGGGCTTCGCTGGAACACCCCCACTCCCAGCTCATCGCCCTCCCCGTGGTTCCCAAGCGGGTGCAGGAAGAGCTCGACGGCGCCATGCGCTACTTCCGGTTTCGTGAGCGTTGCATCTTCTGCGACATTCTCCAGCAGGAATTGCTGACGCAGGACCGCATCATCTTCGAGACCGATCATTTCCTCGTGGTGGCCCCCTATGCCTCGCGGTTTCCCTTTGAGACCTGGATTGTGCCGCGCAAGCACCATTCCCATTTCGCGCTGGCCGACGCGCCCACCATTCACAATCTCGGCTGGGTAATGCGCACTGTGCTGCGCAAGATCGACAAGGCATTGGAATACCCGCCCTACAACGCCATCATCCACACGGCCCCCGTCCAGGATGCACTGCTCGAGCACTATCACTGGCACATCGAGATCATTCCTAAGCTCACCAAGGTCGCCGGCTTTGAATGGGGCACGGGCTTTTATATCAACCCGACTCCGCCAGAAGAGGCGGCGCGATTTCTGCGCGAGATCGGGCTGCCCTAGACTGTCCGCAATTCGTACATCCGCCAGTCATTTAATAGCCGCCGTGCCAGCCCATCCCTGGCGTGTGCCTCCAGCAGGCACCGCTCGTCGCCCGATAGCCCCTCCACACGGACCCGTCCACCGCTGCGGCTGACCTGCCAAGCGGCCGTGGCGCCATGCGACCATTCCACCGAGGCAAGGGCCACCTCACTCCCGGCGATCATCTGGAGACCCCCCTGAGGCCCGTAAAACACGGTCCAGTCGCCGCCACCCAAGCCCTGTTCCACCGAATCCGTTGCGGTATCCAGCAAGGTCCTCGCGTTGCTCAGCAGGGCGTCCACGAAATCCATATCGGTGCCGGCCCGCGCGACTTGAGACAATGAAGTTCTATGTGGCCGCACCTGGAGTTTACCGTCACCAATCTCGGCTCGGCGCTCAACGTGCTAGCCGCGATGATCACTCCCGCCCTGTTGCTTTCCGCCTGCGGGACCTTCATTCTCTCCACTTCCAACCGTCTGGCGCGCATCGTGGACCGCATGCGCTCGCTCTCTCAGCAGCTCGATGAGTTGATGCAAACCGGCGTCGACGTGGCGCTGCGTCAGGAACGAATAGTGCGGCACCGCGCCGAGATCAAGCTCCAGGGCCACCGCCTGGGCCTCATCCAGCGTGCCCTGACGCTACTTTACGTCGCCGCGGTCAACTTCGTTTGCACCTCGGTGGCCATTGGCGTGACTTCCACCATCAGCCTGGTTTGGGTCTACTGGATGCCAGTGGTCTTCGGCATCGCGGGCGCCTGTTGCATGTTGGTCGCCGCCATCATGCTGGCGCTGGAGGCCCGCCGCGCCGTCCACGACATGTACGAGGAGACCGAGTTTCACCGCAGCATCGCCCGCCACTACGCGAATCAAAGCGAGACGTCAGCCGAGAAATCTTAAGACCTTAAACCTGGTGCGCGATAAGTTGGGCATGGGCTCCCACTGGAACCTCCGCACCCGCCTGATGGCCAGCGCCGCCGCGCTCGTCGGCGCCACGCTGTTGCTCAGCGCACTCTCCCTCACCACCGTTCGCGATCTCGCCTCGGCGATGCGCGAATCGTCGGAACATACCGCCCGCCAGGTGCAACTGGCCGGCTCTCTGCAAACCGGATTTCAGAAGATGCGGGCCACGGCCCATGCCGGCCAGATCGCCATTGTCATTGGGTTGCTGGAAAAGGACTCTCCGATGGCGGGTCAGTGCACGGCCTGCCATGGCGCGGAGATGGTCGACAAGCACAATCGCAGCTTCCAACAGGCCGGCCAGGAGGTACTCGCCCATCTGGAAGAGTTGAGGCGGCTGGCGCGCGATTCCGAAGACCGGCAGCGGATCGCAGCCATTGGCGAGAACGTCGACCAGTGGCGCGCGCTCCAGAAGGGGTATCAGGACGGTGTGGCGTCCGGCCAATTTGAAGCAGCCCACACGATAGCCGCCGATCAGGTATTTCCGCTGATACAGAAGACGGGCGATCTTGCCCAAGTTACGGAGACGCAGGCCCGCGCCGTCCTCGACGCGGCCTCGGAGCGGGAGCTTGCTCGCGCCCGCCGCAGCACGGCCCTGACGGGCGCGGTGGTGATTATCACTCTTGTCCTTGCCGCGTTGACGCTGCTGGTGATCCGGCGCTCCTGCCGCCAGCTCGGCGCCCTGGTGGCCCAAGTGGCCGGCGCCGCAGCCCAGGTGGTGGCCAGCGGACTCCACATTGGCCAGACCAGCCAGACGCTGGCTACCGGCTCATCGGGCCAGGAGCACGCCCTCCGCCAGACGGCGTCGGACAGCGATCAAGTGATTCAACTGGCCCACGCCAACACCAAAGACGCCGCCCGCGCCGACATACTGGTGGCGCATTCGGCCGAGCAAGCCAGTGGCGCCGGCAAGGCGCTGCGGCAGATGACGGACGCGATGGAGAGCGTCCATCAGTCCAGCGCCCAGATCGCCGGTATCCTGCGGATCATAGACAATATCGCCTTCCAGACCAACATCCTGGCCCTGAACGCCGCAGTGGAGGCCGCCCGCGCCGGGAAATCCGGCATGGGGTTCGCGGTGGTGGCCGACGAAGTACGCGGCCTGGCTCACCGCTGCACGGATGCCGCCCGTGAAACCGCCAGCCTGGTTGACGAACTGCGCAACCGCTCGATGGAGGGCAAGCGCCGAGTTGAGGCCGCCGCCACGACGGTGGGGAACATCATCTCCGGCGCAGCCGAACTGCGTGCCATCGTGACCCAGGTTCACACGTCCAGCCAGAACCAATCGGCCGGCATGGATCGCCTGGGCCGTGCGTTGAACGACATCGAGCGCGCCACCGCCCAAGCGGCCCGCAGCGCCGATGAGACGGCGGCCGAATCCGAAGAACTCGGCCGCACATCGACGGACCTCAACCACGCCGCGCAGGCCCTGCAGACTCTGGTGGGGTAGCAGCCCGGTGGGGTAGCGGAAGAAGATCAGCGGTACTCTTCCCACCGGATCTGCCGCATGTCGCCATGCCGCAAAAACTGACGGTGCATTGCCAACCCAAGCGACAGCGAGAGCGGCTCGTGGCTCGGCGTGGCTAAATGCAGATAGTCCCGCAACTGCTGCCGGTACTCCGGATGCGCGCAGTTGTTGATCAACAACTCCGCGCGCTCGTGCGGGTCTTTGCCGCGCAGATCCGCCACGCCCTGCTCCGTCACCACAATCTGCACGGAATGCTCGCTGTGGTCCATATGCGAAGCCAGCGGCACAATCGCGGAGATCTTGCCGCCCTTGGCAGTGGACGGGCACGAAAACATCGAGAGATACGCATTCCGCGTAAAATCGCCCGAGCCGCCGATGCCGTTCATCATCGTCTTACCCATCACATGGGTGGAGTTGACGTTGCCACCCAGATCCACCTCGATGGCCGTGTTCATCGAGATGATGCCCAGCCGGCGCACGATTTCGGGATGGTTGGAGATCTCCTGCGGACGCATGATGATGCGGCTCCGGAAGAAATCGATATTGCCAGTCACATTGCGCATCGCGTCCGGGCTCAGCGTCAGCGCGCACGTGGAGGCGAACGTGCAGCGCCCGTTTTCGAGCAGCGGCACAACTGAATCCTGCAATACCTCGGTGTACATTTCGAACGCTGGAATCTCTTTGCTCTTGCCCAGGGCCGCCAGCACCGCGTTGGCGATATTGCCCACGCCCGATTGCAGCGGCAGGAACTGAGGCGGAACCCGCCCGACCTTCATTTCAGCAACCAGAAAATCGGCTACGTTTTGCCCGATCTGATCGGTCACCTGAGTGGGCTCATCAAAGCCGCCGCTCTCGTCCTCCAGATTCGTGAAGACGACGCCGGCAATTTTTTTGGGATCGAGGATGCAGATGGGCGAGCCGACACGGTCCGACGCGCTGAAGATGGGAATCTCGCTGCGGGACGGCGGATCCTGCGGCTCGAAGATGTCGTGCATGCCCAGCAGGGTGGCCGGGTGCTTGGCGTTCAACTCCAGGATGATCTTGTCCGCCAGCCGCATGTAGGTATTGGACGCACCCACGGATGTGGAGAGCACCACACCGCCGCCGGGCGTAATGTCGCACACCTCCACCACGGCCCAGTGGATGGGGCCCAGATAGCCGTAGCGCGCGATCTGCGGCAGCACAGAAAGGTGCATGTCGACAAACTTCACCTGGCCGGCGTTGATCTGTTTGCGAAGCGTGGAGTTGGACTGATAGGGCGTGCGGAAGCTGATCGCCTCGGCCTCGGCCAGCGCGCCGTCCAGGGACTTACCGGTGGAGGCGCCGGTGAGCACGCCCACCTTAAAAGGCTTGCCGGCTGCGTGCTCGCGCCGGGCCTTTTGCGCCAGGGCGAATGGGACGGCCTTGGCCGCCCCGGCCGGAGTGAAACCGCTGAAGCCGATGGTCTGTCCGTTTTGAATGAGCTCTGCCGCTTCTTCGGCACTAAGAATGGGAAATGGCAACGACATTGTGGAAACTACTCCTTATGATGAAAAAGCGCCAGCAAATCGCGGGCGGCGCTGAATGAACTGATGTGACCGCGGCGAACCTCTTCCACCATGCCAGGCAACCGGGCGCTGACCTTCGGGTCGGTTTTGAAGAGGTCTTCGAGACCCAGGCTGATAAGTTCGCGCATCCAATCGAGCGCTTGGCGGCGGCGCCGGTCCTGGAAGTGGCCATTGGCCTTGAGCAGTGCACGATGTTCCAGCACCAATTCCCAAATGGCCGCGACGCCCTCGCCCGTGAGCGATGAGCAGGTCACCACCCGAGGATACCAGCCGTCAGCCGACGCTGGAAACAGGTGCAACGCGTTGGTGTAATCCATCCGCGCGCGATCGGCCTTTGCTTTGTTGTCGCCATCCGCCTTGTTGATGGCCATCCCGTCGACCATCTCCATGATGCCGCGCTTGATGCCTTGCAGCTCATCGCCGGCGCCGGCCACCATCAACAGCAGAAAGAAATCCGTCATCGAGCGCACGGCCGTCTCGCTCTGCCCCACTCCCACGGTCTCCACGATCACGTTGCGGTAACCGGCCGCCTCGCACAGCAGCATGGTCTCGCGGGTGCGCCGCGCCACGCCGCCCAAATGGCATTTGGAGGGCGAGGGCCGGATGAACGCCATCTCCTCCTGCGACAGCCGCTCCATGCGGGTCTTGTCGCCGAGGATACTGCCGCCGGAGATGGGGCTGGATGGATCGATGCTCAAAACTGCGATCTTCTCGCCACATTCGCGCACCAAATGTATGCCTAACGCGTCGATAAACGTGGATTTCCCCGCCCCGGGGACGCCAGTAATGCCCACACGGCGGGACTTTCCGGTGTGCGGCAGGACGCCCTCCAGAATCCGCTGCGCCAACTCGCCATCGGAGAGCAGATCGCTTTCCACGACAGTGATGGCGCGCGCCAGGGTCACGCGGTCGCCGCGCAAGATGCCGTCAATATACTGTTCAGCAGGCAGACGCCCGCGTCGGGGCCTCTGCCTGCTGCCAATTGCGTCCGGATTGTTTGCCTCAGGCTGCACTCGGCATCTCCATCAATGCCGAAAGCACCTTTTGCGCACAAACAGGAATCACGGTACCCGGCCCAAAGATGTCGATGGCGCCGGCGGCCTTCAATTCGTCGTAGTCCTGCGGCGGGATCACTCCACCCACAAATACCACGATGTCTTCACGGCCCAGCCGTTTCAATTCGCCGATCAACTCCGGCACCAGAGTCTTGTGGCCGCCCGCCAACGAACTGACACCCACGGCGTGGACATCGTTTTCCACCGCCATGCGCGCCACTTCTTTCGGCGTGGCGAACAGGGGGCCGACGTCTACGTCGAAGCCAAGGTCAGCCATGGCCGTGGCCACCACCTTGGCGCCGCGATCGTGCCCGTCCTGGCCCATCTTGGCCACCAGCAGGCGCGGACGGCGGCCTTCCAATTTGGCAAATTCGGCAGCCATGGCGGAGGCCTTCATGAACTCCGGATCGCTCTGGCTCTCGCTGGAGTAGACGCCTGAAATGGTGCGGTTGACCGCTTGATACCGGCCGAACACCTTTTCCATGGCCAGCGAAATCTCACCGAGGGTGGCACGCAAACGCGCCGCCGTCACCGCCAGATCCAGCAGATTTCCGCCGCCGCCTTCAGCGCACTGAGTGATGGCCGCCAGCGAGGCCTGCACCTCGGATTCGTCGCGCGCCGCCTTGGTCTGCTGCAGGCGCTTCACCTGAGATTCGCGCACCGCGGCGTTGTCCACCATCAACACGTCGAGGGGCTCTTCGTGATCCAACCGGTACTTGTTGACGCCGACGATGACCTCGCGGCCGGAATCGATCTTGGCCTGCCGCCGCGCGGCCGCTTCCTCGATCCTCATCTTCGGCAGCCCCGTCTCGATGGCCTTGGTCATGCCGCCGAGCGATTCTACCTCCTGGATCAGGCGCCAAGCCTTCTCCATCAGTTCATTGGTGAGCGACTCCACGTAGTAGCTGCCGGCCCACGGATCCACCACCTTGCAGATGCCGGTCTCTTCCTGCAGGTAGATCTGCGTGTTGCGTGCGATGCGGGCCGAGAAATCGGTGGGCAAGGCGATGGCCTCGTCCAGCGCGTTGGTGTGCAGCGATTGCGTGTGGCCCAGGGCCGCGGCCATGGCCTCCACCGTGGTCCGCGCCACGTTGTTAAAGACGTCCTGCGCGGTTAAAGACCAGCCTGACGTCTGCGAATGGGTGCGCAGCGCCATCGACTTGGGATTTTTCGGCGAGAAGCTCTTCACGATTTTCGCCCAAAGAATACGCGCGGCGCGCATCTTGGCGATCTCCATGAAGTGGTTCATGCCCACGCCCCAGAAGAACGACAGGCGCGGCGCAAATTCGTCGATGGAGAGGCCGGAGTTGATGCCGGTTCGCAGATACTCCAAGCCGTCGGCCAACGTGTAGGCCAACTCGATGTCGGCCGTGCCGCCCGCCTCCTGGATGTGATAGCCGGAGATGGAGATGCAGTTGAACTTGGGCATCTGCCGCGAGCAATACCCGAAGATATCGCCGATGATCTTCATCGACGAGGACGGCGGGTAGATGTATGTGTTGCGGACCATGAACTCCTTCAGAATGTCGTTCTGAATGGTTCCGCTCAGCTTCACCGCCGGCACGCCCTGCTCTTCGGCGGCCACGATGTAGAAGGCCATGATGGGCAGCACGGCGCCGTTCATGGTCATCGACACCGACATCTGGTCCAGCGGGATCTGATCGAAGAGGATTTTCATATCCTCCACCGAATCGATGGCCACGCCGGCCTTGCCCACGTCGCCGGTTACGCGCTCGTGGTCGGAATCGTACCCGCGATGCGTGGCCAGATCGAAGGCGACCGAGAGGCCCTTCTGCCCGGCCGCGAGATTGCGCCGGTAGAAGGCATTGGACTCCTCCGCTGTGGAGAAGCCGGCATACTGGCGCACGGTCCACGGACGCATGACGTACATCGTCGAATACGGTCCGCGCAGGTAGGGCGCCACACCGGCGGCGTATTCCAGATGCTCCATGCCGGCCAGATCTTCAGCCGTGTAGACCGGCTTCACCGCGATCTGCTCATTCGTCATCCAGGATTTCGCCGCGGCGGATGTAGCGGGCGCGGAAGACGCTGGAGCCGAATAGTCGATCTTTGAAAAGTCAGGTCTCATGCTACTTCTCCTCCCTGGCGCCGATGCCCAACCGGTCCTGCCACTCGCCCAGCGTCTCCACCATGTTGGAGAGGACGTGCACGAATCCGGCCACGCCGGCCGCCTTCAACTCTTCCATCTGCTCCTTGGGATTGCCCGCAACAACCACCGGCACGGCAACCTTCGAGCAGACCTCCTTCGCCAGGTCCAGGTACTCGGCGTCCGACGAGCAGAGCACGATCAGCGCCGCGCTGGTGCCGTCATAGCTCTCGCTCTCTTCGATGACAAATCCGCCGCAGCCGAAGAAGTTCTGACAGAACGTGCCGCGCGCGCCCTTCATCTTGAGGTCGCCTCGTTTCAGCAGCAGCACCTTGGGCGTTGCGCCGGTGGCAGCGGCATGACGCTCCGTGCGCAGCCGGATCTGCTCGATCGCCTGCGCGAGGCGCCATCCGGCTCCGCTGATCGAATCCTCGTTCGCCAGTTCCTTCTCGTTGATGTCGGGGTAGTTGTTAACGCCCACCATCACGCGCCGCCGGGAGGCGACGGACTTCTCCTTGGCCGCCCGTGAAGCGGCGATGGCCGCATCGATGCCAGCCGCGGCCTTGGCGAAGCCGCCCTCGGCTTCGACCTGTTGGAAGAGTTTCCAGGCTTCGCGCGCCAGCGAATCGGTGAGTGCCTCCACATAGTACGAGCCGCCGGCCGGATCGGCCACCTTGTCCATGTGCGCCTCTTCCCGGAGGATGAGTTGCACGTTGTCGGCCAGCCGTCCGGCAAAGCCCGCCGGCTGCACTTTCAGGGCATCGCAACCGCCGATGACTGCCGAGAGCGACTCAGTCGTCGCCCGCAGCAGATTCGTGTACGGATCATAGATGCTCTTGTTGGCAAGCGCGGTGACGGCGTAGATCTTCACCTCTGCCGCCCGGCCGTACGCGCCGGCCATGCGGGCAAACAGCATCCGCGCGGCCCGCAGCTTGGCGATTTCGAAAAAGTAGTTGGAGCCGATGGCGAAGAGCAGGCCGGGTACGGCCTGGCCCGCAGCCAGTTGATCCGACGCCGCGGCCAGGGCATAGCCCAGTTCCTGCACCGCCGTCGCACCCGCCTCGTGGAACGCGGCGGCGTCGATCACGCCCGCCGGCGCCGCGCCTTCCAGCGCGACCCAGGCGGCGCTTTCCGGTCTCGGCGGCAACATGGAGGGTAGATTCTCGGAGCGGTAGTAGGGCCTCACGGCGAGGCCCTCCTCGGTCTTCCAAACCAGTCTCTTCTCGTAGTCAGCGCCCTTCAGATCAGCAATGATCGTCTGTTCCCACGTCGCTGTGGAGACAGGCGGGAACTCCGCTTTCAAGTTCAGCGCCGCGGTTTCTGGCGCGGGCGTTTCAGACATGGGGCTGGCCCTCCTGGACCACTTCGATGAGGTAGCTGAAATCCTTCGGATGCACGAAGAAAATCATGGTGCCGCGCGAACCCGGTCCCGGCTCCTGCGTCAAATTGAAGCCCTTCTCTTTCATGTAAGCATAGGCGTGCTGGATGTCCTTCACGCGAAATGCCAGGTGCGCGAAGCCGCCCCGTCCGCCGCTCTTCTCAATCTGTTTGGCGACGGGCGATTCCGGCGACAGCGGCTCCAACAACTGGATCAGGTTCGGACCGGCGCCGATCTGCATCAGCACCTCCCGCACCAGATGTTTGCCATGCACCTCTTCCCGGTGTAGTTCCGTGAAGCCCAGCATCTTGTACTTTTCCACCTGCGCGTCGAGCTCGCCCTGCTTTACCGCGATGGCGACGTGATCGACGAATTCAAAACCGGCTGCAATCAGTTCGTTTACCATGGCGTTACTCGAACTCCACCAGCACCACGCCGGCCTTGACGCTGTCGCCGGGGTTGACGCGGATCTTGGCGATCTTGCCGGCCATCGGCGCCGTGATGTTGGTCTCCATCTTCATCGCTTCCAGCACCAGGATGGTGTCGCCCGTCTGGATCGACTGGCCTTCCTGCGCCGTCAGCTTGGCCACAATGCCCGAGATCGGGCTGCGGCAGACCTTATCTTCGTTCACCGGCGCGCCACCGTCGTCAACGGGCGGCGCGGCCATGGGGCTCGCCGGCACTCGCACCGCCGCGGGCTGCATCAGATAACCCACTGGCGGCAACTGCACCTGCTCCGGCTCCGAGGCTTCCACTTCCACCTCGTAAACTTTCGTGTCGATCGTAATCTTCAATTTCACGGTAGATTCCTCGTTACCTGACCCTGTTGTGGTGATGTGGCACGTTCAATCTGTGCGACGCCTGGATATTCACGCGGCCCTGCTGCGCCCACGCCGTCGAGCTCAACAACCGCACAGTGCGGATGTGCGCTCTCTTGCCGAGGTAGGCAGCCACCGCCGCCGAAAGCGCCATCAGGATCTCTTCCGAAATCTCCTCAGGCTCGGGAGCGGGCGCGGGCGCCACCGGCTCCGCGGCAGCAGCCACGGGTTCGGCAGGCGCCGGAGCGGCGGGCGCGGTAATTTCGGCGCCCTCCAGCTCCGCGAACTTATCCGTCAACGCCGACAGATGCGCGCGTAACGCATCCAGCTCTTCACGCAAACTCTTCAATGTGACTTGGCTCATCGCTTTGTCTCCTTCAGAGCTCCGCTTAGAGCGGCATCAGGCCGTGCTTCTTGCCCGGCCGCAGTTCGCGCTTGGTGTGCAGGTACTCGAGCGCCTGCGCGATCACCTTGCGCGTCTCAGAGGGCTCGATGATGTCGTCCACCAGGCGGCGCCCGGCGGCCACGTAGGGATTCGAAAACGCCTCGCGGTACTGATCGATCATCTCCGCGCGCTTCGCCTTCTTATCGGCGGCCTCGCTGATCTCCTTGCGGAAGACGATCTCGGCCGCGCCCTCGGCGCCCATCACCGCGATCTCCGCCGTTGGCCAGGCGAAGGTCTTGTCGGCGCCCAGATCCTTGCAGCACATCGCCAGATACGCCCCGCCGTAGGCCTTGCGGAGGATCACGGTCACCTTGGGCACCGTGGCGGCCGAATAGGCGAACAGCATCTTTGCGCCGTGGCGGATGATGCCGCCGTATTCCTGCTCCACGCCCGGCAGGAAGCCAGGCACGTCCACCAGCGTCACCAGCGGCACGTTGAACGCATTGCAGAAGCGGATAAACCGCGCGGCTTTGGAAGAGGCATCGATATCCAACACACCCGCCTGATAGGCGGGCTGATTGGCGATAATACCGACGGAGCGCCCGCAAACACGCGCGAAACCGATCACGATATTCGGCGCATGGCCAGCCTGCACTTCCAGGAAATCACCGTTGTCGATGATGCGCAGGATGACGTCGCGCACGTCGTACGCCTTCTTGCCGTCCACCGGCACGATATCGTTCAGCGCCGGATCCGGATCGCAGTTGTACTCACCCGTGATCTCGGGCGGATCTTCCAGGTTGTTCGAGGGCAGGAAGCTCAGCAGCTTCTGGCAGATCAGAATCGCTTCCTTGTCGTCCTCGGCGATGAAGTGGATCACGCCGGATTTCGCCATGTGCGCGTCCGGCCCGCCCAGCTCATCGGCCGTCACGGTCTCGCCGGTCACCTGCTTGATGACCTGCGGCCCGGTGATGAACATCTGCGCCTGCCGGGTTTGAATGATGAAATCGGTGAGGGCGGGGCTATAGGCCGCGCCGCCGGCGCAAGGCCCGCAGATGAGCGAGACCTGCGGCACCGCGCCCGAGAGCATGACGTTGGCGTAAAAAACCTTGCCGTAGCCGGAGAGGGAATCGATGCCTTCCTGCACGCGGGCGCCGCCGGAATCGTTGATGAACACGAAGGGCGACCCGGTTTTGAGGGCCTGGTTCATGATCTCGGCCACCTTGGTCGAGTGGACCTCGCCGGCCGAACCGCCGGCCACGGTGAAGTCCTGGCTGGCCAGGTGAACCAGCCGGCCGCCTACGGCCGCCGCGCCGGTCACGACGCCATCGGCCGCGAGCGTTTTGCCTTCCATTCCGAACAGCGTGGAGCGGTGCTCGGCGAACAGCCCGGTCTCATCGAAACTGTCCGCGTCCACCAGCGCGTCAATGCGCTCGCGCGCCGTCAATTTCCCGGCCTGCCGGTGCTTTT
>DASXVP010000023.1:0-42471 GCA_036504135.1 Paludibaculum sp.
CTCCGGAACGTCACCTTCGGGTTGTGCTTGGCCAGCGTTTTCGTGATAGCCGCCGTCAGCGTCGTCTTGCCGTGGTCAATGTGACCGATCGTGCCGATGTTGACGTGCGGTTTGCTGCGATCAAATTTTTCTTTCGCCATGACGTGTGTCTCTCCTGCGCACTCTATCTAGCTGGAAACCTTACTTGCTATCCGTTTGCCCCTGCATCCTCTTGACCACCTCTTCGGTGACCGATGCCGGCGCCTCTTCATACCGCCCGAAGTGCATGCTGAAGCTGCCCCGGCCCTGCGTCCTGGAGCGAATCTCCGTCGCATAGCCGAACATCTCAGACAGCGGCACCATCGCCCGGATGATCTGTGTGGCGCCCTTCAACTCCATCCCTTCAAGCCGGCCGCGGCGGCTGATCAGATCGCCGTTCACAGGCCCCATGTACTCGTCGGGAACCACAACTTCCACACTCATCACCGGCTCGAGCAGAACCGGCCTGGCCTTCTTCGCGGCATCTTTCAATGCCATCGATCCGGCAATCTTAAACGCCATTTCCGAAGAATCGACGTCGTGGTAGCTGCCATCGTAGATGGTCACCTTCACGTTCGACATCGGGAAGCCGGCCAGAATGCCGCCCTCGAGCGCTTCGACAATACCTTTTTCAGCCGGTCCGATAAATTCCTTCGGAACCGTGCCGCCAACCGTACCATTGACAAACTCGTAGGCTTTGTCCGGAGTCGGCTCCAGCCTGATCTTGACGTGGCCGTATTGGCCGCGGCCACCGGTCTGGCGAACAAATCGGCCTTCGCCCTGAGAGGACTTCGAAATCGTTTCGCGGTACGCCACCTGCGGCTTGCCTACATTGGCGCCCACGCCAAACTCGCGCTGCAGGCGGTCCACAACGATTTCCAAATGCAGCTCGCCCATGCCGGCGATGATCGTCTGGCCCGTTTCCGGATCCGTGTTGACCTTCAGCGTCGGATCTTCCTGCACCAGTTTGGCAATCGCCATGCCCAGCTTTTCCTGATCGGCCTTGGTCTTCGGCTCGATGGCGAGCTGGATAACCGGGGCCGGGAAGGTGATGTTTTCGAGCGAGATCGGCTTGTCTTCGCTGCAGATTGTATCCCCCGTCACTACGCCCTTCAGCCCGACACACGCGGCGATGTCGCCGGCCAGAATCTCGGTGATCTCCTCACGCTTGTTGGCGTGCATCTTCACCAGACGGCCAATGCGCTCCTTGCGCCCCTTGGTAACGTTGAGAATCGTGTCGCCGGTGTTCAATTTGCCCGAGTAGACCCGGATGAAAGCGAGCTGGCCGACGAAAGAGTCGGTCATGATTTTGAACACAAGGGCCGAGAACGGCTCGTCGTCGGAGGCTTTCCTCTCCAACGGAATGTCCTTGTCGTCGACATCGTTGCCGCGAACCGGAGGAATGTCCAGCGGCGAGGGCAATAGGCTAACAACCGCATCCAGCAGATTCTGAACGCCCTTGTTTTTGAACGCCGTACCGCAAACCACCGGGAAGATCAACTGTGCCAGGGTCGCCTTGCGGAGTCCCTTCATGATTTCGGCCTGGGTCAGCGCCTCACCGTTGAGGTACTTATCCATCAACACGTCGTCGGCCTCTGCGGCCGCTTCCACCATCTTGTCCCGGTACTCCTGGGCGCGTTCCACCAAGTCCTCGGGGATGTCGATATCGTCAAAGTCCGCGCCCAGCGTCTCATCGCGCCAAATGCGGGCTTTCATCGTGACCAGGTCGACGACGCCTTTGAACTGATCTTCAGCACCGATCGGAATCTGGATCGGCACCGGACGCGCCTGCAACCGCTCCACGATCGTCTGAATGGCGTGATAGAAATCAGCGCCCACGCGGTCCATCTTGTTGATGAAGCACAAGCGCGGAACCGAGTACTTATCCGCCTGCCGCCAAACGGTCTCGGACTGCGGCTGGACGCCAGCCACGGCGTCAAACACCGCCACCGCGCCGTCCAACACGCGAAGAGAACGCTCTACCTCTGCCGTGAAATCAACGTGGCCCGGGGTATCAATGATGTTGATCTGGTGATCATCCCAGGAACAAGTCGTGGCAGCCGACGTGATCGTGATACCCCGCTCCTGCTCTTGCACCATCCAGTCCATGGTGGCTGCGCCCTCATGAACTTCGCCGATCCTATAGGTCCGGCCGGTGTAATAGAGGATGCGCTCGGTCGCGGTGGTCTTACCGGCATCGATGTGGGCCATGATGCCGATATTTCTCATCTTCTCGAGTGCAATAGTGCGTGGCATAAGGTCGTCGCTGACTGCGGCGGCAGAGCTTAGATATCTCCTAACTAAAAGATTCCGAACAGGTTACCAACGATAATGAGCAAAGGCCTTGTTAGCCTCGGCCATACGGTGAACATCGTCTTTCTTCTTGACAGCCCCGCCGCGCAGGTTAGCGGCGTCCATCAATTCGTTGGCCAGCTTGTCGGCCATGTTTTTGTCGGGCCTCGAGCGCGCGCCAATCAGGATCCAGCGGATCGCGAGCGAGGTGCGCCGGTTGTTCGGCACTTCGATTGGCACCTGGTAATTGGCGCCGCCAACACGGCGAGTCTTGACTTCCAGAAGCGGCTTGCAGTTCTCAATCGCCTTCTTGAAGAGCTTGAGGGGGTCGTCGCTCGAGCGCTCTTTCATCGTGTCCATGGCGGAGTAGAAGATCTTCTGTGAAGTGGTCTTCTTGCCGTCCCACATCATAGAGTTGATGAACTTCTCGGCCAGCGTCGAGTTGTAAACGCCGTCAGGCTGAATGTCGCGGATTTCGGCGCGTCTTCTGCGGGGCATACGTTCCTCTTCGAATCCTTACTTCTTCTTCTTGGCCGCGGCTGCCTGGCCGGCCTTCGGCCGCTTGGCGCCATACTTTGAACGGCTCTGCATACGGCCGGAGACACCCGCGGTGTCAAGCGTGCCGCGCACAATGTGGTAGCGCACGCCGGGGAGATCCTTCACGCGGCCGCCACGGATCAGTACGATCGAGTGCTCCTGGAGATTGTGACCCACACCCGGGATGTAGGTTGTCACTTCGATGCCATTCGTCAAGCGAACGCGGGCCACCTTACGAAGAGCCGAGTTCGGCTTTTTCGGTGTGGTGGTGTAGACGCGAGTGCAGACGCCACGGCGCTGGGGGCAGGCCTGGAGGGCGGGGCTGGCCGTCTTATAACGGGTGGGCGTGCGTCCCTTACGGACGAGCTGATTGAAAGTGGGCACGAACTATCCTCGCTGAGCAGCTTTCAGAGCGCTGGTTCCACCGGCATACATGACAACAGGCCGCGAAAACATCACGGCTTGAGGTGAAACCGGTAAAGACCTCGAGATCAACCGTTGAGCGGGGCGACTTACCAGACCATCACAAGCCTGTCAGACTGTCGCCAGCCTACCAGACCGATTCCGGCCCGCAGAGCCCGCCATGAGAGAGGGTCACTTTGGACACGCCCATGCTCTGTTCAGCGCGATGTCTGAAAGAACCTCGGGGCGGCCCCCCGGACAACTTCCTGCCGTTTTTATCCAGACTAGCCGGACACAAGAAGGGTAGCCAAGGGAGAAGAGCCAACTCCTCGAACCACTCCAGGATACACAACCTCATGAAATGCTGTCAACAGTTGACGCAATATCTTCAAAATACGCACCTTGGCGGAGTCTCCGGGCTGCCTTCATGCCTCCGTATCCAAATATTCACACAGGCGAGACAGCCCTGTAACGGAGGGCTGGGAAATTGTAACTATGAGATTCACCCTATTGCTGGCCTTGACTGCCAGCCTGCTCCTTGCTCAGGGAGACAGCGGTCGCTTTACGGGCACGGTTACCGACGCCTCAGGTGGCGTTGTACCCGGCGCCATCATTAAGATTCTAAACGAGAAAACCGGCTCAGTCCGCGAGGTGCGGACCAGCGAACAAGGCGTCTTCGCCGCAACCAATCTCGCGGCCTCCTCTTACACGGTCTCCGGCGTTGCCACCGGAATGGCCATTACGGAGTACAAGAACATCCCCCTGACCGTCGGCCAGGAACGGAATATCGCTATCACCCTGTCTCCGGCCCAGATTCAGCAGTCGGTGAATGTGGATGGCGGCGAGTTGGTCGTGATTGACACCAGCTCGGCCCGCGTCGGCGGCAACGTGAACGAACGCGAGGTCGCCAACATGCCCCTCAACGGACGCCAACTTTCGCAACTGTACCTATTGGTACCCGGCGCACAGACCGCCGGCGGTGGCACCTACGACAACATTCGCTTTAGTGGCCAAGCTAATCAGCAGAACGCCGTACGGTTTGACGGCATCGAAGGCTCCGCCATTGTCGATGCCTCGCCGGGCAACCTGAACGGCCAGACCTCGTCGGCGTTCCGTCTCCAGGCCAGCCTGGAGACGGTCCAGGAGTTCCGGGTCGAATCCAGCAACTATCCTGCCGAATTCGGTACAGGAACTGGCGGCCAGATCAGCATCCTCACCAAGTCCGGCGGCAACCAGTTGCACGGTGGCGTCTTCGAATACCTCCGAAACGACGCACTCGACGCCCGCAACTACTTCGACGGCCTCAACAAGTCCCCGCTCCGCCTGAACCAGTTCGGCGGGTCTCTGGGCGGCGCCATCGTGAAGGACAAACTGTTCTACTTCGGTCACTATGAAGGTCTCCGCCAGCGCGCCGGGTTCCCGCTGGTTGGCCAGGTGCCCAGCGCCGCCGTCCGCGCCCTGCCTGTGTGCGTGACCGGCAGCAGCGCCCGCTGCGTCGATTCCGCTATCAAGCCCCTGTTCGGCGCCTACCCGACCGGCAACCGCGGCGCCACCACCAATCCCGATTTCGACGTCGCCCAGATCGACGGCCGGGCGGTGGTAAACGAGAATTCCGCCAGTCTCCGCCTGGACTACCGCCAGAGCGACAAGAACTCCTTCAGCCTACGTTGGTTCCGCGACGACGGCAGCTCCACTGCACCCTTCGACGTCTCCGGCAGCGCGTTTGAACAGAAGGCGCTTTACCAGAATGGAATGTTGAGTTGGCAGAGGATCATCTCTCCCAGCCTGATCAACGAGGCCAAGTTCGGCTACAACGGTCCCAAGACCCGCACCAATGGAGTTGCTCCGACGGTGGCTGGAGTGGACCTAACGGGCGTCACGCTGAACATCACTGGAGCGACGGTCCTAGTCGGCATCGGAGGCCAGGGCGCCAACGCCGGCGTCTCTATCCCTTCCGGCCAAGTGCGAGCCAACAGTTCCACCAACGGCCGCGGCCAACCCTATACCAACTACTCGCTCAGCTACATCGACAGCCTGAACTGGGTAAAGGGCAGCCATAGCTTCAAGTTCGGCGGCGAGTATCGCCAGGTTCGCATGTACACGGACCGCCTCGGCGGGGTCACCTACGCCTTCAGCAACCTGAACTCGTTCCTCGCCAACACTCCCACCATCAGCGTCAATGGCGATCTCAGTGCGCCCAGCCCGTTCAATGGCGGCGCCACCGGCAACCGACTGGCCATGACGGACATGATGAGCTTCTACGCCCAAGACGAATATCGCATCCTTCCCACCCTCACGCTCAGCTACGGTCTCCGCTACGAGTACTACACGCCAATGAAGGAGGACCGGAATCTCCAGGTTCTCTACAACACGGTCACCGGCACGCTGGATTCGCCCACCAGCCGGGACGCCTATCTCAGCTCGAAGTTGAATTTTGGTCCGCGCCTCGGCCTCAGCTGGTCACCCGCGTCGCTCCACGGCAAAACAGTCATCCGCGTCGGCTCGGGCTTCTACTATGGCCCCGGTCAGGGTGAGGATCTGATTCAGCCCATCGAGAGCGACCGAGTCAGCACTTCGCTGAGCGGCAGGTATCCGATCGACCCGCTGCCCATCATCAAGAATTTCAACATCAACACCGCCACCGGCATCGGCGTCCGCGCCTACGCCACCGGCGGCTATCGTGTACCTGAGAAGATTCTCTCCTACACGGCCTCAGTGCAGCAGACTCTGCCCTTCGGCGCGGTCCTGCAGGTCGCCTATGTCGGCAGCCAGGGCCGGAACCTCTTCCTCCGCAGCATTACCAACAAAGTGATCGGAGTAACGATGAACGCCACCACCGGCGCCGGCAGTGTTGTGCGCGAGTTCGGCCCCCGTTTTGGCGAGATCGACTACAAGACCACCGGTGGCACGGACCATTACGATTCGCTCCAGACCACGCTGAACCGCCGCTTCGCCAAGGGCCTCACCCTGGGCGCACAGTGGACCTACGGCCACTCCATCGGCAACAGTGGCGGCTCCAACGAGGCTAACACCGCCACCAACCCGTACAACTTCGCGGCTGACCGCGGTAACAACTCGTTTGATGTCCGCCACAGCGCCAACATCTCCGCCATGTACGAACTGCCCTTCGGCAAGGGCCGGCAGTTTGGATCCAGCATGGGCCGCGCCACGGACGCCTTCGTGGGCGGCTGGCAGGTCGGCGGTGTAATCAACACCCGCACCGGCCTTCCTCTCGACATCCGCATCACGCGCCCGGACATCGTCTATCGCGATATGCGGAACAACAGCATCGTCAATGCCCCGATTGTCGTAGCCGGCACCCCGGTCACCGTCCCTGTCATCAATGTGCCCGGCGGCGGCAACTCGCGCGACGTCCGCTTCCCGGATGTGGTCGCCGGCGTCAATCCCTTCCTGCAAGGCGCCACCGACAAGCGCTTCATCGTGAACCCCGCCGCGTTCGCCACGCCCGCCCCGGGCACCTTCGGCAATCTCGGCCGCGGCGCGCTGCACGGCCCTGGCCTCAGCCAGTTTGACTTGACCCTGCACAAGCGGTTCGCCGTCACGGAACGTGTGAGCTCCGAGTTCCGCCTGGAGGCATACAACCTGTTTAACAAGGCGAACTTCCTCAATCCGGTTGTCCGTCTGAACAACGTGCTCGGCACCGGCACGAATCAGTTGCAGCCTGGCCAGGCGTACAACGCCACCACCGGCGGCTCGTTCGGTTCCGTCCTCCAGACTGTGGAAAGCGCGGTGGGCCTCGGCGCCCAGCGCCAGATCCAGCTCTCCCTGCGTTTCACCTTCTAAGCCTCAACGGCTCCATCCCTCCGGCCCCGCGGCGCCCATCGGCACCGCGGGGCATTTTCATTCAGCGGGCCAACGCCCTCGCAGCTATCCTAAAAAGTGATGCGGAAATTCATCGCTTCCTTCGTTCTCCTCGCGCTCAGCGCGGCTGCTCAGAAATTCGAGTTCTGGCCGGGCGCAAAATACGACCCCGCCATCCCAACCGTCGAAAAGGTCCTCGGCCACGAAGCCGGTGTCCGCATCGCACCGCACGCCGATATCGTGCGTTACTTCGAGGCCCTTGCCGCTGCCTCACCCACCCGCATCCGCCTCTTTGAATACGCCAAGTCCTGGGAAGGCCGCCGCTTGATCTTCGTCGCCATCTCCAGCGAGGCCAACATCAAAAGGCTCGACGAGATCAAAGCTGTCCAGAAGCGCCTGGCCGATCCGCGCAAGACGCCTGCCGCCGAGGCGAAGCGCCTGATGGGCGCCCAACCCGCCACGCTCGGGCTCGCCTATGGAGTCCACGGCAACGAAATCTCCTCCCCGGACGCCGCCATGATGACCGCCTACCACCTGCTGGCCTCTCGCGGCGACGCCATGATCGACGGCGTGCTCAAGAACGTCGTAGTCCTCATCGATCCGCTCCAGAACCCCGACGGCCGGGACCGCTTCGTGCAGAACTTCCGCGTCAATGAAGGCCTGGAGCCAGACCCCAACGCCTTCTCCGCCGAGCGCGCAGAGCCCTGGCCCGGCGGCCGCTCCAACCACTACTACTTCGACATGAACCGCGACTGGCACGCGCTGACCCAACCGGAGACGCTGGGCCGCGTCCGCTACCTGCGGGAGTGGCTGCCGCTGGTCCAGGTGGACCTCCACGAGATGGGCACCAACTCAACCTACTTCTTTACGCCCGGCTCTCTGCCCATGAATCCGCACCTCACCAAGGACCAGAAGGATCAGATGGCCTGGTTTGGCCAGAACGACGCCAAGTGGTTTGACAAGTTCGGCTGGCCCTACTTCACCAGGGAGGTCTTTGACGAGTTCTATCCCGGCTACGGCGCCTCCTGGCCCTGGTTCTACGGCGGCATGGGCATGACTTACGAGAACGCCTCGGTGCGCGGCCTGATTGCCCGCCGCAGCGACGAGACTCTGTACACCTACCAGGAAAGCGTCAAGAAACACTTCGTCGCCTCCATCGCCACGTGTGAAACGACCGTTGCCCGCCGCGAAGGCCTGTTCGACAGCTTCTATCGTTACCAGGTCTCGGCCATCGAAGAGGGACAGAAGGAGCCGGTCAAGGAATACATTATCCCGCGTCGCGGCGACACGAGCGCCGTCGATAAACTCGCACAAATTCTGGCCGAGCATGGAGTGGAGTTGCGGCAATCGGGATCAGCTTTCAAGAGCGGTGGTAAAGACTACCCGGCCGGGTCGTACGTCATCTCCTGCGCCCAGCCGCGCAAGCGCTTCCTGCGAGCCGTGCTCGATTTGAACAACACGATGGAGCCGGATTTCCTCAAAGAGCAGGAGCGGCGCCGGAAGAAGAAGCTGAGCGACGAAATCTACGACGTAACCGGCTGGTCTCTACCTTTGCTCTTCAATGTCGAGTGCGTTGCCGCCGCCGAGGCCTCCGGCGTGACGGGACCACTGGTGGCCCCGGGCGCCAAAGCGAAGAGCCCTGCCCCCGCCAAGGCCGAAGTCGCCTATCTGGTGCCCTGGGGCAGCCAGGCCGCCGGGCGTTTCCTCACCGCCGCCCTGCGCGCCGACCTCAAAATTCATTCTGCCAACAAGCCCTTCCAGCAATCTGGCCGCAACTTCCCCGCGGGCACTCTCATCTTGCAGATCCGGCAGAACGACGCCACTATCCATGAAAAGGTTGCCCGTCTGGCTGCATCCAGCGGCGCCGAGGTGATCGCCACCAACTCCAGTTGGGTCGACGGTGGCATCAATTTCGGCAGCAATCACGTCACCGCGATTCGTAAGCCGGCCATACTCCTCGCCTGGGATAGCCCCACTTCCAGCGCTTCGGCCGGCCAGGCCCGCTTCGTTCTCGAACGGCAATACGGCTATCCGGTAACTGCGGTCCGCACTTCCGCCTTGGGCGCCGCGGAGCTCAACCGGTTTCAGGTCATCATCCTTCCGGACACAGGGGGCGGGAGCTACCTGCCTGCCCTCGGCGGCCCGGTGGCTGAGCGCATCAATGCCTGGGTCCGTGCCGGCGGAGTGCTGATTGGCATCGGCCGCGCATTGTCCTACCTCAGCAATCCGGCCATCGACCTGCTCTCCATCCGCCAGGAGAGCCTGGCGCGGGATGGCGGTAAGCCTGCCGAGGCGGCCAAGCCTGCCGCTCCGGCGACACCGGCCGGCCCCATCCCCGGGAAGATCCTCGCCAAGCTGGAGGACTACGAAAAGGCCATCCAATCCGACACGGAGCTACCCGATTCTGTCGCCGGCGTGATTGTCAAGGCCAGAGTGGAGCCGGAGAACTGGGTGACGGCCGGCCTGCCTGAAACGCTCAACGTACTGGTGGACGGCCGCGCGATCTGGACTCCGATCAAACAGGATAAGGGCACCAACGCGGTCGTCTTCGCAGGTCCGGAGGAACTCCTGGCCTCTGGCTATTTGTGGGAGGAGAACCGCAAACAACTCGCCTTCAAACCCTTCGTAATTGTGGAGAATGAGGGCCGCGGAGCGGTGGTCGGCTTCACGGCGGACCCCAACTACCGGGCTTACATGGACGGACTGAACGTCGTCTTCCTCAACGCCGTTTTCCGCTTCTCCGGCGTTGCCGGCCGCGGCGGCGCCGAGATGGAAGAGTAGTCACCTGGGTCGCTTGGGATCCTGAGCGGCCGCCACCTCGTTCAGCACGACGATATCAACGCGCCGGTTGCGATTGCGCCCTTCCTGGGTGTCGTTCGAAGCAACCGGCGCCGTATCGCCGAACCCACCAATCGACATGCGGCTCCGATCCAGGCCGAACTGTTCGGAGTAGAGCTCCAACATGGCAATGGCGCGTGCCGCGGACAACTCCCAGTTGCTGCGGAACCGGGCCGTTCGGATGGGGACCGAATCGGTGTGTCCTTCCATCCGTATCGGATTCGGATGAGTCCGCACCTCGCGCGCGATCACTTCGAGCATTGGCAGCGTCGAGGCCTCTACAACCTCCCCCCCGCTCGGGAATAGCGTCGCCTCCCGCAAGCTGATCACCAGGCCTCGGCGTTCCATGCGGATCTCCAGCCGGCCGTCGCTGATCTCCTTTTTGAGCTTGTCGTTGAGCTGGTGCAGTGATGGCATCAAATCCACGGCTCCGGCAAAGGCATCGATGTCGTCCTCGTGTACCGGTGGAGCAGGCTGCTGGACTGGAACGGCCGGGGCCGGCTTGCTGGGCCCCGGACCTACTTTCAGCATTCGTGAGATCGCCTGCGAGACGCGCCCTTGTTCCATGGCCTCACGGAAGGCCTGAGAGATGCGCTGCGCCTCCACGGTGTTTGTCTTTGAGTGCGCGTACAGCATGACGAAGAACGCGAACAGCAGTGTCACAAAATCGGCGTACGAGACCAGCCAGCGCTCGTGGTTGCCGTGTGATTCTGCCCGGCGGCGTCGTGGCATTGGCTAGGCCGCCCTTTTCCCGCCGGCCACGCTGCTGCTACGTTTGCCGACCGCGCTCGGCCTCACCGGCAGGTACGCCTCCAGCTTGCTGCGGATCATCTTTGGATTCAGCCCCTCCGCGATGGAGCAGACTCCCTCCAGTATCAGTTCCTGACGCTCGCGCGCCGCCGCCGCCCGCAGCCGGATCTTGTGCCCCGCCGGCAGAAATAGCAGGTTGGCCGAGCCAACGCCGTAGATCGTCGCCACAAAAGCCGCTGCAATGCCCTTCCCCACTTTGGAGATGTCGCTCAGGTCGCCCATCACCGTAATCAGGCCGAGCACCGCCCCAATGATCCCGATCGTTGGAGCAAAACCTCCCGCTGATTCATACACCTTGGCGGCGTCTTCCCACCTGCGCTCCACCACGTCCATATCCAACTCCATTGACGAGCGGATCTCCTGCAAATCCACTCCATCCACGGCCAGTGTCAGGCTCTTCCGCAGGAAAGCGTCCTCCACCTCCATCGCTTCCTGCTCCAGCGCCACGATCCCGGCCTTGCGCGCCCGCGTGGCGAAGTCCACTATCGTCTCCAACAGCGCTGCGCTATCGTCGGCCGGTTCCCGCAATAGCGACCCGGTCAAGCGCGCCGCTCGCCGCACCAGGCTCAGTGGATTCGCCACCAGCGTTGCGCCCAGGCTCCCCCCCAGCACGATCAGCGCCGCCGATGCGCCCATCAGGTCGCCAGCTCGCCCGTGCTCCAGGTAGTACCCGCCCAGAATCCCGCCAATCGCCAGCAGCAACCCGCCCACTGTTCCCAGGTCCAACTTGCTCTGTACGCGCCCCTGCGCCGCCATCCCGCGCGCCCCCTACCCTTCCCTGGCTTCCGAGTCCACGGCCCCGGCCAGCGACGGGTGAACTCGCCGGTGGTAGTCCTCCACTCGCCGCACAACTTCCTCAGCCCCCTCCAACACCATCACCTTCTGCCCGTTCGTCGTCGTCACCACGGTATCCGGTGTCGTCTCGACGAACTCAATCAGGTCCGCATTAAGAAAGAAGGAAGACTGGTTGATGCGCGTCAGCCTGATCATGAGAATCCTCAAGAGGCTTATCGGCCCGCCGCATACGCTACTGAGTCTTTCTGTGATCTAGCTGAGCAGGTCCAGGATGGACCGCAACTCGGTACGCACTGTCGCCATCCGCTCGTTCGCCTTCGCCACCACCCCGGGGTCCGGCCCGAACAGGCTGCTCTGCGTTGGAGCAGGAGCAGGCGCCTGGGCCACCGTCGAAGCCTTCGGATGCGATTTGCGGTGCTGCAGAAACGTCCGCGCACCTTCGATGGTGAAGCGCTTCTCATAGAGTAAGTGCTTTATTTCCAACACCATCTCAACGTCTTTGCGCCGGTACAGGCGCTGGTTGGTCCCCGATTTCTTCGGCGACAACGCCCCGAACTCCGTCTCCCAATATCGCAGCACATAGGCCTTGATCCCGGTCAGACGACTCACATCGCCGATCCGGAAATACAGTTTGTTCGGGATGTCGACCGGCTGTGGCCGGGCTGCTGCCGTCGCCATGGTTATTCCGCGCCTAACGTCATCCTAAAGAAACCCTGCACCCGCGTCAACCATTTCCTTGTGAAAATGTTCTCAACCCCTCCCGTCACCTCGGCTACCATGAAAACACGATGTCATTGATCGCCGGAATTCACCCGGTACGGGAAGCCCTCAAGGCTGGCCAGCCCATGGACCGCGTTCACATAGTCCGCGCCGCCTCCGGGCCGCGTCTCCAGGAAATCATCGATCTCTGCCGTGAGGCCAAGGTCCCCGTCCGCTTCGACACCCGCGAGGCCCTGGACCGTCTCATCAAGGGGCTCCCCCACCAGGGCGTGGTGGCGTTTCCGTCCAGCCAGAAGACAGCTTCGCTCGACGACGTTCTGGCCCGCGCAGGGCTCCTCGTCATCCTCGACGGCGTGGAGGATCCGCACAATCTGGGCGCCATAGTCCGCACCGCCCATGCTGCCGGAGCCACCGCCGTCATTGTCCCCGAGCGCCGCGCCGCCGGCCTCACTGAAACCGTCGCCAAGGCCGCGGCGGGGGCCCTGGCCGTCATGCCCGTGGTCAAGGTCACCAATCTGAATCGCACCCTGGAACTTCTCAAGGAAAAGGGATTCTGGATTTACGGCCTGGACGAACGCGGCACCCAATCCTACTCAGACACCGAATTCACCAATCCAGCAGCCATCGTGCTCGGCGGTGAAGGCCAGGGCCTACACGAGCAGACACGCCGCCACTGCGACTTCCTTGTGCGCATCCCCATGGCTGGCCAGATCGCATCGCTCAATGTCTCCGTCGCCGCCGGCGTCGTCCTCTTCGACTGGCGCCGCCGCCAAAAACCCGAGGTAAAACCATGAAGGCACTCGTCAAAGCCCAATCCGCGCCCGGCCTGTGGCTGCAAGATATCCCCGTCCCGGAGGTGGGCATCAACGACGTCCTCATCCGCGTCGAGCGCACCGCCATCTGCGGCACGGACCTCCACATCTACAAGTGGGACGAATGGGCTCAAAAGACCATCCCCGTTCCCATGGCAGTTGGCCACGAATTCGTGGGCCGCGTGGAGAAGGTCGGCTCCAACGTTGCCGATTTCCATCCCGGCGAACTGGTCAGCGCGGAGGGCCACGTCGTCTGCGGCCGGTGCCGCAACTGCCTGGCTGGACGCCGTCACCTCTGCGCCCACACGATGGGCGTCGGCGTGAACCGACCGGGCGCCTTTGCCGAGTTCGTTTGCGTCCCCATGGCCAATGTCTGGCGGCACGACCCCGCCATCCCTCTCGATATCGCCTCCATTTTTGACCCCTTCGGCAACGCCGTCCACACCGCGCTCAGCTTTCCCGTCCTCGGCGAGGACGTCCTGGTCACCGGCGCCGGCCCCATCGGCCTGATGGCCGCCGCCGTCGCCCGCCACGCCGGCGCGCGCTTCGTCGTCATCACCGATGTCAACCCATACCGCCTCGATCTTGCCCGCAAGTTCGGAGTCACCCGCGCCGTCGACGCACGCACCGAAAGGCTGGCCGATGTCCAGAAGGAGCTTGGCATGACCGAGGGCTTTGACGTCGGCCTCGAAATGTCCGGCAACGAGACCGCCTTCCGCGACATGCTCACCAATATGTCCCACGGCGGCCGCATCGCCATGCTGGGCATCCCGCCCGGCCCCATGTCCATCGATTGGAACACCGTCATCTTCAATATGCTCACCATCAAGGGCATCTACGGCCGCGAAATGTATGAAACCTGGTACAAAATGACGGTCATGCTCCAGACCGGCCTGGACCTCACCCCTGTCATCACCCACCGCTTCCACTACACCGAGTTCAAAGACGCCTTTGAGGTCATGCTCACCGGCAACGCCTCCAAGGTAATCCTGGACTGGCAGAATTAACACTTCGTTACACGCAGACCGCCCGGGAACTCTGATATAGTCCTGCCCAGGAGCTCTCCCTGATGAAAACACTACTCACCGTTCTCGTGATCGCCTGCCTCGTGGCTGGCGTCGCACTCGCCGCCGGCATCGACGGCAAATGGTATTCCGAACGAAAGATGGAACGCGACGGCAACACCATGGTCATCAAGACCACTTTTGAGTTGAAGGCCGACGGCGCCAAGCTCACCGGCAAGATGGTCATGGCGATGGGCGACATGGACCCCCGCGACGTGGAGATCAAGGACGGCAAGATCGAGGGCAACAAGTTCTCCTTCACCACCACCATGTCCACCCCGAACGGCGAGTTCAAGACCGTATACAGCGGCACACTCGACGGCGACACCATCAAGGGCACGGCGGCCCGTGAAGGCGGCCAGGAGCGGCCGTTCGAAGCAAAACGTCAGTAGGGACCCGCCCCAACTCCCAGAGGCCTCACAGACCCCGTGGGGCCTCTGGCAAAGGCGCCGCCGGCAACTTGCCCGACAGCCCCTGCCGTCACCCGCCTCATGCTCCGCAACACCATTCCGTGCATTTCATCGGGAGGCGGCGTCACGACGGCCAACGCACTCAACCCCCCAGACTACGTAACCGATCTGCCTGCCTACACGTCGTAGCTGTTTGTCGCCTCCCTCGCCAATAATCTAGTATTAAGCTGATCTTTCATGTGGATCGTCCGCCTAGCTCTCACCCGTCCCTACACCTTCGTCGCACTCGCGCTCCTGATTGTGATCCTGGGCGGCGCCGCCATCGTCTCCATGCCCGTCGACATCTTCCCGTACGTCGATATCCCCGTTGTTAGCGTCGTCTGGTCCTACAACGGCATCACGCCCGAGGAGATGGAAAAGCGAATCGTTACCGTCTTCGAACGCTCCCTCACCACCACGGTCAACGACATTGAGCACATCGAATCCCAAAGCTATGTCGGCGTATCGGTCACGCGCATATATTTCCAGCCAAACGTAAAGATCGACCTGGCCATCGCCCAGGTCACCGCCATCTCCCAGACCTTGCTCCGGATCATGCCCCCTGGCATCTTCCCGCCCAATATCATCAAGTATGACGCCTCCAGCGTCCCGATCCTCCAGATGGGGCTCAGCAGCAAAACCCTCAGCGAGCAGGAGCTCTTTGACCTCGGCGTCAACTTCATCCGAACCCAGCTCGCCGCGGTCCAGGGAGCCTCCATATCGCTGCCCTTCGGCGGCAAGTACCGCCAGGTCATGGTCGATATCGACCCTGCGGCGCTATACGCCAAGCAGCTCTCTCCCGTGGACGTTTCGAACGCCCTCAACCTCCAGAATCTCATTCTTCCCAGCGGCACCATCAAGCTGGCCTCTCGCGAATACCAGGTCCGCCTCAACTCCAGCCCGACGCTCATCGAGGAGCTCAACAATCTCCCCATTCGCACTGTCAACGGCGCCACCGTCTTCATGAAGGACATCGGCAACGTCCGTGATGGCTACTCGGTCCAGGGCAATATCGTCCGCACCAATGGCTCGCGCGGCGCCCTGCTGACAGTTCTTCGCAATGGCCAGGCCTCGACTCTGGATGTCGTTCAGGGCGTCAAAACAGCGCTGCCGAAGATTCTGGCTGGGCTCCCGCCCGCCCTGGAGGTCAAGGAACTTTTCGATCAATCAATCTTCGTCAAGGCATCCATCGAGGGCGTGTTGAAGGAAGGCGTGATGGCCGCAATCCTCACGGGTCTCATGATTCTCCTGTTCCTCGGCAGTTGGCGCAGCACCGTCATCGTCTCGGTCTCCATCCCGCTCTCCATTCTGTCCTCGCTGATCGTCCTGAAGCTCTTCGGCGAGACCATCAATGTGATGACGCTTGGCGGCCTGGCGCTCGCCGTCGGCATCCTGGTGGATGACGCCACCGTCACCATCGAGAATATCCACCGCAACCTCGCGATGAAGAAGTCGCTCACTCGAGCGCTTCTCGACGGCGCCATGCAGATCGCCGCTCCCACGTTTATCTCGACCATCTCCATCTGCATCGTGTTTGTCCCGGTCCTCCTTCTCACCGGCGCCGCCCGCTTCCTCTTTACCCCCCTCGCCATGGCGGTCGTCTTCGCCATGCTCGCGTCCTATTTGCTCTCCCGCACCCTGGTGCCGACGATGGTTCATTACCTTCT
Organism: Paludibaculum sp.; assembly: GCA_036504135.1. Taxonomy (GTDB): domain Bacteria; phylum Acidobacteriota; class Terriglobia; order Bryobacterales; family Bryobacteraceae; genus Paludibaculum. The sequence goes on from DASXVP010000023.1 coordinate 16,227, forward strand.
CCCCAAGGAGGTGGCCATGTACCAACACGGCGAGCACGGCGACGCCAGCGGCAAGGGGCTGATCTGGTCCGTGCATCGCGGATTCAATCGCCGTTTTGAGCAGTTGCAGAGCGCCTACACCGGCCTCCTCGATTGGGCCCTCGATCATCGCATTCTCGTCGTCGGCATCTTCGCCGTTTTCGTGGCCGGTTCGCTCTCGCTCATTCCCCTCGTCGGTCGCGATTTCTTCCCTTCCGTGGATTCCGGCCAGATGCGCCTCCACGCCCGCGTCCCGTCCGGCACACGAATCGAGCGGACTGAGATGATCTTCGCCTCAATCGAGGACGAGATCCGCAGCGTCATCCCGCGGGACGAACTCGACACCATCGTCGACAACATCGGGCTGCCTCTCGGCGGCGTGAATCTCGCCTATGACAACCCGAATATCGGCTACTCCGACGGCGACATCCTCATCTCGCTCCGCAAGGAAAAGCACGGCTCCGTTGAAACCTACACCGATCAGCTCCGTAAACGCCTGCGCAAGAGCTTCCCCGACGTCATCTTCTTCTTCGAAGCCGCCAACATCACCAACCAGATCCTCAACTTCGGCCTGCCCGCTCCAATTGACGTACAGATCCTCGGCCGGAATCCCAAGGCAGCCTTTGCCGCTGCCGCTGAACTCACCGGGCGCATCTCCAAAATCCCCGGCGCCACCGATGTCCACGTCCACCAGACCAACGACAATCCCGAACTGCGCGTCTATGTCGATCGCACCAAGGCTGGCCAACTCGGCCTAACCCAGCGCGACGTCACCAGCAACCTCCTCATCTCGCTCAGTTCCAGCGGCCAGGTCGCACCCAACCAGTGGCTCAACCCCGTCAACGGCGTCAACTACAACGTTGCGGTCCAGACCCCTCAATTCCGCTTCGAAACCATCGACGATCTCCTCCGCACGCCAATCTCCGCCGCCACCAATGTCGTCAACTCCACAACGGCAGACTCCATGGCCGGTTCGGCCCAGCCTTCCAGTTCGTCCATCGGCTCCAGCCCGGCCCGAAATTCCCTCGCTTACGGCAATCCGGGCGCGCTCCCGGATCGCACTCAGATGCTCTCCAACCTCGCCACCGTGGAGCGCGGCGTCGCCACCGGCATCGTCAATCACTACAACGTGCAGCCCGTCTACGATGTCTTCGTCAATACAGACCGCCGCGACCTCGGCCGCGTCGGCGACGACGTCGCCAAGGTGGTCGCCGAGGTCGGCAGGAAGCTCCCCAAAGGCATGTCCATCATGATCCGCGGGCAGTACAAGACAATGCAGGACTCCTTCCTGCGGCTCGGCCTCGGACTCCTCGGCGCCGTCGCCCTCGTTTACCTCCTGATGGTGATCAACTTCCAATCGTGGCTGGATCCGTTCATCATTCTCATGGCCCTCCCTGGAGCCTTCGCGGGCATTGCCTGGGCCCTGTTCATCACACAGACCACGTTCAACGTCCCCTCGCTGATGGGTGCCATCATGTGCATCGGCGTCGCCACCGCCAACAGCATCCTCCTCGTCGTCTTCGCCAATGACGAGCAGATCGCCGGGAAAGACGCGCGCTCCGCCGCTCTGTCGTCCGGCGCCACCCGCATCCGCCCCGTTCTGATGACCGCTCTCGCCATGATCATCGGCATGCTCCCCATGTCCTTGGGCCTCGGCGAAGGCGGAGAGCAAAACGCGCCTCTCGGTCGCGCGGTTGTCGGCGGTCTGATGATGGCTACGCTAACCACCCTTTTGATCGTCCCGGTCATCTACAGCTATCTGCGCCGCACTGCGCCCGTCGACTACGATCAGGCTATCTTCTTCGAGGAGCATGAAGGCGAAATCCCCAGCGACCTCGAGACAACCTGAGGCTCCACCCATGAACGACAGCGAGAATCAACCTCAACCTAACCCTGGCACACGCCACCAGCCGACCGAGCACGAGATGATGCTGAAGGCCGAAATCGCACGCCTTCGCGAAAACGCCGCGCGCGCCACCGATCTCTCCCACGCCCCCCTGCCCCAGGTGAGCCGCCCCACCAATCGCACCTTGATCGCCATGACGTTTCTCATCCTTGTCGTCATCGCCGGCGCCTTTTTCGGCGGCTACCTCCCACGCGTCAAGGTCGATTCCGCCGTCGTCGCGGACGCCCGCGCCGGCGCCGAGGCCCTGCTCGTCGTCAACGTGTCCTCCGTGAAGCGCGCCTCCGAGCTCACCGCAATTGAGCTGCCAGGCAGCATACAGGCCGTCACCGAGGCTCCAATTCTGGCCCGCGCCGATGGGTATTTGAAAAGCCGCCTGGTCGATATCGGCGATCTCGTCTCCGCCGGGCAGTTGCTCGGTGAAATTGAGGCCGAAGAGGTGGATCACCAGGTGATGCAGACCAAGGCCGCTCTCCACCAGTCTCAGGCCGCGCTCGAACAGTCGATCGCCAGCCTGGAACAGGCCCGAGCCAACGAACAGCTCGCCAAGGTCACTGCCCAGCGCTGGAGTAACCTGCTCCAGAAGGGTGTCGTGTCACCCCAGGAGAACGATACCTACCAGGCCCAGTCCAAGGCTCAGTCCGCCAATGTACGCGCGCTGGAACGTGCCGTTGCCGCCGCCCGCAGCAACGTCGAGGCGGCCAACGCCAACGTCGAACGGATCGACGACGTCCAGGCCTATCGCAAAGTTCGCGCTCCCTTCGCCGGCGTCATCACCATGCGCAACGTCGATACCGGCGCGCTCATCGCCGCCGGCCAAACGCTGCTGTTCCGCGTCGCGCAGACCGGTACGCTCCGCACCTACGCGAATATCCCTCAAGCCTATGCCGAGTTCATCCACACCGGCATGGGCGCAAAGCTGACCTTCGCCAATCTGCCGGGTAGAGTCTTCCAGGGGAAAGTGGTCCGCGCCGCCCACGCCCTCGATCCCGGCAGCCGAACAATGCTCGCGGAGATTCAGATTCCCAATCCCACCAGCACCCTGATGCCAGGCATGTACTGCAATGTCATGCTGGACATTGTTCGAACCGCCCCACCCCTGATCATCCCCGGGGATACCCTGGTCGTCCGGCCGCAGGGCCCGGTTGTCGCCACTGTTACAGCCGCGCAGACCATCCACTTCCAGACGCTCACCCTGGGCCGCGACTTCGGGAAAGAAATCGAAGTCCTCCAGGGGCTCCAGGAAGGCCAACTCCTGGTCGCTAACCCCAACGATGCCGTCCACGAGGGCATGCGCGTCCAGGTGAACCGGCTGAAGGCCGATTGAGGAACGGTTTTGCCATGCTCTCTACCCGCTCCACCATCACATTGGCGACCGTCTCCCTTCTCACTGCCGGGCTCCTGCAGGCAGGCGGCCCCGAGGCCTGGCAGCGCCTGCGGCGCCCCTACCAGCCACCCGCTCAACCGCCGTTGGAACTGCAAAACTCCCCCCGCTTTGAAAAGCTTCTTCGCGCCGGCAACCTCTACCTCTCTCTCGACGACGCAGTGGCCCTCGCCATTGAAAACAATCTCGACGTCGAGATGCAGCGATATGCCGCGCCAATCGCTCGAACTGAAGTCCTGCGCGCCTCTGGCGGCGGCCTCCTGAGGGGCCTGCTCTACACCCTGGCTGAGACAAATACCGGTGTGGGCGGACCCAGCGCACAACTGCTCACTACCGCCTCCCGGACACTCCCTGGCTCGCCAGTCTCTACCAACCCCTTCGAGACCGGCGCGCTCGGCATCGTCCAATCCAACCTCTCCATCACCGGAGCTGCCCCGCTCTCCAGCGGACCGGCGCTCCCCGGCTACGATCCCTTCCTCGGCGGCCGTTTGAACTATTCGCACCAGAGCACTCCCCAGACCAATCTCTCGGCCTTCGGCGTCCCTGCCCTCGCGATTGGCGCCCTCACCGCCGGCACCGGATTCCGCCAGGGATTCGCGTCCGGCGCTCAATTGAGCGGCTCCTTCGACAACCTCCGCCAAACCACGAATGCCCTGCGCACCTCCTACAGCCCCTACACGGTCTCTTCGCTGGGCGCCACTCTCACGCAGCCTCTCCTCCGCGGCTTCGGGTACTCCGTCAACCGCCGGTTTCAGCGGATGGCAGCCAATGAGGTCCGCATCGCTGACCTGCTCTTCCAGCAGCAGCTCATCAACACCGTTTACGGCGTCGCCCGGCTCTACTACGATTTCGTCGCCATTAACGAGGATTTGAAGGTGAAGGAGGAGACGCTCCGCCTGGCCCAGCAACTGTTCGAGGATACAAAGGCCCAGGTGGATGAGGGCACACTCGCCAAGGTGGAACTGGCCCGCGTCAATGCACAGGTGTTCTCTACGCGGCTCGATGTGGAGCGCGCCCGTGCCTCCATGGAAGAGCAGGAGCTGATTCTGAAGAACGTGCTCACCCGCCGCGGCGGCGAGGATCCCCTGGTTCGCGCCGCCAGCATCATCCCAGTCAGCACACTCGGCACGCCTTCCGAGGAGCAGCGTACCGAGGACGAACTCCTGGCTATGGCCACCCAAAACCGCCCGGATCTCTCCCAGGCGGAACTCCAGATCGCCAACTCAGAGATCAGCCTCCAGGGCGCGCGCAACGCCCTCAAGCCTCAGATCGATCTTGTGGCCTTCGCCCAGAACGGCGGCCTCGCCGGCGAAGTCAATCCTGTCGCCCTCTTGCCCGATTCCACATTCCTGGGCGGCTACGGCTCCGCCCTCGCGCAGATCCTCCGCCGCAACTATCCCTCCTACGGCGGAGGCATTCAGATCGATCTGCCGCTGCGCAACCGTGTCGCCCAGGCGGACCTCGCCCGCGACGAAATCCAGGTCCGCCAATCCAGGCTTCGTCAGCAGCAGCTCCGCAACCAGGCGCGCCTCGAAGTGGCGGACGCCCTCATCGCGCTCCGCCGTGCAAAGAGCGCCTTCGAGGCCGCCGCCCAGGCGCGCGCTTACCAGGAGGTGTCTCTCCAGGCCGAGCAGGCCAAGTTCGAAGTCGGCGCCTCCACCAGCTACTTCGTCATCCAGTTCCAGAGCTTCCTCGCCCTCGCCCGCTCGACGGAAGTGGCCGCCCGCAGCGCCTACATCAAGGCCCGGACCGCCCTGCAACGCGCCACGGGCTCCATTCTCGCCGACTACCACATCAGCATCGACGCCGCCCGTGCGGGCCAGATGTAGCGCCCATTCTGTGCTGCTTCGTGTTCCGTCAGCCAAGTCGCCCCTGCTGGGCATAGAATGGTCACCGAGGTATTAGCGAGTTATGCGTGGTAATCTCCTCTACTCGGTCGGTATCGCGTTGCTGGGCGCATCCTCCGTTACCTCCGCCGCCGACCCCACCTTCCTGAAACGAACTTCGGCCGCTGTCTCACCACAGCCAGACGATCTCACCAGGAACGCGAAGGGCGTCTCCTATCGTCCCCTATTCGGCGTAGGCGACCCATATGCCAAATCCCTCAAGAGCATCGCCCGCTACGGCGAGCTCACCGTCGAGGCTGGCGGCAGTTCGGCGGCCGTGAGTTATCCGGCAGAGGAACAGATCTATTTCGTCCTCTCCGGCGAGGGGACCGTCGCCTGCGACGACGCAAGCGCACCTGTCAAAGCCAGCGACTTCCTCTATCTGCCACCGGGCAGCCGCCACAGCGTCAGTAACAACTCATCAACGCCGCTGCGCCTGCTCGTGATGGGCTTCCGTCTTCCCAAGGCGCCGCTCCCCGCACCCTCACCCCGCCTGATGATCGCCAACACCTCCGACGTTCCACTGCAGGAACTGGCCAGCCACGGCCCCACCACCAAGTTCAAGTTGCTGATGGGCACTACGGAAAGCAAGCGGGACAAGCTCCCCGCCGCAAGCCAGATGGCCAGCCTCTTTCTCATGGACTTCGCACCAGGCGGCACCAACATCCCGCACCATCATGAGACGGAGGAGGAGATCTACTTCGTGCTGAAAGGCAGCGGCGAGATGGTGGCGGGCGGCGGCATGGACGGCAACGAAGGCCGCCATCCCACCAGACAGGGCGATGCCTGGTTTCTGCGCCTCAACACGACAGTCGGCTTCTATAGCGGCGCACAGCCCGGTGGTGAGCACGATCAGATCCTCGCCGTCCGCTCCACCTTTCCGTTCCCGCCCACACGGCGTCCATAGTTTCAGGAAGGACCGGTAAATCCAATGACTCCCACTCGCACCAGACTCTCGCGCCGGCAGGTGCTCGCCACCCTGGCAATGCCCGGCATCTTCCGCATGACGGAGGGCACATCCTCCGCCCAGACTCTCAACAGGAACTCCGCCCCCAGCCAGTTGAAGATCACCGACATTCGCGCGGTGCTGGTTGCATCGAACTACGATTACCCCATCATCCGCATCGATACCAACCAGGGCGTCTACGGCCTCGGTGAGGTGCGCGATGCGGGCCGGGAAGGTACCGCTTTGGTGCTGAAACCGCATCTTAAGGGGCGAAATCCGCTCCAAATCGAGCCGATTCTCGACAGTATCCGCAACTTCGCCAGCCAACAGCGCATGGGCGGCGGTTACAGCGCCATCGACATGGCGCTCCACGACATCGCCGGCAAGGTCTACAACGTGCCCGCCTGGCGCCTCATCGGTTCCAAGTATCGCGACAAGATCCGTATCTACTGCGACACCGATCAGAGCAAGGATCCGAAGATCTTCGCCGAGCGTCTGCGTAAGAGGAAGGAGCAGGGCTTCACGTTCTTCAAGATGGATCTCGGCACCAGCCTGGTGGCTGACCGCCCGGGCGCCACCAACAGCAACAACACGGCAACCACCAAGGGCCTGCAATACCTGTGCGAGTACATCCAGGCGATTCGCGACATCATCGGATGGGACGCCCCGCTGGCGACCGACCATTTCGGCCCGCTCAGCGTCAACGACAGCATCCGCTACGCGCGCGCCTTTGAGCCCTACGATCTGGCGTGGGCGGAGGACATGATCCAGGTGGGCCATCTCGGCGCCGGCGGGGACGCGCCAAAGAACTGGCGCGCCTACCGGGAGCTGAGCGAAGCGACAACAACGCCCATCGCCACCGGCGAGAGCCTCTTCGGACTGGAAGAGGGCTTCAAGCCGCTGATCGACAACCGTGCCGTCGACATCATCCACCCGGACCCGCTCACTTCAGGAGCCATCCGCGAGACGAAGCGCATCTGCGACTACGCGTCGATGAACGGAGTGCAGACCGCCATCCACTTCGCCGGCTCACCGGTGGGCTGCCTGGCGTCGGTCCATATGGCTGCCACCCTCAAGGACATGCTCGCGATGGAAAACCACGCGGTGGACATTCCCTGGTGGGGCGATCTCGTGACCGGTCCGGCCAAGCCGATCGTGGACCGCGGCTACATCACAGTCCCGGATGCGCCCGGCCTGGGCGTCATACTGAACGAGGCCGCGGTGAAGGAGCATATCCGCAAGGGTGGCTACTTCGAGCCGACACCGCAGTACGACGACTATATTCTGGACCGGTTCCGTCTCGGCGGCCCGTATCCGCACCTCGACGAGAACGGTAAGCCCGTCAACAAGTAGGCTCCGGCCAAGAGCGGAAGGAGGGAAAACCTAACGGACGGCCGCGCGCAGATTTCGCGTCAGCTCGATCAGGTAGTCCCACTCCTCGTCCTTCACAGCCCAGAAGCTCGCCGCGAGTACCTGCCGGTTGGCGATCATCACCGTGACATACCAGCCAGGCTTCTCCGCATGCCGCAGCAGAATCCGCTCCACCTCAGGGTTCACTACGGCCTCCGCCTCCACCGCGCTCTGGCAGAGCACCGTGAACATCCGCTGGAACTCCTCGCTGCCCACGGCCACGCGATCGTCCAGCAGCTTCTCGGCAACCGGCGTTCGCGAAATGATGGACACTGGCGATCCACGCGCGCGGCCAGTGTGTTGCGCCAGGCAGGCTGTCCCAGTGAGCCAGTCATCGGAATGGCTCTTGGCGTTGGCCTGGTAGCCAAACAGATAGACCATCTCCGGCGCCTGCTCCGCCAGGAGAGTGCGGCTGGCAATCCACCTCTCATCGGGCGCCAGCTCTTTCAGCAAGCCAGTCAGCCGTTCATTCCCATCGCCGATCGCCGCCCACCCGTGCCGTTGCGCATAGCGCGACACCTGATCCTTGACCTGAGCCCGCTGGCGCAACCCAAGCACCAACCCGCCCGCCAGTAGGACGCCAAACACGGATGTGATCACGATCTCCGTTGTGTCCATATTCCGCGCGAGCCTCCCGGTGATCAGCCGGCCGGCGCGGTGTCCCGGCTGGCCAGCAGGTCCGCCAGCAACGGCGGCTGCCCGCCCTGCACAAACAGAGTCAGCTTGCCCTTGTTCTCCAGCATCTTCTGCGTCTCCAGGATCTCGAAGAGCGTGCCAGCCGCGTCGGCGTCTCCCGATATCTCCTTCAGGGCTTCACCGATCATCTTCGGCCGGATCACGGCCGCCTGCGCAAACGCCACGGCCGCGGTCCTCTCCGCCGAACTGGTAATGATGCTCACCTGATTGGCGCCATCCTGCTTGATCGCCGATGTCACCTGTCTCAGACGATTCACCACCTTCTCCTCGATCTGCCGGATCATTCCGGCATCCCGGAAGTGCACCTTGCGGATGTAGATGGAGCCGAGCTTGTAGCCCCACGCCTGCGACTTCTCGCTGACCTCGTCCCGCACGGTCTGGCTCATCTTGTGCCGCGTCTCCAGCATCTCCGCCAGCGGCATGTTGCTGAGGCAACGCACGGTGGCGTTGCTGACATTGGCGCGTAGAGAACCGCGCGGGTCAGTATTCTTGAACAGATACGCCACCGGGTTGCTGATCTGCATCTCATACCAGATGCCGATGCCCATCGGGGCGCCCTCTTCCGAGTTCACCGGCTGGCTGCGCAGATACTCCTGATCCAGCCGCAGGTCCAGCACATAACACTTGCCCAGCAGGTTCACGATGAATGCGCTGGGACCCAACACAAAGGGCAGGATGTGCAGGCCGGGCTCCGAGATCTCACCGATCACCTTCCCAAACAGGACATACACGCGGCACGTGCGCTCCCGGACGATCGCGTAGAGGCCCAGCGCCTTGGCGATGCCCAGCACCAGCGGCTCGGCGAGCAGCAACGCCAAGAACGTGACGAGAATCGTAATCCACGGTTCGTATTCGCTCACGGCCGCACCTCCGCGTTCCGCTGCGCGCTCTTGCCCAGGTAGATCGACTGCGCTTTGGAGTAGAGCGCCAGCTTCACGTTCCGGATGTACGCCTCCAGCACGTTCGGCCCCTTCGCTTTCAACTCAGCCAGTTGCGCCGCCATCATCCTCAGCGGCTCTACCTCGGCCTGGGCTCTCAGCGTCTCGATCTCCACCGCGCGTTTCGATTGCACGATCTTCTGATCCGCGCCGGCCTGCGCCAGGCTGATGTCGCTCGACACCTGATTGTGAGCCGTGTTGATGGCGGCCAGCGCCGATTCCACGTCGGGCGGCGGGTCAATCCCCGTGATGAGCGACGCATCGAACACGACGCCATAGCGGGCGGACGTGGCCACGCATTCCTGATCCATGTAGTCGTTCAGATCGCGAAGGTTCTTCCGGAGGTCGTTGATGGAGATGCGAATGATATCGGCCACCGGCGTCCCCGCTACCATGCTCCCTTCCGCAACCACCGGCACGATCGGTTTCGCCTCAAAACTGGCGATCTTTTGCCGCAGCACGCTTATGAAGTAGGCCATGACGTGCACGATTGGCTGCTTGATCCCGAACAGATACGCGTAGAGATTCGCGTCGCTCACCCGGAACCGGATCTGGCCCGTCAAACCGGTGTTCAGCTGATCCTTTGTGACGGCCTCCAGCAGCGTGCCCGCGTAGTTCGCCGCCGGGTCTTCCACGTCCTTGGCCATATTTACAGTAGAGGTCGCGATGGAGACCTTGTAGATCTTCTCCCACGGCATGCGGAAGTACGGACCGCCCGGAGGAATTACGCGCACCAGCGGGTAGGCATACCGTTCCCGCTCCTCCGGTCTGAGCTTGGCGGCGATTGCGTCGTCCAGCGTGGTCTTGCCACCCTCGATACGCTGCGCGCGTCCGAAGACTGTCTTTACCGCGCGCTCATTCTGATCCACCGTGTACAATCCCATGAGCACGCATCGGATCAGAAACCAGAGCGCACACCCCATCAGTACGCCGCCAAGTACGGCCATTGGTCCTCCTCCTGGCCAAACTTACGCCGCCGGCGCCGCGCGCTTCTTGCCCGCGCTCTTCGGAGCGCTTCGCGCCGTCGCAGCCGGTGAAACCATCATGGCAGCGTGCCCCACCTCGCCCGCATGCCTTTCGCAATAGGCCACCATCCACGCTCTCCCCGTCTCGGGCCCGGCGGGAGAGTCAGAGAGCATGAACGCCGCCGGCTTCCCACAATTCAAGCGCTCGCACATGACTGCGCCCGGCGTCATCTTCTTCAAGAGCGTAAGCGTCTTCCTCCCTCAGATATTTTACTCTGCTTTTGCCGTGCACGCCCTCCGGCCCAGTGGTCCGCGCCCAAGCTGGAAACCTCAAGCCGGAACCCGTGCGACGCTCTCGCCACCACTTAGCATCGGGCCGCCCGCCGGAATGACCCCCGCCCTGTCAGGCGGCCCCGTCCCGCGGGCGCAGATACCATTCAATCGCCTCCGAGGCGTCGAGATTTCCAGGCTCGTTGGGCGCGTCAGGGTGAGTGGATCGGAAACGCGAGAGCATGAGCCTTTGCAGCTCGGCCACTACCTCCGGGTGCTTTCCTGCCACGTCGGTAAACTCGCCCGGATCGGCCTGCTGATCCCACAACCGGATGGTGCGGCCTGGCGTCGGATTGTCTGTCTTGTATCCGTCGTTACGGGCTCTCACGCCAGTCGCGTGGGCATACTTCCAGCGATTCGTGCGGACACAAGCCTCCTCGGCCCAGAGATACTCGCTGAAGATGGACTCGCGCGGCTTGCGGGGACGGTGGCCTTCCAGATACGGCCTTAGACTTTGGCCGTGCTGCACACGGAAAGGATCGGCGCCGAGCAGATCCAGTATAGTCGCCGGCACATCGACCGATTCAGTGAAGTCCTTCACAGTGACGCCCCGCTTCACGCGGCCGGGGAACCGGATCAGCAGCGGTACTCGCAACGCGGTTCATAGCTGCAGTGCTTTTCAAAGCGGCCATGCTGGCCCAGGTTGTAGCCATGATCGGCCATGTAGACCACCAGCGTGTCGTCTTCCAGGTTGAGTTGCCGCAGCTTGTCCAGCACCCGGCCAATGTTATGGTCCAGGAAGTTGACCGATGTGTAGTAGGCGGCGATGATACCCTGCTTCTCCGCTGGCGAGAGATCGCGAAAGATCAGAGGGATCTGGCCCGGATCTTCAGGCCCCACACGGGGCACAGGAAAATCCGCCGGGTTGAACTTGTCGCGCCATTCAATCGGGAAGTCGTAGGGCGAGTGCGGCTCCTGGAAGCTGAGCCACAAGGCGAACCGGCCATCCTTATGCTCTTCGAGAAAGCGCGAGGCGTGGGCTACCTGCCAGGTGCTCTTCATCTGTTCGTAGCTGCGCGGGAACGGGAGCTTCTCGGAGTTGAGCCAGATGCTAGCCGGATCGCGGAATGGGTGCCACTGGGGCTTTGTGCGGATCGCGCCGAAGTCTGGCGCCGGACCCACTTCCGCCAGCCAGCGCCTCTGCGCCACATCTTCGGTGATCACCTCATCGAAGCCGTGCAGTCCGGGTACGCCCGGACGATTGAAGTGCATCTTGCCGATCACGGCTGTGGAACAACCCTGGCCGCGCAGCGCTTTCGCCAGGGTTGGCTTGGAGGTGTCGAGCGGCGTCTGGAGCACCGTCACGCCAGCCGAGTGCGGCAACTGCCCGGTCAGAATGGATTGCCGTGACGGCGTGCAGACGGGCGAATTGCAGTAGTTCGATGCAAACCGTCCGCCTTCGGACGCCAGGCGATCGAGGTTGGGTGTACGGGCTCGCGGGTTTCCATCCGCGCCCAGCACGTAGCCTACATGGTCGTCTGCCAGGACAAAGAGGAGGTTCGGCTTGCGGTCTCGGGCGCGGGCAACCCTTGGGATGGCTGTAGCGGCGGCGGAGCCGAGCAATGCGCGTCTGGTGATGCTGGTGGTCTGCATGGCTGACTGCCTCTCTTGTCATGGTAAGCTTCGCCCCGGGGTCGGAAGCAGTTATCGACAACTAGGGATTGAGACCGGTTCCCTCATCCCCTTCGTCGAGGACCCGAATGGCAGCAGTGCGCGTGCCAGCCCGGCCGCCGATGCGCAAACCGGATAGCCCATGCTCTCGATGTGACGCTAGTCTTGGCTGGGCCAGGGTGCCGTTCCGGGGGATCGCCCCGACGCCGATTCAGCAAAGGACTATAAAGGATGTCAAAAATCTTCCCGATTGGGCTTGCGGCGGTGGTTGCAGCCTGTTCCTCCCCTACGCCTTCGAATCCCGAACCGGTGCCTAGAGCTGCCTCGACGGATAGCGGGACGCCCGAGGAGTTGAAGTCCCTGATCGGAGCAAAGGGCAGCTCCGGCGAAAACGGAACGCAGCAGGCAGGCTACGAGTACCGGAACACCACCCAGACTGACACCACATCCGTCACCTATTAGAGCGGCAAGAGCGCTGCCTGCGTGGCAGTCACCACCGCCGAAGGCCGCTATGAGAGCATCGCCACAACGGAAGTTGCCAATTGCACGAAGTCCAACGATGTGGCAGCCGCATCGGGCCAGCCGGGCGACACGCGCACGGTCTGCGGCGCTATAGTCGGCGGCAAGACCACTCGCTATCTCTGCGAAGTGGAGGAGAACCGGCAGGGCATCATCACGCTCCGGATGCCCGACACGACGCTGAAGCTCAAATGGAACCTGGGCAGCAACCCGGTCCAGGTGGAGCAGGATGGAATGAGCCCAATGGTTGTGAAGTACGCCAATTCAGAAGGGGAAACGAACTTCCCTCTCGACAAAAGAACCTTCTTCTACATCTCAAACCCCGGCCAGGCCGCCATGGAAGTGAAGAACTTCAAGGAACGGCCGGCCAGGGCGGCCCAACAATGACGGCGCCATTCCCGTCTGAGGTTGCCGCCCGCCCACTCCTCATCGCTCTCGGGAGTTTACGCCTCTATCAGCGCGCACACAGGTGGGCGTCCGACTTAATCGTGGGTTCATGAAGCACCCTGTATACTCGAGCTTCCTATGCCTGGATTTCGTCTACTCCTCCTCTGGGCCTTGATTCAGGCTGCGCTAGCCGGTCAGGTGCCGGCCGGCGCACCGCTGAGTCTCACGCTTCCAGACGCCATCGCGCGCGCCACCGCGAACGCCCCGCAACTGCTTTCGGCCAACATTGCTACGCGTCTGGCGCGAGAGGACTCCGTCCAGGCCAAGGCGGCATTGCTGCCGTCGGTGAGCGGGATCAGCCAATTCATTTACACGCAGCCCAATGGGTCGCCATCGGGGGTGTTTGTCTCCAACGACGGGCCCCATATCTACAACAATCTGGTGGCAGTGCACGGGGATGTATACGCCCCAGGGAAGCTCGCCGATTACCGTAAGAACCGCCTGGCCGAAGAAGTAGCCCGGGCGCGCGAGCAGATCGCGGCGCGAGGGCTCAATGCGACGGTGGTGGCGAATTACTACGGTATGGTGGCGGCCACGCGCAGAGTGGCCAACGCCGGGCAGAGCGAACGGGAAGCCGCGCAGTTTCTGGAAATCACCCGCAAACAGGAGCGGGGCGGCGAGGTGGCCCATTCGGATTCAGTGAAGGCCGAGATCCAGTTTGTGCAGCGCCAGCGCGATACCCAGGAGGCAAAGCTCTCGTTGGATAAGGCGCGCCTTGGCTTCAGCGTTCTCCTCTTTCCGAACTTCCGCCAGGATTTCACGGTTGTCGATGATCTGGAAGCACAGGCGCCGCTTCCGCACTTCGACGACGTTCGTGCCCTGGCGGCGAAGAACAATCCGGACATGCGGGCAGCCCAGGCGTATCTCGAACAGCAGACGTACGAGATCAAATCGGCTCGGGCTGAAATGCTCCCGGTGCTGTCATTCGACTACTTTTACGGCATGAACTCCGGGGAGTTTGCGATCCACAATCAGGAAGGTTTGCGGAACCTCGGCTCGGTGGCGCAGGCTCAATTGAACATCCCGCTGTGGAACTGGGGCGCCACCAGAAGCCGGGTGAGGCAGGCGGAATTGCGGAAGCAGCAGGCCAGGAACGATTTGACTCTCGCACAGCGCGAGCTCCTTTCGAACCTCAATACGTTCTATCTGGAGGCCGAAGCGGCCAACGCGCAGATCGCCACGCTACGGCATTCCTTGCAGCTCTCGGGCGATAGCCTGAGGCTCACACTGATGCGCTATCAGGCCGGGGAGGTCTCGGTGCTGGAAGTGGTGGACGCGCAGACTACCGCGGTGCAGGCGCGCAACGCCTTCAACGACGGAATGGTCCGCTACCGGGTGGCACTGGCGAATCTCCACACGCTCACGGGAGCTTTTTAATTCGATGAAGAATCACCTATATCTGACGAGCGCGTGCCTGATTCTCAACTGCGCCTGCTCCCAGCCCAAAAAAGAAGAAGTGGAATCGCCTGCGCCGGTACAGGTTACGGCTGTGACGCAGGACACCATCCGCCGAATCGTGGAGGGCGACGGAGTGTTGTTCCCCCAGGACCAGGCGAGCGTGACACCGAAGATCGCGGCGCCGGTGCGGAAGTTTTTCGTCAACCGGGGCGATTTCGTCAAGCAGGGCCAACTGCTGGCGGAGTTGGAAAATCGTGACATAACGGCGGCGGCAGCCGAAGGCAAAGGCGGCGTAGACCAGGCCGAATCGAACTTGCGGACAACGAGGGGCGCTTCGATCCCTGAGGCGGCGGTGAAGGCACGAAGTGATGTCGACGCTGCACAACAAATTCTGGAGGCAGCCCGCAATGTGCTGGAGAGCCGCCAGCAGCTCTACAAGGAAGGCGCCCTGGCCCGCCGTCAGGTGGACGAGGCGCAAGTTGCCTATGCGCAAGCCAATAGCCAGTTCTTGTCGGCGAAGGAACACCTGCGTGCGCTGGAGGCCGTAGCCAAGGACGAGCAGCTCAAAACCGCCTCCGCGCAGGTGGCATCGGCCCAATCGCACTATCAGACTCTCCAGGCCCAGCTCAGCTATTCGCAGATCCTTAGCCCCATCAGCGGAATCATTGCAGACCGGCCTTTGTATGCCGGAGAGATGGCGATGCCCGGAACGCCCCTGCTAACGGTGATGGATATCTCCCGCGTAGTGGCCCGCGTGAATGTACCGCAGGCTCAAGTGGGTATCATCCGCGTGGGCCATCCGGCGATCCTGACCCAACATGCCGGCGCGGAAGAGATCGAAGGCAAGGTGATCGTAGTCAGCCCGGCTAGCGACGCGAACACCACCACCGTGCAGGTATGGATCCAGGTGGAGAACCCGGGTGCGCGGCTGAAACCCGGCGCCAGCGTCCACGCCGTGATCGTAACGGAGACTTTCAAGGCCGCGGCCGTGGTGCCTGTGGCTGCTATCCTGCCCGGAGAAGAGGGCGGGAACGCTGTACTGACCGTGAGCAGCGATTCGCGGGCGCATCGGAAAAAGGTCGAGCTCGGCGTGCGCGAGGGCGACAAGGTCCAGATTCTCAACGGCGTCCAGCCGGGCGAGGAAGTCGTGATCGTGGGCGGCATGGGTGTGGATGACAAGGCTAAGGTCAAGGTGATCGACACCAGCGTCAAGGAGGCAGAGGAAGAGCCCGAAGGCGCCGAACCGGCGGGCGCGGAGGCAGGTAAGGCGGCCAAGAAGGAAGAGGCGAGGCCGAAAGCGAAATGAGCGACCTTTCAGCATCTCCTCCAGCTCCGGATTCGCCCGAAAACGGTACGCCGCATTGGACCGAGCGGCTCGGCAAGCCCATCATCTTCGTCATCCTGACGCTCATTGCCGTGGGCAGCTATCTTGCGCTGACCATTCCCGTCTCGGTCTTCCCCGCCACGGACTTCCCGCGCATCGTCGTTGGCGTGGACAACGGAGTATTTCCGATTGACCAGATGCTTGTCACCGCGACGAAGCCGATCGAGGAGGCAGTCAACACCGTACCCAGTCTGGATCACTTGTGGTCCATCACGAGCCGAGGGACGGCGGAGGTGGACCTCTTCTTCTCATGGAATGCGGACATGTATCGCACGCTGGAACTGGTGAATGCGGCGCTGGCGCGAATTCAGCATTCGCTGCCGCCCACCGCGAAGCTGACCGCTAACCGTCTGACGTTCGCCGCGTTTCCGATCATGGGCTATAGCCTGACGTCAGAGAAGATCTCACAAGCCCGATTGTGGGAACTGGCTACCTACGAACTAAAGCCGCGCCTGAACCGTCAAGCCGGTGTCTCGAGTGTCGTGGTGCAGGGCGGCCAGGTGCCGGAATTCCAGGTTCAACCGGAGGTTGCCAAGCTGGTGCAATCGGGCGTGACGGTCCCGAACATCCTGGATGCCATCAGCCGCAGCAATATGATTGACTCCCCGGGTCTGATTGAAGCCCGGCACCAACTGATGTTGAGCCTGGTGAGCGGCCAAACGCGAACGCCGTCGGAGATCTCGAACATCGTCGTCAAGACAACGCCGGCCGGAACACCAATCCGGATCGCGGACGTAGCCAGCGTTAGCCCGTCAGTGATGCCGGTCTACACGGTGGTCACAGCGAACGGGAAGCCGTCGGTGCTGATGTACGTTTATCGCCAACCGGACAGCAACACTGTGCTCGCGGCCGACGCCGTGCGCGCCGAGATTCAGCGGCTTAGAGAGGAGTTGCCTTCCGGCGTTGATCTTCGGCCGTTCTACGATGAATCGGAGCTCGTGAACGACTCGATTAAGAGCGTTCGCGATGCCATCCTGCTAGGACTGATACTGGCCTCGCTGATCATGGTGTTGTTTCTACGGGACTGGGGCACCTCGCTGGTGGCGGGCCTGGTGATACCGGCCACGATCGCGGTGACCTTCATCGCACTGCGCCTTTTGAACGAGAGCTTCAACCTCATGACGCTCGGCGGGTTGGCTGCGGCCGTGGGCCTCGTCATCGACGACGCCATTGTGGTAGTGGAAAACATCGTAATGCACCGCGACTCGGGCCAATCCCGCGCCGCCGCGATCAGCAGCGCGATCCGGGAGATCCGCGCGCCGCTGGTTGGCTCGACCATTACGCCGATTGTGGTGTTCCTGCCCCTGATCTCCATCACCGGAGTCACCGGCGTGTTCTTCCGCGCCCTAGCGGTGACGGTGGGCACGGCCCTTCTCACCTCCCTGGCGCTGGCGCTGACGTGGACTCCGACGCTCAGCCACTACTTCCTCCGGGCCAAGAGGCATGGAGAGCCTCAAGCCGAGGCCAAGCGGGAGGCCGGGCCGGGCCTTCTGATGAGGTGGTACGCCAGCGCACTTCGCATGACACTGGAACACCCTCCGTTGCTGGCTGTTTTCACGGTGCTGGTGATCGCCGGCTCCTATGTCTGCTATCAGCACACCGGTTCCGACCTGCTGCCGGAAATGGACGAAGGCGGCTTCATCATTGACTACATCATGCCGGCCGGTTCCTCGCTGGAGGAGACCAACCGCGTGATCAACCACGTCGAAACGATCCTCCGCAAGACGCCGGAGGTGGAGGGCACTTCACGCCGGACAGGCATGCAGCTTGGCTTGGCCGCTGTCACCGAAGCCAACACGGGCGACATCTCAGTGAAGCTCAAGCGCGACCGCAACCGAGGCTCCGACGAGGTGATTTCGGAGCTGCGCGCCAAGATCAAGAAGGCCGAGCCAGTGCTCGATATCGAGTTCATGAAACTGCTTCAGGACATGATCGGCGACCTCACGAGTGCGCCCGAGCCCGTGGTCATCAAGTTGTTCGCGCAGGATCCCGAACTTCTGCGCCGCTGGGCGCCGACAGTGGCAGTCGGAATCAAGAAGATTCCTGGAGTGGTGGACGTGCTCAACGGCATCGATAACACCATCAGCGGCACGGCCATGCTGTTCAATGTCGATCCCGTGGTGGCGGCCCGCGCTGGCTTCACGCCGCAGGAGTTGGAACTGGATGCGGCGGCGATCCTGCAGGGCGAGCCTGCCACCCCTCCGGTTGTCGTGAACGACCGCGCCTACGGGATCCGCGTCCGGTTCCCGGCGGAGACGCGCATCTCCCTCGACTCTATTCGCAACACCATGCTGGTGAGCGGAACGGGGAAGACCGCGACCATCGGTTCGCTGGCTCAGATGGTCGAAATACCCGGCCAGACCGAGATACGGCGGGCAAACCTGCAACGCTACGTGGCCGTCACCGCGCGCTTCGACGGGTTGAATCTGGGCGATGGCATGGCCAAAGTGCAGGAGGTCGTGGCCGGATTGAATATTCCTCCCAGTATTCGCGTGGAATACGGCGGGCAGTTCGAGGAGCAAAGGAAGTCGTTCAAGGATCTGGCAATCGTTCTGATGCTGGCGGTGGTGCTGGTCTTCATCGTGCTGCTATTCGAATTTGGCAACTTCGCCGCTCCCATCGCCGTCATCAGTTCGGCTCTGTTGTCCACCAGCGGCGTCTTCCTTGCGTTGCTGGTCACGAATACGACGTTCAACCTCTCATCGTTTATGGGCCTGATTATGGTGATCGGCATCGTCGCGAAAAACGGCATCCTGCTGCTCGACGCCGACCAGAAGTTCCGCGCCGCCGGCATCGGCGCGGAAGAGAGCATGATTCGCGCCGGTGAACGCCGGTTGCGCCCAATCATGATGACCGCGCTGGCCACCGTGGCCGGTATGATTCCCCTGGCGCTCGCATGGGGCGCGGGTTCGCAAATGCTGCAACCGCTGGCCATCTCCGTGATTGGCGGCGTTCTTGCGTCAATGGTCCTGTCCCTGGTCGTAACCCCGGCCGTCCGCCATTACATTGGCGGCGGCGGGAAAGAAGAAGGAGTGACAGAATGAAGCGACTTCTCGCGGTAGCACTGTTGGGCCTCGTAGCGTTTGCCGGGGTAGCCTACAAGGTCATCAACAAAATCAAGATCGGCGGTAGCGGCGGGTGGGACTATCTCACCCTCGATAGCCCGGCGCGAAGACTCTATCTTTCTCATGGATCCACGGTGGAGGTGGTCGATCTCAATGCCGGTAAGGTGGTTGGCCAGATCGCGCAGCTTCACGGCGTGCACGGCATCGCTGTCGCCCCCGAACTCGGCAAAGGGTTCATCAGCAACGGCCAATCCAACAGCGTTACGGTATTCGATCTCAAGACGCTGGCCAAGACTGGCGAGCCGGCAACAGGCCAGAATCCGGACTCGATCTGTTACGAGCCGAAGACGCGTCGCATCTTCACCTTCAACGGGCGCTCGAACGACTCTACTGCGATCGACGCCAAGACCAACGAGATTGTGAAGACATTCCCCGTCGGCGACAAGCCTGAGTTCTGCGTGGCCGATGGCGCCGGCAAGCTCTACGTCAATATCGAGAACACCAGCGAAATCGTGGAGATCGATGCTACCAAGCCTGGCGTGACCCGGCGTGGGTCGCTGGCCCCGTGCGAAGGGCCGTCCGGCCTCGCGATCGACGTGAAGAACAGGAAGCTGTTCTCCGTTTGCGGTAATCAGATGATGGCCGTCACCGACATCGCCACGATGAAGGTGATCGCGACGCCGGCAGTAGGGCCGGGCACTGACGGAGCGGGCTTCGATCCCGGCACCGGCATGGCCTTCAGCTCCAACGGCGGCGACGGAACTCTCACGATCGTCCAGTTGGTGAATGGGAAGTATGTGGCGGTGGATACCGTGCAGACAGCGCGGGGCTCACGCACCATGGCCGTGGACGAAAAGCTCAACCGGGTTTATCTACTCGGCGCGGAGTTCGGCCCGGCGCCCGAACCCAAGGAAGGTCAGAGGAAAGGTCGTCCGCCGATCATTCCGGACAGCATTCATGTCCTGGTAGTCGGCAGGTAGTCTGGCGCCGCCAAACGCAGCATACTGAGTATCAGGCCGGTCCTGCCAGGAGGTACCGGGAACGAACCGTGCGAATTCTGCTTGTCGAAGACGAAGCCCGAGTCGCGAAATTCATGGCTAAGGGCTTGCGCGACCACGCCTATGCCGTGGATCTGGCGGCCGACGGCGAGGAGGCCCTCTACTTCGCCGGGGTGGCCCAGTACGACTTCATCATCCTGGATGTCATGCTACCCGCGCTCGATGGCTTCGCCGTCTGCCGCAATCTGCGGGGCGCGGGATTGCGGACTCCCATCCTGATGGTGACCGCGCGCGATTCCATCGATGACCGCGTGGCCGGCCTGGATTGTGGCGCAGACGACTATCTCACCAAGCCTTTCGATCTGAAGGAACTCCTCGCGCGGCTGCGCGCCCTGTCGCGCCGCGCCGCCACCCTTCGTCCGGAGTCGTTGCGGGTCGCCGACTTGGAGTTGAGCACTGCCCGCCACACGGCCGTCCGTGCGGGCCGGCCCATCTCGTTGACAGCCAAGGAGTACGCCCTGCTGGAATTCCTGATGCTCAACGAGAATCGAGTGGTGGACCGGGAGGCGATCGCCCAGCACGTCTGGGACGAGAGCTTCGACCCCTTCTCCAACACCATCGACGTGCACATCCGGCGTCTGCGGGCCAAGATCGACACGGGCAGCGCGAATCCGCTCATCCACACCCGCCGCGGCGAAGGCTATATCCTCTCGGCGAGCGCGGGAGATGCCAGTGCTTAGGAGCTTTCGCGTTCAAATCACGGCATGGTATCTTGCCCTGTTTGCTCTGCTGTTCATCCTATTCAGCGTCTTCCTCTACGCAACACTCGACCAAGCCCTGAAGAACCGTCTGGACGAGATGCTGGGCGCCGAGAGCCGGAGCGCAGCCGCGCTGTTCCTGAGCGAGATGCAGGAAATGAAGGGCGACGCGCCGGCGGCTGCTATCGAGTCAGTGGCGGAGATGAGCGTTCGCGGCGTGGTGCTCGCGATCTTCGCCGGGCCCCGTTTGTTGGCGGCGAACAACTCCGGACCGCGGGAGATTCTCAGTGATCTGGTTCGGTCAGCCAGAGCCACGGCGCCTGGAACAGCCTTCGCCGTACCGCGGTACAGCGCGGAGGGCGGCCGGGCGGTCATTCAGCAAGTGGAATACGAGGGGAATGCTTACCGCGTCATCGCGCTCTCGTCTCAGGAATCCATCGCCGCCGATCTGACTCTCGTTCGTAGCCTTCTGTATTTCGGCCTTCCGTTGCTGTTTCTCGCAGCGGGTCTGGGTGGCTTCTGGCTTGCCACGCGCAGCCTCCGCCCGCTGCGCCTGATGGGCGAGCAAACCCGCTCAATCACCAGCCAGAATCTGAGCCGGCGACTGGAGATCGGTCCATCGAGCGAGGAGCTTGAGACGCTGGCGCAGACGTTCAATGAACTGCTCGCGCGGCTCGACAGTTCGTTCGAAACGATGCACCGGCTTATCGCCGACGCCTCCCACGAACTGCGGACTCCGATCGCCATCATCCGCGGAGAGGCCGACGTGGCGCTGGATCGGGATCGCCCGCCGGCGGAATATCGCGAATCGCTCTCAACGATTCACCAGGAATCAATCCGCCTATCCTCCCTGATCGACGATCTTCTCAACCTCGCCCGCGCCGACGCCGGGTATGTCGTTCTGCGCATGGGACAGCTCTATTGCAATGACCTGTTGGTGGAGTGCTGCCGTTCCGTCCAGGGCCTGGCCGCGGCCAAGGCCATCTCCGTGGAATGCCTCGCAAGCGCGGATATCGAGTATCGGGGCGACGAGGCGCTGCTGCGGCGTATGCTCCTCAACCTCCTGGATAACGCGATCCGCTTCACACCGCACGGCGGCCGGATCATCGCCTCGCTGTCTCAGTCTGGGGACGCCTTGGCGATCGGTGTCTCCGACTCTGGCGCTGGGGTTTCTGCCGAAGCCGCTCCTCACGTCTTTGACCGGTTCTACTGCGGAGATGAAGCGCGGTCACGCGAAGCCGGCGGGTTTGGCCTCGGCCTCTCCATCGTCAAATGGATCGCGGAGGCCCATCGAGGCAGCGTCGAGCTGACCAGCACGCCCGGAGGCGGGGCCACCTTTACCGTGCGTCTGCCATTCTGAATGTCGGCGGGTTGCAGCGATATGATTTGCGAGCGCTTCAGTGTGCTACGTTGAACGCAGACACTGATCCAGATCCGTTGCTGACAGAAAAGCGAACAATCGCAGGGCGTTGGCGTAACTCTGGAATACCGCAAAGGGAGCCTGCGTCTTTCTCCCGGATACCGAGAGGATGGAAACCGAGATGCCGGCTTCCACTGGCCAACCCCCGCCTCAGCGCCGATCGCAAGGCGCAGTGGCCGACTTCTTTGCCGAGCTCGGGCCAGGGTTGATCACGGGTGCTGCCGATGACGACCCATCCGGCATCGCCACCTACTCCGTGACCGGAGCGGCGTTCGGCTACGGTCTGCTCTGGACGGCGCTGTTCTCTTTTCCCATGATGGCCGCCGTGCAGCTAATGTGCTCCCGGCTCGGAATGGTCACTGGACGGGGCCTGGCCGCGGTCGTTCGCCGGCGGTATTCCCGGTGGGTGTTATGGGGCGCCTGCCTGCTGCTCACAGTCGCCAATGTGATCAATATCGGCGCGGACTTGGGCGGTATGGCGGACGCCATGCAAATGATGACCGGAATCGGCACCCGGTGGTGGACGCCGGCTTTTGGCGGAATCCTGGTGGCCACGCTCCTCTTGACGTCCTACCGGGTGATCGCGCGGACTTTCAAGTGGCTCACGGCTGTGCTGTTCGCCTATGTGATTACGGCCTTCCTGGCGAAACCCGACTGGACTCAGGTCCTGCGAGCAACGTTGGTGCCCCAAATGCAATGGTCGGCCGAATACCTCTCCGTGTTAGTTGGTGTCCTGGGAACCAGCATCTCGCCGTACCTTTTCTTTTGGCAATCCTCTCAAGAGGTGGAGGAGGAGAGAGCCGAGGGCAAGTCAACCCTGGCTCAGCGCCAGGGCGCAACCGATAAGGAGATGCGACGCGCCCGGCGGGACGTGATCACGGGGATGTTCTACTCGAACTTCGTGATGTTCTTCATCATCCTGACCACTGCGGCGACCCTGCACGCCCATGGAGTCACGAAGATCGCGACGGCACGCCAGGCGGCTGAGGCGTTGCGGCCCCTGGCCGGAGACGCGGCATACCTGCTGTTTACGCTCGGGCTCATCGGGACGGGAATGCTGGGCGTCCCCGTACTGGCAGGATCGAGTGCATTCGCGATCTCCGAGGCGATGACGTGGGGTGCCACCCTGGACCGCAAGCCGAGTGTGACACCGAAGTTCTATGCAGTGCTGGCCGTCGCAATGGTGCTCGGGGTGGTGCTCAGCGAGGCCGGGTTGAACGCGGTGCAGATGCTGTTCTGGTCGGCCGTAGTCAATGGTGTGCTGGCCCCTCCGCTCATCGTGCTGGTTGTTCTGCTCACCTCAGACCGCTCCGTAATGGGTGATCACGTGAGCCCGCCGCTTTTGAGATGGCTTGGCTGGATCACGGCAGGGGTTATGACTGCCGCGGCAGTGGCTATGTTCGTAGCGGGTTAACCACGAACTCGAGTTGAAATGCCGGCGTCACGTTCTGGCGGCACCCCCAGGCAGGAATACCTCGAGTGGCATCGAAAACAGGTGTTTCGAGGAGACGCGCGAGACTGAGCGAGAATGCGACAGCTCGCGATCCAAACCAAACGGAGTAGTTGTGGGGAAGTTCGGTCGGGCCGCCGAGATTTGAACTCGGGACCTCTTGCACCCCAAGCAATCCAGCACCCACATCCGCAGAACGCCATATTGAAAACAAAGAAGATACTTCAAGCGAAGTAGATCAAGGAGTGCGGGAATTCTGAGGGAATTGCCCATTCTGCGGGAATTGTGCGGGAAGCGAAACCAGGCTCGAAGGGTCGACTCACCTTCCCGCGTCCACAAACGAAGCCTTCCTAGCGACGGACATTGTAGGGTGAGGTATTCGGATCTCGAGACCTGCCGTTTGAGTTCGTGAGCTACGGCGAGACTCGAGCCGGCTCGGTTCTATTTCAGAGGACGATCCATTCCAGCGTTACCGTCTCGACGAAATTCGATTACGACGGTGAATTCAGACTAGTCCCACGGTGAGAGAGCAGGTCGCAGTTGCGTCCGGTAACGTAAGGACGACGGCGAATCCTTCCCCTACCTTTACAATTCGGGGCTAGGCGCAGAGTCGCGCGTCCACAGAGAATAGTGTAAGAGTGGCCGAGTTTCTGAGGGAATCGTCTAGACTCCTTCGGAACCGCAATAGAACGAGCCTCCGTTTGGAAGAGGAAGGGTTACCGCCCTTCAACGCCATGGTCCAGTCCGGAACCGTCGAGCGCCGGTCCGCCCACCAGTGACGAACACGAGAGGCCAGGTGGCGAGGTCTTGCGAGAGCAGTTCCCAGCGGAGGCGAACGGATCTTACAGTTCCAGTGGATAATGAAGGCGTAGCGTCCGGTCGCGTTCGAGGCCGTGGCTCGGAGCCAATCGGCTTAGGAACGGAGTGGCGACTGGCGGTGCAGAAGAAACCATGGACCGCGAGATATCCAAGCTGGAATTCAAGGAGTTGTTCTTCAAACATGGTGTTGCCCAGGACTCCAGCGGTTGGACCAAGGGCTACTGGGACACCTTCTATGAACACGAAGACAACGCCCGATACTTCTGCACCGAGCCGACCTCAGCCGACAACGTAAGAATGTTCATTAGTTCAGGCAAAGGCACGCATCGGATCTTCTGGCTAGGCGAAGGAAGCGAGGAGACATTGTTCGAGCACTGATCGTCCGTGCCGCGACGTGAGATGGCCTTCCAAGGCGAACGATTGACTCCGGATTGCCGAAAACGCATTCGGAATCCGGAAGCTAGATTCACTGCTAGGGCGTTTCCCGTCAGAGTGGACCGGATGCTCGAGTTCCGAGCGGCGCGTGGCCAGACGGAAGATCGGGTTGCGACTTCCCGAACCTGACTCCGCACTCGAGAGGGGTTGCGCGATTGAACTCCGCAGCCTTTGCCGTCAGGCGAGGCATATTACATTCTTGACGATGCCATCTTCCAAGGCACCTGCCTGCGCTACTTCCACTTGGCCTGGAATGCCACGCCGACGATCACTTGGTGATCCATGAAGACGAAGAGGGGGGCGAACCGAGCCGTATTTGTACTTGGAAAACAAACCCCAATAGGGCGTAGCCTGCCACAGAAGCGTCACCTCAGTGATTTGCCGGGTCCCTCTGCTGAGACTGACCAGAGGTTTGGAGTCGACCATGTGCGTCAACGGTTCGGGAGAGAGCAGGATCCGCGCCACGTAGTCGCCGGTGAGGCTGAGGCGAGGCTTAATGTCATCACCATAGGTGATTGAGTCAAGAATTAGGGTCAGATTGGCGCCGAGGAGTGGACGCACGCCACCGTTATAGGCATGCAAGGCAGCGATCGAACTCGGCTTGTCGGCGTTGCGGACAGCCTCAACTCCGCCCTTCAGCTTCAAATACGCGAAGCGGGTTCCGTCGGCATTTTGCTTTGGCGTGGAAAGAGTGATCGGCGACAATTAGAACTCCCGACCGGGAAGAATAGTTGACGCCGGACAGCCGGCGCTGATTCTGGCTCACAAAGCGGTATACCGCCGAGCAGATGAGCGTGACCGCCCGCTGGTGCGGTAATTGCTCGGACGACTCGGCGAGCAGGGCGACAAAACACTGCGGTGGTGAATGCCTTGCTTGGCCAGCAGTCTGATTCGTCGATCGGTGAGCACCGTTTTTTGGTGCGGACGCTTGACTGCCAGTTTGGCCGGCTGATCCAAACAGAAAGAGCAGCGTTTGTTTGAGCTTACGGAACTCCACGGATGGAGGCTTAGTGGAATCCCGCATTTCGCGACCCACCGCGACGTTGACGCAGTGGCCCGGTGACTTGGCTCCCGGTCCCTAAGCCATTCGTCTTCAGCATCTCCGGAGAAATTCCCCAATCCACCTGTCTTCCCAACTTCCTCTCCCTGCTCAAATCCAATACAGAACCCACATCCACTGGCGCAGATCCCACAAACTGATTGGCGGCACTACCCTGGTCTTCACCTCCCTCAACCTCTTCAGCAGGCTAGATTCCTCGGGCCCTCGCTGGTTGATCACTAGCTGCAAACTGGCTAATTCGTGATCGGTGACGCTGCGACCCATCAACTCCGAAGCCAGTTGCCGAATCTCCTTCAATGTCGGTGGTTCCGGCCGCGGGGCCAACCGGGCTCGCTTCTCTCGCCCCGGCTCAAACTCCAACTCCAGCGTCGGCGTGAACTTGATGGCCTTCTTGTTCTTGTTATA